>NZ_JACJTR010000003.1 GCF_014698795.1 Nostoc sp. FACHB-892
TCAAGGAACCTGCTACTGGTTCACGGATACCATCGATGTCTACTGGAGGTGCGGCGATGAAGGCGATTACGAAGCAGGCGGTAGCGGCTAGCAGGGTGGGGATCATTAGTACGCCGAACCAACCGATATATAAACGGTTGTTGGTGCTGGTGATCCACTCGCAAAACCGATCCCATACGTTGGCGCTTGAGCGCTGTTGTAAGGTTGCTGTCATGGTTTTATAAATGCGATTATTTGTGAATGAATTAGGTAGGTTTGACTACCTGTTACACATCTTAAATAATTTATTGCGTTTTGTAAAGTACTCTGAGAAAAAACATTTCTCTTGGGATTTACGCACCCGGAGTGAAAAATCCCCAACTCACTGAAAAAAAAAGAGGCTCTGCGTAGTGAATAAGCAGGGGGGTAGGTGGTCACTGAGCGTAGCCGTAAAGCCTGCAGCATAGCTACGCTTCGGGCGCAGACTCTCAAAGAGAAGTGGAGCAGGATCTATTAACGATTAGCTATTAGCCATTCTTCACGAATAGTTGATGGCAGGGGCGGGCGCAAGCAAAGATAAATAAGTGGGCCGAGTAGCGGGACAAACACTACAGCCCAAAACACTTGGGGAGTATTCCAGTGGCGACGAGCGATATCATCGCCAAGGATTGTAGGGAATAAAAGACAAAAAAGGCAAAATGCCAAGCTCATGCCATTAATAAAGCGATCGCTTTGGAACTGCTGCACAAAATCTCCCCAATCACCTAAGACAGACGCATAGGCGATCAAAGCAACAGTGCTTAAACTCAAAACAATCCCAAAAAAACGAGAATCCAGCAGCCATAAAAAAGCGTCCTTGTGTCCAGAAAATTCTTGATTTGGTTCACGAAAAGCCAAATATGGTATAAGACCAAGCACTCCTGATGCTAATGATGCCAAGGCAAAAGGCCAAAAAGGAATGCGTTGCATTCTGCCATCAATGAACAACAAACCACTGTAAATTAGTAGCCAGATGCCCACTAGAGAAAACAAGGAAAGGATAATTGGATTTATGGCAAGCCACTGAAGAGTAAATATATTTTTCAGTAGCATTAAGGTTTCTTGTAAATGCAGGGGCGGTGCTAACAGTAAAATATAGCCTATAAATCCAAGCCATAGTAACCACAATGCAACTTTTCTATTCATCGTTTTTAGATGGTATGCATTTAAGATAATTACTAATTTATAATTCGTATTTTTTGCATCTAAATCCCCCTTTCTATAGATAGAACGCTGCCTTTAGCTTGCTTAAAAATAGGGGTATATCTATAGCAGTCTGATTTGATTTGTGAAAAATATAGATAAGGAAACGAACCGCAAAGGACGCATTCGCGCAGCATTTCGTTAGAGAAGGGCGCAAAGGAAAGAAAGAATAAAGAGATATATTTTCACAAATGATTTAGGACTGCTATATAAGTTATTCTTGTTTAAGTTGGGGATTTAGACCCTAACTGAAACTGTCTTTAAATTACGAATTACAAATTACTTTAATTTACAGCTGGTTGCTGACTGGGTATTTCCTCTACACCCACTTCTGTTAGAGGTGGACGCACACACAAATAAATCAAAGGCCCGAATAGCGGTATCAACGCTATTAACCAGAACATTTGTGGATTTTTCCAACCACGACGCGCCATATCATCCCTTAGCAAAGCTGGAAATAATAGGCAAAGTAGACAGAAATCTAAACTCATCACATTGATGAAGCGGTTAGTTTGCCACTGTTGCACAAAATTACCCCAATCTCCTCCTGTTAAACCATAGGCAACTAGAATAATCGTGCCTACCGTCAAGATAACCCCAGTCACACGAGAATCTAGCAGCTTGAGCAAGGCATTCTTTTTACCAACAAACTTATTATTTGGTTCTCTCAAGGCTAAATAGGGTAACAAGGCAAATGCCCCGACTCCGAAAGAGGCAGTAGCAAATAGCCAAGCAGGTATTTTTTGTCCTCTACCATCAATAAATACTACTGCACTGTAGATGAGAGGCCAGATGCCCATGAGGTTGAATAGTGCTACGACTAATGGGTTAACGCCTTGCCATTGGCCAGTAGAAAGGTTTTTAATTAACTCAAATGTACCAGGTTGCTCAGGAGGAGCGAGGAAAAAAGCATAGGTAGTAAATCCCAGCCACAGCACGCCAAAGGCAATTTTTCTAACCATGAAAGAGTTAAAAGGTATTAATTATTGATTTTGCCACTATAAATTAGGCTTATCTACCTGCTATGGTATTGTTCTTTTGTCTAAACCTGTAGCAGGTTGTTTCTATTGGGGATTGAAATAACTGAAAGCTTCTGAGAGGTAATCAGCAGCAGATGCTACTATTGCGATCGCATTTTCATAATCTAAACGTGTTGGCCCCAAAACTCCCACACTTCCTACTGGTATTGAACCTCGGCGATAGGTAGAAGAAATCAAGGAGCAGGTGCGTATCGGTTCTAGAAGATTTTCTGCGCCAATACGAACTGTTACCTTTGACTTGCCCACATCCTCAAGCTCTGGTTCCTCAAATATTAATCGCCATAGTTGGTCTTGTTCTTCTTCCAGCAGGTGGATAATCGTTTGTACCTGCTGTAACTGGGAAAATTCTGGCTGACGCAAAACTTCTGACACACCCCGAACCATAATTTGGGTTGCAGTCGGTGCATGATTGCGACGAGTCAATTCAGCAACTGAATGTTTCAAAAATTCCCCGTAGCGTTGGAACTCCTGATCTAGCTCGCTCCAGTTGAGGTTGGCTAATTCCAACAGACTTCGCCCCCGCAAGTGGGTATTCAAAAAGTTAGAAACAATCTGCAACTCGCGATCGATTACCTCTGAATCTCGTTGTGTCTCCTCTGCTATCGGCGACAAATCCATCAACTTGGAATGTGTCTCATAACTATCGGTGACTACAATTAACATGATCCGCCCCGCTTCAATTTGCACCAATTGCAGATGTCGCAATAGTGCTGTGGTAGTTTGCGGCATAGTAATCAAGCTAATGCAACCACTTAAGGTTGCTAAAATTTGTGCGGCTCCTTGCAATAGGGTTTCTAAACTCCAATCTTCCCACTGGAGGCGCTTTTGCAATGCCATTTCTACTTCTCGTCCTAAAGTTTCTGTACCACTTTGTGGAAGCAAGCTAGCAAGAGCGTCTGTTTGCGACACGCTGCGCGAACGCAGAGAAGGTGTAATTAGCTGGTCAACATAAATGCGATATCCTGAATCTGAAGGGACACGTCCAGCAGAGGCGTGTGGTTGGTAGAGTAACCCGGATTTTTCTAAAACGCCCATCACATTGCGAATCGTGGCTGAACTTACACCTAGGTCGTACTCCTCGACCAAAGCTTTTGAACCAACAGGCTCTGCCGTAGCAATATAGTGACGTACCGTTGCCCAAAGTATATGCTGTTGTCGATTTGTTAACTGGACTTCCATAGGGTATGTAATGCTTGGCGGCAAATTTTAATCAAAGTCTGGAAAAATTTTTGGATTTAATTGAAAACTAAGAATATTAATAATTTATTAAGATAACAAATTATACACTTATGTTGTGATAATTAATCTTAAGGTTCACGTACACCATTCTTTTAACGGATCTTTGCAGCAAAAGCTGAGAGCTTGAATTTACAACATCCTATTTATGGCTTATTTTTGCATAATTCTACATTTATAAAAGTATTATTGTATACGTATTTTTGCGGCGATCGCAGCTAAGATTGAGGTCGAAAAGTTTCGTAATTATGTAGCCAGTGGACAGAGTTGTAAGCTTTCTGGGCAAGCCGCTAAGTTTTTATGTTCTGCTATTTTTAGCATAGCAAAAGCCAGATGGAAGAGTAAGTTCCATCTGAGTGATGCACTTAAACACAAGCTAATACTGGGGAATTGAATGGTCTACTAAGACGGAATAAGCATCAATACCACCCGAAATATTTTGCACATTTGTAAAACCTTGAGCAATTAACCACTGACACATCTGAGCAGAGCGGATGCCGTGATGACATAGTACAAGGGTTTCAGCTTGGGGATTGAAGAGGTTAGGAACTTGATCTCCCCATTCGGCAAATTGGCTTAAGGGTAGATTGACAAAGCCCTCAATGCTAGCAATCTCCAATTCTTGTGGTTCGCGTACATCTACTAGCTGAATACTTGCATCATTAGAAGAAAGACGTTGTGCCAGTTCTTGTACACTTATGTGGTTCATGGGTTGACTAAAAGAATTCCCGATAAACAGTCCTAATACTATTTATGGTGACAGAAAATCTCTACCTTTGCATGAGTATCCATTCTCAAGAAGGTCGATAAATCCTGGTAGGCTTTCTGCTTAAATGGCTGTAAACCGTCTTTTTTAAAGGTTTAATGTGAATAGGCAACGCTCATTTATTGGTTTCATCGTAGCTGGTGCGATCGCACTGCTAGTAATTGCGATCGCTAGCTTTTACTGGTTTTTTGCTAAAAGTCCGGCTAACATCACTGCTTCTACCGGACAGCCAAATGCAGCCATATTCGTGTCGAAACTTTCCCCGGCAATGGTTTCATTGCTGGCGAATCCTGACCGTTTGCAGGCGTTGGAGCGTGAAGGAGAACTATCTCAACTCAAAACCAGTTTATTTGCCAAGAGTGGCATAGATTACAAAGAAGACGTTCAACCCTGGTTAGGGGACGAAATTACCTTAGCTATCACCACCCTAGATATTGATCGCGATCGAGAAAACGGACAGCAGCCAGGGTATTTGTTGGCACTAGCAACCAAGCAACCGGAGAAAAGCCGCGAGTTTGTCGAGTTGTTGTTTTCCAAACGGGCGTTAGGTGGGGCAAATTTAACTGTTGAACAATACAAAGGTGTAAAGCTAATTTATAACAATTCTCAACCAGAGCGGGACTTGCTTGCAGGTGCTGTTGTTGGTGAAGGCTTTGTGTTGTTTGCCAATGATCCGAAAGTGTTGCGAGATGCAATCAATAATGTTCAAGCTCCCGATCTGAATTTGACTAGCTCCCCCGAATACCAAAAAGCTATTAAAGAATCACCCAAAGGTGGTTTAGCTGTAGCTTTCTTGAATCTTCCCATTGTGGCGAAATGGCAAGGTTTAGAACTGCCAGAACAAACCTACGACAGCGAGATTATTTCTCTGGCGTTGAACCCCAAAGGATTGCTAGCAGAAACCAGCTTTCTAACTTCATCAGAAATTGTTTCCCCGTCTTCACCACTATCTAAACCTGTAGGAGCATTGCAGTATGTTCCAGCGTCCACAGGTTTGGCAATTTCTGGCTCAAATTTGAGTAATTTGGGTAACAGTGATTTAGCCAAACTCTGGAGACAAGCAACAGCAACTATATATGGTTCTGAGAAAGATGTGGTTTCTCGGTTAGCTAAACCCTTGGCGGATGTTCAAAAACGCTGGGGTATAAACTTACCAGAGGATATTTTTAGCTGGGTACAGGGAGAATATGCCGTAGCATTGTTACCTGATAAAGAGCAAACAACCCCTCATTGGATTTTTGTAGTAGAAAAATCCGAGAGTGTAGAACAAGGCGTTGCTCGATTAGATGCGATCGCCTCATCAAATGGACTCAGCATTAATCCCGTGACTATAGACAAGCAAAAAATCTTCGCTTGGACAGAGTTAACTACGGCTACTAAAAAAAGCGATGTTAAAGAGGGAGCATCTTTCAGCATTGAAACAAAAGTCAGAGGATTGCATACAACTTTAGGAAATTACGAAATTTTCAGCTCTGACTTAGAAACGATGGATGAAATTATCACAGCCAAGAATGATTCCTTAATTGACAATCCCAATTTCCAAGATAGTATTGCTGCGATTCCCTTACCAAATCAAGGCTATATATATCTTGACTGGACAAAGAGCCAAAATTTGTTAGAGCGTCAAGTACCGATTCTCAAACTAGTGGAAGTTTTAGGGAAACCGTTTTTTGATAATCTGCGATCACTCACAGTTAGTAGTTATGGAACTGACACGCGATCGCTCAAAGGTGGCGTTTTCTTCCAACTCAATAATTTTTGAGATTTTTATAAAAGCTTAAGTGCAGAAGGTTAAAAATTATTTTACCTTCTGCCTTTTTTGGCAAGGTTAACATATCTGTTGTATTCGACACACCCGATATTCTCTATCTGCCTAATGAGTAAAGAAGTGGAAATAAAACTAGGAGCTAAATCATGAAGTATACGTATATTTTGAGAATTGATTGTGGAAGATCAAAACTGAAAATAGTTAACGATATTTTGGGTGTTGATAGTAACTCTAATAATTATTGGGAGCAAATACTTATTGAAGAAGCTTTAGACCCTCCAGTAAATTTTTTAGATAGATTTTTAAACCTTTTAGAAGGGAAATATCACAAGCTTTCTATGGTTGGGGTGAACAAAGATGATATCTCCGTGTGGATGTATTACGAATATGATGAACAATGTAACATATCATTTTCACCTGAAGGTATGAAACGTCTAGGAGACAATCAAATTACTTTATGTATTTCATGCTGGGAATCACATAGCAAAAATACTTCATAGCAAACTTTATGGTTTAGTTTTTTAATTCCATTATCTAAAATTCAAAATTAGTATAAATCACCAGTTTTATAATTGTCGCTGCTGTTTATATCAAGAGACAGCCTAGCAACTAGCTGTTTGCTTGAAAAATACTCGATTGTGTCACATTTTAATGTGGCACAACCAACTGAAATTTTACTGGAGTTTTTTCATTAGAATATGTATATATCACTACTAATTAAAAAGCCTGTTGGAGGGCTACTATGAAATACTGTCGCCCCCGACTTCAGTTTCGCGGCGGCTGGCTGTTGGCTTTAATTAGCACCATCACAGCTACGCCTGTAATAGCAGAGACAGTGAATTTTGGCACTTTCAAATTATCAACCAACTTTAATCCAGCACAAGGAACAGTGCAGGGGTTTACAGGTGGTTCTTATTCATTGTCTGCCACAAGTAACCGCGATCGCGATCAAAAAGCCTGTATTGGCTTTGCCGATCCTAATCCAGATCATATTATGGTTTTGGAAAATGAATTTTCCCAGTTAACAATCCAAGTCGATAGCAACAACACCGACACTACTTTACTAATTCAAGGCCCAGATCAAACTACGATTCGTTGCGGCGATGACACTGGTAAAAGTAAAGATGCTAGCGTTAGCGATCGCAACTGGAAAAGTGGCACTTATCGGATTTGGGTAGGTACATTTAATCCTGGGGTTAAGCAAGATTATACTTTGAAAGTGGAGCAGCAGTGAAGTTGGGAGTTGGGAGTTGGGAGTTAGGAGTTGGGAGTTAGGAGTTAGCGATTAGGTATTGTGTATTGGTAAGAATTTATGCCCAATGCCCAATGCCCAATTCCCAATTCCCAATCCCCAATTTTTAGGTATCACGCCTGAAAGGATAATATGGGAGAGTAGCTTGTTGTGCTTTCCGAGGGTGCTATCTCGTGCTATCTATACTGCGTGCTGACTTTCGTATCATATTTGAACGTGACCCAGCTGCTCGTAACTGGTTGGAAGTTTTATTTTGTTACCCTGGTTTGCAAGCCCTGCTATTCCATAGGCTGGCTCACTGGTTGTACACTGTTGGTCTTCCCTTTATTCCCCGCCTGATTTCTCACGTGGCTCGGTTTTTGACTGGAATTGAAATCCACCCTGGTGCAGTAATTGGAAAAAGTGTGTTTATTGACCACGGGATGGGTGTAGTAATTGGTGAAACTGCGATCGTGGGAGACTATGCCCTAATTTATCAAGGTGTCACCCTTGGAGGTACTGGTAAAGAATGTGGTAAGCGCCATCCAACTGTGGGTGAAAATGTCGTAGTTGGGGCTGGAGCTAAGGTACTGGGCAATATCCAAATTGGTAATAATGTCCGTATTGGTGCTGGGTCTGTTGTTCTAAGGGATGTCCCTTCAGACTGTACTGTGGTAGGTGTGCCTGGGCGCATTATGTATCGTTCTGGAGTTCGGGTTGCACCTCTTGAACACAATAACTTACCAGATTCAGAAGCTCAAGTAATTCGTGCTTTAGTTGACAGAATTGAGGCGTTGGAAGAACAAATACAAACTCTTCAGCGCAGCAATTCTTCAGAAAAAACTCCTGTTTTAGTGGGTTGTTTAGCCACCGAAGAGGATGAGCCAACCCACGATACTCGCTGGTGCAACCTCAAAGATAAGACTATCCAGCAATTTCTAGATGGTGCGGGTATTTAAATCAAGTTAGGAGTTAGGAGTTAGGAGTGAGGAATAAAAATTATCCTTACATCTTCCAATTCATGACTCCTAACTGACAAAATTAAGGATTAATTTCTTCACAAAACCATTCCTGATTTTCATCGCGGCGATAAAACTTTCTATTTTGTGGTTCGCCGCGTAATTCTAAATGGTCTACTTGCATCGGATCGAGTAGCAGTAGACAAAAGTTAGGTACTGGCTCAACAGGATTGGGTGCTGGTGGCTCAAAAGCTCCTAATTCTTGGATTCTAGGTTTACCAGGATAGGGCCAAGCAAACTGTAAACGCGCCGCATCACTTAATTCTTGCCACATTGCTATCCGGGCTAGTTGTAAATCCTGGCCAGAATCATCACTGCTTACCAGAGTCAAACAGCCAGTGATTCGGAATTGTTCGCGTGTATTGGGGAAGTACCAGCAAACTTCTGCCCAAGGTTGTTGCTGTATCTGGTCGGCTTTAGCGCTACGAGTATCAGTAATAAATTTTAGCTGGTTTGTATCTTCTAGAAAACCGCGAAAGACTAGGGTACGATTAGCGGGACGACCGTTTGGCTGCACCGTTGCTAGTTGGAGGTAACGAGCATAAACAAGGCTGCGGTTGCGATGGAGTGCATGAGCGATCGCGCTTCGCCAAGGAGCAAGAGTCATTATAAAGTTTCGTACCTAAGTATTAAGTATACTACTGTTAACAAAACAAAAACACAAACTTTCTAATTATATATAAATGGTTACAATTCCAATAATAGATTTAACTGCGTTTACTAATGGCGACACAATAACTCGGCAAAATATTATCAAACAAATTTATCAAGCTTGCCATGAAATTGGCTTCATGTACTTGCATTCAGGAATATCAAAAGACTTAATCAGGCAAGTATTCAATTACAGTAAATCTTTCTTCAATTTACCATTGGAAGTTAAACAAAAGCAGGCTTGGAGTGATGAGTTTAATAATACAGGATACGTCAGTCTTGAGAGAGAACGTCTTGACCCCAATAAACCAGGCGACTTAAAAGAGGCGTTGAATGTAAGCAAACAAGCAGCTATGAGAATAGATGCTTCTATTGTCGCCTTTTATGATAGTTGCACAGAATTTGCTAACACAGTGTTACAAGCTTATGCTTTGGCGTTGGAATTGCCAGAAGATTTTTTTATCACAAGACACAATCAACAAAATCATACCTTGCGCTTACTCCACTATCCCCCATTGCAGACACCACCCAAACCCGGACAGGTGCGTGCTGGTGAGCATTCCGATTATGGCAGCATTACTTTACTTTTCCAAGATAACGTTGGCGGGTTGGAAGTACAGACAGCATCTGGAAATTGGATTGTCGCGCCTGCGATTCCTGATACTGTGGTAGTTAATACTGGCGATTTAATGCAACGGTGGACAAATGATATATTTTGCTCAACCAAGCATCGAGTAATGATTCCCAGCGATAACAGGGTGAAGCAGTCGCGTTATTCTATGGCTTTTTTCTGTCATCCTAATGATAATACAGAAATAGTTTGTCTGGAAAGTTGCCAGAAAGAACAATCGCCTATTTATTCGCCTATCCTGGCGGGAGAATATCTTTTAAGTCGTTTACAAGCAACTTATGGTAATTCGTAATTCGTAAAATATGAAAACCTACGACTGGATTGTGGTTGGTGGTGGAATTGCAGGTGCTGCACTGGCATACGAATTAGTAAAAACAGGTTTTGCTATTCTTTTGTTAGAGCAATATGAAACACCACAGAATGCAACTCGTTATAGTTATGGTGGACTTGCTTATTGGTCGGGTACTACACCACTAACTCGTCTATTGTGCAAAGAAGCAATCGCACTTTACCATATCCTATCTCAAGAGTTAAACGCTGATATCCAGTTTCGGGAATTAGATTTATTACTTACTATTTCAGCCGCTAATGACCCAGAAGCAACGGCTGCATCATATAATCATTTTGCCATTCCACCCCGTTTATTGAGTGTTCAGGAAGCTTGTGAGTTGGAACCACTGCTAAATCGAGAGGCGATATCTGGTGCTTTAACTGTTAAACACGGTCATATCAACCCAGAAAAAACAGCACAAGCCTACGTCCAAGCCTTTCTGCGTGCTGGGGGTGAAATGCAGATTACTCAAGTATTGCAAGTATTGCAAGATGGTGTAAAAACAACTACTGCAACTTACCACAGTGCCAACGTTGCTATTTGTGCAGGTGGACTCAGCCGCCAACTACTAAAATCTGCTGGTATTCCCGTCAAGCTGTATTTTACCCATGCAGAAATTATTGAAACCCCACCTGTAGATGTGCAGTTACGCACCTTAGTTATGCCAGCTAATCTGCAACGATTTCAACTAGAAGCTGAATCTACTCAAGTTGATGAATTGTGGAATCAACCAGGTAATGAGCCAGTACCACCAATTTTAGATGCGGGTGCGATTCAGTTTCAAGATGGTAGCTTTCGCATCGGTCAAATTAGCCGCGTTCTCACAGATCCTTATGCCAAGGTAAACTCAGAGGCGAGTGAAAAATGGTTGCGAAAAAGTGTCGGTGAGGTTTTACCAGCTTTGGAGAATTTACCAGGAACTTGGCATGATTGCTTAGTGGGATTTAGTAGCGATCGCCTACCTTTAATTGGTACTATCCCAGGATTTGAGAGCGTTCATCTATTCTCTGGGTTTAGCAATCCTTTGGTGATTATACCACCTTTGGCAAAGCGCTTTGCTAATTTTGCATCTGGCAAGGAAGATGAGATTATTATCCAGCTATCTCTTCATCGCTGACAATAATTTCACAATACTAGGCTTAACAAAGATTAATAATATAAAGTTATTTTTTTATTACAAAAACCATACATTTTGTATAAGAAGTAACTTTTTCCTAGTAAACTATCGCACTATCATCACACTTTAAAGTTTAATATTGTCAGCTTTCTATTAAGTTGGTTGATTGATCAAGAGGAAAATTCATAAAAATATGAGAAGACAATTTAACAGACGCAAGTTTTTTATCTACGGTTCTTTAACTTTTGGAAGCAGCTTTTTTCTGAAGGCTTGCGCGAATAATTCCCCAACTGCTACAGAGAGTCCAGCCGCGCCTCCTGCTGCTTCTCCTGCTGCGGCTACTGCTGGTGACACCATCAAAGTAGGAATTTTGCACTCTTTGAGTGGTACGATGTCTATTAGTGAAAAAAGCGTTGTTGATGCTGAAAAATTAGCAATTAAAGAAATTAACGCTGCTGGTGGTGTCTTAGGTAAACAAATTCAAGCAATTACCGAAGATGGTGCTTCTAATTGGGATACTTTTAGAGAAAAAGCAACCAAGCTAATTGATCAAGATAAAGTCAGTGTAGTTTTTGGTTGTTGGACTTCTGCTAGCCGTAAGAATGTTAAGCCAGTATTTGAGAGCAAAAATCATATGCTCTGGTACCCTGTGCAATATGAAGGTCAAGAATGTTCTAAAAATATTTTCTACACTGGCGCTGCGCCAAATCAGCAAATCGAACCATCTGTTGATTGGCTGTTAAAAAATAAAGGAAAAGAATTCTTCTTAGTTGGCTCTGACTACGTTTTTCCCCGTACTGCTAACACAATTATTAAAGCTCAATTAGAAGCTTTAGGCGGAAAAACAGTTGGTGAAGATTATTTACCTCTTGGGAATACAGAAGTTACACCAATTATCACGAAAATTAAGCAAAATTTGCCAAATGGTGGCGTGATTTATAACACCCTAAATGGTGATAGCAATGTTGCTTTCTTCAAACAACTGAAAGGGGCTGGATTAACACCAGACAAATATCCTTCGATGTCTGTCAGTATCGCTGAAGAAGAAGTCAAAGCAATTGGTGTAGAGTATCTCCAAGGCCACTATGCAGCTTGGAACTATTTTCAAACAGTAGACACACCTGCTAATAAGAAGTTTGTTGCAGCTTTCAAGAAAGAGTACGGTCAAAATAGGGTGACAAATGACCCAATGGAAGCAGCATACATCGCCGTATATTTGTGGAAGCAAGCAGTACAAAAAGCTGGAACTACTGATTTAGAAAAAGTGCGGGCTGCGGCTTATGGTCAAACTATAGATGCACCTGAAGGTAAAGTAACAATGGATGCCAATCATCACATATCTAAAATTGTGCGGATTGGTCAAGTTAGACAAGATGGATTGTTTGATATTGTTTATGCTACTCCGACAGCCGTTGAGCCAGTTCCTTGGAATCAATTTGTAAAAGAGACTAAGGGATTTGCTTGTGATTGGAATGACCCGGCTAAGGGTGGTAAATACAAGAAAGTTTAATTTCTTAGTCATTGGTCATTAGTCATTAGTCATTAGTGAATAACAGATGATAATAAGTGACTAATGACAAATAGATGCTATGTAGGAGAAATAAGTGTTAGCAGGATTTTTAGAAGCTGTATTTAATGGTATTAGTATTGGCGCTGTATTATTAATTGCCGCATTGGGACTAGCCATTATATTTGGATTGATGGGCGTTATTAATATGGCGCATGGTGAGTTAATGATGTTTGGTGCTTATGCCACATTTGTTGTGCAAAATGTATGTAAGCAATTGGGTGGAGTATGGTTTGAAGTCTATATATTTTTGGCTTTGATTATCGCTTTTATTTTCACAGCTACTATAGGACTGATTTTAGAAAAAAGTGTAATCCGTTATCTCTATGGGCGACCTCTAGAAACTCTCTTGGCAACTTGGGGAGTAAGTTTAATTTTTCAGCAGTTTGTTCGCAGTGTGAATTGGGTATTGATAATTAGTATTGCCATATTTTCTCTGTTATTTTTTGGAGGTTTATGGATTTTAAATTCCCGCACAGATTTGGGAAGAGTTCGTAACTGGATTGTGGCGATGATATTTTTATTATCACTGGGGGTGACAATTACAACGGGCAATTTATTGAGTCAAACTTATCAGCTAGCAGTTACTCAACCTTGGTTTGGCGCTCAAAATGTGGATGTAACAGCACCGACTTGGTTGCAAACAGGTATATCTTTGGGCGGTGTACAATTACCCTTTGCTAGGTTATTTATTATTAGTTTAACAATCATCTGTGTGACGGGAATTTATTTATTTTTACAACGTTCTAGCTGGGGTTTAAGAATTCGGGCTGTAACGCAAAATCGGAGTATGAGTGCTTGTTTGGGAATTCCAACTCAAAAGGTTGATGCGATTACTTTTGCACTAGGTTCTGGTTTAGCTGGTGTGGCTGGATGTGCGATTAGTTTACTGGGTTCTGTAGGGCCAAATACGGGACAAAACTATATTATTGATACTTTTATGGTTGTTGTGGTTGGGGGTGTGGGCAATTTAGCCGGGACGATTGTGGCGGCGTTGGGTATTGGTACGGCTAATTTTTTAATTGGTTCTGGGACTTTGGCTTTGCTGTTGAGTCGTGTTAAGCCTTTGGCTGATTTGTTTAGCTTTTTTGCAACGACGAGTATGGCTAAGGTGTTGGTATTTGCGCTGATTATTGTGTTTTTACAGTGGAAGCCTGGGGGGATTTTTCCGCAAAAGGGACGTACTGTTGATCTTTAACGAACCGCAGAGACGCAGAGGACGCAGAGAATGAAGAAGAAGGAAGGAGGGTTATTAATTGAGGTGGGGGTGGTGGTTGCGATCGCACTCTTCCTTATAATTGTTATGCCACTGTTGCTGTCGGAGTTTCGTCTAAATTTGTTGGGGCGATTTTTGTCGCTGGCAATTGTGGCTTTAGGTATTGATTTGATTTGGGGGTATACTGGTTTATTGAGTTTGGGACATGGTATTTTCTTTGGTTTGGGTGGATATGCGATCGCAATGTACCTGAAGCTGCAAGTTCCTACTGGTGAGTTACCTGATTTCATGGGACTTTATGGGGTTACGGAACTTCCCGCTTTTTGGCAACCTTTTTATTCATTTCCTTTGACAATAGCTTTTGTAGTACTAATTCCAGGGTTATTGGCGGGATTATTGGGATATTTAGTATTTAGGAATCGCCTTAAGGGAGTTTATTTTTCCATCTTGACTCAAGCCGGAACTATTGTATTTTTCAACTTCTTTAACGGTCAGCAACAATTTTTCAACGGTACGAACGGACTCATAGATTTTACAACCTTGTTTGGGGCAACGGTCAGCGATGCCAAAACGCAATTTGTTTTCTATATTTTTACGGTAGTGTTTCTCGCAGCCACCTACGGGCTTTGTCGCTGGTTGACAACTGGACGCTTTGGCAGATTGTTAATAGCTATTCGTGATGATGAAAGTCGGGTAAGATTTTCTGGCTACGACCCTACAGATTATAAGGTGCTGGTGTTTGCAGTTTCAGGTGCGATCGCAGGTATAGCAGGAGCATTTTACACCATCCAGAGTGGTTCTGTCTCACCCAGAGCAATGGATATTGCTTTTTCGATTGAAATGGTGATTTGGGTAGCTGTAGGGGGACGCGCTACTTTAATTGGCGCGATTGTGGGAACTTTGTTAGTAAATTATGCCCGCACTTTTTTAAGCGAACAATTTGCAGAAATCTGGCTATTTTTTCAAGGCGCACTATTTTTGATAGTCGTTACAGTGCTTCCTGACGGCATAGTTGGATGGTTGCGTAGTCAGAATATTTCTCTTTTCCACCGCCGTCAACAAATTGCTACATATCCCACCTTGGAAGAAGACGCTGAAGTGCAACATGAACGCGAAAATATTGGAAACTGAAAACGTAACTGTTAGTTTTGACGGATTTAAGGCTTTAAATCAGCTTAACTTTAGCATGGATATGGGTGAATTACGGGTAGTAATTGGCCCCAATGGCGCGGGAAAGACAACATTTCTGGATGTGATTACAGGGAAAGTGCAACCAACCGTTGGGCGAGTTTTATTCAAAGGAAAAAACCTGCGTTCTTTACCTGAATATAAAATTGCGCGGTTAGGAATTGGGCGCAAGTTTCAAACACCCCGAATTTACTTAAATTTAACGCCCAGTGAAAATCTAGAAATTACTAGCAACCGCAATAAAAATGTCTTTTCTACTTTGTTTGGACGTTCTAATACTGCTGAAAAAAATAATATCAAAGGATTATTAGAAACTATTGGTTTAACTGCTAAAGCTGGCATCAGAGCAGGTTTACTTTCCCACGGCGAAAAGCAGCGTTTAGAAATTGGGATGTTAGTAGCACAGTCCCCTGACTTATTATTAGTTGATGAACCCGTTGCTGGTTTAACAGATGAAGAAACCTATAACATCGGTGAATTACTCTTAGCACTAGCACAAAGTCATTCAATTTTAGTCATTGAACACGATATGGAATTTGTGCGTCAAATTGCCAAGAAAGTAACGGTGTTACATGAAGGTTCGGTGCTGTGCGAAGGGAATTTTGAGGAAGTACAAAATGACTCTCGTGTTATTGAAGTATATTTAGGAAAACAGGAAGACTAAATTTTTAGCTCTACAAAGCTTAGATATACTATAGTCACAAGCTTAGTGTATGAGGAAATATGAAGTTCAATGTAACGGTTGATCGTGATGAAGATGGTACATGGATTGTAGAGTGCCCCAGTATTCCGGGTTGTGTTAGTCAAGGTCAGACTAAGGAAGAAGCATTAGAGAATATCAAAGATGCAATAGCTGCCTGTCTACAAGTTCGTGCCGAGCGCGGGTTGCCGCTTACCATAGAGACTCACCAAGTAGAGGTTGTAGCTTAGTGATGGCGTCTACTCTTCCTGTTCTTAACGGACGTGAAGTTGTTCGTGTATTTGAGTCATTTGGTTGGGAAGTTGCACGTCAAAGTGGAAGCCATATCATCCTGGTGAAGGAAGGAGAGTTAGCCACACTGTCTGTTCCTGAGCATCATGAAGTAGCAAAAGGAACGCTGCAAAGTTTGATTCGCACTGCGGGACTTACAGTTAACGAGTTTGTTTCCGCAATTTGATAAATTTGATATGTGGATTGCATCCCAGTTTTTATTTTTCAATAAAATTCTATTCGCCTGGTAATTCTGGTCGGTTTGCGCTGTTAAATACCTGCTCTACTGTTAGCGTCCAATCAACAATTACTACTGATTCTATGCAAGCCCCACCTGTAAATACCTTATCCTCATACTGTCCTTCTACCCACTGGCAAATTGTAATTTGTTGTATCTGTGGGTCAATAACCCAATACTCTAATATTTCCCTAGCGGCATACTCCGTCCGCTTGTAGCGATAATCACGAACACGGTTTGCCGTACCCGGAGAAACAATTTCAATCACTAGTGCAGGCGGCGGCATATCACGGGTGAGGGTGGCACGAGTAGCACCGATAAGGGCAGCATAAGATTCTTCTGTGTGAACCATTAAGTCAGGTAAACGACATCTTGCCCGTCGCCCCGCCACCTCAATTTCTGTATCCTTGTGAGCAACTAAATAAAATGCGAAAGATTTTAGTAGTTCAACGAATAGAAATCTTGCCAGATTGCTATTTTCCTGACTTTCTGGTGGCATCTCGACTAATTCTCCATCCACCAACTCATAGCGCGTGTCTGTACCATCATCATAGGTAAGATACTCTTCAAAGGTTAGCAGTTTTTGGGTTTTCGTCGTTTGGGTCATTTGCTTTGCCCTCTTACCCTATATAGGCTACCACATACTATAATCAGCCGAACGGTTAACACTGCTCTGCGCCTCTGCCTGAAATTTTAATATTTACATAATTTCTAATGCTAAAAATCTCTAACCTTAACGTTTACTACGGCGAAAGCCACATTCTCCGCAATGTAGATTTAAGCGTACCATCTGGGCAAATGATATGCCTGATTGGACGCAATGGCGTAGGGAAATCTACATTACTTAAAACAATTATGGGTTTACTCAAACCCCGTAGCGGCACAATTAACTTAGGTGGAGAATTAATCAACTCGAAATCTCCCGACCAAAGGGCAAAGTTGGGAATTGGTTATGTTCCCCAAGGACGAGAAATTATCCCCCGTTTGACAGTCAAAGAAAATCTGCTGCTGGGGTTGGAAGCTAGACGCAAGCCAGTAAAAAAAGCAGAAATTCCAGAGGAAGTTTTTAGCTTATTTCCGGTGTTAAAAACCATGCTTTCGCGGATGGGTGGCGATTTGAGTGGGGGACAGCAGCAACAATTAGCGATCGCACGTGCTTTAATGGGAGAGCCTCAATTACTCGTATTGGATGAACCCACTGAAGGTATTCAACCCTCCATCATCCTCGAAATTGAAGCCGCAGTCCGTCGCATCGTCGAAACCACAGGCATTTCTGTTTTATTGGTAGAGCAACATTTACACTTTGTCCGTCAGGCTGATTACTATTACGCTATGCAAAAAGGCGGTATTGTCGCCTCCGGTTCCACAGCCGAACTCAGCCAAGATGTGATTCAACGCTTTTTAGCTGTTTAATTTTTGATATTTCTATATCAATAGTGTCATCAGCAATCAAGTCTGCTGCTTCTTGTAAAAGCTCATGCTGTTCCTTTTGAATGGCTTCTAAGCGACTAGAAATTTCTGCTAATCTTTGTTGCTTACTTGGTTGAAAATTTTCAGGTAACAAAGCTGGCAGGTTATCAGTTGTTTTAGTATCTGTAATTTGTTGAACTGCAAAACTGCCAACTTTAGCTAAGGATAGAAAACTAACTTTAATCAAAGCCAGAAGTAATTTTATCGGGACTTGGAGTATTGACCAACTAGCTGTTTCAATCAAGCGGACAATTGCTTTGATGATGCTCCAAAGCAAGGCAAGTGCAAACAAAAAAATCACTATACTAATAATTGGGTGGTTAGCCGCCCAACCTAGTATTTGAACTAATCTAAAAAATATCGGGTGTTGTGTCAGCCATTCACTTACAGAAGATGTCATTGCATCTTTAACTGCGCCCGATGTTGTACTCTTAAATTTATCAGCAGTTTGCCAAGTTTGGTCTAAGCTTGTCGTAACTGTATCAATTGCTTTATCAGTCGTTGTAGTTGCTGTTGCCTTCAAAGACTCCCCAACTTGTTGTGCTGAGTTATTTAGAGAGTTAACATTCTCACCGACAAAATCTTTCACATTTTGTAAGCGTTGCAAAACTCCGTTAGGCAAATGTATGTCTATTTGGGATGCCATAAAATATTTCACCGAGGTTGAAATCTAACCCGCAACCCATCTTTAGGGCGATTAGTGGGAACCGTAACTACCTCTAAACTTTGATTGGGTAATATCTCCCAATGATAATTGCGTAAAAGATGAGCAGCAACAATCTTCATTTCCATTTTCGCAAAAGCTATACCAATACAGATGCGTGGCCCACCACCGAAACCAACTAAACTAAAAGGATACTTTTTGTGTTCTTGGCGCTCTTGACTGAAACGCTCTGGATCAAAACGCTCTGGTTCAAGGTAGATTTCCTTTAGGCTATGAGTTATCACAATTGAATAAAGCAAGCGCCAACCAGCAGGAACGTGATAACCTTTAAACTCAAAGTCTTTAATTACACCACGAAAACCACCTCCGACAGGTTGATGCAATCTTTCAACTTCCCACAAAACCTGCTCTAAATAGGGCATTTTACCCAATTGCTCTAAATCCAAATCACCTTTACTAGCAAGTTGCAATTGTTCAACTCTTGCTTTTTCGAGTACTTCTGGATGACGGGCTAACTCTGTACACAACCAAGTCAGCATCGAAGTAGTCGTTTCATGTCCAGCAAAGAGTAACAGCACCGCTTGGGCAATGATTTCTTTTTCACTTAAACTATTACCATCTTCATCTTTAGCTTGGATTAACAAGCTGATGGTATCTTTGGTTGGGTTTTGCTGACGTTCTCTAACAACTTGAGTTAGATGGTCTAAAATCTGATCACGAGCTGCTATAGCTTTACCAAATGTAGTAAATGGTAATGGCAACGGATTAATAGCAAACAGCCCATTACTCAAGGTTGTAAACAACTGGCTGAGGCGCATACCTTCAGCCCCAGGACGCGTACCCAACAACAATTGACTAGCAATATCAAATGTCAGCTGTTTAAACTCTTGAAACCAGGTAAACTCCTGTTTTTTCTCCCACTTTTGGAGATGGCCGCGCGTAATATCTTCCATTGTGGAGACATAATTCGTCAATGCTGGGCCATGCAATGCTGGCATCATCAAGCGGCGGTTTCTGCGGTGTTCCTCTCCATCTTGCACAAAAAGCGATTCACCCAGTAATGTCTTGAAATTATCAGGCCATCCCTCGCGCCAAGAAAAATTCTCCATGTGGGTTGACAAAACAAACTCTAATGCCTCCGGCCCTGCCATTACCACAGTTGGTCTGCCAAGAAGATGGGTTTTGTAGATAGAACCATACTGGCGATAGCGCTTTTTGGCAAAATCGCGGTCGAAAACAAAGGAGAGTGTTTCACCTAATACAGGTATACCAAAGCTTCCTGGAGGGATTTGATTACTTTTCATCTCTAGTTTAAAAACTACCTATTGGCAGAAATACAATAATATTTATTGTGTCTGAGCAATCCGGGTATCCACAATCTACATCAAAATATTCCTGATGGAAGAAGAAAGATAAGTTTAATTCTTCTACTCTAAACTAGGAAACTGACAATTCTAGTCGCGTCGGTTGCTAAAAAACTGTATGCGAATCTTACTGGTAGAAGATGACTCAGAACAATTAGAGCCATTACAGAGTCTCCTCTTGGAAGCTGGATACATTGTAGATGGCGTTGAAGATGGAGAAACTGCACAGTGGCTATTGTCCAAAAAAGATTATGATTTGTTGATTTTGGACTGGATGTTGCCCACAATTAGCGGGTTAAGTCTTTGTCATCAGTATCGACTTCTTGGCAAAACTATACCTGTGTTAATGCTCACTGCTAAGGATACCACGCCAGATAAAGTCATGGCCTTAGATGCAGGAGCGGATGATTATCTAGTAAAACCTGCTGATTTAGTGGAATTCTTGGCGCGGGTACGTGCTTTAGGGAGGCGATCGCCTCAATGGGTAGGAGATATTCTCCAGGTTGCAGATTTACAACTGCATCTAAGTAATTTGACTATTGAACGCAATCAGGTAAGTGTGGAATTATCCCCGCGCGAAGCTCAATTGTTAGAGTATTTAATGCGTCACCGTAATCAAATATTAACCCGCGAACAGATTGAAGATGCATTGTGGCAATGGGGTTCGGAACCAGAAAGTAACGCATTAACTGTACTAGTACGCAAGTTACGTCATCGCTTGCAGTTAGTTGGTGCGGCAGATTGGGTTAAAACAGTTTATGGTATGGGTTACAGTCTCAAAGCACCAGATAATTAAAATAATTCGTAATCAATTTGGAATCAGCTTTTTGGACAAACAGTTGAATAAGGTGCTAATTTTTTATCCGATAGCTGACTAACATTCTGGCATTTTCACGAGAAAGCCCCAATTCTTGAATCATTATGGCTTTTATTTCGCTTAATTCTGTAACTGGAAACTCAAATTCTAAACTTTTCAGTATGGAGTTAGCAGTATTAACTTCAACTTTTGTAAATCCCGGTTTTTTTTGAATTTCAGCCAGAATTCCTAGTACTTGAACTGTAGACCGCACTTGCATTTTTGTATTAGTTTGCAGAGTTTTTATCTCATTAGACAGCCCCAATTCTTGAGTAATCATAGCTTTGACTTTGCTTAATTCTGTAGCTGGAACCTTAAATATTAACTTTTTAAGTACAGAGTTTTCTATACTAAGTTCAACTTCGGTAAAGTCCTGCTCTTTTTCAATTTCGGCTGCGGTTATTACCACATTAGCTGCTAGTCGTATTTTGACTGTCTCTATATTAGATTGCAGCTTTTCTACTGTAGAGTAAGAACGGCTCAACAAGAGGTTAGTCAATGATTCACCACCAACTCCAAAAGCAATTAAAAGCAATGGAAAAGGTAATAAATATTCTAACTTTAAATAATGCAGTTTTTCTAACAAGTAGGACAAAGACATATAGTAATAAACTTAGTTTCACAGCTAGCAGCTAGTACCGCTACGCAAAAGTAAAAATTCAAAAAGCCTATTATATAAGCTTTTGATTCATTCTAAATGATTGTGCTATTTCAGGCGTACTGTACTAAATAAAAATTTCAATAAACATCGTACTAAAACTATCTTTTAAAGACTTTTTCACACTTACACTTAATTTACAATCTCACCTACGAAAGATATGGTGATAGACCTAGCTTTTCTCTATAGGTAGTAAAATAAACAATAATTGTCATAAATACTTTCACAAATGCGCTATACCAAGACGTTAGCTATATCTATATCTGTGTAGTATAAGTCTGTTGTCTAAGTTTCATGTTTTACCGTAGTCGCAGCAATTTAGCCCTGTGGTTTACTCTAACGATGGGGAGCATTTTGGTCGTTTTTGCAGGGGTACTTTACTACCAAGCGGTATTAAACGAACTGGGGAATCTTGATCGCTTACTCTATAAAAAATCTAGAGTCATGGCGGTGAATGCGAAGTACGATCTGCGTAATAAGCAGCTTGACTTAGAGAATGTGCCGCTTTTAGGGAGTAACGTAGCACCATTGGGTACTGAACTAGTATATGCGCGTTGGTATGATACCAAAGGGCAATTGGTGCAATTTTTCGGTATTATTCCAAGGGCACAAGTTACAGCAATTCCGGGATATCAGACTCTCAAGACTACGCTTTACTCCTCAAAAGAAATACCCCCTGCAATCTGGCTCCGTCAGTTAACGTTGCCCGTCTACCAAAATAGTTCGTTAATCGGTTATCTGCAAATTGCAACACCTCTAGTATCGGTACAAAATGATCTGGCTCGGTTACGGCTGGTTTTGCTTTTGACAGTACCAGCAACTTTAGGGGTAATCGGTCTAGCTGGTTGGTGTTTGGGGGGTATAGCAATGCAGCCAATTCATGACAGCTACGAGCAGCTACAACGCTTCACAGCTGATGCTTCCCATGAATTGCGATCGCCTTTGTCGGCGATTACTAGCAATGCCCAATACGGATTAATTTCTCAATCTACTGATATTGAGGCACAGCGTCAGCGCTTTGGCAAAATTTTCGATGTTGCTAAGTCAATGAATAATCTGGTGAATAATCTGCTATTTTTGGCACGTCACGCAGGTCGATTATCTCCTGAATCTTTGCAAGAAGTGAACTTGAAAAGCGAGCTTGTGCAAATAGCAGATGAATATGCAACACAAGAAGCTGTACAACATCTGAATCTCACTTATACTTTTCCAACTACCAGTGTGATTGTACTGGGTGATGCCAACTTGCTAGAACAAGCAGTAGTTAATTTGCTCAGTAATGCCTTTAAATATACTCCTGCTGGCGGTCAAGTTCAGTTGCGGCTGTTTACCCAGTCATATTGGGCTGTAATTGAAGTTATAGACAATGGCATCGGTATCCCCGAAGCTGATTTGCCGCATATTTTTGAGCGGTTTTATCGGGTGGATAAGAAGCGATCGCGTAAAACTGGTGGATATGGTTTAGGGTTATCTATTGTCCAACAAATCGTTTCTGCACATAGTGGTCATCTTAGTGTCAAAAGTGTAGTCGATAAGGGGTCAACTTTTCAAATTTTTTTGCCGATCAAATAGCCGCAATAGTTGGTGCTGTCACTTTCTGTTCACATTTGTTGGCAATACTGATTGGCAATACTGAACACACCTAAAGAATGACTTTACAATCTTTAATGACAACTGGTATAAAACTTTGACCAGGGACAATATTTGAAGAATGTTAATAGTAAACTTCTTACTAACTTGGCTAGTTGGCGCTCTATCGCTATTAGTTACAGCCTATTTTGTACCAGGCTTTGAGTTTAACGCTTTTAGCACAGCCGCAATTGCCGCATTGATTTTAGGGTTAGTCAATGCAATTGTTAGACCTTTTTTGGTGATTTTAACCTTTCCCCTTACCATTATCACGCTAGGCTTGTTTCTTTTTGTTGTTAATGCATTAATGCTTTGGCTGGTAGGATTCCTCGTTCCTGGTTTTATTGTTGCTGGTTTCTTACCTGCATTGTTAGCTTCAGTTGTTCTGACGATTGTTTCTACAGTGCTGGGATTTTTAGTTAGAAATGTAACTTAAGATTACTGGGGTAAATTATTAAGGAGGTATCTTTGGCTGAGAATCGACCTTCTTCACGGCGACAGAGTCTGTCCCGACAAGAACTTGTAGAATTAGTGCGATCGCAACTTGAAGCATTACTACAACAAGATAACTTGCAGGGAGTGAAAGCTCTGTTAGTACCTGTACAACCTGTAAATATTGCCCAAGCTATTGAAGATTTGCCAAAAGCTATGCAGTTTTTATTTGGTTCACTCGGCTTATATCCAGCCTTAATGTCAGCCCCATTTATTACTACTGCGGTAGATGTTTTAGGAGTGTTTGTTTATCTAATGATAGCAAGGGTGATTTTACAAATATGAGTAGGCTGCCAACCAAACAATTTTTATTATGCGGTTAAGACAAGTTTGGAGACTCTTAAAAGAAACGTTTTCAGAGTCGCAAGTTAACGAAGTATCTCTTTTAGCATCATCCTTAGCTTATTACACAGTATTTTCTATCGCACCTTTAATGGTGATTATTATCACAATCCTTGGCGCAATTTATGGAGAAGCCACAGCCCAACAACAGATTGTTGACCAAATGACAGAAATAGTTGGTGAACAAGGCGCAGAATTACTTGCCACTGCGATCGCAAATTTAAGACAAGATGCTAGGGGGGGATTGTTACAACTAATTTTTACTATTGGCTTTCTCATTTTTGGTGCTTCTGGAGTTTTTGCCCAAATTCAGTATGCGATCAATAAAATTTGGGAAGTAAAACCAGAACCCAAACGGCAAATCTTTCATTTTTTGCGGAAACGGGTTTTATCTTTTGCAATGGTTTTAGTCATTGCTTTTTTACTATTTGTTTCTTATGTAGTCAGAAACGTTTTATTCGTTACAGTTAATTATTTAAGCGATTTATTACCTGGATTAAGTTCTCTGTGGCAAATTCTCAGCTTTTTACTTTCATTTAGTATTTTAACATTTCTATTTGCTGCAATATATACCATTTTACCTGATGCTCAAGTTGCATGGCGCTCTGCTGGAGTGGGTGCAGCAATTACCACCATCTTATTTATGATTGGTCAGTTTTTCTTTGGGTTATTTCTTAGCCAAACCGACATTGGTTCTGCCTATGGTGTCGCTGGCTCATTCGTAATTATTACTACATGGATTTATTACGCCGCTCATATCTTATTTCTAGGAGCAGAGTTTACTAAAAACTACGCCAAAATGCACGGCTCTCCTATTATCCCAGAAGAATATGCTATACATACTTCCGGCAAAAATAAAAACGAATCTCAAGAACCTAATTCAGATAGACATAATAATCAAAGCAGACCCAAGCGTTATCGATAAAAGTTTTATGTTGCACAAATTAAATTATAAATTAACTATCAAAAGGTTTAATTTAACTCGTAAGTAAATTTATATCTAAAGGATTAATATATTTGCCGTGTCCAAATACTGGACTTCTATAAAGAGTAGTAGTCTAACTTTTAACTATGTTTTTTAATTGAGTAAATTCATCAAAAAATAAAATAATTTCAACCAAATTACTAGCAAAGATTTAATATCTGTCACTTTCTCTTCACATTTGTTGCTAATACTAGAAACAAGAAGATAAAAAGGAAGGAATATTTATGATTACAACTCTTTTCCAGCGCACTTCTATTCTACTAGCGTGTGCTACTGTAGCTATTATTGGTAGTACTTTACCAGCTAGTGCTGAAAATACACACTTTCCTTCGGCTAATACTCTTACAAATCAGGCAGAACAAGTAAGTGAAACTCCTGCTACTAATCTTAATTCTGCATCTGACTTGATTATAGAATCAACACAACCTTCCTCAGCCATTCAATCTGAGCAGGTTGCTCAAACTTTTGAGCCTGGTAGAGCCACCCGTTCTGGTTCTAGCTATTTTGGTGTTGCTGGTAATATTGGTATAAGTGGCAATACACGAGTAGGTGAAAGTTCATTTGCTGTAATTAGCAAAATCGGGCTTACACGAAATCTATCTTTTCGTCCTGCGGCTTTAGTTGGAGATAATACAGTTTTTCTCGTGCCGCTCACTGTAGATTTCCCCCAAGAAAATTTGGAAATCACTCAACTGAATGTAGCGCCTTATATTGGTGGTGGTATTGCAGTTTCTACAGGTAGAGATAGCACTGTGGGCGCATTGATTTCTGGCGGTGTAGATGTTCCCCTATCCCCACAGGTTACAGCAACGGGTGGCGTGAATATTAGTTTTATTGATGAAACTGATGTAGGAATTTTACTAGGTGTTGGCTACAACTTCTAAATATTTTCAAGTCGCAATTATCAGAAAAAAACTGTGGTTCCTCTGCGCGATAACAACCCGACAACAATTACCCCGTATGTTACCTACGGATTAATTCAGGACTTACGCACTCAGATCCCCCAACCCCCTTAAAAAGGGGGCTTTAGAAGTTCCCCCCTTTTTAAGGGGGGCTAGGGGGGATCTAGGTTTCAGGCTTCAGTGCGTAAGTCCTATAATTGTTACTAATATTCTGATTTTTCTTTATCAACTGAACCTAACACCGCAACAATTACAAGGATTTTTCTACACGGCGGCGCTAATACCATGCCAACTTTCAGCCACTTGTCCTAGTGGGTTGGAGAGTCACGTGATACCAGAATGGATGACCTTGATTACATCTCAATTCTTGCATGGTGGTTTTTTACACCTAGCAGGAAATATGTGGTTTATGTGGATTTTTGATAACAACATTGAAGACCGCTTGGGTCATGTGAAATATTTAATTTTTTATCTGACGTGCGGCGTTTTAGCAGCGCTGTCTCAATGGTTCTTTTCACAGAATTCTACGATTCCTTCGTAAGTGGTGCGATGTCTACGACGGGCTTACGCCTACGCTGGAATTTTAGGTGCATACATTCTCCGTTTTCCAAAAGCTGAAGTTCTTACCTTAGTTCCCTTGGGATTTTTCTTAACCACTGTAAGACTTCCGGCATTTTTCTTTCTTGGGTTTTGGTTTGTCCAGCAAGCTTTTTATGGTGTCGCCAGCTTACAGGCTCGCTCCAATATCGGTATGGAAAGTGGGGGGATTGCTTATTGGGCACACGCAGGAGGCTTTGTTTTTGGAGCAATTCTCGCTCCTCTATTTGGCTTGTATAAGCGCCGTTAGAAAATTTGGCGTTGCACAACAGTGAGATAGATTGGGGGAGGCAGGGGGGGTATTTTGAAAGTTGGTAAATCTTCTGCTTTCTCTAGAACGCTGAAAATTTAAATATCGGCGTTCAATTGAATTGCTATTAAAAATTAATTTACATTTTTATCGTCACTTTCTACTCACATTTGCTTTCAATCATTAAGAAAGCAGACTCAAAAGTAATTAGTTTTGTCTCCCTCAATAGCCACAAAATTTGGCTGGTAGTTCTAGGTGCGATCGCTAAACAGCCATAATCATTTGAGTACGTCTTAACAGAATATTGCTATTGGCTTTTTCTAGGTAAAAAGATAAATATATTTTTAACTTTTAAATTAAAAATATATCCTCCAAATTCAAAAGTTAATCTTCCAATAGTTAGATACATATTTAATGAATTCTTTTTAAAATAGTAAATAATAAATCAAAAACACAATACTGGAGAAACATCAAATGGCACTTGTAAAACTAGAACAATCCTACCCCGACTATCGTAACGATTCTTCTGGAATAGATGACCTAAACATCAATAACTTTGATGTTTATACAGGGACAAATGAAAAAGTTGGTTCAGTTAAGGACATTTTAGTTGATGAACAAACAGGGAAATTCCGCTATTTTATAGTGGATACAGGTATTTGGATTTTTGGTAAAAAAGTCTTGCTACCTGTTGGTCTTGCCGACGTTCATTATACTGAGAAGCGAATATATGCCAAAGGTCTGACTAGAGAGCAAGTGGAAAACCTGCCTAACTTTGATGACCTAGAAACGCTTGATTACGACTATGAAGAGCAAGTACGCGGTGTTTATCGGCCTGCGGTTGCTACTCCTGCTAAGACTCAGCCTGCTGCTTATGACCGCAACACTTACAAACATGAGCAAGAACCCTCGTTATACAATATCAACGAACAGGATGGTCAAACCCTAAAACTGTACGAAGAACGATTAATTGCTAGCAAACAACGCCGCAAGACAGGAGAAGTTGCTATTGGTAAACACGTAGAAACTGAAACTGCCAGTGTTGCAGTACCAGTAGAAAAAGAGCGAGTAGTAATTGAGCGTACAAGCCCCACAAATGCTACGCCGACTCGTCCAGGTGAGGCAACTTTCCGTGAAGGTGAAGTTGCTCGTATGGATATTTACGAAGAAACGCCCGATATCCGCAAAGAAGCTGTTGTACGGGAAGAAGTCCGAGTCAAGAAAGTTGTAGAACAAGAAACAGTTCAAGCTCAAGAAAGTGTTCGGCGCGAAGAACTTGACATAGATACTCAAGGGCATCCTATTGCAGAGAAGTAAGCTTTTTTTCGCATAAATTAAAAGCTCTCATTTAAAGTCCCTCTCTCAAGGTTGGGAGAGGGACTTTAAAATTATCTCTTCAGAGCAAGCAAAGTAAATGGCACAAGTAGAGCATCCCTCTCCTGGTAAATTGCTGGGGGCTGGTAGGTCAGGATAGGTATTTTTAGTAGCTAGCCAGGAAGGTTTAATAGCAAGAAAAATATTTTATACAGACAAAATTGCAGGCATAATTCATTACTTTTTCTTTGGTTCTCCAAATCCGTATATTTGGAATGAAGATGCCATAAAATGTGCTTTTTATCGCCGCAAGATTCTTAATGAGTTAGTTCAGTTTTGGTTTAATGATAAATTAAAAGTTGCAGAAGCGATCGCCACCTCGTGAAATCAAGAATTTAAAGCTAACCAAAGATATTTTAATTATTAATTGGCAATTTGACTTAGTTGAATCTGCTAAGATTTCCGAGGCGCAATGGAAGCGAAAAACTGTGCCTAAATCAATGAATTATTTTTTACTTTAACCACTTAATAAATTGAGTTTTTCTTAAATAGTCATAGATTTTTTTTTAAATTATAATAATTGAAAAACAAGATATCTGATCTTACAAAAAAGCCGGATATCTTATTTTTAAGAAATGGTTAAGTATGGCTATAGTTCAGTCAAGAGGGTCAAAAAGGTTGACTAAAGCGGATACTACAACCATTGGCGATCCTATAAGGAAGCAAATTAACCATTGGTTCAAGTTTAATGGTGCTGTGTTAAATAAGGTGTTCATTAAACTCCATTGACTGAAAACGATTTGTAAAAATATCGTAGAAACAATTCCAATAAGAATTGCAGTACTATCGCTGATTTCACCCCCTTTACCACGTAATTTACCCAGAAAAGCTCTTCCTAAGTGGCTAATACTTAAAAGGTAAAAAACTCTGCCTGCTACTAAAGCCTGAATTGCCATTGTCCGGGCTAAATCGATATTTCCTGTGGTTTGTCTTATCCATTCAAATACACCAAAAATCAAAATCCAGTTAAAGATGGAAATTGCCACGATGCGCTTGACTAAACTTTGGGAAAGTAATGATTCGCGGGGGTTACGCGGTGGTTGTTGCATCACCCGTTCAGACCTCGGCTCAAAGGCTAAGGGTACAGTCATGGCGATGGAATTAACCATATTCAACCACAGAACTTGTAAAGACAAAATCGGTAATTCTCTAGCAAGCAGTACGCTAATTAAAATCGTCATCGATTCGCCACCATTAACTGGGAGAATGAAGGCGATCGCTTTAAGCAGATTTCGATAAACAGTCCGCCCTTCCTCAACTGCTGCTTCTATAGAGGCGAAGTTATCATCAGTCAAAATCATGTCTGCGGCTTCTTTTGCTACCTCTGTACCAGCGCCGCCCATCGCAATACCAATATCTGCTTGTTTCAGGGCAGGTGCGTCGTTGACACCATCCCCTGTCATCGCAACAACCTCGCCTTTAGACTGTAGTGCTTCAACAATACGCAGTTTCTGTTCTGGTGCAACGCGAGCAAACACTGCCCCATCTTCTATTGCTGTGGCGAGTTCTGATTCACCCATGCGGCTAAGTTCACTTCCTGTAAAAGCCAGAACTTCCCCATTTTTGTTGAAGCCCATACTCTGAGCGATCGCAGCAGCAGTTACAGCATGATCGCCTGTAATCATTTTGACTTGGATACCAGCTTCTTGACAGGCTTGCACCGCTTTGATTGCTTCTGCTCTAGGCGGATCGATCATCCCCTGCAATCCCAAGAAAATCAAATTATTTTCGATATCTGTATGATCAAGGGAATCTTGAGTAACTGGCACAGATTTTTTGGCAAAGGCTAGCACCCGTAATCCTTGACGAGCCATTGCATCAACTTGCTGATGCACCGTTTCTGCATTTACAGAGGCAAGGTTTCCCTTTACATCCAACATCTGTTGAGAACGTTGGAGAATTGCTTCAACCGAACCTTTAACAAAGATAGTTCTGTGTTTTTGTTCACCTCTCAATGACGAATCATGCAAAGTCGCCATGTATTGGAACTCAGACTCAAACGGGATGGCATCTAACCTGGGCATTTCCTCTTCTAAAAGGCTGTGGGTAAGCTCAACTTTATTGGCAACAGCGATTAATGCTCCCTCTGTGGGATCGCCTACAACCTGCCACTGCCCTTCATTTGTTTCTAGGTGCGAATCATTACATAACAATCCAGCTTTTAGACATTCTTCAAGAGCGGGGAAATTGTTCCAATTTACTGGCTTTTCATCGAGTAAAATTTCTCCTTCTGGAGCATAGCCTACACCACTGACAGTATAATACTCGCCTCCTACATATATTGCTTGTACAGTCATCTGATTTTCAGTTAGCGTACCAGTTTTGTCAGAGCAGATAACTGTAGCACCACCAAGGGTTTCCACTGCTGGCAATTTGCGAACAATCGCATGACGCCGGGCCATGCGGGAAACACCTATTGCTAGTGTAACTGTAACTACTGCTGGCAATCCTTCAGGAATAGCACTGACAGCAAAGGCGATCGCAGCTTCAAACATTTCTGTCCAGGAGTAGCCGTATCCCAGCCCAACTGCAAACATGAATGCTGCTATGCCCAAAATTATGTACAGCAAAGTACGGCTGAATTTATCAAATTTGCGGGTTAAAGGAGTTTTCAGGGTGGTTCCTTGCTCCATTAACTGGGAAATGCACCCGGTTTCTGTGGCATCTCCAATGGCAACAACAATACCCCTGCCAGTGCCAAAAGTAACAAAGCTACCAGCATAAGCCATATTGATGCGTTCTGCTAAAGCTGCATCTAGACTTAGCGGTTCCGTGTTTTTTTCAATTGCAATTGATTCGCCCGTCAGTGCTGATTCATTCACTTGCAGATTTCGTAGTTGCACCAAACGCAAATCTGCTGGTACTTTGTCTCCAGAAGTAAGTAGTACTACATCCCCTGGTACTAACTCTGTAGAAGAAACTTGTACTTTTTCACCATTGCGAATGATGGTTGCATTGGTTTGCACTGAAGAAGCTAAGGCTGCGATCGCACTTTCAGCTTTAGATTCTTGCACAAAACCAATAATGGCGTTAATCAGAGTTACACCCCAAATCACCCCAGCATTCACCCACTGTCCCAAAAACGCCTTGATTGCACCCGCAATCAACAAAATATAAAGTAGCGGTTGGTTAAATTGCAACAAAAATCGTAGCAATGGACTTTTTCCAGGTTTGCTTTTGAGTTCGTTAGCACCAAAACGCTCTCGTCTTTTTGCCGTAATATCAGAGTTTAAACCCGTTTCTAAATTACTATCTAAATGCCGAGTTACTTCTTGTACAGACAGATGATGCCATTGGCTTGACTGAATTATCTCTTTTGGTGTTGCTGTCATCTTATTCGCCCTAAAATTTAACACTGACAGGGTAAATTAAGACTATTAACTGTTATTTTAGTTTTTAGCTAATTACTAAAGTTGACCTGTAGATTTAGTATTAGAAACAAATGTGATTTAAAAGTGAGCGTAATAAGAAGGAGTCAGAATTCAGAATAACTCTATGAATTCAGGGATTTCTAGAAAGCTGCTAATATTTCTTCTTTACTTTTTTTAACGTAGACGCATTCGCGTAGCGTCTCCTAGAGAAGCGGCTTGCCGCAGGCTACCGCAGAGGCGCAGAGGACACAGAGAGACGGAAAAAATGCTTAACTAAACCGTATTGAGCTATAACGCACCAATTCGAGCGGTGCGTTACACTTCTCTCTGTGTTAACCTAACGCGGACTTTAACTCAGTTTCCGCTTGTTCCAACGCCTCTGGTAATTTACTCGCATCGCGTCCACTGGCTTGAGCTAAGTTCGGTCTTCCACCGCCGCCGCCGCCGCATATTTTAGCGATCGCACCTACAAATTTACCAGCTTGCAAACCTTTTTTATTTACTTCAGAACTAAAAGCCGCAACTATACTTACCTTCCCAGCTTCCGGAACAGAACCTAGTACCACTGCAACGTTACCAATTTTTTGCAGTAACCTTTCCGCCGCAGTTTTCAAGGATTCCGGGTCAACGTCTTCCATTTGCGCTACCAAGATTTGATAATGTTTAATTGCGCCAAGAATAGCGAAATCAATTTGAGAAGCAATATAACTTAGCTAATCCGAGATTTAGATGAGCGATCGCTGTCTTTGCAAGAGAGATATTAACCTAAACAGTAGAGAGATCATCCTAACTCACCACTTTCATCCAAATATTTCAGGAAAGAATTAACGCCCAGTAACTGAATACTATAGCTTGCCATTAGCGCTCTCAAGTCATCATCAGCCCGCAAGTCATCATCTCCAGATACGATAATTCCCGCCTCACCATCAATCGCTGTTGCCAACACAGGTAAATCTTTAGGATCTCGACAATTAGGCGGAATAGTTTTCAATTCAACCCATAATGAGCGGTACTGCAACTGTTGTTCCAGGCGAATCGCCTGACTCGGATCAATCCGCTTTCTTAAACGGGAGTTCTTCCATGAGAGGTTGACTCATTACCAACTGGAATTTATGTTGATTAAATGCTTCCAAAATCGGCAACGTAACTCGTCCTTTTAGCAAAATGCGAATCCAAATATTGGTGTCAATGACTACTCGCAACGTCATATCGGCTGGGATTGCTGACGCACAGCTTTAATTTCAGCCATGATGTCATCGTCTGTAATATCATCAACTGGGGGTTCGGCATAAAGTTCTTGAATTAAAGCCGTCAAATCTGAATGTAAATCTAGTTGAATCAAGGCTCTGGCGACTTTTGCCCGTTCATCTGGCTGCAACTGTTGTACCGCCGTAATGAGTTGTTCCAAGGTGATTGGAATTGATACCATGTCGGTAGCTATCATGATCGTTTCTTAAATTGTAGTGCGATTTAAAAAATGTCAAAGGCAGGCAAGACTTGGCGTGAGCTTCGTCGAATCCTGCCCGCCCCACAAGAGAAGATAATTAACTCAAGGCTGAGTGTAAATCACTCTGCGCCTTTGCCAACGCCTCTGGTAATTTACTTGCATCCCTTCCACCTGCTTGGGCTAAGTTCGGTCTGCCACCGCCGCCGCCACCGCAGATTTTAGCGATCGCACCTACAAATTTACCAGCTTGCAAACCTTTTTTGTTCACTTCTGAACTAAAAGCTGCAACTATACTAACTTTCCCCTCTTCAGGGACAGAACCCAGCACCACTGCACCGTTACCGATTTTTTGCAGTAAGCGTTCGGCTGCGGTTTTCAATGATTCTGGATCAACGTCTTCTAATTGAGCGACAATAATTTTAGAATCGCCTACAGTTTCGGCTGTTTGCAGCAAGCTGTCAGATTTTGCGATCGCTAACTGTACCTTCAAGGTTTCTAGTTCCTTTTGAGTATTTCTCAGTTCGCTTTGCAGACTTGTGATTCTGTCTGGTACTTCTTCAGGTTTAACTTTAAAGCGATCGCTCAAATCTTTAACTACTTTATCCCGAAGATTGAGATAATCTAATATTGCTGGCCCCGAAACAGCTTCAATCCGCCGCACCCCAGAAGCTACGCCAGCCTCTGAGATTATCTTGAACACGCCAATCTCAGCAGTATTACTGACATGAGTTCCACCGCATAGTTCCATTGATACGTTCGGGAAGTCAATCACCCGCACTTCCTCGCCGTATTTTTCGCCGAACATCGCAACAGCACCCCTAGCTTTCGCCTCTGCTAAAGGTAATACTTCTACGTTTGCAGCATGTGCTTCAGCAATCCAAGCGTTCACCTGTTCTTCAATTTGTTGGACTTCCTCTGCTGTCAACGCCCGAGGACAGTTGAAGTCAAAGCGCAACCTGTCAAAGGAAACCAGAGAACCAGCTTGAGATATGCTATCGTCAACGATTTTCTTCAACGCCGCTTGCAATAGGTGCGTTGCGGTATGGTTAGCTTGGGCGCGACGCCGACAAGCCGGATCAATTTGGGCTGTAACATTATCGCCTACACGCAGTGTACCGCGTTCGATGCGTCCGAAGTGAACAAAGAAATCAGATTCTTTCTTCACATCTTCCACTCGAACTACGATACCATCACCAGAGATATAACCGCGATCGCCAATTTGTCCACCAGATTCAGCATAAAATGGCGTTTTGTCAAGGATAATTTGTCCCTGTGTTCCTGCTTCTGCTTCCTCTTGAGAAACACCTTCTACTAATATCGCTTCGACTTTCGCCGTCGCCGTCGGTTGGTTGTAGCCTAAAAATTCGGTAACTTGGATATGTTCTGCTAATTTGTCTAGGGAACCTTGCACAGTTAAATCGATGGTTTCATGTGCTGCTTTGGCACGTTCCACTTGTTTTTGCATTTCAGCATCAAATCCCACTTCATCGACTGTGAGATCATTTTCCTCGGCAACTTCTTGAGTAAGTTCGAGGGGAAATCCGTAGGTGTCATAGAGGGTAAATGCACTTTCACCGCTAATTTGAGTTTCCCCTCGCTGTTTCACCTCTTGGATAATTTCTTCTAGCAGTTTTTCGCCTCTATCCAGAGTTCTAAGGAAATTAGATTCCTCCCGTTGCAATTCAGCTTTAATTGCTGCTTCCCGTTGGCGCACATTGGGGTAAGCTGATTCCGAAAGAGCGATCGCAGTCTCGGCAACTTGGGTAGTAAATTCTCCAGAAATCCCAATTAATCGCCCATGACGTACCACGCGCCGAATTAACCGCCGCAACACATAACCCCGTCCGACGTTGGAAGCGCGAATTTCATCAGCGATCATGTGGACAACAGAACGAACGTGATCGCCAATAACTTTTAAAGAAACTTTGGTTTTCTCATCACTTTTGTGGTAGTCAATGCCAGCAATTTCGGCTGCTGTTTGGATAATTGGGAAAATTAGGTCAGTTTCGTAGTTATTGGGTGCTTTTTGGAGGATTTGCGCCATCCTCTCCAAACCCATGCCGGTGTCAATGTTCTTGTTGTGCAGTGGCGTTAAATTCCCGGAAGCATCCCGGTTATATTGCATGAAGACGAGGTTATAAAACTCGATGAACCGGGAATCGTCTTCTAAATCTATATTTTCGTCACCGCGTTCTGGGTGAAAGTCGTAATAAATTTCTGAACAAGGACCACAAGGGCCAGTCGGGCCAGATGCCCAAAAGTTATCGTCTTCGCCCAAGCGTTTAATTCTCGCTATCGGCACACCGATTTGATCGCGCCAAATTCCAAAGGCTTCATCATCATCTTTAAAAACGCTGACGACGAGATTTTGCGGGGAAATGCCAAAGACTTGTGTGGAGATTTCCCAACCCCAAGCGATCGCTTGTTCTTTAAAATAATCACCAAAGCTGAAATTACCCAGCATCTCAAAAAACGTGTGATGCCGTTTGGTGCGTCCGACATTTTCGATGTCGTTGGTGCGGATACACTTTTGCGAAGTCGTAGCCCGCTTAAATTCTGGTGTGCGCTGCCCCAAGAATATCGGCTTAAATGGTAGCATCCCCGCGATCGTCAGCAGCACGGTTGGGTCTTCTGGCACGAGGGAGGCACTTGGGAGAATTTGGTGTTCCCGTTGGGCAAAGAAGTCGAGAAATATGTTGCGAATTTCGTTACCGCTTAGGTACTGGGGATTTGAAGACATAGGTGTTTTTAACTTTAGACTTTAAGGCTTGGGCGTAGCGGCACTAGGTAAGTGTATTTATCGTAAATAGCTTTATATATTCTTGCATTTTGTTTCATATTACTGCCAGCGAATTGCGACAGTTGCTGGCATATATATAGTTATTAGGATGTTTTTGCACTACTACCTTACTTTGTTAGGATGTGCGTAACCGTAGTTTGTCGTAAACATCGCATTTTCATCCTTAAGATTAATTCTTAAGAAATGATTTAAAATTTCCATATTTAAGTAACAAATGGCACTAAAACTGAGAGTATCAAATATTGCTTATGAGGAATGTGTAGAGACTAGTACTGAATCCATCCTATGGAACCTGAAACCAAGATAGATGTTGATGTTAATAGTAAAACTGTCGCGGTGGAATCCACAGCTTCTGAGGAGTCGCTCAAATAGGTAATTTTTGCTACTGGTTACGCTGTGGAAGGTTATTGATCCGATTCTGGCTTCTTACAGAAGTTTAGATTTGCATATCTTAAGCTACACTAAGAAAATTTTTTATATTTTTTTGTCCTTTCTACGGGCGGAATCGAACTAATTTCCTTAGATTAGAGGCAGGTTTTGACATTGAGTTTTTTATTCTGCTAACACATTGTTATCCATGTGATACTTTGGTTACATTGTGAATGTTTTACCCTATAAGTTCAATCTTTAATTATAGGGTATTGTTAACTTCAGAAAGCTACTTATCATAGTAGGAGCAAATTTCACTGTTTATTTCATTTAGATTATTTTGTAATTCACCTTCTAGCTTGATAGTTAATAAAAGCTGATTTCTTAAAGAAAAAACCTGAAGCGTTATATGTCAAATAGTTTTATCATTCTAATGATAAACTTTTTTATTTTTCTACTTAAAAAGAAATTTCGCTACCGAATGTAACGTTTATTACAAAGTATTTATATTGGTAATTTCATCAGGTAAATAATGCTTAATAGGGCTTAAACAATAGTTTCCCATACGTACAAACAATATTCAGTATTATTACTGTTTTAAAAACATACTGTAAAGAAGACATTAGTTATCAGAAAGAAAAATCCCAAAAAGTCTAGTAGCAAATATAAAGTCTTAATAGGATATTAAAGTTGGAAACTTATTATAGATTCAGCGTTTAAAAATCCTATAAACATAAATATAACTTTGCCTAAAACGACATATTTAGTATTAGGCAAGAAAAGCAGTAAGAGTAAGTTAACTTTCTTAAAACTTCAATAGGGCAAAATATAAAGCAATGAATATTTCTATTCTAGTCTTTGGAAAACATAACTTTATCGCCACACTTCCAGATCAGATCCGTTGTGCGACTGCTTTTAATGTAGAAGTTATAGATAATCTGAATCAAGCAGTGTCGCGGATTCAAATGACACCCCCCGATATAATACTTGTGCAGGCTAGCCTGGATGGCAGTATGGAACTTTGTAGTTGGTTGAAAGACCAGACAAAACTATCCTGGATATACTGTATTCTTTTCGAGGATCGTTCCCAGCAGCTTGCTGATAGAACTAAGTATGGTTGGCAAAGGGAATTGGAGATGAGTGCTGCGGCATTAAAGCAAGGAGCCGATGCTTATATTTGGCATCTTATTGAAGAAAAAACAGAGCAGACTTTGGCAGAGTTAAGTGCCAATCATGGACTAATACTTGCTCAATTAACTGTTGGCTTACGGAAAGCCCAAAAATACCGAGATTTGATTCAAACAAATGATATGTTATCAGCGATCGCTTTATCTGATTCGTTAACAGAATTAAATAATCGTCGTGCTTTAGAATGGGACTTACCCAGGCAAATTAAAAAAGCTAAGACTCAAAAAACTTCCCTGAGTTTGATTATTTTAGATGTAGATCATTTCAAGAAAGTTAACGATACTCACGGGCATTTAGTTGGCGATCGCATTTTGCAGCTGTTATGTCAGCGTCTGCGACACAATCTGCGCTGTCAAGACACAGCATTTCGCTATGGTGGCGAAGAATTTGTGATTCTTCTGGCTAACACTACCGATGAGGAAGCACTATTAGTAGCCCGTCGTCTCAATCGGGTAGTCAGCGACAAACCATTCTTACTCAGCAATAAACTGACAATTAATATCACCATCAGTCTGGGTACAGCCTCTCTGAAAGCTGAGGATGATGATCAAGGAGTAAGTCTGTTGCATCGTGCCGATCAATGCTTGCTACAGGCAAAAACTACTGGGCGTAATCGGGTTATTGCTTCAAACTATTTATCTCATGTTCCACACTTAAAAGTTGTTTCTTCTTAAAATTGGGAATTGGCAAAGAGGAGACAGAAGTTTTTTAATTTTTAATTTTTAATTTTTAATTGATTTCTCCCCACTTACTCCTAACTCAGCATGACAATCTTCTACCGAAGTGCGCTGTCGCATGGCATTAACTAAAGTCTCGTAGTTAGACCAATTTTCTTCCAGTAGGGTTTTTGCCTGAAGGATATGAAACCGCAATTTCTGCTGATAAACTGATTCAGAAAAGCCCAAAATTGTCAAGACTCCTATCAGCTTATTTTTATCATCACCTCCACCCTCAGCATTATTAAAAACTAGGGTTTCAGCAGCAATACCCGCCATCCAAACAGTGCAGTAGCGGTCTAGCATTTGGGCACTGATTTTACCCACTTCTAGTTGAGATGCTAATTCGCCATCATCAAAGCTAACGCCGCCTTGTCCAGGTTGACCCTGTTTCCAGGCTTCCCAAGCACTGAGGGTGTAGCCGGTAACGGGAATACCTAACAGGTAAGCAACCAAGAAATGCCCTGCTTCGTGGTGGACGATGCGATCGCGGTGTTCACTTGAAAAACCAGCAATCCAATCTAAAAAAATAGTACCACCCTTGCCTTGCAAGCTAAAGCTGTCAAAAGTGGCTATTCCCAAAATAGCGAAGATAGCAAGCGCCGGTACTGCGGGCGATAAGTGAATAAATGGCCCCAGTAGGCTGGACATGGTGATGAGAAAAATAGATATTGCAACTAAATTTAGGCTAATCTGGCTCATTGAGAGTTTTTTGAAAATCTGCTTAATCTTTCTTCATTATGAGGCAATCTCTACGATGGGCTACGCCTACCCACAGCTTTTGTATCAACATGGTGGGAGCGATCGCCTAATTTTTTCATCTCACAACTAAATAAATTACTGCCTTAATAACGAACGTTTTCTCTATCACTAGAATGATGGCTGCTTTTCCAGCTGTAGACATAATGTGACGTTAGTAGGTATAAAACATCCAACAGGAGATGAATGTGGCTGAACAATTCAAAAAGGGCGATCGGGTTGAATGGAATACTTCACAAGGCAAGACAACTGGCAAGGTAGTAAAGAAACTCACTTCGCCTATAGATATTAAAGAACACCATATTGCTGCAAGTGAAGATAACCCTGAGTACTTAGTTGAAAGTGATAAAACAGGAAAACAAGCTGCTCACAAGCCTGATGCTCTGAAAAAAATAGAAGAGTAAGTTTTTTGATGTCTGCTAATAGTGCCGTACTCCATCTCGCTACGGCATCCTACAATCTACAATCCAAAGTCTTCTAGTACAACACGGCATAAATAAACATACGATTTGAAATGGCGCAAAAGCTTGGAATACAATTCTTTTGACTTCCGCCTTGCGGTACTAGGCGATTACTTGGAGATTTTGAGGATCGTTGAGACCGTTTATTTTAGCAATTTAAGATTATTGAGAATCAATCTGAGAAAAAAGCCATGTTGTTTGGTTGTTTGATAACTTACCGTTAAAAGTCAGATCAGATCCTGCTCCACCAGTTAAGATATCATTACCATTAAGGTTGTCATCACCCCAACCACCGTTCACGGTATTGACTCCAGCATTCCCAGTTAAGCAGTCATTTCCATTACCTGCGATAACTTTGTCAAAGTTCACAACTTGGAAATTTAAAGAATCGAAAACGGAAATATTGCTGATCTTGACTTGTTCTACAGATAAATCACCAATTAGCTGTACATTGCTTCCAGAAGCGTCTATTGTATCTATCGCAGTTGCTGAACCAATAATTTTTTCAGTACTAATAAGTTGATCTGTACCATTAGTTTTTTGAACTATATCTGTTGGTAATACTGTGACACCACCACTAAGACTGTAATTTACGGTGTCTTGTCCATCCCCGGCATTAATAGTGTCATTATCAGCACTAGCGTCAATTATGCCATCATTGATTACGTCGTTGTCGAGAGTATCGTTAAGAACATCGTTTAGAGAGGTTCCAGTGATAATAGACATGCTTCTTTACGAGGTAATTGGTGTTTTAGGTTACATAGTCTGAAAATTAGAGATATACTTACGTATCGCAAGTATTCAGTATTTTCTTCTGTCCATGTGTGTATGGTAAAACACTATTTTTCCGAAAAAGATAAATATATAATGTTTATATGATGTTTTTTATACTAAGGAATAATCATAAAATAATAAAGACTAATTATTTTTTTTGTAATGATACTAATTTGCTGGTCTTGGTTTGGAAATTATAATTGTTTAAGCGTATAGGTGACTGCAAACAAACAGCAGCCTGCTAATTTTTACCTCAATCGGCAATTTGAACTTCAGGATTGTGCAATCGATAGCAGATAGCCTTGTCAAATAAAACCCGCTTGAATGATTCATCTAGGCTGATAGTCGTTTCACCACTACCTAGAAACAAGTAGCCATCTGGTCTTAATTGCTGCTTAATTTTTTTTAGCAAGGCTTTCTTGGTAACAACATCAAAGTAGATTAGAACATTCCGTAAAAAGATAACGTCGAATTGCGGCAGAGATGACCAAGATTGCAAAAGATTCAACTGACGAAAATCAACCATCTGGCGGATTTGTTCCTTTATTTGCCAGTCAGTATCTAGCTTTTGAAAGTAGCGATCGCGAATATTTTTAGGTAATCCACGATTCATTTCAAGCTGGTTATAATGCCCTTCGCGGGCACGCGCTAAAACCTTAGTAGAAAAATCAGTCGCAATTAATTTTACAGGCCAATTGGGGAGCATGGGGAAATGTTCATTAATTAGTATGGCGATGCTATAAGGTTCTTGTCCATTAGAGCAGGCAGCACACCAAATGTTGAGCGATCGCTCACTTTCTCGTTGTTTAATTAACTCTGGTAGCACGTATTTTTTCAGTGCTTCAAAAGGGTGGCTATCACGGAAGAATGAGGTTTCGTTAGTGACTAGCGCCTCAATTGTCTGGACGTGAAGACTATTAAACGGGTGAGTTCGCAAGTAAGTAACCAAATCAGGAATGGAAGCAAATCCTGCCGATTCGATAATTGGCTGCAAATGTAACTCTGCTAAATAAGTTTTATCACCAAACAACACAACGGCTGAATGATGATGAACTAACTCCCGAAGATACTCAAAATCAGTACTGCTTACACCCATAATCTGTGTCATTACAGGTCTGAAGGAGGAACTTGATTCAAACGAATTCTGTGCATAATTTCATCTGCGATTTGGTTAAGTGGAAGAATTTTATTAGCAAGTCCGGCATTCACAACAAAACTAGGCATTCCCCACACGACGCTAGTAGCTTTATCTTGTGCAAGTACCTGTCCACCGGCTTCCCGTATGCACTGACAGCCATGCAACCCATCTTGCCCCATACCTGTGAGGATAACTGCGATCGCCCCACCTCCATAAACCCGTGCAACCGATCGCAACAGCACATCGACTGAAGGACGACAAGAATTTTCGGGGGATGCTTGATGGGTAACAAGTCGAACTCCAGTTTTGTCGCGTTGCACAATTAAATGAAAATCTCCTGGGGCAATCCAAGCATGCCCTGGTTTTAGTAGCTGTCCAGAAACCGCTTCATCTACTGGGATTTGACACTTGGAAGCTAATTGTTTAGCTAGTAGTTTCGTAAACATTGGCGGCATGTGTTGCACAATCACAATCGGCACTGATAAATCTGCTGGAAACTCCCTAAGCACTACAGCTAGAGCATTTGGGCCTCCCGTAGAAACCCCAATTGCCAGAACCTTCACCTGCTGTATATCGCTACGAACAGGAAAAATAACTGGATGGGTAATTGCGCTGGGTGTGAAAAATGTACCAAATACCTTAATTTTAGGAATTAAATCATCCCGAATATGTTGGGTTGCTGCCTCTACATTTCCTAAATTACTAGGTTTTGTGGCATAGTCTGAAGCACCTAAAGAAAGAGCTTCTAGAGTTGCGATCGCTCCACTCTGTGTGAAGGTACTATACATAATCACTGGTAAGCGTGGATATATTTTTCGGATAGCGGACAAGGTTTGCAAACCATCCATCTCCGGCATTTCAATATCCAGGATGATCACATCGGGATTAACATGGGAAATCTTGGCAAGGGCAATGCGACCGTTAGCCGCAACTCCTACCACCTCCAGCTCTGGATCGCTAGACAAAATTTTACTTACTCGACTCCGCACTACTACGGCGTCATCGACAATTAGTACCCGGATTTTGGGCATTAGGCATTCTGTTAATACTTGAACTGATTGACTACTTTCTGCAAATCTACTGCCATTCGAGATAGTTCTGTAGCTGCCTCTAATGTATTACTAGTTCCAGTAGTCGTACTTTGAGTATTGAGTGCCACAATTCCAATACTTTTAGCAATATCTGATGTTCCTTTGGCTGCCTCAGCCATATTTCGACCAATTTCATTGGTAGTTGCTGTTTGTTCCTCAATAGCACTGGCAATCGTGCTTTGGAAGTCGTTGATTTGATTGATAATACTAGTAATCTGAGTGATGGCTTGAACGGCGCTTTTTGTATCTGTCTGAATGGCTTCAATTCGCAAGCTTATATCTTCAGTCGCACTTGCCGTTTGTTTGGCTAATTCTTTCACCTCATTTGCGACTACGGCAAATCCTCTACCTGCATCCCCGGCTCTAGCCGCCTCAATCGTAGCATTGAGCGCTAGCAGGTTGGTTTGCCCTGCGATCGAGGTAATGACTTTAATAACTTTGCCAATTTCGATGCTGCTTTGACCGAGTTTATTAATTGTCTCATTGGTGCGGTCAGCCGTTTTAACTGCCTCTGTTGTCACCTTTGCTCCTTCAGTAACGGTCTTAGCAATTTCTCGAATGCTAGCATTCATCTCTTCCACGGCAGTCACTACTGTATTAGTATTCTGACTTACCTGCTCAGCTGAGGCAGACGCAGAAGTGGCTTGTTCAGCTGTTTGTTCGGCGTTCTCACTCATTTCTTTACTGACTGCGGTCAGTTCTTCTGCCGAAGACGCAACTGCTGTTGCCACCTCTGTCATCTGTCTGATTGAAGACTGTAGGCTGCTAATCATCTGATTTGCATTATCCGTCAGCTGCTTAAACTCTCCTGCATTGCTTGCCTCGATTTGCTTGGACAAATTTCCTTGAGCAACGGCAAGGCTGACCTCATTAATACCTTTTATCTGCTCTTTTAAATTTGTAGACATCTGATTCAAGTTGTCGAGCGATTCTTTCCAACTCCCACCTGCTGCTTTGACAACAGCTTGAGAACCAAGCTTTCCTTCAATACCAATCTCGGATGCCAAGCGATTAACTTCGTTAGCAAAGTTTTGATTTAAACTCACCAATTCATTAAAAACTGAGGTGATTTCACCCAGTTCATTATTCTCATCAGCTAAACGGACGGTAAAATCACCGTTTTTTGCCGCCTTAAGTGCTATTAGTAACGCTTGCAATTGCACTTTTATTACACTGTCATCGGTCGGTTGCGAATCTGCACTATCCACCGAGGAAGATTTAGAGTTGGCTGTTTTCCCAGCCCGATTTGTAGTCATTGCAAAGCGCTCCTGAATTATTCGATAATCGGATTTGTTAAATTAACATCTAGAATTTTCTCGGCATCTAGAACTAACAGAAATCCCTCTGGGAGCGGGTAAGCTCCTGCTAGCATCTGACGCATTCTACCTTTTAACGTTACGGGTGGGGGTTGAAAGGTGTTTTGTTCAAACTCTAAAACATCTCCCACATAATCGACCTTTAGACTGACTACTTCATGCTCAGAACACACAATGATATTAAATCCCTGCGGTTCATCTACAAGTTTTGTAGTTGATTGTGTCTGCGGTTCGCTCATCTCTAATCGACGCTGCAAATCGATGACAGTAATAATTTGTCCACGTAAATTAATCAATCCACAGATATCTGGTGATGCCAAAGGTACACGAGTCATTGCTTGTGGACGAATCACTTCTTGAACGTGTTGCACGTCAATACCAAAGTAAACTCCTTTGAGAAAAAATGTGCAAATTTGTTGTTCAGCCATGAGTCGCCAGTTGCAGCAAATGAGGGTTAGCAATCTGAATTACAGTCTCAATGTCAAGAATTTCTGTGATTTGTCCTTGAATTACAGCACAGAAAAGCACACCAGGTCTACTAGGAATACCTTTAATGGTTAGTGGTTCTTCCACAATATCAAGAATGCGATCAACCACTAGCCCAACGCTGAGTTCTGAGTATGGAGAGACAATAATTATCTGGAGCGTTTCTGCATCTGTTGCCAAAGCCTCATCTTTCAAGTGATTACGTTGGCGTAGCCCGCCGTTGGCGAAGCCTCTCGTAGAGAAGGCATCACAATTGCCAAATATCTTATAAAGATCAATTAGTGGCAGAATTTGACCGTAAGACTGAAAGACATTCTGATTACCGACTTTTTCGACAGCAGAAGCAAGAATCTCTTCGAGCCGATATGCGATCGCTAGTGGAATACCCATGCGTGCGCCTTGGGGGCCCTTAAACAGTAAAATTGTTTGGCGATCGCCTGCTTGCTCTTGGCTATTTGCAGCATTTTCGCTCAACAACTGCTTTTGTTTGGCGCTTATACCAGTTCGGTTTGCCAGACCGACAACATCAATAATTAATGCCACTGTGCCATCCCCTAAAACGGTAGCTCCTGCAAATAGGGATAGCGTCTTTAACTGTCTCCCTAAAGGTTTAACTACAATATCTTGAATGTCTTCAATTGTGTCTACGACCAGTCCAAAGCGATAATTATCAACTTGTACAATTACTAGACTGAGTGTTTCTAAGTTCCTGACAATATCCTGTTGCAATACTTCGTTGAGATAAATCAAGGGTACAAGATTACCGCGCAAGCGATACACAGGCACATCGTATAATACCTCAATGCTATTGAGTGCTTCTAGGCGTACTAGCTCTTGTAGACTCGCTTGGGGAATGGCATAGCAATAGCCTCCACTGGTAACAATCAATGCTGGAATAATTGCCAATGTTAACGGAATCTTGATTTTGAAAGTCGTTCCTTGTCCCTGTTGGCTATAAATTTCAACCGTTCCGTTAATCTTCTCAATATTGCTCTTGACAATATCCATCCCAACCCCGCGCCCGGAAAGGTAAGTCACCTGTTCGGCAGTCGAGAAGCCAGATAAAAAAATTAAGTTCATCGCTTCTGATTCGCTCATGGTTGCAGCCTGCATAGCGTTCACTAAACCAAGTTGCTGCGCTCGCCCTTTGAGCCGTTCTAAATTCAGACCGCGACCATCATCACCAATTTCAATATTGACTTTGCCGCTTTCGTGAAAGGCTCTGAGAAATAGCCTTCCTAAGCTTGGCTTTCCACAAGCAACCCGCTCGGCTGGTAATTCAATCCCATGATCGATGCAGTTGCGTACTAAGTGTGTCAAGGGGTCTTTAATTGTTTCAATAATACTTTTGTCTAGTTCAGTATCTGCCCCCTCCATCTCCACCTCAACTTCTTTACCGGAAGCGATCGCTAAATCGCGGGTGACGCGAGGTAACTTTTGCCAAATGGAACTAATTGGTTGCAGTCGAGTTTTCATCACCCCTTCCTGCAACTGGGCTGTAAGTAGGCTCAGGTGCTGGCAAGTAGTAGCAAAACTATTATCCTTAAATTTTGTACTAAATCCGATTATCTGATTACGAGCTAAAACGAGTTCACCCACTAGATTCATCATCTGATCTAGCAGATTGACATTGACTCGGATATAAGCAGATTCTGATGTTGTCGTTGATATTTCTGTGAGTTCGTTATTGACAGACTCACCACCTGCTGTATCTTTTTGTGGCGTTTGTGTATTAACAACAGGCTCATGCGAATGAGAGGGTTTTGGAGTCTGTTTCGTTTCTGACAATCGGGTTAATGCCCCGATCAGTGCTGAATAATCGCGTAGGCGCAGCCCGTCGTAGACATCGCCATCATGCTTTGTAGCTTGAATTTGAGACAGGATTTGCCGAATGCTGTCAACTGTTTGTAGTAAAGTACTAATAATGTCAGGGGTGATTGCGATCGTGCGATCGCGCAGACACGAGAGCAAATTCTCTCCAGCATGAGCAAGTGATTCCAAATTAGGAAACGGTAAAAAGCCGCAATTCCCTTTAAGCGTATGGAGTGAGCGATAAATCCGAACTAATGCTTCTCCATCACTAGATGCTTTCTCTAGCTCAATAATATCGCCTTCAATTTGATTCAAGTTCTCATAGCTTTCAACAAGAAATGCTTCTATATCATCGTCAATTTCATTTAACTCCATCGGTTAATAAAGTAAAAATTTATATATCTTATATTTTAATACTAATTTAATATTAAACCTCAGCAATCTCTATCTAAAGAGAGATGTTTGTATTTTTTCAGGCTGAAGACATAATATTTACCTTAATGATATAGTTGAGAGATAGGCAATGTTATCGTTGCTATTCAACTTAAAGTTTCAAAAATGGTCGTCGTCAAGACAGACAATCTTAACAAGTGCAAACAATGCAATCATCAGTTTCTCAAATCCTAACAACCTTGGTAATACTCAAACCATGTCAAGCAGCTATGCCTCAAAATGCATCTTAATGGCATGAGCCTGCGAGAAATCGACCGTCTAACCGATATCCACCACACAATAATTTTGCATTGGCAAAGGATAAGAAAGCTGGCATTAGATCGGATTTCAAACACTTAACAAATTTTAAAAGCTTCTATTATTAATAATTTTAGCTCCACAGCATTATAGTTTCAGCGAGTTTGATAATTTTTCCGAAACTATTATTGATAATTGTAAAATTATATTTATTTATTCTTTAATTTATTCATTTCAATTAATAATATAGGCTAATTAGTCTAAATCGAAAATTATTAAGCTAAAGCATAAAAGGACAAAACTGATGGCAATGGTTTTGATTATCGATGATGCAGCTTTTTCTCGCAGAATGATTCGTAAGTTTCTGCAAATCGATGGTTATGAAATTATCGAAGCAGCTAATGGGCGTGAGGGATTAGAAATGGTTGATAACCATAAGCCAAATTGTGTATTAGTGGATCTTTTAATGCCAGATATGAATGGGTTTGAATTTTTGAAAGCTATGCAAGATAAAGAATTAAAAATTCCGACCATTATCATTTCTGCCGATATCCAAGAAGGGGCACGCAATCAAAGCTATAACCTGGGCGCAGTCAACTTTATTAATAAACCGCCGAAAGAAAGTGAATTGCGAAAGGCAGTCCAGGAAGTTATTGATACCAAGGAATAAGTTTTCATGAATGTGACAGCAGAAGAACTAGATGCCCTACAAGAGTTAATTAATATTGGAGTTGGTCGAGCAGCAAGTCTACTTAATGAAATGGTTGACTCTCACATTCGTCTGAAAATTCCGGTTGTTAAAGTCTTAACTGCTAACGAAGCATATCAAGAATTAACAAAACGATTTCAGGATGATACTTTGGCAGCTGTAAAACTACGCTTTGCAGGCTCTTTTTATGGCACTGCTAGCTTAATTTTTCCAACTGAAAGCGCATCAACATTGGTTGCAGTGCTTACAGGTGAAAAGCCAGGATCGGCTGACCTAGATGCAGTTAAAATTGGCACACTGAGCGAGATTGGGAACATTGTTATAAATGGGGTAATGGGTTCACTCAGTAATGTGCTAAAAAGGCATCTAAACTATACATTGCCCGTTTATTTAGAAGATACTCTTGAAAATTTATTATTATCTGCATACGAAAGCGATTCAAAAATATTACTGGCACAAGCTAGTTTCACAATTGAACGCTTAGAAATTATCGGAGATATTATTTTAATATTTCTGGTCGGCACTTTTGATGCGCTCATCAATGCAATGAATGAGTAAAATCGGAATAATCCAATAATATAATTATAGTAAAAATAATTTAAATAAATCTTAAAAAAAATTGATAACGCAATGAATATAATTGAACAAGCTCAGGAAAAATTTAGCCTTTTAGATAAAATTCCCTTAGGAGCTTTTGTTCTACAATCAGATTATATTGTTATCTTCTGGAACTCCTGTTTAGAGGAATGGACAAAAATTCCGAAAAGTAAAATTTTGGGAATTTCTATTCAGGAATATTTTCCTCATCTGAATCAACCTCGTTACGCTAGCCGTTTGTACCAAATTTTTCAAGGCGGGCCTCCGACAATTTTTTCTTCTCAACTGCATAAATATATCATTCCAGTACCTCTATCCAAAGATAAATACCGCATTCAACACACAACTGTTACTGCTGTATCTGCGTTGCATGGAGATGGATTTTATGCTCTTTTTTCAATTGAAGATTTGACAGATTTAACATTCCGAGTTCAGGAATATAAAAACCTCCGCGATCAGGCTCTAGCAATAGCAGAAGAACGCCAACTAGCTAAAGAAGTTGCTGAGAAAGCAAACCGTATAAAAGATGAATTTTTAGCAATTGTTTCTCATGAACTTCGTTCTCCTCTTAATCCAATTTTGGGGTGGGCAAAGCTACTAAAAAATCGCTCATTAAACGAAGCTACTACTGTGCGTGCCCTGGAAACCATCGAACGAAATGCTGAATTACAGGCTCAGTTGATTGAAGATTTGTTAGATATCTCTCGCATTCTCCAGGGCAAGTTAGCACTTAATTTAGAAAGGGTTAATCTTGTTTTTACTGTTCAAGCTGCTTTAGAAACAGTGCAATTAGCAGCAGAAGCAAAGTCCGTTCAAATTAATGTTCATTTGGATACAGGAATCGGACAGGTAAAGGGTGATAGTAGCCGTATTCAACAAATTATTTGGAATTTGCTCTCTAACGCCGTTAAATTCACACCATCCGGCGGACAGGTAGAAGTCTACTTAAAACAGATTAATTCTGAGGTACAGCTGAGAGTTAGTGACACAGGTAAAGGTATTAGTCCTGACTTTCTGCCATACGTATTTGAGTATTTCCGTCAGGCAGATAGTAGTACAACCCGAAGTTTTGGTGGACTAGGACTTGGTCTAGCGATTGTGCGCCAACTTGTCGAGTTACATGGCGGTACAGTTTCAGCAGAGAGCTTAGGAGAAGGACAAGGCGCGACGTTTACAGTTTGCCTACCCGTATTTCAACATTTGGAATTAGGAAAGGAAAATAACAATTTATCAGATGATTTGTATCCATCCTGTATGCTTTATGCTCCACTAGAAGGAATACGTTTGTTAATTGTAGATGATAACGCTGATACGCGTGAGTTTCTGGCTTTTTTATTAGAACAGCAGGGAGCAATCGTGACGATCGCAGCATCTGCCAATGAAGCACTGACTGCAATTATGCAGTCAAAGCCAGATTTGCTGTTAAGCGATTTAGGTATGCCAGATGTTGACGGTTATACTTTGATCAGAAAGTTACGAGCAATGCCCGCCAATTTAGGTGGACAAATTCCCGCGATCGCTCTCAGTGCTTACGCCGCAGAAACCACACAAAAACAAGTTTTTACAGCCGGATTTCAACTCCATATTGCGAAACCAGCCGATCCTGCTAAACTGGTAGCTGCGATCGCAGCACTTGTTAGGAACTAATGTATCCAAGTAGCAGGAATCGCCTGTAGCGATCGCTGGTACTACCGTCGATAAATTTAAGAATGACCCCCAGCAGTTTTGATTATAAGTGAAGAATTTTTACAAAATATAGATACTCTGCATAAAAACAATAAGTAACCTTGATTCATACTTAACGTTAACATTTCAAAAGTATAGATTTTGCAGTTTACGGACAGGTACTAATAAACACTGTTAAATAATTTATGTAGAATTTTAAATTCCAGATTTTAGAAGTCAAAATAACAAGGCTTTGAAATCTAAATTTAATAATTTTATTGCAATCATTCAACTATTACCACATAGTTTTGTAGGTATTATTGATTGCGACGACTAACTATTAAACGCTTACAAGTTTATTAATTTTTATACTTGTGTCAAAGTTGTATAAGATGATTTAGCGAATGTTGTTTTGTACAACAATCATATGAATACTTTTAAAGTGCTATTGCAGTTTTCAAAATTAAATGCCAAGCTTGCTGAGTAAGTTATCTAGGGAAATATAGCTAACTTACTTGTTATTGTTCTTACTTTAAACTTGGATAAACATTTATGAAACCATGCCTTCCCCAAAATGATACTGACCCTACGAAACGCAAAAGTTTGCTAGAGCGCAACCAAGGAGAGTATGAATTTGATCACGACTTTTTAGCGCCTATGGCGATGCTTAAAGATGTACCCTTTAGCGAAAATTTTTCTACTAAGTATATTGCTGAACGCACAGTAGAGTCGGCAGAGCTTCCAATAAATATGTTGGCGGTTAAAACCCGTTCTTTATGGGATCCTTTAGATGAATTGCAAGACTATGAAGACTATTTTCCAGTTTTGCCTAGACCTAATGTCATCAAAACATACCAAACTGATGACTCTTTTTGTGAACAACGGCTTTGTGGGGTAAATCCTCTTGTTTTACGCCGAATTCAGCAGATGCCACCTGGCTTTGCATTTACCATTTTAGAACTGCAAGAAAAGTTTGGTGACTCTATCAACTTAGTAGAAAAGCTTGCAAATGGAAATTTATATGTAGCTGATTATAGAGCGCTTGCATTTGTTAAAGGAGGTAATTACGAGAGAGGTAAAAAGTATTTACCAACCCCTATAGCTTTCTTTTGTTGGCGCAGTTCTGGTTTTAGCGATCGCGGTCAACTTGTACCTATTGCTATCCAAATAAACCCTACAGATGGTAAACAGAGTCAGCTAATTACACCTTTTGATAGCCCTTTAACCTGGTTTCATGCCAAGCTTTGTGTTCAAATTGCTGATGCTAACCATCATGAAATGAGTAGCCATCTTTGCCGAACTCACTTTGTTATGGAACCCTTTGCTATTGTCACAGCCCGTCAACTAGCCGAAAACCATCCCCTCAACTTACTACTAAAACCCCACTTCCGTTTCATGTTGGCTAATAATGACTTAGCACGTAAGCGCCTAGTTAATAGAGGCGGCCCTGTTGACGAATTGCTAGCTGGAACTTTGCAAGAGTCATTACAAATTGTCGTCAACGCCTATGAAGAATGGAGCTTAGATCAGTTTTCTTTACCTACTGAACTAAAAAATCGGGGTGTGGATGATCCAGATAAGTTACCTCACTATCCTTATCGAGACGATGGTTTGCTATTATGGAATGCAATTAAAAAGTTTGTGTCTGAATACTTGAAGCTATACTACAAAACTCCTCAAGACTTAACAGCAGACTTTGAATTACAAGCTTGGGCGCAGGAATTAGTTTCCCAATCAGGCGGACGAGTCAAGGGTGTTCCTAACCGCATCGAAACATTAAACCAATTAGTTGACATTGCTACTGCGGTTATCTTCACCTGTGGACCGCAGCACGCTGCTGTTAACTATCCGCAATATGAATATATGACTTTTATGCCCAATATGCCCCTTGCTGCTTATAGACAAATGACAGCAGAAGGCACTATTCCTGACCGCAAAAGCCTATTATCATGTCTACCACCGTCGAAGCAAACTGCTGACCAATTGTCGATTTTATTCATTCTGTCAGCCTACCGTTATGACAGACTAGGCTACTATGACAATAAGTTTGTAGACCCAGAGGCTCAAGATATTTTAGTTACATTTCAGCAGGAGTTGAACGAAGTAGAGCGTAAAATTGAGTTGAACAACAAGAGTCGTTTAATAAATTACAACTATCTGAAACCAAGGCTTGTTACCAATAGCATCAGCGTATAACTGAATAGTATTTCATTTAACGGAATTCCGGAAGTCCCTACTCTCGACTCTTAGCTCGACTTCATCCAAAATTAAGAGCTTGGTTCTTTTAATACGGTAAAACCCTAGCTTTTTGGCAAAAACTTTTTCCATGTGAAAACTAAAAAGTAAAACTACTGTTTTACAAAGCTTTCTGCGTCAGCTTGAGCGTTGCCAGAAAATCGATAAGGTCGAGCTTAGTAGTCTTTTTATTTAACTAATTATAAATTTCTAAAATCAATCATTGTCTGACGATAAGCATCTGACAATCCTGTATCAAAACACTTACCTTTAACAACATATCCTGTCATTCCCTCTTCCTGACACAATCTCTCAAGACAAGAAGTTAACTGAAATTCACCTCGTTCTCGAAAATTTTGGTTGATATGTTCTGCTAGAAAGTCAAAAATTTTCGGTGTAAGTAAATATAAACCGAATATACATAAAAACTCATTTTCTGCCATTCCCTCTACACGTAAATGCTGTTGTGCATACTCAATAGTAGGTTTTTCATAAAGTTGTGTAACTTCTATAATCGAGTTTAACTCTTGCCAAACTCCTGTTACACACCCGGCTGTATGAAGAATTTCTGCTGGCTTTGTAGTTAAGCTAACAACACTTTGATTAACTTGTGTATAAACATTTAAAACTTGACTAGCACAAGATTTTTCAATGTCAGATGCATAAATGTGGTCGCCTAACATGAGCAAAAACGGCTCATTTTGCACCCAATCCTTGGCACAAAATACCGCATGACCATAGCCTAATTGCTCCTCTTGCAATAATATGGTAATTCTACTACCTAAATCTTCAAGATATCGGCTATATTCTTGATTTTGCGGTGAAAGTTTATCGAAAAATTCTTTTTTAGGTGGATTTTTTAATAAATTTTCAAATATTTCTCTATCATCCGGCTGCGCCACAATCCCAACTTCTGTAATTCCAGCACTTATTGCTTCTTCAATAATTGCGAGAATGACCGGTTTTGCCCTACCATCTCGATCAATGATCGGGAAAAGTTCTTTTTTCACAACTTTGGTAGCTGGAAACAAACGAGTGCCAAAACCAGCTACTGGAATCACAGCTTTTCTAACTTTATTTTTTTGCATAAATCGTTACTCCTCATCAGCTTTAAACCTCCCCTCCTCTCTGCGTCCTCCGCGCCTCTGCGGTTTGTTACCCCAACTTTTCAAACAAATCCGCCAAAATTACATTAGAAAACAAAAACCCTTGGGGATCAATCAAACGCAACCTTCCTTCTACAACTTCCACCCAACCTTTCTCAAAATATCCTTGCAAACACTGGCAAATTTCTTCAACCTTCTCTTCCCCAAACCCCTGCACTAACGCCGCTAAACTTAAACCCTCCGCCAAACGCAACCCCAGCATTAACGTTTCTAACAATACTTCGTTTAGGGGAGTCACATCACAATCAATCACACCGCCAGCTTGCACCCACTGGTAATACTCCCTAGTCTTGCGCGGACGGGTGAAGCGCTTCCCGTCAACATAACTCGCCGCACCCATACCAAAGCCATAATAAGGACAGTTTTCCCAATAGACTCGATTATGCCTACACTGATGGCCAGGTTGAGCATAATTGGAAATTTCATAATGCTCATAACCTGCACCAGTCAAAACTTGCTGCCCCATCTGGTACATTTGGACTGTAGCTTCATCCGTAGGCAAAGGAGTATCACCCGGTTTGTAGTAACGACCAAAAGCTGTACCTGGTTCGATGGTAAGATCATAGATAGAAATGTGAGTGGGTACAAGCTCCACTGCTTTTTCTAGGGAATCCTGCCATTGATCCAAAGACTGATGCGGCAACCCGGAAATTAAGTCTAAGCTAAATTCGGGAATCTCGACTTGGTGAATTAGTTCCACAGCTGCAAAAATATCCTCAACTGAGTGCGATCGCCCCGCCCTTTGCAATAATTCTGATTGAAAGGCTTGTACACCTAAACTTACTCGGTTCACACCCGCATTGCGATAGCCTGCTATATGTGGTAAATCAAAGGTGGCTGGGTCAATTTCCATAGAAATTTCTGCCCCAGAGGCAATACCAAAATGCTTCTCTAACTCTGTTACTATCCGTTGTAGTTGCTCTATTGATAGCAGCGAAGGAGTACCGCCACCAAAGAAAATTGTCTTTAGAGGTTGGCCAAATGCTGGTGTAATGGCAATTTCTTGACATAGTACCTCAACATATTGGGAGATAGTACCAGATGTTTCGCCCCGCAAGCGATCGCCCACAACAGACACCGGGAAATCACAATAAAAACACCGCCGTCTGCAAAAGGGAATATGCACATAAGCAGAACTCGCAATTCCAGAAATACTAAATTTTTGACTCATTTTGAGAAAAGTTTTAAGTTAAGCCAACTGCGAATTAAAAACAGTGAAAATGAATAGTTTATTTACAATTTTTTGCGGTTTTACAACAAAATAATGAAAAATATTAAGATAAAAGCCTTTAGTTATAATAAATGCAGATATTGCCCTACTAAACCCTTAGTGTAAGTCAATATTGATTAGTTTATCTTACCGATGAAATAAAAAATACTTAACTTTATCGGTGAACACAGTTGCAGGAAAACAAGACAACCATGCTTGACGCCATTATTATTTTCTCATTTATCTTAGCAGCGTCGGGAATAGGGTTCTACAGCATCGAACTACTACCCAATGGCACGCTAGATCAAGTAACAAATCTTGAAGCTTTACGCTTAATTGTTGCCGTCTTTGCCGCTATTATTGGTGGTGCGATCGGGCTGAGTTTCCAGACGACATATCGTCGCCTAGAGTCACAAATCAAAGAAATGCCTCTGGAAGTGATCTTAACTCGTGCGATCGGCTTAGTGATTGGGCTATTGCTAGCTAACCTGATGCTAGCCCCACTATTTTTGCTACCCATCCCGGCAGATTTTGGATTTATTAAGCCACTAGTGGCAGTCGTCGGCAGTATTATCCTCTCCGTCACTGGCATGAATTTGGCAGACACCCACGGGCGAGGCTTATTACGGTTTATTAATCCCAACACCGTCGAATCGATGGTAGTGGAAGGAACGCTAAAACCAGCCAATACCAAAGTTTTAGACACCAGTTGCATTATCGATGGTCGCATTGAAGCGTTATTAGAAACAGGGTTTTTGGAAGGGCAAATTCTTGTACCGCAGTTTGTCTTGCAAGAACTCCAACAAGTAGCGGATGCTAGTAAAGATCAAAAGCGAGTGCGGGGAAGGCGAGGACTAGAAATTCTCAACCGCATTAAAGAACAATATCCCGATCGCATCGTGATTAATACAATTGACTACGAAGATATTCCCACAGTGGACGCTAAGTTAGTACGTTTCGCCCAAGAAATTAGCGGTACATTGCTAACTAACGACTACAACTTGTCTAAAGTCGCCAGTGTTCAGAAAGTACCTGTTTTGAATGTGAATGATTTAGTAAATGCCGTCCGTCCTAGTTATTTACCTGGCGACAACCTGGATTTAAAAATTCTCAAGGAAGGCAAAGAACCCAGTCAAGGCATTGGCTACTTAGATGACGGCACAATGGTAGTCGTTGAAGAAGGCAGCAGTTATGTGGGTGGTGAATTGCGAGTAGTAGTTACCAGTGCTTTGCAAACCACCGCAGGAAGAATGATTTTTGCCAAACCCCAAGCTTCAGCATTGGCGTGAGGGAAATGTCCGGTGCAATTAAATATAAATTGTGCAATCGGTGCAGTCAACCTGCACCGATTATTTATTTGGAATCACCAGACTCAGTTACCTGCAAATACTGTAACTGCTCAATAGATAACCCTGTCAACCTTGCTATTTGTTCTAATGGCATACCAGTATTAAAAAGATTGCTTGCCACTTCAAGTAAAGCTTCAGCTTTGCCTTCTTCTAAAATATCTTGATAAATCACTGACTCGCGCATAATATCTGACCTCAAAACTCGTCTGATAACCTCTTTGGTCTAGCAAGATGCAAATAACAGAAGCAAAACTTACAACATACAAGGAATTTGCAGCCACAACAGGAGAGTACAAATCATCAATTTCTAACAACCGGATGGTGTGGATAGTGAGTGGTTTTGTCCAAGGTGAGTTAAGAATGTCTAGAGGTAGAAGTGTCTGTACTGATAACGCTAAACTTGTGGAACTAATGGATGCAGAAACTGGCGATTCTTTTGGTAGAAGTATTTACTGTCCCCCAAACAACGTGATAAATTTTATGCCGTGAATTTGACGCATAAATGGAGGGATACTATAAAAAACATATCTTAAAGCGATCGCTTCTACAAGAGTTGTGAATATACCAATTTGGATAGAAATAAGCCGTAATTCTGCGCTTCATTATCTATAGTAATGGCAAGTTCGTCCGTCAGCACTAAGTTGAATGCTCATAAATCTCTAACGGCAAATTATCTGGGTCTTTAAAAAAAGTAAATTTTTTATTTGTAATCTCATCAACTCTGATATTTTCTACCTCCACTCCTTTCGATTTTAAATAAAAAACAGTTTCCTCAACATCATCAACTTTAAAAGCAAGATGTCTTAAACCACAAGCCTCCGGTTTACTAGGCCGTTGTGAAGGATTTGGGAAAGAAAATAGCTCTATTTCAGCATTTTCTCCAACTCGCAAATCTAATTTATAAGAATTTCTCTCGGCGCGAAAAGTCTCTTGAATAATCGGAAATCCTAAAACTTCCACATAAAATTTTTTGGAGCGATCATAGTCAGAACAAATAATAGCTACATGATGAATGCCTGTAGTTTTCATGTGTACTTCTCAAGCTAACAACCATTTACCTGTAGCACTTTTAGCAGATTTTTGCTAGTTTTTGCTAGATAAGGGCTTTAGCAAAGTGCTAATCTGGAAAATGCAGACCTTGATGCCATCAGCCTTAAAGACGCTGATTTATTTGGAGTAATATTGATCACTGTAGATTCAGATTATAACTACTACATTTTGGTATGAAGCAATATACAACGATGATTTTCATAAGGAGATAGGGTTACTTCCATGAAATTAGATCGCATCACCAGCAATCCCAATCGCATGAATGGACAGCCCTCTATTCGTAATCTTCGCCTTACCGTTCGTCGGGTGATTGAGTTATTAGCTACCTACCCTAATCGAGAAGAACTGCGCCAGGAGTTTCCCGAATTAGAAGATGAAGATATTCAGCAAGCCTTAATTTTTGCATCGTCCTACTTGGACGATCGCATCATTGAACTACCCAACCGCTATGAAACTGTTGCTTGATCAGGGATTACCACTCTCTGCGGCAGCATTGCTACGTGATGCAGGTATCGACACTATCCATGTGGGTGAAATTGGGATGTCTGAAGCTGAAGATGCAGAAATCATCCAGAGAGCTAGAGAAGAGAAACGTGTTGTTGCTACACTCGATGCAGATTTTCATACATTGCTGGCGCTAACGCAAGCAACTACTCCTTCAGTCATTCGTATTCGTATTGAAAGGTTACGTTCTCAAGCATTAGCGCATCTGTTGCTGGCGGTAATCGCTGAGTGTGAAGAGGATTTGGAACAAGGAGCAGCCGTTACAGTTGAGCCAAGCCGTATTCGTATCCGTCGTTTACCGTTGTTGCCTGATGTCTAAGCGATCGCATATTTAACTTAAATTTATATTAAATCAGCAAAAAGGCTTATTGCTTTCTCAAAACTTCATATTTAATAAGCAAAAAGCCATATTGCTTACTCAAAATGGTGTTTTACTTTCTCAAACCTCAGTTTGCTTGTTTATTTAAGTAATTTCCGCATTCATTTTAGTATATCGTTAAGCCGTTAGCTTGCGATGCCTGCGGCGGGCGTAGCCATCGCTTCATTCAGCAAGAATCTCTCAACAGCTTACTATTACTGGTGACTATGCTAGCTCGTTAGTTAAATATAAGTGATTGACAAAGGTTTTAAGCGATGAACCAGATATTAAAAATCAAGGCTGAACACATTTATCGAAATATGACTATCGCCTTGTTGCAATTTCGCCTCGGCTAACTGGGTTTGGCGATACTTCGTTTTATTTGAGGTCGGGAATTACCTGAATAAATCCAGTCTGAAAAGCTTTATCGTAGGTTATTACAGGTAAACTTTCGATTTCAGCCTGAGCCATGATCATGCGATCAAAGGGATCTCGGTGGGCGATCGGTAGGCTTCCTGCTCTGAGTGCATGGGCTGTAGTGATAGCAAGTTCGAGAAATTTAGCCTGATGCAATATCTGTGAATATTGCTCAACAAGTTGTTTAGCTTCGGGTAGTTTACCCATGCGGTATTTGGTGGCGATTTCCCAAGCAGAAGCACTGCTGACAATAATGCGATGATCTGGGTTGCGAATGATGTCTCGGCAGTCAGTGTGGAGTTTTGGGTCGTCAAAGAGCCACCACAGCAGAATATGGGTGTCGATGAGGTAGCTCATTCCCATTGCTGGAGTTCATCTTCTGGCAGTGGTTCAAAGAAAGCATCGCCGAGTTTTCCTTTCAATAAACCAGGGGTGCGGGGTTGTGTACGTTCTTGACTTAAACCTAGCCGAAAGTAGTGAATTAGGTCATAAATTTCTGCTAGTTTGTCTTCAGGAATATCTTGCAATTCTTGGACAATCTTCTGGATCAGCATAAGTCAAACTCTTCGCTGGTTGTTAATCAATAAGTTAAGAATATGCCACTACTTTGTTGCTCAATTGAGGAATAGAATATTTTTTATCGCTTTGCGCCTTGGCACGAAACTTTCATCCCGTCAATCAGCAACGCTGAATTTTTACTATTCTTGTAAAACAGTTTTTGATACAATCCTAGTTTTCTTAAGGTCTGCTTCGGAAAGTTCTTCGCCAGCTTGCAGGCGGGTAGCGGAGGTTTGCAACACTGTCGCTGCACCTTTATCTCCTATTTGTAAAGCGGTTTTAGCTGCTGTTTGTAGCATTGTAGCTGCACCAGTGCGATCGCCTTGTTGCAATTTCGCCTCGGCTAACTGGGTTTGGCGATATTTCGCTAATGCTAAAATAGACTGTTGTACCTGGGGATTAGACGCTGGTTGATATGCCCGCACTACATCTGCATACACCGACATCAAGGGCGAAAGCAAGCCTTGTTCGTTAACCAACGGGTCATCATAACGGATTTGCAGATGAGCGATCGCCTGTTTACCCTCTGGCAATTGTCCCAGATAAATGTTCGCCAAAACTACCCGTTCTACATCCTGCATCAAATCTCCCAAACGTACAGCAAAGCTACCATCAGCTTCGGGTTCCACTGGTAACTCGATTGTGTCTGGCGCAACTTGGGCAATGGGTTTAAGTTCTGCTAATCGCACATTGGGCACTAGAGATAACAGCAAATAGGCATTAGTTAGCCCAATAGACTGAATCCGTCCAAACAGTCGGCTAAATTGCTCCACAGCTTGTTCAGGGCGTTCAATATGAGTTAACGTCCCACCGCCAACATCGGCAATTTTTTCTAGCAAATCCTGATTCCAGTTATTGCCAAATCCGAAAGTGTTGATAGTTAGATTTAGCTTGACAGCCTTTTGCGCCAGTTTGAGACAGCGCTTGTTGTCATCTCGCCCGATATCCCACTTCCAAACCCGTAAACCGCTTTCACCATGCCCATCCGTCAGCAAAAACGCCTGGGAAACAGCGCCTCTTGTGCCCTTCATCAGTTCTGTAATTCCCAGTTCCAAACCTTCAGCGATCGCAGTACCGCCGCTAGCGCTGAGTTTGCTTTTTATTTGAGATTTGATGCTTTCGGGGTCTTCGATCGCTTGGTTAGGGATAATCACTTCCGCAGAACCGGAAAAAGCCACAACTGAGATGCGATCGCCTACTTTCAACCGATCTATTAATCCTTCCACTGCCTGGATCACCGTTTTAATTGGTTGTCCATGCATAGAACCACTTTTATCCAGAATCAAGCAGAGGTTAAGGGGCAGATTTTGGTCAAACTCATCAGCGATTGCAAAAATCGTCATTGCCAATTGACGTTGGCTACAAGTTTTAGCCACATCAACATTATTGTCATTTAACGCCGATAGCAATTTAACTTTCATCTAAACCTGAGTTTACTGGGGAGGGGTATCTTGCAAAACTGTTTTGGAGACAATTCTGGTTTTCTTGCGATCGCTTTCGGATAAATCTCCACCAGATTGTAGCTGGGTAGCAGAAGTTTGCAACACCGTTGCCGCCCCAGTATCTCCCATTTGCAGTGCAGTTTTAGCAGCCGTTTGTAACATTGTCGCCGCACCAGAGCGATCGCCCTGTTGCAATTTCGTTTCGGCTAGCTGGGTTTGGCGATACTTGGCTAATGCCAAAATAGACTGTTGCACCTGGGGATTCGGATCTGCTTGGTAGTTTTTCACTACATGGGCATAAACTGGGATATTTGGTGTAACTAAACCTATCTTGTTAGCGGCTGGATCATCGTAGCGGACTTGCACATTAGCGATCGCTTGTTCACCTGTTGGCAATTGTCCCAAATAAATATTAGCTAATATCACCCGTTCTGCATCTTTCATTAAATCTCCCAACCGCACAGCGAAACGTCCATCAGCTTCTTGTTGCAGTGGTAACTCAATTGTGTCTGGGGAAACTTGGGCTACAGGTTTGAGTTCCGCTAACCGGACATGGGGCATCAGGGATAATAGCAGATAAGCGTTAGTCAGTCCCACGGTTTGAATGCGGCTGAACAGGCGATTAAACTCATCCACTGCCTGATCGGGTTTTTGAATGTAAGATAAAGTACCTAAACCAGCATCAGCGATTTTTTCTAAAACATCTTGGTTCCAATTGTCACCAAATCCTAAAGTGTTCAAAGTCAAATTATAGCTAGCAGCCAATTGGGCGAATTTTAAACAGCGATTATTGTCACCGTGTTCATTTTCCCCATCAGTTAATAGGAAGGCTTGGGAAACAGTATCTTTTTTTCCCTTTGCCAACTCCTCAATCCCCAAGCGCAATCCTTCATCAATCGCAGTTCCACCATCGGCGGCTAGGCGGTTAATTTGATTTTTGATTTTTTCTGGATCTTCGACAGTTTGATTAGGTACTAAGACTTTGGCACGATGATCGAAAACTACAACACTAAGGCGATCGCCACGGTTGAGCCTATCTACCAGACGATTCGCGGCTTTTTTGACCGTTTCTAGCGATCGCCCATTCATAGAACCACTATGATCGAGAATCAAGCATAAATTTAGAGGCACATTCCGGTCTTGAGTCTCTGCGATCGCTGAAATCGAAATTCCCAACTGACGTTGACTATTCAGTTGATTCGCGTCCAAATTACCATCATTCAAGGCAGGCTGCAAACTAACCTTCATAACTCAAAGTCCTTATTCAGGATATACATATTAATAAATAACTTTAAAGCACCACTTTAGCTCTACGGAAAACCTATCCAACACAAATACATGAATATAATCAGAATATCTTAGAAGCCAAACATTGGCAGATGTGAAGCTGCCTGAAGCATTAGGGAGAAATCCGCACCTTGAGGAGAGCTATCATCGCGCTAGGATGTATTACAGTTAACGGCATAGTTTCAGGCGATCAGTTGCTATGGACATTTCCCCAATTAAGGCTGTTCAAGCCCCATATTACGGCGATAACTTTTACCGGACACCGCCGCCAGATTTACCTTCCCTCTTATTGAAGGAGCGAATTGTCTATCTGGGGATGCCACTGGTGCCTGCTGTCACAGAATTAATCGTGGCCGAGTTGCTGTTTTTGCAGTCCGACGACCCAGAAAAACCGATTAAAATCTATATCAACTCTACCGGCACTTCCGGTTACAGTGGCGAACCCATTGGCTTTGAAACCGAAGCCTTCGCCATCTACGACACAATGAGATATATCAAGCCTCCTATCCACACCATCTGCGTCGGTTCTGCGATGGGTATGGCAGCAATGCTCCTGAGTGCAGGTACAAAAGGTTGCCGCGCTAGTTTACCTCACTCCTCGATTATCCTGCATCAGCCTAAGAGCTACGCCCAAGGACAAGCAACGGATATTCAAATTCGTGCTAGGGAAGTTTTGGTAAACAAAGGGGCCTTAGTTGATATCTTGCATCGCACTACTGGACAGCCTCCAGAAAAAATTACTAAAGATATGGATCGGCTGTTATATATGACACCCTATGAAGCAAAGGAATACGGGCTTATTGACCGAGTTTTTGAGAAAGAAGAACTCGCAAATCCTCCACTTCCTGCCAGTGTCCTTTAATTTAGTTATGAGTTATGAGTTATGAGTTCTTGAAAACTTCTCACTCCTAACTTCCAACTCCTAACTTTCAACTCCTCACTCCTAACTCTCCCACCGTCCGCAAATTATTAAAAACGGAGTAAATTATGCCTATAGGCGTTCCTAAAGTTCCTTACCGGATGCCCGGAGGACAATATACAGATTGGATTAGCATCTACGATCGCCTTTACCGGGAACGGATTATATTCTTGGGGCGAGATGTTGATGATGAAATTGCCAATCAAATTATCGCTGTGATGCTGTATCTGGACTCAGATGATCCAGGTAAAGATATTTATTTATACATTAATTCCCCCGGTGGAATGGTCACTTCTGGCATGGCTATTTTTGACACCATGCAACATATCAAATCAGATGTAGTGACTATTTGCGTCGGTTTAGCGGCTTCAATGGGGTCTTTCCTGTTGGCTGCTGGCACCAAAGGCAAACGGCTAGCATTGCCTCACTCACGGATTATGATTCACCAGCCTTCAGGTGGCACTCGTGGGCAAGCAAGCGATATCGAGATTGAAGCTAGAGAGATTCTGCGGATTCGTCACCAACTCAATGGCATTTATGCCGATAAAACCGGTCAGACCATAGAAAAGATTGAAAAAGATATGGATCGTGACTTTTTCATGTCTGCCGAAGAAGCAAAACAATACGGTTTAATTGACCGTGTGATTGAAGAACGAACCTCTATAGTAGCAGGGGAGTAGGGAGTAGGGAGTAGGGAGTAGGGGGGATGAGGGAGATGAGGAAGCAGGGGGAGCAGGGGAAGAATTATAACTCCTAAGTCCCCATTCCCGATTCCCGATTCCCCATTCCCCACTCCCTTCCCTAAAGAAATTGTCAACATTGAACTTTAAAATATCAAATTAGCCCTTATTATTAATAGTTCAGGCTGAAAGCTCATAGCTAATAGCCTCTAGCTGGATATTCGATAGCTCATAGCTCAAGATGGATCTTGGAGATTGCTACCGTTTACTAGGTTTAAGATCGGGAGCCTCTTTTGCTGACATCAAATCGTCTTATCGGCGATTAGCACAGCAATATCATCCCGATATCAACCCAGATGACAACAAAGCCAAAGATAAGTTTATTGCGTTAACAGAGGCGTACAAACTCCTGCTGACAGTGGTACTGCCAGAGGAAACTGCCGTACATTCAAGTCAGGTGTCAACATCTGGTGGGCGTGATCACGCTAGGGCAACGCATAGGCAGAAAACACCAGTAACAACGGTGACAAGCCAAGAACCAGGAAAAGCAAGGCCGCCTAATCTGTTGGAAATAGAAGAACGGCTGAAGTGGAAGACTTATGAGCAATTGCAGCGATTTTTGCAAGAAAGACGATTTCCGCAAGCGATCGCCCTGGCGGAAGCTTTAGCAGATCGTTTGTCAACAGATGCAGAAGTCCGTCAATGGCTAGCGATCGCTTATCAAATTTGGGGACGGGCGTTAATTTCTGAAAAGCAACTGCTCAAAGCCAGAATTTATCTCAAAAAAGCTCTGAAAACAGACCCCCATAATAAAAGTCTCTGGTACGAAGTGCAGCGAGATTTCCAACGATTAGAACAAATTTTTTAAAGTTTACAAAATTTAAAATTTCGTTTCCAGGTCAAAGAAGCAAATGCTTTTGTTGCGGTTCTGCTGCTTAGACGCTATGCGAGAGCCTCCCAAAGAGCATTCCCAGTCTGAGACTGGGAACGAATTACGAATTACGAATTACCGCAATTCGTGCAAAACTGCTCCTAATGTAGCGATTCCCTCAACAATCTTCTGTGTTGGTTGAAAGCTAAAAGCTAACCTGAAGGCATCATCCCCCTGTCCATTGGCGTAGCAGCGAGTCCCTGGTAGAAAACTGATGCCGTGTTCATTGGCAGCCATAAGGAGGGCTTTGGCGCTGATATCTGGTGGCAATTTACACCAAACAAAGAAGCCGCCATCGGGACGCAGAGCAACTACATCACTGGGAAACTCTAAGGCGATCGCTTCTAACAACAAATTACACTTATGTTTGTAGCAGGCAATTAACTCCTGAATATGATTCTCTAATTTGCCTGTGGCACAATAACGAGCGACTACATGGCTAACAAATGGCCCCACAGGCCCCTCACTTTTGAACATTGCCAGCCGTTCAATAATCGCTGGATCGCCACAAGCCCAGCCTAGCCGGATACCAGGCGCAATAATTTTCGAGAAGGTACTCACATATAAAACCCACCCCTCTTGGTCGAGAGTTGCCAGGGGGGGCATAGTTTCTCCTTGAAAGCGTAAATCGCTATAAGCATCGTCTTCCACCACCAGAACGCCATACTCAGCCGCTAATGCTACCAGTTTTTGGCGGCGAAATAACGGCATAGTAACGCCTGTGGGATTATGAAAGGTGGGAATAGTATAAATAAATCGGGGTCGAATACCCTGTTTTTTTAAATCCTTTAATGTCACTTCTAAAGCATCTACATCCATCCCCAACTCATCCACAGGAATAGTAATTATGCGTGCGCCAGCGTGGACAAATCTAGCAACTACTCCTAAAAAGGTTGGCCCTTCCACAATTACTACATCACCAGGTTCCACAAACACATCTGGTAGCAAGCCGAGAATCTGACCAGAACCATAGCCAATGATCAGGCGATCGCGATCGGCAGTGATTCCTTTAGCCTGCAAACGGAGGATAATTTGCTCATACAGTTGAGCTGAAGGTGGGCCGTAATTGAGGGCGATCGGAGCCTCTTCTGCCAGCACAATGGCACTTGCAGCAGCCAAGTCAGCATGAGGAAATAGAATTGGGTCAGCTAGACCATAGGCAAAGCTGACAGTGACGATTTTGCTTAACTCTGTACCGTAGGTTGGTGGTGCGAGGTTTTTTGCTCGTTCGGCGAACAAATCAGTAATTCGGTAAGTAGGGGTGGTAGAAACCATAAATAATTCAAAATTGGGAGTCAGAATACGGAATACACAAGAAGACAATTGGCGAAATGTCAGATCAAAAGCTTTCTTTGATCTAAACTTTTCACTAGAGTGGGGTCTTAAACTTTCGCTAGTCGCCTAGAATTCATGGTGGATTCTGGTGCTGACCGATGTATTCTTTTTTATAACATCATGACAATTATCGTGAATATTGACTGATAGAACGGGATTACTACAGTGAAATTAATTAACTTCAAGTGGCAGCAGCTAATTCTAAGCTTAGGCTCTTTGCTACTGATTATTGCCTGTAAAAGTTTCTATCCCACCAATAATCTAGATGCTATACCTCTTAGGGTGGCGACAGATCCCACCTTTGTCCCTTTTGAAATCCAAAGGGCTAGCGGTAACTTGGAAGGTTTTGATATTGATTTGATGAATGCGATCGCTAAAGTAGCAGGTTTTGCAGTCCAGTTTGAAAGTCTTCCCTTTGATGGCATGATCTCGACCTTGCAAGCTAAAAGAGTCGATGCAGCAATTAGCGGAATCACCATTACTGCTGAACGCTTGAAAACAATTGCTTTTTCACGACCTTATTTTAAAGCCGGACTAGCGATCGCTGTCCGCGAAGATAACCAAAATATTAAAGACTTCAATAGTCTCAAAGGTAAAAAAATTGCTGTACAAATTGGTTCAACTGGGGCAAATTTTGCCAAAACCATCCCCAACGCCAAAATTAGTACTTTTAATTCTGGGCCAGAATTTTTCCAAGACTTGCTCAACGGCAATGTTGATGCTGTGGTTAGTGATGCTTTCGCAACTTTATATGCGATTAAAAATGGCAAACTCAAAGGTATCAAAGTTGTTGCCGATCTGCTCACTGAAGAATACTACGGGATTGCTACACCTAAAGACTCACCCCATTTGGATGCAATTAACAAAGGTATAGCGACTTTGTTATCCAATGGCACTTACAAGCAAATTTATCAAAAATGGTTTCATGCTGAACCTCCGCAATTGCCAGACTCTTGGCATGGGACAAGAGGACTTGGGGACAAGGAGAATTGGGGACAAGGGGAAAGAGTTCTTTCAAGTTCTCACCTCTTGTCCTCTTGTCCCCCTGTCTCCTCTACTCCCTATTTATAAGGAATTGGATACCAATATATTAAATATTTATCTAATATACGTCACAATTAATACTGCCACCAAAATTCATTGATAAACTACAATCTCTTATAAGTCTACTGTAGTCAGGGACAGCCAATTGTGGCACCTTGGATCTTAGTGGCTAGAAGCACCTTGGAACGGGAATAAAGGAACTTCCACTATGCTGATTTGCCCTCAGTGTAAATTTGAAAACCCCAATAGCAACAAATTTTGCCAAAGCTGTGGCACATCCCTGACTCACAAGGTTTGTCCTGAATGCAGTACTGATGATGTACCTGTGAATGCACTACGTTGTCATAACTGTGGCACGGAATGTGGAACAGTGTTTTGGGCAATTATTTCTAAGGAAACGAATGGGGAAACTTTGGGAGTAGGGGGAGATGAGGGAGATGAGGGAGATAAGGGAGTAATATCTTCCTTTCCTCTATCTCCTAGTTCTCAGATTGCATTAGGCTCCTATTTAGACTCCCAAGAACGTTATCAATTATTAGATCCACTACCCGCCCAAACGGAAACTGCCACCATTACTGATGTAGGTGTGAGAGTTCTAGACTGTCAGCCGTATCAAATATCACCCATTGAGGCAATACTAGCAAGTCAGCAATCAGATTTGCTAACGTCATCAGTGGAAGCAAGTGGAATTCCTGACTTTGCTAAAGTTTATATTGCCTTAGAATCCCAAGGTCATCGGGGGATACCGCCGATTCACGATACATGGCAGCAGGGAGATATGCAGGTTGTCATCATCGAGAATCGCTCACATTGGCAGCCTTTACTCGAACTGTGGCAAGAAGAAAGGACAAGTTCATTAAAAATTTTACACTGGTGTTATGAAATGACCCAACTTTGGGCATTATTGGAACCAGTAAATTGTCGTCAAAGCCTGTTAGATTTGGCAAATTTGCGATTGGATGAAGACCAAACGCTGGCGCTACAAAGATTATATGTGGAACCATCGAATTTTCAACCTGTCACCGAGTCGCCAGAAGATGCCCAAGCCCAAACATCTGCTATTCCAGAGGAACCGTTAACCATCCAAGCTTTGGGGCGGGTTTGGCAAGCGCTATTTAGGCAATCTCAACGAACTCAATTTGGCTCTGTAGTGCAGATGTTGGGGGATTTAGAGGTAGGTAAAATACAGACGATCGCACAGTTGCGATCGTGCTTGGAGGAAATCTCTATTGAATTGGAAGCACTAGGAACCGCAACTTCGCCCCCAATAAAGGAGAATAATACTGCTGTGCCCACTACTATCGTGCAATCAGATGAGCCAGAAGATATGATCAGCAAAACTGATGATATGCCAACTGTTGTACTGGCGATGCAGTTAAGTAGCTTAGAAGATGCAGGACGCACAGATGTGGGGCGTCAGCGTCATCATAACGAAGACTACTTTGGTATTGAAACCAAAATTCAGAAGTTGGAGTTCCCTAAAAGTCGAGTTGTGCAAGGACATGGTTTGTATATTCTCTGTGACGGTATGGGTGGACACGCTGGTGGCGAGATCGCCAGTGAGTTAGCAGTCAACACCCTACGGCAATACTTTCAAGAACATTGGATTACCAACCAACTGCCAACAGAAGATAGCATTCGTGAGGCAGTGTATTTAGCGAATGAGGCGATTTATAAGCTAAATCAACAAGATGCCCGTTCTGGAGTGGGGCGCATGGGTACAACTTTGGTAATGCTCTTAATTGAAGATACTCAAGCAGCAGTTGCTCATGTGGGAGATAGCCGTCTCTATCGGTTAACGCGCAAGCAGGGGCTAGAACAAGTCACAGTAGATCACGAAGTTGGGCAACGGGAAATTAACCGAGGTGTGGAAGCAAGCATAGCTTACGCCCGCCCGGATGCCTACCAACTCACCCAAGCTTTGGGCCCTCGTGACGAAAACTCGATTAATCCCGATGTAGGCTTTTTCGATATCAATGAAGATACTCTTTTGTTGTTGGCATCAGACGGTCTATCAGATAATGATTTACTAGAAACCCATTGGCAGACTCACTTAGAACCGTTACTTAGTTCTGGCGCTAACTTAGAACGGGGTGTTACTGAGTTAATTGATTTGGCGAACCAACACAATGGTCATGACAACATTACTGGTATACTTATTCGGGCAAAAGTGCGCCCAAATTTAGAAAGTTAGAAAAATGGGGAGTGGGGAATGGGGGAAATGAGGGAGATGAGGGGGATGTAGCTTTAGCTTCCCGCAGGGTGGGAGATGAGGAAGAAAGAACCAATGCCCAAAGCCCAATGCCCAATGCCCCATTCCCCATGCCTAATGCCCAATACCCAATACCCAGTCTCCAGTCCCCTTACCTTATAGGTTGTATCGTGGTTAGTCTGACCCTGTTAGAACCGCAACAGAAAACGCCCCTCCACCAGTGGTGCTTTGAGAACTCTTCCATAATTCGCATTGGTCGAGCAGCAGATAATCACGTTGTTTTAACTGATAGTTTAGTTTCGCGGCATCATCTAGAACTGAGACAAGTAGATTCTGCTGATAATGGCGGTGGTTGGCGGCTGATTAGTCAGGGTACTAACGGGACTTTCCTTAACGGTGTCCTGGTGATTCAAAGTCCGTTACCAGATAATTCCCTTTTGCAACTGGCACAGGGAGGCCCAATACTGCAATTCCGAATTCAGGAGGTAACAGTACTGGAAATTAGTGTGCGATCGCAGCAACAAATCCAAGTTCCAGAAGAAAACGCGGTTGCAACACTCCACTCAGCCCAAGGTAGATCCACTTGCACCCATGAAGGCAATTCCCCAAACAATCTATTCTGCATCCACTGCGGCCAACCTCTCTCAGTGCAACAGAAAATTCGCCATTATCAGGTGTTGCAAACTCTTGGACAAGGAGGTATGGGTACTACTTATCTGGCTTGGGATGCGGCTGGCTTGATTGCGGGTATGCCACAACTGCTGGTGTTGAAGCAAATGAATGCTGATATGGTAAGAATTGCCAAAGCTCAAGAATTATTTGAGCGTGAGGCGCATACTCTCAAATCTCTTAACCATCCGGGAATTCCCAAGTATTACGACTTCTTTGTAGAAGACGGAAAAAAATACTTGGCAATGGAACTAATCCACGGACAAGATTTAGAGAAACGTGTCTATACTACTGGGCCAGTTACGCCAAACCAAGCGATCGCTTGGATGATGCAAACCTGCGATATTTTAGAATATCTTCATAGCCAAGAGCCTCCACTGATTCACCGCGATATTAAACCCGCTAACCTGATGGTGCGAAGTTCTGTAAATCGCATAGTAGTGCTAGATTTCGGCGCAGTTAAAGAAATTGGCACTGTCCCCGGTACTCGGATTGGTGCAGAAGGTTATTGCGCTCCTGAACAAGAACGAGGACAACCTTTGACTCAATCTGATTTGTATGCAATTGGGCCAACGCTGATTTTTTTGCTCACAGGCGAAAACCCGTTCAAGTATTACCGCCAAAGGGGGCGAAACTTCAGGTTTGATGTGGCAAAAGTTCCCACGATTAGTTCCCAATTAAGAGATGTGATTGATCGCGTTACAGAACCATTGCCACGCGATCGCTATCAAACGGCCAAGGAATTAGCTGCGGCGTTAGCTGGTTGCCAAGTTTAGGGGGTAGAGAGTTAGGAGTTAGGAGTTAGGAGTTAAAATTTTTCCCCTGCTTCCTCATCCCCCTCATCTCCCTCATCTCATGTCCGCCAACTTACCCATAATAAAAGAACCCCACCCCCAACCCCTCCCCGCAGGCGGGGAGGGGAGACAAAGCGTAGCTTTGACGGGGTGGGGTTCCGGGTATTATGCTTAATTGTGCGGACATCATATCATTCTCCTATTCCCTACTCTTCATCCCAAGTTTCTACAGCTAGCAATTCACTAACTGGGTCTTGCATACTAAAGCCAAAGTCAAGCAGTTCCTGTTTCCAGTGCTGCCATTCATTACCGTAGAGCAAAGCGATTTTCCAGATGCTATCGCTTGGCTTGATAATATTCGATTCTATGAGTGATTGCACATTACGCTGCAATTTCACCATTGGGTGAATCACTTGCTGAGTCATAACCTCGATTGAATTCAGATTTTGTTGGTAAATACTTGATTAAAACTGCTTCCCATTCTGCAATTGTTGCTGGATCGTAGAGTGGTGTAATTTTTGGTAAAGCTAGTCTTAACTTTTTAACTATACCATAACAAACTCTACTAAATTACTGGTAAATCCAGTTTTGTACGGTAATTACCACCACAAAACTCCAATTTTACCAAGCAGTCCTTAAACTTTTTGCAGAAGCTGGGCAGAGGTAGAGGGGGAAGAGGTGAAAGAGTAAGGGATGCTTTTGTTTCCCCTTTTCTTTTTACTCTTAACTTTTACCCTTTCTCCACTAGAGTGCAACAGTACCTTTTGTCATAGATATATTGTAGACACCGAGCGGAATAATTAGCCGTTTGGGAAGTTGCACTAAGAAGTCTGACTAAGGACGAGTGGGAAAATTCTATTTGTTTTAATCACAAAAAATATGTGTGCTTGTTGAAGAACGCATAGAATATGGGCTTGTTTGAAAGTTTTTGAATTACAGAGAGATTCGCAATTGAGTAGAAATGTCTACTGTTATTAATCTATTTAAACGTTATTTACAATATCGCAAACATCTAGCATTAGGCATAATCATCGCAAATCTTTATATAATTTTAACCTTCTCCTTAAAAAAGTAAGACCTGGAGGCTTGCTCTGTTTAGGTGCAGGAGAGGATTTTGCTTTGAAGTATAGGAGCGATGCCTACGGCGGTAAACTACGCGTGACAACTCTCACCGCTAACTGCAAGCAGTGTAGCGGGAGCATCTCAGATTCACATAAGAGACTTGCTGCTTCACAGGCTGACTGCTGTCTAAGCCTCCACAGCCAGGAATCGGTAGTCCAATCGACCCACGCTTTAAAAGATTTAATGCGCTGTTCCAATCACGGTCAATGACCAATCCACAAGAACAACTATGAACACGGATTGCAAGGGTTTTCTCAACCCTCTCACCACAACTCGAACAATTGATACTAGTTCCTCTGGGGTCAACTCCAAGCGTCAGCTTGCCGCGTCTTACCGCTACTGCTTGCATAATTTGAAGGAATGCACCCCACGCAACATCTAGTATCGATTTAGCTAATCGTGTCCTAGCTAAACCTCTAATATTTAAGTTTTCAAAAACAATTAAGTCATAAGAGTTAACCAACCAATGAGCAACTTGATAATGAAACTCTTTCCTTTGTCTTGCAACGTGCAAATGAGTAAGTGCAACCTTCTTAGCCTGTTTTTGGTAGTTTTTAGACCCATGTTTTTTACGTGCAAGCTTGCGCTGCTGACGGGCTAATTTAGATTGTGCCTTGCGATAATATTGCGGAACTTCAATACTTTGTCCATCAGCAGTAGTTAAAAACTTTTCTAACCCTACATCTATGCCAGTGGTAGTTTTAACCTCATCAATCGGCAACAATTCAGGTACAGTTTTATCCTCAAGAGAAAAGCTGACATACCATCCATCAGCTTTGCTTAAAATTGTTGCTTGCTTAATTTCAAATCCGTCAGGGATCGGACGGTGTAAGATGACCTCAATCTCACCAATTTTGGAAAGCTTGAGGGTATTACCTGTTAAATGTGCGCCTGCTTTGGGTGAATTAACACGCGGAAAAGTGAACGAGGAAATATCACCACGCTTTTTGAATCGTGGCTTGCCTCCTCTCTTACCTTTCTTATCAGGTATTAGCCATCGTTTCCACGCCTTGTCCAACCGCATCAGGTTTTGTTGTTGGCAGTCGACGTAAATGTTTTTGTAGTCGGGGAATAACTCTTTAGTTTGTTTAAGGTTTGACGCTTGTGTATAGTAATCAGGTTTATCTGGTATCTCACCAATTGGTTCACATACTAAACTGCATCGGTCAATTTGTGACCTTGTACGTCTTAACCAATCCAACCTCTCGCCTAGTGCGTAGTTCCAATGACGACGCAGCAACTCGCCCCAAGTCTCAAGAATGACAACTTGTTCGGAAGTAGGGTTGAGTTTGAACTGATAAGTTAGTAGCATATAACTATTGTACAGCATTAATCCGTACTTTTGTATATGACTACTCGCATAGATATTAGGCTTCCAGAGCAAGAGTTAGAAATATTAAGAACTTATTGCCAAGAGCAAGATAGAACTCAAACAGAGGTAATCCGTGAATTCATTCGTAGTCTTAAAAAGAAAATCAAAAACCAATAATTTGGTAAAAACAAGGGCATCTAACCCTTGTTTTTACCCCTCCTATCCCCCTCACCGCCAATTGGAGACCAATGTGGCGGGAGTACCCCGGAGGTCTAGATGGCAAAATTCTCAGTACAGCATAAGCTCTCCATAAAGTTCTCTCGTCCTCAGAGTCAGCCTTTAAAGTTTGTGTAAAAAATTTCCAGTTTAAGATGTTAGTTTCTATTGGGCAGATGGGTAACCTCATAACGGGAGGGTTGCTGATACCTAAGCATTTATAGCAGCAATAATTGATACATGGCTGGTTCAGGGGAAGAATACCTAATCGCCCGCAAAAAGCAGATTGGGCGGCGACAAAAGATTTTAACGATAGTGTCGATGTTCTCGTTTTTTAGTTCTACGGTATTTGCAGTCATTCCAGCAATACAACAGGCTAGTCAACCTAAGCCAGCAATTGCGTCTCCTTCTGCTGAGTCAGTGTTACAGCAACAGGCGCGGGGTTATGAACTGGTTTTGCAACGAGAACCAGAAAACCAACTTGCTTTAGAGAAACTGTCTTTGCTGCGGTTGCAATTGAAAGATGCTAAAGGTGCGATGGAACTTTTGGAGAAGTTGGTGAAGTTGCACCCCGAACGGCAAGATTATAAAACTGTTTTGGTACATGCAAAGAAGAAAACGGAGGAGTAACAGCTTTCCTTCTTCTCAAGTATTTATCGTCGTGAAAGGCTATTAACTAAGAGTAGCTAAAAAAACAAGTTGACACAGCCTTAGAGGGTTGAGTATGCACCAAAAACGGCTACAGAAAGTTATTCATATTTTAATCATAAAAAATAATGAGCAGACACTTTATTTTACCTATAGATGATAAATATGAAATTAAGGTAAATTACTTTATCGAGAGCGTAGCAAATCATATCTTCAATACTTCTGATTTTTTTTATATCCATCAAACTGATCGGGCTTTCTATTTTCAATTATGTAAAAAAAATTCTGAGATTGTATTGGGTACAATACATTTTACAGAAATTGCCTCTGATTTATTCAAAAGTCCAGCAAAAGGAACATTTGGAGGATTTGTAATTCAAGAAAATATCGAGTTCAATATTTATGAGCAGTTTATTATAACTATTAATAATTATTTATGGCGTATAGGTGCTAAAAAAGTAGAAGTTATAATGCCACCTATGTGTCATAATACATCTTTGTTTTCTCTCACGTATAATATTATGATAAGGCTGGGTTATGCAGTCACAAATCATGAGCTTAATTATGATTTAGTTGTGGATGATAGATGCTTTTCGGCAAAAATTAATCATGGCAATAGAAAAAGGTTGAATAAATGTTTAAGAGAGGGACTTACAGCCAAAGAACTTGATTATTCAGTTTACGATCAAGCTTATTCTATTATCTTAGAAAATAGGATAAGGCGAGGATTCATATTTTCAATGAACTATGAACAAATTTTGAAAATGGTTTATACGTTTCCCGAAAAAATAAAATTTTTTGGTGTATTTAATAAAGATGTAATTGTATGTAGCAGTATATGTGTGGTAATTAATCCTTTCATACTTTATGTTTATGCTTGGGGTGATATAGATAATATGCAAAATTATAGCCCAATAACACTTCTAGCTAATTATATATATGAATATGCTCAGAAAAAAGCTTTTCAACTCATTGATCTTGGTACATCAACAGTTTTAGGAGAACCCAATATTGGCTTGATGCAATTCAAAAAAAATTTAGGATGTCAAGAGTCTCTAAAATTATCTTTCTCAAAAGATTCTAAAATAATGATTACAGAGAATCAATAAACTTATAAAATTTATGGAAATTCGAGATTTTAAAAAGTACTACGAAGATTATCTTAGTCTCCCTTTTGAAGAAATTCAAATCTCTTATAGAAGAAAGAAAGTACTGGAATATTTGGGGCCATCTAAGTCTCAAAAAATATGCGAAATTGGTTGCGGTTTAGATCCTTTATTTAACTATATAAACAGTTTTGAAAGTATACACATTGTTGAACCGATATTGGAATTTTATGAAAATGCTTGTGGGATGGCTAAGAGTAAAAGTAATATCACAATACATTTAGGCAAATTAGAAGAGAACATTGCTTCTCTTTCCAAAGAAAAATTTGATTATATTGTCATGAGTAGTCTTTTACATGAAGTTGGAAATCCAGAAAATTTATTAAGGGCTGTTAATAAAATAAGTTGTGATAATACTGTAATCCATATTAATGTTCCAAACGCAAAATCATTTCACCGCATATTAGCTTACGAAATGGGTTTAATAAGTAATCTTTTTGAAAAATCTGCTACCCAAAATAAAATGCAACAATTTAAAACTTTTGATTTGGAAAGTTTAAAATCTTTCGTAATTAGTCATGGCTTTTCTGTAATTGAATCTGGATCTTACTTTGTTAAGCCTTTTACTCATGAGCAAATGCAAAAAATGTATGCTCAGAATATTCTTACAAAAGAAATTTTGAATGGGTTATATCTGATGGTTAAATATATGCCAGAAATGGGTTCTGAGATTTTTGTTAACGTTAAGGCAAATAAATAATGGAAAGACAAGCTACAATCATAGGAAATAATATTTCTAGTCTAGTAGCTGCAATTGCCTTAGCAGATCAAGATTGGAAAGTAAAGATAATAAACTCGTTATCTAGTTGGGGCGGGCATTTTGGTGGTTTAACATTTCACAATGAACCTTTTGATTGTGGCATGACGTTTTTTGAATTCGATTCGTTTCATCAGGAGCAATCTAACGAGGTTTTGAATTATAATCCCAATTTACGAAATGATTCTGGAAGATTTACTTCTTTAATAAAAAATTATGTAAGTGATTTAATAACAACAAAAGTAGTTCCTCAACCTAAAATGTTTTTTAATGGGGAAATATTTGGTGATTTGATGATTTCTAATAACCTAAGTGTTTTTCAAAAGCTTAGTATTGGAATTAGAGAAGCTATTCAAAAAGAACTTTTAGAAATAACAATAAATCCTAACACTTCACTTCATGCTAAGAATAAACTTAAAAATAATTTATTCTTTACTAATAACTTTAACGCAATATCGTTGGCAAATCAGGGCAAAACTTTTCACAATCTTTTTATTGAATCTTTTTGTAAAAAAGTCATATATAAAAATACTGCGGATTTTTTAGGAATTTATCATAGAGGTGTATGGCTACCACTTTACTACCCTGAGACTATTTTATCTCAGTTTGAAATAGCGCCACAAATTTTAAAATCTACAGAATTTTATTATCCATATGAGGGATATGCAGGTACTTTTGTTAATGCTTTATTAATGAAAGCTAAGGATAATACTAGAATTCATATTGAAAATACAACTATAAAATCTCTCATTTTTAATGGTTGTTATCAATTACAGTTAGCTAACGATCATTTTGTTGAGACTAATAATCTTGTGTGGGGCTTAGAACTATTTCCACTTATCAAACTTATTCAAGGAAATCAGCAGCTATTAAATTATGATAAAGCATCTATAAGCATTTGTTTTGTAGGAATTTTAAGTAATGTTATAAATAGGCAATTTAGCACCTTATTTATTTTGGATAAAGAATTTATTTCTTATAGAGTAACTAATCAAAATATATGTTCGCAAAGCGGATCGCTTATCACTAAAATAGTGGTAGAATTTAATACTGATTTTGCAATATCAATAGGAGTTATAGATGAAGCACAAATCAAAACTAGAGTAGAATCTGAATTAATTAAATTACATATTATAGAATCAAATACTGATATTCAGTATTTTTATTGCAAGCACTGGAAACATTCTTTAATGATTCCCAGCCAAAATAGTTATGAGTGCTTCAATACCGAGAAATCTATGGTATTAAGAGAATTTCCAGATATTAAAGTTCTCGGAAATGGTTCTGGTTTTATGTCGTCATCTTTAAATGATCAAATAATCCAGGGCTTACAGGTTGCTAAACAAATGGAGATTTAAAAAATGGGAATATCAAAAGAAGAACTAAATAAAATTGCTTTAGATTACCACATGAATGAAAAAATTCCAGACAAATATATAGAAGATTTGGGACAGATATATACTATTGAATGGGTTAAAAAACACCTTCAGGGAAAAACACAAATTCTCGAATTAGGATATGGTGAAGGTATTTTTACGAATGCTTTAGTACATGATAATTATAACGTGACCTTAGTTGAGGGATCTTCTGTTCTAATAAATAAAGCAAAAGAAAAATTTGGTCAAAAAGTTGATTATGTTCATTGCTTATTTGAAGACTACGTGCCAGTCAGAAAATTCGATGCAATTTTAGCACTGCACGTTTTAGAACATATTGATCAACCTAGAGTTTTATTAAAGCAAATGAAACAATGGATTAACGATGATGGTGTAGTAATAACTATTGTACCCAATAAAAATTCTATTCATAGGAAACTGGCTGTAATCATGGGTTTACAACCCGCATTAGATACTTTAAGTCAAAGAGACTTATTGGTGGGACATCAGAGAGTATATTCTCTGGAAACGCTTGAAGCAGATATAAAAGCTACCGATTATCATGTGGTAGATTCAACAGGTTTTTTTCTGAAAGTTCTACCAAATTCTATGATGCTTGAATATTCTCAAGATTTATTGAGGGCATTAAATGAAGTATCAAATTGTATTCCCAAAGATTTATTAGCCAATATTGGCGTAGCAGCACAAATTCAAAAGAAATAATTAGCAACATCATGAATATATCTAGATGTAAGATTATTGAGCTTCCCAAAATTCAGGACTCTCGCAGAAACTTAACTTTTGTTGAAACTGATAAACATATCTCATCTCATTAAGCATCTTCAGCAGTGATTAATATTGAAGCAGCACGTTATTTCGGCTGTCTAATTTTGGTAGTCGCTTATGGTATCCGAACCAAAACTTATCTTGCTTCATTGTCTCTAGATTTTATTGGTTCTAATCTAAGAGATATCAATTTAAAAAGTTTTTTAATTATTAACCTAGCATCATGAGTATTGAACAATGCCGTATTATTCATCTACCAAAGGTACAAGATCCGCGAGGTAATTTAACATTTATAGAAGGTAACAAGCATATTCCTTTTGATCTCAAGAGAGTTTATTATCTCTACGATGTTCCTGGAGGAGCAGAGAGAGGGGGACACGCTCATAAACAATTACAACAGCTAATCATTGCTATGTCTGGTAGTTTTGATGTGGTTTTAGATGATGGACATGGCAAATGGCGTTTTCCTCTAAATCGCTCTTATTACGGTCTTTATATCAGTTCTATGGTTTGGCGAGAACTAGATAATTTCTCATCGGGTTCTGTTTGTATGGTTTTAGCATCCACCTACTACGAAGAATCTGACTACTATCGTGATTATGATGAATTTATAAAAGCTGTAAGGATCATAGACAATGGAAGTTCCATTTCTTGATTTAAAATCTCTTTATTTGGAATTAAAATGAAAATGCAATTAAGGCTTTAATTAACTATCCTAATGTAATGCGCCTCATTTATCAGATGTTTATGCAGAATAGTTAGGAATCAATTGGCAAATCAATAGTTATCAAATTACATGAATGATATCTAAGCAAATACTTAGCTTCCAACTTACCTTTATTTGCATAAACCAGAAAGAATGCAAAAAGTTTTTGAAATTTTACTTACTAAAGGTATTCAAATATGACATTATCTAATCCTTTAATTAGCGTAACTATGATTACCTATAACCATGAAAAGTATATAGGTGAAGCTGTAGAAAGTATTCTCAATCAAACGTATACTAATTTTGAATTAATTATTGTTAATGATGGCTCTAATGATAAAACTGATGAAATTATAAGAAAATTTCGAGATGAGCGGATAACTTATATTCATCAAGAGAATCAAGGTACAAGTAGTGCAATGAATCGAGCTATATTAGATTCTAGAGGAAAGTATATCGCTTTTATGTCTGGAGATGATATTAGTTATCCTCATAGATTAGAAACAGAATATAATTATTTAGTTACATCTCAAAAGAAAATTGTTTTTTCATGGGTAGATTTTATCGATGAAAACAGTCAGATAATAACTGATAGTCATTTTGCAGAAAACTTATTTAATCATCCTAATAGAACTAGGGCTGAAATACTAAGACATTTCTTTTTTCATGGTAACTATATTAATGCTGTAACTGGTTTGATATATAGAGAATTACTTTTAGACGCTGGACTATTTAACATAGCCGCTATTCAGATACAAGATTTTGAAATGTGGCTTAAATTAATTAAAACGCATGAAATACATATTCTACCTGATCAGCTAATTAAATATAGGATTAGAGATATAGGAAAAAACTTGAGTAGTCCATCTAACTTTATTCGCGCTCATTTTGAAGTTCAACAAGTATATAGGAGGATGTTTAATAATGTTCCAAAAGACCTTTTTAAAGCTGCTTTTTCAGATAAAATTAGAAAATCTAATTTTAGTGATGGGATCGAGTATGAATTAGAAAAAGCATTTTTATATTTACAACACAATTCTACTTTAGTCCAGATTATTGGTTGTGAAAAGTTGTTTGATTTGCTGCAAGATATAAATATTCTTTCTTGGTCAATATCAGAATATAACTTTACTTTAATCAATTTCTATCAACTGACAAATCAAATAGATTTTCTTAACAAAAAAATACTCAGCATAGTTCCTAATAACTTTTTGTTAAAAGAAAAACAGTTAGAAGATGCAAATTTTGCATTAATAGAGGCAAATTACGAAACAAAACAAAATGCAGAATTGCATCAGTTACGAAAACAAATAGCAGAAGAATGCCTGAATATTTCAGATGAGCAGATAACAGATATGTATCTGGGTTTGCTAGGTAAAACACATAAGATGTTAGTGAATAGTAGTATCAAATATGAAAGTTTGACTGATGAAGAACAGATTTTTGTTAATAATATCATTAAAATTATATCTCAAGGTTTTGATCAGCCAAAAGCAATTCAGCATTTACTAGCAGCTATGCTGTATCGTCGTGCTGACCAGTTACCTTTACAGCATGACCTCTCTCGCATACCCCGTTGGTTACTTAAGGACTATTTACAATTCCTATTTTCTTCCCCAGTCCACTTTCAAGAACCGGGTGATGCAGATAATTATTATTACTATATGCAGGGGTGGATTAATTACTTACACACATCGATATTAAAAAATTCTGATTCTCAGTTGTGGAATGAAATAGTTAATAGCTTTGCTTCAATTGCTAATTTTATTCCCCTATATTTTAATGAGCATAATCTTAAAGATATCTATGTTAAACGTGGAGAGATTATAGAGTTTCTGCTGAAGCTTAAGGGTTATGAGGTAGATTACGAGTTTGCTGATAGACCTACAACTAGAAAAAAAATTCGGTTGGGTGTCCTGGCTGCATATTTTATACCTGGATCTGAAACATTTGCTTACCTTCCTGTTTATGAATATATCAGTAGAGACTTTGAAGTAATTTTATACTCTCTTAATCAAACTGGTCATCAACTAGAGCAATATTGCCAAAGCTGTGCAAACTCTTTTAAACTACTACCACAAGATTTAACAGAACAGGTAAATATTATTCGTGCTGATAATATCGATATATTGTTCATTGCTACGAATGTGACGATAGTAATGAATCAAATCTACGTCTTATCAATGCATAGGTTAGCTAGAATACAAGTCACAAGTGGCGGATCTGTGGTAACAACAGGAATACGGCATATTGATTATTACATCTCTGGCACACTAACCGATCCATCGGCAACGGCAGAGCAGCAATATCAAGAAAAGTTGGTGAAACTAGAAGGAACTGCTCATTGCTTTAGTTATGGTAATGAAGAAGGCAAGGTAATTGTAAAAAGTGAGCGACAAAGTTTAGGTATTGCTGACGATGCTATTATTTTCATCTCTGCCGCTAACTACTTCAAAATTATCCCTGAACTGATTGATACGTGGGCAAAAATTATTCTTGGTGTATCAAAATCTGTTTTAGTACTTCTGCCATTTGGGCCAAATTGGTCAACCGTTTATCCTAAAAAAGCTTTTGTGAATCACTTGAATAAAGTATTTTCAAAGCATGGAATAACAGCAGACCGATTAATAGTCTTAGATCCTCAGCCCGTACCAAATAGACAAGATGTTAAAGCATACTTCACTATTGCCGATGTTTATCTAGATTCTTTTCCCTTTGCTGGAACAACTTCTTTGATAGAACCACTACAAGTTAATCTACCAGTAATTGCTAGGCAGGGAACTACCTTTCGCTCTGCAATGGGATCTGCAATGGTTCAAGCATTAGATGTACCTGGTTTAGTTGCGGATAGTGAAGAGTCTTACATACAATTAGCGATCGCACTCGGAACTGATCCTGAATTACGCCAACAAAAGAGCGCCCAAATCAAAGAAAAAATGCAAGCTAATCCTAGCTTTCTGGATAGCCGCTCTTACTCAGCTAAAATAGGCAACCTCTTCCAAGAACTATTTAGTAAATATCTTGCAGATACTCTGAGTCAAAATTTCCGCTTAGGAAATATCAACCTAATTATTTTCCCAGATTGGTCACAGCCAGAAGACTTACTATATCAAGATTTAGCAAGTGCCATTTCTACCCTCACTACTCACCCAGATAAAAGTCATATAACTCTTCTCATAGATACTCAAAATATTTCTGATGAGGAAGCCGATATGCTCTTATCTTCTTTGACCATGAATTTGCTCATGGAAGAGGATGTAGATATAACTGAGGGGCCAGAAATTTCTTTGCTAGGTAAGTTGAGTGATGCACAATGGAAAACTCTTTTGCCTAGAATTAATACTCGAATTGCTTTAACAACAGATAATCAATCTGCGATCGCACAAGCAAAAGCAGAAACTCTTTCATTCTGCAATCTAGATAGCTTAAGTTTGTAGTCAGCACTTTAGCGCTTAAATTTCTAATTTACCCAATCTTGTCCCTCCCAACTCACCTCAGAGGTAACTTGAGAGACATTTCATGCTATGGTCTGACTTGTTTTATAGTAAATTTCATATAAAATGGATGATGACGAGGATATTATAGAAATTCCTTTACGACCTCTGGTTTGGATGGGAGACTCTCTCAAAAATATCCGTTCATTTCCTGAAGAAGTGCGTGCATCAGTAGGCTATGCGTTGCAATTGGTGCAAGCAGGAGAAACACCAATGGATGCCAAGCCTTTTAAAGGGGTTGGAAGTGGCGTGTATGAAATTGTCAAACGCTACGATACGGATACTTACAGAGCAGTCTATGCAGTAAAGATTGGAGAGAAAATCTATGTCCTGCACGCTTTTCAGAAGAAATCAAAGCAGGGAATTAAAACCCCACAGGCAGATATTGACCTGATTAAACAACGCTATAAAGATGCAGTGGCAAGGGAAAAACAATAATGACACAGGAACCCGTTTTTGAAGAAAGCAGTGGCAACGTATTCACTGACCTCGGTTTATCGAATGCTTCAGAACTTTTTACGCGAGGCAAGATAGGGATTGAGGTACTCCGCCTCCTCTCTCAACGCAACTTGAAACAGCGCGAAATTAGCGAACTTCTTGGCATTCCTCAACCAGAGGTATCTCATTTGATGAAAGGAGAGTTTCAACGGTTCAGCGAAGGCAAACTCCTCATTTTCCTCAAGCGACTCGATACGGAAATCACCTTGCATCTTCGCCCTCGTCATGCATCGGGCCAATCTGCTGAAACTGTGATATCGCTATAGGGCAAAATCCGCCTACGCGCGTTAAAAATTTTGCTTTTTCCTTAGTTCACGGAGGTGGACTTTGCTTGTGTAGTGGTAAATTACATATCGCTTCTCATTTGGATGCAATACGCTCTAACCTCTATTTTAAAAGGAAAGAGGCTTTGAATCTTACTCCCCTTCCCTTGCAGGGAAGGGGCTGGGGGTTAGGTCTGTATTCTATATAATTAAGAACCGCTATAGTTCTGCCACATCTGTTGATAGGCATTCTCCATTTCACGGGCAAATTTCTTACCATTCCACAGAGGTGATGTTTGCCTTGATTGTCGCAGTTTCCAAGCAATTTGCTGCCTTAATGCAGCATCTTTACCCAAGCGCACACCCCACTCTACATACTCTTCATCACTCCAAGCTATACCTTCAGTTACACCTACATTCATCATCATTGTGTAGCTGTTACGCGCTGCAAATTGTTCTCCGACTCTGGTTACTAATGGTATACCCATCCATAAAGTTTCTAGGGTTGTGGTTGCACCATTGTATGGATAGGTATCTAAGACAACATCAGCAATTGCTAAATTGGCACGATGTTCCATGTCTGTAGGTGCAGAAGGTAGAAACCTTAAGCATTCTAAATCAACCCCTTCTGCTTCAGCAATTGGGGCAATAAAGTCTTGTAAATCTTGATGATTACTTCGATGACTTTTGAGAAGAAAATAACTATTAGGAACTTGTTTAATAATTTGCATCTGTAACCGGATGTTATGGGGATTACGTTTTAATCCGGTTTGAGAGCTAAAATAAATAATTCCATCATTAGAAATATCTAAAGATTCTCTGCTGATAGTAGGTGTTCCTACACTAAAGCCATCTATACCAATATAATTTTGAGGGAGACGCCAAATTTTTTCAGTATAGTAATCTTGTGCTGATTCTGGCAATACATAGTTATCAGCAATAAAGTAATCAACTGTTGAGAAACCAGTTGCATCATAACCTAACCAACTAACTTGAATGGGTGCAGGCTTAAGGGCTAAAATAGCGCAATTACCATAAGAAGTCAAACTATCTAAATCCACTAAAATATCTATTTCATCTTGGTTAATTTTATCTGCCATTGCCACCATAGAAAAACATTCTTGATGAAAACGATCACTAAATTCGTTTTTATAAGCTTGTTGTTGTGGATCGTAAATATTCTCCTTTAAAGAATATAAATAAATATCAAATTGTTGACGATTATGATATTTTAATAACCACCAAGCTAAGAAACCCACAGAATGAGTACGAAAACATTCTGATAAATAGCCTATTCTTAAAGGACGCTCTTTTAGAGAAGGACGAGTTGAGTTAAAACGTTGTTTATAAGTGTTGATATTTTCAGGAAAACTTTTCTGTACCACTTGTTGGCATAAAGCAGCTAATCCATTACGAATTAATCTATTTTCAGATGGATTATCTTCCATATATAGTAAAAAAGAACCAACGGGTAACATTCGCACTAAAGTTTCGTTGTCTGATTTACTAATTACAAGGTTAGATAAACATGATTTATGTTTTTGATAAGCCCGAACTGATTCTTCCCAACTTTCACAAGAAGTTAAGAATGCTTCTAGTAAATAGTGACTACCAATAATTTGTTCAATTGGTTCTTGAGCCAGGGTCAAATATTTTTTTACCCAATCAATAGATTTTTTAATATAATCTAGTCCTAATCTTTGTAGAGGAGGAATTATTTTGATAATACAATCTAAATTATTAGGTTCTAAACGAAGAGCAAATTCAGCAAAATAAATTGACATATAATAATTAGAACAACGATAATAGGCATCAGCTTTTCCTATTAGTAATGGAATAATAGTTTCAGAGTTTTCTAAATGAGGTACAAGTGTTTCAACCAATTGATTAACAAAGGGAGGAGTATTAACTGGATCAGGATAAACTAACTTTTCAAGCACTGTAGTTAATAAATTTTCATCAAAAATAGGAACTTCTGTTAGTTGAGAGATAATTTCAATAAGTTGATTAATATTGTTTTCCAGAGCATGAATGTTTAAATCAATGTCTAGCTCGATTATTTTTAAAATATTGTTAATATCATCAGGAAAAAATTCTTTGATGTGTTGACGAACTACCCAAGCTAATTGATAGTTAGAATTTGCTTCTTGTTGTTGAGCAGCATTTAATAAAATTTCAGTTAATTGTTGCAGCCATTGTTCTGATTCTTCTTCAAATTCTAGAAAAGGAGCCATCCATGTAATTTGCGCTTCTTCCTCTCTGCCCTCTAATAAAAAGGCTAATCCTAAATACCAATAATTAGAAACTTCTCTGGTATTTTCAACAATATTTTGTTCATATTGTTGAATACTTAACAATTTTTGAGTTGAAGAAATTTTATTATCTAAATTAATAGTCATCATTAATACCCTTGACCAAGTTTTATAATTTATTACCAAAGAGACGAAACCTGATTTAAAATAAGCTTAAAAATAAAAAGCAATGTAGGGATTAACGGCTGTTAACCCCTACAAGGTTTGAGAAAATGAGATAAAAAAATACCAGATGTATTGCAATCCATCTAGCATTTTCAAAAACAAAGAATTAAACTTTATTTCATCGCCTCCATCGTACCTGCTCCACAAGACGCACTGGTGGCACTTAAGGCAGGAGCGACAAGGGCATTAGTAGCTTGTACTCCCGTTGTCTGACAAGCAACAGCAGCGGTTTGTCCACTTGTGAGAATGGTGACACCACCATTAAAGCCTCTGAGAGAAGTGGGATCTTTAGCTGTTGCTGTTACACTAGTAGTGTTGACATCCGCAGCGGAGATAGTGTAGTTATAGTTAGGCGTCGAAGTAGGAATACCAATTTGCAGTACGTCAATACTGCCAGCAAACGATGTATTTTCTATTCGGTAAGACTGTTGCGCTCTGTTAACTGAACCAACGTAGGTTTTAGCTTCAGATTGTTTAGCTTTTGCTGCTTGGTTGAGGAAAGAAGGTAGAGCGATCGCAGATAAAATACCGATGATAATAATTACTACTAGTAATTCAATGAGTGTAAAACCTTCATTTTCGTTCTTCTTGTTGAGGATGTGTTGAAGAAATTTAGCTTTTAGTTCGGTTTTCATAAGTGTTTACCCTGGGGTAGGAGGTGGTTGTGTGTTCTAGATATAACTTACCCTCCTGCGATCAGTTTCCTATCACCTCCAGAAAAAAAGTTTTGGGAGATGCGGTTACACAATCCAAAATCCTTGCATTCAAAAGCCCCAAGTGTATACCAGGGGCTAGATTCTCAATTTTGTTTGTGAGAGTGCTTTATTCAAATTCAGGTGGCCACAGTTCTGATATCGCCATTTCCCAACCTGGTAGCAAGTCCGGTAATGTAAGTGTGTCTCCATTTTCCAACACCACTGGAGCTTGGTTTAATCGGTAAACCGTTACTGTTAATTTATCAGGGTCAATTAGTATGCCGACTACAGACCCAAGTTGCAAAAATAGCTGAATCTTCTCTTCAAGCGTTTTAATTCTGTCGCTTTTAGATTTAACCTCAACCATCAAGTCTGGAACCAACTCTACAAAGTCGCGCTTGGTCTTCTTCAGCCGATCCGCCCGAACAAAAGACACGTCAGGCGATGCCTACGGCGGTAAACTACGCACATTTCTTTTTTCTAAGTCGTCCTCTTCTATATTCGGTAAGATAAACCCTGCACCAGAACCAGTTACACGCCCTAGCTTGTGCGACATGACCCAGATATTTAAGAAGGTACTCAACCGAGCGCCAATTTCCTCTGACTCGTAATCTGATGGCGCTGAAACTATGATTTTTCCCTCTACCAGTTCCATCTGCCATTCTGGATGCTCAGTGTGTAACTGCTCTAAATCGGTGATGGTGAGGAACATAATACGCCAAATAACGCTTTAATCTCTATCATACGTACCTCAACCCCCGAAAGATACAATGTATTGTATTCAAAGGAAAACGGTTCTATAGTTCGCCATTATTAGCATCAATGAAAACAGATGTAATTTTTTATGAACTTATCAAGGAACTACCCCAGATATTTTTTGAACTTATTGATAAACCTGATACTAATCCTAATATCTACACATTTATTGCACCTGAAGTTAAGCAACAATCATTTCGTTTAGATGGTTTATTTGCTACTATCAAGGGATTTGAAAATGAACCTATACACTTTTTAGGTTTGCAATTCTACAAAGATGAAGAATTTTACGAACGACTTTTTGGGGAAATTTTTGTTTACTTTCGTCAATATAAACCAGCAAACTCAGACTGGTACGCAATTGTTATTTACGACAAACGTATCCATGAAACCCTACCTCATCCACGCTATCAGGCTTTAGTACAACAATATCTACGCTGCATTTATCTAAATGAACTTTCTACCAGGGCTGAAGATTCCTTGAGCATAGGTATTGCCAAACTATTTGTAGAAGTACCTACAAAAGCTCCTTCCTTAGCCCAACAGCTCATCATTCAGGCACGAGAAGACTCCCTGGATGAAAACCTTCAAAAGAAAGTGATAGCATTTATCCAAGCGATTGTATTTTATAAGTTTCCCAATCTTACCTTAGAGGAAATTGAAGCCATGCTTGATTTAGATGCATTCAAAAATACTCGATTGTACGAGAGTATCGTGGCAAAGACTAAGCCGAAAACTGAACTAGAAACAAAATTGAAATTAGTACCCAAATGTATTGAGAAAGGTATGAGCATTCAAGAAATAGCAGAATTGCTAGAACTAGATACTGAAATTATCAGAAAATACCTCCAAGAAGAGTCCTAACAGTTAAGACAATGTTTGGCAAGTGTTAAGCGCATAGTACCGTAGGCATTTGGCGTAAGCGTAGCCCGTCGCAGACATCGCTTACCATCTGGCGTAGTCAATCACAGTTTGTTATGCTATATTAAGCGTAGTCGTTATGAGTTCATATATTTTCATGGCTAACACAACAACAGAAAACTTGGTAATTATCGGTTCTGGCCCAGCAGGGTACACAGCAGCTATTTATGCCGGACGCGCTAACCTGAAACCCGTTGTATTTGAAGGTTTCCAAGCCGGGGGTTTACCGGGTGGACAACTAATGACAACGACGGAAGTTGAGAACTTTCCAGGGTTTCCCCAAGGGATTACCGGGCCGGAACTGATGGATCAGATGAAGGCTCAGGCAGAGCGCTGGGGGGCTGAACTATATACTGAAGATGTTATATCAGTTGATTTGAGTCAGCGTCCATTTACAGTGCGATCGCAAGAGAGGGAAATAAAAACCAACAGCATCGTTATTGCTACGGGTGCAACTGCAAAACGTTTGGGTTTACCCAATGAACATGAATTTTGGAGTCGGGGTATCTCCGCTTGTGCAATTTGCGATGGTGCGACACCAATTTTCCACGGTGCAGAATTGGCTGTAATTGGTGCTGGCGACTCGGCGGCGGAAGAGTCAATTTACCTCACCAAATACGGTTCTAAGGTAAATATGTTGGTACGTACCGATAAAATGCGGGCTTCTAAAGCTATGCAAGACCGCGTTTTGAGTAACCCGAAAATCCAAGTGCATTGGAACACAGAAGCCGTGGATATCTTCGGTAACGGTCACATGGAAGGGGTGAAAGTCCGTAATACTAAAACTGGTGAAGAGAGCAAACTGCACGCTAAGGGTTTATTCTACGCCGTTGGTCACAGTCCCAACACCTCTTTATTCAAGGGGCAATTAGAACTGGATGAGGTAGGTTACGTTGTCACTAAGCCCGGTTCTGTAGAAACCAGTGTAGAAGGCGTTTTTGCAGCTGGCGACGTACAAGATCATGAATTTCGGCAAGCAATTACGGCTGCGGGTACTGGCTGTATGGCGGCGATGTTGGCAGAACGTTGGTTGTCATCCACTGGCTTGATTCAAGAATTCCATCAACAACCAGAAATAGCAGACAATGAATTAGAACATCAGCCAGCTAAAAAAACTGAAGCCGAGGAAGAAGCTGGATTTAAATTGGATGCGACGCGCCATGAGGGAGGTTATGCTTTACGGAAATTGTTCCATGAAAGCGATCGCTTACTCCTTGTTAAATACGTCTCTCCTGGTTGTGGCCCTTGTCATACCTTGAAGCCAATTTTAAATAAAGTGGTGGATGAATTTGACAGCAAAATTCACTTTGTGGAAATTGACATCGACAAAGACCGAGATATTGCTGAAAATGCTGGTGTAACAGGAACACCAACGGTTCAATTGTTCAAAGATAAAGAACTGGTGAAGGAAGTTAAAGGTGTGAAGCAAAAGAGCGAATACCGCCAGTTGATTGAAAGTAATCTGTAAGAGAATGGGGAGTGGGGAATGGGGAATAGTAAAAAATCATTGGCAGTTACTAATTCTTAATACTCACCCCCCGACATCGCAAACTAATTTGTTAAATAAGGATACAGAAATAATCGTTGTATTGACCAAAGTTTGTGCCTGATTAAAATCAGAATCACCCGTAATCAAGAAATCTGCTTCTGCTGCCATAGCACAAGCTAAAAACTTTGCATCTTTTCTATCTCTGGGAAAATCAACTTCAAAATTGACATTAATTAGCGTTAGGAATGTATCGATAATTTCAAACCATTCACCTCTTATCTCATCTGTCAACTTAAACTTGCTTCGGCTTAAAACTTCTTTATATTCCACAATGATTTCTTCAGAAACTATCCATTGCCAATCTGGATTATCAAAAATAAACTGAATAACATCTCTTGGTACTCTACCCTTAAGGACAGCAGAAACTAAAACATTCGTGTCAATAACAACTTTCATTCCCCGCGTTTGTAAGCTTCAATTTCTGCTGATATTTCTGCTTCCGTAATATCTTGTACTCCCGGTAGCGACTGTGTTTTATCAAATAAATCTCTCAGCTTTTTACTAATTTCTGCTCTTGGATTATCCTCAGCTAAGATAATTATTTCTACTCTTTGTCCTACCTGAAAAGGTAAATCAGATAATATTACTTGACTTGGATCTGTAATGGTGATGTATTTTTTGTAAGCGTTCATAAGTCCTCCATTAACTTGGTCTGTCTCTACTTTTGATAATTAAATTTTGTGGTGACAACGGCTGGTAATTTATTTTTAGCAAAAATAAGGCATAATCTCACCTCTAACTCAGTCTAGCTCTGTATCCACCGCGAAACAGTTAGACTTTTAGTCAGGATGTTTACGCAATCCCCTATCTGATATGTAAAATAGTCAGCGTATCAAGCTTTGATCCAGGCGATCGCTTTATGGCCATTACAAAACGGCGACTACCGACATTTTTACAGTTTGGCAAAAGTCTCAATCTTTCCCAAAAACTCATGCTCATCGGGTTAGCCATTACCCTATTTTTCATCCTCTTAGCATTCTTCGCTCCCGTATTCCAGGCTTGGGGATGGCTGCAAAACCCCAAAGATTTTCTCTCTAATCCAATTCACGAGCCACCTTCAGCTAAACATTGGTTTGGTACTAGTCGCCTGGGCTATGATGTGTTTTCCCGCACGCTGTTCGGCGCTCAAGCTGCTTTGCAGGTGGTGATTTTGGCAACAGCGTTGAGTATGGTTATTGGTGTGCCTTTGGGGATGCTGAGTGGTTATCTCGGCGGTAAATTGGATAAAGTATTGCTGTTTATTATGGATAGCATTTACACTCTACCGGGACTACTGCTATCTGTGACACTGGCGTTTGTGGTGGGGCGTGGGATATTAAATGCAGCGATCGCTATTAGCATTGCCTACATCCCCCAATATTACCGCGTTGTCCGCAACCACACTGTAAGCGTGAAAACTGAAGTGTTCATCGAAGCGGCTCAAGCAATGGGCGCTTCTACTTGGGTTGTGCTTTCTCGTTATCTATTTTTCAACGTCATTCAAAGCGTACCCGTCTTATTTACACTTAACGCTGCTGATGCAATTTTGGTGTTGGGCGGTTTGGGTTTTTTGGGGCTAGGACTTCCCGAAGAAGTGCCAGAATGGGGACATGATTTAAAACAAGCCTTAGAAGCTCTACCCACTGGCATTTGGTGGACTACACTTTTCCCTGGTTTAACCATGACATTCATGGTTGTAGGGTTATCACTACTTGGTGAAGGGTTAAATGAATTTGTCAATCCCCGTTTACGAAGAGAAAATAGAATCCGAAAGTAGTCATTGGTCATTAGTCATTAGTTTTGGACAAAGGACAAAGGACAAATGACAATTGACAAATAAACAATAGAGAGATTTGTATGTATGAAAGATAATCTAACGTTAATTGCTGCCGCTACTGGCGGATTTATCCTTTCTGTTGCCCTTGCTGGCATTTTAAGAGGTGCGCCAGTTACAGGTTGGCACGAGCAATCGAGTTTCCGCAGCACGAATTTTGCTAATTTACAGAAATCGGAATTGAAAGCCGCGCGTCTTCTCCCAACCAAAGACGCTGCGCTAACAGATCGGGGATGAAAACTACTCGCACCCAATAATAATAGGGAATAGGGAATAGCTGTTCACCAATGCCCAATGCCCCATGCCCCATGCCCAATGACAAATGACAAATGACAAATGACAAATGACAAAATTCAAGTAATTGGTATAGATGTGGGGGGAACAGCAATTAAGCTGGGGCGTTTTGCAGCTGATGGTACTTGTCTGCAATCCTTAACTGTGGCGGCTCCCCAACCGACAACACCAGAGGCCGTGCTGGCGGTGATCGTAGATGCGATCGCTCAAATTGATCCAGATAATCAAACTGTTGCTATTGGTGTTGGGACTCCTGGCCCATCCGATGCAGCAGGACGCATTGCTAAAATCGCCATTAACTTACCTGGATGGGTCGATGTTCCTTTGGCAGACTGGTTAGAAACTAAAACTGGCAAACCTACTGCGATCGCTAACGATGCCAACTGCGCTGGTTTGGGAGAAGCTTGGCTAGGAGCCGGTCGCCACTTTCAAAATCTGATTCTGCTAACTTTAGGTACTGGGGTTGGTGGCGCAATTATCCTAAATGGCAAACTATTTGTTGGACATCAAGGAGCCGCCGGAGAATTAGGTTTAATTTCATTAAATCCTGATGGCCCAATTTGTAATAGTGGCAATCAAGGCTCTTTAGAACAATATGCTTGTGCTACTGCAATTCGCCGTCGCACTCTCAAGGAACCCGTCGAATTGGGTTTTCTGGCACAACAAGGAGATCCCGCAGCATTGACTTTCTGGCAAGAATATGGCACGTATTTGGGGATTGGTTTGACGAGTTTGATTTATGTACTCACACCGCAAGCGATCGTGATTGGTGGCGGCATAAGTGGCAGCTTTGAATTTTTCTTCCCAGCAGTGAAGGCAGAAATTGAGAAGCGAGTTCAGCCTCTATCACGGGTGGGTTTACAAATATTGCCTGCCGAGTTAGGTAATTTTGCAGGGATAGTAGGTGCAGCAAAGTTGGCATTGCAACACTATTCAAGGTTTTAAATTATGGTTCAAACAATCCCAGCTAGAGACATCAGTCTTTACGAATTAGAAGAAAAATTTGGTTTGCAACTTGCCACAGACACCAACTTCTTTACAGAGTGGACATAAAATTTACCAATTCTGACTGATGTTGAAAAGCAAGCGATGTCTACGACGGGCTACGCCTACGCGCGAGTAAAAAGCAACTATTTAAACTTGAATAAGCACCGTCTAATGTCAGAAGAGGCGGTAAAGATGGTAGTGCTGTCTACTTTACTCGATTTAGCTGGGTTTTATCAACTTCCTTTTGAGATTGAAACCGAGACTTCTGTTGAGATTTGTGCTGAAGATGAGAGCTTTATAGTTAAAGGAAACATTGATGTTCTTGTCATTCAAAAACGTTTTTGGGTACTTGTCATTGAATCTAAAAGCAGTAAATTTGATGTGATGACAGCCCTACCTCAAGCACTAGCTTATATGCTTGATCGTCCAAATCCTCTACAACCGACTTTTGGTTTACTAATCAACGGCAGGGAATTTGTTTTTGTCAAATTGATTCAACAAGAACATCCTTGGTATGCACGTTCTTATGCGCTATCAATTGAACGTGATTCAGAACTCCACCAAGTACTCAGTATATTGAAGCGCCTTGGAAAATTAATCGCGTAATTCGTAATACTAAGACAAAGAATATCCTGTTGCCTTATGAACGTATTTCACAACTTTTTCATAAGATTCAGGATTACTCACAGGGTTGATGATGATGGGGATAGTGCCATCTGGCAACCAAAAAGTTATCCTGCCGTTCGGTTCATGGCAAAAGGAACTGATGCAGTTGAGATTAATTACATATTCATTTTTTTCGTAAAGGATTTTCACCCAATGGGCATGATCTAATTCCAACCCAGTCACAAATTCTAAATAATCGAGGATTTTTTGATAATCTTCCAAGTTACTGTGCGGGTTAATCACTATCGGAATGGCACTATCGGGTAACCAAAAAGTAACCCTACCGTTTAGTTCATAACAAAAAGCGTGGACACGTTCAAAGTTCACTACATATTCTTTCCTCTCGTAAAGGATTTTCACCCAGTACGCCACAACATCTCCTCAAGTCCGAAATTTACGAATGATGCACCCTGTATGTCCAAATCTACTGAAGCCTTAAGTTAATGTTGCTATGCACCAATTCAAAATCTAAAAAATTAATTTTGAATTACGAATTACGAATTACGAATTGTTATGACACCTCCAATGGTGTTGGTGTACCTATCGAAAGAGAAAGAGCGATCGCTGCTTGGATAAACCCTTTAAATAAAGGATGAGGGCTACTGGGGCGCGATTGAAATTCTGGATGAAATTGGCAAGCAAGAAAGAATGGGTGCTTGGGTAATTCCACAATTTCAACTAAGCGTCCATCGGGAGAAGTCCCACTGATCACATAGCCAGACTTTAATAATAAATCGCGGTAAGCATTGTTAAACTCATACCGATGTCGATGTCGTTCATAAATTACATCTTCTTGATAAAGCTTGAAAGCCAATGTATCATGAAGAACACGGCAAGGATATAGCCCCAAGCGCATTGTACCCCCTAAATCGACAACTTCCTGCTGTCCTGGCAATAAATTAATTACCGGATCAGTTGTATGAGCGTCAAATTCAGCACTATTAGCACCTGTTAATCCTCCTACGTGCCGGGCCCATTCAATCACAGAGCATTGCATTCCCAGGCATAAACCCAAAAAGGGAATTTGGCGATCGCGGGCATATTTAATCGCGGCAATTTTGCCATCCACCCCCCGAACACCGAAACCTCCTGGCACAACTATGCCATCAACACCTTTAAGATAAGTTTCGGGCAGTTCAGTTTCCAAATCTTCTGAGTTCACCCAACGCAGGCGCAGTTTGCCATAAGTGGAGATTGCAGCATGGTTTAGTGCTTCCACTACAGATAGGTAGGCATCACTTAACTGCACATATTTACCGACAATGGCAATTTCTAACTCGTGCTTGGGAGTATGTAACCGTTGTACCAAGGTTTGCCACTGCGTCAAATCTGGTTTGCGTTGCTCCATTTGCAGCAAGTTCAGTACTTGTTCTGCCATTCCTTCCCGTTCTAGATTCAGGGGTACTTCATAGATACTTTTGGCATCTTGGGAGGTGATGACGCATTCTTCGGGCACATCACAAAATCCCGATAATTTCTGCTTTAATCCCTTGGGTAATGGGCGATCGCTGCGACAAACTAAAATATCTGGTTGAATGCCAATGGATCTCAGTTCTTTAACTGAATGCTGTGTTGGCTTAGTTTTCATCTCACCCGCAGAGGCAATCCACGGTACCAGAGTTACGTGCATATACAGCACATTCTGCCGTCCCACCTCTTTGCGGAACTGGCGAATTGCTTCCAAAAACGGCAGTGATTCAATATCTCCCACCGTACCGCCGATTTCTGTAATTACTACAGATGGGTTTGTACTTTTAGCAACTCGCAGAATCCGCTCTTTTATTTCATTAGTAATATGAGGAATAACCTGTACAGTGCCGCCATTGTAGTCTCCGCGCCGCTCTTTATTGATAACTGCCTGGTAAATCGAGCCAGTAGTTACACAATTCAAACGCGACATTGAGGTATCGGTGAAGCGCTCGTAATGCCCCAAGTCCAAATCTGTTTCCGCACCATCCTGGGTAACGAATACTTCCCCATGCTGAAAAGGACTCATTGTGCCGGGATCAATATTAATATAAGGGTCGAGTTTGAGAATCGACACAGAATATTCGCGCGACTTGAGCAAACGCCCTAGACTTGCTGCTACAATGCCCTTACCTATACTGGAAACTACGCCCCCAGTTACAAAAATAAACTTAGTCATAGTAGTTTGAATTTCTAACAACTTCTAAAAATACATCCCGTCATTGTGCCACAGTTGTTGTGGTGTAATCTTCTGTGATTGAGCTTGTGAAAAACCTTTTAGGATTAGTAATATTCGGCTGTATTCTCACATCCTCCGTAGCATTGGCAGAGCCATCTCTTATAGTCGTTTTTCCCCAAACAAACTACCAGACGAGTGCCCAAAAAATCTTTTTTCTGGGGACTGCACCACCAAATGGTCAGGTTTTGATCAATAGTAAGCCAATTAACCGCAGCAAAGCTGGTCATTTTTCCCCTAGTTTCCCCTTGCAGTTGGGGGAGAATCTTTTTACTGTGCGTCACCAAAATCAAGAACTCCAGATTAAGGTGACAAGGCTTAACACTAGCCCTGAGCTACCACAGGGGCTAGCCTTTGCTAAAAATTCCCTGACTCCCGCAGCTGACATTGCCAGACTACCGGGAGAAATAATTTGTTTTAGCGCGATCGCACCCCCTAAAGCTAATGTCTCTGTCAAGTTAGCTAATCAAACTATTGCCCTTTCACCGCAACCCCAACAGGCACAACTACCAAGTAATTTGGCAGCTTTGACAGGGCAAAATCAGCCTCATGCCCAGTCTAGCGTAGGAAAGTATGAGGGTTGCATGACACTGCAACAACCTGATCCTGCTTTTTCATCCCTAATTTACGGTAACAACATCATTTCTGGTGCTGTTGTCCCAGACTCAAGTAAAGAGGTAGATTTGGGACAACCTCAGTTTCAACTGACGCTCAATGGCAAGACGATAACTCAACCAGGGACTGGTAAAATTCAGATCCTTTCAAGAGCACAGTTGCCAGTTTCTGAGGTTACAGTAGAGTCAGGCGTTGCTCGTACTGGACCAAGCACCGATTATTCTCGACTTACACCACTGCCTAAAGGCACACGTGCAACAGTAACAGGTAGGGAAGGTGAATGGTTCCGCCTAGACTATGGTGCTTGGATTAATAGTCAGGAAACCCGCATTCTACCTGGTGCAATTCCGCCACAGACAATAATTCGCAGTGTCGGATATCGTCAACTCTCTGATGCGACAGAGATAGTTTTCCCCTTACAAGTTCCTGTACCTGTGAGCGTGCAACAAAGTGAGCAAGCTCTCGCTCTCACTCTCTACAATACCACTGCCCAAACGGACATTATTCGCCTGGATGATGACCCCCTAATTTCTCGCCTAGATTGGCAACAGGAGACACCAGAACAAGTAAAATACACCTTTAACCTCAAAAAAGCTCAACAATGGGGATATAAGCTAAGATACGACGGTACAACCCTGGTTTTGGCTTTGCGTCATCCGCCGAAAATTGGGAACACAAGACGCAAGCCTTTAGTTAATTTCAAGATTGTACTTGATCCAGGGCATGGAGGTAAAGAATCTGGTGCCAGTGGCCCAACTGGATATTTAGAAAAAGATGTAAATTTGGTGGTATCCAAGTTGTTGCGAGATGAGTTGCTGAAGCTAGGAGCAACGGTGATAATGACGCGAGAAGATGATAAGGAAGTTTCGCTAGTAGAGCGTCAAGCAATTATCAACCAAGAAGAACCTGCGATCGCTCTTTCCATACATCACAATTCTCTACCCGATAATGGCGATGCCGAAAAGACCAAGGGATTCGGCACTTTTTGGTATCATCCCCAAGCCCACAATCTCGCAATATTTCTACAGAATTATGTAGTAAAAAACCTCGGCAAACCTTATTATGGTGTGTTTTGGAACAACCTAGCGCTGACACGTCCAGCTGCTGCGCCATCGGTGTTGCTGGAATTAGGTTTTATGAGCAATCCCGATGAATTTGAGCAGATAGTGAACCCAGAAGAACAGAAAAAAATGGCAAATGCGATCGCTCAGGGAATCACTGAGTGGTTTAGGAGTGTGAGATAAATTTTTTTGCTTCTACCAATTTTGTATGAAGTTGCATAGAATCAAAAAACTAAAAACTATACTTAGCAACCATTCCAGCTTCCTATAGTTTCATGCAGCTTCACAATAATTTGGTATTAGGAGTAAAACACTCTTTATAATGCTTCTCTTTAACATCATGAGAAAGTTTAATTTTCAGATGTTTAAAGCATCCGTTGTAGATTTTTTGATTAATTCTTGCGCTTGAGCCAAAAACTCTAAATTTTTATGGTGTTCATAAATCAGTTCATTTTCAATTGCTTGTAATCTTTCTAATTCTGGTTGAGTTAAAGATTCATAATAGATTTTCACCACCTGTTTATGATCATCGAGGATTTTGAAAAACTCGTAAACGCTTCTTGTGCAGAAATTTCACCCCGAACTACGCGTAGCCCGTTGGTTAGTAACGAAAATAGTACTGTCGTCGCTATACCAATCGCAGCTCCCAGAGGCACGGCTTTAACTGCACCTGTTAGATTATCAAAATGCCATTTAGCATCTAGTCTTATTTGCTCCTGCGAAGTCATGAGTTTATCGCCACGGGCTAAATTATCTTTGGCGTTTTCTGCTCCGTCTTAATTTCAGTACTTATACGCTGCTAGAACCACTTTGATTGCGGGTAGAAATATATGAAATCTTGATATTTTTAAAGTGTATGTATTTTAAGATAAGCAGCATAGTGGGAGCGATCGCTATTTTATTGAGCAGTGGCAGTGCGATCGCTCAAGATGTAGAAAGATATATTACTGTGGGGCACGATAAATTAGGAAACAGCGTAGCTCTAGACACGAAAACTATTAAGGGCACAACATACAAGCTTTACGGAATGTACGGAGATGGCATCTTCGAGACTACCTTTGATGCATCTTGTACAGAATCGCGGATTTTTCGCAATCGCATTGCGATTTACGGGCCGGAAGGACAGCTACTTGAAGAAGATAAGGAAAAAGGAGAAATACCTTTTGTAGCAAGTTCTTCACCAGGCAAAGGAATGAAAATTGTTTGTCAAAAGATTGGTGTCCGTGGTTGGTAGGTGTTCAATATTTTCTAAGTAGGGAATGGGGAGCAGGGGGAGCAAGAGTGGAATAACCAATGCCCAATGCCCAATTCCCAATTCCCATCTAGAAAATACTAAGGACAAAATAACGTGTCACGCGTATCTCGTCCTGTAATGGGATTAGTTCCCTTGGCAAGTTTGCACAATTTTTTTTGCTCATCGGAACGCAGTAGCGTATCGGTAAAATCTGCCCCGTCAATGATTGCACCATCAAATCTGGCGTTAGCAGCGAAAGCACCCTCCAACAGTGCATTTGTCAAATTTGCTCTAACTAAACGAGCTGAGTCTAAAGTGGCATTTCTCAAGTCAGCTCCCTCCAAATTCACAGACTCTAAATTTGCTGCAAAGAAACTTACACCCTGCAAATTAGCGTGGCTGAAGTTGCTCTGGCGAAGATTAGCTTTGGTAAAGCTGGAATCTGTTAAATCACGTCCTGAAAAATCAGCGTCAACCAAAATTTCTTTATTATATTCAAGTGCCAAAGCTGTGGGAGCAAAACCGACCATTGCCGTGATGCCAACTATTCCCCAAAGGAATAAGCTGAGTATGCTTGCCCAAATCTTATGGTCTGTTTTACACTTGCGCTTCAACTCAGTACGAAATGAGTTTCGCTTAGAGCCTGTTATGCGTAGGCGTAGCCCGCCGCAGGCATCGCTTAACCTAAAATTCATAAAATTCATAATATTTTTAATCAATGGCTAACCTTCCTCCATCTCATTATCCAGAAATTGGCTCTTTAGGAGAAGACCTAGTAGCCCAATGGTTGCAATCTACAGGTTGGATAATTCTCCATCGTCGCTTTTCTAGTCGCTGGGGAGAAATCGATATTATTGCTGAATATCATGGAGTAACTGGGAAAGAGCAGGGGAGCAGGGGAGAATACCCCACTCCCCACTCCCCATTCCCCACTCCCCAGTCATTATTGGCATTTGTTGAAGTCAAAACCCGCAGTTCAGGTAGTTGGGATACAGGGGGAAGAAGCGCAATCACCCCACAAAAGCAAGTCAAAATCTCGCGGACAGCTGGAATGTTTTTAGCTCAGTACCCTGAAAAGGCAGATTATTCTTGCCGATTTGATGTTGCTATTGTCTACTGCCAAAGGATATCTAAAAATCTGACTGGTGTTATAGCAACCCAGGAAGCTCTTGCAACTTCATCAGCAGCCGGATATAAGTTTAAGCTGCAAGAATATATTCTTGCAGCTTTCGACTCTTCAGTTGATAATAGTTAATTGGTAATGCTTGAAGAATTCAGAGGTCAGAATGGGCTAAACGCCCAGCTAACAGCAGTCAGAATCAATTAGTTGGGATTCAAACCCACCACTAAATTGTTCGCCCTTGGCGTTCCCGCAGGGTGGAACACTAAAAAAAGTATATTTAGCGGGGGTGTTAAACCCCTTTATCTGTCAGTCGTACAAAATTCATGGATTTATTTTGACTTCTGACTCCTAACTACTGAATTCTTTCTTGATAATTTTGTAGTGGCGTTACAATCCAATAGAGTCACGCTAAAGTTTCTGGACAATAACCTAAGCCCCGGACAAACTGCTGCCGGAATGCCTCGATTTCGTCTCTCTCTGGACTACCATGAGAGACGATCGCAACCTGATAGCGACGCATCACGTCTACAGGACACTGTCCTGCTTCCAAACTCCAAAGTGCCATTTGCACCCTCATTGGCGGCTCGTAGCTAATTCCCAATTCATTTAGAAAAGCGCGGAAGTCGCCATCTTCTTGGGGTGAGACTTGACCTCTGAGTTTGATCCTAACCACCCAGCCATCAATTTGATGAATTACGGTGACGAAAGAAACTGGTGTCTGGGGTCTAGCGTGCAGATGTTGAACGACCCTCAGGGTTAGACTGGCATTTGCCAGATAGTACAAGTATTCCATGTTTGTTGGTGCTTGGGATCAAAGCCAATCCTACATATATATATTCGTCAATAAGTGCCTGTTCCCGGTAGGGTAAAAGCCCCCGTTTTTAGATAGGGAGGTTTACCCAATTTTTATGTTAATTTTTCCGTGTTACTTAATAGTAACAATCTTATAGCCTAGTGAGAAAATTGAGCGAAGATGCCTTAAAGTTCCTATAGAAGTGAAAGCTCAAACTAAATTGTTTAAAAGAGTATAAATACTAAATAAACCAAAAACTAGTACAAGCCAATTTGAAAGACACATCTCGCCCACAAGAAAAAAATTTTGAATTAGATTGCTCGGTAGCTGGCTATGACTACGAACTAGCTCCAGAACTCATTGCTCAAAACCCAGCAGTTCCTAGAGACAGCTCAAGGTTACTCGTGGTTAATTCTCCCACTACAGGTACTGAAACAGAACCCATACACCACATTTTCCATGATTTGCCCGCACTGCTGCGCTCTGGAGATTTGTTGGTTATGAACAATACAAGAGTCATTCCAGCGCGGCTTTATGGTCATAAATCTACTGGTGGTAAAATCCAGGTGTTGCTGTTGGAAGAACGGCAGTATAACTGTTGGTTAGCTTTAGTTAAGCCAGGAAAAAGCTTCAAACAGGGGACAAAGATTATTTTTGAACCGAGGCAAGCGGGGACTGGTGGTTGGGGATTAGGGATTGGGGATTGGGAAGATTCTTCTCTAGTCCCTAGTCCCCAGTCCCCAGTCCCCAGTCGCCAACTCACGGCTACGGTTCTAGAAACAGACGCAGCAACCGGGGGGCGTTTGTTGCAATTTGATGTGCCAGAGGGAAAGCCTTTGGTGCAACTGTTAGAGGTATTTGGTGAAGTGCCGTTACCACCATACATCACTACCTCGTCAGCTGCTGATGAGCAGTATCAGACAGTTTATGCAAAACAACCAGGAGCGATCGCAGCTCCGACGGCAGGATTACACTTTACCCCAGGATTGTTACAAAAGTTGCGCGATCGCAATATCAATCAAGCTTTTATAACGCTACACGTTGGTGTTGGGACATTTCGCCCTGTAGAAGTGGAGGATGTTACTACCCATCAGATGCATGAAGAGTGGATTGAAGTACCCGCCGCTACAGTAGAGCAAATCCGCGCCACTAAAGCAGCTGGCGGTCGAATTATTGCTGTGGGAACAACGGCAGTCAGGGCCTTAGAAGGGGCGGCTCAATCTGGGAATTTACAACCATTTTGCGGGAAAACAGACTTGTTTATTTATCCCGGCTACCAATGGCGGGTGGTGGATGGTTTAATTACGAATTTTCACCTGCCGCGTTCCAGTTTGTTGATGCTGGTAAGTGCGCTAATTGGCAGACAACGATTATTGAATATATACAACGAAGCGATTGCTTTTGGATATCGCTTTTATTCATTCGGTGATGCAATGCTAATTTTACCTGAAGGTGTAGGAGTTAGGAGTTAGGAGTTAGAAGTTAAAAGTTGGAAATTTGGAATTTTTTCTTTCACGATGGGTACTCTGACTTATGAGGAGCTAAAAATAAGTATAGGTCTGCGATTCATGTCAGAAAAATCCCTATTCTCTCAGTGGTTACATTTATTTTGCCGGGTGACACTCAGTGGCTGTTCTACGTTTTTGGTCTTGGCTGCACCGACAATTACTAATTTTCCAGTTAGCAAACTGCTAGCAGAAACCGCAATTTCTCAGGATCTCGAAGCAGCTAGCTTTTTCCAGCAAGGAGTCACGCGCTATAACCGTAAAGACTTACAGGGTGCGGAATATGCATTTCGTCAAGCGTTGCAACGAGATCCTAGCCTGGAAGCAGCACGAAATTATCTAGGTAATATATTTGTGGAGCAAAATCGCCTGGATGTAGCTTTACAAGAATATGCAGAGGTGATTAAAACTAATCCCAATTCTAGTGAAGCTTATTACAATTTGGGGTTAGTGCTGCATCGACAAGGAGAAAAAGACGCAGCGATTACAGCTTATCGCCAGAGCCTTGTGATAGATGCCACAAGGGTAGCAGCATTGTATAATTTGGGTTTGGCGCTCTATGAACAAGGACAGCTTGAGGATGCGATCGCAGCATACCAGCAAGCAATTAATTTAGATAGCAGCAACGCCAAGGCTTATTTTAACTTGGCGATCGCCTTGCAACAACAAGGTCAAATAGAGCCTGCGATCGTCACTTATCGCCAAGCCTTGCAGCTAGATCCTAAAAATGCCATAGCCTATAATAATATGGCAAATTTGCTAGCAATTCAAGGTCAAGCTTCTGAGGCTATTTCTGTTTATCGGCAAGCTATTCGCCTAAATCCTAAAAACGCATCAGTTTACCATAACTTGGGAATAACTTTATATAATCAGGGCGAGCTCAAGAAAGCTGGTCGAGTATTGAAACGTGCCCATAACGAATATCGTGAGCAAGGGAACATTGAACAAGCTGAAAAGATTGAGCAGCTAATGCAGCAAATTGCCCAGAAAATTGGGCAACAGCAGTCTCAAGCTAGTCAAACAGCTACTCCTTCTCAGAGTTCAGCCACTACAAGTAATTTAGTAGAAAAACTTAAGCGACAAACGCCAAATCAACCAGAAACTTCAGCCGACCCTGACAATGTGCCTTTCTCAGTTGAATTCCAGCCTACTTTAACAAGTCCCGGACAATAAAAAACTCAGAGTTAGAAATAAAAGAAGAAGCCATCCGCCAGTAGTCAGAATTCAGCATCAATTCTGGCGACTGGCGCTTTTATTTTCCTTGATAGTTAATAAGCTGATGCGCGTTTAAACTATATAAACACTTTTGATGTGGTTAACTGCTGACTGATGACTGTTAACCGTCAACAGTCATCAGTCATCAGGTAAATGTACAAATTAAATGCGTAACAGCTTAACTTTTAACTTTTTTAAATCGGCAAACGATTGATATCTTTATTGCAGCCAATAACTACCATTGCTGAACCACGTTCTAAACGCTTAGTGGGGTCAGGATTAATTATAAATTTACCATCCTGGCTCACCGCTAGCAAATTTAAACCGTAGCGGTTACGAAGTTGAAGCTCAGTGATTGTTTTGTCGTGAAATTCATCAGGCACAATCAACTCTACAATACTGTTATCTGGGTCTAGATCAAACCGATCTAATATTGCTGGTTTGGTAAGTGTACGTGCTAAGGCACAGCCCGCTTCATACTCAGGAAAAACAACATGATCTGCTCCGACTCGCCGCAACAGTTTACGGTGAACTTCACTAGAAGCTTTGGCAACGACATGGGGTACACCAGCCTCTTTCACATTTAGGGTAGTTATGATGCTTTCTTGAACGTAGTTGCCAATCGCTACAATTACAGTATCAAATTCAAAAATTCCAGCTTCTTTGAGTGCGGCTGGTTCTGTAGAGTCTAGTTGCAAAGCATGACCAACTATTCCCTCAGTTAATGCTTCTGAAACTCGTTTTTCATCAATATCTGTTGCCAGCACTTGATAACCAAAATTGTGCAATGTGGAACAAACAGACCTACCAAAACGACCCAAACCAATTACAGCAAATTGGTGGTTATCTTTACGTAAACTGCGAAAAAAACTTAATGATGACAGATTCACCGTTGTTATCCTTATTATGGCTCCCTGTATTTAGGGCAAAAAACGCTCATACAGCTTGAATTAAAAATTTTATTTTTTGCCTTCCAATGTATATTTTATCAGTTTAGTTGTTAGTCATTAGTCATTGGTCATTAGTTATTCTCCCCCCGCCTCCCCTGCTTCCTCATCCCGTACTCCCTACTCCCTACTCCCTACTCTCTATCCCACGAGTAAATTTTCTTCAGGATAGTGAATTCTGGTGGGGCGGGGGTCTCCTAGTATAGCGGACATCAGTAGTAAAATACCTACTCTTCCAACATACATCGTGACAATTAAGATGAGCTTTGCTGTTGTAGAAATACTTGCTGTAATGCCTGTAGAAAGCCCTACAGTGGCGAAGGCTGATACCACTTCAAACAAAATTTTAATAAAATCTAATGTTGGATCTGTGAGGCTGATTAAAATCGTAGCTAAAATCACGGCCGCTACTGAACCCACTAACACACCCACAGCTTTCAAAATTAAAGATATTGCTATTTTGCGATCATACAATAAAACTTCTTCTTTCCCCTGAAGTATAGCTTTAGTGCAACTGGTCAAGACCCTCAAGGTTGTTGTTTTCATGCCTCCTCCTGTACCACCTGGACTTGCACCAAGAAACATTAGCGCGATCGTAATAAATAGACCAGCAGTGGTCATTTTGCCAATATCGATGGTGTTAAAACCAGCAGTTCTAGGAGTAACGGATTGGAACCACGCTACTAATATTTGGTCGCGTAAATTTAAAGAACCAAATGTTTCTGGGTTTCTGATTTCTATACAGAAAAAAGCAACAAATCCTATTAATAATAATATAACAGTTGTACTGGTTGCAACTTTAAAGTCTAGAGAAAATCTTTGCATTCTAATAGATTGTTTTAAAATGTGATCGCGCAACCAAAAGTACATTTCCAAAATTACTTGATACCCAATTCCCCCAAAGATAATTAGTATTGTAATGGTGAAGACTACTAAGAAGGATGACTGATAACCAATTAAGTTATCTTTAAATAAACTAAAACCAGCATTATTCCAAGAATTGATACTATGAAAAATTGCTAACCAAAGTCCTTTACTCCATCCATACTCAGGAACAAAAGCTGGTAGCAGTAAAAATATACCTGTAATTTCAAAAATTAAAGTGGTGGCAATAATTGAACGGATTACTTGGGCGCTACCACTCATCCCCGGTCGGTCTAAAGCTTGTTGAATGGCTATTTTTTGCCGCATATCAAACCTACGACCAATGAGCAAAATTAGAAATGTAGTAGTTGTCATGTAGCCCAAACCGCCAATCTGAACTAATAGCGCAATAAATAACTGACCCCAAAAGGAAAAATAAGTACCAGGATCAACTACTGATAAACCTGTGACACAAACTGCGGATGTGGAGGTGAATAATGCCACAATCAGGTCATTCCAAGTACCATTACTAGTCGAGAAAGGCATCATCAACAGGATAGTACCTACAGTGATGACAGCTAGAAATCCCAAACATATTGTGCGAGCAACAGTCATAATTAATTGAAAATTTCAAATTAAAAAACTCAATCATGTTAGGCATCCCGGAAACATCGGGTATGCCTAGGAGAGCAAAAGCAGCTTATTAAGGGAAAATCAGTAAATTTCTCTAGAGAAGAGAAACCAGAGTTTATTATCCCTGCAAACCAAAAGACCCTGTTTTAATTAAAAACACACATGGTAGCCTAATGTGTATGTTTTTTTAATTGGGCTTTGTCTTAACACAGCTTTTTTCATGAGTGCAACACTTTACCAGCAAATCCAGCAATTTTACGACGCTTCCTCTGGTCTGTGGGAACAGATTTGGGGCGAACACATGCACCACGGCTATTACGGTGCTGATGGTACCCAGACAAAAGACCGCCGTCAGGCTCAAATTGATTTAATCGAAGAACTGCTGAATTGGGCAGGGGTACAAGCAGCTGACAATATCTTAGATGTGGGTTGTGGTATTGGTGGCAGTTCTTTATACCTAGCGCAAAAGTTTAATGCTAAGGCTACAGGGATTACATTGAGTCCTGTACAAGCCGCCAGAGCAACGGAACGCGCAATGGAAGCTAATTTGAGTCTGAGAACACAGTTCCAAGTCGCAAATGCTCAAGCAATGCCCTTTGCTGACGATTCTTTTGACTTGGTTTGGTCGCTCGAAAGTGGCGAACATATGCCAGATAAAACCAAGTTTCTCCAGGAATGCTACCGGGTGTTGAAGCCTGGTGGCAAGTTAATTATGGTGACTTGGTGTCATCGACCAACTGATGAATCCCCACTAACGCCTGATGAAGAAAAGCATTTGCAGGATATTTATCGGGTGTATTGTTTACCTTATGTGATTTCTTTGCCAGAGTACGAAGCGATCGCACGTCAACTACCATTAAACAATATCCGCACTGCTGATTGGTCGCAGGCTGTCGCCCCCTTTTGGAATGTAGTCATTGATTCCGCATTCACTCCCCAAGCGTTTTGGGGCTTACTAAATGCTGGTTGGACTACCATCCAAGGGGCATTATCTCTGGGATTAATGCGTCGCGGTTATCAGCGTGGGTTAATTCGGTTTGGCTTATTGTGCGGCAATAAGTAAAAACGCACGGTTGCCCTACTTCCTTAAGGGACTTCCAACTAAAAAATAATCAATCGTTTTGGAAGGCAGGGGAAGCTGGCGTTGCAGAAGAGGCAGGGGGAGAAAAAATTAGAAGCAGTTTAATGCCAATTGCTTTCTCATTGTGATATTTGAGTAAGCAAAAAGGCATATTGCTTTCTCAAAACCCTTGATTACTTTGTCATTTCGGTAGATTCAGCAAGCAAAAAGGCATATTGCTTTCTCAAAATGCTTGATTACTGTCTCATTTCGGTAGATTTAGCAAGCAAAAAGACATATTGCTTTCTCAAAATGCTTGATTGCTTTCTCATTTCGGTAGATTTAGCAAGCAAAAAGGCATATTGCTTTCTCAAAATGCTTGATTGCTTTCTCATTTCGGTAGATTTAGCAAGCAAAAAGGCATATTGCTTTCTCAAAATGCTTGATTGCTTTCTCATCTCGGTAGATCACGCACTCATTTTAGTATTTTCCGCAAGTAAACAGCACTTTGTTTCTAATTTGAGTAATTTACGCAGTAGCGATCGCTGATATTTTAATTCCTTTAAGCGTTAAAGACTTAGAATTAGTTTGGTATACTCGCTAAAATTACATTCTAATAAAATTAAATTTCTCATTTTTGAATTTCTGAAATGCCACTCGAACTGCAAAACCTCACAGGCGGTTACACCTTAGTACCAATTGTTCAAAATATTAACCTGACTCTGCAAACAGGAGAATGGTTGAGTTTAGTTGGTGCTAATGGCTCAGGTAAATCTACTTTACTCAAATTGCTGAGTCGTATTCTTTCCCCACAGCAAGGAATAGTGCTACTTGATGGCAAAGCAATTCACTCTCAACCCCCAAATGTAGTTGCACAGAAACTGGCATTATTACCGCAACAACAAACGGTTCCGGTTGGCTTAACAGTGCGACAATTAGTAAGCTTAGGACGCACGCCACATCAACCTTGGTGGCAATGGGAATTAAATGCCGAAGATTGGGGCAAAGTGGAAGCTGCAATTGAAAAGACACAGCTAGAAAAATTTAGCGATCGCTTAGTCGAACAACTCTCAGGTGGTGAAAGACAACGGGCTTTTTTAGCTCTGGCACTAGCCCAAGAGCCAAAAATTTTACTATTAGATGAACCTACAACTTTTTTAGATATTAACTATCAACTGCAACTATTGGAACTACTTAAAGAACTAAATCAGCAGCAGGGATTAACTATTATCACAGTTTTACACGAATTGAATTTAGCAGCACGGTATAGCTCTCGTATTGCATTATTAAAACAGGGTCATCTTTGGGAAGTTGGTACGCCTGAACAAGTTATGACACCAAATGCGATCGCTCAAGTATTTGGTGTGGAATCTGTGATTATTCACACACCTGTGGGTTTACAAGTTTGTGCTATTTCTGCTGTGTCATTATAACTCGATTACTTTTCTGACTAGAGTTTGACACTTTTTATTACTTCTGTAAAATTTTGCCAAATATACCCTTACAAATGCCTTAGTTAGGAATATTTATCGGCGAACTAACTTATCAATAACTTTGTTATTGTCCATAACTGGTTGGTCAGCATTGAAAGCTTTGTTAACAATAACTCGCTTAGGTGATTGAGCGCCATTTTGGACGTACAGTCCTGGCAATACACTCACTTTGCTTTCTTTACCTTCAGGCACTAGACTTACTTTAAGCTCATGGAGAACTTGCTGTTGTTCTTTGATAATTTGGGTCAGTTCGTTTAGTTTTTGAGTGTGTAAATCATCCAATTTTTGATGCAGCAGTTCGATATTTTGTCCAGCTTTCAAATTCACCTGATGATCAATTTCGGCATTTCTCCGATCAGTATCAGACTGGCGGTTTTGGCTCATCAAGACAACTGGCGCTGTATAGGCTGAGGCAAATGAAAACACTAAATTGAGCATCATGAACGGTGATTCATCCCAGTGGGGAACCCCAGGCGTTGCGTTTATACCAACCCAGCCAGCTAAAACAACGCTTTGCCCAATCAGAAATCCCCAAGAACCCACTTTCATGGCTAATTTATCAGCAATGCGTTGTCCGCGAGTCAGTGGTTCAGTGGAAATGTTTTGGGCTGCTGGTTGTATCTCCACAATTTGAGGTTTTTGAACTACTTTTACATCAACATTGTTGGATGATACTTTTTTGAATGGATTCATGTTGCACCTCTTGGCGTTATTTCTGTCTGTGTTTACCCTGATAACTTTTAATGTACGATGGTTAAACGATAGAAGCAAATATTATAACTTTGCAAAACGATAAACAAAAGTGATGATAAGCAAAAAACTATCTTCAGATATTTAGGTGTAGAGGCAGCGATCGCACTCCAGCTTGATGTAGTAGTGATAGATGATTGGAAGCTACACAATAATATATAGAAGGTTCTAGATAGCACAACTCTTTACTTGGTTCGTAGTTAGGCAAATCATGCAACTACATAAATTCGACAACATTCAGGAATTTTGGGACTGTACTCAGGCTTACTTACTTCAGCATCAGGTAGAAAATAATCTTTTGCTTAGTATCTTGCATACCTTGTTGCATAACCCAGAACGTTATGTAGGTAAGCCTTATTTAGCAATTGTCCAAACAAATGGTGAGATTCTGGCTGTTGCCATCCGCACCCCACCCCAAAAATTGATCCTATCCAAAGCCCAGAATATGGATACTTTGCGATTGATTGCTCAAGATTTGCGTCAAGAGCAACTCCCAGGAATCATGGGACTGGCTAAAGAGGTAGAAATATTCTCGCAAACTTGGCAAACACTGACAGGGCAATTCTATCAACGGTCGGTGGTAATGAAAATTTACCAATTAACGGCAATGCAAAGAGTCTCAACAGCCAGAGGATATCTCAGACTGGCAACTGAAAGCGATCGCTCTCTTTTGGTCGAGTGGCTTTCTGCATTTTTGTCTGAGATAGATGAGGCGGTGAGAGAAGATGTCGAACACCAGGTAGATAATTGGTTGAAACAGCAGAATACTTATTTTTGGGTTGATAGCACTCCAGTTTCAATTGCCTCTAGTAAACAAGTGTTACCTACAATTGGTCGGATCAATTTAGCTTATACACCACCAGAGTATCGTCGCAAAGGATATGCTACTGCCTGTGTCGCAGCGTTAAGCCAAAAACTGCTAGACCAAGGATGCCGCCATTGTTTCCTCATGGCAGATTTAGCCAATCCCACAGCCAATCATATTTATCAAGCGATTGGGTATCGCCCCCTAAGCGATTGGCACGAATACTCATTCACCTCAAACGAGTAAGCATAATAAAGCGATCGCTTCAATTAAATTACTTTCTATGGCAGAATATGTAAACTGCGATCGCACCTCCATCTCCTAAAACACCAGGGTAAGCGCATTTCATAATAGGGTATCCAAGTGGGGAAATAACGAGAGGACTGAACACTCATCCTAAGACTTGGTTTCTTGTGTTTGTGCGTCGATAATTACACTCCAGTCATCATTTGTTACAGCAGCTTCAAGTTGACGCTGACGTTCGGCTATACTCGCATCTATTGTTTCTGACTCTTTAGAGAGGGTTGTGTCAGCCATTGCTTTCCGCAGTTTTAGCTTTTTCTCCTCGTAGGCTTGACGTTCCGCCTCTGACATTACCGCCTTTGCAGCTTCGCCTACCGTGCTAGCCCACATTTCGCAATCAGTTGCATTACCAGGTGGTGTGCTTTCGAGTTCTGCTATCCACGCATCTCGCAAATCTTCCATTTCTTGACGCTTGGGAAACTTGAATGCTTGCACCCGCACAAAAGCACACTTTTGCTGACCATTTTGGGTGATATGACTGTTTAGGGAAAGCAACACATTCCGAGAATAGCCGATGTACTGCGTATAGCGTTCTGCGTCTAATACTGAATAAACACCTGCGATTTTAGCGTTTTGAGCAGCTGTACTCCAAGTCTCAAAGTCAATGATTTCAGTACCATCGTTTGCCAGTTCTGGGGTTATACTCACCTCAGTGGCGGTGTGTTCGTCGTCGGAACTATACAAAAATTCATGTAGCCCACGGTGGTTTATGGGGACATTTTGATGTTCAATTGGCGGGTTGTGCTGAGTTTCCATTGTCCTTTATCTCTGAGTTATTACAGCAGATTGCAAATATATGCCTTTAGAATATTGAAGCTTAAATTGACTCACATCCCCAAATTCTTGCTGACAAAGCGAAAACAACTATTAGACCTTATATGAATCAATTGACACCTAAAAATTGGATATTCATCAAACAGCGACTTACCCCCTATTTATTTTTACTACCAGCCCTAGTTCTTTTGGCGTTAACAGTCTTTTTGCCTGCGCTGCAAGCGTTTTACCTCAGCTTTACTAGCTATGAAGATATAGTCCAGCCGCCACAATGGATAGGTTTCGCCAACTTCCTTAAACTTTGGAAGGATGCAGTTTTTTGGAAAACTTTGGAAAACACTTTTTTATATCTTGTGGGTGTAGTCCCAATTTTAGTAATTGCTCCCCTAGTGCTGGCAATTTTAGTAAATCAGAAACTGCGGGGGATGAATTGGTTTAGATCGGCATACTACGCCCCAGTAGTAATTTCAATGGTGGTTGCGGGAATAGCTTGGAAATGGCTGTATGCAGAAAACGGATTACTCAATCAGTTCCTGAAAGCTTTGGGTCTTTTTCCAGAAGGTATTCCTTGGCTAACTAGCCCAGCAAAAATTTTTGGCATTGTACCAATTTCTCTTGCCAGCGTCATGGCTGTCACCGTGTGGAAGGGACTAGGCTACTATATGGTGATTTATTTAGCGGGGTTGCAATCAATTCCTGCTGATGTTTACGAAGCTGCTGCGATCGATGGCTCTGATGGTATCAGCAAACATTGGGATATTACCATACCTTTGATGAAGCCATATTTAGCACTAGTGGCTGTGATTTCGGCTATTTCTGCCACCAAAGTGTTTGAAGAAGTCTACATTATGACGCAAGGGGGGCCACTCAGTAGCTCGAAAACGATTGTTTATTATCTATATGAGCAAGCTTTTGGTAACTTGGAAATTAGCTATGCTTGTACAATTGGTTTAGTGCTATTTTTGATAATTTTAGGATTATCAATTTTGCGGTTAGTTATCAATCAAGAGGGAGGAGATAATATCACCATTTAATATTTAATTATAAATATACTCAAATATTTCAACATCCAGAGTGCATGAAAACAGACACGATTTTTTACACTTTATTTCAAACTCTCCCAGGTGTCTTGTTTGAACTTTTGGAACAATCTGAATCCCTGGCGTTGCACTACCAATTTACCTCGGTAGAAATAAAAGAATTAGCACGTCGTATCGATGGTTTATTCCTACCCAAACCTGACTTTCCAGAAGACATAATCTATTTTGTTGAGGTACAGTTTCAGCGCGATGACGATATTTACTGGAGAATAATAACAGAAGCTTTCCTGTATATAAATCAATATAAACCTCAACGTCGCTGGCAAGCAGTATTGCTTTTTCCTCAACGCAGTCTCGATCCAGGAGTACCATTCATCTATCAAACATCATTAAATCAACTGCAAATTCGGATAATTTATTTAGACGAGTTAGATGATGTAAGATCATCTTCGGTTGGGCTAGGCGTGATTAAGTTAGTCGTTGCAACAGAAGATAAAGCCGTACAGCAAGCGAAAAATTTGATAAATCAAGTACAGCAAACGGATGAAGCTAACCGTAGTAATCTCTTAGAATTAGTAGAGAGAATGCTTATCTATAAATTTGTAAACAAAACTCAGCAGGAGTTAGAAGCGATGTTTGGATTAACCGATTGGAGACAAACTAAATTTTACCAGGAAGTAAAAGAAGAAACAAAGTTGGAGACTATACCTCGTTTGCTTAAGTTTGGTTTAAGTATAGAGCAAATCTCCCAAGCATTAGAATTAGATGTTAACCAGGTACGACAAGCTATTGAGAAGCAAGGAAAAGAGGGAACAGAAAGTAATTCGTAATTTCCAATTTAAGAGATTTATTTAAAACCGCGTTTGATACTCCACTACTGCACGACTATCATCAGCTAAATTAGTGGAAGCACGCACACGAAACTTATCGTTTATCCGGTAATTAACACCCCACTGGAATGGGTCATTTGTTGTCAAAATCTTGATGCTGGAAACCGATATTTTTGAAGAAATATCAACCCCAGCCTCTGCTGCTAATTCCAAAGTTGAACTACTCCTTCCAGCTTCGGGATTATCAGAAATAATAGTAGGAAATATTCGCAGTTCACTTAAGCCAAAGGTACTCCCAATCTGGTTAAAAGCTGACTGAAAATTGTTGAACACAGCCGAACCTGCGATGTTAATCAAACCCAAAGTACTGTCGCCACGTCCTTGGGTGTCTACAAATCCACCTCCTAAAAGAGCAACAATTTCGGTTTGACTACGTGACGGACTGCTTGTTAGTTCTAGATTTTCGTTCAGTTTGCTAGCAAGACCGTTGATAGTGGCTTCGACTCGAACACTCTCTAAAGCTGATAAACCTGTGGTATTTATCCGGCTGAAGTCATTACTTTGAGTTACGTCTAGTACCTTTGCATATAGCCGAATATCTAAGTTGGGGTCGCGGGGTTGAGAAGGGCTAAAAGTTGCAGTGTGTTGATAACCACGAGCAAGGTTAAATTGGGTAGTAAATAAATTCACCCCACCTTGTTCTAACCGAATAGTACCATCGGGTATTGGCTGATTGATTGAGCCGTTAACTATGAGATTACCAGTGGCGCGGAAGTTGAGAATAGGAGGACGGGTAATTTGGACGTTTTTACCGAGTTCTAAATCTAGATTATTAAATCTAGCGGTTGCATTTCCTATCCCATTCCCAATTTCAGCTTTACTCTGCTTATTATCTTTTGTGGGTGATACACCCAGACCACTATTTGCAGATGAAGTCGCGTCGGTAGATTCCGCCAGCAATACCTGACCATCAAATAAATTTACTTTACCGCCAATTACTGGGCTAAGGGCAGAACCAGTAATCTGTAAATTGCCGCTAGCACCTCCCAGGTAAAGTCCCTTCAGATTTAACGCTAATTGATCGAGATTAACAGTTAGGGGATTGTCGATAATCACGTTTTCATTGTTGAAAATGGGAATTCTTCCAGCAGCTTCTACCTTCCCACGGCTAAATCTACCTTGAAAATTTTCTACTGAGATGTTGTCAAAATTAAACAGTATTCTACCTGTGACATCTTCCAGCTTTCCTGGCAAAGCCTGGGCTGAAAAAATAGCATCATTAATGGTGGCAATTCCATTTACTTCGGGTTTTTGCAATGTTCCACTTACCTTAAGGTCTACTTCTCCTTTACCCTCCTCAAATACTACTTGATTATTCAATGCGTTTAACAGTGCCAATCCCTCGTTTTCTAACTTCATTTCTAAACTGATTTGTTCACTGTCTGGTGCCACGGAAGCAAAAGGTAATTTATAAGGGATGCTGCCAGTAATATCAACAGGTTTTGGCCCAGCAACTGCTACAGTACTACCAAAGTTTAAACGTCCGTTGGCATAGCTGAAACTTGCGATCGCTGACTCTATTTTGCTCTGATTTAATAATCCTTCTGTAATTTGCAATTCCCCTCTAGCTTGGGGATTAGCAATGCTGCCTGCCAAAGCTGCTGTACCGTTAAGATTACCTGTGATTCCAACTGGCAGTTTGACAAAATTATTCAGTACTTGTGCTGGCAAATTATTCACCCGCAACTGTCCAGATTGTTCATCACCGCCAACGTTACCTGTGAAGGCAATCAACGTGTTTTCAGATTCAAGCCGTAAAGGTCGCAAACTCAAAACACCGTTTTCAAAGTTACCTTCGGCAATCACTTTGTCGGCAGTATAAAAACGATTTCGTTCTTCTTTTTTACCCCAGGCAAAGTTTTGTCCATTCAAATTAAAATCCACTGATAATCCATTGGCTGTAGCTGTATTTACAGCCACTTCCCCGTTGAAAGTGCCTTTTAAGTCTGCCAAATCTGGTATGGGAGTGGAATTAAGTCGCTGTTCTTCCTGTTCTGCTACCAAAGCTTCAATTTCAGAAAACCGTTGGATTTGGGTTAATAAAGTTTGATTTTGCACTCCTTGAGGGGTGGTGGTTAGATCCTCTGCTGTGCCATAGATTTCTGCTGAACCACCTGGCAAATTTTGTAAATCAAATATCTGCGCTACAGTCAGAACATCTTGGATCTCTCCTTGGTTGACATTCAGTTTACCTTGTAGTTGAGGACCTTTAGGGCTTTGAGCAAAAGTACCGACAAGGGCGTAGCTACTTTTGCCTTTGACAAATTCGCTGCTGGTGAGTGTGCCTTTCTCACTGCCATAACGGAATTGAGCCGCTAAATGATCGCCTTTAAGCCGGCCAATTTGCGGATTAGCGATCGCTAAATTTCCCGTTGCTGCTAATGTCTGCTGATTAAACAGCAAATCCCCAGTTAACAACCCAGTGATCTTACCAGTACCCAGTCGAGTAACTGGTGGCGGAGTCAAATTCAATATTTGTAAGGGGAAATTTGCAAGTTTAAGCGCCCAATCATTCCCTTGCACATTGCCTATAGCTGATGCTTGCTGCCATTTTACTAAGAAGGATTTCGGGCGATTATTAGCATCTAAATTGAAAGCAAGGCGATCGCTATTACCCGCTAAGTTCAAATTTAACCCGCGTCCCTGTACTGAATCGATGTTTCCAGTTAACAACGGCTCAAAAGCAATATCTTGAACAACCAAGTCTCGTAAATTAATTTGCCCTACTACATTTGGCAAGGGCAACTTACCAGTGATTTGACCATTAAAATCTACTCTCCCCGCCACAGCAACCTGATTAGGAAGATTGATCGGTAACTGTTTTAAGTTGTAATTCTGCGCTTGAACGTTGAGATTTAGGGCAGTAATTTCCGGTATACCTGCTCTCTGAGCATTGGCTAATATATTACCAGCCACACTTAAACCGGGAGCAGTTGCTCGTTCAATGGTAAGTCTTTCACCACTCCAAGCGATCGCAGCCGTCAGGGGTTGCTCAAAACCAGGGATACCTTGGGATAATTGCACTTGTCCAGCAGCACGTACATCAGCTAATTTGGATGATCCAAACGTGCCAGCTAATTGCAACTGACCGCCAAACTGACCCCGCAATTGCTGATTTAACCGATTTAATTCCACACCGTCAGCATCAACTACAGCTTGATAGCGACCATTAGCTAATTGGATATTAGAGGCTGCGATCATTCCACCTGCAACATCCAGTCGCCCTTGACCACTAGCTTGAATCGTTTGCGGTTGGAAGGACTTAACAGAACCCGCTACGTTTGCTTGACCAGTTAACGTCCCTTGGAATTGCGGTGGTACTGCTGCTAACTGCTGCAACGGTACATTATTTGCTTGAACTTGCGCCTGGTATACACCATTACCCACTTGGATATTAGAGGCTGTGATCGTTCCACCTGCAACATCCACCCGTCCCTGACCACTAGCTTGGATAGTTTGCGGTTGGAAGGATTCAACAGAACCCGCCACGTTTGCTTGACCAGTTAACGTCCCTCGAAACTGCGGTGGTACTGCTGCCAACTGCTGCACAGGTACATTCTTAGCCTGAACTTGTGCCTGATACATACCATTGGCAAGTTGGATATTAGAGGCTGTAATAGTCCCACGCGCAACATTTATCTGCGCCTGACCGTTGGCTTGAATAGTTTGCAGCTTAAAAGAATCAACAGAACCCGCTACATTGAACTGACCAGTTAACGCTCCCTGAAACTGCTTTGGTAGTGTTGCCAACTGCTGCACAGGCACATTATTGGCTTTAACTTGCGCCTGATAAACACCATTAGCCACTTGAATATTAGAGGCTGTAACCGTACCACCGCCAACAGCAAGGCGACCTTCACCACTGCCACGGAGCGTTTTCAGGCTGAAATTATCTCTGTTGCCTGCGATTTGAAATGTACCCGCCAATGGGTTCTTTAAAGCTGGGGGAGACTGTTTCAATATTTGTCCCAACCGCACACCATTAGCTACAAGTTGAGCAGAGAAGCTTTGGTCTTGCAGTTGGATATTAGAAACTGCAACTGTACCGCCGCCAATTTCAACTCCTCCACCATCACTGCGAATCGTGGCAACTTCAAATGGTGCTGTGCTGCCTGAGAGAATAAGACGACCATTAAACTGTGCTTCCGCCAAAGAGACATTTTGCAGTTGACTTTTGTCTACAAAGGGTTCTAATTTTACCCCAGAGGCAACAGCCACAGCTTGCCAACGCTCATTGGCATAACTACCAGTTGCCCGGACTGTACCACCACTTACATTAAGAGCTACATTGCGGAAAGAAACGTTGCGATTTGGAGCGATCGCAACTTCGCCAGTTCCGGGGTAAGTTCCGTTAGGAGCTTGAAACTGTACCAAAGTTTGGACGTTGGTAGGAGCGCCAGTTAGTTGGGCTGTACCTGAGACATTGCCGATTTTGAAGGCGGGAGTTATTTCATAAACTTTTGCGATCGCATCCCCTGGAACATTCTTAGCAGCAAAATTTATATCCAGTTGCGGGTTTTTACCGAGTTGAATTGTGCCAGCGCCCGTGATATCACCACCAAATTTAACTTTACCTTGAATATCTTTTAGGGCAATTAAAGAGGAACTAGTAGCAAGTTCAAACTTACTACTGATGCTATTAAAATCAACTTTATCAATCCGAGCAGTTTGAATAGTGGTGACTGTGCCTGAGAGAATTGGCTCTTTAGTTGATCCAGTAATCTGCAAATCAGCTTTTACTTGTCCAGCGATCGGCATAGGTAGTTTTACCTTGAGGGTATCCTGGGCATTAGCCAAACTTACCGCATTTACACGCCCTGCCAACTTAAAGCCTGCTTGAGCGTCGATGATTCCCGCAGCCACTACGGGAATTTTGCCGTAGTTAGTAGTAACATTGTTTAACTGCAACTCCGTCCCCTGGAAGCGGAGATTTCCTTGGCTATTGCTCAACAGTTGCGGGACTTTGGGTATTTGAAGTGTTACCCCTTCCACAGCAGCACTGCCATACAATAAAGTCTGCTGTCCTGGTGTTAACCGAACTAACAAATCGCCATTGGCTCGACCCGTCTGTAAGTTCACTGGCAACTTAATCAACCGAGTAATATCCGCAGCCAACAAGTCTTGTGCTTGCAACTGAAAGTTGCCTGCTAGCACCTTGGAACGCGTCTCTCCCTGAATAGAAATACTGCCACCACTGTCAGCTTGACCCCCTACATTAAACCTGATCAACTGATTATTTGCTAAAAGTTGGGCAGAACCGTTGATTTGAGAAAATGTTACGGGAGATGAGGACGATCTTGCTCCCCCTGCTCCCCCTGCCTCCCCTGCCTCCCTTGCCTCCTCTGCCCTCTCCTGCGGCATCAAAGCCAGCTTGGCATTACGGAACCGCAGGTAATCCAAATCGGTTTTAATTGCACCGCCTTCACGTGACGACGCTATTTTAGTGGAAATCCAGCGTCCTTGGTCATCCTGGTCAATGTAAATATCTGGGTTGACTAAGGTAACATCTAGCTTTAAGTGGCGGTTAAAGATTAGTTGTAACAAGTCAAAACCCACCTCTACAGTTTCGACTGCGGCCCGATCTGGATCTGTGGGTGTCGCCGGGATAGCTGAAGCCCCAAACTGCACTCCTGTCAAGGAAAATTGTGTGACTCTTCCTAGTTTTACCGGACGGTTGAGTGTAGTAGTCAGACTTTGTTGTGCCAACGGCGTTAACTCTGTTTGGACAAAAGTCCACAACCGCCAAATACCGACGACAACTCCTAACAGTAAAAGTCCGCTCAAAGTAATGCTACCCCGACTCAACACCAGCAACCACAGACGCTTGCGGATAGGCGACGGAGACAGAATATCTTGATTGGGAGATTTAGTCATTTGCTTTCACTGTATTAATTGCCGGATGTTGCTGGCACAGACAAGCATTAACTGACACATTGATTCAGTATGCCATTTCCAGGATACGCCAACTAAACCCAAGACCTAATTGGTTGAGTTACAGTATTTCCCTGATCCAATACTTATGCTTAATAATATTGGCGTTTTCCGGTAAATCTGATCTGAATAGAGTGAAAATTGTTCCTGTGACTTTTGCACAGGCACAACGTCGAACTTTAATATGAATAGACCTTAAAAAAAGACAGATGATTACACCAATGCGTGTCTTTGTGTTAATTTTTAATGCTCGAACCGAAAATGAGGGAATTCACACAATTCGGGAGGGCGATCGCAATAAAATTCTGATGTTCGAGTCAGAAGACGACGCGACGCGCTTTGCCCTGATGCTGGAAGCTCAGGATTTCCCCTCACCTACGCCAGAGCCAATCGATGCTGAGGAAATCAAGGAATTTTGCGAAAGTGCTGGATATGAATGGGAAATCATCCCAGAAAACAGCAATTTAGTTGTAACTCCCCCAGAACTTAACGTCGAACAAACCGACTGGCAAGTAGATGCCCAGAAGGAGGATACTGTTGAAGACACTTTCCCTCTCAATCAACAGCCACTAGAAGAACCAGAATTATCTGATTCTGAACTAGAGAAGATGCGTCGCAAATTGGAAGGATTGTTGTAATTAGTCGTTAGTCACTGGTCATTGGTCGCTAAGTGACTAATGACAACGGACAACGTGACAACGGACAACGGACAAAGGATAAATGACAAACTTGCAGGAACGTGGACATCTTTTAACCGAGCTGGTAAATCCTAACAGTCTTAACTTAGACCAGCTCAGTTCTCTGGAATTGGTGGAGCTGTTTAATAGCGAAGACCAAAAAGCAGTCGAGGCGGTTGCGGCGGCGAAAGTTCAGTTGGCACAAGCAATTGAGCGTACCGCAGAACGTTTGCGCCACGGAGGACGCTTATTTTATATCGGTGCAGGCACAAGTGGCAGATTAGGAGTGTTGGATGCTGCTGAGTGTCCACCTACTTTTTGTACACCCCCAGAGTTGGTACAAGGGATTATTGCTGGTGGGGCTGGCGCACTGGTACGCAGTTCCGAGGATTTAGAAGATAGCATCCAAGATGGCGAGGCTGCGATCGCAGGGCGACAAATTACCCAGCTAGATGTAGTAGTTGGGATTACTGCTGGTGGAACAACTCCTTATGTCCACGGTGCGCTTCATGCTGCACGTCAACGGGGAGCCACTACTATTTTTATTGCCTGTGTTCCAGCCGAACAAGTTAGCTTTGATGCCGATATTGACATTCGCCTATTGACAGGGCCAGAAATAATCGCTGGCTCAACTCGCCTGAAAGCTGGTACAGTCACAAAATTAGCTTTAAATATCCTTTCCACTGGAGTGATGGTCAAGCTAGGCAAGGTTTATGGCAATCGGATGGTGGATGTAGCAGTAACAAATCAAAAGTTACGCGATCGCGCTTTGCGAATTTTGCAAGACCTCACAGGTTTAAGTCGAGAAGCTGCTGGCTTTTTATTAGAACGCAGTGGTAAATGGGTTAAGCTAGCGCTATTAATGCACTGGACTGGTTTGGAAAAAGACGAGGGCGATCGGTTGCTTTCAGAACATCAAAGTAATCTCAGAGCAGCTGTTTTAAGTTATCAAAACCACAACCAAGCTTAAAGAAATTTTTCTCAATAAATACTCTATTAATGGCTGTTACTTTTCTTAGTAGCACGCCTTTTTTGTAAGTATAATGTTTTCTAGATAACTTCAAGCTCAGTAAGATGTATGAACAAATGTTAATTTAAATCAATAGTTTTAACATTTGTTACCAATCTCAATAGCTAAAACAAAAATTTCTAGAAACTGCTAATTATTTTCAAACGAAAATTCAGAACTTATACGGATATGATTTCCTAGAAAAATTCTTAAAATAATATATCAATAATGATGTGGATTATAGCAGCTAATCGAGCGATTAAATATTAGGAGAGCAATAAAGTATACCAATAATCAACTCTCTACTAAATAGTTTATTTTCTAGCAAAAATTTTGCAATTTCACATCTTTCTTACTTTTAATAAACTTGATTTAGGCTATATACCAAATGTATTTCCACTTTTTGACATATCTACTGACCACTATATAGCTAATGTGGGTTTTTCAACGCCTGGCTTTTCAATAAAAGGAATAAAGTATGACCCACCCAGAACTTATTTTTTCAAATAACATAGTTAATGAATTTAAAACTTGTACTCAGTTGCAATACAATGGCAAATTAAATATTAAAAGTTCAAAGGGTAGTCAATGGACTTTTTATTATCGGCTAGGACGCATAGTTTGGGCAACAGGTGGAACTCACCCCTTCCGGCGCTGGCGTAGACATATGTCTCAAAATTGTCCTCAAATTGATATTGATAAATTGCAGTTGCGTTTACAAGACGTATCAATTGATTACTGGGATTATCGCCTTCTAGAAATATTTTATAAAAAACAGAAAATCCAGCGTGAACAGATTCAATCTATTGCAGAAAGCACGATAGTAGAACTATTATTTGACCTAGCTCTGCAAGGAAATTTTGCTTCTATAAGTTGCAATCGTAGCCAAGAAGTTATCTTAGAAACACCAATGAGCTTCACGAGTGCAGAAATGTCTGTAAAACATATGCAAGATTCGTGGAAAATTTGGTCAGAAGCTGGTTTAGCAAATTTTTCTCCTGACTTGGCACCAGTTCTGCGGCGGCCAGAACAACTCCAGCAGATGGTAAGCCCATCTGTCTACAAAAACTTTGTCAATTTAATCAACGGCAAATTTACTCTGCGAGATTTAGCAGTGAAAATGAAGCAGAGTGTACTGCCATTAACGCGTTCGTTGCTTCCTTACATTCTTAAAGGAATCATAGAATTGGTGGAAGTACCTGACTTGCCCTTAGGAGTTACTGAAGTCAACAATAACTCTAGCAACACACAACTAAAGAAGCGGACTGCTCCACTAATAGCTTGTGTGGATGATAGCCCTCAAGTCTGTAAAATCCTAGAGGATATTATCACTTCCAATGGACTGAGGTTTGTGAAGATTCAAGATGCTGTACAAGCTCTACCAAACCTCATTCAGGATAAACCAGACCTGATTTTTTTAGATTTGGTTATGCCAGTTGCCAGTGGTTACGAAATTTGTACTCAGTTGCGACGGATATCCACTTTTACCAACACACCAATAATTATATTAACAGGCAGCGATGGCCTTATAGATAGAGTTCGTGCCAAAGTAGTTGGTTCCACAGATTTTCTCACTAAACCTGTTGTAGCTGATAAAGTAATGGCTATAGTACGTAAGTATTTACCTACAGCGAGTGTATCTATCGATAAGAGTAAATCTAATTTAGAGGTTTGTAATTAGGTTAAATTAGTAATTTTATTGATAATTAATCTGATTACCTTGAAATTTTAATTGATCAGAAGTGTTTATTACGTACTTTTTCTGAGGTTAATAAATAAAGATTAGATCAAAATTAGACAAATACATTTTTTGTATTTTTAGCAGTCCTATTTTAGTTATGAAATAGTGGTTATGGCAAAAGAACTAGGGGTTAGCCTCTAGTGTCTTCCATGCCTTTATTCACAAATTATTTAGGACTTGTTTGTATGTCTTAATCTGTTTACATTCTGAAAATATTTTAATGGATAATTACCATGAATACTGTTTTAGTTGTTGAAGATGGCTTAACAGATATGGAAATAATCAGCCGTTACTTGCAACAGGCAGGTTATTCTGTGATTAGTGCCAAAAGCAGTGAAGAGGCTCAAGATAAAATAGATAAAAATAAGCCAGACCTAATATTTCTCGACGTAATATTACCAGGTAAAAGTGGCTTTGAAATTTGCCGCGAACTAAAAAACAACCCCAATACTAGCCAAATACCTGTAGTTTTTTGCTCTACAAAAAATAGTGATGTAGATAAAATTTGGGGCAATATGTTGGGTGCTGATGGTTATTTATCAAAACCGATTAATCGAGAGGAATTAGTAGTAACTTTGAAGCGGTTGATTAATAAATAATAATTGCAAATAGTTGCTACCAGTAAATCATCAAAGAAAAGGATCAATAAATTTGGAAACCAGAGAAAAGTTTTTAAATTTCAATTTGGGAGCCAGTGATACAGCCGTAATTTCGTTGCAAAATATCACAGAAGTTTTGCAAGTACCATTACCTGAAATATGTGGCGTTCCTCAGATGCCCAGTAGTGTTTTAGGTATTTATAACTGGCGGGGTGAGATGCTGTGGTTGGTGGATTTAGAGGCAATGTTAGGTTATCCTCCAATTTCGCAAGGATCAAACTTACTTTCAAAAATGATGGCGATTGTTCTGGAAAACAAGGGTAAGTATTTGGGATTATTGGTGCGACAGCTTATAGATATTGAATGGCTAGATATTCAGCAGATGAAACCCCCAACTACCGAATTATTTTATCCTAAAATATCACCTTTCTTGCAGGGATATTTTATTAACGATTCCGAGGATATGATTTTTAATTTGGATGCCATAACGATTATTCAAGCTCCCATGTGGGGGATTCATAATTGAACATAGATACAGTATTTTGACATCTCCTAATTATTGATGGCAAAATACCAGTTCATTCTTACCTGTAAAATATCAACCTATTACAAGCCACAAAAATTGAGGATAATCAAATGACATTTTTGTATAATAGTCACGATAATCAGCATCTAATCTCTGAATTAGAAAATCAAAATGGTAAAGCTGATATAACAAATATTGCTAACAATGAAATATCTTTATTAAATGCGATCGCTCAGGAATTTAAAACTTCGCGGCGACAGTTGCAAGACATTGCAACTCATATGCGCCAAGCTCCAGACCTTAATACACTATTCAAAATCACTGTAGCGCAAATTAGAGAGAAGATTGGCTGCGATCGCGCCTTAATTTATCAGTTTACTTCTCTGGAATCAGGTAATGTTTTAGCAGAATCTAGAACACTAGGTTGGACACCGACTTTAGGCGAAAATATTCCCGGAATTGTTTTTGGTTTATATGCCAATCAAGATTATATAGAACCTGTAGTTATTGACGATATCAATCAGATACAACTTACACCCTATCAAAAGCAACTGTTAGATAAATTTCAAATCAAAGCTAGTTTGAGTTTACCAATTGTAGTAAAAGGTAAAGTCTGGGGGTTACTGGCAGTAAATAATTGCTCCTCGACACGGCAGTGGCAAGAAGTAGAAATCAGTCTATTATCTCAAATTACAACAGAACTGACCTACAAATTGCAGAGCTTTGAATTCCAAAAAGAACAGCAACAGCGCATACTAGCAAAAAAATCGGTAGCTAAAGTCATCGACAAAATTCTGCGGGTATCAAATGTCGAAAAGCTTTTCCAAACAACCACTCAAGAAGTACGTCAATTACTAAAATGCGATCGTGTCGCTGTCTACCGCTTCAAAGATGACTGGAGTGGCGAGTTTGTTGCTGAGTCAGTGGGTAATGGCTGGATAAAAATGGTTGGCCCTGATTTTTACATGGTTTGGGAAGATAGCCACTTACAAGACACTCAAGGAGGACGTTATGCCAAGGGCGAAACTTTCGTGGCCAATGACATCTATAAAATGGGCCATGCTCAATGTCATATTGACATTTTAGAGCAGTATGAAATGAAAGCTTACATCATTGCCCCCATATTTTCTGGAGAGAAATTATGGGGCTTGCTGGCAGCTTACCAAAATTCTGGGCCTCGTGATTGGCAACCTTGGGAAGAAAGCTTTGTAACTCAGATTGGGCTGCAATTTGGTGTAGCTATCTCACAAGGAGAATATCTGGAACAAGTGCAAACGAAATCTGACCAACTAGCTCAAATAGTTGAACAAGAAAAAACTTTTACTAAGATAGTTAGCCGCATCCGACAATCCTTAGATGTAGATAGCGTCTTCAAAACAACCACTCAAGAAGTGCGTCAATCACTGCGATGCGATCGCGTCGCTGTCTATCGCTTTAACGCTGACTGGGGTGGTGAATTTGTGGCTGAGTCTGTGGGTAATGGTTGGACAAAACTGGTAGGGCCTGATATTAAAACCGTTTTGGACGATACCTACTTACAAGATACTAAAGGAGGTAGATATGCCAGAGGTGAAAACTTTATCGTTAATGACACCTATGAAGAAGGGCTTGCTCCCTGCCATATTGAGATTTTAGAGCAGTTTGAAGCCAAAGCTTACATAATTGTTCCTATATTCTTCGGGGAAAAATTGTGGGGTTTGTTGGCAGCTTATCAAAATTCTGGTCCCCGTCAATGGCAAACTTGGGAAGCGAACTTTCTGGTTCAGATTAGCTTGCAGTTTAGCCTAGCTAAATCACAAATAGATTATTTAGAATTAGTTCGCGTTAAATCTGAGAAACTAGCTCAGATAGCAGAACAAGAGAAAGCTGTTACTAAGATCAGTAACCGCATCCGGCAATCTTTAGATGTAGAAGAAATCTTCAAAACAACTACTCAAGAAGTACGCCAATTACTACGGTGCGATCGCGTTGCCGTCTATCGCTTCAACCCTAATTGGACTGGCGAATTTGTAGCAGAATCAGTAGCTCATACTTGGGTAAAACTGGTAGGCCCCGATATCAAAACTGTCTGGGAAGATACCCACTTGCAAGAAACTCAAGGAGGTCGATATGCCCAAGGGGAAAACTTTGTTGTAAATGATATCTATCAGGTAGGTCATTCTCCTTGCCACATTGAAGTTTTAGAGCAATTTGAAGTTAAAGCTTATGTAATTGTTCCTGTATTTGCTGGAGAACAATTGTGGGGATTGCTGGCAGCTTATCAAAATTCTGGAACTCGTGATTGGGAAGAATCGCAAGTTACCTTGTTAGCACGCATTGGTAGCCAGTTAGGCTTGGCATTACAACAAACCGAATATTTGCAACAAGTACAAGCACAGTCAGCAAAATTAGCAGAAGCCGCAGCACGAGAAAAGGCAGCCAAGGAGTTACTACAACAACGATCTATTCAACTCCTAACAGCCCTTAGACCCGCCCTCAACGGCGACTTAACAGTACGCGCACCGATTACAGAGGACGAACTAGGAACGATCGCAGATGCTTACAATAATACTCTGCAAGCACTGCGGCAAATAGTTCTTCAGGTACAGGGGGCTGCTCAACAAGTTGCCCAAACTTCCAGTAACAGCGACGCTTCACTAGCCGGATTGACCAATTTAGCGCAACAACAATTGGAGGAAATTACCGCAGCTTTAGGTGACATTCAACAGATGGTAGACTCTACTCAAGCTGTGGTGGCGAATGCTGAGTTAGTGCAAGTAGCGGTGCAACAAGCCAATCAAACTGTAGAGTCTGGCGATGCTGCGATGAACCTGACTGTAAAAGCAATCCAAGGAATTCGTGAAACTGTTGCTCAAACCAGCAAAAAGATTAAACGCCTCAGTGAATCTTCGCAAAAAATCTCCAAAGTGGTGAATTTGATTGGTAATTTTGCTACACAGACAAACGTATTAGCTCTGAATGCAGCCATTGAAGCCACCCGTGCCGGTGAATATGGCAAAGGCTTTGCAGTTGTCGCGGATGAAGTTCGTTCTTTATCTCGCCAGTCAGCAGCAGCAACCATCGAAATAGAAAAACTAGTCCAGGAGATTCAAGCAGAAACCGGGGAAGTTGCAGTAGCTATGGAAATTGGCATTCAGCAGGTGGTAGAAGGTACAAATCTTGTTAGTGACACTCGTCAAAACTTAAATGCGATCGTTTCTGCAACTGCCGAAATTAGTCAGCTAATTGAGCGAATTACCGCAGCGACTCAAAAACAAATGACGCAATCTGTAACAGTCACAAAGTCAATGCAAGATGTAGCAGAAATTGCTAATAAAACTTTTGCTGAATCTCAAGAAATTGCTACTGTGTTCCAAGAATTGTCAGGCATGGCGCAAGAGCTATTAACAACTGCTAGTAAGTTTAAGGTGAAATGAAAAATAGTTAGGAGTTAGGAGTTAGGAGTTATTGGGTTAAAGCATTAATTAGATAAATCACTATTTTGTTGACAAATTTAAAAATGCTTTGACCTTAATTAATTGTAGATTTTGAGTCGAAGATAGGAGAAGAGTAATTGGCAGAGAGTATTATTCAACAGAAGAGTTTTCAATTTGCTTTGGAAATTATTCACCTATATATTAAACTGCAAAAGCAACGGGAATATGTGCTTTCTAAGCAATTACTACGAAGTGGAACAAGTATTGGTGCGAATGTTGAAGAGGCTAGCGGTGGCCAGAGTAGAAAGGATTTCTTGGCAAAAATGTATATTGCATACAAAGAAGCTAGGGAAACCAAATACTGGCTACGTCTACTACAACAGTCCAAACTAGTAAATATTGATTTAACCAATGAACTAATCTATGCAGACGAAATCATTCGGATTTTGAGTTCAATAGTCAAGACAACTGAAAAATCAATTGGTTGATCAACTCCCAACTCCCAACTCCCAACTCCCAACTCCCCACTTCCAACTCCTAACTCCTAACTCCTAACTTATAACTCCCCACTCCTAATTATGATTACAGATAACGAAATTCGTGAGCAAGGATACATCTACTTTCTAGCTGAAGCTCCGGAATTAGTTCAAATTATTGAGCAAGAATTATTTAGCTTATCGGAAGGTTATAGCATTACCAAAGTTCATAACTTAATGCGGGCTACTCATACAATTAAAGGTGGTGCTGCTAATGTTGGGCTAGAAGTAATTAAGATGATAGCCCACTTTTTAGAAGATGTATTTAAAGCTCTATACAACCCAAAAGTAGTGGTTGATGATGAATTACAAACACTTTTACTACAAGCTTATGAGTGTTTGAGTATAGCATTAAATACTGAGCTAATAGGCAGCAATGTTAATAATGAAGAACTGCTGCACCGAGCAAGTTCAGTTTTTGCACAATTGCAAGAAAAACTGGGTGATGCATTTGGTGCTGAGTCTCATATTCCCACTTCTGAAGAACTGGGCTTTGATATTGTGCAGTCCGTTTTTGAAGCAGGAGTAGAACAACGTCTAAACACTATTGCTGAAGTTGTTAACAATCCACCAAATAATGAGGAGTTTATAGAGTTTTTACAATCTCAAGCTGAGGTGTTTCTCGGTTTAGCAGAATCTCTAAATTTACCTGGATTGGGAGAAATTTCCCAAACAATTTTGTCAGCGCTGCAAGCAAATCCCACTCAGGTGCAGCAAATTACAGAAATTGCTCTTGCAGATTTACAACAAGCACAAAAATTGGTACTAGAAGGCGATCGCACATTTGGTGGAGAAGCTTCTCCAGGTTTGCAAAAACTCGCAACAGTGGCGAATAATGAGTTATCTGGAGAATTGCAAAATAATTCCTCTACTGACACATTTATCATCAATGAAGAAGAATTTTACCAGTTTATCACTACCTCTGATAATACTAAAAACGAACCTGTAAACCCAACAACTGCAAAATTTTATTTAAAAGTAATCCGCTACATTTTTGGCTGGTTTAATCACGAACTACAAATACCAGAGGCAGAGCTTAGTTTAACCTTACTAGTTCCTAGACTAGGAAACAAAGAATTACTTAATTATCTTGAAAATTGGCTAAATAATTTTCTTGATTTTATTAAAGATGAAGAAGATAGTCAAAATCTTTGTATTTATCGACATGGGATCATTTTAATTATCCTATTTGCAGTAGCAAAGTTTGAATATTCTATTAACAAAGCTGACAGTTACCTCTTGGTAATTAAAACATTACAAACTCGAATTCATACATTAGCAAAAGAATATAAAAACTATCCTCCTGTTACTGGTAAAGAGAAAAATTGGCTTGATAGCCCCAAGTTACAAAAACTGCTAGTTATTAAAGAAATATCTCAGCCTCTATCTTCTCAAATAACTGATAACTTCCTAGAAGCAATATGGGGAGAAGACGCTAACCAAAATCTTATTCCTGAAGCTGTGGCGATCAAGACTGATGATTCTTTAGCTGTCAGTGAGCAGGTAGTTATAGATGTTTCAGAAACAGCTATTGAAGTCATGCCTGATTTAACTACACAAATCAATAAAGAAATAGAAGATAAATCACAGTATGTTCAAACTAAAAATCTCCGCCAACCTTCATTTATTCGAGTAGATACAGAGAGACTGCAACACCTCAATTATCTGGCAGGAGAATTGCTGATTTACCAAAAACGGCGGAGTTTGCAAGATGACCAAGTTAAAGAAATAATTGAGCAATTAACCCGGCAACTCACTAGACACCAAACCACTTTAAATGAATTACGTGATTTACCATTACAAATACAAAATATTGCCTCAAAGCAAACGCAAAGTTTTGCAGTTAAATTTGACTCTTTAGAAATGGATGTATATACAGAATTCCATACTACATTGCATGAAGCAATAGAAGAGACACTGCAACTACAAGAAACCACAGAATCTCTTGACTTGCTCGTGACGCAAGCGGCTCAAATTAGTGACAAACAAGAGAATTTGACTCTTAATATTATAGATAGCTTAGTCGAAGCACGAATGTCGCCTTTGGGCAATATCCTGAATCGCTTCCCACACATGGTAAATAAGTTGGGGAATGTTCATGCCAAACTTGTAGAATTGAAACTTACTGGTACTGAGGTACTAGTAGATAAAGCGATCGCAGAAAAGCTTTACGATCCGTTATTACACTTAGTACGGAATGCTTTTGATCACGGTATTGAAGCTCCGCAAGTTCGCCGAGAGCTTGGTAAACCAGAACAAGGTTTAATCGAAATCTGTGCCTATCATCAGGGTAGCCAAACTATTATCGAAGTTCGGGATGATGGGATGGGATTGAATTTAGACAGAATTCGCAGAAAAGCTGTTGAATTTTATCCTATACAAACTGAAGACAAAATTAGAAGCTATGGTTCTAATCTGGCTGAACCTGAACTTCTAGATTTGATATTTTCGCCTGGATTTTCTACTGCTAGTAAAGTTAGTGAAATTTCTGGGCGCGGTATGGGTTTAGATATTGTACGTACTCAAATGCGCGCACTCAACGGCTCAATTTCAGTTGAATCCTCACCCAACCAAGGAACAATATTCATACTCAAAATTCCTTTTTCTATGACTACAGAAAAATTAATGCTAGTTCAAGCCAAAGGTGTTGTTTATGCACTTCTTTTGGACAGTATTGAAAAAATAGTGATTCCTTCTGAACAACATATTAAAGAAATCGAAGGGAAAAAAGTCTTGTATTGGAACACAGATAATGATGAGACTATGGTTAGCCTTCGTCAGCTTTCAAAGTTGATTGATTATAATGGTTCATTTTTTAATAGTAGTACTCCATATAATACATCAAATACTCATGACCCAAGCGTAGCGAAAAACCCGGTGCTTTTGCTACGACGGAATCAGGAAAAGGTAGCTTTGGAAGTTGATCAAATTATTGGCGAACAAGAACTAGTAATCAGACCTTTAGGAAATGCGATCGCACCGCCAAAATACATTTATGGTTGTAGTAGTTTAGCTAATGGTAATCTCATCTTAGTGATTGATGCTTCATTGCTGGTAAAATCTTGCGAGATCCAACAAACAACGCTTGATATCATGGCGCTACCAGTAGCTTCTTCCTCAAATAAAAAAGCTTTGCCGATATCGGGACATAGTTTTTCATCTACGCCATTACTTGTTGCATCTACTTCCACAAAAACTATAGATACCCAACCCAGCTATTCTCAAGAGCCAGATAATAAATTACCCATAGAAACCCAACCTAGTTATCCTCAGGAACCAGATAATAAATCACCAAAAGTTGTTTTGGTAGTAGATGACGCAATTAGTCTGCGCCAAACTCTCTCTCTGACTCTGCAAAAATCTGGTTATCAAGTAATCCAAGCCCAAAATGGTGTAGAAGCTCTAGAAAAGTTACAGTTACATCCAGAAATTCAACTTGTCGTCTCTGATTTAGAGATGCCACGAATGAATGGTTTTGAATTGTTAAGTAACTTTCGTCAATACCCAAACTTGGCAAAAATACCTGTAGTAATCCTTACTTCTCGTAGCGCTGAAAAACATCGTCAGCTTGCTCAAGAATTGGGTGCTAAGGCTTACTTGATCAAGCCTTATTTAGAGCATGAGTTTCTCGCTACAATTAAGGGATTAATTAATAGTAATACAGATGACTTTAACCATTTACTTATGGTGACAAATCATCGATGATTTTGGAAATGCTATCGCCTTAGTTAATAGGTAGATTATTTGGATCTACACCTAAAGAACGTAAATACTGCGCTAAAGTTTCAGCCCTTTGTCGTTCCTGTTGTGCCTGTTCTGCATCTGTCAAATAGCGATTTCCTTGCTGATCGTACCAACACAAAAACTCCTGTTCTATCCCCGCAATTACAGCTTGGTGTCGCCCAATACCTAACCCCAGTTCTGACATCAAATAGGGTTCACCTATTTGTAATTGGTAGTTTCCATCTATTAACTTATACACTTCAAAGGGTTGATGTTGGTAGCGTCGCCAAAACTCAGGGTTATAAATTACGTAGTACAATACACCGAGTTTTTTATATATATCTAGCTTCTCGTCGTATTCACCTCCGGGGGTGTGGGATACCATTTCTAATGTGAATATTGGAACTACCCCATTTTCTTCCCAAACTGCGTAACTTTTGCGTGATTTCCCTCCCTTTTTCCGTTCTACTCCCACACTTAAAAAAGCATCTGGCACTACAGGTACTCTAGGATTTACTCCTGTGGTGTGATATACTCCCATATTTACCCCGAAGTACCAATCCATACGATTTGCCCAAATGGAATTGAGTAAGAAGAGTAAAATATTGGGCAAAAAGTTTTGGTCTTCGTTATCCACTGCCGTATCGTCCGAACAGGGAAGTTCATCAGTAGTCGGTAATGCATTTTTGAGATCAGGTGAGAGCATAACCGTTGTCTCGCTGGCGTTTGATGCCCTTATTATAAATGAGTGACAAAAAGTTTAGCGTTTGGGTGCAGCCTCGCCAAACTTAATTAAAAGTGCGATCGCAATACTAACAAGCAAAATTAACGTCATACTTAAAGCTGAACCAAATCCCCAATTTTGCGTTGCTCCAAGAAACTGGTTATAAACTAACCGCGCTGCCGTCATACTAGAAGCACCACCAAGTAATTCTGGATCGACAAAATCTCCTAAGCCTGTGATGAATACAAGCATAGAAGCAGCCGCAATTCCAGGGAAAATTTGCGGTACGGTTACTTGGAAAAAAGTTTCCATTGGATTTGCACCTAAATCAGCCGCTGCTTCTAACAACCGCTTGTCTAACTTTTCAAGTGAAGCATATAAAATCAAAACCATATATGGTAACAAGCTGTAACTCATGCCAATAAATACAGCTTGACTCTGGTTAAGTAATTGTAAAGTAGGCAAACCTAAACTGCTGAGTAAACTGTTCAATAAACCAGTAGGACGAAGAATTGTAATCCAAGCATAGGAACGGAGTAACGAGGAAGTCCACAAAGGCAAGACAAAGCCTAATAGTAGCAAATTTCGCCAACGCTGCGGCGCTATCTGAGCAATCCAATAGGCGACGGGGAAGCCCAAAATTAAACAAATTATTGTAGTGCCAAAGGCAAAAAATAGCGATCGCCCAATTACTTGTAAATAAAGTGGGTCGAATATTCGGATATAGTTTTGGAATCCGTTGGGATTGACCAAATCTCCTGGGCGGATGTCTGCAACTAAACTTAACTGGAAAATTATTAAAGTTGGCAGCACCAACAAAAGTAATAACCAAATCCCAGATGGTGCAAGTAATACCAAAGGTTGGAACCAATTTGCTGGTGGGCGATGCAATTCTTCTATTTTAGAAATATCACTTTTTTGAAAATTCACCACTTATAACTCCTAACTCCTAACTCCTAATTATTTTATCCACTAGTTAATTGAGTCCAATAGCGCTCATAAACCTCTTCAAATTCTCTTACAGGAGTAACACGTTCACAATTTGCTAAAAGTGCCTCTGAGGGAAATAAATTAGGATTATTTTGGATTGTTTTTGGCAATTGCTCAAATCCAGCACTATTAGGCGTAGAAATATTCAGACGTTGACTGATTTGGGCTGCTAATTCTGGTTGCAAAATCATATTAATCCAAGCATAAGCTCCAGCTAAATTTGGGGATGTTTTAGGAATTACAATAGTATCTGTCCATAGTGAAGAACCACTGCGAGGAATCACATATTTTAGTTTAGGGTTTTCTTGAGAAATTCTTACCGCATCTGCTGAATAGCACATTGCCAATAGTAAATCTCCCGCCAGAATTTGATTTTGCCAAGCGTCGGTGTCAAAACGTGCGATCGCAGGTTTTAGCACTTTCAACTTTTCATAAGCTTGTTTGATTTCTTGTTCATTTTTTGAGTTATAAGAGTAACCTAGCATCCGTAACGTCGCACCCATCACTTCTCGAACATCATTGAGCAAGGTCATTCGCTGGTTAAGTTGCTTTTGGTTTTGCCAAAGATAATCCCAGTCTTGTGGTGCATTTTTAAGTTTTTCGGAATTGTAAAGTAAACCTGTTGTCCCCCAGTTAAAAGGGATGCTATATCGGTTATTCGGGTCATAGCTAGGATTCTGAAACCGGGGGAATAAATTCTCTAAACCTATTAAGCGATCGTGATCTATTTCTGTTAACAAACCTTTGTCCACCATCTTCTGCACCATGTAATCTGATGGATAAATGATGCTGTAAGTGCCACCGCCTCCAGCTTGGAACTTAGCCAGCATGACATCATTAGAATCGTATACATCAGCTAGCACTTTCATGCCAGTTTGGGTGCTAAAAGTTTTCAGTAATTGGTTGTCAGTATATTGCGTCCAGGTAAAGATATAAAGTTGGTCACGTTGACCAGATGTATTAGAATTAGCTCGTACTTCAGCTAGCCTCCAGCCACAACTAGTTAAAGATAAGCCAGAAAGCCCTGCCACCCCTTTTAAAAATTGGCGTCTGTTAGTCATTAAGTTAGAAGCTGTTTATCAACAACCTCTAGATTACGGTATACCTAGTAGCCCCTGCCGTGATTTTTGGGGATAAATGTGTCAATCTTCACACTTACTGTAGAGCTTGCTTAATCTATGGTGATTGTCCTGCCTCAACCAGATCCTTGCATCGGAAGGAGTTCTTCATCATACGGGTATCAGTGGGACAACAAACTAGAAATTTTTGCAGATGAAATTATGTAGATTTGTGACTATATAGCTTAGACTAGTAAATCTATCATCATATTTTTATAGCTTCAATCAATAGGCTGTTATGCTCTTCCCAAGAAAGCCAAACAAGTTTGTAGAGAATTGCGGCACAAAGTAGTTAAATATGTTGTTAAACATTTGTAAACTGTTAGCAGCCGAGTAGCCGCGTGTCACATCTTGTTAAGGAATTATCATGAGACAACTTGTTATTGCTGAACGCGTATGCCTGATTGGTCATATCGTGTCAAAAGCCTTTGGACTGGTAGGGATGCTACTGGTCGTGCCTAATGCCGAAATACTTTTCAACTTATCGCAGGTTGGAGAAACTGCCGTACAGTTAAGTATGGCAGGTGGCGGTGTAGTTGATATCATCTTGGGGACAATAGCTGTCTCTATTTATGCCTACCGAACGCTGGGATTAGGAGTTTGGCTAGCATTTATGCTGCCGGCTATGTTTATTTCCTTAGGTAGTGAATTACTGGGAACCAGCACGGGTTTTCCATTTGGTGATTATAGCTACTTAAGTGGCTTGGGTTATAAGATTGCGGGGCTAGTTCCTTTCACAATTCCTTTATCTTGGTTTTATGTTGGGCTGTCGTCTTATTTAATTGCGAGAACTGGTTTGAAAGTGGCACAAAAACCTAGTTGGGGACGCCATGTTGCGGCTATAGCCGTTGGTGCTTTACTCTTCACTTGCTGGGATTTTGCCCTTGAACCAGCGATGAGTCAAACTTCTCTGCCCTTCTGGTATTGGGAACAACCAGGAGCTTTCTTTGGCACACCTTACCAGAACTATGCAGGTTGGTTTGGCACTAGTGCCCTGTTTATGACTGTGGCAGGATTGTTGTGGAGAAACGCTTCGATTAAATTAGAGCGATCGCAACTTAATCTACCCTTAGTCGTTTATTTAACTAACTTTGCCTTCGCCGCCGGACTAAGCTTGGCCGCTGGATTCTACATCCCCGTGTTGCTCGGCTTATTCCTTGGTGTAGTTCCCGCCGTGGCTCTGTGGTTAAGCAGTTCAACCACTCCTATTCCAGTTGCTGTTGAACCAGCAAGCAACGAAGTCTCGGTGGCAAGAAGCGTTAAAGTTGCCTTAAAATAAGCTTCTTTGGGGACTGGGGATTGGCGACTGAAGATTGGGGGCAGGGAAAGGATACAAGGAGAATAACCCATGCCCAATGCCCCATCCCCAACACCCCATGCCCATTTATTTTGTATAACCGCGATTTTAATTGATAAGTATTTTGACAACAGTAGACAACGCTTTGATAGTAGAAAGCGGCATTTCCCTTTTATTGCTACTTATCCAAGTACCAGCAACGGCGATTCTGTTTTCGCGCCTGTTAAAGGGCCCAAGACGGCATCCTCCAATAGAACCGCAACAGCCGACGTTAGAGCTTTTGGGTAAGGTTAGCGTTGTCGTTCCCACTTTAAACGAAGCGCTTCGCATTAGCCCTCTGTTAGCTGGTTTAAGTCAGCAAAGCTACGAAGTTCGGGAAATTATTATTGTAGACAGCAACTCCAGTGATGGTACACCCGACTTGGTAAAAGCGACACAGCAGAAAGATCCGCGCTTTCGTGTGATGACAGATGACCCCTTACCCTTTGGTTGGGTGGGACGTCCTTGGGCGTTGCATAACGGTTTTTTATTTAGCTCTGAGGGTAGTCAGTGGTTTCTGGGGCTGGATGCTGATATCCAACCGCATCCTGGTTTGGTTGCTGGCTTGGTGAAGACGGCGGAAGCACAAGGCTATGACCTCGTTTCCCTTTCACCCCAGTTCATTCTCAAATATCCAGGAGAGTGCTGGCTACAACCTGCTTTGTTGATGACTCTACTTTACCGATTTGACCCGGCTGGGATCAATACAGAGCAGCCAGAACGAGTGATGGCAAATGGGCAGTGTTTTTTGTGTCGTCGCTCCGTTTTAGCTGCTGTGGGTGGCTATAGCAGTGCGAGTGGTTCTTTTTGTGATGATGTCACTTTGGCACGAAATATTGCTGTTCAAGGGTATAAGGTGGGCTTTTTAGATGGCGCAAAGGTGCTGAAAGTACGGATGTATGAAGGGGCGATGGAGACTTGGAAGGAGTGGGGGCGGAGTCTCGATCTCAAAGATGCAACTTCTCGTTCGCAGTTGTGGGGAGATTTATGGCTACTTACATCTGTTCAAGGTCTACCTCTTTTAATTGTTCTCACTTTTCTGTTGATTTCTCCCCCACTCTCTTATTCCTTTACTCCCCCACTTATCTTACTGGGACTAAATTTATTTCTGGTGGTGATTCGCTTTGCTATGCTAATTGCGATCGCACCTTCTTACGATCGCAAAAGCGCTAAAGGTGGCTGGTTATTCTGGCTTTCCCCTTTGGCTGATCCCTTAGCTGTGCTGCGAATCTTCTTATCTGCGTTCCGCAAGCCACGCGAGTGGCGGGGACGCAAATATAGTTAGGAGTTAAAAGTTAAGAGTTAGGAGTTAAGAGTTAGGAGTTAAAAATTCATAACTCATAACTCATAACTCCTCACTCCTAACTCCTCACTCCTCTTCACCTCCTACTTGATCCCCGCGTTCCAGTTCCCAAAGAATTTGATTTCCTTCACGGCGTACCCGTGACACTATCCAGTTTCGCCAGCGCCATTGATCTCCCCGACTGGTAACAGCGCTGGCGTGGACATCCATCAAGTCTGCTAACTCAGAACTGGTGATTAAATAGCCTTTCTCTGAAATTTCGTCAGCGATACGCAGAGTTTCGACCAAGCTGCGGAGTTGCGAAACCCTCATTTCTGGCGGTTTTTCATCGGTTGCGGCCGCAGTTGGCCCAGTAGATGGTTCCATAACGATTATTTCTGGTGCAGAAGTACTGATTTGTTGCGGACTTTGGTTAGTTATTCGAGAGTTTTTTTCATAATCAGCTACTTTTGCTACATTCAGTTCATTTGTGGAAGGTAAAGATTTATAAAAATTTGTAGGTGTTAATTGTTGTAGCGAAGGAATTTTACCACTGGCGTATGTGCGAGCGATCATATCACAACGTTCGTTACCTATGTTACCAGAATGTCCCCTGACGTGTTGCCATTTTACTTGTTGGGTATTAAGTTCATCGAGAGTTTCCAAAAGCTCTTGGTTTTGAACGGGTTTTCCATCTGACTTTTTCCAGCCTTTCTTTTTCCAGCCTTTCACCCACTTGGTAACGCAGTTAATTAGGTATTCGCTATCGGTATGAAGGATGATGGGTTGGGTTTGTTGAGATGTTTGCAGGAATTGGAGGGCTGCGATCGCAGCTTGCATTTCCATTTTATTATTAGTCGTATGAGGGGATGCATCGCCCATTTCGTGGATTGAGCCATCGCTGAAGTAGACGACAACTCCCCAACCGCCAGGGCCAGGGTTACCGGTGCAAGCACCATCGGTGTATATGCTTTGGATTATAGGTTGAGTGGACATGATTAGGTTATCGAACCGCAAAGGACGCAAAGGGAAGAGTTATTAGCGGCGAATTTTTTTAAAGAATATCCAGGCTATTATACTGGTTAGTACTCCGGCTTAGGTAACTAACGATGTGGGCGGGAAGATGAAGTTAAAACTAAGGTGAGTTGTAGCAGTTTTCATGTATTTGAACCACATTTATCGTAGGGGCACAGCAATGCTCATTGGTGTCAACTTAAGTTAAAACGCTTATTCCACAGGCGTTTTACCCCACACGCCAGATGCTTCACTTGGGGAGACCCCAAGACCGCACTGGCTCCCCTTAATCCCCTCCCCGTTCACGGGGAGGGGAGGTTTTGTCGCTAGACAAAAGCGGGGTGGGGTTCCGACGACTTAATTGGTAATTGAGTAGGCTTGATATAACGTCATTACCATTCACGTTAAGTTGACACGTATGAGCATTGCTGTGCCCTTACTGCGCGGTCTTCTATTTAACTGAAAATAGCAGTAATTTTTATCAGCCGATACAATCGCATTGTTAGACGATACGATCGCATTGTCAGCCGATACAATCGCATTGTCAGTTGATACAATCACATTGTTAGCCGATACAATCACATTGTCAGTCGATACAATCACATTGTTAGTCGATACAATCGCGTTGTTAGCCGATACAATCACATTGTCAGTCGATACAATAACAATGCAGCAGGTTGCCTTTAAATAGCATTAGACGGCTGGAAGTGGTGGCTACACAGACAAAACACCCGCCTCCGCACGTTGGAAAGCATTAATTGTCCGTTACACTGCCTAGCTTCTTCCCTACTCCCCACTCCCTCTCTACACAAATAATCTCAAAAATCAAAACGGACTGCTATACATACGTTTTAAATCTTGTAAAACTGCGGCGGCTGATTGATAGCGATCGCTAAAATGATAGCAAACCATCTTATCTAAAATTGTCGCTAATCCTTCACTCACTTGCACCCTTTGCCGCCACATCACATTGCCTGTTTCTGGATCTGGGTGGAGTTCTTGCGGCAGTATTCCTGTTATGGCTTGAATACCAATCATTCCTAAAGCGTAAATATCACTGCACAAGCGGGGATGACCGGCAAATTGTTCTGGAGGCGCATAACCCCGCGTCCCGATGGCTACTGTGGCTAATTCTGTTTGCTCACTACTTTGCGGTTGCATCAATTTGACAGCACCAAAGTCAATCAATACTAGCCGATTATCTTGAGTGCATCTAATAATATTAGTTGGTTTGATATCACGATGAATCACTCGATGCTGGTGAACAAATTCTAGAACTTCTAAAACTTGTTTGAGCATCTCCATCACAAATGATTCGTTTTGCACATTCTGAACAGGTGGTAATTCCTCACTTAGGGTATGTCCCTCGATATATTCTTGAATCAAATAAAATTCTTGGTCATCTTCAAAATAAGCAAGTAATTCGGGAATCTGATGATGTTTACCCAAAGATTGTAAAATTTCAGCTTCACTATTAAACAACCTGCGAGCAACTTGTAAAAATCGTGGATCTTGACGGGCTGGCATTAACTTTTTAACTACACAAGTAGGATTACCCGGTCGTTGAGTATCTTGTGCTAAATAAGTGCGGCCAAATCCACCTGCACCAAGAACTTGAGAAATTTTGTAGCGTCCACCTAAAAGCAAATCACCTGATTTTTTTTCTGGTGAATCAACTGGGGAAGGAAAATCAAGATAGGAGTCAGGAAGCGCTGTTTTGTCTTCTAAGAGTACATTTAATTGAGCGATCGCTTCTTGTTGTTTTTCAACTTGCAGAATAATCACCTGAGTTTGTCGTTGATTTTGGTAGCTACTATAAGTAATCACACAGATGCTACTAATCACCAAAGCGAGTCCAGAGGGAACTAATGGTATCCATCCGCCTTGCAAAAACAAAGCAACGCAGATTCCTACTAAGCCAAGTAGAGTTGTCCCTCCCACCACTAGCAACAGCAACGGATTTTGCCACCGCCATGCTATGATTCCACCTAAAAGCGACCAGCCCCATACCCAAATAAGTTCCGCCGGGTCGGGCCAGTACCAAATTAGAGGTCGTCCATCCAACACTGTACTGATGAGTTGACTTGCTATCTGTGCATGAATAAACAGAGCAGGCATTCTGGGTGGTTGATCTGGCAAAGCGCTATAAGGTGTATAAAAGCTACCTGGACTTAGATTAGCCGCAGTAGCGCCAATAATTACAAGACGGTCTTTAATTAAATAGGGGTTGACTCGGCCATTAAGAACATCTGAGAGAGTTACTTCCTTAGCGAGGCTATTGGGGTGACGGTAATTTAATAATATTTGATAGCCATCTGCATCCAGATGTTGATAGCTAGCGGAATTAGGTTGTAAACGCGGGAACAGGGTTTTACCTAACTGAAAATCTCCTTTATTAGTAAAATGATATTCAATGCCTTGTTTTTCTAGATAATTAATTGCTATGAGCGCACCAAATGCAAATGATGTTGTACATTTGTTATCTGGAGAGTAAACAAATAACAAGCTGCGGCGGAGAATTTGGTCGTTTTCATTGTCAGCAACCACATTGCTAAACCCAACATTATCTATAGGGAAATTTGGTGGTGGTGGAATTTCATCTTTACCCAAGCTGCTGAAGGAACAAGTGCTGACGATGTTATCTTGATTTTGCAAATTAGCTGCAAAATTGTTGTGTTCTGGTTGGAAAAGATATAAACCAACAATTCGCGGTTGATAAGACTCTATTTTCTTTAATAGCTGATTGATTGTCCGATCTGATGGAGTCCATTTCTCTCGTTTGAGATCGTCGCCAGTGATTTTTACTAGCAAAATTCGCCGATCAGGTGCTTGTATTGGACGCGATCGCAACATTTGGTCATAAACTCTCATCTCCCAAGGCTGCAACCATCTGAGTTCACGAACTCCCCAGATTAAAGCGGTGACTCCTACACTGGTAACTACAATTATTTGCAACCAGCTTTTGCTCTTGGAAGTTTCACGAGAATCCTGAACTTTGACAAAGGGAAGACGGAGTTTTTCTAATAGTCCACTAATCACGGCGTTGCGGCGGTAGCCTGAATTGGGTAGATGTTGCAGGCGCAGAAGTTAATTTTCTGGCTCTAAGTTAAAAGCTAATTAACCTGAGCTTTTATTTATATTAATGTAATGTAGCAATTTACCTGCTGCTTAGAGGTTTCGGGGTATTCCTACTCTTAAAGCAAGCTTAAGCCCAGCGTTGACTACAGAATCAAACAAGCGATTGTGCTATGCAGTTAATCATCTGTTTGAGATATGTGAGCATCTTCAACAGGACTGGCAATTGTGAAAGAAATAGGATTAGTAGATGGGGTTAGTGAATCTAATTGAGGTTGTTCGAGTGATGCTTCGATACTTGAATCAGCAAAATAGGAATCAAAGATTTTATCATAGTTAGAAGCAACAGCTAAAAAAGCGCCACCCAAAATATAGATAGGTAATGGCAAATTAAATTCTTGCAACCAGTCAAACAGTTCTGCCAAAGCAAAAAGCACCAAAAAGCAGGCAAGCCAAACCTTCATGTTTTCTATTCCCCGATTTAAACAACTCTATTACTAGCTTAAACCGATGGGAAAACGGACGAACACAATCTTCGCCACTGGCTATGCAACAAATTGAAAAGCTACTATACGAAATGGGAGAACCCGGTAAGGCGCTTTTAGCCAGATACTTTCAAAAATGAGGAGCAGAGACTGTGACTGCTGAAGTTCCAGCAACTATCATCCCAGACGTTGAACAGGTATTAGCTAGGATCAGCGATGCTTTTGTCATATTGGATCATGAATGGCGCTACACTTACGTTAATGACAAGCTAGCTGAACTAGCTGGGATGAATAAGGAAGACTTTTTAGGCAGGAGTATTTGGGAGTTTCCTGACACAGTTAATAGCCTAATTTATACTGAACTGCACCGTGCTGTTGCTGAACAAGTTACAGTTAATTTTGAGTATTTTTATCCAGAATGGCATCGTTGGTTGGAAAATCGCGTCTATCCCTCAGAAAATGGCGTATCAATCTTAATTACAGATATTACTGAGCGCAAACGCAGCCAGCAGCTTCTGAATGCACAGTATGCGATCGCCTGCATTCTCTCTGAGGCAACCACGCTTGTAAATGTTTCAACTATATTGCGATCGCTGTGCGAAAATTTAGGATGGCAAGCAGGTATTTTCTGGAGTGTAGACGATGAAGCTAATGTTCTACACTGCATGAGTTCTTGGTATTCATCTGACTTAGAGAAAGAAGCATTCAACCAGCAGACAATTGCTTTGAGTGAAGGGTTACCCGGTCAGATTTGGGCAAGTGGCCAACCTGTTTGGATTTCCGAACCCGCCCAAACCGAGAATTATTTTGCCGCCGCCATCGGATTCCCAATTCGGCTGGATAATAAAATCTTAGGTGTGATCGAATTTTTCAGCGACCAAATTTTAGAGCCTGACACCAATTTACTGCAAATGATGAGTGCGATCGCCACTCAAATTGGTCAGTTCATTGAGCAGCAACGAAGTTCATTGTTACTGCAAGAAAGTGAGGAAAAATATAGCCGGATTTTTGAAACTTCAGCCGTCTCGATTGGGGAGGAAAATTTTCCCCTTATTAAAGATTTAATTTATAATCTAAAAGCTCAAGAGGTTACAGATTTGCGGCAATATTTGGACGAACAAGAGCAAGTAGAAGAAAATCTGCGTCATAGTGAAGCACGCTACCGCTCACTAGCAGAAGCAAGCGCATCTATCGTCTGGAGCGCGGGGCCTTGGGGCAACGTTGTTGACGATATTCCGACTTGGGAGGCGTTCACTGGGCAAAGTCCCGAAGAATATAAAGGATGGGGTTGGGTTGAGGCACTGCACCCAGATGACCGTACATCTATAACTGCTATTTGGAGGCAGGCTTTTTTTGGGCGTAGCGTTGCAGTTGCCGAGTATCGTGTTTTGCGGCATGACGGCGAATACCGTGACATGGCCATACGCGGTGTGCCTATATTTGATGAAATAGGCGAAATCCGAGAATGGGTAGGAATGTGTGTAGATATTACTGCTCGCAAGCAAGCTGAAGCAGAACGTGAACAATTGCTGGTGCTACTGAAAACAGAACAGACTCGCTTGATTGAAGCTAACGTTCTACTTGATACCCTCTTCAATAACGCACCTATAGGTATTGGTTTATGGGATGAGAAATTAAGATATGTTCGGTTGAATGACGCTTTAGCTGAGATTAACGGTCTTCCCCAAGAAGCACATATCGGTCAAACTGTTGCCGAAGTACTACCAGGAGTAGATTCTGCGATCATGGAAGCTTTCCACCATGTAGTTGAGACGGGAAAATCTATTGCCCAAGAGGCCAGTGGAGAGACACCCGCCGCCCCTGGAAAGCAAAGGCACTGGTCAGTAAATTACTATCCGATTAAACTACCAGGTAATGTTAATTGGGTGGGCGCAATCTGCCAAGAAATCACCGAGCGCAAGCAAGCCGAAGCCGAGCGTCAACAGCTATTTGAGCGGGAGCAAGTGGCTCGTGTTGAGGCTGAAGCTGCCAAAGAGCAAGTTACCCAAATTTTAGAAAGTATCACTGACGGCTTTATTGCCTTTGACAGTGAGTGGCGCTTTACCTATCTCAATCATGAAGGAAGCAGAACTTTGGGGCGTTCTTGCGAGGAACTACTGGGAAAAAATTTGTGGGAAGAGTTCCCAGAACTAGCTGGTACTAGCTTTGGTCAACTTTATCAAAGGGCAGTTACTCTAGGAATGCCGCTTGAGCTTGAAGATTATTACCCACCCTTTGATGCATGGTTTGCGGTTCGTGTTTACCCTTCAGTCACAGGGTTATCACTTTATTTCCGTAACATTAATGTACGCAAGCAGGCAGAGGCAAAACTGCGCGAGAGTGAAGCGTGTTTTCGGCTGATGGCTGAAAATTCAACTGATATTATTTCGCGCCATACAGTAGATGGAATTCTTCGGTACGTTTCACCAGCTTGCTACACAGTATTGGGGTATGAACCAGAAGAATTAATAGGTCATCACAGCCAGGAGTTAGTTCACCCAGACGATTTGGCAGAGATTGCTAGTAATTATCCAATCAATGCCGATCTACCAGATATTTATACTATTACTCACCGTGGTCGTCACAAAGACGGACATTATATTTGGTTGGAAGCAACTATTCGAGCTATTCGCGATCGCCAAACTAAAGAAATTTTAGAAATGCAGGCATCTTCGCGGGATATTACTAAGCGCAAACAGGTGGAGGAGGAGCAGCGTTTTATAGCTGAGGCTAGTGGGATTTTGGCTGGATCATTAGACTACGAGACGACCTTAACCAGTTTGACGCGTTTAGCAGTACCTGAAATAGCTGATTGGTGCGTAGTTGATATTATTTGTGACAATCAATTAGTTCGCCGGGTTGCAGCAGCCCATGCCAATCGAGCGAAACAAAAATTAGTAGAACAGTTACAAAATTATTCGCCTGATTTGACATCAAGAGAAGGTGTTGCTGAAGTAATAAGCACAGGCAAATCACAAATTACTCATTTTATTTCTGATGAACAGATACAAGCGGTAAGCCGCAATACCAATCATCTAAAAATCTTGCAAGAATTAAATCCTACATCTGGGATGAGTGTACCGCTCATAGTTCGGGGGCGGGTGCTGGGAGCTATAACTTTGGTATCTTCTTCAGCTCGTCGCTACGACACCAAAAGCCTAATGTTAGCTGAGGAATTGGCTCACCGTGCTGCCATAGCAATTGATAATGCTCGACTCTATACAGAAACACAGCAATCTCAACAAGCTGCTGAACGAGCAGCATCTCGCACTGCCCGTCTGCAAACCATTACCGCTGCACTTTCTGAATCTCTCACTCCGGCACAAGTTGCTGAAGTAATTGTAGAGCAAGGTATGGCAGCTTTGGGAGCTAGTTCTGCTTTAGTAGCACTACTGACTAAAAGCGGCACTGAACTAGAAATTGTCCGTGCAGTAGGTTATCAACAGGAAACGATAGATTCATGGCGTCGATTCTCTATTCATACATCCGCACCACTAGCAGAAGCAGTACGAACCAAAAAGCCTATCTGGCAGGAACCAACAGCAACAAGGGTAGCTCGTTACTCACATCTTGCTAAGGAATACGCCCAGGTTGACTACGGCGCTTGGATTTCGATTCCATTAATCATTGAGGGACGAGCCATAGGTGGAATGTCTCTAGCTTTTGCCGAGATTCAAGAGTTTAGCCAGGACGATCAAGCCTTTATGCTGGCATTAGCACAGCAGTGCGCTCAAGCAATGGAACGTGCCCGCCTATACGAAGCAGAGCAAACGGCACGGGAAGCAGCAGAAAACGCTAACCGGATTAAAGACGAGTTTCTAGCAGTGCTTTCTCATGAATTGCGATCGCCACTCAACCCAATTTTAGGATGGTCTAAGCTACTCCAAACCAAAAAACTTGATGAAAAGACAATCCCTCAAGCGCTGAAGACTATTGAGCGAAATGCTAGGTTACAGGCTCAACTGATTGAAGACTTGCTAGATATCTCCCGGATTTTACAAGGTAAACTCAGCTTGAATATCTACCCAGTTGATTTGGCATCTGTGATTTCGGCAGCAATGGAAACAGTCAGGCTGTCGGCAGAAGCTAAGTCAATTGAGATGCACATCAGTCTGGAACCAAATTTAGGGCAAGTTTTGGGTGACTCCGGCCGATTGCAGCAAGTCGTTTGGAACCTGCTTTCAAATGCAGTTAAGTTTACACCTGCGGGGGGACGAGTTGACATCCGACTCTCATCATGTCCTAATTCCAATTCCAACTCAGCACTAATTGAAGTCAGCGACACTGGCAAAGGCATCGATCCTGATTTTCTGCCTTACGTGTTTGAATATTTTCGCCAAGAGAACAGCAGCACCACCAGAAAGTTTGGTGGATTGGGGTTAGGGTTAGCGATCGTCCGTCACTTAGTCGAACTGCATGGCGGCACAGTCCAGGTAAAAAGCGAGGGCGAAGATCAGGGGGCAACTTTTACTGTAAGACTCCCACTGCTCCAACATCAATCAGAGGTTAAACAGGACACTAGCGACTCAGAGACATCCTCAAATTTAAATGGTGTCAATATTTTAGTAGTGGATGATGATGCAGATACGCGAGAATTTATTGCCTTCTTGTTAGAGCAATATGGGGCAAATGTGACAGCAGTGGCATCAGCAGATAAAGCACTAGCCGCTTTAAGCCAATCTTTGCCAGATATACTTTTAAGCGATATAGGGATGCCAGAAGTGGATGGATGTATGTTCATGCGACAGCTGAGAACCCTACCAAAAGAGCAAGGAGGGCAAATTCGAGCGATCGCACTTACAGCCTATGCTGGAGAAATGAACGCCAAGCAAGTACTTGCAGCCGGATTTGATAAGCATCTTGCCAAACCAGTAGAGCCAGCCGAATTAGTAGATGCGATCGCCAACTTGATAGCTGAATCAAGGAAGTAGGCGGTGCTGAAATTGCAAAGCTTTTTCTGGTTCGGGAATTTGGGATGCTAAAATCTTCACAAATTCTACACGAGAAATTTGCCCAGAAGATTTAACAGCTTTTTGGACTAGAAACTTAGCTATTGGACCAATTAAATCAGCCAATTCCCGCTCACACTGATGCACAAAGCTATCGTTGATTAATTGAGATTCTTGGCTTGGTAAATTATTTGACTTAATTTCAGATTGAGCAGTAACTTCTTGTAATAAAGTAGGTTTCTCTAGTAAAAACATTGTTTTCTTCTTAAAATCAACTTGTTGATTTCCTCGAAGATGAAGGGCCAATTGACTAATTAGTTCTTCACAGTTTGATGCTGATGCCGCAATTTGTTTTAATAATCTTGACGCAACGGGACCGACAAATTCTAAAAGAACTGTTTCCAACCGATTGTAATTTTCCGGTGACAGGGCAGAAGCAAGCGGATACTCAATTGAGTTTTGTTGAAATGAAGCTTGAGGCGGTTGTGTAGAAGATATTGGTTGAAGTGATTGCCTTCCTACTTTAGTATCGAGATGCTTCAGTACCTGTAGAACTTCAGCCGCAGATTGATAGCGCTGTTTAAAGTGGTGTAGCACCATTTTAGATAGCACAGATGCCAACTCAGAACTGACATTAGCCTGATGCTGCCAAGAAATTTCTCCTGTATCTGGATCTTCCTCAAAGTTTATAGGATGTAACCCCGTCAGCGATTGAATAGCAATTATGCCCAAGGAATAAATATCGCTATTGGGGCGCGGCCTACCTTGCCCCTGTTCTGTAGACATATATCCTGGGGTGCCAATGATAATAGTAGCCCCCGTGCCCCCTAAAAGTGTAAGCAATTGAGTTTGGACTTGTTTGACTGCGCCAAAGTCAATCAGGACTAACTTGCCGTCTTGTTGCCGCCTGATTATATTATCCGGCTTGATATCTCGATGGATAACGTTGTGGCTGTGAATAAATTGCAGAATACCCAACACCTGTTGGAGAAGTTGAATTACTTGATCTTCTGTCCAAGGTTGATTGGGGAACAGTTCCGCTTTCAGAGTATGTCCTTCAATAAACTCTTGCACTAAAAAGAACTCTTGGTTGTCTTCAAAATAAGCTAAAAGTCGAGGAATCTGGTCATGGTTACCCAGTTGTTCTAGTGTTTCTGCTTCACTGGTAAATAGCCGTCTAGCAGTTTCGAGAAATTCAGGACTATGAGTGACGGGTTTAAGGTGTTTGACAACGCATTTCGGGAAACCTGGCCGATGAGTATCTTGGGCGAGGTAAGCTTGACCGAATCCACCTCCACCTAAGATTTGCAGGACTTGGTAACGTCCGTCTAATAATTGTCCTAACATTATGTCACAAGCCTTAAGTCCTCAAATTAATCTTGGCACAACTACCAGCTTTGACAAGGTTTCTTGAGAAAGAAAGTAGGTAGGTAGTGCTGAAATTACAAGGTTTTTTTGAGGATTGTACTACAAGTTTATAAGTCAAAATTGTTATGAAATAAGCTCTTTAGAGATTTTAAATGGTTGCTCTATTTACGCCGTGGTGTACTAGTTTATAGCGGTTTCCAGGTACAGAATAAATAATTAACCATAGATCAACACAGTAGGGGCGCACAGATGAGATGTGTGCCCCTTATCTAGTACCTAATTAAGCAAAGGCAAAAATTGGCGAATTAACCCAATTGTAACTGCTGGTAACTCTAACTGCGGTGTTAATCCCACATCTTCCAACTGTTGAAAAAATCGGATCGCTTGCGGATTCATTTCGGCAAGGCGACGACCAATTGAGGGGCCTGTAAATTCGGATCTTCGTCCCCAAATAATGGCGGTGGGAACGGTTAACTGTTGAATATAAAGGGATAAATCAAAGCATAAATCGCCACGCACAAATGACAGTGCTGCATACTCAGCATTAGGCTGTTGGGCGGATTGTAAATAAGCATCTACAATTTCTTGATACACTCGATTAGACTGAGCAAATTGGCGTTGCTCTAAGAAACTGCGAATACCCCCACTGGTAGCGACCCCAGTGCTGTAAAGTAAACGGTCAACAACGGGAACGCTGATTAACTGGGCAAAAAAACTACGGGAGTAGTCTTCGCCAAAGTCTGAAAGCCCGGCAGGGGTAGTGAGAATTAAAGACTTGAATAAATCAGGATGATCTGCTGCTACTCGAATTGTAAAGGCTGCGGTCAATGAAGAAGCGATCGCAGTTACTGGCCCGGTACAAGTCTGCTCGAAAAACTCCCGAATAGTGGTTAAATAATCCTCAATCTTATAACTCCGTGCTGGATGCTCAGATTTACCCCAACCGATTAAATCGGGTGCAATGACCCGATATTCAGCAGCAAAAGCCGGATACACTTTCGACCACTCATAAGCAGAAGATCCACCACCAAAGCCGTGCAAGAACACCAAAGTTTCTCGATCATCTTTGGCAGTTACATTGCCCTGCCAAGGTGAGCCAGTGGCAGTATAGTATACCATTCTACCTAGTGAGGTATTTATGGAACGTTGTTCAAATCCTAGTGGTTGAAACATAAGTATTTTTTTTGACTGTAGTAATTAGTTGGCACAAGTAACAGAATAGACCTGTGGACGTGAAGGCACAGGGAGAGTCTTTGATAATTTCTTCACGTCACCGTGTCTTCTTTATTCACTCCAGAATACTTACCTATTTAGTTCAAACTCCCCACTGATTGTTATTATCGGCGAACCAATCACTCTAAGACTTCCCGCTACTGTCAGATTAAGTAGATATAAAATTACTGAATTACTTGTAAAGATTTGGTGATCTTTTTTCATCATAAAAAGCAACTTAGGTTGAAATTACTGTTATACAAGGGTTTTTCGTGGTAGCGAGTATCACTAAAGCGTGAATCAAACATAAGTTTTTATGGTAGTCTATCAAGAAACTCATAAAGAATTTTGAGCATCAAGAAGATTCAAAATGCTCATTTTAAGAAGCTATTAATTCTAGTTTTATATGTAGAAATAGTAGCTTTTGATGTATTAATAAATTTGATTATTATCTAGGTAATGGTAAGGCGGAATGTCATGGTGAAGCAGGCGACTCTTCAATCAAATAAACTAACAACGATTGAAGACGCTAAATTTGCGCTTGACAAATTTAATATACAAAATGAAATGAAAGCTTCAGTTTGGGGGGATCAGGTCGAGTCAGCTATTGACGCCGCCAGAGTGACTGTACCTACTTGTATTTGTTTAGACTTAGAAGATTTGAAGTGTTTTGAACCAGTAGAGTGCCAGTATGAACGCTGGGGAGTAATTTTTCACAATTCTATAGCAATACAGCCATCAAATCCAGCATTTCCAACCTATTCGGGGCTTATTGTCTTAATGGCAGCACCCAAAAGCGGATTTTTAGAAGCTACTTTCTTGCATCCGGTTAGCTCGGTTAGCGCCTTTGTCACTAGTTCCCAACGCCTAGTGCTTTCCGCCTACGATCGCGATCGCCAACTCCTCGCTCAAGCTGTACTACCAAGTGCTAATCTTGCCAATTCAGACTCGGCAATTTCCCCCAATACATTATTATCTATAAGTGTGAATAACATCTACAGTGTTACCTTCTGTGCTTTTGATGGTCAATTTACTCTTGATAATTTTCGTTTTTGTGTTTAAAAAGCCTTTATGCCCTTGCTCTGAGCCATTTAAAATGCTATCTTGATTTCCGCCGTGCTGTACTAATCTACTATAGTGTCCTTGAAAACCGGGCATCTTGTAGTTTGGGTCTTCACCCTTTCTTCATCTCTAGTAAAACTTATACAATAAGTAATTTCGTAATCAAGTAGGTAAATACTGTGGCACAGGCTTCGTCTTCTTGGCAGCAATTAATCAACCAGATCCCCAACTGGGACTGGTCGCTTCCAAAGTTCAAGACAAAGGGAGCTACAAAGCAGCAAACATTTAAGCGTTTCTCTGGGTCTGGAGGCTTTCTTGGGTTCCTAACAATCTTCATCGCCATGTTGTTGTGGAACTGGATGCTGCTATTGGCTCTCTTAATCGGCGTTGGAATAATGGTATTGGTTTACTCAATGCAAGAGTGGGACTGGCAATTACACTGGTCTAAGATACATAAGTTCTTAAACAGTTCAAATCGTCGGTTAGCCTTAGCGGTTGTCAGTGGTGGTGTTGCTACTGTCAGTACTTACATGGCCGCTGCAATTTGGGTTGACTCTCACAGTTCCTGGATTGCTGCTGGTGCTATTTTGCAAGGCGTGGGAACACTATTAACTTTAATTTTATTGGTCTGGCAAATTGTCAACTTCTATGGAAATCAAGAAGAAGACCACCTCGATCAGTTGCTAGCAAATTTAACCGAAAAAGATCCATTGAAGCGGTTGATTGCCCTACGTCAACTAACTAAATTCATTAGCCGTAAGCGAGTTGATTCTTCAGTGCAGCAAGATGTTGTCGAATGCTTGCAACTCCTACTCAGCCGAGAGGAGGAAGTTGGGATCAGAGAGGCAGCTTTTAAAACTTTACAAGCCTGCGATGACCTCCGGTCGGTCAAAGACCATCGCCCACAAGTGCTACCCCCCAAAACACCAGCAACTTTCATACCCGTATCAGCAAAAGTCAAACACCACGTCTATTAGTTATTGGTCATTTGTCCTTTGCAAATGACAAATGACCAATGACTAATGACTAATGACCAATAACTATTTTCGAGACAACTGTCCATTCCGAACTTGCACTACCGGATGATTGCATCGCCGCACCAACTGTTCATCGTGGGTAGTAACAATTACTGTAGCCCCAAAGGAATTTAACTTCTGGAGAATCTGGATCACTTGCCAGGAATTATCTGGATCAAGATTTCCAGTAGGCTCATCCGCCAGTAACAGTGGTGGTGTACCAACGATCGCACGGGCAATACTCACTCGCTGTTGCTCTCCCCCAGACAACTGATCTGGAAAGCAGTCAGCTTTACTCAGCAAACCTACCAGCTTTAAAGTTGGTTCTAAACGTCGTTGAATTTCTTTACGGGTATAACCTTGAGCTTGCAGCACAAAAGTCACATTTTCCGCTACTGTGCGTTGGGTAATTAATTTGTAGTCTTGAAACACAATACCAATCCGTCGCCGGAATAATGACAAGCGATCGCCCCGTAAACCCGCTACATTAGATCCATCAATAATTACTTTTCCCTGTGTGGGCAACTCCTGGCCATACAGCAGTTTCAAAAGCGTTGATTTACCAGAACCACTTGGCCCGGTGATAAACAGAAATTCTCCCTTTTTTACCTCAAGGTTCGCATTCAACAAGGCATGACTGCCGTTAGTATAGGTTTTGGTTACAGATTGTAATTGCACCTTTACACTAGTATTGCTACCGTGCTGTTGAGTTTCACCGTCCTCTCTATGAACGGAAAAGTCTTTCTTAGCTTGAGTTGTTAATACTGGCATTGTTAAATTTTCCTCATCCCCACAACCAAATAGCTTAATGGCTCAGATTTGATATTCTCCCCAAAATAAGGATTCCCAGGTTTCGCCTGGGAATTGAAAATTCAACAAAGACAATTTAAATTTTTTGAATACTAACTAAGTAATAGCACCCAGCACTCTTAACTAATAGCACCCCTTGCTGTCAAACGATAAACAAACGCTTTCACAGCAAACGCTGGCAAAGCCAACATCCGCCGCCAACGCCAAGGTTCTTGATAAAGCCGATACAACCATTCCAAATTATTATTTCCTAACCAAGCTGGGGCGCGAGTTTTAGTTCCCGACCAAATATCAAAACTACCACCAACGCCAATCCAAACTGCTTGAGGGCACAAATGGCGGTTTTCGGCAATCCATAACTCTTGACGTGGCACTCCCAAACCGACAAAAATCACTTGGGGCTGCAATTGAGCCAGAGTCTGTTGCAATTGTGCTTCTTCTTCTGGGGAATGGTAGCCTGAGTGAGTGCCTGCTATACTCAAATCTGGAATTTGCTGCTGCCAAAAATCTGCCGCAGTTGAGGCCACTCCAGGCGCTCCTCCATAGAAAAATACCTTTGCCCCTGTCTTGTGCTGCCCGATTTCTTCCAAAAGTTTTTCTGCCAATTCAATCCCTGGAAAACGCTGCACTTTTTGCCATAATAGCCACCGCAAATACAGAACAACCCCAGCTCCATCTGGAATAACTAGTTCAGCATTTTTAATGATGTGAGCCAGGATTTTATTCTGCTCTGCTTGCATAGTCATTTCTGCATTGAGCGTTACTACATGAGTTCCTCTACCTGCGCGCAGGCATTCTAACAACCAGCCTGGATAGTTATCCATCACATGAACTGGTATTCCCAACACTGAAAATGCTTGATTGCCTTTAGACATAGCCTATTCTGGATTAACCTCACACGAGATTTCCTTGAATGTTAAGTTTATCAAATTTTTTATATTAGAACTTAAGCATGAGAGATTCCCATTGCCCTGCAACAATAGAAAGCATAACTAATTAGTCTTGGGCTGAAACAGTTCAAATTTTATTGTTGAAGTGTAATATTCACCAAGTATAAAACACTCAACTCACAACTCTGGTTCCGGGAACAGAAGCCTCCACTATACTGCTTGCAGTTAGTGTGGGAATATGTCACGAAACTCGACTTTCTGGTTAAGGTAGTGTAACGGGCTGAAGTTGGCTATGAGTAAAATTCGTATCGCTCTGATTGAAGATCATGACCTAACTCGTGTAGGTATTCGGACAGCATTACTGCAAAAGGATGATATTGAAGTTGTAGGTGAAGCTGCTAATGCTGCTGAGGGACTAAAGATGTTAAAAATGGTACAACCAGATATTGCAATTGTAGATATTGGTTTACCAGACAAGGATGGCATAGAACTGACACGGGAGGTAAAATCTACTGATAATGGACAGCAGTTACTAACAAAGGTGTTAATTTTGACACTGCGTGATAACAAAGAAGCTGTGTTGGCAGCTTTTGCTGCTGGTGCAGACTCTTACTGTATGAAAGATATAAAATTCGATAATTTGCTGGAAGCAGTACGAGTAACTCACAATGGCAACGCTTGGATTGATCCAGCGATCGCTCGGATTGTATTACAACAAGCGCAACAAAATCCTCAAAAGTTGGAATCAGCTTTTGTAGATACCAAGACCATTGCCTCTAACCCTGATTATGTCGAGAATCTGGAAGAAATTCAACCTTATACCCTGACAGAAAGGGAGTTAGAAGTGCTACAGTTGATTGTCGAAGGTTGTAGTAATGCAGTCATTGCGGAAAGGCTTTACATCACTGTTGGGACTGTTAAAACTCACGTTCGCAATATTTTGAATAAGCTATGTGCTGATGACCGTACCCAAGCAGCAGTCCGCGCCTTGCGTTCTGGGTTAGTGGGATAAAGTTTAATTCAGTGAACAGTTATTAATGTTTGAACCACTGATAACTGTTGAAAATGATTACTTATGAATTTTTTGTTGATTGCCAGGTGGGATAAAGATTATATTATCTCGCCATTCAAATATGTGAAAAATAAAGTCAAATATGGCTGAAATCGAGGTGGAAAAACTTAAGCTCATGGTGGTAGATGATGAGCCTGATAACTTAGATTTACTCTACCGCACTTTTAGGCGAGATTTTCAAGTATATAAAGCTAATCATGCTTTTGGTGCTTTGGAAATCTTGGATAAATTTGGCGAAATGGCGGTGATTATTTCTGACCAAAGAATGCCAGAAATGAATGGCACCGAATTTTTTAGTCTCACTGTAGAACGCTTTCCAGACACGATTCGGATTTTGTTAACTGGTTTTACTGATGTCGAAGATTTGGTGGATGCGATTAACTCCGGTCAGGTATTCAAGTACATTACCAAACCCTGGAATCCAGAACGGCTTAGAGGGTTAGTTGAGCAAGCCACTGATACATATCGTCTAGTTAAGAAACGCACGCAAGAGTTGCGTCGGGCCCTACGGCGAGAATCTTTGTTTAATGCGGTAACAACGGCAATTCGGGAGTCTTTAGACTACGACAGTATGCTGCAAAAAATTGTAGCAACTCTTGGTCAAACGTTTGAAGCTACCAGTTGCTTGCTTAGACCAGTAGAGGGCGATCGCCTCATCCAAGACCAGTTCTCATACTGCGATCCTAAATCCAATGTCTTAGATTGCTTCTTCGACCCCAGTATTTTAATTGAAAAAGTGCTGGAAACCCGTCATTATCAACTTGCTCAAGAAATATATGAGGGTAACCCTTGCCACCACCTGGTTGTACCACTTAGCTACCAGCAGCATTTGTTGGCTGTGCTAGCTCTCCACCAACGAGGACGCGATCGCCCCTGGCAAGACGAAGACATCCAACTGATTGCAGGTGTTGCCGAACAAGCAGCCTTAGCTCTCTCTCAAGCAAAACTCTACCAGCGCCTCCAAGAAAAGCAACAGCAGATTCACACTGAGTTGGAGGTAGCTCGCCAAATTCAATACAACTTGCTCCGCCAAAGTTTACCTGATATCAAAGGCGTGAAAGTACAAGCCTGTTGTTATCCTGCACGGGAAGTAGGAGGCGATTTTTTTGAAGTTTTTGTTCATCCCAAAGGCGATTTATGGTTGGCTGTGGGTGATGTCTCTGGCAAGGGCGTTCCAGCTGCTTTATTTATGGCTAGTATAATTTCAGTCTTGCGCCGAGAATTATCTCAAGAAGCACCAGCTGAACCAAATGTGGTCATGCAAAACCTCAACCACGCTCTCAGTGAAGACTTGATTAGCAACAATTATTTTATCACCCTTGTCTTAGCTTGTTATACCCCTACCACTAAGGAACTCGTCTACACTAATGCCGGTCATATCTATCCACTGTTATGGTCACGCCAAGGTGCTTTAGCCGACAATCCCAATTACCTCAAAGTTCGCAGCGTTCCTTTAGGGATCTTGCCTAAATGGCAGGCACAGTCTGGTCGTTTGGTTCTCGCTGCTGGAGACACATTGTTACTGGCCAGCGATGGAATTACAGAAGCTATGGTATCAAATAATTGTTATTCAACAGTAAAAACCGGGTCTGACGTTGACCCAATTAACCGTTCTATGCTGAATCAAGATGGTCTTTGGCAACTCTTGCAACAAGAGCAACAACCGCTTTGTCTTAACGATTTACTAGCTCGTATTCAGGCAGATAATCACGTTCAAGAAGATGATCAAACTATACTTTCACTGGAGATTTTGTAAGTAATGAAAAGTGAGCTTCATGTACCAAGTGACTTGAGTTTTCTTAATATTGTCGAAACCTGGCTGTTAGGATGTTTGAAAATCCACCTAGGAGAATCTGTAGACTGGTCACGGCAATCAAGTCGTTTGAGACTGGCTTTAGTAGAAGCCTACTCAAATGCAGTTCGTCATGCCCACAAGGACAAACCTAATTTAACGATTTTACTACGTTTGGAAGTGAAAGACCGGGATCTTGCCCTAGAAATTTGGGACTACGGTGAAGGCTTTGATATGTCTAATTACTATGCTCCAAACCCTATGGAAAAACAAGAAGGTGGTTATGGTTGGCTAATTATGAATCGTCTCATGGATAAAGTGGATTACCAGTTGCAGGTTAATGGTGCCAACTGTCTCAAGTTAGAGGCGACTTTACCCGAATTAGTCCAATAGCCAAAAGTTATTATTTTTCAAGTTATGTGATTTATACAAATTTTCGATGCCTGGATTTTCTTTTGGGTATGATCCACATTGCCAAGCTATTACACTTATTTGCTAGTTCTCACGACGTAGAGAAAGTAACTCTTGCGGAGAAGCTAAAAGTTTAATTTTAGTATATGAAATTTGCCCTTGTTGATTAAGAATAAATAGCCACAAGACATTCACGCTACACCACGAAGTTTGTGCTTTGCCTGTTACCTGAACTTGAATCGTCTCATTTTCTAAAGCCTCCGCTATTCCGGTGTTAGGATAAGCCTTAATGTTTTGGCCTTCTTGTTTTAAGTAGGCTGCGATCGCATCTGTTCCCACGATATCAGATTCAAATGGTGGACGCATCACACCATCTATCGAAAATAAGGCAGCAGTTGCCTCAAATTCTCCTGCATTTAAAGTTTCAAAATAACGCAGTACATTAGTTTCTGTAATTCCCTCAATCTGGAATTCTTCTTGCAACTGCGCTGGAGAGATAAATTCAGCAGAGGTCATAAAATTACCTGTATCATACTAGCTGAATATTCATTTCAATACAAAAATAGGTAAAAAGAAAGGTACTGTTGAGATAGATTACCACATTTGTATAAATCTTCCTCACGATAGAAGTTTTGATTAGATACGGCAGTTTTCATCTGTATGAAGTACAAAACTACTAATATCTACTGGGTTAAGAACGCCGTACATTCAAGCAACACCATTCTTTTCGTTTCCACAGGGTTGCAACCACCCAGCCATTTTCTTCTAAGGCATCAGCAACAGCTTTCGATTGTTCTAGTAAAATCCCACTGAAGATAGCCCAAGTATCAGGTTTAGCGATCGCACTCATTTCTGGAATTAATTCAATAATTACATGAGCCAAAATATTGCAAACTATACCGTCTACTGGATTTTGAAGCAGTTTTGTCAAAACGTCTACACTTCCCAATGCTGGGAGTAAACGTTCTGGATTAATATCATTTAGCGCAGCATTACTAATAGTTGATTGCACTGCCAAAGGGTCATTATCTACTGCATAGACTTTCTCTGCTCCCAGTAGCAGCGCTCCAATAGAAAGGATACCAGAACCGCAGCCAATGTCCGCAATTACCAGATGTTCATGTTTGCCGCTAGTACCCACAAACGACTGAGGAACTCCACTTAGACGCATTTCCAAGGATTCCAAACATAGCTGAGTGGTGGCATGGTTGCCTGTACCAAATGCTACACCGGGGTCAAGACGAATCACTAACCGTTCCGTTGTTTCTGGTAATGGTAGCCATGCTGGGTTAATTAGAAAGTGATCGCCTATTTCCTGGGGATGCCAATATTGCTTCCAGCTAGTCGCCCAATCCTCCTCATCAATTAACTGCCATTGCAGTGAGGGAGATGAAAGCCCTACACAGAGGGCATCTTGACGGAGCAACAGCGATAGCGCTGCCAAATCTAATAGCTGCGTTTGAATTGTTGATAAGTAAGCCCTGACGAAAGATGAATTTCCTTTGTTTTCACTAGCTGTGCCACGACAGCCAAAATCTTCCAGTCGCCAAAAGATTGAATCTTCTAGGTCTGGCTCACATGAAATCTGTAGTTCCCACCAAGTGTTTGCCATATAATTTTAGATTTTAAATTTTAGATTTTAGATTGGGGACTTGGTAACGGTTAGTGACCAATGCGAAAAACAATGAGCAATTAGCCATTACCAATCCAAAATCCAAAATCCGCAATCCAAAATTAAAGAGTTACCGTATACGCGTCCCGAATCCCAGGGACTTTTATAATCTCATCCAAAATGCCCTCAGGTAAAGGGTCATCTATACTCAGTGCCATTACCGCATCACCGCGGACGATTTTACGACCTACTTGCATACTGGCAATATTCACATTAAAACTGCCGAGTAGGGAACCAAGTTTGCCGATAATCCCCGGCATATCCCGGTGCAGGGTAAATAGCATATATTTGCTGGGTGGAACGTTAATCGGGAAACCATCAACATCAGTGAGGTGAATTTCCCGTTCACCCAACAAAGCACCTGTGACAGAGTGAGTACCTAGAGTACCTGTGGCTTCTAGATGAAGTGTGCCGGCATAGTCTCTGATGGAAGCATCGCGGGTTTCAATTACCCGAATGCCACGCTCTTTAGCTTCTATGCTGGCATTGACATAATTTACCCGTTCCCGCAAAGCTTGGTAAAGTAAACCTTTCAGGGCAGCTACTACTAAAGGCTGACTTTTGTTGGTAGCAAGTTCGCCTTGCAGTCGAATATTAAGTACTTCCACCCGTCCGCCAGCTAGCTGTCCTACTAGATTACCTAGAGTTTCTGCTAGTTGCATATAGGGTTTGAGTTCTTCCAATACGTCGGGGCCAAGTCCAGGAATGTTGACGGCTGAACGCGCTGGTAGTCCTAAAAGTACATCCCGAATTTGTTCGGCAACATCAATGGCGACATTCACTTGAGCTTCTGCGGTAGAGGCTCCCAAGTGGGGAGTGAGAATCACTTCTTTGCCTAGCGATCGCAATTCAGATTCACCTAGTGGTTCTGATTCGAACACATCTAAGGCTGCACCGCCTATTTTACCTGCTTTCAGAGCTGCTGCTAAAGCTACTTCATCAATGATTCCACCACGAGCGCAGTTGACAATCCGGGCTGTAGGCTTCATCTTTGCCAAAGTTGTGGCATTGATTAAGTGAGTGGTTTCTGGGGTTTTGGGGATGTGTAGGGTGATATAGTCTGCTTGCTGAAAGAGTAAATCTAGCTCAACTAACTGACAGCCAAGTTGTTCGGCTCGGTCTGTAGAAATAAAAGGGTCATAAGCTAGGAGTTTCATCCCCATTGTTTTAGCGACAGCCGCAACATGAGAGCCAATTTTACCCAAACCGACAACGCCGAGAGTTTTTTTGTAGACTTCCGCACCGACAAAGCTATTGCGATCCCACGCACCGCGTTTCACCGAAGCGTTAGCATCGGGGATGTGGCGAGACAAAGCCAAAATCATCGCTAGTGCGTGTTCAGCTGCGGCAATTGTGTTTCCCTCTGGAGAATTGACTACTACAATTCCCCGGCGGGTGGCTGCGGGAACATCCACATTATCCACACCCACACCAGCACGACCGATGATTTTTAGCTGAGTGCCGGCTTCAATGATTTCTTGGGTGACACGTGTACTAGAGCGAATCATCAGTGCGTCATACTCACCAATAATTTGGATGAGTTCTGCTGGTTTTAGACCTAATTTGACATCAACGGTAGCAACTTGCGAAAGAATGTCAATTCCAGCTTGGTCAATAGAATCAGAGACAAGAACCTTAGACATGATTACTTCATTTAAAGCTACAGGTTTTGCTGCACAAGACTTTTTAGTTTAGTCTTTATCTGTCACAATTCAGCAAAAATTATTCGTTTTAATATCAACTTAACCTTTACTTCCGCTACGTGCTGATGGTATCGAAGCGTAAGTTGCTCCCGGTGGGTACTGCCTCCTAAGTGTTTGAAGATGAGTGGCTGTTTGCACCACCCTGTCGCTAAATATAAAGCATGAATAGCACTAAGCACCTATTATATATTTATTAATAGTTAAGAGTTACCAAAATTTTATCAGCTTCAGTTAGACCAGACTAAACCATGCCATTCGTTTGTTGCTACCAAAATCACATTAAAGGTAGGGATAACCCATAGCAATGCTGTATTTGAGGCGTTAGCCAACGATTTTTATTCGTGAAGTGCATTGCAAATATGAGGAAGAGTGTAATTACACTGCCTGAGCCAACATACTCCAGCTTTGACCAAAATATTTTTTCTCAGAGGATAATTGCTGCTGCTTCCATTGCTGCAACTGTAGCGTATCCCGCGATCGCCAGCATCATCAAAATGAAAGGATTGCTAGCCAAAGAAATTGAGCGACGCTGCCAAGCTGCAAACGCAACAGTAGCTGAAATGATTACAGTAATGCTCAGAATAACAAAGTAGAGATTGTATTGAAAAAGCATGGTGACGAAGCATTTAAAAGATGATCTCAACCTTATGAGATAAGTTTGAGCAAGTCATGATGTTGCAGTAATTTTCATACTCACTTCAAAAAAGTAAAGTTACAGCAAAATTCTGACTCCTGAATTATTACAGAAAAACTATTGCTTTTTAGGAATAACGTTCCTGATTCCACTTTTAGCAGAGACAGTATCACCTTTATAACGAGGGATAATATGAATACTGGCGTGCATAATATTTTGACCCGCAGCTCGATTGATATTCATTCCTATATTAAAACCATCAGGTTCAAGTTCTGCTTTGAGAATCTCTTGTACTTTGTTTACCATAAACCAACAAGCAGATTGCTCTTTAAATGGTAATTCAAAATAACTGCTAACATGACGTTTGGGAATAACCAAAACGTGTCCTTTACTTATTGGATAGCCATCAAAAATAGCATAAGCAGTTGCTGATTCAGTTAATAGTTTTAGATTTTTAGGAGGATTACAGAATATACAATAGTTAGATGAATTTCGCTGATGATTATAGTGGGCATACTCATATATTTCCCGATGTTCATCTAAGCAAACTGAAGTAAAGGGAAGTTTTACGATACATTGGTATGTTGGTTTTTTATGGACATAATGCTCTCGAAAACCTTCTTTTTTGATATCCCTTCTTACAGCGTAATAAGCTTTACCTCCTGGTTTTAAGAAGTGGGATATTTCCATAAGAACATTAGCTTGTTGTTCGGGGAATAAAACATTTAAAACATAAAAACAAATTATTGTATCAAATTTAGTGTCAGGATATTCTGGGAAATAATAAGGGTCATAGCCTGTAATATCAAAACCTTTTTGGCGCAATATTGTAACATCATTACCAACGCCACAACCAAAGTCTAGTATTTTGCCTTGTAAAAGGTTTTGATTTAATAAAAGCTGTGCAGGAAATGACAGATAATTTCTTTTGATCGCAGTAAGATGGCTGAACTGATTTTTTTGCTGTTTCATGGAATTTTTGGTGCTGATGTCCCAAAATTATTATTCCCAGCATCCCTTTAGGTTATGCGATGTCTACGATGGTCACTGAGCCAAGTCTCCTTCGGGGAAGTAAGCTCAAGCTACGCGGAGCGTCTGTCTGCGACACACTGCGCAAACGCAGAGAAGTGCGGGCTTACGCCCACGCATCAGGGTCAACACCTAGCTCACGTAACTTAGCTGCTAATATCTCAGCACGCTGGCGTTCCTGTTGGGCTTGTTCGCTGCTCCACAACAGCAAATTTCCTTCTGTATCCCATCACCGATCGCGGGGTTGTTGAATATTTTCAACTGGATCGTCAGGTAAAATGAAGTCGGTTGGAAATGCTTCCTAAGCTCGACTTTATCCAAAATTAAAAACTCGGTTTTCTTTATCCGGCAAAAACTCTGGCTTTTTGGCAAATACTTTTTCTACATCACATATTATCGATGAAGTTAAAAAAGTAAAACGACTGCCCCATAAAGCTTTCAGCTTAGGCGTTCACGTTGCGGCAAAAATGGATAAAGTCAAGCTAAGAAACAATTGGTTCTTTTTGGATGGGGTTAACTTGTAAAACATAAACTACTCCTAATATTAATGCACAGTATATTAGTAGGGCTAATTCTGAAGTATTCTCCGATTATTCTTACTGGTTTAAGACATCTTTCCTGTGTTGTGGTGCAGAAGCTACCGCAGCGACTTCTGCCATTAGTTCCTGAGAAATGCCCATCTCCTTCAAAGTTTCCATCAAATCCTCTGCCACTGCATCAAAGTGTTCGCTGTTTAAGCCTTGCTTTTCCACCAAATCTTTATGAGCTTGACGCATATAACGACCGTCATATTTATCAGTTCCGCCAAAGGCATAAGTCAGAAAAGCTTTCTGGTGTTCTCGTTGCTTCACCATATCCGCATCGGCAAAATAGTGCTTGATGCGGTTATCCTGCAAGACTCGCTCATAGAATTTGTCAACTGCTAAATCAATAGCATCTGCACCACCCAGTTTTTCAAATAAAGTCTTCATAATGTTTCAACATTAAATAACCATAACTGCATCAAATCATTCTGCATTTTCTTCAAGAGCTTGACGTATATCGTATTGCGTTTGTAAATTCAACCAAAACTGAGCGCTGTTACCAAAATAGCGAGATAAACGCAAAGCTGTATCTGCTGTAATAGTACGTTTTCCAGATAAAATTTCACTAATTTTTGTTTGAGTTACACCTATATCTTTGCTTAATCGATAAGGGGTGATATTTAGTGGCTCTAAAAATTCTAGTTGTAGGATTTCTCCAGGGTAGATATTTGGTAGACGGTTGTTGTTCATGATTATTTCCAGACATCAGTGATAATCTACTATTTCAACTTCCGAAGCATTGTTCTCATCCGTCCAAACAAAGCAGATTCGCCATTGCTCGTTAATACGAATACTGTACTGCTCTTTCCTATTGCTAAGTAGTGATGATACGCTGTTGACAGTCGGTAGCGAAGCGATGCTGGGCAGTTTGACGGTTTATGATTACGTCAAGACAGCAGCAAAAAAGACTCCAGGCTTAAAGACTGTAGCAGAACTGTTGAGCGATCGCTAGTTGATAAAATAGACGTTGCGTGAACGACTATCGCGCTTTTATTCAGTAAATAAACCACGCTCTAAGGGCACAGCATTGCTGTGCCCTTACGATAGATATGGTTGGAATAAATGAAAACTGCTGTAAAGTTTTGATGACTCCTGGACAGGCTAGATATCCACCCTTGATTGTTATTGCAATGCCTCAGCAGTCTTCTTCTTATCCAACTTAAGAATCAACACACCCAAAGGTGGTAAACACAAATCCAGTGAATAGGGACGACTGTGCAAAGACCAATCGTCTGTCCACTTACCACCTAAGTTGCCCATATTGCTGCCGCCATACTTACGCGCATCACTGTTAAACAACTCGGTATAAAATCCCTTTTGCGGTACACCAATGCGGTAGTGAGAATGGGGTTGTGGTGTAAAATTGCAAACGACGATCGCAAAATCATCAGAATCCTTGTCACGACGGATGAAGGAAACTACACTATGGCGGTTGTCGCTACAGTCAATCCATTCAAACCCCGGTTCAGCAAAATCCTGGGTGTACAAAACTGGTTCAGAACGGTAGAGATGGTTCAATTCCCGGAAAAACGTTTTTAACTGTTGGTGGGCTTCATGCTGTAACAAATGCCACTCCAAATCAGCCCAAGCATTCCACTCACTCCACTGCCCAAACTCCATGCTCATAAACATGGTTTTCTTACCTGGGTGAGCAAACATATAGCTAAATAAACAACGGATATTAGCTAACTTCTGCCATGTATCCCCCGGCATTTTACCGATAATATTGCTCTTACCATGCACTACTTCATCGTGGGACAGAGCCAACATGAAGTTCTCGCTGTGGTTGTACCACATACTAAAGGTGATATTGTTTTGATGGAACTGGCGGAACCAAGGATCCATGCTGAAGTAATCCAGCATATCGTGCATCCAGCCCATATTCCACTTCAAGTTAAAGCCTAGTCCGCCTGTGTAGGTGGGCCAAGACACCATCGGCCAAGAAGTGGATTCTTCAGCAATTGAGAGAATACCGGGGAAATAGCTAAAGATAATGTGATTTACCTGACGCAGAAAATCTGCTGCTTCTAGGTTTTCTCTACCGCCGTACTGGTTGGGCAGCCATTCTCCTGGTTCGCGGCAATAATCGTTATACAGCATTGAGGCAACAGCATCGACACGAATCCCGTCAATATGATACTTGTCAAACCAGAAGAGGGCATTTGCTGCGAGGAAATTACTAACTTCATGACGACCGTAGTTGAACACCAAAGTACCCCATTCTTTGTGTTCGCCCTTGCGGGGGTCAGCGTGTTCGTATAAATGGCTACCATCAAAGAAAGCTAAACCATGTCCATCTTTGGGAAAGTGACCGGGAACCCAATCTACAATTACCCCTATATCATTTTGGTGACATTTGTCAACAAAATACATGAAATCTTCGGGGCTGCCAAAACGGGAGGTAGGAGCATAGTACCCGGTTACTTGATAACCCCAAGAACCATCAAAGGGATGCTCCGCAATGGGCAGTAATTCTAAATGGGTGTATCCTAATTCTTTGACATAGGGAATTAGTCGGTCTGCTAGTTCCCGGTAAGTAAGGAAGCGTGCGCCCGGCTTGAGTTCAGAAACCACAACTACCGATTCAGTTTCACCATTGGGGAGTTTAGCAGGTTCTGCACTCGAAGCGTGTAACCAAGACCCTAAATGCACTTCATAAACTGAGACTGGTTGGGTGAGTGGATCAGTATGACGCCGTTTTTCCATCCAGCCTTCGTCATGCCAATTATAAGCATCTAAATCAGTGACAATGGATGCCGTTTTCGGGCGGGGTTCCTGCTGGAAACCGTAGGGATCGGATTTTTCGTAAATGTGTCCCTCAAAATTTTTGATTTCATATTTATAATGCTCTCCCACCCCGATTTCAGGAATAAACAATTCCCAAACTCCGGTGGGGCCTTTACGCATCTGGTGTTTGCGTCCATCCCAGAGGTTGAAATCTCCCAGCAATGAAACATTGCGGGCGTTGGGTGCCCAAACAGCAAAATAAACGCCCTTAACGCCGTTTATTTCCGTGGGGTGCGCTCCCAGTTTTTCATATATCCGGTGATGGTTGCCTTCACTAAACAAATGCAAGTCAAAGTCTGTCAAGTTTGGAGAACGGAAAGCGTAAGGGTCATAAGTGACTCGCTCATGTTCTCCTTCTTTAATCCGTAGCTGATAGTTTGCCAGTTCTGGAGTGTCAATCGTGCATTCAAAAAAGTGAGGATTATGCACTGTTTGCATTGGATATTCCTTCCGTTGCTCAGGAAGAACCACCCATACTGCACTTGCGTTTGGTAAGTAGGCTCGCACAACCCAGACAGTTTTGCCGTCTTGTTCTATGGGATGGGAACCTAATATTTCAAAGGGATCGTTATGCTGATTCCAAACGATGCTGTTAACCTGCTCAGGGGCGATCGTGGTTATGGACATGAAGCTACCTAAGTGTAATAACGTGATTGACTAAATCTACTTTTTTAATATCTATATATATTCTTTACATTTATTTGCAATTTTGTCGCCACCGTTATCCTACATCAGAATGGGACATTGGGCATTGGGCATTGGGCACTGGGGATTAAGTAGGTACGAGAGGCAGAGGGAAAAACAACTAATGACTAAATGACTAAATATTTAAAAATGGGAATAACTGAAGTAAGGTTTTACGTATACGAAGCAAGAAAACCTGATCCCGAATTTTGGAGTCTAGTTTTGGGGGCGGAGCAAGTTGGAGCTGCGCTTGTAACTCAATATATTCGGCAGCTGTTAGAAAACTTCCATCAACAGGCGATCGCGCTTCTATGATAATCTTAGTGCGTAATATTTCTTCTGGTGTATCCTCTGGTGGTGGTAATGCTATTACTGCTGATTTCCAATAAGTATTTAATACAACAAAAGTTGCAATAATTACACTTAAGCACAGTAATTTTGCTGTTTTTCTGGCTTTAACTCTCCCCATGCCCAATTGCCAAACTTATAAATTTTTCCAATAAAAATCTGGCAATATCAACAGACATCACTAAGTCTCTCCTAATACAGAATAGACTACAGGGAATGCTCTTGAGCAATTGCCAGCGATCGCAATGAATTGTTTTGCCCTCTCAAAACTCAGGAGTCTAAGCCATTTCAAATACTAAATCAGAGAAGTACTTTGCCCACAAGATGGCTTAGATTTACAGAACTCAAATTCTTTTGATGTCAAACAAAGTTCGGTCAGGCGAAAATTTCAGACGGACACATGGTTGAAGAGGTAACCCTCATAACCAGTGTCCTTTACTTGCTGCCCTACTTAGCTGGTATTTGAGCCAACTCCAGTACCTGATACACCAATAGAAAAACATAGGTTTTTACGTGAACCTAATGTAATTCAAGCTATTTAGTGACAAACGTTGTGGCTAAGTTGTCTTGGGCATAATTTAAACTAAAGCTGATTGATGCCTTATTTAGGAGTAGCTGCGGGAGTAACTGCCGGAGTAACTGCCGGAGTTGCAGCAGGTGCATCAGTTGGTTCACCTGTAGTACCACCTGGAGTAGTAGTACCAGTACCACCACCACCGCCTTCACAGGCTCCGAGAACTGTAGCCAGACTTAACATTACAGCCAAACCAAAGATTTTTGTTTTCATAACTCCTCTTTCACCAATTATGGCTAGAACAATTTTTCACCTGTTGAATACGATACCGTATTTATTGCTTTTTTTTAATATTGGGAGATTACATACTTAAAAAAACAATCTTTTGGGGTATTCTTTTTCGGATTAGTTATCATACAGCCATCTGATTAATTTCTCTTAAATCGGGAGGAAAACGGAAATTACCAAATTTTCTAGCAAAAAGAGTATCATAGCAAAAAATTTTATTTTTTACCGGAGTATTGCACCTTGCTGCCCTACGTTGCCATACTTTAGGTGCGATATCTAAAGGGCAAGCTGTCCAGTTGCTAATTGCTGATTGCAAAATTGCAATATCTAGAGGATGCAAACATTGCTACAGCTACCTATTAGCACATTTAAAAGGGTGTAGTCTGTTGATGTGTACTTGTTGCACAGAAGGGAATTTTAACCTAAGCAAAAACAGGCAATTAAGACAATCAATCTAAAGTACAGTATTTTCAATCTAAAAAATTTATGGTAGTTGCTCGTAAATCTCCTGTTTCTAAAAAGGGTACTTGGTTCCGGCGAGATTCTATCCTTTCTTTAGGGAGGCGACGCTCTGCGCGTACCGAATCAGCAGCACAAAGCTCTCCTACACCAACTGCCCAAGCTGCACCAGTATCCTCTCAAAGACGACAGCGTTCCTCGAAAAAGCTAGCGGTTTCTCCCACAAATGAGGCAGTTATACCCAAACAGGTGAAAGAGTTGGGTAGACAACAACTGCTAAATCTCAATGAGCAGTCGAGTAGAAACCAGAAAACTCCAAGGGTAGGTTTTCTTCGCCTTCCTATAATGCCTAATTCTGGAGCGGCACCTTTATGGTTACTACGCTTGTACACCTTTCATCGTTATTCGACAGTTTTGGCGTTCTTGTTAGTAGCATCGACACTTGCTGTTTACGGCTGGACGGTATATTCTCAAGACCTTTGGAGTAAGTCATATAGCAGGCTGCAAAAACTCCAACGTCATGAGCGGCTGTTAACGACAACCAACGCAACGCTGAGAAATAAAATGGCTGAGGAAGCAGAAAAATCAACAACAGGGCTGGTATCGCCGACTCCTCAAGGGATGATTTTCTTGCCTCCTGCATCTCATAATCCTAAGCCAGCATCGTCTAACACAACGCCAAATTCTCAAACGCAAGAGCAAACACTCTCGCCATTGGGATATTAAGGTTAGGAGTTGAGAGTAACTAACTTTTGATTCCGAAAAGCAATTTGCTACTGAGTAAGGCAATGCAAAAATCACCAAGCAGAACAAAATTCAGAAAGTTTCGGAATTCAGCATTCACTAGGCGACAAAAGGGTTCTAAACGAGGGTTTTTGGGGACACTTGCCTCTAGTATCCAAGACCAGACATCCAACACCAAGTCCCGACTCTTTGTAGTATGGGGTCTATTAATGGCAGCAGGGTTAGGGTTGGGTGTCAATTTATATAACCTACAAATTGTCAAGGGGCCAAAGTTAACGCAGCAGGCACGAAACCAGCAAATGGTGAATTTGCGACCTTTTATGCCCCGTCGCCCGGTGGTAGATCGCAATAATAATCTGTTGGCAATTGACCGTCCAGTATATATTTTGTATGCTCATCCCAAGCTGTTTGAGAAATCTAATGAAGAGATAGCAGAGCGACTTGCCCCAATATTGGCAAAAGATACTGCTGACTTGGTGAAAACTTTTCAAAGCAAAAAAAGCGGAATTATACTTGACCCAGCTCTGCCCGAAGAAATTATTGATCGCGTGACTGCTTTGCGCTTAAATGGCTTGGAGTTAATTCAAAAATACTCCCGATTTTATCCGCCAGACGATTTGGTTTCTGATGTGGTGGGCTATGTAAATCTTGACCGTCGTGGTCAAGCAGGGGTGGAATACTCTCAAGAGAAGTTACTAGAACGTCCTGTGCAAACAGTGCGGCTCAGTCGCGATGGTAGTGGGGCCCTGATGCCGAATCATGCGCCCGAAGGTTTTTTGCATTTTGATGATTTGCGATTAAAACTTACTATTGATAGCCGTCTGCAACGAATTGCCCGCGTTGCGCTCAAACAACAGATGGAAAAGTTTGACGCTAAACGTGGGGCGGTAATTGTCATGGATGCGTTGGATGGTTCTTTACTCGCCCTCGTTTCTCAGCCTACCTATAACCCTAATGAATATGCTAAAGCTAATATCTCGCTATTTAAAAACTGGACGGTGGCGGATCTTTATGAACCAGGATCGACTTTTAAGCCTTTGAATGTGGCGATCGCTCTAGAAAATGGCATCATCAAACCAGATGATATGTTTAATGACTCCGGTTCTGTTCGAGTAGCTAATTACACCATCAAAAATGCGATGAATAATGGTTATGGGCAAATCAGCATCGCTCAGATTTTGCAATATTCCAGCAACATTGGCATGGTGCAAATTATCCAACGCTTAAAGCCTTCAATCTACTACAACTGGCTAGAACGTTTAGGGCTAGGACAAAAAGTTGATACAGATTTACCTTTTGAAGTTGGTGGGCGGCTCAAAAGTCAAGAAGAATTTATTGCTTCACCAATTGAACCAGCTACTACTTCCTTTGGGCAAGGCTTTTCCATGACACCGTTACAGCTAGTGCAAATGCACGGTGCTTTAGCTAATGGCGGTAAGTTGGTCACACCTCATGTGGTGCAGGGGTTGGTTGATACTAAAGGGCAAATGCATGATTCACCCACTCGCACCATCCCACGCCAAATTTTTTCAGCCGCAACAGCCCAAAAGGTTGTGGAAATGATGGAAACTGTTGTTGATGAAGGCAGTGGGAAGCCGTCACAAATTCCCGGATATCGTATTGCTGGTAAAACTGGTACAGCCCAAAAAGCTAGTCCTAATGGTGGCTATATCAAGGGTGCTAGAATGACCAGCTTCGTGGCCATTTTGCCAGTGGAATCTCCTCGGTATGTAGTGTTTGCACTGGTGGATGAGCCAAAAGGAGAAAGTGCTTATGGTTCTACTGTCGCCGCCCCAATTGTGAAGTCGGTGATCGAAGCACTGATTCCTCTTGAGGAGATTCCGCCAAGTAAGGCGATCGAGGAACAGAAGAAAGCGCCGTAGGGAGTGGGGAGTGGGGGGCAGGGGGCAGGGGAAGAAAAATTATTGGTTATTGACCAATGCCCAATCCCTTTGTTCCTCTAGACTTAATTTTTCTTTATAACCAAAGAAAGAGGTACAAAAAGCTACTCGTGTGGGAAGTTAAGTATTAGAGAGAAGCTAATTTCTCACTTTTGCAAAGCTACCGAAGATTCCATGCAAAGTAATTTAGTTACATTTCCTAACGCTGGGGCTGTGAAAAACAGCACGCAAACAGAAGAGGGAACAATTACCAAGTACGACCGTGCTGAGGAGCAATTTATAAAACTACTGGCAATAGAGGATTTGGATCATCAACTTGATGTAAAACCTGCAATAGCTAGTGAGTTTGAACAGGCGCTGTCAAGGGCAATTCGCGCCGCCTATAAAAACGATCGCTTTGATGAACAGGCTCACCGTTTTCTCCAGAGGATACTTTATCGGATTAATCGGCTAAAGCTGTTTTGGTACGACGATTTGCGGCACTATACGAATGAGCGATCGCTTTACTTGTGTTCATGTCGTGACCAAATTGAAGCTGCTTGGCAAAAGTGGGAACTGGCACAACTAGATGTGCCTGCACTGCAACAATTGGATGTAAAACAAGCGCTAATTGAGCGCACATCTGCCGATTTAGATCCGCTTTTGTCGGAGAGTAGCCGCTACATTCGTGAGGAAATGACTGAGGCTGGTTACCGTCATCTGCTAGCGATCGGCTCCTTTGATGGCTTGGTTGAAGCTAGTCATCTTTCCCGCATTCTGGGCGGTGTTGCTAATGAAGTGCAGTGTACGCTGATGCGAGTACTAATAGAAGAATACGGCAATGGTCGTTTATCTCGCAAGCACTCTACATTTTTTGCCCAAATGCTTGCTGAGTTTGAAATGAACACTGAACCAGAGGCATATTTCGATTTAGTACCTTGGGAAGTTTTGGCTTCTACCAATCATAATTTTTTAGTGACTGAACGCAAACGCTATTTCCTACGTTATAGCGGCGGTTTGACCTATTTTGAAGTGGCTGGCCCTGCGGTTTACAAAAATTATATGATGGCGGCGCAACGACTGGGACTCTCAGAAGTAGCGGTGGGTTACTGGGAACTACACATCAGGGAAGATGAACGCCACGGCCGTTGGATGTTAGATGATGTAGCTTTGCCATTAGCAGAGCGCTATCCCAATGATGCATGGGAATTAGTGCTTGGGTACGATCAGCAGAAACTCATGAGCGATCGCGCAGGTGGTGCTGTTGTGCGATCAATACGTAAAGCAGAACAAGCTGGCTGGTTTATCTAAGAAATCTAAAACAATTAGAAATTAAAAAATGCCAGATTCTTTCTGACGTTTATAATTTCACATTTCTAAATCATTGTATTGCAAATCTATCTACAATCCAATTTATTTAGTAAGGGCTTCTTTACTAAAGGAAGGGTTATTTATTTACTTGATATTTAAGATATTAAATAACCTCTTATTACATTGATTATACCTTACACATTGAAGTGCAGTCAAATGAAAGATATCTTTTTTTGTCCTGAAGAATCTAATTTTTACTCAAACTGTTTAGAAAATTTTGTTCTCAGAAATTGTAAAAATTATGAATCTATTGTGGAGTTTGGCTCAGGAGATGGCAGTCCTGTAATTAATTCATTATTAAGAAACAACTTTGATGGCGTAATCCAGGGATTTGAATTAAATACCTCTGCATGGAAAGTTGCAAATTCAACTATCGATGAATATAATCTCACTAATAAATATATAATTCATAATTCATCTTTGTTTAATTCTTCTCAACTAGATGCCGAGTATCTTGTAGCCAATCCGCCGTATCTCCCGGCTCCAGATAATGATATTTATATGCCACTCTTATTTGGGGGCGTGGATGGAGCCACAGTTACCAACGATCTTTTGTCGTTAGGTTACGAAAATGTGTTGGTTTTAATATCTAGTTTTTCTAATCCAACAAGTACGCTGAACCTAGCAAAAGAAAATGGATATTGTGTTCAAAATTTCATGGTATTACCTTTACAGTTCGGCTACTATAGCTCTGATCCTAAGGTAAAGAACCATATAGAAGAACTCCGAAAAAACAATATGGCATTTTACTCTGGCGATTATTATTTTCTAGCTGGCGTTTTATTTAACAAATGCCAGGATTCTGTAGTTGATTTATCTAATCAATTGGCTCAGGTTATGACTAGTTTGTGAAAACAAATACGCTTATGCAATCCCCATCTTAGGAGTACCTTGTTCGCGTAGCGTCTGTCTGCGACACGCTGCGCGAACGTAGAGAAGATGAGGACTTGCGGAATTAGTTATTATATGAATGCACTGCTAGAGTTACGTTTGCGCTTGAGTGCTGCAAATAAAGTTACAACAGCACCGAACGACAAAATAGGAACGCCTGAAGTTGGTTCAGGTACAGAGACAGATGAGGTTGGCGTCAAGAGGAAGGCGCGTAATTCACCATTAACTGCACCACGACCGACAATTTGTCCATTATTATTAATGGCAGATGCTGCCGTTAAGGTAAAGCCAGCATCTGAACCAGGAGCAATCAGGTTATTTAAGTCGTACAGAGTGTTATCACTATAAAGAAAAGCCCGCAAACCATTGCCATCTGGTGCAAAAAAGTCAGTGTTAGTGCCAGAAAACCCGACTACTTGACCTAAATTATTGATCCCCGCAGCAAGACTGAACGAATCTGTAGGACGTAGCCTACCGAGGTCTTGGAGTCCCGTACTGGAACTGTACAAAAAAGCACGACCATCATCTACTCCAGTGAGTCCAGAACTACCTACTACTTGTCCTAAGTCATTAATATCATTTGCGACGCTGTACCCGTCACCTGGCAAAGTTCCCAGGTTAGTAGTTTGGCCGTTTTCGTACAGAAAAGCTGTGTTTGAATTGAGAATGCCTACTACTTGTCCCAAGTTATTTAAACCGTAGGCAACAGTACCAGGAGTTCCTATACTGGTTGCTATATCATCACTGTATATAAAAGGCCCAAGTTCCTCGGCTCCCCCTACTATTTGGGTGCGATTGTTAATCGCATAAGGAATAGCGTTTTGGATAGGGAGGGGTTGGGTGATGCCATTGCTGTATACGAAAGGGTTATTTCCAGTAAAGTTATTATTACCAACCGAATTACCAACTACTTGACCCAAGTTATTGATACCAGTTACTGCAAGTCCACTATCCCCAGGCAGGGGACTAATTTCTTGAAGTGAACCATTGCTGTAAAAAAAAGAACGCCCCGAAGAATTAATGGCTACCTCACCTGAGTCATTGATGTCTGTAGCGTAACTGAAGGCTTCTTTTGTAAGACTGCCTAAGTCAGTAACTGAGTATAGAGATACTGCCAATGCTGACTTGGATGCAGTAAGACTGATTGCGGTCAAGGTTATTGCTGTTATACAGGATTTCCACTTAAGTAAAAGCATCTTACTTTCCGTAATTTTTTGTTCCCCTAATAAGTTATCACTGAATAGTGGCGTGGTAAGCTGCCGTATCCGGGTAGTCACTAAATACGCCATCAACACCTAAGCTGAAAAATAGTTCATATTCCCCTTGGGGATTTCCTTGAAAGTCTAGTGGCAAAAAACAGTCTTCATTGCGGAAAGTCCAGACATGAACCAGCAAACCAGCCGCATGAGCATCAATGACTAAAGATGTTGGCGATGTCTGGCGACAAGCCGCTTTGCGTCTACGCAATTTACCACTGCTGTCTCTAGGAACCACTAAATTTTTATGAACGCCAACCGCCTGTGCATATTTAGCAATTTCTTCTAAACCTGATACAGTGACTAAATCTGCATATGTGCGTTCATCGCCACTAACGATAAAATCATAAGGTTTACCACTGTTATTCAGCAACTGCACCAGAGGTAAATCTGTCTTTATAGATAAATCTTGTAAATTACTTACTTCAAAAGACTGAATAAAAATAGGTGCATTAGCTCCCTGATAACCATTGGCTGTCAAAGTTTTAAGTAGGGGTTCTTCTAAGGCTAACCCAATAGATTTAAAGTAAGTTGGGTGTTTAGTTTCTGGGTAAATGCCGATCGCACGATTAATTCCAGCACTTTTACTTTTGACTAAATCGATGATTTCTTGCAGCGTAGGAATTTCTAAGAGTCCATCATAGGCGGTATTTTGCGATCGCAATTGAGGAATTCGCTCTTTGGCTCGTAGTGTTTTCAGTTCTGCCAAAGTAAAATCTTCAGTAAACCAACCTGTTTTCGATTCTCCATCGATTACTTTAGTGGTTCGTCGATGAGCAAATTCTGCATGATTAGCAATGTCAGTAGTTTCCGAAATTTCGTTTTCGTGACGAGCAATTAAAATACCATCTTTGGTAGAAACTAAATCAGGTTCAATATAATCAGCGCCTAGTGCAATCGCTAATTCATAGGCAGCTAAAGTGTGTTCTGGACGATAACCACTAGCGCCTCGGTGAGCAATAATAATTGGGAGCTTACGTGTAAAATTTTTAACCATGATTGCGTGCCATTTGTCATTTTGTAAGTTAAAAATTAAATATTAATTTAGGTAAGCAGATGGCAAGTAATAATATTGAGATTGTTTTCAGTTTTGATACAACTGGGAGTATGTACCCTTGCCTTACCCAGGTACGGCGAAAAATAAAAAATACTGTTACCAGACTGATAGACGAAATTCCCTTAATTAAAATTGGGATTATCGCTCATGGTGACTACTGCGACGAAGGCTCAACTTATGTCACCAAAATATTTAATATATCCGGTGATGTTGATGCTATCTGTGATTTTGTGCAAAATGTCGAACCTACTGGTGGCGGAGATGCACCAGAATGTTATGAATTGGTATTACATGAATCCCAATCTTTATCTTGGTCAAAATCAGCAACAAAATCACTGGTTTTGATTGGCGATGATATTCCCCATCCTCCAGCACACAATCCTAAAAAACTGAATTGGCGCAAAGAGTTAGATAAATTAGCTGAGGCAGAAATTACAGTTTACGGAGTTCAAGCACTCAATCGTCCTCATGCTACTCCTTTTTATCAAGAACTTGCAGAAAAGTCTGGTGGTTTTCATATCAATTTAGACCAGTTTTCGTATATTAGTGACTTGTTTTTAGCAGTTTGCTACCAACAATCTTCTAACGATCAGCTACAAGCTTATGAACAAGAAGTAATTGATCAAGGACGCATGAGCCGTGGGTTAAATAAAATATTTAACACCATGATGAACCGAGAAGCAACATCCTATTACGAATCGGCTGATTTACGGGCAGTTTCTCCAGGGCGTTTCCAGATTTTAGAGGTTGAACAAGATATTTCAATTAAAGCCTTTGTATTGGAAAATGGTTTAAGTTTTAAAGTTGGGCGGGGTTTCTACGAATTTACAAAAACAGAAACTATCCAGGCTCAAAAAGAAATTATCTTAATGGATCGGGCAACAGGTGATTTATTTGAAGGAGGTGCAGCACGAGAAATGTTAGGTCTACCGATGGATGCAACGATTCGGATTAAACCGAGTAACCTAGAAAAGTATGTTGTGTTTGTCCAAAGTACCTCTGCTAATCGTAAACTGATTGGCAAAACTCGATTTTTATATGAAGTCGAAGACTGGGATCGCTAAATCCTAATGGCTACGAGTCACGGCTACCCAAACAAAGCCTGCTCATGCAGGCTATTCTATTCGCTAGGTATTTTGTAATAAGTCTAATGACCCAGATTAAGCCGGAAGTAAAACGTACAGAAGAACTGCGCCAGTTATTGCAACAAGCAAGCTTCGCTTATTACGTTTTAGATTCTCCAATTATGGAGGATGCAGTCTATGACCAGCTATATAGAGAATTGCAACAACTGGAAATTCAATATCCAGAATTGGCGACTCCCGATAGTCCGACTCAGCGCGTGGGTGAAAGGCCAGCAACGCAGTTTACCTCGGTGCGGCATAATATCCCCCTGTACAGTCTGGAGAATGCATTTAATATCGATGAGTTGCAAGCCTGGGATCAGCGTTGGCGGCGACAAGTACCAAAAATAGACTCGGTGGAATATGTCTGTGAACTTAAAATTGATGGTTCTGCTTTGGCTCTTACCTATCAAAATGGCATTTTAGTAAGGGGTGCAACTAGGGGTGATGGGGTGACGGGTGAAGATATCACCCAAAATGTGCGGACAATTCGCTCAATTCCCTTGCGTTTGAATTTTGAAGGGTTAGAAATTCTAGAAAGGGTGGAAGTACGCGGCGAGGCGTTTTTACCGTTGGAAGTATTTAAACAAATTAACGAAGAAAGACAAAAAGCCAGTGAGCAATTATTTGCCAATCCTCGTAACGCCGCAGCTGGTACACTCAGACAACTAGACTCGCGCATTGTCGCTAAACGGCGGTTAGATTTTTTTGGCTACACCTTGCATATTCCTGGTAGAGATGACACCAGTATTGCCAATACCCAATGGGAAGCATTGGAGTTATTAGAAAAGATGGGTTTTCGAGTCAACCCCAATCATAAACTGTGTGCTTCGATCGCAGAAGTGGCAAAATATTATGAATACTGGGATACGGAACGCCTGAATTTACCCTACATGACTGATGGGGTAGTAGTAAAGCTGAATTCTTTTAAACTTCAAGAACAGCTAGGCTTTACCCAGAAATTCCCTCGCTGGGCGATCGCTCTAAAGTACCCAGCCGAAGAAGCACCCACCCGTGTAGAAAATATTGCTGTGAATGTCGGACGAACGGGGGCATTAACGCCGTTAGCAGAAATGCGCCCGGTGCAACTAGCAGGGACAACAGTTTCCCGCGCGACTTTACACAATAGCGATCGCATTACTCAATTAGACATCCGCATTGGTGATACTGTCATCGTCCGCAAAGCTGGAGAAATCATCCCAGAAGTGCTGAGGGTACTAAAAGAACTTCGTCCTGCTGACACTGAACCTTTCATTATGCCTACCCATTGCCCAGTCTGTGGTCAACCAGTAGTGCGAGAATCAGGTGAGGCAGTAACTCGGTGCGTCAATGCTTCCTGTGCAGCGATTCTCAAAGGTTCCATTGAACATTGGGTAAGTCGTGATGCCTTGGATATTAAAGGCTTGGGCGAAAAGCTGGTGCATCAACTCGTTGATAAAGGTTTGGTGCATTCTGTTGCCGATTTGCATGAGTTGACAGCAGAGAAATTATCTGCATTAGAAAGGATGGGGAAAAAGTCAGCAGAGAAATTGGTAGATGCGATCGCTCAATCGAAAAACCAACCTTGGTCGAGAGTATTGTATGGTTTAGGTATCCGTCACGTTGGCAGTGTGAATGCCCAATTGTTAACTCAAAAATATTTCACTGTAGAACAGTTAGCGACAGCAAAGCAATCAGATATTGAAGGAATTTATGGTATTGGTGCTGAAATTGCCCAATCTGTTTATCAGTGGTTTCGGATTGATGCCAACCAAAGATTGATAGAACGTTTGCAAGCAGAAGGATTGCAATTAGCTGCCACAGAGGAAACAAAAACAATTGGTGATGGTAATCAAAAGTTTGCAGGTAAAACTTTTGTAATTACGGGAGCATTGCCAACCTTAAAGCGCGATGAAGCGAAGGATTTAATTCAAAAAGCTGGTGGAAAAGTGACTGATTCTGTGAGCAAAAAAACGGATTATTTAGTAGTAGGAGAAGATGCAGGCTCTAAATTAGAAAAAGCGCTTTCTTTAGGAATTACGCAATTAAGCGAGGCGCAGTTGTTAGAAATGCTTGAGAATTGATATATATCTGTTAAACAAGTCACGCTTATATTAATGTTGATGTCGTTTACTAAATAAAACCAATGACTGAACAAAAACCCGTAAACCCCTGGAACTACAAACCTTGGTGGTGTCAGCCCTGGTCTATAGTTCTCACAGGTGTAACCCTGATTAGTGGTAGCTGGTTACTATTTAAAACTATTTGGCTAACAGTTCTCATCTCCATTCCTGTAATAACATGGATGGGATTTTTTGTATTGTTTTGGCCACAACTAATGATTCGCAGTGGCATTTTGGAGTCGTACAAGGAATAATTTGAGCTTGATGTGTTATTAGAAATTTGTCCAGGGAGAGAAAATTATTCCACCGTGTTAAGAGATTTAGCAGCAAAGTTACGTGCAGCAGAAGAGAAAACTTCATTTAACAATTCATACTACTGATGTAACGCTTTCCCTGGAATAATTTCTAATGTATTTATCAGGTAGTGGGTAAGTCTTCTTCCGGCAAGATTTCATCTATGCTGAGTATCCACGGTATACCTTTGTCAGATGGAGGGCTAACAGTAATTCTACCTCTGTTAGTAAATCTTTTTAACATATCGGTGAATTTGGGAACAGTTCTCATAATGTTCTGATAACTTTCTATATCAGGACAAATCATGATTAACATTAGGGTTCCACTATTAATTTTGAAATACCAATGGCAACTTGCCAACAAAATACGTGTCATGCGATCGCTTGCTAAAAAAAAGTTTTTTTTCGTTGCCTCTTCGAGTTGTCTGAATAGTATTTCACTTACCTGAATTGTCAGATTTGAAGGCAAATCGTCTGGAGATAGGTAGGGCTGACTCATAAGATTTTTCTTTGTTTTAAGACGTTAACAAACTGAGGGTTTTGCATGATTAATATTACAGAACATTCCAGTTCTCATGATTCTTGCTTTTGCGTCACAATCCACATCAAATCTAACCACAATTGAGGATAAGCCTTTTTAAGCTGTGATTTGGGATCGTGCAATAGATTTGTAGCATTCAAGCAAACAACTTCAACTAGACCAAGATATTCTGCCACTTCTATCAGTAAATCTTTTTCTGCTACTACAGCAGCAATCAGTCTGTCAGGACAGTAAATCCTTATATATTTGGCATGAGCAATATATGCTCCTTTTGAACGAGAGTTTAGCACTTTTACATAACAGTGGCGTAGTATTTTCCACGCTCTTGGGTGAGCTTGCTCAATAATAAGGGTAAATTGTTGGGCTAAGTTTTCTTCGGTAATCATTACTCTCTCCATTATTGTGCTAAAAACTGTAGTTTTTTCTCATCTCTGCACAGTAAAGGTGGCGCAGTATTACTATGAGTAAAATTAACAGTTTTTAGTTTGGGTAAAATTTACCCATGCAGCAGAATTTTTTGGTAAGTTTTCTACGGCTTATGTTACTTTCCTATCAAGCATCAAAGCTGAAACCGATTAATAAAACTGTATCAATCGCTGCTTTATACCAAATTAATTGGTATAAAGCCAAATTACTGAAAACAGAATTAAGGAGCCAGAATAACTCTTGTGCAAGTGGCAGATGAATTAGAGCAAAAATTTTTGCACATCGCAAGAATATTTGCGAGATTTATGATATTCTGGTTTTAGAGGGAATCAAGAGTGCGATCGCCACCGGAAAGGGCGGGGTACGCCATCGCACAAAAAGTCTTTGAATAAAAATGGTATACATTCAAAGATCGTGCTTTTGCCTTGGTAGATTTAGTTAAATCCGCTACGGCTTTTTGAAACTAAGAGATTAAAGCCAATGAAGCAGGATAGTAATCTTCGTAATAACTTGAAGTCAATTAGAACCCGTCTAGGCATGAGCCAGCAAGACTTGGCGAACATCGCTAGTGTTACCCGTCAAACCATTAGTGGTGTAGAGTCGGGACAATATGCTCCCTCAGTTGCGATTACACTCCGCCTAGCAAAAGCGCTTGGCTGTCAAGTTGAGGATCTATTCTGGCTAGAGCAGGATTTACCTGAAATTGAAGCAGTTCTTGTCAAATCTGTTCCTTGTGATCAGCAACTACGAGTCAGTCTGGCTAGGGTTGGGGGGCAATGGATAGCTTATCCCTTGATTGGCAAGGATGCTTTTCGCCAAGACATGATCCCAGCTGATGGTGAGGCAGTTGCGGTGGACGGGTTCCCCGGCATAAGCAAACTGCCGAACCCGAAGGGAGAGAGTGAGAGCCGGAATGGTACAGATAAAGTCCGAGTCCGGCTGCTCGACGATAATATGGACACACTTCACAACACAGTCGTGATTGCTGGCTGTGCGCCTGTGATTTCACTTTGGGCGAGAGCTACCGAACGTTGGCATCCCCAGTTGCGAGTCCAATATAACTTCGCCAACAGCATGGCTGCATTACACAGTTTATGTCGAGGTGAAGCTCACATCGCAGGGATGCACCTATACCACTCCGCAACAGGTGAGTACAATATTCCCTTTGTACGTGATGTTCTTTCTAGAAGAGAAGCAGTTGTGATTACGCTCGGATTTTGGGAGGAGGGACTAATGGTACAGTCTGGTAATCCGATGGGAATCAGAACAGTTGCCGACTTAGTGCAAGCTGGAGGAACTATTGTCAATCGGGAACCAGGTTCCGGTAGTCGTTTACTTTTGGAACAAACACTTCAACAGGAGCAAGTGCCATTCCATGCAGTCCAAGGCTTTGACTGTATTGTTCAAAGCCACCAAGATGTTGCTCAAGAAGTAGCATTAGGATCTGCCGATGCAGGTATCAGCACGGCATCTGTAGCTACTACCTTTGGGCTAGGATTTATTCCTCTGCATCAGTCACGATATGACTTAGTGATTCTCAAAGAATATCTGGAAGAAGCGCCAGTACAGCAGTTGCTTAGTACTTTGGGACATAGGTTAGTTCACTCGCAATTTGAAGTTCTTGGCGGCTATGACACAAGTAAAATCGGGGAAGTTGTAGCGACCATTTAGAGTGGATTGCAATTTTGGTTGGTTTGATTATAAAGGAAAACTCTGCATAAATTTGAATTCCTGCTGTAACCACTCTTAAGGCTTGAGCAACCATTTGTGATTCTGTGACAACAACTGACAATGCTTAGGTCAAAGTTTTCCAAGCTTTGAGTTTCTCTATATCGGATCATCTCTGCGATTATACGCAGAGATGATCGGGACTGGGCTGCAAAGTTAAGCGATCGCTCATGAACCAACAGAGTAAACAAACAATTCTAGGATAAATCATCATGTCCGACGACAAAATTAGACAGATTGCTTTTTACGGTAAAGGCGGTATTGGTAAATCTACCACCTCCCAAAATACTCTAGCTGCTATGGCAGAAGTGGGTAAACGGATTTTAATTGTGGGATGCGACCCCAAAGCCGACTCTACCCGCTTGATTCTGCACTGTAAAGCCCAAACCACCGTGTTGCACCTCGCTGCCGAACGGGGCGCTGTCGAAGATATTGAACTTGAAGAAGTGGTTATCACTGGCTTCCGAAATATCAGATGCGTAGAATCTGGTGGCCCAGAACCTGGTGTAGGTTGCGCCGGTCGGGGGATTATCACCGCCATCAACTTCTTAGAAGAAAACGGTGCTTATCAAGACGTAGATTTCATATCCTACGACGTGTTAGGTGACGTTGTATGTGGTGGTTTTGCTATGCCAATCCGGGAAGGTAAAGCCCAAGAAATCTATATTGTTACCTCCGGTGAAATGATGGCAATGTTTGCTGCTAACAACATTGCTCGCGGCGTTCTCAAATACGCCCACACTGGCGGCGTGCGTTTGGCTGGTCTAATTTGTAACAGCCGGAAAACAGACCGGGAAGACGAACTGATTAGTACACTTGCGGCCAGATTGAGTACCCAGATGATTCATTTCGTGCCACGTGACAACATCGTGCAACACGCAGAATTGCGCCGGATGACTGTCAACGAGTATGCACCTGATAGCGGACAAGCTAATGAATACCGGACATTAGCCGACAAGATTATCAACAATCAGTTTTTTGCTGTTCCTACACCCATTGAGATGGATGAGCTAGAAGATTTGCTGATTGAATTCGGTATCCTCGAAAGCGAAGAAAATGCTGCAAAACTGACTAATGCTGCCATAGCTCAAGCAGATGGTGAAAAAAGGCAAGAAGACGCTCAAGGCGAAGCACTAGAAGCACTTGCAAAAGGAAACATTGAAATCGTTGCTGGTAGCGAGAAAAAGTAAGTCCAGTTTTGTACGCCTACTCTTAAAGCTATTTTCAAGTAAACGGTAATGAGAAGTTCCGAGCGTTGGAAGCCAACCCTCGGAACTTCTGTACATCTATGCAAACTTGCAGTATTAAAAAGTCAACTTTTGACCAGGAACTCTGACAGTATAATAAGTTTTGATAAATTTTAGTGTATATTAATAATTTTCAACCTGGCTTTGGGCAAAAGACCTTGTAAGCATCTGCATACTCAGGGAATTTGCACAGTGAAAGCTAAGGTGACATGAACAATAGAGCAAACCAAAGGCATGAGGAATACAATATACTACAATATTTCTGTATATTCAACCGAATGTTGATTTTTGTTGCAGAGATGTTTATATCATGCAGCCCTGATGCTGGACAGGTAACCCTGCGGTTGTTGCAAAATTTTCAGCCTACCAGACTTTCCTGGCTAAAGCTCAGACATTTATTTGTGAAAACGCCAGATGTTTCTCGTGACTTTTCACGTCATCTGGAAAAGTTAAAGCAAAACCTAACCCCCCAACGCCCAACCCTTGTAGGGAATGGGGAGAAGTCAAAGCTTTTCCACGAAAAGGGGAAAGGTTTGGAGACAGGTTTTCCAAATCCCGTCAAAAGTCAGATTCCTCTACCTGAAAATGAAACAGAAAGGCTCAAAATATTAGCAGACTACAATATTCTAGATACACTACCTGAACAAGCATTTGATGATATAACTGCTCTTGCTGCCTACATTTGTAAGACTCCAATTGCTTTAATTAGCTTAGTTGATGCCGATCGCCAATGGTTTAAATCTAAGGTTGGACTAAAAGCTAGAGAAACACCCAGAGAGTGGGCTTTTTGTGCCCATACTATTCTTCAACCAGAAGATATATTAGTGATTCCCAACGCCATCAAAGACGATCGCTTTACTAACAATCCCCTAGTCAAAGGTAATCCTAAAATTCGTTTTTATGCTGGTGTCCCGCTAGTTACGCCCAATGGTTTTCCTCTCGGAACGTTGTGTGTAATGGATACCATTCCTCGTTGTTTAAGTTACCAGCAGTTGGATGCACTGCGCCGCCTAACCCGGCAGGCGATCGCTCAGATCGAACTTATGCAGGAAGTTCGCAACCGTAAACAAGCAGAGATTGAAGGAAGGCAGTTATCGCTGACTGATGAACTAACAGGTTTGCATAACCGACGTGGCTTCTTCCTGATGGCTGAACAACAATTAAAAATTGCTCATCGCATAAAAGCGTTGTGCTGGGTTATCTTCATTGATTTAGATGGGCTAAAACAAATTAACGACACCCTTGGTCACGACATCGGAGATGCTTTGATTGTTGATGCTGCTCGATTACTCAAGCAAAGTTTTCGGAACTTGGATATTGTCGCCCGCTTGGGTGGAGATGAATTCATTGTTTTCATCTCCAGTTACTTTAAAGACGCTGATAGTATCCAAGCGTGTCTGCAAGCAAATATCGCCAACTTTAATCAACAGCAAAAACGTAGCTATGAACTTTCGATGAGTATGGGGATAGAGCGTTACTCACCAGAAAGCAATATGTCACTAGAACAACTAGTCGCCAAGTCTGACGAATTAATGTACGCTCATAAGCGTCTCAAGCGGCAATCTATTGCATGAAAGAGGCGGGGATCGCTTCTTCTCTGGGGAGTAGGCAGGGGGCAAGAGATAGAAACTCTTTATATCTAATGCGTGAGTGCTGCATTTTGTAATTCATTTACTTGCAATTTGCTGTAACAGCAGGTGTTAGCTGAAATTCCCCCCATGCTGCTAATTTACCACTTGGCTACCATGAGTGCGGGGGTCATCTTGATTAGCCGTTGGTGCTACTGGGGCTGAAAATTTAGAAACTTTTCCGCTAGCTTGGGCATAGGGAAGAGATGAACCAGTAACTAAAGCTTCTAAATTGCTAGCCATAATCGTGCGGGGTTGATCGCCGATCGCTTGGGCTATGGTTTCCCCTTGCTTACTCAAAAATACAAAATGGGGAATCCCATCTACCCGATATTTGAGCATTTCTGGTAGCCACTTTGTATTATCCACATTCAGCATGACAAAATTCATCTTGTCAGCATACTCTGTTTCCAGTTGAGCGATATCTGGTGCCATTTTCTGACAGACAGTACACCAATCAGCATAAAACTCCACTAGAGATGGTTTGCCGTTGCTCACAGCTACATTTAGCGGTATGGAAGTATCACTTAACTTAGCTAGAGTTGCCGAAGTTGTTTCAGTTCGCAATCCTAAAACGAGGGCAACACTAAGAGCGATCGCTACCATTACAACTAAAAAGTTTCTCAAACGCTTCCCTAAGCTAGATTCAGACTTATCGGGAGAATTAACAGGTGAATCAGTACTCATAACAAAATTATTAAAACTTATTAAACAATTTCTTCTTAAGTTTAGCTGACTCTAACCGCTCTTAAATAGGTAATTCAATCTTCAAAATGGGTATTACAAATAAATACTTGAGATGAAATAGGTTTTAAAAGATGATTTTAAACTTCAGAAATACCAGCGCTGTGTGTGCCGTATTTTTATTAGTCAATGTTAGCAGTTTTTACAAGTCAGCCATAGCCATTATAAACAACCAGTCCCAATTAATAGCACAGCAGAGTCAAACCCAGCTACACCCAGTTTTTAAATCTATTCTGCCTAAATTAAAGCAAAAAACTCAAATTAAAATTTTATTGCCGAAGTTTATTCCTGAGTCGGATGGGGAAAATCCAATTTATGCGATTATAGAAGCTGCGACCCAAAAGAAGTACGAGATTTTACTGGGTTTTAGTCCTGACTGTAATGGTGCTTCTGCCTGTCGTTTGGGTGTTATTTCTGCCGAATCAGTAAGCCGCAAAACACCCCGCATGGCTGGGAAACGTATATCCTTAGCTAAGGGCATCACTGGCTATTTTGTAGATTTTACTTGTGGTGCGGGTTGTTCAGATGCTACCTTGACTTGGAGACAACGAGGTGTGCAATATGTTGTAGGGTTGAAAGCAGGCGATCGCATTTCTTTAATAAAAATGGCTAACTCTGCGATTAATCCCTAGCTCACATTAGAGTTTGACTTTACTTCCCAATTAAACAGCCGTGGCAATTGAGACACATCTATAGCGTAGTTAACAATCCATAGCGCCAATTCAAAAACCAACAAATATCGTACCCACTGCAACTCGCTTTTGGAATCCAAAAGCGTCAAACCCTCATACAACTGCCAGAAGCGGTAAGGCAAGTATATATAAGGAACTATCACCCACACTACATTTTGCAACTGTCTGAGTGTTACTCTTTCAGAGATGATTTGCAGCCCTAATACGATAAAATACCAACCAAGCACAGTTAACACACTGCGTTCGCCCCACCATACACCCCACAAAAGCATAACTACTAATGGCAGCAAAACTCCTAGCAGCTGCACTGAGCCAAACCAGATTTTATACCAAGAGGGAAATGGTAGAGGTAGAGTATAAGGCTTTGTGTGTTTCCACCCCCAATTTACAACCACAATAAAAAGTGTGGCAATTAGGAAAAAGAGGAGATTTTCTAAGAACAGATAGAGGTTGGTGTTTAAGGGAGCCATCGTGATATTATCAACCTCTGATGTTCGTGTGTCATTCTACTCAAGTAATATTTTTGCTATTTAACGACCTAGCCAAGTCTTGATAATGTCAAGAAGACTAGAACCACCCCAAATCAATGCCAACAGTATGGAAGTAGTCAACGCTGCCCCTATCACACACATAACTAAACCAACCAGGCTAATAGCGCCATCATCTTCCGATAAGCCAAAGCTAGTTACAAAAACTCCCATTGCTGGCAGGGTATTAGTTCCTGGAATCGGAATCATCATGGAAATTGCCATCAAGGCGATCGCTATACCAATGGTTACTCTACCTGGTAAAGTAGTACAAATGTAGCTTAAACGAGGACGAGCGATCGCTTCAATTCTTTTTAACCAAGGAATCCCTGCCTTCAAAAACTTCTGAACTGTTGTAAGTTGCATAGAATGATTCATCATCCGCTTGGGTAGCCAAGGGGTTTTGGCACCGACAATTAGCTGTATCGCTAACAGAAAAATCAAAATGCCGAAAGGAGTTGAGTATCCCGGTGCTGGAACTGGCAAAGCGGAAGGTAAAGACAGGATAACCAGCAAAAATCCAAAAATTCTTTCTTTTGCTAACAATAGAATCTCTGCCAAAGTTACTTTTGATGGTCGGTCTTCCTCAAAAAAATAACGGTCTAATTCGTTAGATAGTCTAGCCATGTATCACCAATATTTAGCAAAATTTAGTAAATAAATATACCAATTAACAAGCCAGATTCAGCAAATACAATAGCTTATGTCCTAAAAGAGATAAGTAATTCCATTAGTTCTGGTAAATCCAGATGTATAGAATTTCTGATCTTTTAACAATAGATCCACAACATCTTAACGTTTAGCAATTTTCTTGAATAAAAAGTAATATTAAATTTACGTAAAGTTATTGTGTAATCTTTGAAATTATAGTGACAGATGATACATATTGGGTTATGGGTGCAAGATGCAAAGATATTTGAAAGTACTAAGACTATTTTGGGGTGCTGCGATCGCAGCAGAGTTAGAGTATCGGATTAACTTTTTTATAGCTACCCTCAGTAGCTTGGGAAATCTTGCAGGCAGTCTCTTTGGACTATTCTTGTTTTACCGGACTGGCTACACTTTTAGTGGCTGGTCATGGGAAGCAGCTTTAGTAGTTCTAGGAATTTTTACTTTACTACAAGGATTTTCTGCTACTTTTCTAGCGTCGAACTTGAATCGCATTGTCCGCCATGTCCAAGAAGGCACTTTAGACTTTATATTATTAAAACCTATCCGCAGTCAGTTTTGGCTTTCCACCCATACCCTTTCACCTTGGGGACTGCCGGATCTAGTTTTTGGTGGTATTATTATTGCCTATGCAGGTAAACGTCTCGGTGTAGGCATAGACGACTATCTACTTGGTGTGCTGCCGTTATTGTTCAGCTTTGTGATTCTGTACAGCCTGTGGTTTATGCTGGGAGCGATGAGCATCTGGTTCGTGAAAATATACAACGTTACCGAAGTACTACGTGGTTTGTTGGAAGCTGGACGATATCCTATAGCAGCATATCCTACTGCTTACCGCTTTTTCTTCACTTTTGTGATGCCAGTAGCTTTTTTAACTACTGTACCAGCCCAAGCGCTACTGGGTCGAAGTGAAATTAGCTGGTTGATAGGTGCGACAATATTAGCAGTAGCATTGTTTTTCGCTTCCACTTGGTTTTGGCGATTTGCATTGCGATTTTATACCAGTGCTTCGAGTTAGAGAGCTACAGAAACGCCTTTCAACTAATGTAGAGCGACAAATTATCTAACCATAGCGACAAATAATTTGTCAAGTTATTCAAGTTTGTAAGCTTTGCTTTAGAAGAATCTGATTTTTAGTGTTTCTGATATGAAGCTATAGAAATTGCTTGAACAAGCAATGTAGAAGAATTTGGATTGTTGACAAAGAATCTGCCGTTTTGGTCAAATAATTTGTCGCTCTACAAGTACATCGGGATGACTGGATTCGAACCAGCGGCCCCTTCGTCCCGAACGAAGTGCGCTACCAAGCTGCGCCACATCCCGTCATAAAAATGGCATTGTAAATTAAGAATATCACAACCTGTGCCAAATGACAGAATTACATCTATATATGATCGCTTCACCCAAGGCTTTGCTTGCTACGATTAAATTTGTATAACTCTAGTGGTAAAAGCGGATTGTGACTGTAAAACCAGACTGGTTGCGGGTAAAAGCACCTGGGCGTGAGCGCATCGGTAACGTTAAAGATATTTTGCGGGATTTAGCCCTTAATACAGTTTGTGAGGAAGCGTCCTGTCCGAATATTGGTGAATGCTTCAATGCTGGGACTGCCACGTTTTTAATTATGGGCCCGGCTTGTACACGCGCTTGTCCCTACTGTGATATTGATTTTGAGAAAAAACCCAAACCACTAGACTCTACGGAACCTGCACGACTAGCGGAAGCTGTTCGCCGCATGAAACTTAATCATGTAGTAATTACTTCTGTAAACCGAGATGATCTGGCAGATGGTGGTGCGTCACAGTTTATAGCGTGTATTAATGCGGTTCGCTCTGTTTCACCTAACACCACAATTGAGGTACTAATTCCTGACTTGTGCGGTAATTGGAATGCTCTAGAGTTAATTCTACAAGCTGCGCCAGAGGTATTAAACCACAATACAGAAACTGTTCCACGCCTGTATCGTCGGGTGCGTCCCCAAGGAAACTACGATCGCACTTTAGAATTATTGCACCGCTCTCGCCAAGTTTCTCCCAGCACTTACACTAAATCTGGAATCATGGTTGGACTCGGTGAAACTGATGTAGAAATCCGCCAAGTCATGCAAGACTTACGAACTGTAGATTGCGACATTTTGACAATCGGGCAATACCTCCAACCTAGTCAAAAACACTTGCAAGTAAATGAATTTATCAACCCAGAACAATTTGCTGCTTGGAAGGCATTCGCTGAAGAAATCGGATTTTTACAAGTTGTTTCTTCCCCTTTGACAAGAAGCTCATATCATGCAGAACAAGTCAGAGAATTAATGGAACGTTATCCCCGCAATCAATTTTAGATTTTAGATTGCTAAGAGGATGGGGTGATTGGGTGATGGAGAGACTGTTGATTAATGAATAAGCCAAAATCTGTAGCAATTCTGGGTGCGGGTGCTTGGGGTGCATCTCTAGCAAATCTCGCCGCAGCCAATGGTCATAGGGTGCGCGTGTGGTCGCGTCAAGGTTCCCAAATAGAAGCAGTTTTAAAAGATGTCCAAATAGTCGTATCTGCTATCTCAATGATTGGTGTAAGGGATGTTGCTTTCCAAGTCCAGTCTTTCCCCCTTTCTCCAGAAACAATTTTTGTGACGGCGACGAAAGGTTTAGACCCCCAAACCACCTGCACGCCGTCACAAATTTGGCAAACAGTATTTCCTAGCCATGCAGTGGTTGTCCTTTCTGGGCCTAATTTATCTAAAGAAATTCAACTAGAGTTACCAGCAGCAACAGTCGTAGCCAGTAATATTCCCACGGCTGCGGAAGTAGTGCAGTTAGTATTTTCATCTCATCGTTTCCGGGTATATACCAATCCCGATCCCTTGGGCGTGGAATTGGGGGGAACCCTGAAAAATGTTATTGCGATCGCAGCCGGTGTGTGCGATGGTTTACAACTGGGAACTAATGCCAAAGCTGCTTTAGTCACCCGTGGACTTACAGAAATGGTTCGCATCGGTAACGACTGGGGTGCAAAGACGGAAACATTTTATGGTTTATCGGGTCTTGGAGATTTGTTAGCAACCTGCAATAGTCCCTTAAGCCGCAATTACCAAGTCGGCTACCAGCTAGCTGGTGGTAAGTCACTAACAGAAACTCTCGCAAATTTACAAGGAACTGCTGAAGGAGTGAACACTTGTCAAGTTTTAATGCAACGAGCCAAGCAACAAAACATTCCTGTTCCAATTACTGAGCAAGTTTATCGGTTACTTCAGGGTGAAGTCACACCCCGACAAGCACTTGATGAACTGATGCTGCGAGATATCAAGCCAGAATACAACTACTAGTCATCTGTCAAGTTGAAATTGCTAGCTTAAGACCGACACGTAAGAGGACGGGTCACTCACTATTTATGTCACTCACTCTCCGTATGGATTGAATTTTTGCAGTTAATACTAATAACTTAGACGATATGTATTAGTTCTACTTATACGTAAATAATCCTGAGAAAAAATTAGTAAATCATCAGGATATTACTTTTGCAGCCATGTAAAGGTGACTATGCCAATTATAAAGATGACATTCACTGAAGGATGTTTATACTGTGTTGCAAAAGTTACTATTAAAAACCATCTAGGTTGAAATGTTAACTAAGTAGTTTGAATATTGAAAGCCCAGCCGCGGATTTGAATAGCTATTGGTTTAATCAAAAGTTTAGCAGCCGATTAAGTTCAGTAATGCTGTATCCAATGAAACCTTTACAGTTAATTTCTAAAAAAATTGTAATGGAACCTTCAACCATGTTAGTTCATCGTAAATCACGGGAACAATAGCAACAGTTGAATAGCTGACCGTAATCTAAGCTGACCGAAATCTATTGTTACCTGGAGCCATTGAGACGATCTTTATGCCAGCAACATCTTTTTATGCAGATGCCCCCTACAATACCAAAAAGTCCCGCCAGGCTTTGGACTCGGATCTCACGGTTGACGAAAGTGAGTTATCGGTAGATGACCTACAGGAGCTAGAAATGGCTGCTGCTGACAATGCTAACTTTGCTGCTAACACTAACCGTCGTAGTACCGACCTAGTACGTCTATATCTTCAGGAAATTGGTCGGGTTCGCTTGTTAGGGCGGGATGAAGAGGTTTCAGAAGCTCAAAAAGTTCAGCGTTACTTGCGGATGCGGATAGTGCTTGCTAACGCTGCAAAGCAAGGGGATGAAGTGATTTCGCCTTATCAAAGGTTAATTGAAGTTCAAGAACGTCTAACCTCAGAACTAGGACATCGCCCGTCTTTGGAAAGGTGGGCTGCCACTGCTGGTATAGTAGTATCGGATCTCAGACCGACTCTGGCAGAAGGCAAACGTCGCTGGGCTGAAATTGCTAAGTTGACAGTAGAAGAGTTGGAGCAAATTCAATCCCAAGGACTCCAAGCAAAAGAACACATGATTAAGGCAAATCTTCGCCTAGTTGTGTCTGTTGCTAAGAAATATCAAAATCGCGGTTTGGAATTGTTAGATTTAGTCCAAGAAGGCACACTAGGTTTGGAGCGAGCTGTAGAAAAATTTGACCCCACTAAGGGTTACCGCTTCAGTACCTATGCTTACTGGTGGATTCGTCAGGGAATTACACGGGCGATCGCTACTTCTAGCCGCACGATCCGCCTCCCTGTCCATATTACCGAAAAGTTAAACAAAATCAAAAAGGCTCAACGCAAAATTGCTCAAGAAAAAGGTCGCACCCCAACTCTAGAAGATTTAGCAACTGAGTTAGAGATGACACCGACCCAAGTCAGAGAAGTTTTGTTGCGGGTTCCTCGCTCCGTTTCATTGGAAACGAAAGTAGGCAAGGATAAAGATACTGAGTTAGGCGAATTACTCGAAACTGACAGTGTAACTCCAGAAGAAATGTTAATGCGAGAATCTTTACAAAGAGACTTGCATCATCTTCTTTCAGATTTGACTAGCCGCGAACGTGATGTAATATTGATGCGGTTTGGTTTGGCAGATGGTCATCCTTACTCTTTAGCAGAAATTGGCCGCGCTCTCGACTTATCACGGGAACGAGTCAGACAAATAGAATCTAAGGCTTTGCAAAAACTACGCCAACCCAAGCGTCGCAACCTCATCCGTGACTATTTGGAGTCTTTAAGTTAGTCATTAGTCATTAGTCATTTGTCATTAAAAACTATACTTGACAAATGACTACGGACAAGGTATACATTTGATTCCCAGGTCAAAAGCTTTTTACAGGCTTGTAGCAAATTATTTGCATTTAGTTGTACAAGAGTTTCCCCAGACCTTTGCTCAAATATCTTGAAGGTCGGGATCAACTGAGCAATTCAAAATTAACTTATACAAAATTCAAAGTCAAGGGATGCAATCGTTATAAGTATCCTAACTATTAGCTGTATGTAAATTAAATACAATACAGCTTGTTACTTGATTTTTGCTCAAGATTTGATGAATTGTTCTTAAATATTTAGTAATGATTGTCAATAGGCAATGATTGTTGCAAATTGCTCCCAAGATTTGTTATATTCTCAATTAACGAGCTTTGTTGAGAAATATTAGTATGACTGTCTACACAACTACTTCACTCAAGGCAGAACTGAACGAACGAGGCTGGCGATTAACTCCCCAGCGCGAAACAATTTTACACATTTTTCAAGAACTTCCGCAAGGTGAACATCTGAGTGCGGAGGATCTTTATCAGCGACTAGAAACTGATGGTGAAGGTATCAGCCTGTCAACTATATATCGGACTTTGAAGTTGATGGCCAGGATGGGAATTTTACGGGAACTCGAACTGGGCGAGGGACATAAGCATTATGAGATCAACCAGCCCTATCCCCATCATCACCATCACTTAATTTGTGTTAGATGCAACTCAACTATTGAGTTCAAAAATGACTCAATTTTAAAAATTGGATCTAAAACTGCTCAAAAAGAAGGTTTCCACCTGCTTGACTGTCAAATGACCATTCATGCAGTGTGTCCCAAGTGCCAACGGGCACTGATGCCGCTATAGCACTTGGATGGATAAACAAGACGAAACTACTCAAATTAGCCAAATACGAGGAATTTTGAGCAGTTCGTAATTTGCTGTTACTTGAGGCAAGCAACAAATTGGGAAGTGATACTAACAACACCAAAGCGGATGTTAAAAGCGTCCGCTCTTAAGATCCTTGAGACTTATGCCGTAGAATTCTTGGGCTTGTTTAATCGCTTTTTTGGTGTCAGCTGCCATTACACCGTTCAGCTTGCCTTTATAAAAACCCCGCTCTCGTAGTCGCGTTTGAATTTCCAGGGTATTAAATTCGCTTTTAGGGGCAGTATCTATTGAGCTATATAACTTAGCTCGCGTAGTTGGGCCAGCAACGCCACTTGCTGCTAAATAGTTAGCTGCCTGAAATCTCTTTACAGCATCAGCAGTATAGGGGCCATAATAGCCATTTGGCTCTCCCTCTAAATATCCTGCTTGGATCAATTGTTCTTGGATAACTCTAACTGGCTCACCGCGATCGCCTATACGGAGTTTATTTCGATTGGCTACCTTTTCCTTTCTGGGAGCTTCTTCTCCACTACCGATGCCAACTCCTGGCAATTTACCTAATGTTGCTGGACCAACAACACCATCAACGCTTAATTTATAAGCATCTTGGAACCGCTTGACAGCTTCTTCGGTAATGGGGCCAAATATTCCTGTGGCATTCCCGTAATAAAAGCCTGCGACTCTTAAGCGTTCTTGCAAAGCCCTGACATTTTCACCTTCATCTCCCTTAGAAAGGTAGTTGGAATTACGGCGCTGGGTAGTTGCTGAACTAGCTGAACTAGTAGTGCTGGGCTTTTTGGCTTGTGTACTTACAACAGTAGCTTTTTTAGCTTGTGTAGTCGTAGTACTTGGCTTTTTAGCTTGCCAGCTTTCTAATTTTTGCAGGGTTCTTGCTCCAACAATGCCATCCACTGGTAAACCAGCAGCCTTTTGGAAGCGCCGCACAGATTCTTCTGTGGACACGTCATATACTTGGGTGACTGGAGCTTGATGAAAACCTGCTGTTTTCAACTTTTGTTGTAGATTTCTGACAGAAGGGCCTTGATCGCCTTGTTCCAGTGCCATGACGCTGCTAACAGCGCCAAGAATAGACAAGGACAGAGCAAGGGGCAACATATACTTCCAAGCCCTACCAGAAAGCCGTTTCCAGTCTGGTGCAGCTGCTTTGTTAAACAAAGAACTGAAGGAGACCAATTCACTGGGTGTACTGTCTTCGTAGGCGAAAGCTAGGTGCAAATACGCAAGATTCTCCATATTTATTTCCTACACCATTGATTTTTCTTCGATAACTGCTTCAGCTTGATGTACTAGGTTCCTTAAAGCTTCTAATGTTCCTATACATACATCCTCCCACAAATTGCGCTTGTGTGCTTCTAATAATTTTTCAGCAATATCACGCAGTGCATAAGGATTCTTTTGCTGAATAAATTCTGACATAACTGGGTCGAGCAAGTAAGCTTCTACTATACCTTGATACATATAATCTTCTACACATTTGGCTGTTGCATCGTAAGCGAATAAAAAATCTACCGTCGCCGCCATTTCAAAAGCACCTTTATAACCGTGACGCATGACTCCTGCAATCCACTTGGGATTAACTACGCGAGAACGATACACCCGTGCAATTTCTTCTTTGAGTTGGCGGACTCGTGGTTGAGCGGGTATGGAATTATCACCAAAATAAGTTTGGGGATTTTTTCCTTGTAGAGAACGCACCGCAGCAGTTAAACCACCCTGAAATTGGTAATAATCATCAGAATCGAGTAGGTCGTGTTCACGGTTATCTTGATTGTGCAGGACAACTTGCATTTTCGCCAAGCGTTGCTCGAAAGCTTCGATATTGGGCATTGGGCATTGGGCATTGGAAATTTTATCTTCCCCTGCTCCCTGCTCCCCTGCCTCCCCTGCTCCCGAAGAGTAGGCGTAAGAACTCCAATTAATGTAGGCGCGGGCTAAATCTTGATCATTTGTCCAGTTTTGCGATTCGATTAAACCTTGGAGTCCTGCGCCGTAAGCACCTGGACGAGAACCAAAGATGCGATAGCGCGATCGCACTACTGCTTCTTCTAAAGTTAATCCTTGGCTTGTCCACAAATCAGTCTCTTGGCGAACCGCATCTGCTAGGGGATTTTGTTCTGGCGGTTCATTCAAGCCTGCCACTGCTGATACTGCTTGATCAAATAAATCAATTAAGTTGGGAAAAGCATCTCGGAAAAATCCAGAGATTCGCAAGGTGACATCTACACGGGGACGCCCCAAAATCGCCAGGGGCAAAATTTCAAAATCCACTACTCGCCGTGCTGCACCATCCCATACAGGTTGGACTCCGAGTAAAGCTAAGGCTTCGGCAATATCATCACCTCCAGTCCTCATGGTGGCTGTTCCCCACAATGATAAACCTAGTGTTTTTGGATACTCACCATGTTCTTGAGTGTAATATTCAACGAGGGTTTCAGCAGCTTTTCTACCGATATCCCAAGCTGTCTCTGTGGGAATGGCGCGAATATCGACAGAATAAAAGTTTCTCCCAGTTGGTAGAACTTCTGGGCGGCCGCGTGTGGGTGCGCCCGATGGGGCACTTGGGACATAACCACCATCAAGTCCGTGTAATAAATGGGTGATTTCTTGGGGGGTTTGTTGTAAAGCTGGAAGCAGGCGATCGCGTATCCAGTTAAGGACAATGGAGAGTGGGGAGTGGGGAGTGGGGAGTAGTAAGTTAGGAGTTATGAGTTGTTCTACTAAAAGGGCGGCGTGTTCTTCTAGGACTTCGACAATATCACCGAATGTACGGCATTCTGTGCCATTGACTATTGAGTATTCACCGCTAGGCATTGACAAATCGGCTGTGAGGGGGTCGAAGTCTAAACCCCAATCTTGAGCTATGGCACGGGTAATACCTGAAGAATGGCGATTGGGTATACGAGCGATCGCTACTATTAAATCTCGTAGCTGCCTTCCTTGGGGACATTGCCCAAAAATGTGCAATCCATCGCGGATTTGGGCTTCTTTCAATTCACAAAGATAACCACCGATGGAATTCAAAATTAAGGATTCAGACTTAAAAATTTCTGTTTCATTTTGGATTCCTAAATCTAGATGGAGATTTTCTTTGATCACCAGTTCGTGGATGCGATCGCGAATCACTGGCAAACGCGAAGGATCTAAACTGTCCGCTTCATAATACTCATCAATTAAATTTTCTAACTGTTGCAAAGAACCGTAGAGTTCCGCACGAGTCATTGGCGGTGTTAGGTGATCTATAATCACCGCTTGAGCGCGACGTTTGGCTTGGGAACCTTCACCAGGATCGTTGACAATAAACGGGTACAGGTGGGGAAGTGCGCCTAAAGCGACTTCTGGATAACAATTACTCGATAAAGCCACACTTTTACCAGGTAGCCATTCTAGATTTCCGTGTTTTCCCACATGAACTACGGCATCAGCACCAAAACATTCTCTTACCCAATAGTAGAAAGCTAAATAAGCATGAGTTGGTTCTAAATCCGGTGCATGATAATTCAAACTGGGGTCATTATCATAACCCCTTGCTGGCTGAATTCCCACGAAAACGTTGCCGAGTTGAATTCCGGGAACGGGGATTGGGGATTGGGTATTGGGTATTGGGTATTGGGGATTCCTATTGTCTCCCCCGTTTTCCTTTTCCCCAGCCCCTAGTTCCCAGTCCCCAGTCCCTATTCCCCACCTTTCACTAATACCTTGCTGAACTGCTGGCGGTAAAGAAGCGAAATACTTTTGATACTCTTCCCAAGAAACACTTTGGTGTACCGGAAGCGATTCTTGGCCTTCTGGATCATTTGTTACACCAGCTGTTAGCTGTTGAATCAACTCGTCTCCTTGAGCAGGCGGATTTTCTACTTCATACCCAGCCTGATGTAAAGCTTGTAGGATTTCTACACAACTAGCCGGAGTGTCGAGTCCTACACCATTGGCGAGGCGGCCATTGCGGTTGGGGTAGTTTGCCAAAATTAGGGCAATTCGCCGTTCTTGGGGTGGTTTGGAACGTAGACGCGCCCAATTTGCTGCTAGTTTGGCAACGAACTCGATGCGATCGCTCACTGGTTCATAAACTACTACATCTGTTTCTAGATGGGGATTACGAGTTTGTACGGCTTTAAAAGACACAGCACGAGTAATAATCCGCCCATCTACTTCTGGTAGCGCCACATTCATCCCAATATCGCGGGGAGAAAGCCCTTGAAACTGTGACTCCCACTGCTCAATTGATCCGCCACTGAGGATTACCTGCAACACAGGCACATCTAATTTTTCCCAGAGTTCAGTTTGGGGTGTTTCGCTTTCCAAACGTGCTAGAGAAAAACTGGTGGTATTCAGCAGTACAGCTATTGATTCAGCTTCTTTGGGTTGGAAAAATTCATTCAACTCAACCTGAACATCGGGTTCACGCAATGAAGAAACAAACACTGGCACAGGTTGTAAATTTTTCTGTACCAAAGCTTCGCATAAAGCATCAATTACTTTAGTGTTTCCTGCTAAATAGTGAGCGCGGTAGAAAAGGATGCCAATTTTGGGCATTGGACATTGGGAGATTTGAGGTTCCAAGGTGGATGAATGAGGTTCTAACTCTCCCCTGCTCCCCTGCTCCCCTACTCCCCACTCATACAATCCCACACGCCCAATTGGCCGGGGTAACGGTGGATTGTATGCAGTTAACAGGCAACTGTCAGAGATAAATTGCAGAGCATTAACGAAATTTTCGACGCCGCCTTCGCTAAAATACTGCCATACTTGGTTAACAATGCCCAAAGGCAGGGTAGACTGAGAAATTAAGTCGGGATCAAAAGCGTCGTCCCCTGACATTACAATGAGGGTTTTACCATTACGTTGCACAATTTCTTGCACTACTTCTAAGCCATAACTCCAGTAGGAACGTCCTCCCAACAGGCGTAAAATGATTACCTGGGCAAGTTCCAAAACTTGCTCTCCATAAGTGTCTATGGTTAATTGTTGCTGTAATTGCAACAGGTTGGCGACTCTTAATGCAGGAAAGCTTGTAGGTAATTTTGGAACCGCAGCTGCCAAAGTTTGAATGTCGGTATCAGCAGCTGTAATCAACACGAAAGGCGCTGGAGTTTGTTCTAAAAAAATTAAACCCTCTGACTGATTCCATCCACCCGATGTGCTACTTATACGATGCATAATGCTGTATTACCGTTTTAAACTATTGGTTAGTACAAAAAAACAAACTTTTTCCCTGAATTCAGCCCCATCTTACCAAAATGATTGAAAATGCTTAGTTCTCCTGATTTGAGCTTTTCTCGAACCTTGCCTATTGTTGTATTTGATCAGCTTGGGAAATTGTTGGAACAGATGGCTCAAAGGGAGACAAGTGCCGCTCTGATACTGACAGAAGCTGTGTTGATGCGGGTTTACATACCTGCAAAATGGCAAAGGCAAAGGTTTACATTGGTGATTTCTGAGCAGTTTAGTGCGCTCTTGGTAGGAAATTTAGAGGAGGGGGAGCAAGGAATTGGTTCGGCACTCAATGCTAAGTTGACATTTAATTTAGAGGCGATCGCAACATTTGTCTCCGAATTAAGAGACTTGTTTGAGTGCGATTCCTATACTCACCAAAATCTCGAACGCTATCACCAAATTATTCGGCCCAATGATGCCACACTCCAAAGTCAATTTTCGCTGTTGTTATTAGAATATTTTTTAACTCAGCCAAACCAAGAAATAATAGCACCTCCAAGCCCAACTGCGCCGGCAGTTTATATCTGTCAGCCAGTGGAAGATGCTTTAAAAAAACAGATTTCCCAGGAGCGGTTATTAAATCAGGTAACAACGCAGATCCGCAAAAGCCTGGATTTGTCAGTAATTATGGCAACCGCAATTACACAGGTGCGTGAATTTCTGGAATTAGACAGATTAGTAATCTATAAATTTGAAGCTTCCAAAGTCAAAACCCAACAATATCAGTCTTTTATACACGAGAAGAACGGTAAACACTCGCCTTCTGTGTTAGTCAATAATCAGCCATTACTAGAAGACTGCCAAAACTATGGAGGTTATATTGTCTATGAAGCCCGTGCTACAGATGCTATTACATCGGTCTTAAATTACACCGAAAGGAATTGTTTTAGGCGAACGTCTCAATGTTGGAAAAAGTATCGCCAAGGCTTTACCTTAGCTGTGGATGATGTCGAAAAAACTTATGCTCTAGAAGAGTGTTTGCTGAATTTTTTGAGGGAAAGCCAAGTTAGGGCAAAGTTGGCAGCACCAATTATATTTGAGGATAAACTTTGGGGATTGCTGATTGCTCACCAGTGTGATAATCCACACCAGTGGACTGAGAGTGAAAAAAACTTGCTGAGTTCGATCGCAGAACAATTAGCGATCGCAATTCACCAAGCTGAGTTAATGCAAACGCTTACCCAAGAAAAACAAACTCTTGAACAACGAGTTATTGAACGCACAATGGCTCTGCGTGATGCTCTCCTCGCCGCCGAAGCCGCTAGCCGCCTCAGAAGTGAGTTTCTCGCTACTATCAGTCACGAATTGCTCACACCTTTGACTTATGTGATTGGGATGTCATCTACATTATTACGTTGGCCTTTGGGTGAATTGAGTCAACGACAACGGGGTTATCTGCAAACAATCCACGACAGTGGAGAACATTTATTAGAAATGATTAATGACATCCTCGATTTATCGCAAATCGAGGCTGGGAAGACAGCTTTAAATATTTCGGAATTTTCTTTAGTAAGTGTTGCTGAAAATGCTGTAGAGTCACTGCGAAAAAAAGCAACAAGCGAACAAATTAATCTCAACCTTGATTTGCAAATCGATCCCAATCGCGATCGTTTTACCGCCGATGGAGAACGAGTAGAACAAATTCTTTGGAATCTGTTAACTAATGCTGTTAAATTCACCCCTGAAAATGGCAGCGTAACTTTACGTCTTTGGGTGGAAGATGATACCGCTATTTTTCAAGTGGAAGACACTGGAATCGGCATTCCTGAAGAACAATTACCATTAATTTTTGATAAATTTCAGCAACTTGATACACCCTATCGCCGCCGCTATGAAGGTACTGGGCTGGGACTGGCTTTAACGAAACAACTTGTAGAACTTCATCGCGGTCGCATTGAAGTAGAATCAACTGTAAGTATTGGTTCAATTTTTACTGTATGGATACCAACTCAAGTAACGAGAGTGGTGAATGGGGAGTTAGGAGTTAGGAGTTAGGAGTTAGGAGTTAGGAGTTAGGAGTTAGGAGTTAGGAGTTAGGAGTTTGCTGGTTTTTGCATTTTCTCCATGCCAACTGAATTTTCAATTTTTTATGAAGCTAGGCTAATAAGCATTTTTTCAAAAATTTTCAACACAGGCTCCTCTCCATTGTCTCTAGTAAAAATAGTATAATTTGGACTTGAGTTCACTTCAATCAACCAATATTGGTTATCTCGATCTAAGACTATATCTAAACCACCATAATCAAGGTCTAATTCTTCAAAAACTGGTTTAGCAAAATTAGCAATCTCTGACAATATTTGTGGATCGTCAATATATTTGGCTTTTGCACCATCCCAATGTAAAGGACTAAGATTACCTGCAAACTTTGCATCAGTTATATCTTTTTCATAAAGTAAAACTAATTGTTTATTTAAGAAAACCGCTCTATATTCATATAAAATCTGAATATATTCTTGAGCGATCGCTACATAATCATACTTTTTATTATTTATATTAAAAATCTCTTTTAAAGCAGTTTCAATCTCATCTATATTATGACATAAAAAGACGTTACATCCACCAGAGCCAGAATTCCTTTTAATAATAACAGGTATTTCAAATTTATCTTTTATTTCTAATATAATATCTTGAAAGCTGGGAAATTTTAAGTATATTTTATACTGAAGATCACAAAAAGGTGAAAGAAAACCTATTGTCTTAGGAAGTTTAACTTTTTGCTTTAAAATATGGTAAGTGTATTCCTTGTCTTTTATGATTTGTGCTACTGCTTGATTGATTAAGGGAGTACTATAATTACAAAAGTAATGCTGCTTATTATTCAGTTTTATTTTTACTAAGTTCTCAGCCGGATGAATAATTTCATAATTAATGTTTAAGTTTTCACAAGCTTTGAGCAATAACAAAACATTGTCTAACATAAATAATTAAAGTTAAAATTACGAATTACGTTAGCTTAGCGGGGCGTAGCCCATTACGAATTATTTAAACTTGTTGTTTGCCGTTTAAAAATCACCATCTCAGTACCAACAACTGGGTTACGCGCTATCAGCTTATCTTGGGAGTCGATAATTTCTAAATGAGTAAAATCAAGTTCTTGAGAACGTTGTAATATCTCCGCAGCTAGTTTGTCCTGTTGAGATTCTGGGAGAGTGTACCAATTATCACTGATTTTGACAGTCAGATTACTGGTACGAAAGTTGGCTTGAATTGACTTTATCAGACCAGAGGCAATGCGATCGCTAATTTCGGCTACCTGATTCTCAACAGCCGCTATCAAAGCTTGTTCAGGTGTTAATTCTATGGTTGGTGTTGGTGTTGGCGTGGGAATTAGTTCTGGTTCCGGCGCTGGTGGAGTAGTTTGTACTTCTGGCGGTGGTGTAATTTCCTCTGGTGGCTGTGGCGGCTGCGGTTCTGGTGCAACTGACTCCGGTGGAGTAGTTATCGTTGGTGTCGGTGCAGGAACTTCTTCAACCGGTGGAACTGTAGCTACTTCAGTAGGTTTACCAGTAAAGACAGTCGCAGTCGTCCAAACGATAATTACAGCAATTCCAGTAACAATTCCCGTCAAAGCTGTATCTGATAACTTTGTTGACCAATTTGATGGTAAAAACAAGCGGATTGTTCTTAACAGTCCACCCCATCGCAACTGAAGTTGCTGGAAAAAACTGGGTGTTTCCTTCGTACCAGGTGGGGGTGCTGTCTCCAGTTTTTCCACCGTTACTTCTAAAACCCCAATTGTCCCTTGGAGAATTTGGATAATTTTAGCCTTCCAAAATGGCTGAACTCTTTGGTAAGGTTTTTGGGGAGGTTGAGTTACCTGCTCATCCGTCGGTTTTGACTGATTGTCTTGTGGCATGGAACTTTCACCAAAAGCAGCGAATCAAAGACAAACAACCTACATTATTACTGGTGCTGCCTTCTTTTGCCTTAATGTATCACTACATTGCACATTGCTTCAGATAAACTGACTATTTATTAAATTTGGTGAGTTATGAACCTAAAACGCCGTCAATTTTTATTTTTAAGTAGCCTCAGCGCTATTGGTGCAGGATTTTTAGGCTGGACATTTCGTCAAAATCATCAAAGTGCTGATATTACCGATTCAACAACCGCCATAGCCGCCACCTCAGCCAAAAAAGGCTTATTATTACGTTTTGTATCTGTCGCTGATACAGGGACTGGGGCTAAAGGACAGTATGCTGTAGCTGGAGCGATGAATGCGTATCACAAACAAAATCCTTATGATTTAGTCGTTTTAGCTGGGGACAATATTTACAATGACGGCGAAATCGAAAAAATCAATGCAGTTTTTGAGCGTCCTTATCAAGCTTTGCTGAGGCAAGGCGTGAAATTTCAGGCTTGTTTAGGTAATCACGATATTCGTACTGCCAATGGTGATCCGCAAGTCAAGTATGCCGGCTTCAATATGAATGGAAAACGCTACTATACATTTCGCCGTCGCTCTGTGCAATTTTTTGCTTTAGATACTAACAGTAATGCTGATTGGAAAAACCAGCTACCTTGGTTAGAAAAAGAATTAAGCCTTAGTAAAGCTCCTTGGAAAGTCGTATTTGGCCACCATCCAATTTATTCATCCGGTCACTACGGAGTCAATCAAACTTTTATTAAAACCCTCACTCCTCTGTTTCAAAAATACGGCGCTCAACTCTATATCAACGGTCATGATCATAGTTATGAACGCACTCGCGTTATTAATGGAACGACTTATCTAGTTACTGGTGCAGGCGCAGGTACTCGTCCTGTAGGGCGTTCGGAGTGGACAGAGCATTCTGCTGAAAAGCTGAGTTTTGCAGCCTACGAGGTGTATCCAGATAGAATAGAAGTAAGTGCGATCGCTACTGATAATCGCGTTTTTGATAAAGGCATTATTCAATTAAAATCAGCTTAGTTATATGACTCAGCATAACCTTCCTCCTGCACTTAACAATATTGTAGAATCATCTCAAACACCAGATGCGATATTTTCTGCGCTATTGCCAGCTGTAGGCAATTTTTTACAATCTGATAGATGTTTTTTATACCTACACAATCCACAGGCAAACCTCGGTAGAGTTGCCTTTTGTTGGATTCGCACTCCAGATGTACCTACTGTTTATAATAAAGAATGGGCAGCACAACCCCCAACTGTAACAGATGAAGATCCGATGTTTGCGGCTGCGCTACGTGCCGAACCTTCAATCTTTGTAGAGGATGTAGAAACTGCTGAACCTCAAGTTTTAAATCGGGAATTTGAACAGAAAAATTTTGGACACCGCGCCCTTATTCATGCCCATATTCGCCAGGATGGTCAACTCTGGGGAATTTTACAACCATGCATTTTTGGGCATCCCAGAATTTGGACTGAATATGAACGAGGGGTAATTAATAATCTTGTCGAAAAAATCACACCTATTGCAGTTGATTATGTCAAGTCTAGTTTTGATTAGCTGTAGACTAGGATATAATTCTCTTGCTCCAGACAATTTGGTTGTTTAGATTTACTCAGTTGATAATCCTCAAAAATAACTTCATACCCATCTCCCTGTAGTGATATTTCTTGCTCCTGCTGTTGCTGTTGGGTATGGCTGATTTATCTTGCCTAGTGACTACTTAAAAAGTGTTTTACTAGGTGCAGTACATAAGTTTGGGTTTGTGGATTTCTGCACAAGAATACTGTGTAAAGTCTGCAACAAGTCCTTGGTCGTATATGGTTTACCAATAAACTTTTTAACTCCAGGTATCTTAGCCAGTTTCTCACTAACGTTCAGACCGCTAACAGCCACAACCTTGACTTGGGAATTAATTTTTTGCAACGTAGTGATAGCAGTTGCACCATCCATTAAGGGCATCATCATATCCATCAACACTACGCTTATTTCGTCTTCGTGTTGAACATAAAGCGCGATCGCTTCAATCCCATTACTAGCTGTCAGTACTCTGTAGTTGTAAACTTCTAATAATATTTTAGTAGTTTCCAAAATTCTGGTTTCGTCATCAACAACTAAAATTAATTCTCCATTACCTTTAAATAACTCCAGGTCTTCTACTAGGGGCGTTTTTGCTACTTCCACTGCCGGCAAGTAAACTTTAAATTCCGTACCTTTGCCGACTTGACTAGTCACAGTTACAAAACCACCATGACTTTGGATGATACCTTTGGCGGTAGACAAACCCAATCCTGTACCCTTGCCAATCTCTTTAGTAGTAAAAAACGGCTCAAAGATTCTATCGATAATCTCTGAGCGCATCCCCATGCCTGTATCTGCAACAGTAATAGCAATGTAAGGACTAACATGGGCATCCAGATTCATGCGTGCATAATCTTCATCAATCAAGAGATTTTCCGCAGAAATTTCGATATGGCCACCTTCGGGCATAGCATCACGAGCATTAACTACTAAGTTGATCAGTAGCTGATGTAGGTGCGTTGCATCACCAATTACAGCCCAAAGTTCAGGCTGAATATGCTCTGTCAATTCAATCGATTTCGGAAAAGTCTCTTGGACAATTTGCTGAATTTCTGAAAATAAATGGTTCATTTGCACAACGGTACGCTGACCATCAATTCCTCGAGCAAACTGCAAGACTTGCTTGACTAAAGCAGCCCCACGTTTAGAGTTATTTTCTATAGTTTTTAACATCTGTTGATTACGCTCATCAGTATCGGGCATTTTCATCTGTAACAATTGTGCTGTCGTTAAAATCGGAGTCAGTATATTGTTCAGATCATGAGCTATGCCACTAGCTAGGGTGCCAATACTTTCTAGACGTTGCGCCCGTAAAACTTGAGTTTCTAAATGCTTTTTTTCGGTAATATCAGTATTTACTGTTAAAATCGATATTGCTTGCCCGTTGCGATCGCGCATTAAAGTCCAACGGCTGGCAACAATAATATCTTGCCCTTTTTTATTAACTTGGTGTAATTCACCATGCCAGAAACCAGACTTAGCTATATTTGCATAAATATCTTGGATTTGAGACAAGGTTTCTGGTAGATATAAAATTTGATTAACACTCTTACCAATTACTTCCGTAGCTTTCCAGCCATACAAATGTTCTGCTCCTTGGTTCCAGAAACGGATTTGATTATCAAAATCTTTGACAAGAATTGCATCGCTTGTAATATCTAGTAAAGCAGCTTGTTCGCGGATTTTTTCTTCTACTTGTAAGCGTTCAGCAATTTCATTTTCCAAGCGTAAATTTTGTTCTTGCAGGGTTTTTGTCAGAGATCGTAACTTGAGATGGAGTTGAATTCTAGCTAAGACTTCTTGGTGCTGAAGCGGTTTAGTGAGATAATCGACTGCACCCAGTTCAAAGCCTTTGACTTTATCCACGGTTTCGGAAAGTGCAGTCATAAAAATGATCGGAATATCTTGCGTTAATCCACTCTTTTTCAGCAACCGACAAGTTTCAAAACCATCCATTCCCGGCATGAGGATGTCTAACAAAATTAAGTCTGGTGGGGCATATTCAGCTCTAGCGATCGCACTTTCGCCGTCTTCAGCAATCAAAACCGTAAATCCAGCTTTGCCTAAAAAATCATAAAGTACTTCTAAATTGATAGGAGTGTCATCAACGATTAAAATGACACTAGATTTATTAGAATCATTTTTCATATAGCCCCAAAATACTTTTGAATAAACTCTAATATTTGTTTGCCTTTAAAACCTTTAGCCAGTTGATATAAATGACTAGCAAAAGGTTGCAACTTCTCATCTATTTTTTCTAGTTCTACAGCTCGTTCAGCAATGCTTATTAAATTCCCCCGCATAGCCAAATCTAGCAAAATTGTCAGTTCGCTTGCTGAAGGAGGTATAATAGGAGCCTGAGATGTCAAGTGTAAACTATTAGTAAGACTTTTCTTTTCGTCTTTTATCTTTTTTGCTTTACCTTGATCTTTATATACCCATTCTAACCCTAAGTAAACCTGTAACTTGTCTAAAAGTTCTACTCTTTGAATTGGTTTTGGCAGAAAACCATCACACCCTACTTTGCGACTTTCTTGTTGATTAAATTCAAATACACTAGCTGAAATGGCAATCACTATCACTTCTTGAAAGTTTTGTAAGGCTCTGAGGCGACGCGTAGCTTCAAATCCATCCATTCTTGCCATTACCAAGTCCATAAGAATCAAGTCTGGCTGAAATTCAGGAACTTTATGAAGGCAATCTAAACCATCAGTTGCTTCTAGAACTTCAAAACCCAAAGGTTCTAAGATATTAACCAATACAGACCGATTTTCCCATTTATCGTCCACTACAAGAATTTTGCGTTTAGTCCCTAAAAAACCAATGATGTTAAGTTCATTAGCAGCAATTTTAGTATATTGAAAAACTTCTGGTAATTCCAAATCTAGCCAAAAAACACTGCCTTTACCTAATTCACTTGTAACATATAATTCACTTCCCATCATTTGAACTAATTGGCGGCTAATAGTCAAACCCAATCCGGTTCCTTCTATCTTTAAGCTATCTTCACCTACTTGCTTGAAAGGTAAAAATATCTCTTCTAATTGCTCTGAAGCAATACCAGTTCCTGTATCTTCTACCTGGAATCTAATTTTGGAGTTTGATAATTGGCCTGCCAGGCTACCTGTATTTATTGTCCAGTCTCTATCCTGATTTACATAGCCTACTTTAAAAGTAATGCTACCTTTTTTTGTAAACTTAACTGCATTACTTAGTAAATTAATTAAAATTTGACGTAAACGTTTATTGTCGGCACGAACTAAACTAGGTAATGGATATAAAGGGCGGTAAATTAAGCTGATTCCCTTATGTTCAGCCCGAATCCGACAAATTTCTACTATTCCTTCTAAAAAAGCTGATAAATTAAACTCTTGTAAGTAAAGCTCCATTTTTCGAGCTTCTATTCTGGAGATGTCTAAAATATCATTAATTAATGTTAGTAGATGTTCACCACACTGATGAATAATATTTACGCCATTCCTTTGCTGAGGAGTTAAAGATGTATCTGTCTGGAATATTTGAGTATAACCCAAAATACCATTGAGCGGGGTTCTGAGTTCATGACTCATGTTAGCGAGAAATTCACTCTTGGCACGGTTAGCAGATGCGGCTATTTCTTCAGCTTTTTGCCGTTCGCTAATTTGCTGTTGTAATTCTAAGTTTTTATCTTGTAATTCTAGAGTGCGCTCTTTAACTTTTATTTCTAACGTCCGATTATATTCTTCTAAATCATTATATAGACGAGCATTTTCTAACGAAATAGCTGCTTGTGATGATAAAAGTTGTAAAACTTCTAATCGTTCCGGTGTAAATGCCCCAGCAATCAATTTATTTTCTAAGTAAAGGATACCAAACAGCTTACCTTGATGAATAATTGGGCTACATAAAATAGATTTTGGTTTGTGCTGAACAATATAGCTATCTGTCGTAAATTTTCCCTCACAGGTAGCATCGCTGAGTACAATATGTTCCTGAGTCCGATGTACATAATTAATTATATATATAGGTAATTGCTGACTCAGTTCTACAGGGGTTGATTGCTGCACATTTATTTCAGTTTGACCAAATCTACCTGAAGCTTCGATAAATAAATTACCTGCTCTCTCTAAAATCAAAAATCCTGTTTCTGCACCAGCATTTTCTAGCACAATTTGCATTAATTTAGCTAGCAACTTTTCAAAAACTATTTCTCCAGAAAGTGCTTGTGAAGCTTTGATAAATGTTGCTAAGTCAAAAGGTTTACTAATACTTGAATTTAATGATTGAACAAGTGGGCTTTGATTAGGGCTGTACGTTCTTTGCTCTAACAGCCGGGCAGAAATTTTAGAATATTTTATTTCTAAATCTCTAAGCTTTGCTATTGCTCCCCAGCGCATATATCCATAGTATGCATCAGCGAGATAAGCCTGAGCTACCTTTTCTCTACCGCACTCAAAATAAAACTTTGCTGCTAGTTCATTGGCAAGAGCCTCTTCTTGGATGTATCCTTGTTCTTTAGCTCCACCAATGGCTCGGTCATAATATTCCATTGCTTGCCAATATTGACCTAATACTCGTGCTTTCTCTGCTTCTACTAGATCATATTTATGCTGAAAATTCATGGGTGCATGGTCTGCCCATTTTCGCATTTTTTGTTGATTAATTTTCACTTTGTCTGGAAGATTTTCTTGAGATCCGAATGAAGCCGATGGATAGATTGCAAGTTGTGCTAGAGAATCGTAGAAATGGAATAATGGCACATTTAACCAGCCTGTCACTCCATCTAAATACTGTTCTGCTTTAATAGAATTTTCTAAAGCTTGAGTAAATTCACCAAATAGATAACATAAAATTAGTTTATTAAGGAATACATAGTGTATTATTGTTCGCTCGTTTGATTTAATATGCAGTTTTAATAATTTATCTTCATTGTAAGATTCACCAATTAAATGGCAAGGATTTTCAGATAATCCTATTAAATTCAAAACTGCTTGGTGAAATACTTGATGCCATTTCAGGGCAGTCTCTTGATGAATTTGAGCAATCAACTTGCTATATCTTGCCATTTCCTGTTCTAGGCTTTTTAATTCCGAACCACTCCAGTATGAATATTGACACTTATTGCTAGCTGAGTATCCAGTATGTACTAAATCCCCAGAGTCTAATCCGCTAGAGTAAGCATCTTCTAAAAGTGGTAAAGTATCTCTAACATGATGCTTCCAATGGATTATAAAAGTTGATACTTTAAATAAGACTTGGCTTCTAACTTCAACAGCATCTAACCGCTCTAATAAATTTAAAGCTAATTGTCCAATTTGATAAGCAGCTTCAATATCTTGTGATAAGCCGCTAAAAACCACTCCATAATCAGCAAAACCGCTAGCCGAAAAAGGCGTATTTCCATTTTTAATAGATAAATTTACTTGTTGGCAAGCCATCAAAATAAATAATGCAGGTGCAGATTGATAGGCAGCAGGAACTAAACTTGATATAAGCCTCATAGCTGCTAGCTTATGAATATCTGTCATTGAAGGCAAATTAATTAAATCTTCTATTTCTTTGCCCGCTAAATTGTTTGTAGTTTCTTGAATAGCTTCCTGAATATCTAATGGAGTTGGTGAGTGATTGAGTTTTACTCCCAACATTTCTAGAACTTTTAGTCCAAGCTGCACTGCTTCAATTAATTTTCTTTGCACTTCACAACTTTTGATACGCAACTCATAAACTTTGATTTTTTCCAGTTGCGTTTTAGCTTGTTGTAGCACGATTTCAGCTAATATCTCCATTTGCTCAAAGTCACCGCTAAGAAATGCCGCTTCTGCTGCCTCCTGATGCAAAGTTAATGTAAGTTCATATTTCTGATTCCAACTAGAAGCTGTCAATAGGCTCAAAGCTACCTTGAAATAGCGCATAGCTGACTCATAGGCTGCTGCTGCTTTCGCTTTCTGTCCCGCTATGAGATTGAGTGCAGCTAACTCATATTTCTCTGACTTTGAAGTTAGTAAATCTCTGCCATAGTTTAGGTGGTTTACTAAATAGAAAATATTTTCTTTTCGCTCTTCAAGCGAACTCTTTTGAAGAAGTAATTGTCCAATTTTTAGGTGAATTTCTTTCTTATTAATATCTGGAATTAAAGAATAAGATGCTTGCTGTACACGGTCGTGCAAAAACTTGTATGCAATTATTTTCTGTTCTTGCTCTATTAGCTCTATTATCAGTTGTTCTTCTAGCTGCTCACTAACAACCAAAGGTATTTTATAAGATGAATCTATAGGTAAAATTAAACCTGCTTGCAGAGCCTCCCATAGTTCTTTAGCCGTTTCCGACAAAGATTTTTGGTTGACAATACTTAAAATATCTAAACTAAATTTATCACCAATGCAAGCAGCTAATTTTAAAACTTCCTGTGTTGTTGGTAATAGTCTTTGAATTTGATTAACCATTAACTCAACGACATTATCAGTAATATCAATATCTTTGATAATTTCAATATCCCACTGCCAAAAACCTGTGTTAAAATTAAAATATAACAAGTTATCTTGGTAAAGAGATTTGAGTAACTGAGTTACAAAAAATGGATTTCCTTGCGTTTTACTAAAGACTAAATTAGCTAGGTTATCTGAATTCTCTAGACAACTACGCAGTGTATCGTTAACTAACTGATTTATATGATAAATATCTAAAGGTTGGAGAACAATATTATTGACATTTACACTAGATTTTTTTAATTCTTTTAGAGTTAGTATTAATGGATGAGTTGGACTCACCTCGTTATCTCTATATGCTCCTATTATTAAAAAATATTTACTCTCAGGGTCACTAATTAGCAGTTGAATTAGCTTAAGAGAAGCTGAGTCTGCCCACTGTAAGTCATCCAGAAAAATTACTAGTGGATGTTTGGCTTGAGAAAATACATAAATAAGTTGTTGAAATAATCGATTAAAGCGATTTTGAGCTTCGTTAATTCCTAGCTGTGGTATTTCAGGCTGAGAGCCGATGATTTTTTCAAGTTCAGGAATAAAGTCAATAATAACTTGGCCGTTGACACCAACCGCTTCTAAAAGTTTCTTTTTCCAGTTTGATAGCTTTTCAGCATTTTCTGTTAATATCTGTTGCATTAATTCTTGAAAAGCCTGAATTAATGAAGCATAAGGAATATTACGTTTATACTGATCAAACTTTCCAGAAATAAAATAACCACGCTGCCGGATAATAGGTTTATGAACTTCATTCACTAACGAAGTTTTACCAATTCCAGAATAACCGTTAACTAGCATTAACTCAGTTACGCCAGAGCTAACTCGCTCAAAAGCATTCATCAATTCCGCAACTTCTCGTTCTCGACCGTAAAGTTTTTGGGGAATAAGAAAACGGCTAGATAAATCAAGTTGACCAATAGCAAAATTTTCAATTTTACCAGTCGTTTCTAATTGATGTAAACATACTTCTAAATCTGCTTTTAATCCTAAAGCATTTTGATATCTTTCCTCAGCAGTTTTAGCTAATAATTTCATGACAATATCGGAAACTGCTACCGGAATTTTGGTATTTAATTCGTGAGGCGGGAGTGGAATTTTAGCAATGTGTGAGTGAACTAATTCTAAAGGATCATCTGCGACAAAGGGCAGCTTGCTAGTTAACATTTCGTACAATGTCACTCCTAATGAGTAAAAATCAGTTCTATAGTCTATTGAGCGGTTCATTCTCCCAGTTTGCTCAGGCGAAATATAAGCTAGGCTACCTCCCAGCAAATTGAAATCATTAACTATCTGATTTTCTCTAGATAGGCGTGATGCAATGCTAAAGTCAATAATCTTTATTTGACCTGTGTTGGGATTGATGAGTATGTTATGAGGTTGAATATCTTTATGAATAAGATTATTTTGATGTAGTTGATATAGTGTTGCAGCTAATTGAATAGCAATTTGCAAAAAATTGTTGAGTTCCAAATTAGGCGTGCTAATAATATCTTTGAGCGTCTCTCCTTCAAAATCTTGCAAGATAAGTGCTACACCATTTTGTGTACTTTCTAAACCTAAGGGTTGAATAGCTCCGTCTATCTGCAAAAATTGCAGTATTTGATACTCATGCTTGATGTAGGCAATTTGTTCTCTAGTAGGATACTCAGCTTTTATAGTTTTAATAATTACTGAGGTTCTTTCTGGCTCTTTAAAAGCCCGATAAAGACAAGTATTTCTACCATCATGAATAACTTTGATGAAGTTGTAATTGGTAAGGGTAATATTCATATTTATATTGCAACTTAAGTGAGCTAAATTTTTAAATTAGCTACAAAAAACTTATTGTGATACTAAAAAGGATTAATTATAAATGTTAAACTGCTTCATGCAAATAATTACAAGGTAGTTGTGAGCGGTTCTTGCTCGTTTATTATATGTTTAGGGGAAATAATGTTACCTACCTACTCTACTATCGTTATTTGAAATGTTATGATCCTACACTGCTGATTTTTAATTTCTATTTTATTAGATTTATCTCAATTCTAAATCCTACTGTGATTTAAACTGGAAATTATTATTAATTTTTGACATATTAAAGGGAAATTATTACTGATGACCAAGGGCGGGAGTGTGTTTCACTCTACGATTTTCCAAGTCAATTGGCTCAAATCGGTTTTGTCTTGCGGTAACTTTATCCTTTAAGCTACATATATTGAGGCTATGGCGGATTACCCTTGTGGAGGTCTAGATGGCGATAGTTAAGCGTCGTATCGGTCTGGAGCAAGAATTTTTTCTGGTAGATGAAGCTGGTAGCTTGAGCGATCGCGCCGATGAGTTTTTAAAGAGTTGTCACCTCAAAGCTCAAGCACAAGGTTTAAACCCAAATTACTTTGTGGCAGAGTTCGTTAAAAGCATGGTAGAAATTAACACACCTCCTGCTGACACTGCCAAGGAACTAGCGAGAGTCTATCTCAAAAATCTCAAATTGGCGATCGCTGTAGCGCAACAGATGGGTTTACGCCTTTACCCTCTGTCTAGCTATCCTTTGCCTACTATGCCAGTTATGCGAGATCACCCTAATTACCATATCCAAGCGCAAACTGTCGGCATTTCAAAATTTTTGCACGCCGGGAAATGTACAGGTACACACCTGCATTTGGAAGTCCCGCCTGGGGTAATTGACCCTCGTGTTGCAGTATCTTATAACTCGACATCAGTTGAGCGAGAAGAACTATTAAATATCTATAATTTAGCTACAGCTTGCGACTCTGCACTTATTTCCCTGACGCGGGCGTGTCCTTTTTATGAAGGACAGGCGTTAGGACTAGCCGTGCATACAATTCGTTATCGAGGTAGCGAAACCTTCGGTTGGGAGGGAGTTTATACTAATTTACAACCTGTCGGTGGACTTATGCCTTATGCCGAAAGTGTTGAAGGTTTAGTTGAGCAGCAGTTCGCTCGTTATTATGCTTGGCTGCAAGCGATGGAAAAAGCCTTAATTGAAGCGAACCTGTTCAAAGAAACGGGAGTTAGCTTACTCAAGTCAGCTTGGAATCCAGTTCGACTCAACAAACTTGGCACAGTAGAAATCAGGTGTATAGATAGCAACTTTCCCTCTGTAATTTTAATTGTAATTACATTACTAGAAAAATTAGCTGATCGAGTCAGGCATGAGAAGTTAACAGTAAGACCATCTAAAGGAATGCAGATATTTGAACTAGTTGGCAATCGCTTGTATGTACCAGATTTTGAATATCTATCAGGGGAATTGCTCTTAGCCTCAGCTACAGAAGGAATTAAAAACCCCAAAGTTAGAGCTTACGTCGATTCCATTTTGCAGTTTGCCAGCGCTGTTGGTGGCGAAGGAGCAGATTTTCTGGCAAAACTCAGCAGAAACCTTGATCAGTATCAGACGATAGAAGCCAGCATCTTGCAAGACTTTACCCCAACAACAACTCAACTTTCATTAGATGCCGGTTTGCGTTTAGTGCGCTCAAGTTGTGACAAGCTAGAAGCTATTGTTTCATCAATAGATATAGAAAATCCCCTCGCAGCTTTGGATACTGATGAAGGATTGTTGCTACAGCATTAATCGAATCTTAATTCATACAAAACCCCATAATTGCTGTAAATTTCTAATCAGGAAAAATCTTTCCAAAATGATTTACTAACAATTTTAGTAAGCTCCCACTCCACACCTGTCATTAGATTCATGGAATGTCAGACAATAAACCCAATTCGCAATGGGCTTCTCTACGTTCCCTGCGGGTAGGATGCCTCTCAGCTTGTCCATCTTACCAATTGTTGCTCCAAAACTTGTACAAAACCGATCGCAATTTGAATTAACGGCCAGCCTACTAAACAAATAAATGTTGCTCGTTGAGTAGTAATATCTAACCCTTGGCGTACTGCGACAATTACCGCCAATAAACTCCACAACGCCAATATAAGCTCAATTGGTCGTCCTAGTAAGGGAATGAGAGTTAAAAAATTTAGTACTTGCGGTGCATAGGCAAAGCCTATAGGAATAAGTAAGTCACCGTAAGTAGGATCGATGGGTTTGAGCCATTGCCCAATCTTCAAAATTGTGAATGTCCAAAAATAGTATCCTGCAATGATAGCGATCGCATCAATCAAAAGACCTGCCAAAAGTACAAAAACTGTAGCTCGATTTATTAATAAAATTACGCCACTACCTATGGCATGAGAAATAGCAGCTAGAATTACAATACTTAGAGCTAACCTCTGGTTTTGCTGTGTATTGCGAGCATTTTCATAAAAGTCGCCATTCAAAGCTAGAGCATACCGAAGTGTATGACACAAACCATGCCTTGATTTATTATTACTGCTCATTTTTTCTAACTAATGAGGGATGACAAATTACAAAAAGTAGAATTTTATAGAATAAATAATTAAAAATCAAAGCTTTAAGCTCAAAATTATTTTATTTATCAACTATATAAAACAATAATCTCAAATGCGTAGGATTGGCGGACAAATACTGCTATGGTTGCAAAGTGGAACATTAAGGCTGTTGGTTTTAGCAGGTATAATACTTCTTGCCTGGGGAACTTTTGCCCCTGTGGGAACATTGGTATGGTGGTTGAGTCAAAGTTCTGAAAGCTTGGGGATTAAGAAAAATTCAACGAAAAAGTTCCCCAGGGATAACCCTTTACTGAAAGTTGACAAATCGAGAAATATTGATTGCTATATAGTTTTTTTACCAGGAGTAGGAGATTTTTCCGCCAACCAATTAACTCCAGGTGAAGAATTTTTTTTAAATAAATTAGAGCAAATTCATCGTAATTGTGTAACAGTGCGGGATGTTTTTCCTTACTCTGCTGCTAACGAAAGTTTAGAAGGGCAACGGTTATTAGCACCTCTGTGGAGTGCAGCTGAAAAAGCCGATGGTTTGTTCTCTAATACAGATGTTTTAATTAAAATCCGTAATCTCTGGCGGTTTGCTATTTCTGCCGATGACCGTTATGGACATATTTATAACTTGGGAATTGCGAATGCGATCGTTGATCGTATGAATGCCGTATACCCTTTATCCAAACGTCCTAAACAAGGGCTGAAAATAATTTTAGTTGGAACCAGTGGTGGAGTGCAAGTTGCTCTTGGTACAGTTTCTGATCTCGAACAGTGGCTAAATGCTCAATTAATTGTTGTTTCGATAGGTGGTGATTTTGATGGCGAAAAAGGCTTTGATAAAGTTGACCATGTGTACCAACTCGTAGGTAGTCGAGACTGGATTGAAGATATTAGCCAAATTGTATTTGCTTCACGCTGGCCAATTACAGTAGGCTCACCTTTTAATCAAGCTCGTCTTCAAGGACGTTATACACTTCTGAAAACAGGCCCTCATGCTCATAGTGGCTCTCAAGGCTATTTTGGTACAACAACAATTGGACAAAGCCAAACAACTTATGTAGAATTAACATTTGAAAAAGTCAATAAACTGCCAATTTGGTCTAATCAAAATCAACGGCAATAATTCTTTTGCTGAATGCCAAACTAATTCAATCAAATTATAATCTGGACTGGACTCTGGTAAGAATTACCGGATAATATTTGGCGTTTTTACCTCAATCTGAGCTAAGATATCTTTTCTTTTATGGAAACTGGCATTATCGAGGATAATCACTAGCTCATGGAATATAGTATGTTTTGTCTATGTCCCCAACCTGTATAAAGGATAGGTTTTTTTGTTGCTTTTTAGATTTTGCATCACTGAAATAATACTTTGACGAAAATCAATCCAATACCACACTTTAGCTATTCCAGCAATGTAGTACTTTGCCATAAATTTTAAGCGGAGCAATAAATCTAAATTACTCTCTAATCAATAATTCCTAATGTTGTTCCTCCTATAATTGCAGGGCTTAAGGCTTGCAAATCAAAGTTACCGCTTGCTGGGTTAACAAATAAAGGGTCTTTCCCAATGATGTTACCGCTTCCGCTTCCTGTATTTTTGAAACTGCCATTGTAAACAAGGTTATCTTCAAAAGAGAAACCTGTGGATTTTGAAATCGGGTTAATGGCTTGTCCACCTTTGCCGACAAAGATACTGTTCTCTACATCTACGTCATTAGCTTTGTTAATGAATATTTCACCTGTTGTCAAAACTTGAGAGTTTTTGTAGGTCGTGTTGTGCAAGACATCTATGGGATTATCCGCTCTGAAAAGCTGGATACCTGAACCACCATTCTTGTAGATTAGATTATCGCTGATTAGGACTTTTCCTTTATAGGAATCACTACCAATATAGGCACGGTCAACCATTACGCCGTGTCCTTCTGTGATTTCTCCTACAGCGTAGTAGGGAACCAATTGTTTATTATCGAAAACAGTATTGTCTTCAATAACTATTTTGTAATCTTTGGTATTCTTATCAGAATTCCACAGGTGCAACATTGAGATTCCTTGAGCTCCAAAAGGTGAGTACCAGGCATTTCCAGAAACAACGTTATCTTTTACGGTAATGTAATCTGCTTCAATAGCTGTAATTCCACCACCGGGAAAATTAGAAACCTTGTTGTCGCTGATTGTGATGTGATGCGATCGCTTTTTGGAATCTTCTTGACTATAAGTAATGTTGATGCCATTCCCAGAGGTGGCGGGATTATTTAGATTTGTCTTTTCTTTGAGTGCGTAAGCTAGTGTGATTTTGTCTCGCGCACCTTTGAGCGTCAATCCTTCAATATTAATATAAGAAGAACCAGTGATTGAAATGGCATTCCAATTATGTTTATCTGTAACTAAAACTGGGTTGTGCCCTGACAATGCTTTAAAAGTAATCGGCGCATTGGCACTACCATTTTTATTGTCGATACTTAAAATGTTTGCATAAGGATTTGTGTAAGTACCATTCATCACGTAGACGGTATCACCTGCTTTCACCAAATCCCCAGCTTTTTGGAGAGTGCGAAATGCGGCTTTCTGGTTCGAGCCATCATTTTTATCATTACCTGTTCCAGAAACGTAGTATGTTTTGCCAGCCATTGTTTTACTCCGAATATGTGTAAGGTGAATTGGTAGTACGTTCTCAGCAATAAACAGCGCAAAGCCGGAGACATTTCGTGTCTTCTCTGCGTTTGTTGAGTGGTCAAACTTGAATTGGTTGAAACTTTAGTAGGTTTACCCCTTAACTTAAGGGAACTAATGTAACAACTTCGTCGAACTTGTTGTACGCGGTGTAACTGAGCCTTGGGAACTCATGTATTAAAACTAACCTTTACACAGGCAATGCACTTCAGTAAATATTCTGAAATGTGTTGCTTTTTTTACAACAAATGCCAAAAATTTATGGAGATGTCGTGGTAGAGTCCTGTTAATTTCCAGAGTGATATGGGAGTGGAGAGCCTTTTGTGCAAGGATTTGATAAAGTTTCTCTAACAATTTTTAAAGAAACGATGCTTCCTGCAAGGTAGGACACAAACAAAAGAAGAAACTAGAAGCCAAAAAAATTGGCGTAGCTTCATAAAAAAATAGTATGAGAATTTGCCAGATCCGCATTTCTCACAAGCTTGAGGGGAAGAAGGAGCAGAGGGGCTTTTTGAGGCTGAACGACCGAAATTGTTTCTTCGCCAAAACTAGATATCAAAAAATGAATAATTGTCGTGTTTTATAGTGATAATATGATATTTGCTCGTGTTTACTCCTAACCAATTCATGTCTTCCAGGATTCACAATCCCGAAACACTTCGTCGATTACCGCAACAAACCCGCAGTCGCCAACGGGTTAATCAAATCTTGGATATAGCTGCTCAGTTATTGGAAGAAGTAGGCTATGAAGCGGTTTCAACCGAATTGATTGTAAAGCAGGCAAATATTTCAATTGGTTCACTCTACCGCTTTTTCCCTGATAAGGAGGCTATTGTTCATGCGCTATCAGAGCGATATGCACAGCAAATGCGAGAGTTATTTGCCGCTAGGTTTAATCCCTCAACGATTAATTACCCCTTAGCAATATTGTTGAGTGAAGCAATTGAAGACTTTGATAAATTTTATACTACTCAACCAGGTTGTCGGGTAACTATGCTGCGATCGCGAATATCTGGCGAATTGCAGGCAGTAAATCAGCGAGTTGACCATGAGATTGTAGAGCAATTAGATAACTTCTTTGCTTTACGGCAACCGCAAATGAATTCACAACAACGGCATTTAGTAGCTTTAGTCAGTGTAGAAATTGCGGGGGCGCTTCAGTTAATGTCGCTCGCACAAGACGATCACCTACGACGGCAACTAGTAGCACAGACTAAACAAGTTTTGATTGGTTATCTTCAACCACTCTTTCCTGACAGTATCGATTGCCCAAGTAAATGAGGAGTTTATCTATGTCAAAAAACATTGCAATTGTCGGAGCCGGCCCTGGTGGTCTAGCCACAGCTATCCGTCTTGCTGGATTAGGGTATCAAGTGCAAATATTTGAGGCGGCTGAACGTATAGGTGGGCGGATGCGTGGCTTAGAAGTTGATTCATACGCTTTTGATACAGGGCCGACTATTCTCCAACTGCCACACTTATTTGAAGAGCTTTTTCAGGAAGCTGGCTTAAATTTTGCTGACTATGTTCAACTCAAAAGATTGGAACCCTATACTCGCATTCGATTTTGGGATGGTACACAACTGGATTTAACCTCGGATTTGGAAGCCTTTAAAACACAATTGGCAAACCTGCGTTCAGATTTACCATTAGCATTTGAGCGCTGGTACACAGAGCATATCCGTAAATATGAATTGGGCTATAAACCTTATCTAGGCAGTCCTGTACGATCTCTATTGGGTTACTTGCGTTGGAATGAAATTGTCTCTCTAGTTTCATTTCGTCCTTGGGAAAGTTTATATCAACACTTTTGGCGATTTTTCCAGGATGAGCGTTTGGTCTATGCTCTCAGCTATCCCTCGAAATATTTGGGAATGCATCCTACTGTGGCAGCGAGTGTATTCAGTCTGATTCCATTTTTGGAATTTGCCCAAGGAGTATGGCACCCATTGGGAGGATTCCGGGCATTGGCGCAGGGGTTGGGCAAAGCTGCTCAAGACTTGGGCGTGCAAATTCACCTCAATTGTCCAGTGCATCAAGTCTGGATTGAGCAGGGGCAGGCGCGTGGTATTGAATTAGCAGATGGTGAGCGCCTAAATTTTAATGCAGTAGTGATCAATGCTGACTTTGGATACGCTATTCGTCATTTGCTACCAACTTCAGCACGAGGTCGCTACACTGACCGCAAGCTTAACCAAATGCAATTTTCATGCTCTACCTTCATGCTTTATTTAGGTATAAATCGCCGCTACGAAGACTTACCACATCATCAAATCTATTTATCAGAACAGATTCGACGACGCGATCGCCCTTGGGTAGATGATTCTGCATTAGATGAAACTGATCCGCCGATTTATGTCTGCAATCCAACAATTATAGATCCTAGTAATGCACCAGATGGACATAGCACATTATATGTGTTAGTGCCAATTCCAAATACTTCTTATGCTGTTGACTGGGATATTAAACAAAAAAGCTACCAAGACTTTATTCTTAAACGTCTAGGTTTACTAGGATATGACAATATTGAGCAACATATTGTCACCCAAAGGTGTTATACTGCACCAACTTGGCGCGATGATTATTTAGTTCATTTGGGTGCTGTGTTTAATCTCAGCCACAATTGGAGCCAACTTGGGCCATTTCGCCCTCCAATTCGTTCTGAAAATATTAGTGGATTGTACTGGATTGGTGGTGCAGTTCACCCAGGAAGTGGATTACTCACAATCTTAGAAGCAACACGCAGTGCTGCTGGGTTTATTAACCAAGATTTCCCGTTAACCTGAGACAGTCAGGAAACAACCTGACTTCACAGCGATTAGTTAAATTCAAGCCGCAAAAGTTTATGATTATTGAGGCAGTAATGCTTCCTGTTAAACCTGGCCTAGAATCTGATTTTGAAGATTCTTTCAAAAAAGCTTCTAAAATTATTTCCTCAATGGATGGATATTTGTCCCATGAATTGCATAGATGTATAGAAGACCAAAGTAAATATTTATTACTTGTGAGATGGGAAACTTTAAAATCTCATACTGTCGGATTTAGAAGTTCTGCTAAATATCAAGAGTGGAAAAAACTTCTGCATCATTTTTATGAGCCATTTCCCACTGTTGAACACTTTGAAGAAGTTGAAATATGAAAAATAAGAACCTCAACTTATTGGAAAAGTTGAGGTTCTGCGATTGTATCACTCTACTCGTTGCAACTGCGCTACTCTTGGGTCAACAATTTTTTGTCCCAAGCTGGCAAATTTAATTGCCACAGACATTTTATTACCTGTTCCGAAGACATGAGTTATTTCACCAAGCCCAAAAGTTTTATGTAATACTTGATCGCCTACTTGCCAATTCTGCGTTGAGTCTTGCTTTCCATTAGGAGTGGAGGCACTTTTGGTATAACTTTGACGACTTAGACGTTGAGTAGTTAATAATTCTTCTGGTAATTCGTCGAGAAATTGCGATCGCATGGCGGGTTCACGAGAACCATATAAACGCCGTTCCCGCGCGTGTGATAAATACAACCTCTCTTGGGCGCGGGTAATCCCCACATAACACAAACGGCGTTCCTCTTCCAAAGATGCGGGATCGCCCAACGATCGGTAGCCGGGAAATAGCCCTTGTTCTAATCCCACCAAAAATACTACGGGAAATTCCAAACCTTTGGAAGCGTGCAAAGTCATCAAAGAAACGGCTGTCTGTCCTTCTTTTAAGTTATCCAAATCGGAACTGAGGGCGGCACTATTCAAAAAGTCTTGGAGGGAAACCTCTTCGTTTTCTTCTTGAAATTGCAGTGCGGCGTTGTAAAGTTCTTGAACGTTTTGTACCCGATCTGTGGCTTCATCTGTCCCTTGACTCATCAAGTCTTGAACGTAACCAGAATCTTCTAATATTCCTTGCAAAACCTCAGTCACGGGAAGCGTGCCAATTTGCCCTTGCCAACGGCTAATCATTTCGGCAAAGCTATTCACAGCTTTTGTAGCGCGTCCAGCTAATGTATTAACTGATGTTTCGTCGCTGAGTATTTCCCACAGAGTTGTGCCTAGTTGCTGGGAGGCATTCATCAAAGCATCAATAGTGGTTTTGCCAATTCCCCGCCGGGGAGTATTGATAACTCGTAATAAACTGACTGTATCAGATGGGTTAGCGATCGCTCTTAAATACGCGATGACATCTTTAATTTCTTTGCGATCGTAAAATCTCATTCCTCCCACAACTGTGTAAGGAATTTGATATTTCACCAACAATTCTTCAAAAGGGCGAGATTGGGCATTTGTCCGATAAAGTATGGCAAAACTACCCCAGTTTAACTCTGGATTTTGCTGTTCTAAAGTGCTAATTTGATTAATCACAAATGCCGCTTCTGCCAGTTCTTCATCGGCTTTGTGACAAGTAATCTGCTCACCTGCTCCCCGCGTCGCTTTAAGGATTTTATCAATCCGTTGGGTGTTATTTTCAATCAGTTCATTAGCTGCTTGCAGAATGTTTTCACAAGAACGATAATTTTCTTCAAGCTTAACCATCGTTCGGGTGTCATCATCTACTAAACCATCACCAAAATCCTCCTGAAATCCCAGCAATATAGTGAAATCTGCCATCCGAAAGCTGTAAATGGATTGATCTGCATCGCCAACAACGAAAACTGAGCGATTTTGCCATTCCCATTCGCTCTTTCTGGTTTCGCCGTTAGTAACCAATAAATGAATAAGTTGATATTGAGTACGATTAGTATCCTGATATTCATCTACGAGGATATGGCAAAACTTGCGATGCCAGTAACCCAATACTTGCTCATTTTGCTGAAATAATCTAGTAGGTACAAGAATTAGATCATCAAAGTCAAGAGCGTTGTTTTCTGCTAACTTATCTTGATATAAATTGTAAACTTGAGCAATTACCCGTCCGCGATAATTGGGTTGATCTTGCTCAAATTCTTGGGGCGTTAAACCTTGGTTTTTAGCGTTACTAATAGCGTAGCGGACAGAGCGAGCGTCAAATTTTTTATCGTCTAAATTTAACTGTTTATTGACTATTTCTTTAATCAGAGTCATCACATCTGATTCATCAAAGATAGAAAAATTACGGTTCCAACGCCGTCCTTTTTCGTCTACATATTTTTCAATATCAAAACGGAGAATACGAGAAAATAGGCTGTGGAAAGTCCCACACCATAAGTCTTTGATCGTGTTTTTGTAAACTTGCGATCGCAGTTGTGTTTGTTGGTATTCTGTCAACAAATCCAACCTCTGACCGTGTTGTTTCATAGCCAGTTGTTCAGCAAATAGCCGTTGAATCCGGTCTTTCATTTCCCGTGCGGCTTTGTTCGTAAAAGTAACCGCCAGAATATTTTCTGGATCAACACGGTGTTGCAAAATCAGATTCGCAATGCGATAAGTCAGCGCTCGTGTTTTACCGGAACCTGCGCCAGCAACAACTAGCAACGGACCGCAGTAATGTTCGACAGCTTGACGTTGGCTGGGGTTAAGGTGACTGAGAAAGTCGATGGTTGTTGTCATGGATGTGAAAAAGCGATTGCCTGGCGTCACATCAATAGAGAGTTGCTATTGCCCAGGTTACAATATCTTAACGAAACTTGGTCAATAAAGATTGTGTAGGAATATTCTTAACCAGAATGGTACTCTATCATGATTTATGTAGAAGCAAGAAAAAGCTATGCTGTCAGTCAAAGGCACATTCCAAAACGGCGTGGTTCATCCTAATGAACCAATTGAAGGGCATGAGGGGCAGTCAGTTATCATCGTGTTTGTCGAAGAAAACCACATACCTCAGCCAACAACCCCAGAAAACTCAGATTGGGATAAACTGAGGCAGTTAATAAAAAACTGTGCAATTGATACAGATATTGGCGATCTGGCACACCAGCATGACCATTATCTCTATGGAATGCCAAAGCGAGAATCATAACTTTGACGAAAGTTTTTGTAGATACAGCTGCCTGGATTGCGCTTCTTAATGTTAGGGATAATCTTCATCAGCAGGCAAATGAGGTAATGGATAGACTGTTGCACTTAGAAACGCCTTTGGTGATAACGGAGTTTGTACTATTGGAGGTTGCAGATGCTCTGTGTAAACCAGTCAGCCGTATTCAGACAGTTGCTTTCATCAACAGTTTGCGAGTTTTAAAAAGTGTGCAAATCATCCCTTTCGACCAAAAGTTGCTGGATGAAGGTTGGATGTTATACAGCCAGCGTCCTGATAAAGATTGGGGGCTAACTGACTGTATTAGCTTTGCGGTGATGACACAGGAAAGGATTACTCAAGCCTTTACATCTGACCGTCACTTTGAGCAAGCGTGATTTACCAAATTGTTGTAAATCAAAAAATACTGGGATTTAGACAAGGTTTGTATTGTGGCAATTCATGATTGCCATGACAGTACGTTAACTTTTCTACATAGATAAGTTAGCCATCAGTTATTCCTGCGCTTTCTATCGTAAAATCAGCGACGGGGAATTAAACATCATAAAAATACTGGGCAAGCTCTAACTTGCTTTGTTATCAACAGAGTAGTAGCGACAATAAATACCCTGGGGGAAGCCGCTTTGCGTCTACATGAATTGCCCCTACAGATTTTCATAGGAACACCGCAATGTTCCTTAGCTTGTGGTTTATTTGCTTGAAAAACGCTGTAATATCAACCGAGACTATTGTTACCAATAGGACTATTCACTCCTTGAGTACCCAATTGACATTGGGGAGCAACACACGATACATCATGATTCAACCGTTAAATTTTTAAAGATGAGAAATTTCTTTAATTTCAGGTTTAACCAATACAAGGAGGGGTGGATATGGATATTAGCTTAATTGTATCCAATATTTTGAATCCGCCAATCCTGTTTTTCTTTTTAGGCATGACTGCTGTTTTTGTCAAGTCTGATCTGGAAATTCCCGCACCAATGCCCAAACTATTTTCGCTGTATCTGCTGTTTGCTATTGGTTTTAAAGGAGGCGTAGAACTAATCAAAAGTGGCATCACTCAAGAAGTGGTTCTAACACTTGCGGCAGCAATGATGATGGCTTGTGTTGTTCCAATTTACACCTTTTTTATCTTGAAGTGGAAATTGGATACTTACGATGCGGCTGCGATCGCAGCAACCTACGGTTCTATCAGTGCCGTCACCTTCATCACAGCTAGCGCCTTTTTAACTGAGCTTGGCATTGCTTTTGATGGTTACATGGTGGCAGCCCTTGCCCTGATGGAATCCCCAGCAATTATAGTTGGTCTAATTTTGGTGAATATATTCACCGTCGATGGAAAGCGGGACTTGTCGTGGCCGGAAGTTTTGCAAGAAGCATTTCTTAATAGTTCAGTTTTTCTATTAGTAGGTAGTCTACTAATAGGTGTTTTGACAGGAGAACGCGGTTGGCACGTATTAGAACCCTTTACTCAAGGGTTGTTTTATGGCGTTCTCACCTTCTTTTTACTGGACATGGGATTGGTCGCTGCTAGAAGAATTAAAGACTTGCAAAAAACCGGAGTTTTCCTAATTTTATTTGCCATACTAATTCCTATACTCAATGCAGGCATTGGGTTGGTGATTGCCAAATTGATCGGTATGCCTCGCGGAGATTCGCTGTTGTTCGCTGTATTGTGTGCCAGTGCTTCTTACATCGCTGTCCCGGCGGCTATGCGGATGACTGTTCCAGAAGCAAATCCCAGCCTGTATGTTTCCACCGCTCTAGCGGTGACATTTCCATTCAATATTATTGTGGGAATTCCGTTATATCTCTACGGAATTAACCTATTCTGGAGGTAATAATATGCACGTAGTTAAAAAGATAGAAATTATCGCCAACTCTTTTGAACTTGCCAAAATTTTAGATAATTTAGACAAGTCGGGTGTACATAACCATGCCGTAATTAGAAATGTTGCTGGTAAAGGATTACAAGGAACGACAGAAGATTTAGACATGACCATGCTTGATAATGTTTACATCCTTGCGTTTTGTATGCCAGAACAACTCAAGCCTGTTGTAGAAAATATCAAGCCACTGCTCAATAAATTCGGAGGTACTTGCTACGTTTCGGATGTGATGGAGATTCGCTCTGTCAGATGTGTCGCGTCAATGTAAAAAAATTATAAATTCAATGAAGCATTTCATGGAACGTCGTGACTTTTTGAAGTTGGGAATGACCGGGGCTTTTGGAATGATGCTATCCGCCAGCGATTTGCTTTGGCGGGTGGAACAGGCTAAAGCTGCCGAAATACCCTCAACTTCCCCTGAATCCCTCAGTCCCGATGCAGCATTGCAAAAGTTGATAGAGGGGAATCAGCGATTTGTTCAGCATCAACCCCAATACCCCGATCAATCTGCACTGCGGTTGAAGGAAGTTGCTCAAGCTCAACATCCATTTGCAACTATTCTTAGTTGTGCTGATTCACGAGTACCCGCAGAAATTGTTTTCGATCAGGGCATTGGAGACATCTTTGATGTTCGGATTGCCGGAAATATTGCCACACATGAAGCGATCGGTAGTATTGAATATGCGGTTGTCTTATTAGGTTCTCCACTGCTAATGGTGATGGGTCATGAGCGTTGTGGGGCAGTAACTGCTGCTGTCCAAAATGAATCGTTACTCGGTGATATTAGTACTTTTGTGAAAGCAATTAAGCCAGCAGTAGAAAAGGTCAAGAGTCAGCCGGGTGACGCGGTTGAGAATGCTGTGGTGGCAAATGTGCAATATCAAATTGAACAGTTGAAGCACTCAAAGCTTTTAACTGAGCAAGTGCAGTCAGGTAAATTGAAAATCGTCGGGGGTCGTTATGACTTGGATACAGGGAGGGTGACTATTATTACCTAATTCGGCAGAGGATTCCCAATAATTAAACAATTCAAAATTCAAAAATTGTTGGAGACTCTGATTCCCGACTGAAAAACTGTTTGCTGTTCACTGATAAGCTAATGAGCATTTAAGTTGCATATAGCGGTTTTCAATTGCATAAGCTGATGCACATCTAAACTATATATAGCAATCCGATAGCGTTCGCGTAGCGTCTCGTAGAGAAGCGGTAGCGAGTCAGACGCTCCTGCGTCGCTCTAAGCGTTGGCGCAGCCTCTCGTAGAGAAGCCATGCCGCAGGCTTTACGCTGCGCTATCGAGCGTCTTTGATTTGGAGAATCACTCGTAGAGGTAAGGGACTCTTTATTGGGAGCTTGGAACTGGGAAGAAGGAATAAAGGTGTACTGAGTTTTTTTCAAAAATCAAATATGAGTTCTATAAACACTTTTGATGTCGTTAAATGTTGACTGTTGACGGGTTTTCAGTCATCAGTCATCAGGTAAATGTACAATATTATTTGCGTAACAGCTTAGAATACAGACCATTTGTAGGGGCACAGCAATGCTGTGCCCTATTGTGTATTGCATCCAAACGATAGCCGCTGACTACATCTTCTGTAACGATATCGAATTGTTAGCTCAGTAATTACACGATACTAGAGAACAAATGGTTGAGAACGGACTTGTGTTCTAAACGAATGGACTTGTGTTCTAAACGAATGGACTTGTGTTCTAAACGAATGGACTTGTGTTCTAAACGAATGGACTTGTGTTCTGGACGAATGGACTTGTGTTCTGGACGAATGGACTTGTGTTCTGAACGAATGGACTTGTGTTCTGGACGAATGGACTTGTGTTCTGAACGAATGGACTTGTATTCTGGACGAATGGACTTGTGTTCTGAACGAATGGACTTGTCCGCTTGATTTCTACAAGCCGCACACTCGTGACTTCCAGTCATGAGTTAGGCGCTCCATATTTCTCTCTCCTACAAGGAGAGAGACTTTGAATTTTCCCCCTTCCCGTGTCGGGAAGGGGGCTAGGAGATTAGGTCTTTCATGGGCTTTTCCACATGACGTGAAAAGTCAGGTCGCAGACAAGCCATACCGCAAGCTTTAAGCTGCGCTATGCTGCCTGCTCTTTCCCAATGCCCAATGCCCCATGCCCCATTCAATCCTGCACAGTCATTGGCAGACGAATGGTGAAAGTAGAGCCAACTCCCGGCTGACTTTTGACAATAATCTCACCACCCATCATTTGGCAAAAGTGGCGGCTAATTGCTAACCCCAGTCCCGTACCTCCATACTTTTTGGTAGTTGAGGTATCTCCTTGTGTAAAAGGCTGAAATAACCGCTGTTGTTGACGGCTAGACATACCTATACCTGTGTCGGTAACGGTAAAAGTAATCATACCTAAAGGAGCATCCAGTCGTAATTCATCCTTGTCTCTTTTGACCGTGAGCGTCACCTTGCCGTTTGTAGTGAATTTACTGGCGTTGCTTAGTAAGTTTAACAATACCTGCCGCATCCTGGTTTGATCGGCGTACATGGTGCCAAGTTGCTCATCAAAATCCACTTCTAAAACATTGGCATTTTTTTCTATAGCTGGTTTAACTGTGAGGACGACGTTATGAATCAGCGTTGCAATCTCGAATGTCTCAGGATAGAGGGTCATTTTCCCCGCTTCAATTTTTGACAAGTCGAGGATTTCGTTAATCAAGTGCAATAGATGCTTACCAGCAGAGTTAATTGTTTCTAAATCTGTGATAAAGTCTACCGATAAACCAAGATCGGTAGCATCATCTTCTAAAAGTTGGCTCAAGCCAATGACAGCATTTAATGGTGTGCGTAATTCGTGACTGACATTGGCCAGAAATATGCTTTTTGCTTTGCTAGCAGCTTCCGCTAGTTCTTTAGCTTGTTGTAGTTCTTTTGTTCGCTCAGATACCCGCTCAATCAGACGATTTAGAGATTTGGCGAGTAGTCCAATTTCATCTTCAGTGGTGACGGGCGCTCGCAAATCAAAATTATGTTTTCTCGCCACTTGTTCAGCTACTTGGGTAACAGTGATAACTGGTTCCGCGATCGCTCGACTGGTACGCCAAGCTACAATAGCTGCGATCGCCACCGAAACCAGCATGCTCATCATCACGATGAATCGCTCAACTACTTTTGCCTGCTCGACCGCTTTTTGCCTTTCTTGCTCTTGAACTTCAGCAGTTTGCAGGATGTTAGCCAAGTTTTGAGAAAGCTGGTCTAGCCGCACGGCTGTTTCACCACGCATAATTGTCAATAACTGCGATCGGGCAGAGGAAATCTGCTGAGGCTGCACTTGTGAGGAGTCAACTTCCTTTAAGACGACCTCGATTTGGTCAACATAAGCTTTTAAATTATTCTTGTAATCCAGCAATAACGTCTGTAAAGTTGAACTTGTTGCTGCTAGTCTTTTAGGTTTACTGTCAATAAATCCGGAAATTTTTGATTCTAATTGCTTGGCTTTTTCAACATTCTTCAGAAAATCGGCTTTTTTGCTTTCTAGCTGTTGTGGATTTTCCAATACAGCAACTAGGTTAGAGCTATGTAATTGTGCCCCTACTACTGCATCTTTATAATTACTCAGTAGTTGCCCTTGTTCATAGGCTTGATTGAATTGCCTGACTTCCCTTCCCCGGTAGTAGTTGGCGATCACTAACCCAGTCAGTGAGCCAAAAAAGCCAATTCCGATAGCTACAAAATACCCATAGCCAATTTTTTGATGGATGCGCCAAGAACTGGCTTTGAGTTTCCCTCGTGAGGGAAATTCTATGGTTGGGAGTTCGTCTGTCGATGGCTCTTCGGCTGACACTTTTTTGCTTTCTGAACTGCTGTCGATAGGGTTGGCTTTTGAGGAACGCATTTCTTAAACCTCCTAGCCTTCCCGCAAAAATCACCAAATCAGTTTAGCTTGTGCAAACAATTTAATTGGTGATTAACATTTACATTATCTTCTTTTATAGCAATAGCAAATCATTACTTACTAGATAATTAACAGAACCTTATATAGTATGAGTAGTTTTGATAGCAATGCTGCTAAGTACACTTACTGACAGCGAATAAATTCACTTTTTTCAGCAGTAACGAATAATTTCCTACACTAAAAGACCTATCTGAGACTGTCTTCTCCTTACCACAACACTTTCCTCAATATCTGGTTGATAGCAATAAGTTCTTGCCATCAAGTATGCCACTACTCTACCTTAACTGCTTCCTTATAAAATTAATACAATCAGGAAAAAAACAAAAGCTTTAAGATTCCTTGGGCATGGGGCACTTATCCTGAGCTATGCCGTAAAGTCTACTGCATAGCTATGCTTTGAGCGCAACCTCTCGTGGAGAAGATATGAACTATTTCTCCCTTATCTGCCTGATCCTCAATCAATAGGCACACATATCATAAAATAATTCTACAGTCTAGTCTATGTGAATACACAAAAACCTTTATTACGTATTAATATCAATACGAATGCGTTAATTGACGAATGCGGCTTAAGATAGCTTTAATATCGGCTAAAATCGGCTTTTAGGCTTATATAAATGAGATGTGGATAGATTTTTGCATGATTGTACTTAAATTTAGTACGATTATGAGCGAATGACACGGAATGGGATAATCACAACCTGAGGATTCGAGTTGATTCAAAAAAGAACTCAGAAAGCTGGCTATAGTACATCCTGCTGTCTTCTTAGTTCTATCCTCCTACTGGCTTTCTACCTTGTAGTTGATGCAGTAGATATTATGAGGCAATTATAGTTATAGGACACTAAAACCCTTTTGTGCCCTTTACACAATTGTACTAATGCACTTGTGCATTACCTAATCAACAGCCTTGTGGTTGTAATTATCCAGATTAGAAAAACTCAACTGTCAAATTTACGGGAGTTAAAATGCCAGAACAAGAATTTACCGAAACCACATCTAAAGATACTACAGTGGCAGAGATCAACAGCCAAACGGGAACCATCACCAAACTCCAACCTCCCGCACAGTCTCAAGATGAATGGCAAAAATATGGTGAGCAAATTTCTAGCTTTTTAGCAACATTGCCAGAATATCTAGGAAGCTTTTTTAATCAATACAAGCAACCCCTGATCACTGTTGGTATAATTGTGGGATCAATTGTTGGGGTTAAAGTACTCTTGGCAGTATTAGATGCTTTGAATGATATCCCCTTGGTAGCACCTACTTTTGAGTTGATTGGTATTGGTTACTCTGCCTGGTTTGTTTACCGCTATTTACTCAAAGCCTCAACCAGGAAAGAGTTAACTAATGAAATTACCACTCTTAAATCACAAGTGGTTGGTAAAGGAATTCCAGAAGCTTAATATTTAAATTATCGCTTCTCTATAAGACGTTACGCCTAGCTTGTTCCTGTGTAAGAGCAAGAGCTAATTCAAAATCACAGAAGTCTGATCGCCGGAAGTCGGTGATCAGACTTCTCTCAAAATTACTACGAATTAGTAATTATTGTTGAGACGAGTTTTCTGCTGACAAGTTACCTTTTAAGTTCGGTTTTGGAGTGCGCGAAGATACTGAAGAAAAGCTACGGCTACGTACAATATTTTGAGATGGGATTGCCTCCAACTTGCCGCGTTTTACTAAAGCTTGATGAATCATTGCTGCTACTTCAGTACGAGTAGCTGCTTTGTTGGGAGCAAGAATTTGTGAATTTGGATAGTTAACTACCAAACCATTGGCTGTAGCAGCAGCTATTTTGCTGATAGCATAGGTTGGAATATTTTTAGCATCTTTATAAACACTTAAAACCTGATTTGGGGAAGTAGGTGCTTTCAAATTTAACCCACTAGCAAGGGCAACTAAAACTTGCACTCGTGAAATATTTTGTTGTGGTTTGAAGGTTTTTTTCGGGTACCCTTTGAGAAATCCGGCACTTATGGCTTGGTTAATTGCTGGAGTTGCCCAGAATTTTGCTGGTACATCTTGAAATGCGATCGCAGTTTTAGTTCGGTCTTGGTCAAAGGCTTTTTGCAGTATAGCAGCAAATTCGGCGCGGTTTACAGGCTGATTTGGTCTAAAAGAATAATCAGGAAAACCCTTGAGAATACCACGGGAAGAAAGAACATCTATAAAAGGCCGACCCCAAAAGTTATTGGTTACATCGTTAAATGCAATTGGCGGCGGAATGATGGATTTTTGTTTTGCTGGAGTTACTAAAGGCAATGCTGATAACGTAACTGATGACTCAAGTCCTGCTGAAGAGGGTACAGGTGTCTGTAGTTGTGAGGATTGAGTTGGGATTACCTGAGCAGATGGTAACACTGGGCGGGAAGAAGTTGTGCTGTTACTCGGGGATGAAAGTGTCGTGGGTTCAACAACAGCCTCAGGTGGAGCTGATGGCAAAACGTTGTTGCGATCTGCATTTGGCTCTACCTTGGGAGTAGAAGAGGGCAATACTTGATTTGGTTGAACACTTCTAGACGGAGTAGAGGAAGGCGATACCACCCCGTTGAAGTTCCAGCTAGAATCCCTGCGGGACAATGACCAAAAAAGAATTGCTCCAATAGTGGCGAAGGCAACCAGAATGGCTATAAACTCATCAAAGCCAAGGGCAGTTCTTTGGGATGACTCCGGTTCAGAAGGAGGTCTATTTGTCATCGTGATTACCCTAGTAGCAGTAAAATTCGTGTCTAAACAAATTAAGCCACAGATGGCTCTTTTACACCACCCCTTTTTAATTCGTAATTCGTAACTTGACACTCCTCGCTCTAATGAAAGCCAAGTTTAGATTTCACTTGAGCAATTTTAAGGTCAAAGGTAAAAAAGGCACATCGATAGTGAAGTGTTAGCGAGTATTTGTACCCTTAGAGGGAAGCAAGCAAGAGCGTCCGTCTGCGACACGCTCCCGCGAACATAGACACTGCTTGTCTCCACAACCGCCTCAGAATAAATAGCTAGCTATACTAGTTTAATTAAATACCTCAATCGAAACCGGATTTAGACGGTGGCAGAATGTAAAATATTAACTTATTGTTTACCTGTCTTTGTAAAAATCAGGGTGTCTAGTGTCAGAAGAATTCAGTTGCCAAATCTCACCACCATTTGTGTCTCTTGGTAGCGATCGCGATATCGATTTAGATTCAACCCTCCAAGAACTACCAATGTACAACTTCCCAGTGGAAATCAACCGCACTGGTATGGAAGTAGCTAATTTTTTGGAAAAATACCCTCTGCTACCAGGAGTAATTTTGGTAGAACAAGGAAAGTTCATTGGGATGATTTCGCGGCGGCGACTGCTGGAATTTTTGATTCGTCCCTATGGACAAGAGTTATTAGTTCAGCAACCATTAGCCGTTCTCTACACCTATGCGCGGATACCAATGTTGCTGCTTGCTGATACAACATCGATTTTAACTGCAATGCAACTTAGCTTAAAGCGATCGCCAGAGTTCTTAGCAGAACCAATTGTAGTAGAAACAGAATCTGGTACTTATAGATTGTTAGATGTACAAGAATTAAATATTATTTCTTGGCAAATTCGAGGAATCGACAATCTGGTACGGTATGAACGCAGCCAAGCCCAAATGATTCAAAATGATAAAATGGCAAATCTGGGACGTTTGGTAGACGGCGTAGCGCACGAAATTTTAGACCCAGTGGGTTTTATTTGGGGTAACATAACTTACGTTTCAAACTACAGTCAAGATTTGCTCAAGTTGATAGCGGCTTATGAGCAAGAGTTACCATCGGCTTCCCAGGCAATTAATCAAATTAAAGAAGAGATTGAATTTGATTTTTTAGAACAAGATTTGTCGCGATCGCTTGCTAGTATCCGTACCGGAGCAGAAAGATTAAAAAAACTCGTTACCAGCTTACAAAACTTCTGCCATATCGACGAGCTTTATCCCAAACCAGTAGATTTACACGCTTGTATAGATAGTATTATTTTATTAATTAATAGCCGTCTTCAAGGAGAAATTGAAATTGTCAAATACTATGGTCAATTACCTCCAGTCTATTGCTTCATGGGACAAATAAACCAGGTTTTGATGAATATTTTCAGCGAAGTTGTGGATACTTTACTTAATGAAGCAGTGCGACAGCAATTGCATATAGAAGATACAAAAACTGTTCAAAAACCCCGAATTGAGATTACTACAGAAGTAATTTCGCAAGAAGCAAACAACCCAAATGCACCAGATTCTCGTTGGATATTAATTCGCATTGCTGACAATGGGCCTGGAATGTCTCAAGAATTACAACAGCAAATTATGGAGTCTTTTTCGCTTGAAACAAAAAATAGTAAAAATACTAGTTTAGCAGTAAGTTATCGAATTATAACAGTAAGACATGGTGGAAAATTAAATTTCAATTCGCAAATTGGTATAGGTACAAAATTTGAAATTTTATTGCCTTTAGTTTAATTAAAAAAATCCGCTTTTATTTATAAATAAAAGCGGACACGATATTAGGGAGAATCAAACCTTAACCCAAGCAAGCATATTTTTGGTGTTTGAATACTTATTTATACCCGTTCCAGCTCACAGTTCAATTTATCTGCAATAAATTTTCGCCACGTTGATAAATTTCCCGTGCATAGTCAGTCCAAGCGCCTTGTCCCCAATAACGAAAACAACTGGTTTGCAGCAAAAGATTATGTAAAAGAACGTTACGGTAATGAGATTGTCTGGTAACAGGTTCTCCTGAATCAATTTGCTGTAATGGATCAAATTTTTGATGAAATAAACTGCTTAATCGATACATGGGAGATAACACATTTTCATATCCTTTTACCCAACTGATATGATTTGTCCAGGAAGCTCCATCTAAATGAAAATTAGAGTTTATTTGCTTTAATTCTTGAATGGCATTCTCTACAGCTTCCGGTTGACAATTGTCTGGTGAAACTCGCTCCCAAATCTGATGTTGTCCCACTGGCTGACAAGTTGGATAGTCTTCTGGGTTGTATCCGGCAGCTTCGATTAATTCTAAATATTCTGTACCGCCCATCCCGACAACACCTGATTTTCCTCCCCCGTTATTGACCATATCCCACCAAGCTTGTTTAAAAGCGTTAGGAAATTCATTCATCATCACGCCGCCATTTTCACCATCTCCAATTTGGCTAACTATTGGTGGTATAAAAACATTACCAATTTGCTGTTTGGATAAGGTTTTGGCTTCATAATAAGGCTGCATTTGTGCAACTAATTTAGTATCCGAACCTTGGGTTTTAATTAAGGCTGTGATGCTAATTGTTTCGCCTTGAGAATTGCGGGCAACTAGACGATGTGGTAAATGTTTGTGGGTAAGAGATTTACCGCTCATTGTTTCTACAGAATGCTCTTGAACAAGTAACCAGCGATATCCGCATTCTTTCAGCGCTTTCACAAATTCAAAAAGAGCATCAGGGTGATTTGGTAGGTGCATCTCTGGAGGCGAAAATCCCTTGACTCGCGCTAGTGCTTCCCAGCCAAAAATTGCCGCAAAGTGATGTTGCCATGCAATGATATGCAATTTGATATCTGCTATGGGTGTAGAAGGAATAACTGCATGGCCCCACATTGTACCCAGCCATTCTACATAAGGTTGGTAGGTGCGATCGCAAGTAATCCGTTTGAGATTATCGAGAACATCATCGCGTCCCATTTGCCGCAGTCCCCACAGAAGATTACCTGAGTAATCCAACATCACACGGGGATTGCAACCTTGACTGACAAGTTCGGGGATCAAGTCTCCCATGCGGCTATAACAATGGGCAAAAGGATCTGCATTGTGGTTATCCCCTTCATGAGGATGTTCAAACATATATTGCAGATTGCTGATGAGTGTACCACCATTTCCAGCAGGTATAGTTGGCTGGTGCATGTGTAAGGCGATCGCAAACACAGCATTGACATCTTTTAAGCGAATATTTGTTGTTGGTAAAAATACTGGTTGATTGTGGTTAACTACAGAGAGAACCTCTGTTTCCCAACCAGAAATATTTGGCAAGCCATCAATAATTTCGGGTAAATTACTAAGAGTTGTGGGGAAGGACAGCATTTCTGGTAGCTCCAATATGAGTTATATCGAGAAAATTACGTTTGTATTTAATAAGACTTGACTCAACATATATACAATGAATACCCCAAGTCACGCTATTCTCAATTTGGTGATTTTCAATCAACAACTGCGAACTCAGGCAAGTGCGGCAATTGTCATCGGCGCAGTCTTACCAGATATTCCCATCTTTGTGTTCTACTTCTTAATGAAGTTTGTTTACCATCTGCCAACACGCCAGATTTGGTCAGAAGTCTATTATCAACCTTTTTGGCAAGCTATTGTCAGTACGTTTCATTCGATTCCACTGGCATTGCTTGGAATATTGATTGCCCATATCTGGAGTTGGCAGTTGATTGAAATTGGCTTCGTCAGTATGGTGTTACATTCTCTTTTAGATTTACCAGTTCATAACAATGACGCTCACCGACACTTTTTTCCTTTCAGTAATTACCGTTTTATCAGCCCTGTTTCTTATTGGGACTCAAATCATTATGGCGCAATCGCAGCTTTGGTAGAAATCCTGTTAGTTCTAGGGGCAACTATTTATCTATTTCCTTCCACACGAACCTACTGGGGTAAAGGACTGCTGATTACGGTCAACCTGTTTTATTTGATCGGGTATTTCCGTTTTTACCTTTTAGCTAAAGGCAATCAACCCCAGTAGGGTAGGTGATGCGCTAAAAAATCTAGAATTTACGCGCAGACACACCATAAATCATCAAAAATTCAGTTTCGGCATTAGCTTTTTCAGTTTTTGACTCGGCTGTTGTTTTGTTGATGCTGGCGGAGTTGCTATTCGTAAAATTAGTTCTAGCAACCAAGGAACAAAGCGTTGACACCATACAGCTAAATGACTTTGCCATCCGACTAAAATTTCTGGTGAATCATTTTGCATTCCGGTGACGAGTGCTTTAGCCACTTGCTGGGGAGTCATGGGGATCACCCAGCGAAATAATTTTAAGTCGCGCACCATATCTGTGTCTGTGAGGGAAGGTAGTAATGCAATGACTCGGATATTGTAATCAGCTAGTTCCTGGCGCAAGGCTTGGGTAAATCCTAAGATGGCAAACTTGGTAGCAGAATAAGTCGCCATCGTCGGTGCAGCCACCTTCCCCATTAGACTTGATACATTGACGATTGTTCCCTGCTTTTGGCTGGCCATGCGTCTAGCTATCAGACTAGTGAGGTTGTACATTCCTAACAAGTTCACGGAAATTTCTTCTTGAACTTGCGGCATTTTAAATTGCAAAAACGAGCTTTGGTATGCGACTCCTGCACAATTAACCAGTAGGTGAATCTGTCCGTAATTGCGCCACAGTTGGGCAACAGCGATATTTACTTCAATTGTCTGCGTCAAATCTAAGGGTACGATCGCAGTTTCTGTTCCTATCGCCTCGATTTCGTTAGCTACCTCAACTAACTTTTGGCGATCGCGTGCTACCAATATCAGTCGCTTTATACCTTGTTGCGCTAGTTCGAGGGCGATCGCTCGTCCAATCCCACGCGAAGCCCCTGTAATTAAGGCAACTTTACCTTGAATCTCCATTGGTTTTATCCTCCAAAATTTAAGTCTTACCAAACTCTTCGTTATTGCCGATACACACAATCAAGAGCTACTCACTTGTCGGCACAAGGTAAGACAAATAATCAATTGCAATTTAAATCAAACTGAAACTAAGCCTTTAGCAACGAGATATTTCTTGGTTAATCTGCAATCCCTCATAATTGTCTATACGAGGCAGAAATTTATCGTTTTTAAGCTGTTAAAGCCTAACACACTTGGCTGAATGTATATAGCTCATAGATTTTACTTCTCCTAGATCCGAGCGCTCATCAGCATCGTTGTCATACACACGTTAGCAATTAAATCAAGCTATTGCAATATTCTTTAATAAGTATTTCTTAATACTTCTTAACTACAAGTATATATATGGAAAATATTTTATTAAATAAGTTTTTATGAATACCTCAGTACAAATATCTTACTTCCCTGACAATTAAGCACTCTTTCGAGAAATTGTAATATCTCAGTCATAGTTAAGAAACAAAAAAGACATATAGGTTTTGGTCTATTGTTGCAACACCTCATTTATTAAGCTAGTTCACATAACTACGTCAGTATATTTACTTAAGTAGTTAAAATAAAGGTTTTTGATTTCTATTTTTTAAAGAATAGAAGAAAGAGAGTTGAATTATTGTTTTTAATGTAAATTAGAACAGTATATTTCTTTACCAAACCTTTATAAAAAATGTTAACTTGTTTGGCTTTAGCTTTGAGTTTATCAAAGGAATGCTTGAGACTTGCTTAGTGTATAGCAAACTTAAATCATTTATGAACAACAAGAACCCCGATTTTTTAGAAAAATCGGGGTTCTAAAGCTTTCAATTTTGACAAATCAAATAAGGCTGGCCTAGTTAAAACTGTGAGCAATTAAGGGTTTAAAAAGTCTAAATGCTTTCCTGGCTGGACACGCAAATCTTCTACTGTCCCCTGAATTTCTAACTTGCCTTGATTAAGAAAAACAATCCAATCAGCACGGTTAATTACTCTAGGACGGTGGCTAATCAGGATCGTGGTTTGACCTTTGCGGTGGGACAACAATTGATCTAAAACTTGAGCTTCACTAACTGGATCGAGTCCAGCAGTTGATTCGTCTAAAATTAGGACTGGTGGATCGTTAACAATAGCTCTTGCTAAAGCCAGTCTTTGGCGTTGTCCACCAGAAATATTTGACCCAAATTCACCTAATACAGTTTGATATTTTTCAGGTAGTCTACTAATAAAATCATCTGCCTCAGCAATTTGGCAAGCCTTGACAATTTGATCGAAGGTGAGGTGAGGAGAACCTAAGCGGAAGTTTTCAATAATTGTGCGACTCCAAAAATGAGCGTCTTGAGGAACGAGAACAACTTGTTGCCGCAAACAATCAAGAGCTAGGTCTTGCATATTGTACATTCCAAAGCGAATATTGCCAGAATTAGGTGCATATAATCCGGCTATCAGTTTCGCAAGAGAACTTTTTCCACAGCCAGATGTACCAATTAAGGCAACAACTTTACCACCAGGAATTGTCAGGGAAAAATCTTCCAGTAGCTCTAGTCTGCCAGCGTAGTGAAAGTTTAGCTTTGTGCAAATAATATCAGCATCACTGGGAATTTTAGCAAAGGGTTTGTTGCTATCGCTTGGAGCTTCAGGCGTGGAATCGATAACTTCTGTTAAACGTTCCGTGGCAGTTTTAGCACGCATGAATTCATCTATAAATCCAATCACAGTACCGATTAATGCCAAAAAATTCCCATTCATCCCGTTAAATGCCAGCAGTTGACCGATGCTGAGTTCCTTACCAATAACTAGGACGCTGCCGAAACCAATCAAAGTAACGCTGCCGATAGCATAAACTAACCCAGAAAAGGTGCTGTTAATAATTCCAATCTGAATTGTGCGAAATGTTATGTTTGAGAGCCGACCAAATCTGTTCTGAAATTCTTCCCAAAATTGAGGAGCAGCAGTAGTACTTTTGAGTGTCAGCGCTCCTTTAAAGCTTTCTACAAGAACGCCCTGGTTTTCCGCGTCTAAGACCAACATACTTCTAATTTTTTGTTGAAGTGTAGGCAAGAAAACCACCGTAGATGAACTCATGACAATAGCAACAACGACGGCAACAAAGGTGAGTTTCCAGCTATAGAACACCATGAAACCCAAAGAAATCAGTCCGATAAACAATTGGCTAGGCAGACTGATAACTGCTTGAGCAACTAGCTGATTAATTTGTTGAATATCTTGTAATCTGCTAACAATCTCGCCACTGCGACGTGATTCATAGTAAGCCAGAGGCAACCGCAGGATTGACCTAGCAAATTCCAGAATTAGCCCTAACTCAAGCCGTTGGGCAAAATTGGCAATCAGGTTAGATTGAACTAGTTGTAGACTACTTGACACCAAATTCATCACTACAACAGCTATAATCACACCAGCAAGAAGCTGGATATCACCTCTAACTAGTACATCATCCGTTAGAATTTGAAGCAGGAAAGGAGACGTTAATGAAAGCAGACCGATAACTATAGCGCAGAGAAAAGCCTCGAATATTATGCCTCCATAAGGCAATGCACGCCGCGCAAAGCGCCAAATACCGTTGACTTTGTCATCCGGTTGAGCATAAAAGCGAACCGAATCTGGCTCTAGTAACAGCATGACTTGATCTGACCAAGCCTCTATTAATTCTTTTCTAGAGACATAACGGATGTTAAAAGCTGGGTCAGCAATTACATATTTTTTGCCTTTCTGACCATACAAAACAACCCAATGGTAGCCTTTCCAGTGGATGATTGCTGGCAGTGGCGCTTGGTTCATTCGGTCTAATATTTCTGTTGATGCCCTGACCGAACGTGCATTAAAACCAAGTGCCTCGGCTCCCCGTCTCAATCCCAACAATGTTGTTCCAAGTTGGCCAGTCCCTACCGCTTCCCGGATGCGATTTAGTGTAAAGTTACGGCGATAATGTTTGGCAACGGAAGCAAGACAAGCAGCTCCACAATCTTCTTCACTATGTTGTGTAACAACTTGGTATTTCATTTCACACTCCAGTACCCAATAGCATCGTAAAAAAACTTAAAAAAATAGCAGGGTTTCGTCCCTGCGTGGTTAATAATTTGACCAACAGTTTAATTTTACTAAGTAACTAAGCAAAAAAATCAAACTATGTTATGTAATGTAAAATTAATTAAATTACCTTGTAGTAAGCGGCTCCAGCCGCTTACTACAAAACTTCAATTATTCACGCCCGCTTACTTATCACTACCAATGAAATTTTAGTAGGGAGGACAGGTCTATTCCCAGGCTCTTTAATATTCCTGACGCTGAAGTTTTTCCTTTGGTAGTTTTCGTTTTCACAACTTTTTTAATTTGTTTATTTGCTCCCTTCTTATCAATTATGACTTGACTACTATAAGAATAAGAAACAACGTTGCTTTCACCACCACACAGGGTTACTTCTTGATCTTCAGTCAGGGAGATAAACATTGGGAAGATTTGAGTGCTTTTCATGATTCTAATTAACCTCAGATGTTAATTACAAGTTTTCAAGTTGATATAAAGGTGCATTAAATGAAACATAACCAGAGGTAGCACCTACCAAAATGGCCATATCTTTTCCGCTATTTTTTGCAAACTAATAAATTTTGATCTATATTCCTCTTTAATCACTCTCGGATGAGAAAAATTAGGGCTATATGCCGAAAGTCAGATATAGCTAGGGATTAAATACTTGTATATTGATAGAAACCCCAAAACTAAGGGAAATCAACAGAACCCTAAATATAAAAGGGTTTAAAATTTTCCTCTGCCGAGAGTGATTAAACATGGATATGAGCGATTTCTGAAATAAGAGCGTTTAGTTCCCTACTTGACTGCTCACCTTGAGCAGTATCTTTAGCAGCAAAAGCATTAAGTAAGTCCATCAACAGTTGCCTATTAGGAACCATTGATAGACTTTATTAACTTTGTTCAACAAAAGTATGCGGTAGGAATAAACGTAATGCTAGAATAACTGCAATAAGCAACAAAGCTAATGTCTTGTCAGAAGGCAAACTACCCTGTTGGAGCAGGTTATTTTGTTTAAGACACTTTATCTCAGCAAAGACACGGTTAATCGTGTCTTTACGTTTATTCTTTCCCTTTTACTAACCAGCAATAACATTAGTAATGTTACTGGTATTTTTTTGTTCTATCTTGTCTACATCACCGACGTCAGCAATAGCATTTGTTTGTGAAACTGTGTTTTTAATTATGTTCAGGTTCAAATCTAAGTACTTGGATGCAGAGTCCTTGTACTTTTTAACCTTGTGTTCCTTCTTGCCCTTCTTATCAGTACCACCAGACAAACTAGCTTCTTCGGTAACGGTTAATGTGGTGAACAATGTGCTTTCCATAATCTTAGTTCTCGCTTGATTGTTGAGGTTAAAATCGCGTCGCTTCAAAGTAATAAATATAAACATTTAAAGAGTATATTTAATTACTTTTTTGTTTCGCTAAAAGTATTATGCGACTCTTTCTCGAAAGGTCAACAAAAGTATGCGGTAGAAATAAACGTAATGCCAGGATAACTGCGATAAGCAACAAAGCTAATGTCTTGTCAGAAGGCAAACTACCCTGTTGGAGCAGGTTATTTTGTTTAAGACACTTTATCTCAGCAAAGACACGGTTAATCGTGTCTTTACGTTTATTCTTTCCCTTTTACTAACCAGCAATAACATTAGTAATGTTACTGGTATTTTTTTGTTCTATCTTGCCTACATCACCGAGATCAACAGCAACATTTGTTTGTGTAACTGCGTTTGTAATTATGTTCAGGTTCAAATCTAAGTACTTGGATGCGGAGTCCTTGTACTTTTTAACCTTGTGTTCCTTCTTAGCCTTTTTATCAGTACCACCAGACAAACTAGCTTCTTCGGTAACGGTTAATGCGGTGAACAATGTGCTTTCCATAATCTTAGTTCTCGCTTGATTGTTGAAGGTGAAAGTAACGTCACTTCAAAGTAATAAATATAAACATTTAAAGAGTATATTTAATTACTTTTTTGTTCCGCTAAAAATATTATACGACTCTTGCTCGAAAGGTCAACAAAAGTATGCGGTAGAAATAAACGTAATGCCAGAATAACTGCGATAAGCAACAAAGATAATGTCTTGCCAGAAGGCAAACTACCCTGTTGGAGCAGGTTATTTTGTTTAAGACACTTTATCTCAGTAAAGAAACGGTTAATCGTGTCTTTACGTTTATTCTTTCCCTTTTACTAACCAGCAATAACATTAGTAATGTTACTGGTATTTTTTTGTTCTATCTTGTCTACATCACCGAGATCAACAGCAACATTTGTTTGTGTAACTGCGTTTGTAATTATGTTCAGGTTCAAATCTAAGTACTTGGATGCGGAGTCCTTGTACTTTTTAACCTTGTGTTCCTTCTTAGCCTTCTTAACAGTACCACCAGACAAACTAGCTTCTTCGGTAACGGTTAATGCGGTGAACAATGTGCTTTCCATAATTTTAGTTCTCGCTTGATTGTTGAGGTTAAAATCGCGTCGCTTCAAAGTAATAGATATAAACATTTAAAGAGTATATTTGATTACTTTTTTGTTCCGCTAAAAGTATTATACGACTCTTGCTCTAAAGGTCAAGCATTTATTTTTTTAATAAATATGTATTACACCTTTTCAAAAAAGATACTACATAGTTCTTCTTTATACAAATTTAATTAGAAAAATTTCAATTATCCAAAAATAGCAAATACCGTCAATATTCATATTCATATAAATATGGCGGACTAAATGATGTATTTTTTCCGAGAATACATAAGTTAAACATATTCAGCATTAATGCTGAGGAAATAACGTAAATACAGGCAGTTAAACATAAAATTAGTAAAATTAATATATTTTTTATACAAGATACTTTTAAGTAGTCGATAAAACTCACAACTGGGGTTCTGCATCTCTTGCTAAGTATATTTACATAGATATGCTTTACGTTAAGTTTTTATATACAAAGCTAAAATAAATTTGTATAAATTATTTTAATATCTAACAGTGTAAACTTACTTAATCTTTGATAAATGAGAAATAGCTTTGAAAAACTTGTAAGCATTATACCATTTTTTTGAAAATAAATAAAGGAAAGATAAAATTTTAGATAAATCTTATAAAGATTTGATATTCATACTAAAACGCCTAATTGTTATTTAAACTTAGCTGTATAGAAACCTTGTATTTACATACTAACTATATACTGGTAAGGGACTTATCAGTAATAAAAGCAAAAGCTGTCGCTTTCGCCCTGAAAGGCAAAAGCGCCAAAATCATAAGATTTTTACAAAAAATATTATTGAAACCGAAGAGAGGTTTTATTTCTTGTATCTACCTAAATCTTTATCGTCGCGCTAACGGTAGGTAAGTTTTTTTGCTAGATTATTTACGTAAACAAAATGCTTTTTAACGTTTATGCTCATTGACCCACAGCCAGACTTTCTCCGCCTAGTCGAAAAAGACGAATATCTTCCCTCAGTCAGTATATGGACAAGGTTGGGAGGGATATTTTTAATTGGAAGTGTTGGCGCTGCCTTTAGCCTTGCTAGTGTCTTTCAATACAACGTAATAGTAAAAGCTAATGCTACCGTCCGCCCAACCGGAGAAATCCGGTTAGTGCAAGCAACAGCAGAGGGAACAGTCATAAATATCAAAGTAAAAGAAAATCAAGTTGTGAAAAAAGGAGATACGATCGCCCTCATCGACAACTCCCAATTACAAAGTAGAAGAGAAGAAATACTCGGAAATATTCGACAAAATGAGTTACAAAGAGCGCAGTTTACTGCACAATTAAAAGCTCTAGAAACTCAAATCACTGCTGAATCTAATGCAATGCGACAGGCGATCACATCTGCAAAAGCAGACCTTAGTCGTAACCAACGGGACTATAAAGACAGGGGAATTACAACTCAGACAGAAGTGCAAGAAGCAGAAGCGGCTGCTGAATTAGCTAGGGAGGAAATGAACCGATATCAGCAGCTAGGAAATACAGGAGCGATCGCTATTCTCCAAATTAAAGAAAAAGAACAAGCTTTAAAAGCTGCACTTGCCAGATTGGAACGTACTAAAGCTGGACTCAATCCCAGTAATGCTAATGTGGCGATCGCCCAAGAACGCATTTCCCAAGAAGTAACAAGAGGTGAATCTACTCTAGCGGCATTGAACAAAGAAAGACAGGAACTCATCAGGCGTCAAATAGAGATTCAAAACCAAATTAGTAGCGCTCAACAAGAACTTAAACGAGTGTTCACGGAATTACAAAAAACTGTAATTCGTACCTCAGAGGCAGGTACTATCCTCAAACTGGAGTTGAGAAATGCTGGACAAGTTGTCCGTCCTGGGGATGCGATCGCTCAAATTGCTCCCAAAAATGCCCCTTTAGTAATCAAAGCCCGTGTTCCCTCTTCAGATATTAGTAAAGTGCAGGTGTGTAAAGTTCCAGAAGTAACAAAATGCTCAGAAGGGGAAGTACAAATGCGGCTTTCTGCTTATCCGTACCCAGATTATGGCATTCTCAAAGGTGCTGTTAGAGGCATAAGCGCTGATGCTATTACATCTCAAGGGAACAGTAACATTCCAATTGCGCCTTACTATGAGGTGACAATTGAAGCAGAAAGAAATCATTTAACAAGGGGCGATAAATCCTATTCTATTCAAGCAGGGATGGACGTTACAGCTGAAATCATTTCCAAAAAAGAAACCTTACTAACATTTATTCTGAGAAAAGCAAGGCTGCTAACAGATTTGTAGGCTCCTTACTATATTCCACGCCATTGAGAACTACCACAACAATTACTAAATTCCAAATTCACCCATTGTTCGCGCAGCGTCTCGTAGAGAAGAGAGTTACATAAGGGGATTTAAAACCCAACTGTAGCCTACTTCTCGCAGCCTAATTGAGCAGATTTGGCTGATTCTTTTTCAATTAATGCAAACACTTTTTTCATATTGAACTTTCACCTACAATCATTGTCAAACTAATGCCTGTTTCCTTCACCTTGGGCGCGCAAGTTTTATGCAGAGCCAACTAATTCTTTAGCGGATGTTTGAAAAGTCATCTTGTCGGCATCAAAACCTCTAAATACCTCTAAATCCACTTTAGAAAGGGGGACTGTGATTCCGGTTCCCCCTTTAAAAAGCTGTAGGGGGGATCTAAAATTGCCTAAAATCACAGTGAAACACTTTTCAAACATCCTCTGACAGAAGTCCATAAAATCCTCCCTGATAGTTGGACAGCACTGTGTCTGTTGAGTTATCAGTTGGATCTCTAAATTTTATGCAGACCCAACTAATTCTTTACAAAAGTTCACAAACTGCGTTATAACCAACGTTTTCTCGTTATGCGTGGTCAGAGTTTTGTTTTGGTTGCTTGGGCCTGCTGGTAAAACTTCGGCTCCCAACTCTTGGAGAGGCTGCGTCCAAAGGGTAGCTATGCCGCAGGCTTTACGATTACGCTCAGGGCAAGACGCTCAGTGACCACCTGCCTCCCTTCCCTTAAAGCGTACTCCTTTGGGGAAGCAAGCTACACGTAGCGTCCCGCAGGGATGGAATATTTTTTTATCAAAAAAGCTTCATGTTCAAAACCTCGCCCGCAAGTGGCGCGTTCGCGGTAGCGTTTGCACGAGAAAAAATCCTTGTATCTCAAGGTAGGTAAAAACCCCACCCCTAGTATCGGGCTGAGTTTAATTGCGTTAGCGCAGGGTAAAGCCTTCTCTACGAGAGGCTGCGCCCTAAGCGTAGCTATGCCGCAGGCTTTACGGCATGGCTACGCTTAGAGCGACGTAGGAGCGTCATTGCGAAAAAGCGAATTGCGAATTGGATTTATCTGGAAGCCCCAAACCTCTTACGGATGGTAGGGGTAGAGGGAGGTTGAAAATTTAATGGTTTGACTGACTGGACAGTTGATCTATTCCGAATTTGATTGAACTGATCTGCCGACAACGACTGCAAAAGACTAAGATTAAGTGGCTCTTGACTAATATATGTGGCGTAGGATGGCTGTAAATAGGAACGGTATTCAGGGCGGTTGAGGAGATGAGTTTCCAAAAAAGCTACGCTGAGGGCGTTGAGATAGGAATAAACAGGAGTACGATCAGGGCCTAACAAGGCAGCTGGCACAGGTAAAACATTATTTTCAGAAGTAGGTTCTGCGATCGCTGAAAAGTGGGTGGCATTTTCGATCAAAGCTAGGTACTTATTAGATGCAGAAAGCCAGGTAAAGGGGCGAATCTGCTCAAATACAGGTGGGGCGAAAATATCTTGACTAGCTCCTACCAACATTACAGGTACTTTAATTTGACTAATTCCGTCTTCACCCAGGATTGAACTGTTAATCGGATTAATCGCCATAATGGCCTTGATGCGATCGTCTTTGAGTTGGTAAATTGTCGGGGATAACTCAATTGCTTGGCACTGCAAAAAGAGCGACAAATTAAAGGATGAAGTAATAGGATCACAGTCTTGGCGCAGTTGGTTAAAGTTAATATTTGCTCCTGCTAGAGCCAACACAGTATAACCGCCAAAAGAATGGCCGATTGCCCCAACTTGCTGAAAATTGAGTTTTCCTTGGAGGGTAGGATCAAGTTTTTCCAGTCGCTGGAGTTCATTGAGTAGATACTTAATATCCAAAGGTCGGTTGATAAATTCCGTTGGTTGTGGCGGCCCTGCTAAACCCGAAAAGTATTGTTGAATGCGTTCGGCATTACTACCAGGGTGTTCCAGTACAGCAACAGCAAAACCATAGGATGCTAGATGTTCAGCTAGATAAACAAAGGGAGAGCGGTCTGAGGCGAGGCCATGAGAAATGACAATAAGAGGAAAGGGAGGGGACAGAGAGTTTTGAGTTTCAGGTAAATAAATATCTACTGGTAAACGGCGATTGCGAAGAAAGTCATTTAGCTCCAGGTTTTTTTTCTGCCAGCGGAATTTACCAGGCGATCGCAAATCTAGCTTTTGTGAGAAGTCAACGGTTGAATTAGCTGCTTGAGCGATCGCTTCTTTTTGAAGAGAGGCAACAACTTCATCCCTTCTTCTGAGCAATTGTGACAAGTCATCAACTATTCTTAACCCCTCTGTGAAATTCACCCGCATAGTATTGCTAGGAAATTTCCGCAGCAAATTCACAACTGTTAAACCTTCTTGATCAACAGCAGCCAAAATCAAAGAGGCACGTATGGCATAGAAGCCGTTCTGTCGAGACTCAGTGAGGAGTAATTCTCCTAGCTGTTGCATCACTTGTTCGCCTATAGGTGAGTAGGTAACCTGAGACACCAAAGTAGGAGTGACATTGAACCTTTGCTGGAGCAGATCCCGCAGTTGAGCGAGTTGTTGTGGGGTAGCACGACTAGCATAAAATGAAAAATTTTGATCGATTTTGCCTTCTCTAGCAAAAGTTTCCAGCGAATCCACAGACAAGGAGAACTCCCCGAAGGGAGGATAATAAAAGCTAATGCGTTCAGCTCCCAATCCAGGAGTTGCAGTCAGAAACGTAGATAGCAAACCTAAACCCAGGTATCTCAAAAATTTTTTCATTAGAAAAATCCACTATCTAACCCTGTCAGACAAGTTTGAGCAGAGAGGAAAGCGGGGCGGGATCTATAACCGCTTTCCTGTTTACTTGGTTTAGATATATCAAACAGGTTACAAGCACAAGAAAGCAACTACTTACAGCCATAGTTTCGCATATACACTTTAAATCGGCACTGGCATCAAAACACATCAGGAGCAAATTTTTCAGCCAAACAGCATCAGTAGAGCGATAATAGATATAGAGATCAAAATATTTTATATGTCTTTCTCCTCCTGCCCTTGTTGTGTTGTCGTCCTCAACCAACAGCAGCAAAATGTCTCCTACCAAAACCAGTCCCAGGATGTGCCAGTTAACTACAGCAAGAGCATGGTTAAAAGTTGCACTGTAGTTGAGAATGGTCGGGTTGTCGTTAAACCCTTACAACCAGCACTCAATCAGAATTTGGACTAACTTTTAGCCATTTAAAGTATTTCATCTAAAGGTAAAACATCGTGGAAGCGGTTGTAATCAATGTAGCGATGTCCATCGGGTGTGTGGTGGATGATATCAACAAATTGATTGTTCCACAAAATTTCATTAGCAGCATAACTATGACGCGCATGGACGACCTGTGCAACCGTTTCATCAATGCCACTTAAAGAGATGATCAGCATAGTATTTGTCTGCGTTAATGATTCTGCTGTCATCCCATATAAAGGGCTAAACTCATCAATCACATGCATCACTGACCAGCTTAACGTAAAGCTAGGTGTTTGGCTGCTTAAGAGTTTGAGATCGTAGAACCGACGCATGAACTTACCTTCTAGCGTTACTTCGTCGCGCATCAAGTAGACTCGCATCTGCGCTTCCAGAATCATATTGCGACGCTGATTAGCGCTACGAAATATGAGAGTCGGCATCGCATTATGAGGTGTAATTACAGCCACACGACTAAAAAGCACGCGGGCTGTCGGTCGGGAGAATCGAGCAAACGCTAGCCCCGTCATCACAGCAATTCCCATCAAACCGATCATTGCTTCAATCGTGACAACAATGTTGGCGTAAGTTGTTTTAGGATACATTGCCCCATAGCCGATAGATGCTAGGGTTTGCACGCTAAAGAAAAAGACATCTAAAAAAGAGCCAGGTCGGGCGTTGGCAATACAATCTCCTCCTATCCAGTAAGCTAGGGCAAATAGAATATTAATCGTTATATAGAAACTACAAATTAGGCTCAGAAAGCCAGCCCAGGAAATCGTCAGCAGCAGATGGTAGGGATCGCGCCAGTAGGAATGCCATGCACCCATACCTATAATCTCAAACTTTCCATCTCGAACTTGAATCTGAATACGTGGGATCAGGCGGGGTTTTTTCTTCGGTAAAAGTCTCTTCAGTTGAAATTTCATTGCAAGTGGCCAAAAAAACGGCAACTGCTTAGTATTGTAAATTAAGTTGCTTCAGGGACATTCCACTGGCTCTTAACAGAAATTTCAACTTTCTTTTCTTAAATCAACAAAAAAAATTAGGGTGTGCGATGCCCACCCTAACAATCAGCGAGAAACTAACTCATTTTTCAGGATTTGGTTGCTGACCTTTAGAACAGCGATCAAACCATTCCTGATATTTTTTCTGGTGTGACTCATCTTCAACAGCAATGGTCACTCGCACCTGATTGCAGCCGTGATTTTGCTCTAGTGCGATCGCATTTAATAATAAACTAGCTGTTTTAGGTGAGCTAAACTCGCCGCTTACCGTTAAACCACTGTTAAGATGTGTAACTTCAAATCTTTCTGTATCGGTTAATTCGATGCCAGAAATTTCTTCTTCTCCTAAATCAATTTCTGCAAGTTGTTTTTGTTCTGGGCTAATTTGTTCTACGATCAGCTTTTCACGCCGGACAGGAACTTGTATCATCCGGGTTTCGACTTGTTTGCGAACTATCACCTCGCCAATTTTACGCTTACTGCTTTCAACAACTAATCGTTCTTCTAGTAAACGAATAATCTGTTCTTCGGTAGCCTCTTCTAAATTTATTGGCTCAACTGGGTTATTTGTAGTTTGATAATCAACTGGTTGCTCAGTTGAGTTTTCTGATAGTACGCGTTCGCCTGGTGTTTCTGCTTCTAAATATTCAGGCATATATTCAATTTCTGATTTGTTTAAGTCTATGAAGACAGATTTAGTCGGCTTGTCGATTTTTTTGATTTTCTGGCTCTGCAACCGAAAGAAACAAGGATGTTTCCCGGCTAACTGCTGACCATATTCTAGAGTCTCTTGATTCACCTGGTTAGATATAACTAGGTTTAATCGACGATTAGGATCCACAACTAAGTCATGAACTACTCCTACTAGTTGACCTTGCTGATCGAATACAGCAAAACCTTTCACCTTCTTTCTTAAATCTGCTAATGAGGTGCTAGTTTGAGAGTCGGAGTTTGCCTGTCCAATGTTTTTTGTCATCGGTTGGCTATTCATATGCAAATTATGAGTTACTTTTTACTTAACTAAATTAAACGTATTGACCACTTAAATACTAATTAGAAAATGTTTACGACAGATAGTATTTATCTAACCCATATTTACGACAATATCCGCAATCCAAAATCTAAAGTTGCATTATCTATCGTAAGCACAGGCAAAGCTAACTTCACAGCCTCACCTGTACTGTACTAAATTGATTATTAGTCATTAGCTACTAACTAATGACTCTCTTAGTTAGCGTTCTTCAATCGGAAGATTACCAGCATTCACATCTAACTCTTCACGACGTACAGTTTCTTGAGTTTCAACTGTGTCTTGTTCGACCACTTTTCTAACTCTGACTTCTTCACGCAAAAATGCTTCTTTGCGAATTTCAGGAGTTTCTTCGTGGATTTCCACGCGAGCAACTTCGCCTTCACGGAAGTCTGCTTCGCGCCCAGAAACGGCAGTACCTGCGTCTGCTGGAGTTACGCGCTCAATCACAACGCGCTCTCTTTCTATTGGCACTGCAACCCGTGCAGTCTCAGTTTCAACGTGTTTGCCAATCGCTACTTCTCCAGCTTTTTGGCGACGTTTGCCGGCAATTAGCCGTTCTTCATACAATCTCAGAGTTTGATGATCTTGCTCATTTACCCCGTATAAAGAAGGCTCATGTTCGTAATTGTAGGTATCACGATTGTAAGTTGGTGTAGTTGCTGCTGGTTGATAGCTTGTATCTACAGGTATTGTTGCTTCTACAGGTGTTGATGCTTCTAAAGGACGGGTGTAGTCTGTGGGCTGGCGATACACCCCACGCACCCGTTCTTCATAGTCGTAATCAAGCGCTAGGCGCTCATTGAATTCAGGTAAGTCTTCTGCTTGCTCTCTAGTCAAGCCAATTGTGTAAACGCGATCAACGTTATAGTCGATCCTGGCACGACCAATTGGTAGTAATACCTTTTTACCAAAAATCCAGAAACCTAAGTCAACGACTAAATAGCGGAAATGACCTTCTTCATCCACTAAAGCATCGCTAACAGTACCAATCTTTTCATCAGTTCCTTGTGTATAAACGCCAAGGCCATTAATGTCGCGACCTTCAAAGGTTTCACGATAATTAGGCTCAAAATCTTCTAATCTGTAAAGAACCATGATATTTTCCTCAAAAATTTTCTTCCCATCTCCTAATAACTAAGTTAGCCATTTAATGACTTATTTACCTCTTTCTGGCGAATGAACTATTTTAAAAGTTAAATTATCAAAAGTTATAGATATTTTCTTATAGCAGATTTATAGCAGAGCCAAGCATTAAGTAGAGATAGGAAGGAATTGTAATATAAAGTGCAATTTGATGTCTCTATATGTAAATTTTTTTCAATTGGTTAAATCTCCGCCTTCTTAGAGAAACCGGAAATTTTGTTGTTTAATACAAAAATACAGGCATAGATAAAAATTAACTTTGCCTGCATAATTATTTTAGATAAAGATACCAAACAAACTTATTGACCTATTAGTTAAATAGTTTCATGTGTAGTAGTACCATGTTCTTGCACTTGTAAATTACCCTCAGTATCAACATCTAACTCTTCTCGACGAATAGTTTCTTGTGCTTCCACTGTGTCCTGTTCTACTACTTTCTTAACACGGACTTCTTCACGCACAAAGGCTTCTTTACGTATCTCAGGAGTTTCTTCGTAAACTTCTATGCGTGCTACTTCCCCTTCTTGGAACTTAAGCTCATTGGCATCTACAACGTTTCCTGCTTGTGTTGGTACAACTCGCTCAATTAGAACTCGTTCTTTTTGAATAGGTACTGTAACACTTGCAGTTTCTGTTTCAATGTGTTTACCAACCGTTACTTCTCCAGTTTTGATCCGCTGTTTGCTAGCAATTAATCGTTCTTCATACAGTCTAAAAGTCTGATGGTCTTGATCATTCAAGCCGTATAAAGCTGGTTCTGTTTGGTAATTGTATGTATTGCGATCATAAGTCACATCGCTGCTTGGAGAACGAAATCGACTACGTACACTTTCTTCATAATCATTATCAATGAACGCGTCTTCTTTGTACTCAACTAAACCTTCTACTTGCTGCTTAGTTAATCCCTCAACATAGACACGTCTTGCAGCATAATCGATCCGGGAAAGCCCAATTGGTAGTAATATTTTTTTTCCTAGAAAATCTACGCTTGTATCAATAATTAAATAGCGAAAATGGCCGTCGTCATCAACTAAAACATCGGCCACTGAGCCAACTCTGTCTCCTCCCTCAGTATAAAGATCCAGGGATTTAAGGTCGTCTCCGCCAAAAGTTTCTCGATAGTTTGGGTCAAAATGTTCAAGTTTATGAAGAGGCATACGCTGTTTCCAGATTTATAAGCTTTGTTCGCAATTATAAAAAATATTGTGCTAAATCTCCTCCTGCTGGCGACTGAATTAAATTGAGATATTTTATGGTTTATGGTCTTTATGAGTTAAATACTCAAGTTGAACATTCAAGGTAATCAATAGGAGTATAACTAAAGTTATATAAAACTCTAGCTTATGCTTGGAGAAAGAATTTTTTACTGGAGATGATCTCGAAGGTTGGTCAGGGGAGGCGGACTTATAGAGCAGTAAAAAGACAGAGAGATTTCAGGCTGCAAAATCTAACCTGTAAGTGTTTCCTTGAAAGAACTTATTTCTTCCACATTCTTGAATAGTGTTGTTTTAAGAGTAGTGTCTACTTCCAGAAAGTTGATAGTAGAAAGACAAGCTAGATTTGCCCAACTTAAAACTAAAACAGCGATAGTTTAATAGCTCTAGGAGTGTCAAGATACCTGAAAACTAAAGCTAAGACTTGCCCAATTATTTACATCCAAGATATATGAGTCGGCTGCTGTGCCATTCATCTCAGTTTTGAGGGCGTTAGCGTTATGCAAGTCTTGTAGCAAGGCTTGTGCAACGTCCAAGGGATTTAACAATGGATCAATCGACCGTTGTTCGGCTGTGGAATACTTAGCAGTACTTAAGGCGGCCAGAGTTTCGCTAAAGGGGGCAGTACTAAAAATCAGTTGTTGTTCGCACTCAGAAGCTGGCCCTGAAATCACCCATTGGGAAGCAGCATTAGTTTGGGGTAGGGTAAGGGTTTCACCTGGGGCAATAACGACTTCTTTAAGGAGGGGCTTGGTGTCCGCAGTGTTTGCTTCTGTGGGGGTTTCCCAAGGGTAGAAGGCGATCGCTGTATGATTATTGTTTAATCCCAGCAAGATTAAATATACTGGGCGATCGCTCTGGTTTTCCACTCGATATTGCATTCGACTACCGATAGGCACAATCGGAGTAGGGAGTGATTTTTTAATCGAGTTTTCAGTCTTGAAAGTTCGTACTGTTTCGCGCTCGATGACGACGCGAGGTGAGATGCCACTAATTATTTCTAAGGTTGCCTTGAGAGGCAAGCGGGAAGAACCTTCATTTTCTGTAAGCCGCCATAATTTGGCTGCATACAGGATTGATAATTTTGGCGCTAACCTTTGTACTATTAATTTTACTGCTTCTCCTACTTCCCCGGTGGTATTGGGAATTAGCTCGCCACCAAGAGAAAATAGACCATAACTACTGGGAATTTCTTGTAGCTTGGCAAATAGATAATCAGCTGGTTTTTCTCCTGCTATTACGGTAGATATATGGGAAAATCCAGCAAAGGCACTTGTAGCGTCTACCCGCTCAATTCTTTCCAATCCCGTATCCAAAGCGATTGTCAAATTAATATTTCGGGGTAAAACCCGGACTGCTTCTTGGACAAGTTGCCCGATTTGTAGGGGATTTGCACCTTCAATTTTGGAAATTTGCGCTTTTGCTGTTAACCCAGTGCGCGATCGCAATATTAATTGCTCTGTTGTTGGTAGGGTGAATCTAGAATTTACTCCGTAGTATAGCAGCACTTGTGGAGGCAATCCTGCCAACCACAGATGTACTGTTTTACCGTCTTCTTCAATATCACTCACCACACCTTCTGCACCAATGATACTTTCTGGAAGTAGAGTTGTATCTGGATTTTTTTGACTACTTAATAATGCTGGTTGCTGTTTATTTCCCAATTTGTATAGGGAATTTTCCACATGAGACAGGGCGACTTGAATTGTGGTAGCTGGGGTGAACTCCCACAAATACTGCGTCAACGCATAGGTAAATAACCCAGCACTAAAACCAGAAAATAGCCTTTCTCTCGCAGGCTGCTTTGGCTCTGAGGTAGCTGCTAAAACAATTGGAGTGCTGGATAACTTCTGAGTTTTAAGTTGTTTAAGAAAGTCGAGTTCCTCTGCTGCTAGCTTTGCTACTGACTCCTGAAGGGCGCGAATTTTTAATCCTATTACTGCGCTAGGAGCATAATAGCTAGTATCTAATACTGCTGTAACTCGGTTTGTGGGGAGCGATCGCAATAATAGCAGTAGAGTTTCTTCTAATATATAGTTAACTATTTGTGAATTTTGACTCTCATTAAATGTCACCAGAGCGTTTTGCATTTGCTCTGGCGATGTTTCTAATTTGACACGGCTGCCATAACCACTAAAATGGAACACGACCACATCACCAGGTTTAGCTTGCTTACCCAGGTGATCCAAAAAAGCCGCTTCAATGAATCCCCTGCTAGCTTGTTCCTCAGTTAAAGTTAAAATATCTGACCTTTGAAAGCCAAAGCGGTGAATCAAAAGTTCTCTTTGTAGTTCTACATCTGTCAGACAACCACTGAGGGCTGAGATTTTTGGGTATTGGTTAATACCTATCAACAATGCCAATTTCCGCGGGCTGGGTTGTGCCAAAGCTTGATAATAGCGATTTCCCAAAGTCAACCACTCAGCTTCAGTTATCCCCAATACCGCGAGTATTGAGCCAATTCTGTGTAAAAACGTGCGCCGTTTCATAATTAGCTATCAGCCCTCAGCTATCAGTTAGCAGCTTACAGGGCTGAACTCTGTATTGTAAAGTTACAGTCGATACTGTTTGTTGTTCAAAATCTGGAGATAAGGAAGATGAGGTAACAGAGTGAGAAACCATAATTAATGCCCCATGCCCTATACCCCATGCCCAATGCCCTAAACAGATACTTCTATCCGCATTGCCCGCGCCAACTCTGCCGCTACTTCAGGACGAGAAAATTCTGGTGGAGGTAGTTCACCACGTCGCAGCATTTCTCGGACTTTTGTCCCCGATAAATGAATGCGTTCCTCTGGCCTGCTGGGACTGGTTTTAGATGTTGCCATCTGCTTAGTGCGCGTGCAGTAGAAAGCGTGTTCAAATTTCATCGGCACAATACCTAATTCACCTGGGGCAAATTCATCAAAGATGTATTGAGCATCGTAAGTACCGTAATAGTCACCAACGCCAGCGTGATCCCGTCCTACGATAAAGTGAGTACAGCCGTAGTTTTTGCGGACTAAAGCGTGGAATATTGCCTCACGAGGCCCAGCATAGCGCATTGCTGCTGGATTAATTGCCAAAGTTACCCGATCTAAGGGGTAATAGTGTTCTAGCAAAATTTCATAGCAGCGCATCCGCACATCGGCGGCAATATCATCTTCTTTTGTCGCTCCCACTAATGGGTGCAAAAATAGACCATCAACAGTTTCTAAAGCGCACTTTTGAATATATTCATGGGCGCGGTGAATGGGGTTGCGAGTTTGAAAGCCAACGATGGTTTTCCAACCCTTGTCTTTGAATAGTTGCCGTGAGACAGCTGGATCGATTTGATAAGTGGGAAACTGGGGATGAGGTTCGCGCTGCAATAGCCAAATATCACCCGCCAGATGTACAGTACCTTGGTTATAGAGTACTTGTACGCCTGGATGTTTGACATCATCAGTGCGGTAGACATTAATGGCTTCGCGGGTTTTGTCGTAGTGATATTTTTGCGTGAGTTGCAAAACCCCAATAAATTCACCTCTGGAGTTATCCAGACGGATGAAGCCGCCTTCTTTTAAGGGGGAAGCTACTTCTTCGCTTACCGATAGTGTAATCGGTATTGACCACACAAGACCGTTAGCTAGTCGCATTTCTGTAACAGTGCGATCGTAGTCTTCCTGGTTCATAAAACCCGTGAGTGGACTAAAAGCACCGATCGCAATCATTTCTAGATCAGAAACGGCGCGATCGTCAAGTTGCACCTGCGGCAAAAAGTCAGCTTTTGAGAGAAACTCTGCTCTTTGTTCTGGTGTGGCGATACGGTTAACCAATTGTCCACCGTGGGGGGCTATGGCATCTGGATTTTGACTCAATGTAATCCCCTCTCTGCTTTTAATGTTATTGTTTCAGATTATGTACTAACTTATCAAATGCTGGTACGTAGAGAAAAAAAAGAGTTTAGATATGGAGGAAAATTTTTGCAACTAGCGTGTAAGCGATCTGATTAGGTTACGCTAAAGCTAATCTAGCCTCAATCAGAATAGTTCCTTTATAAGGAAAATGCTTATGACTGCTGTATCCCCCATTGTTAAACCTGTTAGTCAAATGCGGCTAACACCTGGTAGTACAGTGAATATCCAGGATATCAGTTGGGAGGAATTTGAGTCTATTTTGCAAGAACTGGGGGAAAAGCGATCGCTACGAGTTGCTTACAGCAAGTCTACGTTAGAAATTATGGTTCCTCTACCCGAACACGAAAAATCAAAGGACTTAATTTCGGATATTGTAAAAAGCTTGCTGAAGATCGCAGGAAAAAGTTATGAACCTTTTGGCTCAACCACCTTCAAGCGGGAAAATATAGCAGGGGTAGAACCAGATGCTTGCTTCTACATTCAGAATTACCAAAGAATGATTGGTCGTCGCAAGCTGGAACCAAACGATCCGCCTCCCGATTTGGCAATTGAAACAGATGTGACATCAAAAACAACTCTTGATGCTTACGAAGCGATCGCTGTTCCAGAACTATGGATTTACGATAGTAAAAAGCTGAGGATTTATTTACTCAAGGATGGACATTACATCGAATCTGAACACAGTTCTAACTTTCCAAATATCCCTCTAACTCAAATTATTGCCGCTACAGTTGAACGAGCTTGGCAAGTAGGAACTGTACAAGCTTTAAAAGAGTTTGAAGGGGCATTAGATAGATAAAAGTAGTTTTTGATAGAGAGTACGTAGCTCCAACCCTTCGCAGCTATAGCTTTTGCTTATTGAGCCTAGTATGGCAATAAATGGCATAAATTGCCATAAAATAATATTATGAAGAAAAAATTAGGAAAGTTGTGCCAGTGAAAAGTATAAATATATCTCTTCCTGATGCGATGCGGACTTATATAGAAGAGAAAGTGGCAACTGGTGGTTACAGCAGTGTCAGTGAATATTTTCGTGAGTTAGTGCGCCAAGACCAAAAGCGTCAAGCGGCTGAACGTTTGGAAGCGATGCTTTTAGAAGGTCTAAATTCTGGGAATGCAACTGAGATGACTCCTGACGATTGGGAAGACATTCGTCAAGCCGTGCGCGAAAGAATCGCCAAGCATAAAGGATCAAACCAAGGTTGATGAGCGAGGTAAGCAAACGACAGATAATTTGGAAGCTTCAGATAGGTTTCTTACAGCAGCAGAAACAACTTTCAAACAACTGGGTAAAATGCCAGGAATGGGAAAATCTTGTCAATTCTCTCATCCCAAATTAGCTGGTATTCGACAGCAAGCAATAAAAGGATTTAAAAAGTATCTTATTTTTTATCTTCCTTCGGATTCAGGTGTAGAGATTCTTAGAGTCATTTATGGCGGACGAGAGATCGGAGCAATCTTGGATGAAGATTTAGGAGAGAATGACTTGGAATAATAATTACGAGTATTTTAAGGTATCACTTCTAGGATAAGCGATCGCAGTTCCAGAACTATGGATTTACGATAGTAAAAAGCTGAGGATTTATTTACTCAAGGTTCATTCCTTTTACAATATACAACTGAACTAAGTGATTGGCTTTTCTTCTGGAATTATTATCCAATTTAAACATAAAAATACCCCTCCAAAACTCAGGGCAGCTTTTGCATATCTGAAGTTAAAAGGAGAGGCAGTTTTGGTTTTTACCAAAATGGTGGTGAGATTCAACTAAACTGCTCAATTATTCCGCCACCTAACACTTTTTCCCCGTCGTACCACACCGCCGCTTGTCCGGGGGTGATGCTGAATTGGGGTTCATCAAACACCAAACGCACACGGGAATTTTCCAACGGAATCACTGTCACTGGTGTAGGCGTTGAACGATAGCGAATTTGCACTTCGGCATGAATTGGGGTAGATGGTTCAGCAATGGAAACCCAATTTACCCGATTTACAGTGCATTCTGGCTGAGTTACCTTAGTGCGATCGCCTACTACTACTTTATTATTTTCCGCATCTAATTCAATCACATACAGAGGTTCAGCAGCAGCAATCCCTAAGCCTTTGCGCTGGCCAATCGTGTAGTGATGGACACCATCATGTTGTCCCAAAACTTTGCCTGATACATCTACAATATCGCCTGTTTTGGGAGCTAAATATTTATCCAAAAATGCCCGCATGGAACCGTTACTTTCGACTAAGCATAAGTCTTGACTTTCTGGCTTGTCAGCAGTTTTCAGTCCGTATTCAGTAGCAATGCGGCGCGTGTCAGTTTTTTCTAGTTCGCCCAGAGGAAATATAGTTGCTGCAAGTAAATCTTGAGACAAATCATAGAGGAAGTATGATTGGTCTTTGTTGCGGTCAACAGCCCTTAATAATTGGTAACGTCCAGTTGCTTCGTCATAGCTAATTCGGGCATAATGACCGGTGGCGATGCGATCGCACCCCAATTGTTCATGGGCATACTGCACCATTGGCCCAAACTTCACCGTTTTATTACACTGAGAGCAAGGCAAAGGCGTGATCCCAGCACTGTAACCAGTCACCAGGTAATCGACAATATGCGTTTGAAAGACATCTCGAATATCCACAACCTCATGGGGAACGCCCAATTGTTCACACAGATCAGCCGCGTCGATCATACCTTCAGAACAACATTGACCTTTGCCTTTCATTAGCCAAAGAGTCAAACCAATCACTTCATAGCCCTGATGGTGCAGGATAGCTGCGGCGGTGGAACTGTCAACGCCACCAGAAAGACCAACGACGACTTTTTTCATACAAAGTACGACACGATAGCTGCGTGGTTGTTCAATTGTAGCACATACTCTTCAAAGCCTTACTACTAAAGCATTTCGGTTTTTGAGTAAGCAAATATAAATTGCTCTTAACTCCGTCATTACTGAGAATAACTGGGTAGGCATTCTCTGGGAAAGGTTGCGCGTCCTTTCGTGTCGGATATTCCAATATTCCAAAAATTTAATAGCTTTTCCTCCGCAGCTTTAAAGAATGGGCGCAGTCGTGCTTATCTTGGTGTCCATTTCCAATGGAATGCAGATACAGCTTATGTGTATGGTACAAAATTGGCAGACTTTGTGTTTGAAAGCTTACTGGTTAATATTTTCCTCGTTCCCATGCTCTGCATGGGAATGCATTTATATAAGAATAGTTGCAGATGTATTTTTTGTCATGTAGATGAGCTAACTTCACGTTAACGCTATATTGTAGTTGCTACAACGGTGAACTAATTAGTTCTTGATGGAAATTGCCTAAAAATACTTTGACTACTTTCTAACTACTATGTCGAGAGGAATACCAAGTCAATTTATCCCAATTGAGATGCTGCGCCGAAGTTCTGAGGGTTGGAAGCCTACTATCAGACTTCTCTCTTTATTGGTGGGAGGATGGTTCGTGCTGATTCCCAACTCTACTCCAGCACAAGCACAAATTTACAATAGCAAGGTGCTATTGGCTCAACAAGCAGGTGAAACTTTACCGCCACTGCCAATAATTCGCTTTGGTCAACAGCCATCACCGCAGTTACAACCAGCTGACGAAAGTCAATTTGAGCAGAATTTTCAGCCCTCTCAACCATTACAAAACAATCAATTTGAGCCGAATTTTCAGCCTTCTCAACCTTCACAGTTTAGTCAATATAACCAAAACTTTGAGCGCTACTTAGTTTACGTAGATGGTAGTGATTTCGAGACGCTACAAGCAATCCGTCAAATTGAACCTACTGCTTACATTCGCCAGTATCAGGGACGGAGTGTAATTCAGTCAGGCGTTTTTAACAGGGTATCTAACGCCCAACAACGGGTAAATGAGTTACAGTCACGAGGAATATATAGCGCCCGGATTATCAGTTTTGCGAACGGACAAGAGATAGATGTAGGTAATAGAGGCTTTGTAGGCGATCGCAATAATATAAGTGCTACTAGGCCTGTTTCGAGGTATTATGTCATCATTCCGACCACTCTAGAACAATTATCTGCGATCGCATCACAAGTTAGGCAGAATCTGGGTCAATTTAGTCAAGATTTAGGACGATCTGGCGCAGTCCTAGAAAGGACGCAACCACGAGGGCCACACGTAGCCATAGGGCCGTTCTCTGATCGATTCCCAGCCCAGGAATGGAATAAATATCTGCGAAATATAGGATACCGGAATGCCAGGGTTTACTACGGTAAGTAAATAAGTTAGAAACCATTTAATTTTAGATTTTGAGTCGCAGCTTTGGTGTGCTTCCAACGCAACTTAAATTTTGGATTGAAGGAAAAATCTCAAATTACAAATTCCTTTCCCAGAGCGATTACATGAAGATAGGGGGTTAATCTAAAACCTAAAATCCAAAATTGAATAACTCCTTACTCCCAAGATTGTTAACGCAGGGATTCAATAATGACTACTGTTGTAATTAAACACAACAAGATGATTCCCAGTGGAAGCAAAAGCTGTTGTAAAAGGTACACCAGTATGGGTATAATGTGTAAAATGCCTAAACCACTGGATAGAACGTAGGCGATCGCAATGCCAAACAGTAGCAGTAAGAAATATTTCAAAGATTTAGAAGCAAAGCGAAATAAAAGCGTATCTTGATTTGTTTCCATAATTTTACTCACGAAAATAACTAGCTTTTAGCAGTGGATATTCTTTTCGATTTCCCATTTACCTTTTAAAAAAGGAGATTATGGGAAATCTCGCCCAGCCTGAAGATTAGTCTTACACGTCGTGAATGTTTGCCTGATTGGGTGAGTTATTCAAAGACTGTTGTTGCCTTTGTAGATGGTTTCGTCTTTCGTAGATAACCAATAGTTGAAACGAAATAAACAAGCTTAACAACAGCAGCAAAAATGAGCCGAAACCAGGGGAATACTTATTTATTTCTCGCTCAATACCACATTTGAGGCAAACATATCTATTGGGATTACGTGTATCTTGGGCAAAGGGGCACTGATTTTGATTGCAATCATGATGACAAGCTTTGTCTAACATCATTGAACCTCCTGTAGGGTAAAGGCTTACATACTTAGCTGTAAATATGCTCTACAGAATCTAGTTAGTTAATACCTACTGCCTGTATTAGTAGACACCACTTTCATGAGTCAAGAAAAGAGGAAAAGGGGTAGGGAACAGGGAAGAGAACCCGATAACTAAATTTAGTTGTTCTGAAACCCTCTCCTTTTTGCAGGGGGAATCCTAAATCCTCCCCCTTGCCTCTTTGGTCATTGATATGGGACAGTAACAAGTAATATCTGTGATTTACTAAGCTTGCAGTAGTAACGCTGGTAAAATCTCTCCTCAACCACCTTTTATTGGCGCTTAACTTAACTTCGCCTGTATTAATTACAAGAATAATACAGTCCAAAATGGTTTGCAGTAGGATAAAGTAAATATACTACCGAGTAGGAAAAAGTATTTTTGTAATATGCAAAGTAGGAAGAAGTAGTAAAAATATAGTTATAATAAATTGCAAATGATACATCAAGCTAGCAAATGGGTGTAGAAGAAGCCTTAGAGTTTGTAGATAACTTGGTTTTTCTTAAGACGGGAGAACACCTAGATAAAACTCAAAGGATTATCTTGCGTCATTTGTGGGAGGATGAAAAGCGGACTTACCAGGATATTGCCAACAGCCGTGGTTATACAGAAGCCCATTTAAAAGCAGTTGGTGCAGAACTTTGGCATTTGCTGTCAAAAGTGCTAGGAGAAAAAGTCTCAAAATCAACCTTCCAAGGAGTGGTTCAGAGGTTTAGAACAACTCAACAATCACAAAAAATCCCAGATATTCCAAATTTAGTGGGGAATGACGCTAAACCTCAAGATTTAGATTCTAACTTTGTGGGGCGCGATCGCCAAATATCCGAACTCCATACCCTTGTTAGTGGAGGAGCAAAAGTTATCCTCATCCAGGGTGAAGGTGGTGTTGGCAAAACAACCTTAGCACGCAAATATTTTAAAAGTCAAAGATTTGATTTTGTTTTGGAACTATGGATGGCCACAGAAATCCAAAACATCACCCCTGTGGAGAGTGTAGTTGAAGAATGGCTGCGGCGATACTTTAACGAAGAACCGGGATGTGACTTTGGTATCAGCTTAGAACGACTCCGGCGCAAACTCCGAGAACCAACTACTAAAATTGGGGTGTTTATCGATAATCTAGAAACTGCTCTCGATCAAAATGGCAAGTTTCTAGAATATCTTCGCCCTTATGTTGAGCTATTGAGAGTATTAGCAGATCCTGATGTGCATTCAGTTACTTTAGTAACAAGTCGTGAGCGTTTGCGAGAGTCTAGCGTAGAGATAAATCTCTACCCACTCGAAGGTTTAGATGATGAAGCATGGCGAGAGTTTTTCCGCAGATGCCATATCAATTGTGATTGTACTATTCTCAGCGAAATGTGCAGAGCTTATGGAGGTAACGCCAAAGCAATGCAAATTCTCCGAGGAGCGATATTGACAGATTTTTCTGGTGACATACACGCCTATTGGCAGGAAAACTGTACATATTTATTAATAGAAAGAGAGTTAAAAGATTTAGTCGCCAGTCAATTTACACGTCTTGAAAAAAATGACTTAGAAGCCTATCGCCTTCTGTGTCGTTTAGGATGCTATCGCTATCAAGATATTCCTTCAGTACCTATTGAGGGAGTTTTATGTTTGCTTTGGGATGTTCCAGAACAACAACGCAGGCGTGTAATTAAAGCTTTGCAAGATTTGTCTTTAATAGAAGCGAAAAAAGGACAATACTGGCTGCATCCGGTAATTCAGGATGAAGCGATTAGTAGATTAAGATTAGTCAGTCAAGAATGGGAATTAGTAAACCGAAAAGCCGCAGAAGGTTGGACGCAACGAGTTACAGTCATCAAGAATATTACAGATGCATTAACCGCTTTAGAAGCTTATTATCACTATGTAGAAATTAGTGATTTTGAGCAAGCTTGTGATGTAATTGTGCAAGGAAGAGGTAAAAAGTGGGGTACAGGTTTACCTTTAGGTTCCTCGTTTTACCAATTGGGACTGCTCCAGAAAAATTTTTCTGTAATTAGCCGGATAATAGACTATATAGAATCACCAGAAAGACTAATTAAACTTTACAATATACTAGGTTATACATATCGAATTATCGGTTGCATTCGAGAAGCTATAGCTTGCTATAAAAAGTCAGAAGAAATATTAGACAATCTAGATGTCAAGGTAATAAAAATTTCTGTAGTTTTCAATACAGGACTTTGCAAGCTTGATTTATTAGAGATGGAAGCAGCCGAAGATTGTTTTAAGTCGGTTTGTAACTTGGCTGAACAAGATAGCAATCTTGACGATTACATGGCATATGCTCAGTGTTGCCTAGCTTTTGTTAAATCATTTTCTAACTTTAGAGAAGATGCTGTTTATATTGCTGAAGATGGCTTCTCTGCCATATCTTCATCCACTAGAGTGACTTTTTGGGGAGTTGTGCATAGCTTAATAACTCTATGTTTAACTTACAAAAACTTAGGTGATATTAAAAAATCTTTTGATTTTTGCCAAAAAGCTATATCTACTTCCGAAGAAAATAACTTTACTCAGCTTAAGGCTAAAGCTATAAGTTGTTTAGCTGGGTTATATAGAGAAGAAGGAGAATTTACTAAGGCGCTTTTTTATCATGCTGAAGCGATAGAAATTCTGTATAAAATAGGTGCTAAATCTAATTTAGCAGAGGCTTACTATCAATTTGCATTGACTCATCAAGAAATGGGTGCTCTTGACAAGAGCAGAGAAAATTTTATACAAGCGATCGCACTTTTTAACGAAATGCAAGCACCCAGACAAGTAGAGAAAGTACAAACAGCAATGGAGCGTTTTGGAAAATAAGTAATTGCAAATTTCACAAAATCTCTGCCAATTTTACCAGCAGAGTACTTGCTAAATCCAATAACCTAAGATCATCTGTATTAATACTATTTTCTTCACCAGCTAACAGATTTCTGACAGCAGATAACCTGTCATTGGTTTCAGGAATTTTCCAAGATTCTTCTAACTTTACTGCAAAATCAAACAGCGATCGCTCTTTTAAATCCTCTCTTACCTTGACAGCTACACTATCATTACTTACCAAAAATTCCTTAATGGCATCTAATTGAGAATTACCTAATATTTCGCCATGTCCCCAGGTTTCTAGCCAGTCTCCCTCCACATCTTCAACGTAAATATTGACAAAATCAACCCCATAAGTTAGCCAGTTCTGCTGCATTTGTCGCGCTGTTGCTAAAGCTTCAGCAAATGTATCTACTTGATTGTTGCAGTGAGTTTCTCTCTTATTAGCCATATAAAGCTGTAATTAGCACGTAAGTATGTAGGCTAGAAACAAATCTGGAATATGAAATTCCTGAAAATTCACGAAAATTTTAAATATTTGCCACCAGAAAGGTAATCACTGTTATACAGGGCCACGTTAACTAACTGGTTGACAAAATTAGTATCTTTGGGATTGTAACTCAAGAACAATCCTCTCTCTATTTCCCATGAGCGTAGTGTATTTTGCCAAGCTTGGTACTTTTGGTGATTAAGTTCTTCAGAAACACTGGTAACTTGAATACAAAGTGGTTGATTGTTACGACTACTAACAATTAGGTCTGTTGCCATCGATAGGTCGGCGATATAACGCTGCCAAAAACTACCTTCTCGATTAACAACATCTTGAGCTATTGACTTAATGATATCATCATCTACCTGATTAAATTCACCTGCCATCAATTTTTGTTTCCAAATATAAAATTTGGAGTCACTTGCATTAATCCATCTAGGAAAGAGATAACCATACCAATATCTTTCAATCGGTGTCATTTGTTCAAATTTTGCTTTTTGTTCTTCTGAAGGTAGGGATTTGACGATCAGCCAAATTGTAGAATCCGTAATCACCTCTAGGAGAAATGCAAGGACAAAAGGTTTTGCAGTCAGAGAACCTGGCTTAATATTTTTTACCCAACGATTGATTTCATCTAATCTTCTCGCTAAATTGGGATCTATCGAGGAGGCTTGCTCGATAAGGGACTTTAGCTTATCCTTAATGTCTTTTGCTTGCAAACGATGCCCTACTTTCAGAAGATAATGCTTTTTTTACACACCAATAACTAAATCTTAACTTGAAAATGGACTTAATTAATTTCCTAATGTAATTAAATGTTCTCTAAGTCGATGCCCTGTTTACGTAAAGCCTCGCGCAGTCGAGTAATTTCTTGCTCTGCCTGTTGGGCGCGTAAACTTTCTTGTTCAGCTATTTGTTCTGATGATAGTATCAATTCATTTCCAGCAGTGAAGAATCTTAATTTACCTTCATAAACCCCCAAATAAAGTTTTAACTGCTGGCTCCACAAATGTCCATAAGTGGTAGGTTGAATTTCTTGATACTTACCATCAACTAAATGAAACCCTTGAAATTCCATTGTTACAGGATGAAAGCAGAAATAATCTGGTGTACGGAAGGTATCTTGATAAACTTGTTTTTTTAAACCTTTATCGACTGCTGCCGTTGAACTTGACAAAATTTCCACAATCAGGTTTAGATATTTGCCGTCTTCTTGCCAAACTAGCCAACTTTTATATTTTATTTAAATTGTCAAGCTTGAATAGTTGTGGAACAACTATCTTCTTCTATTGGACTGTGATAATTTTCTCGATAGAGATGCATCTACTCGGTTTTAGGTGACGTTGATGAAACAACCAAGCAAACGCAGACGGGGTGTAATCCTTACCCTTCAAGGCTGGGAGAAATTTCGAGATGCCAAAACTCAAGTCGAATTTGACGAGAATGCTGGAGATAGCTTTTCTTTAGAAGAACTGAGCGATCGCACTCATTTAGCTCTACACACTATATCTAGAATTTTGGCACGCTTGGAACCTGTAGATAAAAGTTCCTTGCAGTTTGCCTTCGCGGCCTTTAATTTAGAGTTGTGTAAAGAAGATTATACCCGACCTAGCCCCCCATCTGGCGATTTAGAAATCCGACGCACAAATCCACAGTATGACTGGCAAGAAGCCCCGGATGTATCTGTGTTTTTTGGTCGCAGTGAAGAATTATTGCAGCTACGACAGTGGATATTAGAAGAACGATGTCGTTTAGTTGGACTGCTGGGAATTGGTGGTATTGGCAAAAGCACTTTAGCGGTGAAGTTGGGGCAGCAAATTCAAAGCGAATTTGAGGTAATGGTGTGGCGAAGCCTACTAAATGCACCACCAGTAGAGGAGCAATTAACCAATATACTGCAATTTTTGCTGTGGGCGTTGCGAAAGGAGATGGTAGTACCCGAAAGCTTTGATGGCAAACTATCAAAGTTAATGGAATGTTTGCAATCAAACCGATGTCTGCTGATTTTAGACAATGTTGAGACAATTCTCTCTGGTGGCCAAGCAGGGCAATGTCGTCCTGGTTACGAGGGATATGGTCAATTACTGAAGCGCCTTGGCGAAGTACCTCATATTAGTTGCGTTCTGTTCACTTCTAGAGAAAAACCCAGAGAAATTATACCGTTAGAAGGAGACAGAACAGAAGTGCGATCGCTCCCATTAAAGGGATTAAATTCTACCGAGGGACAACAGTTATTCCAGCAAAAAGGGCAATTCACGGGTACAGAACGAGAATGGCAAGAACTTATTGAGCATTATGCTGGTAATCCCTTAGCGCTCAAGATGGTAGCAGCCGGAACCCAAGAGCTTTTCAATGGTAAAATTGCCCCTGTTTTGGAGTATGTCAAACAAGGGATACTACTCGCATAAAAATTTGTTGGGAAAGTGCGATGTAGCTTTTACATATCCCAGTTCGTTTACTTTCCCTTACTGACACAAGGCAACTTTAGCAAGTTATTTTCAACTTAAGCGTTTCAGAAACAAACGAGAGCGATCGCTCGTAGTAAAGTAGCAGATGCACTCGCCTACATCACCCCGTCATCAGAAATGCGATCGCCTACATTAACCCCATAAGCACAAGTGCGATCGCCTTTATAAAAGTATGAATATTGCAGGTGTAACTAGGTTAATAGCAGCGCAGCGATCGGTACTCTTGGCTTTGGTGGCTGTGGAAGGTATTGTGTAGATTGTATTATTGAAGATATAGCGTTTGCAGATTGTACTCAGTTTTAAACCTATTTCTTTGGCATAGTCATAGCTGATGAGGATCGCCTACTACCCCTTGTGTTTTTTATTATATTTAAAAATATTATTAACAATCTTTTCAGAGGACTCGCATTCGGATACGCTCGTCTTCAACCACACTGAAATGTCCTGCCCAGTCAGGGCGAGATGCTATGGCAGTCGCCACTTTTTGAGCAACAACTATACCGGAAGGTGCTTTAATCCGAAATAAGATAATCCCACAAGTTGCAGGCAAATGTGAACGGAAGGCGAGTTCACCAAAGTCTTTATCAAAGGTGAGGAGAATGCGCTCGTCAAGTTGAGCGCGGTTTAAAACTTCGGCATCAGCAATCCCAGGAGCATCAGTGCGAATCCATGTAACATCGTGACCTCCGCAGCGAAGTGCTTCTATGGCATCTCCTGGGAAATTTTCGTTGGCTAGAAAGCGCATAATTACCCAGGAAAAGCGTAAACTTTTTCAGCTTTAAGGCTGGCACTAGCATAGCCTAAACAAGCTTGAATATCTTCGAGGGTAATACCAGGGTAGTTGCGGAGAATTTCGTCATTTGTCCAGCCTTGAGCTAGAAGGTCAATGATAAACTCAACAGAAAGACGAGTACCTTTAATAATTGGTTTGCCGACAAGGACGTTAGAATCTATAACAATTCGGGATTGCAAATCCATAAAATTAAGTTTAGTGTGTTGTTTTTATTTTATTCTCTTTGCCTCAACAAACCTCTACTTGCTCAAATAACTACAATTTGGATTAGAGCGATCGCTCACATCAACCCCATTATCAGAAGTGCGTAGGCGTAGCCCTTCGGCTGCGCTCAGGAACCACCCGTCGTAGACATCACCAACATCAACCCCATCATCAAAACTGCGATCGCTCATTGGACACAGTTGCTCAAAGTGCGTAGGTGTAGCCCGTCGTAGACATCGCCAAGTTTAAGAATATTCTTTCTTTGCTTGCCTCTGCACAGATATGGTCCTAATATGAGTTAAAGGTGATATTTCCGTTAAATTATGTGTAAGTAATAATGGCCTGGGAGGTAGAATTTACAAACGAGTTTGAAATGTAGTGGGTTGAGTTAGACGACAACACCCAAGTTGCGATCGATGCAGTAGTGCGACTACTTGAGGCGCGGGGGCCAGAACTTCCTTTTCCCTACAGTTCAAAAATAAACGCGTCACGTCATTCCCACATGAGAGAGTTGAGGGTGCAGCACAGAGGAGAACCGTACCGAATACTCTATGCCTTTGATCCAAGGAGAGTGGCCATTCTTCTTATTGGAGGAAACAAGGGAGGAGACGATCGCTGGTACGAGGAGAATGTGACAAAAGCAGATACGTTGTATGAGGAACATTTAGAGGAATTAAAAACAGAAGGGTTCCTATGAAGACCAAGCCATTTAATGAACTTCGCAAAAAAATGACTCCTGAACAACAAGTAGAAAGTAAGATGCAAGCAAACCTTGCATTGCTCAAATTGACACTTTCTGAACTTCGAGAGTCTCTTGGACATACTCAAAGCGATATTGCGAAAAATATGGGAGTGGTACAATCGGCGCTTTCAAAAATTGAGCATCAGGAAGATATTCAAATATCTACGCTCTCTCGATACATTAAATCTCTTGGCGGAAGTCTGACAATCATAGCGCGTTTTCCCGATCAAGAGGTTGTTATTTCTCAGTTTGATTGATATTCGACTGGTATCGTCGCCACATTAACGCCATCATCAAAAATGTGATCGCCGAATAGCCCATTGTAGACATCGCCCACATCCACTGCATCATCACAAGTGCGATCGCACTGCCAACTGCGCTCAATTTTTTCATACCCGCAAGGGTAATAAATTCAAAACTTCTCATAACGCAATTTGCGTTCTCAAACTGGGGTTTGAGTTCTCATTTGAGTATATTTAGTACGCAAAAGCTAATATTGAGTTCTCAAACTGGGGTTTGAGTTCTCATTTGAGTATATTTAGTAGGCAAAAGCTAATATTGAGTTCTTAAACTGGGGTTTGAGTTCTCATTTAAGTATATTTAGTACGCAAAAGCTACTATTGAGTTCTCAAACTGGGGTTTGAGTTCTTTTTTGCGTAATTTACTGATTTATTAGCGATTTACAGTGTAATAAAATCTAATAGAGATTTGCAGGAATTTCCTCAGGCTGATCGATACGGAAGTTTTTTAAAGTAAAGAAGCTTAAATCAGTGAATTTGAAAACTGATAACCAAATAACCGCATTAAAAGGTACATTTTATGGCTAGACTAAAAAGAACTTCCCAAGTGCTAGAAAAAGCAGCACGTCGTGCAGCCAGTATCACTTCAATTGATCCAAACTTAGATGTGAGTAATGGACTCACTTTATTTGCCTACTCAAGCCTAATTGAGACAATGCGAAATAAAGAAAATACTTACAACACTGCGCTTTCTAACCTAGATAAGATATACCGTGAAATGTTGGAAACAGAGCAGCAGTTAGCAGACATGACAGAACACATACTCATGGGTATTGGGGCTAAATATGGCAAAAGCAGTGTAGAGTATGGTATGGCGGGAGGAGTTCCTAAAAACCAACGCCGCAAGGGATTGCGAGGTGAATCGCCAATTGTTAGTAATGAGCCACCGTCAATGATTGTTGGTGTGAATAGCAATGGCAAAGTAAAAGCATAGCGTGTGTTACGGCTTTAGCCTAACGCACCATCTTATGAGTCGGTGCATTAGGCTTATTTGACGCAGTTAGTCGCCAGAAGTGCGTAGGCATAGCCGATTGTAGACATCGCTAATTTGACACAGGTTCAAAAGTTACCATTAGAGAAGGTTTATCTACTAAGCCAAATTGAGTTGGCTCTTCGTCTTCTAAATGCAAAGCGACTGCTTCACGAAGGTTATGAACAACTTCATCCAGAGTCTCTCCCTGAGTTACTACAGAAACTTCTAGACATTCTGCTACGTATCCCTGCTGTTCACCTCGATGAATTACTGCTCTAATATTCTGCTTTAACTCCATAAGTCATCTTAAAATTCCAAGAAGTCTATTAAGTTAAGTTATCCTTTTATGCTACACCATTCACTATGAATAATTCGTATCCGCAACCAATCAGAGCGTAGACGTAGCCCGTTGTAGACATCGCCCACATTCACCCCATCATCAAAATTGCGATCGCTTTTAAGTCTTTTGGCTAAAACGTTTTTGATAGCGTATATGCTACCATGTTTACATGGCAATTAAAATTGTAGTTGATACCAGCGTTCTTATTAGTGCGCTGATTAGCTCTAAAGGTTCTAGTAGAGAACTAATTCGACGCTGTTTAAAAGGAGAGTATCAGCCTTTGATGGGAAATGCTTTGTTTTTGGAGTATGAGTCAGTCATTCATCGTTCAGAAATTATCGCCAAATGCCTTTTAACTACTGAAGAAATTTCTGCTTTACTTGCATCATTTATGAGCGTAAGTCAATGGTTTTATATTTATTATTTATGGCGACCTAATTTAAAAGACGAAGCTGATAATCACTTAATTGAATTAGCAGTTGCCGGAAATGCTCAAATCATTGCCACTTACAATGTCAAAGATTTCCAAAATGCTGAATTGTTATTTCCTAACTTATCAATATTAAAACCTGAAGAAATTATTAGGAGTTAAACAAAAATGGCAACTTTAACGATTCGTTTACCAGACGATAAGCATAATAGATTGAAAGAACTTGCTCAAGCCAAAGGCATCAGTGTCAATAAATTGATTGAAGAACTTTCTACCATAGCTCTAGCAGAATTTGATGCCCATACAAGATTTAAAGCAATGGCTGCAACTGGCAACCCAGAAGAAGGCTTAAGAATACTGGCTAAACTTGATGCTCTGACAGAATAGAGCTTGTCAACCTAATCAGCACATCGTAAAATCCAGATAGCCGCATTAATGGTGTGAACGTTATAAATTTAACCAAACCTTCAGAAATTTTACCAAGCCTGAAATAACGACGGAAGTCGTTTCTAATTCGCAATAAATCTTCCTATTCAAAGTCTGTCAATGGTTCTAAATTTAAGAAGTCTGTGAATGAACCATCTGAAAGTTCTTCTAGTTTGAGAAAGCGATGAACATCGTTGAGAGATAAGCTGCTAGCTTCAACAGTGAGCGTCATAATTTCAGGCGTTGTTTGTCCAGACTACTTATATTTTGCAACATTCGCAATAGATAGGCTGCAATGTAACGTCTTTACATTTCTTGAGCGCTTGTTTTTAGTAGATAAAAATGGATGTAAACTGAATAACTCGGCAATTTCTACCTAGCTTAACGAAAATCTAAACACTGTCTAGCACAACTGAGCTAAGAATAGTTTTTAGTAATAATAGCGATCGCATTCATAACTAACCATGTCTCAACCAACTATAGAATCAATCCTACAAGAGAATCGCCTCTTCCATCCTGGCTCGGAATTCTCGCAGAATGCCCATATCAAAAGCCTGGAAGACTATCAGCGCCTCTATGACAAAGCCAAAGCTGATCCGCAGCAATTTTGGGCAGATTTGGCTGAAACAGAATTAGAATGGTTCCAAAAATGGGACACCGTGCTAGATTGGCAACCACCTTTTGCTCAGTGGTTCGTTGGCGGTAAGATGAATATTTCTTACAACTGCCTTGACAGACATCTCACTACCTGGCGCAAAAATAAAGCAGCATTGATTTGGGAAGGAGAACCAGGTGATTCGCGTACCCTAACTTATGCCCAATTGCACCGGGAAGTTTGCCAGTTTGCTAATGTGTTAAAGCAACTGGGCGTAAAAAAAGGCGATCGCGTTGGTATATATATGCCAATGATTCCTGAAGCTGCGATCGCTATGTTAGCCTGTGCCCGAATTGGCGCACCCCACAGTGTAGTGTTTGGTGGTTTTAGTGCCGAAGCTTTGCGCGATCGCTTAATTGATACCACAGCTAAACTGGTAATCACGGCTGATGGTGGTTGGCGCAAAGGTGCGATCGTTCCTCTCAAGGAACAGGTAGATAAAGCCTTAGCCGATGGTGCTGTTCCCAGTGTCGAAAATATCGTAGTTGTCAAGCGCACTGGGCAAGAAACTTATATGCAATTGGGTGGACGCGATCATTGGTGGCATGATTTGCAAAAAGGAGTATCAGCAGATTGTCCCGCCGAACCGATGGACAGCGAGGATATGCTGTTTATTCTCTACACTTCTGGCAGCACGGGCAAACCGAAGGGCGTGGTGCATACAACTGCTGGCTATAATTTGTATACCCATATCACCACCAAGTGGATATTCGACCTGCAAGACACAGATGTATACTGGTGTACCGCCGATGTGGGCTGGATTACGGGACATAGTTACATAGTCTACGGCCCCCTTTCTAACGGTGCAACAACCGTGATGTATGAAGGTGCGCCTCGTGCTTCTAATCCTGGTTGTTTCTGGGATGTAATTGAAAAATACGGCGTTAATATTTTTTATACTGCACCTACGGCAATTCGGGCATTTATTAAGATGGGCGAACAACATCCCAATGCGCGAAACTTGTCTTCATTGCGTTTGTTGGGAACCGTTGGCGAACCGATTAACCCAGAAGCTTGGATGTGGTATCAGAAAGTAATTGGTGGCGATCGCTGTCCAATTGTTGATACTTGGTGGCAAACGGAAACTGGCGGTATCATGATTACACCGCTACCAGGAGCAATCCCCACTAAGCCGGGTTCGGCAACTCTTCCCTTCCCTGGAATTATTGCAGATATCGTAGATTTAGAAGGAAACACCGTACCCAATAACGAAGGCGGTTATCTAGCAGTGCGACATCCTTGGCCAGGAATGATGCGGACAGTCTACGGCGATCCAGAACGCTTCCGCCGCACCTACTGGGAACACATTCCGCCCCAAGATGGTAACTACACTTACTTTGCAGGTGATGGCGCGAGGCAAGATGAAGACGGTTACTTTTGGGTAATGGGTCGGGTGGATGACGTACTGAATGTATCAGGACACCGACTTGGTACAATGGAAGTAGAATCTGCTTTAGTTTCTCACCCAGCCGTTGCAGAAGCGGCGGTAGTTGGTAAACCTGATGAACTCAAAGGTGAAGAAGTAGTTGCTTTTGTGACTTTAGAAGGCACTTATCAGGGAAGTGAGGAACTGAGTAAAGAACTTAAGCAGCACGTTGTCAAAGAAATTGGTGCGATCGCTCGTCCGGGAGAAATTCGCTTTACAGACTCTTTGCCAAAAACGCGATCGGGTAAGATTATGCGGCGCTTATTGCGGAATCTAGCCGCCGGACAAGAGGTATCTGGTGACACTTCCACATTAGAAGATAGAAGCGTCTTAGATAAATTGCGGGAAGGCGCGTAAGTAATGCAAATTTCCCAAAATAGGAGTCTGTTAACGACAAACTAACACAAAGCAATTCTTAATACTGTAGGGTAGGCAAAACAGCCTGCCCTTAGCTAAACAGGCTCAATTAAAATAGGTCTATAAATGAAAGATGCACTAGGGCAAAGAGGCGAAGCAATTTTTACAGTATTAATGACGGAATTTCACTCTCATGCTGGCCCTATTTTCAGGAAGTTGATGATTTTTGGAGTAGATACCATACTAATCAATTAGTTTCCAAATTTGCCGATCAAGACTGGAGATAAAACAATGAAAACCACAGCACCTTGGTCTATTGGAAGACGAGCAGAATCTCTTGCCGTTGTTTACTTAACTCGTCGTGATGACTTGATTATTTCTCAGCCAATACCAAATCAATGATTAGACTTTTTAATCACAATTACCACAGATGGAGTTTATACTGGAAGGCTTTTTGGTATTGAAGTAAAAGCAACAGATTCTACATCTAATTTAAAGAAGCATAATGATATTTTAAAGCTAGACAAAAATAGGTTGAGTAGACTAGAAAAATTTAAAGATTTACCATTCTCCGTTTGTCTATTTTTCTTTATTTTAGAAAACGATCAAGGTTATTATAAATGGATTTTAGAACCTAAAATAGATGGAGAAAAGCAAGTTAAATTGCACTTTAAGGAAGATGATGAATTGAAAAAGCTTGATGACAAAGAAATAGCTGATATTATTTCAAGTATAAATAGTTGGTATGACCATAGAAGTAATACATAAGTATGCATATACAAATTTATTCTTACAAAATGAATAGGCGCGATCGCCCGTACCTAAAATTTTAATTACACCGTGCAGTTAGCGTATTGACAAACTTTTTAGTGCATTGCAGACTTACTAATGCATCCTCACATTATTATAAGAATAGAACATTATTGAGGCATTCAGGGCGATGAAAGTAAAGCGCAAACTGAAATCAGCAGTTGTTCAATTTATTAGCGGCATGACGCTGAGTATTATCACTGTAATGGGGATATCACCATTAGTGTTAGCGGTTCCTACTAAAGTTTCTTTGGATTCGTCTGAACAGTATCCACAGAGACAACCACAAAAACTAGCACAGTTTTCAGACACAGGTTCATCACAGCGATCGCAGATGCTGCAACAAGCCAATGCTTTATTTAATCAGGGAGACTTAGCAGGTGCAGAGGACAATTTACGTAAATTCATTAAACAATTCCCAGAAGACGCTTTCGGACACTTTCAACTAGGAAATGTGCTTTTTCGTCAAAAGAAACCAGAAGAAGCAATTAGCTCTTATCAAGAAGCCATTCGCATCCAGCCAAAATACGCTCTAGCTTACAATGCGATGGGTATGGTTTATGCAAGCCAAAGTCGCTGGGAAGAAGCCATTAGTGAATATAAAAAAGCTCTAGAAATTAATCCTAATTATGGCGAGGGACTGACTAATTTTGCGCTGGCATTGTGGCAAACGAATAAAAAAGACGAGGCGCTATCTTCTTTAGAAAAAGCTTTAAATATCTTCAAAGAACAGAATAGAGGTGAAAAAGTTAACCAAGTCGAACGAATTTTGCGAGAAATAAAAACTGCTGATGATCCTAGTGTTTCATGAAAATCAGCAGGTAAACCAATGCTGTAAGATATCGTAACAGGTAGGGTGTGTTGCTAAAATTTAACGTACCCTACATTGTTACTTACTTCTTTTAAAAAATAATTTTTCGCATATTCTCAACTAGCTTTGCTGTGTAATGATGTCAGACGAGTCCATTTTTTTATCTAGATTAATTTTATATAACGTATTATATTTGTAATATAAAAGAAGTGACAACTTTCTGTAGTATACAAAATCATAATTTACAATAAAAGTCATATAAACTCCCGGTTAAAGCCTATGACTTCCCTATCGGCATTAACTTTACCTGACCACACCCAGTTACCAGACTCAGATGGTACATTCGTGTTCGCGAAGCGTGCCGGAGGCAAAAATCTTCAGGAGCATCTGCAAAGCATTTTAATTACAAATTCAATTAAACCTGTTTTAGAGCAACTTCATCCTGATAGTCAATATTGTATTGGACAAGATTCTGGTATCTACTGGCGATTGACAAATCCTCCTGAGAAAGGGGCTGAAGCACCAGACTGGTTTTATGTACCTAATGTACCACCGACCCTTGACGGTAAACCTAGTAGATAATACTTATCAACTGATGAAACCCAATGAACGAGGACATTACCCAATCGCTCCTATGGGGGTAGAGCTAGGAATCCGGCAAGGATTTTATCAGAATGCAAAGTTACCTTACCTTGGTTGCGCTGGTGGGATGCACAAGGAAATTTACTGCTAACAGGGGAGGAACGGGCTGTCATTGAGCGACAAAAATGGGAGAGAATTATAGAGAAATTGCGTACTCTCTCTCTTGAACAACTCAACGCTTTAGGAATTGACCCAGAAATGTTGGATTAAGAAACATTTTTTCGTTATGAACTTATGAAATTATGTACTTAGTAATGTACAATTAAGCCCAAGAGTTCAGGGTGCTTGTCAAGTATTAAACTACTTGCTGGTACTGCCAAAGCATGTTATATGTCTAAATCTGCAATCACCGTTACCGTCAAATTGTTCGCTGCTTATCAAGAAGCCTTTAGGGTTTCGGAACTGGTGCTGGAATTTCCTAATAATATACCAGTCAAAACAGTATGCGATCGCCTCATAGCTGAACACCCCGAACTCTCCCAATGGCGTGACATCACCCGGTTTGGGATTAATTTGATATTTGTCGAACCAGATACCCTATTACAAGACGGAGATGAAGTCGTGCTGATTCCACCAGTTAGCGGTGGGTAGCAAAACAGTTAGGAGTTAGGGGTTAAAGATTCAAAACTTCTAACTCATAACTACTGATTCCTCACTTTTATTTCACCCTGGCACAAAAACAAAATCGTAAAAATCTTTGGTTAAATTGGCTAAAACTGGACTCTACGTGATATTTACCGCCACAGGTCCATTGATGTTAGCACCACACACAGTATGATAGCGCTGTATCGTTAGCAGCATAAAAACGTCCGCGACGCTTGTATTTCAGCAATGACTGTGTAAATCACACTAATTATGCAGGCATGATATGAGTTGTGATTTAGCTGGTTAGTCTATACCAACAGGGAAAAAATCATTTATTTAGCCTTTAATACATACTAAATAATAGCGCTCATAATGCAGAATACGATGCTAGTAATTTGCGAATCTTTTTGAATGTATGTTTAAAGCTACGACTGCCAGCAATACAGTGGAATACCAAGAGCAATACCAAGGAGCAGCAAACATAAATAATATTAAAGTAGCCCATCCTATATTTACACTTAGATTAGTTTCAGAATATTTTTTTACAATATGGTTTTACTAGAATAATCAAAGAAGAAACTACAAATATAGAAAAGATTATAGTTTTAAATATTGTGTATATAGTCTGTTGGAAACTTAGAGAAAAGTTTAGAATTTTCAAATCGTTATACTGTTTTAAATATCTCGTGTGTAAGGATTTAAAACTGCTATTAATTGTCAACTAACAGCCAGGAAAACAAAAACTTTTCCTTTAAAGAGCGTCAGCTTTTCAACCAATATACTACACATCTCGATTTATAATAAAAGTATTGCTTTATACATTATTTTTAAAATAATTGCTAGTAGTATAGTTTAATTAGTTGAAAAATGCAGTCAATAATTTTTGCGCTTGTCACCGTTGGCTAGGTAATTTTTGTGCTGTCCTTACTCCTCTGGGATCAAACTGCTTAGAAATTGGATGTGCCAATTTTACTCAATAGCTTTAGGACCTAGCAGCTAGTTTTACTAAGTGATCTAACTCTTGCTGCATCAGGCTAACAACTAATTCATAACATTCATTGACATAGTGGCGATCGCTGGCTGCTTCAGGGCCGTAACGTTCAAATACAATTGCTGGACAAACCCGTGTGTACATGGGCACAGGTAATGGAATGTTAGGCAACGGGCCAATTGCTAATCCCCAAGGCAGTCCAAGATAGATCGGAAAAACTTCTGGATCAATTCCAAGCAGCCAAGGCATTCCCCATTCGTGTAGTTGCTGCACAATTTTGTAGTAGTCAGCCAGTACAATCAACGTATCGTGAGCGCCCCAGGAAATCACAGGCACAATCGGCACATTTTCCCGTAATGCTAACTTGATAAATCCTTGCCGCCCCGCAAGGTAGATTTTATTACTTAAATAATGCGGTCGAAAGACATCTTCGGCTCCACCTGGATAAACTAGCACACTAGCCCCAGAGCGCAACGCAGTGTAAGCCATTTTCGGATGAGCCATGATTGCTCCAGCTTTGGCGACTAGTTGTGCTAGTGGTTGGCTAACCTGCCAAACCTTGGGATGCATCAAACCATAAACTGGTTGCTCTACACCAAATCGTCGGAACCAGTCGTACATCATCATTGTCATATCGGGAGCCGCGAGTCCCCCATTATGCGAACCGACAAATAGGACTTTTTTTTGGGGTGGAATATTATCCCAGCCACTAGTTTGAACTCGGAAATAGTAGTGATAGAAAAAACCCAACAAGGGCATCAGAGCTTCTATGAACTTTGGATCTCGCTCATCCAAAGACCAACCGGATTTTTTGTTTATAAAATGTTGCTTTTTTAACATCGATGCATTCTAACAGGATTGGTAGCTTTTTCTGTGACACACTCCCATTAAACCAATTTCACCCAGCTGCCTCCAGCTGCCTGACTAACTATTTAACTGAGCGACTGTAAATCAGCCCACCAAATCCAAAACCACTGCTAACCTGCCCACACAATTCTCCTACTTGTTAAGCACAAATTGCTCCAGATCGTGAAACTGCCCTTTGAAGAAGCCATACTGTTTCAGTAAACCCTGACTCTGAAAACCTAACTTTTCTAACAACTTTTTAGAAGCTATGTTGTCCAGCATGACTTGGGCAACAACGAAACGCAAACCCATTTTCTTAAACCCAAATTGCAAGATAGTATCCACGGACTCAGTTATGATACCTTGTCTCCAAAAAGTACTGGCAAGCTCATAACCGACCTCAGCAGAATTCTCTTGTGGGTTCCACGTAAACCCACAAGAACCAATCAAAACGTTGTCTTGCTTACGAGCAATTCCCCAGCGAATTCCTTCTCCTTGCTCAAACCGCTTGGCTCTACGTCCAACAACAGCGATGGCTTCTTCAATTGAAGTGAAAGTATCAAGATCATGAAACTGAGTCACGGCTGGATCGGAGAATATAGCAAAGATAGCCTCAGCATCCTGCAAAGTTGTCTCACGAAGAAGGAGCCTTTCTGTTTTTAATTCAGGAAAGGAAGATAGTGAGAAATCGTTGCTCATAATTGCTCCTTTAGAGCTTACTTAGCGATCGCCACAATAATAATATGTATGGCGGTTCTCATTTACGTGAGGTACACCCGTAAGGACACAGCACTGCCGTGTCCCTACACATTGCGTTGTATTACATCTGAATGGGAAGCGCTATAAGACAATTTAAAAAGCTCAAGGTTGAATAGTTTTCGCCGATTGGTTAAATAACAAGTCTCGTGACTGATCTGGATCAAGCGCTTGAGTTTTCAATGCTTCTGCTTTCTCATAGGCACGAGTTGTTGCCGGACGAGCTTTAATTGTCTCAAACCACCGCTTGACGTGAGGAAAATCCTCTAGATTCTGACTTTGGCGCTCATAGCCCAGAATCCAGGGATAAGCAGCAATATCAGCGATGGAATAATCGCCAGCTACAAATTCTCTATCTGCAAGTTGCTTATTCAGCACTGCATATAAGCGTCCCGTCTCATTCACGTAGCGGTTAATGGCATATTCAATCTTTTCGGGAGCGTAGGTGCTAAAGTGATGATTTTGTCCCGCCATTGGTCCCAACCCGGACATTTGCCAGAATAACCATTCTAAAACTTGAGTGCGATTACGTAAATCTTGGGGAATCAATTTCCCGGTTTTTTCTGCTAAATATAGCAAGATTGCCCCAGACTCAAATATCGAAATCGGTGCGCCTCCATCTGCTGGTTCGTGGTCAATGATCGCAGGGATGCGATTGTTAGGAGAAATCTTTAAAAATTCCGGTTTAAATTGATCTCCAGCCCCAATATTCACAGGAATTATGGTATATTGCAAACCGACTTCTTCTAAGAAAATCGTAATTTTATGACCGTTTGGGGTTGTCCAATAATAAAGATCAATCATGGTTATTTTCCTCAAATTGTGCGATAGTTTTTTAAGTCAATGGTGCGGACACCTCTTTCGCATTTCTCACCAAATCTGAAAATAAAGGGGTCAATAACTGCGAAAATCGTATATATAACAAGAATTTTAGCACTTTATACCTAAAAGTATTGCCCTAGAGGTAAGATGGAAAATCGCTTTCAGGAATGGAGCTAAAGCGCCATACTGAACTATTGTGTGTAATCCAAAAATGCATGAGTCATTTTTGAAGTGTAGTAAGCAAAAAGCTCTGCCTTTAGTTGTTTCAAAGAGGCAGAGCTTAAGTAAGTGCATTTCTTGGCTAGAGTTGAGAAATGAGGTAGATTAAGTTGTTTAAGTTTTGTTAGTCTAATTTCCGTCTATTTGGTTTTTTCCCACAATTCCAGTTGCTTCTAAAGCTAGCTCACCTGCTGTGTAGAGTCCAAGTGCTGTCATGCCTCCGGTCTGAGTCACTGCATTGCCTGCATTATTCAAAGTTTTTACTGTGGCACGCTCAACTGTTTTTGTAACTTTCTTCCACCAACTTTTACCTCCTGTTATTTGTTCGCAGCATTCATCTGATAAGTCTTCAAATAATTCTTCTTGGTTTTCAACTATCAGGTTTTTGTTTTTGTTTATAGACATGATGAATTCTTCTCCAGAATAAATAAGTTACGAAAATTTACTTTTTAGTTTTTGAGCAAGAAAATAATATTATTTATTGCTCTAACTATTAATTAGATTAATCAAGAAGAATGTATATGCACAGACTTGACAATCCAGATTTGAAAAGATAGCAAGCCCTGTGACAATTTCTTTGCTCTTTTTTCAGTATTTATTATGAGCATTTTTCTTGTTTAATCTTAGTAAGTAAATATATGGAATTTAATCCGTTATATAGCCTTAATTACTATAATTATCAAGCTTTTTAATATATAATATTTTTGATATTTTGATATATAAATAATATTTATAAAATAATCATAAATTATTTATAGCCTTGCAGGACTTGTTTAAAGTTATCAATAAACATTCCTGAGTTGTTTCTACCTATTTTCCCTGAAATTGATTTTCTGAGCAGGTATCAATTGTATGAAAGGTTAAACTGGCGTAGCTGCTGTGGCTTGCAAACAAGACATTAGTTTTCGTTTTCGCATGTCTGTGGGTGGCGCGATCGCGTGGGGTGAGAAATCCCTCTGCGAACAATCGCCTTAATTAGTCTTGGCTTAATATTTTGCTTTGTCCGTTATCAGAAACCTTCATCTTTGCGGTGATTTGGCGATCGCTGCCCATACTCTGTGGTGAACCTGAAGAATTGGTGTAGGATATTTTGCTTCGAGTAATGTCGCCAATTCCTGGTCAAACACTTCTACCTTTTCTAGCGTCAAACTGGCTCCTACACCAGCACTAGCCCGAATTCGACCCCGCCAAGCTTCGTGTGTATAAGGTACAAATACATCATAAGAAAATGTGCGGATTTCTCGGAATCCTCCTTCGCCAATGTCTTGTAACCACAGGGGGTACAATCCATTACCACCACCCAGATTCCACGCTGGATTATGAGCCTTGATTAGTTGTTCTGTTGCTTCAACTACATTACCTTTTAAGGGTATCCAATCAAAATGAGCGATCGCAATCAAGCCATTTCTTTTCAATATGCGAGTAATTTCTTGGACAGCACGAGGACGATCAAACCAATGCCAACACTGTCCGGCAGTGACTACATCAGCACTTGCGTCTGGTAACTCGGTATTCTCAGCAGTTGCAACTCGATAATCTACTTTGATTTGGGCAGGTTCGCTTAACTGTCTCGCTTGTTCTAAAAGTGATACTGATGGGTCTATGCCAATTACATAAGCACCTCTATCTGCAAAGCCCCGCGCTAATGTTCCTGTTCCTGTACCAAGGTCAACAATGTACTGCCCTGGTAAACCTATACCATATTCAGACAGTTTGTTAAATAATGAACTGGGAAAGCCAGCGCGGTGTTTTGCATAATCAACAGCAGTTGCACCAAAATCAATTTTCATATGTTCAAAACTATTCTTGTAACAATTGTCTAGGCTAGAAGTTCTCTACCCAAGGACGTAGTTCTACTTCCCATGTCCAAGCACTGCGGGGTTGGCGTAAAATGCTGAGATAAGTTTGAGCGATCGCATCAGGGTCAAGAGTACTATCAGGATTATCTAATGGATCTTGGCGGACTGTGGAGCGGATTGCACCATCAATCACAAAATGCGCCACATGGATATTCTTTGGTGCTAATTCCCTAGCAATACTTTGAGCTAAACCGCGTAGTGCAAATTTACCCATTGCAAAAGGAGCAGACAGAGGATAACCCTTGATACTCGCTGAGGCTCCAGTAAAAAAGATAGCACCACCGCCAAGCTGTAAAAACCTTTTGGTAGCAGCTTGGGCGACGAGAAAGGCTCCATAGGCAGTTACATCTAGGGTTTTTGCCACCTCACTAGGGTCTAGATCAACAAGAGATCCCCGCACCCGGAAACTGGGATTGTAAATGACAACATTTGGAGAACCGAGCTTATTTTCAACATCAATAAATAACTGTTCTACTTCATCTGCCTTTGAGGCATCAGCAGCGAAACTAACTGCGCCAATTTCACTGCTCAATTGAGTGAGTTTTTCAATTTGGCGAGCTGCTAAAGCTACGGTGAATCCTTCTTTTGCAAATAGGCGGGCTAAAGATGCACTCAGCCCACTACCTGCACCGACAATTAAAGCTGTTGTTGGCATAAATTCAATTCTCCTTGGTGAACTACCCCACCGCATAGGCGCATGGGGAATGCCGCGATTCAGTTCAAAATTTTAGTCAGTTGAACGCACCCCCTCTAACTCAAATATAGATGGGGTGCGTTAAAACAGTTATATAAAGAAATTTAATGCCCGATTCAGAGAGAACTACCCAACATAAGGGTTCCCGATTTTATCCACAGAGACGTTGGAGGAGAATGGCAAACGACCTGGATTTAAGCGTGGTTCTGCTGCATAGCCAACAGGAACTAAAACAGCGATCGCTAAATCTGGATTATCCCCAGCACCAATCACTTCTTTTACTTGATCCTCAATCCAACCGTTCATAAAACAAGTGGATAATCCCAAACTTTCTGCCGCTAACACTAAATGAGTAGCAGCAATGATCGCATCTTTGATCGCATATTCGCGTCGCTTGTCGCCTAAGCTAGCTTGGAATTGCGGAATGGAGGTTTTAAAGTAGTTTACCGTACCTTCATTCCATGCTCCAGTTTCGAGTCCCCGCTCCAGAATCGGGGTCAAGTCTTGTTCGCCTGCGTTAGGATCGGCAGCAAACACAAAGGTTACAGGTGCTTGGACAATTTGCTGTTGATTCCACGATGCGGCTGACAATGCTGCCTTTTGCGCTTCATCTTGTACAATAATAATTTGCCAGTCTTGCATATTAAAGCTGCTGGGTGCTGCCACGGTCAACTCTACCAGTTGCTTGAGCAGTTCTGGGGTGATGGGGTCTGTTTTAAAAGTTTTGATTGAGCGGCGTTGAGCGATCGCACTTGGTACATCTAAAGGTTGGGTTTGAGTGATCGAACTCATAAGATTCTCCTTCCTGATAGTTGGGTTATGAAGTTGCTGGAGCGATTTTTAGGATTGTCCGAAATAATCTAGTGGTGTAAAAAGTTGCTTGAAAATAGATTAGCAGAATTATGCGTTAGCTACTGGCTCATTAGCAGCTGACCAAAATGGATAGTCTGTATATCCCTTTTCATCGCCACCATAAAAGGTTGCTTGATTTGCTTGATTTAGTGGTGCATTTAAAGCCAAGCGTCTGGGTAAATCGGGATTTGATATAAATAATGTGCCAAAGGCAACTAAATCTGCTGCTTTGTTTGCCAGTACAGCATCGCCTTTTTCACGGGTATAACCACCATTGACGATGAGTGTACCTGTAAAGCGATCGCGTATATGACTAGTAGGTACAATTATCCCGCCATGTCTAATGTCTGCCTCTGTTGCCTCAAAAATATGCAGATATGCCAAATTAAACTGGTTCAATGCTTGAGCCGCATAACCAAATGTCTCCAAAGGATTGGAGTCACCTATATCGTTAAAAGTCCCGCTGGGAGATAAACGTACTCCTACCCGGTTAGAATCCCACACACTAGTTACTGCCTCTGTTACCTCCAACAAAAATCGAGTGCGATTTTCAATGGAACCGCCATATTTATCTGTGCGCTGATTGGTGCGATCGCGGAGAAACTGATCTATTAAATAACCATTAGCTCCGTGAATTTCTACCCCATCAAACCCAGCCGCTAGGGCATTTGCTGCTCCCTGACGATACTGTTCGACTATCTGCGGTATTTCCGATGTTTCTAAAGCACGGGGAGTTACAAAGGGTTTTGGCCCCTCATAGGTTGAAGCTTCACCTTTAGCAGCAATGGCAGAAGGTGCCACAGGTAAAGCTCCATTCGGTTGTAAGTCTGGGTGAGAAATCCTGCCTACGTGCCATAGTTGCAGAAAAATTCTCCCTCCCTGCTGATGCACGGAATCAGTCACTAACTTCCAGCCCTCCACCTGTTCTGATGAATGAATTCCTGGTGTAGCGGGATAACCCTGTCCTTCAGGAGTTACTTGTGTTGCTTCTGCAATAATCAGTCCGGCAGAAGCACGTTGAGTGTAGTAGGTAGCATTAAGTTGGTGTGGTACATTTCCTTGACCTGCCCTATTTCGGGTTAAGGGTGCCATCACAATCCGGTTTGGTAGTTCCAGATTTCCTAATTGGTAAGAAGAAAATAAATTGATATCAGTAGTCATGTTATTTACTCCAATTCAAAACTTTTGAACCCACCAAGGTGAGTTTTGTTTGTGTAGACGCGGTTTTTAACCGCCCTTTTCACGTAAAGTTGACTGTACGCCTGCTACAGATGTGGTTCAAATACTAAACAATCGATCGAATAACGCCACCATCTACCCGCAAAGCTGCACCATTAGTTGCTGAAGCTACGGGACTACAAAGGTAAACTACGATCGCAGCTACTTCTTCATTAGTTGCAAAGCGTTTGATTAGGGAACTGGGACGTACTTTTTGGAAAAACTCAGCCTCAACTTCACCTGCACTAATGCCACGTTCCTGCGCCAGCTTAGTGATAAAGTCTTCAACTCCTTCTGAACGGGTTGGCCCTGGTAGAACGGAGTTTACCGTGACTCCAGTCCCGATAGTCATTTCTGCTAGACCTCGTGCAATAGCTAGCTGCGCTGTCTTAGTTGTGCCATAGTGAATCATTTCCACTGGGATCTGAATGGCAGATTCGCTAGAGATAAAAATTATCCGCCCCCAGTTTTGCTCTAGCTGCTTTTGCAGATATTGCCGACTTAAACGGACTCCACTGAGAACGTTAACCTCAAATATGTTTAACCAGTCTTTATCAGTAATATCAAAGAAGGTTTTTGGTTCATAAATACCGACATTATTTATGAGAATATCAACGTGAGGAACTTCTTGAAAAAGTTGCTCTACCCCTGATGCAGTGCCTGCGTCAGCAACAATACCAGAAATTTTCGCTTCGGGTGTACAATGCTTAATTTTGGCGATCGCTTGGGCTACTCTTTCTTCAGACCGACCGTTGACAATTACTGATGCACCTTCTTGAGCTAACCCAAGGGCAATCGCAAAACCAATACCTGCGGTTGAGCCACTCACCAGCGCGGATTTACCATGCAATTTCAAGTCCATTTCGCTCTTTCCCCGTTAATTGAAACAGAATGATCTAGGATTGGGGATTGGGTAGTGGGGATCAGGGAAAATAGGAGGGGGACAAGGAGAAAGGTCTAAGCGCCAGAAGTCGGTGCTTAGAACTTTAGAGGGACAAGGGGGACAAAGAATATTCAAGAAGTCTTTCCTAAATCCCCAGTCCCTAGTCCCTAGTGCCTAATCCCTTTCACTTAAATTAAAGATGCTGTGCTAAGGTCTTATTCAAGGTAGTTTTTGGGACTGCCCCTACGACAGTGTCAACCTGCCGACCTCCCTTAAAAACCATCAGCGTCGGGATGCTGCGAATTCCATAATGGCTGGCGACAGTAGGATTCTGATCTGTGTTTAGCTTCACAAATTTTACCTGTCCCTCGTATTCAGTAGCGACTTCATCGACTACTGGGCCTACCATCCGGCAAGGGCCGCACCACGGGGCCCAAAAGTCTACTAAGACTGGAATTTCACTTTCCAAAACTTCTTGCTTGAATGTGGCTTCTGTGACATTTGTAATGGATGACATAAAATTGCCTTCCTAATTAATTCTATAATTCGATAATATCGAATAATAAAAATATATGCCACCTGATGAGATAATGCAACTATGAAATTTCTTTATCATCCAGATAGAAAAAATATTTCTTTACCGGGAGTGCTGTATGCATTGGGCGATCCAGTCCGGCTAGAGATTGTGCGGCGGTTGGCTACTGAGGGGGAACAATGCTGTGCGAGTTTTGATTTTGCGATCGCTAAGTCTACCATGTCCAATCACTTCAAGATTTTGCGGGAGTCGGGGATAGTCTTTACACGTAAAGAAGGGACACATCACATTAACATCCTGCGGCGTGAAGATTTAGAGATGCTGTTTCCAGGGTTGCTCGATGCGATATTGAAAGCGGCTCAACCATTACCTATTAGTCCTGCGAGTGATAAACAAACAGCTGCAAGGATTTAAGGGCATGGGGCATTGGGTATAGGGCGATCGCTACCTGTTTAAGAATCTTCTCGTGTTTCTTTCTGTATTTCTAAATCAGCAAAGATATCATGTTGTTCTCGAAAAAGCCTCGGAGTCTAAGAAGCAATAAAATCAATATCCTTACTCCAGCGATATTCTTCAAACTTAAATGCAAGAAGGGTTTCGCCACCGAAGTAAGCATAACCCTTCCTAAGTATGTCCGAATTTAAAGATTCAAGAGCTGTGAAATTTTATTATGATATTCAAACCTGGAAGTCATAAACAAACTTGCAACCAGGATTTATAGCGTCTGGCGATTTCCTTAAGGAAATTGAGTTCTTCACCTTCAAGATTATTAAATAGGTTGCGATATTGCCAGCCACGCTCGTAGCGACTCAGCATTTTCTCTAAAGTAAACCGATATACATCGGCAGTCTGCCAACAAATTGACTCCAGAAAAGGCAGCTTTTTGGGGATACTAATAGAATTATCTTTTGGTGTTGCGGTTGTCATAATTCATTTAATCAACCACTTTCGGCTTACTTGAATTTTAGCTTTCGCGCTTTATATTTAGCCACTGTATTTGAGAAGGACAAATCACTGGTGAAATGGTGAAATATAAGGCAGGTGATCCAAAAAATCTACGTACCGCTAAGTATTAGCGTGTGAATGTTTGTGCGTACGATGGATGGTGTGGGAGGGGCAGGAGAAACACATACCTTGGCTCGATTGGGCCGCTTTCACGACTGAGCTAACTTCAATACATAACGCCAATATCGAATCCCAAAATTACGTGGAAGCTCAGTATCTTGCTGGAACCCCAGCTTCTCATACATCCGCCTCGCTGTAACCATCAATTCACTGGTATGAAGTCCAATCACCTCTGCTTGATCACGTTTGGCTCGTTGAATACACTCCTCAGTGAGCCGACGACCAATTCCTTGACCTCGATATTTTGGCGAGACTGCCAACATTCGTAACGATGCCCATTCAGGTTGAAACAGGCGATTTGTAGATGTACCGGGATAATAATAAGTCACTGATCCAACTAGCTCATGATCTTGCAATGCCACAATTAACTTTGCTTGATTAGGAACTTTTGAAACATTGGATAGGTTCATTTTCATTTTGTCCCAATCCTCTGAACTCAACCATTCAGAGTATTCTCGATACGCGTCAACCGACAATAACGCAACATCGTCAAAATCTGTAGTTAGGGCATCTCGAATGGTCAGAGGCATATCAACTATAAGTTCTTTATCTTTTACCGTCATTGCCTTGAGAAAGTTTTCTTTCAATGTTAGTAGTACTTTCAAGTTCATTAAGTTCAACAGTCAAAGTTTGTCATTTCTTCCAGGTCACATTAACACTACCGATTTTGAAATTCAATTTTATCCCAACTATAAATTATCCGAACTGGGATAAACTCTTCCTTTCCAAGCGCCGCCGCGTCCTTGCCAGTGACGTAATGCTGAGTCTAGAGTCATCAGGGTATAGAGAAAAGCGATCGCAGGTAAACTAAAAGCTAACCAGCGAGAACATTTATAAAAGCGGATCGTCGGGTAGTAAGCCAAAGTCATTAACATCCATCCTAATAAACCTGTAAGTGCGATCGCCCAATTACCCCAAACTGCACCTAGAATTACACACATAGGTGAAACTAGATAAATTAAAGGCATTCCGACCAAAGTGCCTAATAGTAGTAATGGAGAATAATTAAGTTGGGTATAGGCGGTACGAGCAACCATATCCCAAATTGTCGCCAGCGAGTCATAGGCACGCAGACTCCGAGTCAAGCTACTCAATCCTAGCCAGATACGACCAGAGGAGGCAGGGGGAGCAGGGGAGGCAGGGGAGAAAGAAGAATTACTTTGTCTTCCAATGTTCTTAACAGCATCAGCCAGGGCGCAATCGTCGATTAAAGCTTGGCGGATCACTTGAATACCTCCGATTCGCTCTAAAGCTTCACGGGCGATCAGAATAGATCCCCCTGCGGCGGCAGCTGTGGGATTGTTGGGATTATTTACCCAGCGAAAAGGATAGAGTTTTTGGAAGAAAAAGACGAAAGCTGGAATCAAAAGTTTTTCCCAAAAGCTTTCACACCTAAGTCGCACCATTACCGAAACTAGGTCTAAATCTTCTTGAACAGCTTTCGCAACGAGTCGGCGGAGATTACCAGGATCATGCTCGATATCTGCATCAGTCAATAAAAAATAGTCAGGTGTGAATTTACTCGCGCTGTTTATACCTTGCTCAACTGCCCAAAGTTTGCCAGACCAACCAGAAGGCAGTGCTTCACCTGAGATAATATGCAATTGCTGGGGTTTACCTACAGCGTGTGCAACTTTTTCGGCAAAATTTGCTGTACCGTCTGTGCTGCGATCGTCTACCAAAAATACGTTGAAAGAACCAGGATAATCTTGGAGTAGGAGCGATCGCAGTGTCGTTGGTAGCAATTGGGCTTCGTTGCGAGCTGGAACGACGGCACAAACCATAGGTAACGATTGTAGCTGAGTTTCTGTAACCTCTAATTGCTGGTCTGTCCGCCAAAATTGTCCCCAAAAACACAGTAATCCTAACCAAATTGTCAAGGATAAAAGCATCAATCCTAATACAATTACACCCATAACCGTCGCTATCTCCATGTGCAGAATCCAAAATCACTGTACCCTGCCTGGTATAGGCAGGCGATCGCCGATTCCTAGAATCACAAGCCCCAGCCCCGCCATAAATATTCGGTAAGTTGCTGTCCTACATGACGTTCTTCTTTGGGATCGGGGTTTAAATACCAACGCACAGATTTATAGAGTAGATGGCGGTGCAGATCAAAGGTGGCTTCGATTAGTTCACCACAGTTTCTGGCAGCATCAAGTGCCCTGACTGCGTTTCGCTTCTCTAGCAATCAACCGACGACGCAAAGGACGCAGCCAAGGATACCAGTACCCTTCCAGAAAGTGCAGCACAGGCAAATCGAAGCGTTGTACCACGAAGGCAGAAACGACAATTAGGCAGAAAACCCCGATGAGGAGGGCGATTTGTAAGGGTTCAGGCTGTTGGCTGAACCAAGTACTTTTCCAGCCAAAGTACTGTAACCCAGCGGCGGCTCCCCCTGTCCAAAAAACAAAGGCCAGGGTGGTTTCATACAAGCAAAGAAAAACTAAAACTGCGTTTCAAAGCCTCTCCCCGTTTCGGAGAGAGGAATGGAAGTGGGGTAAAAAGCCATGCCACAAAACGAGAAATCAAGACTTATGTATTTTTCTTTTTTCGTATGAAACCACCCTGCCTGATTCGAGTGCAGGAATGGGTTCTGGCTTACTAGGCGGACTTGAATAATTGCAATTTGCTATGCTATCTCCTGCGAAGTTTACGTAGTTATTATTCATTCGCAAAGAGATTTTAATCACAAGCTATTGCAAATTGTTAGTGACTCAGACAGAATACTATGTCTACTGATAAAGGAAAATAATTTTTTCACCTATATTGCCGTGTTGATAACTAGTGTTGGGTGTTGAGGTTAAATAGTATTTCATGCAAACACAAGACAGGGTAAAAGTCAATCAAGTCGCAGATGCGATCGCAGCCAGTCAACAATATTTGCTTTCGATTCAAAATCCGGCAGGTTACTGGTGGGCAGAGTTAGAATCTAATGTCACCATCACTGCTGAAGTCGTCCTGCTGCATAAAATTTGGGGAACAGACCAAGGCAGACCTTTACACAAAGTTGAAACATACCTGCGCCAACAGCAACGGCAGCATGGCGGCTGGGAACTTTACTACGGTGATGGCGGAGAACTTAGCACTTCAGTTGAGGCTTACATGGCGCTGAGGCTGTTAGGTGTACCAGCAACCGATCCGGCGATGATTAGAGCGAAAGCTTTTATTCTCCAACGGGGTGGTATCAGCAAAACTCGGATTTTTACCAAGTTGCATCTAGCCTTGATTGGCTGCTACAACTGGCGCGGTATTCCCTCGCTACCACCTTGGATAATGCTGTTGCCAAAAGCTTTCCCAGTTAATATCTACGAGATGTCTAGTTGGGCGCGTTCCAGTACTGTGCCGTTGCTGATTGTATGCGATCGCAAACCTGTTTTTATCACCAACCCAACTATCAACCTAGATGAGCTATACGCTGAAGGCGTTGATCAAGTCCGGTGGGAATTACCCCAAAGTGGCGATTGGACAGATTTATTCCTCACCCTCGATCAAGGGTTCAAGTTGGCAGAAAGCCTGAATTTAGTACCTTTTCGTGAAGAAGGCATCAAAGCCGCCGAAAAGTGGATTTTAGAGCGCCAAGAAGCTACAGGCGACTGGGGTGGCATTATTCCGGCGATGTTGAATTCAATGCTGGCTTTGCGGTGTCTGGATTATGACCGAAACGACCCGATTGTGGAACGAGGGTTGCAAGCAATTGATAACTTTGTCATTGAAACAGAGAATAGTTACCGAGTACAACCCTGTGTTTCACCCGTTTGGGATACAGCTTGGGCAATGCGTGCCTTAATAGAATCTGGCTTTGCACCAGATTATCCAGCTGTAGTAAAGGCTGGAGAATGGTTGCTCCAAAAACAAATTTTAGATTACGGAGATTGGGCTGTAAAAAATCGCCAAGGAAAACCAGGGGCTTGGGCTTTTGAGTTTGACAATCGCTTTTATCCTGATGTAGACGACTCGGCGGTGGTAGTGATGGCTTTACATTTGGTGAAACTGCCCAATGAAAAAATTAAGCAGGCTGCGATCGCTCGTGCCTTAAATTGGATTGCATCTATGCAATGTAAACCAGGTGGATGGGCTGCTTTTGATTTGGACAATGATCAAGATTGGCTGAACTCCATCCCTTATGGCGACTTGAAAGCCATGATTGATCCAAATACCGCAGATGTTACGGCTAGGGTGCTTGAAATGCTTGGTGCTTGTGATTTGTCAATAGATAGTTATAATTTAGAGCGATCGCTTACTTATCTTCTGCGCGAACAAGAAACCGAAGGCTGTTGGTTTGGTCGTTGGGGTGTAAATTATATCTACGGCACTAGTGGCGTTTTGTCAGCCTTGGCGTTAATTGATCCTCAAAAGCATAAACTTAGTATAGAGCGAGGAGCAGCTTGGTTAATTGGATGCCAAAACCCAGATGGTGGTTGGGGTGAGACTTGCCGCAGCTACGACGACCCCAGTTTTAAAGGAAAAGGAAATAGTACCGCGTCTCAAACTGCTTGGGCTTTAATTGGCCTGTTGGCAGCCGGTGAAGCAACTGGTCAATTAGCTCTTGAGGTTATTGAGCGAGGAATTGACTATCTAGTTGCAACTCAACAGCCAGATGGTACTTGGTTTGAGGCGGACTTTACAGGTACTGGCTTCCCCTGCCATTTTTATCTCAAGTATCATATGTATCAACAATACTTTCCTTTAATTGCCCTAGGTCGCTATCAAGCAGCGATTAGAGAAAATTAGTTTGGATGCCGTGCCCCTATGGGTGTACTTCACATAAACGAGAAGCGCTATATTTGAACCAAATTTTTTGTAGGGGCACAGCAATGCTGTACCCGTAGCGCGTCGTCTATTTAGCTGAAAATTGCTGTAAAAATAAAGGTGAGGCATAGCCCCACCTTTGATTCTTGACTCAAAACTGTTACAGCACCCGCTTCAAGAAAGTCACTAAATCCTCAATGTTCGGTGTGTCAAGCAAATCTACTACTTCTGTGGCTTTTTCAGAAGGTATATAGTCATCTGGTACACCAATGATTGTAGTTCCTAAATTTTGGGCTAATTGATACCAAAAAGCTAATTTATCATCAACGTTCATTGAAGCATACTCTTCAGTAGGAATTGCTGTTTCCCCTACTTCATCTTGGTTTAGCAACTGACGCAAACCAGAAACTTGTTCCTGCTGTGGCAGGTTTTGAATTTGTGCAACTAAATTCGCAGTTTTTTCGTTTGGCACATCATTGAGAGCGATCGCTGGAATTTCATCAGAAATTTCAGTGTAAAGTAAAGATAGCACAGTCAGGCGATCATCTGTATCTAAATCCTGAAATTTTGATACACTTTGTTCTAAAAAATTGATGTTTGTAGAAGTCATAAACACCTCAAAGTAATTAACTACTTAATTAACTAAAAAAATATCAAGTGAAAATTGGAATTCTGTCTTCAGGCAGTTCGACTATTGCTTTGATCTGAAATGATATTAGATTTTAAAAAACTCATTAAATCTCCCATGTGTAAAAATTTGGACTATCCCTTTTATACCTCTCTCAATCTTAAAGATTTAACTTTAAATAAAACACTATAAGAAGAGATAATTCTAATATAAACTTAGCGTATTTTAATCAACCAAAAGATAGATCAAATCGGCTATAATTATTTTTAATATATTGAGGATAAAACAAAGGGCGTTACGAATGTAGGGTGCAACTGGTCTAAAGATATAAATGAACACAGAGTAAAAGCTAAAACTCTTACTCTGTGTTTATTTGTCAAAAAATAAAAACGCCAGTCATGAAAATAAATTCAGCCTTATATACTAACTGGCAGATATAACTAGCTTTAAGAAAATAGGTATAAACCCTTGCAGTTTTCGTGAGGATGATGCTGCCTCGTGATGCTAACACCAATCGCCTAAAGCTAGTGGGACTAAAAAGGTAGCCTCAAGTAACCTAAAAACTTCAACAGTGCTAAATTTCAGCACCTGGTTTTGCTTCAGCACCCATTGGCGAAACATAATCACGGAAAAGAGTAATCTGTTGCTCAAACTCTAATCCTTGAATTCTGCCAAACAACTCTTGACATTCTGAAGGAAGTTCATAGTCAGAAGGTACAGGAATGATAGTACCATCATCCATACCTTGAGATAACCGATACCAAAACAGTAGTTTAGTGGTATCACCCAAAGAACCATATTCACGAGATATTAGGGTATCGGCTTTATTAATCAAGTCACGCTGAACTTGTAATTGTTGTTCGTGAGATAATTCCTTAACTTGATTAAACAAACCTTCAGCAATTTCTGGAGAAACAGTGCTAGCACCAGGAGCAGCTGGCGTAATTGACTTACCCATTTCTTTGTAAATGAACCAAAATAAAGCCAGTTGTTGATCCACATCCAACTGTTGCCAAGCTTGAACATGCTCACGAATAGTTGGATCGCTAGTTTGTGTAAATGTCATTATTAACTCCAATTGCAATTATTTAATTTCATTAGCAAGGTTATCAAATGTACATTTAGGGTTTGACCCTACTAAAGACAGATGTATTGGAATCATAAAGAAGAACAATTATAAGTAGAGCATAAATTTGGCATAGTTTAGCCCTGCATTGGAAGTATTACAGTTATATCAAAACCAGAAAGAATGCTTGTCTTTGGTAAGGTAAAAAAATTAGCAATGGGAATGCTGCTAAATTGAGATATTCTCAGGAACTATTTCGGTAGGTAGATGCTAGTTTTATTTTGACAGTACTTTTAGAAGTACGACCCAATTCAGCCACACTAATTTGTTGACGCCAACATTCAATTTTGAATGTACAGTAAGAATACGGCTTCTACTTTTCTTGAGCTTATTCTCGCCGATCTTGGTAATCTTCAGAAGACTTCGGATCTAACTCCCAGCGAGAATCATCACGTTCCTCTAAAATTTCGTTAGTGCGAAGAAATGCGAAATCATCTATTTCTAGCCCTACTGCTGCTTCTAACTCCTCAGTTACATTTTGATCGGGAGTGGAAGTACTACCACCAACAGCTTCATCTCCAACTGCATCTGCATCTTGCCAATAAGCATCAACATCGCCACCAGTGAGTTCAGGACTAGTTTCTGTATACTCCTGTCTTTCTGCTCTCATTGAGCGCCCACCAATATTGTATCCAGGTAAGTCTTTTACACCTGTACCGTAGGATTCGGTGATTTCCTGTGGCAAATCATTGGTTTCAATTTCGTCATTATGATTTTTTTCTGCCATGATACTAGCCCTTTTGTGCATTCTCACAATAACGTTTTCCTGTCGCTAACTTGTCTTACTAGAGATGTATAGCTTTAGAAATAAAATAATCTATCCCCTTGGAACGAAGCTAAAGTACCTATCGGGTCATACCATTGTAAATATGAATTCATGGTCGAGCAACTTGTAGTTGAAGTTTTTAGTTATGAGTTAGGAACTCTCAAACCGAAGTTATTCAGTAGCCAAGTTCTCACTCATAACTATTTTTATTCATGGGCGAAAATAAAAATTTAAGTTTAGCCATTTAATACCATTTAACTTTAATATTCATGCTTTTAACTACCTGAATACTAAAATAACAAGACATTCAAGAATTTTGAGAAGCGGAGGTATACAGTGGAATACGATGAGTTCATTACGCACGTACAAAGCCTTACCCAATCAGATTCTCGTGAAGAGGCAGAACGTGCTACCCGTGCCACACTAGAAACCCTTAAAGAACGGATAGCAAATGATGAAGCGCAGGAACTAGCTGCAAGCTTGCCCCAACAACTAGGGGATTATTTGCGAGGAAAAGAAGGAGATAGCGGTGGCTCTTTCAACTTACAAGAGTTTATTGCCCGTGCGAGTCAAAAAGAAAATATAGAACCAACTACTGTAGCAATTCATGTTCGGGCGGTATTTACCGTATTGCAAAATGCTGTCAGCCCAGAATTATTTGCTGCCTTACATAGCCATTTTTCTCACGATTACGAAGAACTGTTTGGAACTTAGCCAATAAGTAAATTAATTGGATAATTAAGCAATCCAAACAAAATTTTCCAGAAAAAATCCCGACTGCTTAACGAGCCTAATTGATCAATATTCTAGCTAGTTAAATACTAGAAATAAACAGGTAATAACATCTATGACTATGACTGATCATAACACTCATTCCGGTAAGAAAAAAGTTGCTATCCTTATTGAACAAGCAGTAGAGGATGCAGAATTTACAGTTCCTTATAATGGACTAAAACAAGCAGGAATGGAAGTAGTAGTCCTCGGTTCCCGAATGAATGAAAAATATAAGGGTAAACGTGGCAAACTGAGTATACAAGCGGATGGTACTACTACAGAAGCGATCGCAGCCGAATTCGACGCGGTAATAATTCCTGGTGGGATGGCTCCCGATCAAATGCGGCGGAACACCAACACAGTACGTTTTGTTCAAGAAGCTATACAACAAGGAAAATTAGTCGCTGCTGTCTGTCATGGGCCACAAGTTTTGATTGAAGGCGACTTGCTTAAAGGTAAACAAGCCACTGGTTTTAGCGCTATTGCCAAGGACATGATTAACGCTGGCGCAAAATATCTAGATGAGCCGGTGGTAGTTGACGGAAATTTGATTACATCTCGTGAACCTGGAGACTTGCCAATTTTCACCACAGCTATATTAAGTCGTTTGGGTTATGGTGGCAAAGATGCTGCATTACCAAATGAAAAAGACACAAGTGCCCAATGGTGGAAGCTGGCTGATGCTTGGGGTGGCTCAACTAAAGGTGAGATCACCAAAGGTTTAAATAATGCCCTTGCTGGTGAACGTTATTCCTTAGAAGCATTTGAAAACTACTTGCAAAAGGAATCAGATAACGAAGTAAACTCAGTCTTTCAAGAAATAATTGCTAATAAACAGCGCCACATTCAAAAACTGGAAACTTATCTTCAGTTATTAGGCGAAAAACCCTCTTTAGGCGCAAATATTGCCAATCAGTATGCCAAGGTGAAAACTGCCTTGACAGGAAGTGATGACATATATCAGTTACGTTCTGCTTTAGGTGATGTGCAAACTGGTATCGGCGATATTGGCAACTTGTCTGCAATGTTCACTGACCCAGTAGCAACTGCTATTTTCAAAGAAATTTACCACAATTTATTGAAATACGAGCAGCGATTGGCACAGTTGTATCGAGCGCGGATAGGTACTCAGATTCAGCCACCTAAGCCGACTACAGGGGCTGCTGTGTCAATGTAAGGTTTTTTGAACCTAGACGGTTACCGAAGAGGCGCAAATAACAAAGAGAAGAGGGTATTTGCGCCTCAATGGTGAATTTACAGTAATGGAGATATAAAAAGTGACTTCAACATCAGGGGATAAATCAAGTACAAACCAGCCAGAAGCTAGTGAAGTAGAGCGTTGGGCATCCCTTATCGGTGGCGGTGCGATGGTGCTGATGGGTTTAAGGCAAGGTTCATTGCGAGGAGCGCTGACGGCTTTAGCCGGTGGCGGTTTGGTTTATCAAGGTGCAACCAAGCAAAGCACAATTCAGAAAGCACAGGAAGCAATAGGTCTAAACCAACCCATCAAAGTTGAAAAAACGGTAACTATCAATAAATCGGCAGAAGAATTGTATCGCTTTTGGCACGACTTTGAGAATTTGCCTACATTTATGAAGCATCTCAAATCTGTCAAGGTGCATAACGAAAAACGTTCTCATTGGATTGCCAATGCACCCTTGGATAATACCGTAGAATGGGATGCAGATATTCTCGAAGACCGGGAAAATGAATTTATTTCTTGGGCTTCTGTAGAAGGTGCAGATGTTGATAATTCTGGTTTTGTCCGCTTCACAAAAGCACCAGGCGATCGCGGCACGGAAGTGAAGGTTGTTTTGGAGTATAATCCCCCCGGTGGAGCATTGGGAGCTACCGTAGCTAAACTTTTTGGTGAAGAACCAGAACAGCAAATTGGTGATGAATTGCGCCGCTTCAAGATGCTAATGGAAGCAGGCGAAATTGCCACAACCGAAGGTCAACCTTCAGGACGCAAGTAGAGTTATTTGTTCTTTGTCCCCTGTTATTTGTCCTTTGCCTAAAGCGAATGACCAATGACCAATAACCAATGACTAATGACTAATGACTAAGGACTAATAACTATGAAAGCAGTTTGCTGGAACGGTGCTAATGATGTGCGGGTACAGTCGGTACCAGATCCGACAATTCTCAATCCGCGTGATGCGATTATTAAAATTACTTCCACGGCGATTTGTGGCTCTGATCTACATATATATGGCGGCTATATTCCCACAGTGCAACAGGGTGACATTATTGGTCACGAATTTATGGGGGAAGTCGTGGAAGTTGGCAAAGGAGTCAACAATTTAAAAATAGGCGATCGCGTTGTTGTTCCTTCCACCATTGGCTGTGGTAATTGCCATTATTGCCAACATGATATGTGGTCGTTGTGCGATAATTCCAATCCCAAAGGTTGGATTGAAGAAAAATTGTTCGGCAATGTCACCTCAGCCATTTATGGCTACTCCCATATGTTAGGTGGCTATGCAGGCGCACAAGCAGAATATATTCGTGTACCCTTTGCTGATGTGGGTGTCGTTAAAGTTCCGCCAGATTTGCCGGATGAGATGTTGTTATTCATCTCCGATGCCATCCCCACTGGTTATATGGGTGCAGAATTATGCGATATTCAACCGGGTGATACTGTAGCCGTTTGGGGTTGCGGTGCTGTTGGACAATTTGCCATGATTAGCGCCTACATGATGGGAGCCGAAAAAGTGATCGGTATAGATCGCTTTCCCGAACGCCTGGAAATGGCGAAAAAGTTTGCCAAAGCAGAAGTGATTAACTACGAAGAAGTTAATGCTGGCGAAGCGTTGAAAGAGATGACTGGTGGTCGTGGCCCCGATGCTTGCATCGATGCCGTTGGTTTAGAAGCACATGGTGTTGGTATTGAAGACTTCTACGACCAGACAAAACAAAAGCTCAAATTGGAAACCGACCGTCCCCACGTTCTGCGGGAAATGATGGTCGCCTGTCGTAAAGGCGGGACTCTTTCAATCATGGGTGTTTATGGTGGTTTTGTAGACAAAATACCATTGGGTGCAGCCTTTAATAAAGGACTAACCTTTAGAATGGGACAAATGCATGGACAAAAATATATGCATTCGTTATTGCAAATGATTTTGGATGGAAAACTTGATCCATCCTTCGTTGTCACCCATCAATTACCACTAGAACAAGCACCCCACGCCTACAACATCTTTCAACAAAAAAAGGATAACTGCATCAAAGTTGTTCTTAAACCCTAAATGGCGAATAGTCATTCAGTGTTTGGATTTGTACACCTTACATAATAGAATTGAGGTTTTTTATGAATCGAGTAAGTTCTTGGCTGCGGAATATTCGCATTTCTCAAATCCTTGTAGTTTTCCTAGTAGGATTTATGTTTTTACTGGGTCAAGCTTTTACCTACGTTAATGTAGCACAAGCTGATGTTAAAACTCCAGAGGGTACTTATTATAAAGGAATCCCAGACGAGCTAAATAATCCCCAGGTAGAAAATACTGGTAATAGATTAAAAAGCGCTGCTGATACTATCCGCGAGAAGTTAAACTTGGATGAAGAAACTCCTCGAGCTACAAAAGAGTTTCTGAAGTCTACAAAAAATAAAGTCGAAGACACAGTTCAGCCATTAACTGAAACTAAAGAAGGTTATTACCAAAATCCTCCTAGCAAGCAACTGAGAGATAGAGTCTAGACTCGTAGCAACTTTTGAGTCTAACTTTTTGACTCATACACTGTAAAACAACCTTTGTAAATTTACTGAGACGCGATAACTATCGCGTCTCAAAGTCAGGCTAAATCGAGTGTTTATCTTGATATTAACGAGCCAGAAATGATAACATAACTAAGGACTAAATAATTATGAAAGCAGTTTGCTGGCATGGAGCAAACGACGTTCGGGTAGATACAGTTCCCGACCCCAAAATTATTAACCCACGCGATGCCATTGTTAAAATTACTTCTACGGCAATTTGCGGTTCAGATTTGCATATTTATGATGGCTACATTCCCACCATGCAAAAGGGCGATATCCTTGGTCATGAATTCATGGGGGAAGTTGTAGAACTTGGAAGTGCGGTTAAAAATGTGAAGGTAGGCGATCGCGTCGTTGTTCCCTTCACTATATCTTGCGGTAGTTGCTTTTTCTGCAATCGGGATTTATGGTCATTGTGCGATAACTCTAACCCCAATGCTTGGTTAGTAGAAAAGCAAATGGGACATTCGCCAGCAGGTCTATTTGGCTACTCTCATTTATTCGGCGGTTACGCTGGTGGTCAAGCAGAGTATGCACGAGTACCATTTGCCGATGTCGGCTTGCTCAAAATACCCGATGGTTTAACGGATGAGCAAGTGCTATTTCTAACAGATATTTTCCCTACTGGCTACATGGCAGCCGAGAACTGCAACATCAAACCCGGTGATATTGTCGCCGTTTGGGGTTGTGGTCCAGTTGGGCAATTCGCCATAAAAAGCGCATATATGCTCGGTGCAGAACGTGTTATCGCCTTTGACCGCATTCCTGAACGGCTGCAAATGGCTAAAGAATACGGCAAAGCAGAAGTTCTCAACTACGAAGAAGTAAATGTAGGCGAAGCACTCAAAGAAATGACTGGCGGTCGTGGCCCCGATGCTTGCATAGATGCAGTAGGAATGGAGGCACACGGCACAGATTTTATGGCGTTTTACGACCAAGTAAAGCAAGCAGTACGCCTCGAAACAGATCGTCCGACGGCATTACGGCAAGTAATAGTGTCTGCTGCTAAAGGTGGTCACGTATCAATTGCGGGTGTGTACGGTGGCTTCCTTGACAAAATCCCGATGGGTGCTGCCATGAACAAGGGATTAACCTTCAAAATGGGACAAACGAATGTCCATAGGTATTTACGACCCTTGTTAGAGCGGATTCAAAACGGTGAAATCGATCCAACCTTTATCATCACCCATACTTTACCTCTAGAACAAGCGCCCCACGGCTACGAAATTTTTAAGCACAAGAAAGATAACTGCATCAAAGTTGTACTCAAACCGTAAGGTAATTATGAGCGATACCAGCGTTAAAAAAATAGATTCTACCCATTCCCCTAAAGGTAAACTTGGTCAGAAGTATCTTGCTTCTGGTAAATCTATTTCCATGCGTCTTTGGGAAGACGAACAACCAAACGAAGAAAAAGAACCAGCTTCGCGCGACTATGAAACAGTTGGTTATGTAATTAATGGTCGTGCCGAATTGCACATTGAAGGGCAAATGATTTTGCTAGAGCCTGGAAATTCTTGGGTTGTACCTAAAGGAGCCAGCCACACATACAAAATTCTGGAACCATTCACAGCTGTTGAAGCAACCAGTCCACCGGCTCAAGTCCACGGACGGGATGAAAATTAAGCTACAGATAACAGAAGAGGCAGGGGGCAGGGGGAAATGACCCCTTCTTCGTGTCGTGCAATCAAGGGGGGAACATGGGTCTGAGTCCCCCACATTAAGTGGTTTTCGTAAAGAGCGGGAAGCTAAGGCAACAGGTGGGGTTGAATCCCAATTCTTTTCTATCCCCCCTGCTCCTTGCTCCCTTGCCTTTTTTTCAATGTAGGTATTTCGTAGGGTAGCACAGCTGTGCTACCCTACTGTCTTTTGGTTATACCTTTCTCGAAATAAGCCAGGGGTTTATGAAATCCTTTCCTAGACAGAACTATAAATAAAAAAGCCCTAGTCGGAATACTTATTTAAAAGTATTTTTTTTATCAGACTAGAGGCTGATGAAGATAAAGCATTTGATTAGTTTCCTAGTAATAAGAGGCTACGCAAAATCGCATAAAAGTTTGGCAACTGTTTGATTTTGTGTAAACGACATCTATTAACGAGGAATTCAAATGTTTTATCACAATAAGAAACTTCAGTATTTTAAGCCACCAGAAAAACCAGATGCAGTTTACGCAATGAAAATTCAAGAACTCATTGGCGGCACATTTGGTGAAATGACGGTGATGATGCAGTATCTGTTTCAAGGTTGGAACTGTCGAGGCCCTGCCAAGTACCGGGATATGCTGCTAGATGTTGGTACTGAAGAAATCGGTCATATTGAGATGCTGGCGACGATGATTGCCCATCTTCTAGATAAAGCGCCGCTCAAAATGCAAGAAGAAAGTGCAAAAGATGCGGTAGTAGGTGCTGTGATGGGCGGTAGTAGCCCACGAGATGTAATTATGGCGGCGGCAATGAACCCCCAACACGCCATTGTGTCTGGTTTGGGTGCAACCCCATCTGATAGCGTCGGCTATCCTTGGAACGGTCGTTATATTGTCTCCAGTGGTAACCTGTTGGCAGATTTCCGGTCTAATCTCCACGCCGAAAGTCAAGGACGTTTGCAAGCAGTGCGACTGTATGAGATGACCGACGATCCAGGGGTAAAAGATACCTTGAGCTTTATGATCGCTCGTGACACCATGCATCAAAACTTGTGGCTAGCAACCATTGAAGATTTAGAAAGCTCTGGATTGGAAACCACGCCGGTTCCCAGTTCCTTCCCATTGGAATTGGAAAAACGCGAATTTTCTTATCAGTTCTGGAATCACTCAGAAGGTACAGAAAGCTCTGAAGGTCGTTGGGCAAAAGGCCCTTCAATGGATGGCAAAGGCGAATTTGAGTATGTAGAAAATCCCCAACCACTAGGCCCAGAACCGCAACCTCCTGTACCCGATCCAAGACTGCATGGTACCTCGAAAATGCCACAGGCACAAGGCGATGGTTCAAGCGCACCCTCTTTGATTGACCGTATAACAGGTACTGGTGACTAATCATTGGCATAAAGTTGCATTCACCGAAGAGGCAGGGGAGCAGGGAGCAGGGGGAGCAAGCCCTTCCCAAGAGCGTTGAGCAGAGCGAAACACGGGTACGTTCGCAGAGCGTTTCGAAGAGAAGCCCCGTCCTTACAGGACGCTTGAACTGGGGCAAAGTACAAGCTCCGCCCCAGTTTTCCCCCTGCCCTCTTGCCTCTTTTGACATCTGTCTTAATAACATTTGATTCCCCCAATTCTCCTTGCAAAAGAAGGTTGGGGGAATTTTGATGAAGATGCATCAGCTAGGTAGCATTCATTTGGTAGTTTGATAGATTAGGAACGTGAAAGTAGTAAGAGCGATGCTAGAAACAAAATCCTTATCTGTTGACTTCTCTAAAGAAAAGGAAGATGGGTATAAACGAATTTTTTCGCGATCGCCACTTCTTACAAGTTTGAGTGCAAACTGGAATAATGTCTATCTTGCTTACGACTGGCAGGCGGCTGGCGAGACTCCTGAGGTTTTGTCTAAACAGCATGGCGTTGCTATTTTTACCGAAGTGCCAACACCAATTCAGGCAGAACGGAGGCTTGATGGCCGCTTTCAAAGTGAGCAAGTAATTCAGGGTAATATTGTTGTCGCTCCTGCTTACACGGGACATCGTGCTTGTTGGGATACAGCAGGTGGTGTGATTCTTCTGGGATTTGAACCAACTGTTTTCGCCCATGCAATTTACGAATCAGTTGATCCCGATCGCATTGAACTTTTACCACACTTTGCCACACCCGATCCACTGGTTTACCAAATTGGGCTAGCCCTCAAATCTGCCCTCGAAAATTATGGTGCAGATAGTCGGCTATATGCAGAAGCAATGACAAATGCCCTAATTGCTCATCTATTGCAGCACTACTGTACACAGCAACTTGTATTACGGGAATATTCAGGCGGTTTACCGAAACACAAGTTGCAGCAAGTGATTGACTATATAAATACTTATCTAGCCCAAGACTTAAGTTTAAAGGAACTTGCAGCCGTTGTCCAAATGAGTTCTCATTACTTTTCTCAACTGTTTAAACAATCTACGGGTGCGACTCCACATCAATATATTATTCGCTGCCGGATTGAAAAAGCTAAACAGTTGTTGCTTCAAAGAGAATTTTCCATTGCAGAGATTGCTATTCAAGTTGGTTTTGTCGATCAAAGCCATCTCAATCGCCACTTCAAGCGTCTCATGGGAGTTACGCCTAAAATGCTGGAACAAAAATATAAAAAATAGGAAAAATGTCCAAAAATCGGACGAATTTACAAGACTATAGTTTATAAGATTTCAATAATGGAGGCTAGTACCGCAAGGCGGAAATCAAAAGTCAGAATTCTAACTCCTGAATTCTTCTTCAAATCATTCCTAATCAAAGCGAAGCATCGCCACTCATTTTCAATCTTTGATAAAGGGGAAATATTTAATTATGACCGTCGGCAGAAGGATTGAAACTAGAACTGAACCCATGCTACTCAACATGGGCCCTCACCATCCCTCTATGCATGGGTGTTTCAGATTGATTGTCACCCTGGATGGTGAAGATGTCGTCGATTGTGAGCCAGTTCTTGGCTATCTGCATAGAGGTATGGAAAAAATTGCTGAGAACCGCAGCAACGTCATGTATGTACCTTATGTTAGTCGGTGGGACTATGCAGCTGGGATGTTTAACGAAGCGGTTACAGTTAATGCCCCAGAAAAATTAGCTGATATTACTGTCCCGAAACGTGCTAGCTATATCCGTGTCATCATGCTGGAATTGAACCGGATTGCTAATCACTTGCTATGGTTGGGGCCATTCTTGCTTGATACGGGTGCTGGAACTCCCTTTTTTTACATCTTCCGAGAACGAGAGTTAATTTATGACTTGTGGGAAGCCGCTACAGGTTATCGAATGGTGAACAATAACTATTTTCGCATTGGCGGCGTGGCAGCAGATTTACCTTATGGCTGGGTAGACAAGTGCGAAGATTTCTGCGATTACTTTTTTCCTAAAGTAGACGAGTATGAGCGCTTAATTACCAATAATCCCATCTTCCGCCGTCGCGTTCAAGGCATTGGCGCGATCGCTCGTGAAGAAGCCATCAACTGGGGGCTTTCTGGTCCCATGTTACGCGCTTCTGGTGTGAAATGGGATTTGCGGAAAGTAGACCATTATGAATGTTACGATGATTTCGACTGGGAAGTGCAATGGGATACTGCTGGTGATTGTTATGCTCGTTACCTGGTCAGAATTCGGGAAATGCGCGAATCGGTGAAGATTATTCGCCAAGCCCTCAAAGGACTTCCCGGCGGTGCTTTTGAGAACCTGGAAGCCAAGCGCATGGCAGCAGGGAAAAAATCTGAGTGGGATGGCTTTGATTACCAGTACATCGCCAAAAAAGTTGCCCCCACCTTTAAGATTCCCAAGGGGGAAATTTACGCTCGTGTAGAAAGTGGTAAAGGTGAATTAGGAATTTATTTAATTGGTGATGATCACGTCTTCCCCTGGCGATGGAAAATTCGTCCCGCCGATTTCAATAACTTGCAAGTATTACCCGAAATCTTACGTGGCGTGAAGGTTGCCGATCTAGTTGTAGTATTGGGTAGTATCGATATCATCATGGGATCAGTAGATCGGTAGTATAGCAAATGGGTACGCCGAAATAACAAGTGCGTTCGCCGAAATAACAAATGCGTTCGCCGAAGTAACAAATGCGTTCGCCGAAGTAACAAATGCGTTCGCCAAAGTAACAAATGAGTTCGCCGAAGTAACAAATGAGTTCGCCGAAGTAACAAATGCGTTCGCCGAAATAACAAATGGATACGCCGAAATAACAAATGAGTACGCCGAAGTAACAAATGCGTTTGCCAAATCAACAAATGGGTTCGCCGAAGTAACAAATGAGTTCGCCGAAGTAACAAATGAGTTCGCCGAAGTAACAAATGCGTTCGCCGAAGTAACAAATGCGTTCGCCGAAGTAACAAATGCGTTCGCCGAAATAACAAATGGATACGCCGAAATAACAAATGAGTACGCCGAAGTAACAAATGCGTTTGCCAAATCAACAAATGGGTTCGCCAAAGTAACAAATGCGTAAGCGTAGCCAGCCGTAGGCATAGCTTTTCACTAATTTCTCAATAAACCTGATGTGCTGCGGAATATATGCTATAATTTTGTGTCAGCATTTCCTATTGCATTGATCGCAGCTTCTAGTGCGATCGCTACATGAGTCCAATGAGTCCCCCCCTGGCAATAAACCACATAGGGTTCACGCAAAGGCCCATCTGCTGATAATTCCAAGGTACTCCCTTCAATAAATGTTCCCCCAGCCATAACTACTTTGCTCTCATACCCCGGCATTTCATCTGGAACAGGATCTAAGTAGGAACCAATAGGAGAATGCTGTTGTATAGCTTTACAGAAAGCAATTAGCTTTTCGGCAGAACCGAGTTTGACTGCCTGAATTACATCTCCACGGGGAGCCAGAGGTGCGGGATTCACTGGATAACCGAGTTTGTCAAATACATAACCAGTAAGATAAGTCCCTTTCATCGCCTCTCCTACCATTTGCGGAGCCAGAAATAAGCCTTGGAACAGCAGGCGATTTTGATCAAAAGTAGCGCCGCCGTAACTCCCGATACCGGGAGCAGTAAGACGACAAGCAGATGCTTCCACTAAGTCAGCGCGACCGGCGACATAACCACCAGCGCTGACAATAGTTCCACCAGGATTTTTAATCAGCGATCCCGCCATTAAATCAGCACCTACGGCTGTAGGTTCCTTGGTTTCAATAAATTCGCCGTAGCAGTTATCCACAAAGCAAACGGTGTTCGGGTTTTGCTGTTTGACTAAGTTGACAATTTTTTCAATATCGGCAATTGATAAACTAGGCCGCCAAGAATAGCCACAAGAACGCTGAATTAACACTAAACGAGTGTTTTCAGTCACATTAGTACTTAAAGCTTGCCAATCTATAGTTCCTTCTGTGGTTAGCTCCAATTGTCGGTAATTTATGCCAAACTCGATAAGAGAGCCTTGACCTTGACCACGTAAACCAATGACTTCTTCAAGCGTATCGTAGGGAGAACCGACCACTGCTAACATTTCATCTCCAGGACGGAGAACACCAAACAAAGCACAAGCGATCGCATGAGTTCCCGAAACGAACTGCACCCGCACGGCCGCAGCTTCAGCGCCCATAACTTCGGCAAAAACTTTATCTAAAGTTTCTCGTCCTAAATCATCGTGACCATAGCCACTTACCCCAGCAAAGTGGTGTGCGCCTACACGGTGATTACGAAAGGCATCCAGCACTCGTTTTAGATTATGCTTGATATGAGTGTCAATTCCAGAAAAAATTTCTAATAGTGCCTGTTCTGCTTGCCGCAGCTGCTCTAAGCTGTTCATCAGTTCCTCGTTCAAAAAAAATTAAATTATAGATATGCGGATTTTAAAATCGCGCAGACTAGGCTGGAAAATTCAAATTCAGGTTACTGCATGACAATTGCTACTTCAACCAAACCTCAAATTAACTGGGTTAATACCCTGTTCTTCATTGGACTGCATATCGGCGCTTTATTTGCCTTTGTTCCTGGTAACTTTAGCTGGACCGCAGTTGGTGTGGGTTTCTTGCTGTATTGGGTAACTGGTGGTTTAGGCGTTACTCTAGGATTTCACCGCCTTGTCACCCACCGCAGTTTTCAAACTCCCAAGTGGCTAGAGTATCTCCTGGTTTTCTTTGGGACACTCTCGTGTCAAGGCGGCCCAATTGAGTGGATTGGGACACATCGCATTCATCATCTAAACTCTGATACTGACGCTGATCCCCATGACTCTAATAAAGGCTTCTGGTGGAGCCACATGGATTGGCTGATTCATTATTGTCCCGCTCACGCTGATGTTCCTCGTTTCACCAAAGACATTGCAGAAGACCCAGTTTATCAGTTTTTAGAAAAATATTTCATTTTGATCCAGGTTGCTCTAGGCGTATTGCTTTTACTTCTGGGTGGCTGGCCCTTTGTTATTTGGGGAATTTTTGTTCGCATTGTTTGGGTTTACCACTGCACGTGGTTGGTGAACAGCGCTACTCATAAATTTGGCTATCGGAGCTATGATTCTGGGGATCAATCGACTAATTGCTGGTGGGTAGCCGTATTAGTTTTCGGTGAAGGCTGGCATAATAACCATCATGCTTTTCAATACTCAGCTCGTCATGGGCTGGAATGGTGGGAAATCGATTTAACTTGGATGACTGTCCAATTGCTGCAAGCAGTTGGTCTGGCTACTAATGTAAAGTTAGCCCCAACAAAAGTTAGTTAGGAGTTAGGAGTTAGGAGTTAGGAGTTGAAGTTGAAGTTTGGAGTTATGATGCATAACGTTTTTAACTCATAACTCATCACTTCTAACTCCTCACTTTTCAAAAATAACTCCTCACTTTTCAAAAAGCTATTTACTGGTGCGCTTGTGTCGGTTAGATTGCTATAATCCGAAGCGCTAATATTAAGAAATTTTGCGGTAAGCCACTTTTTTAGTGACTTGGTGGAGGAGTTTGTTGTTTTTTAGGTGTCCATGACTACATCAATAATTAATAGCCAAAAACTAAGTGACGAGCCTGGTAATTCCGACTTTCGGCTCAAAGATATTGTCAAAACCCTGCCACGGGAATGTTTTCAACAGAACCGTCGCAAAGCTTGGACACAAGTACTGCTCAGTGTCTTAGCGGTTAGCTTGGGCTATTACAGCCTGATTATCACTCCTTGGTTTCTCTTGCCTCTAGCTTGGATTTTTACGGGCACCGCTTTAACAGGTTTTTTTGTAATTGGCCATGATTGTGGTCACAGGTCTTTTGCCAAACGTCGTTGGGTAAATGATTTGGTAGGGCATTTCTTCATGATGCCGTTGATTTACCCCTTTCACAGTTGGCGCATTAAGCATAATTATCACCATACTCATACCAACAAGCTGGATGAGGATAACGCTTGGCATCCAATCAGACCAGAAGTGTTTGAAGATTGGGATAAAACCCGGCAGTCTGCTTTTGAGTTGTTCATGCGTAAACGCCTCTGGTGGGTAGGTTCCATTGGACATTGGGCTGTGGTGCATTTTGATTGGCGGAACTTCAAAACTAAAGAGCAATCGAGCATCAAGCTTTCTGTGGCTGTAGTAGTTGTATTTGCGGCGATCGCTTTTCCGATTCTCATCGCCACAACTGGTATCTGGGGATTTGTCAAGTTTTGGCTAGTGCCCTGGATGATTTACCATTTTTGGATGAGTACTTTTACTATTGTTCACCACACTGCCGCAGATGTTCCTTTTGCGACAGCGAACAAGTGGAATGAAGCTTTAGCACAGCTAGCTGGCACTATTCATTGCGATTATCCGCGCTGGGTAGAAATCCTGTGCCACGATATCAATGTTCATGTCCCTCATCATATTTCCACTGCGATTCCTTCTTATAATTTGCGGCTAGCTTACAGCAGCATCAAAGAAAATTGGGAGCCTTATCTGCATGATGAGTGTCAGTTTTCTTGGCCTTTAATGAAGCAGATTACAGACCAATGTCAACTATACACAACTGATGTTGGCTATAAGACTTTCAACCAACATTACGCAGAGCGATAAATAGCGCTGTGATTACACTCACGCTCTTGAACCAACGAGAGCGTTTATCATGCTGTGTTTATATAGAATCTGGCAATTTTTTACTGACTAAAATTGTTAGGCAAATTGCCAGAAGTTATCCTCTTGTATGTTAGCGATCGCTAGTATCATGGGCATCCTAGAGGTGAGATGATTTTGTCTCAAATCAAGTTCCGATTTATATCTAACAAAAGAATCCAGTGCAATCAAATATCATCACGTCCAATAATCCTCTTGGCTTTGAAACGTCTGAGGATACAACTAAATTGCCTTTCACACTTGGGGATTTAAAAGCTGCAATTCCTGCTGAATGCTTTCAGCCCAATGTGACAAAATCACTTTTTTACTTTTTTCGTGATATCTTGATTATCGGTCTGCTTTATGCAGTTGCTTCTTATCTGGATTCTTGGCTTTTCTTTCCGATTTTCTGGCTAATGCAAGGAACGATGTTTTGGGCTTTATTTGTAGTCGGGCATGACTGCGGACACCAATCTTTTTCTAAGCATAAATGGCTCAACGATTTGATTGGACATCTTTCTCACACACCAATACTTGTTCCTTATCATGGTTGGCGGATTAGTCACAGAACTCACCACAAAAATACTGGTAATATCGATAACGATGAAAGCTGGTATCCTGTGACAGAATCTCAATATAAGGATATGCCTTTAGCCCAAAAGATAGGCAGATATTATGTTTTTCTCTTGGCTTATCCTGTATATCTGTTTAAGCGTTCTCCTAATAAGGAAGGCTCCCACTTTTTACCCAGTAGTTCGCTTTTCAAACCATCGGAAAAATGGGATGTCATCACTAGTACAGTACTTTTGATTGGTATGGTAGGTTTGCTAGGTTTCCTCACCTATCAATGGGGCTGGATGTGGTTGCTGAAATATTACGCTGTGCCCTACTTGGTGTTCATAGTTTGGCTAGATTTGGTGACATTTTTGCACCACACTGAGCCAGAGCTTCCCTGGTATCGTGGAGAAGATTGGACTTTCCTCAAAGGCGCAATTTCTAGCATTGACCGTAATTATGGTTTAATCAATCATATCCATCACGATATCGGTACTCATGTTGCTCACCATATATTCCTTAACATCCCTCACTACAATTTGCTGAAGGCAACTGAGGCAATAAAACCAGTGATGGGTGAGTATTTCCACAAATCGGAAGAACCGATTTGGAAGTCATTATGGAATTCATGTATCAGCTGCCATTTTGTACCTGATACTGGTAGTAAGGTTTACTACACATCCAATAATAAGTTAGCTAAAGACTAAGGCTTAGATTCCCGATTTCTTTAAAGAAGTCGGGAATCTTGTATTTTCGTCAATGCCTTCTGACTATCGACTGTTTTGGACTCCCTTATTCAGATCAACTTTTATAAAACGTGCATTAAAGATTACCTAAATACCTTACTAAAACTTACCTTTTGAGCGGCATTGGCGTAGCTCGCCGCAGGCATCGCATATTAAATTATTAGTGGCTCTAATTTTACTAGTATTTGAGCGTCGTTAGCTTGGGGTAAATTCTATTAAAATACAGAGGTAAAATAAAACCAAATAGACAGATGGCATTGGCGTAGCCTGTCACAGGCATCATGAAGTATTGCCCCTATCGTTACAGGAAGATTTATTTTCTCCAAACTCTTGCTGTCTCGGTGGGTAAAGATTAACATATCTGTGGGCGCAGGTAGCGTTCCGTCAAACAAAGCCTGACAACAGTGAAAAACCGTTAGACCGTCTACTCTGAATCCTGTTGAGCGCCAGTTAAATTTATCTGCATATAGTGACTTAAGATAGAGTTATAAATCAACGCAGACTATAGTATAGACAATTTACCCAAAAGTTTTTCAAGCTTTAAAATCAGAGGTATCAATGATTATAACTAATTTTAGCAAACAAAGAAATGAATTTAAAGAACCTAAAGTACTTAAAGCTAAACCACATTGGCAAGGTCAAAATTTGAACGATACTGCTGTCAAAAGTAAAGATACCAAGATGCAAGATACTGCACCTGATAGTTCGATTTTCAATAGCTTAAATCGTGGTCGAGTTGCTATTTTTATTGATGGCTTAAGTCTATTTCATACAGCTTTACAACTCGGCATTGAAATTGACTACGTTAAATTGCTTTGTCATTTAACTAACGGTTCAAGGCTGTTGCGTGCTTTCTTCTATACTGGGGTTGATCTTAGTAATGAAAAGCAACAGGGTTTTCTATTATGGATGCGTCGTAATGGCTATCGTGTTGTAGCTAAAGATATCACGCAACCAGCAGAGAATTTCAAAAAATCAAATCTGAACGTAGAAATTGCTGTAGACATGATCACTTTAGCTCCTTATTATGATACTGCCGTTTTGGTCAGTGGTGATGGTGATCTAGCCTATGCTGTAAACGCTGTCAGCAGAATGGGGGTTCGGGTGGAAGTGGTAAGTCTACAAACAAGCACTAGTGAAAGCTTAATTGATGTTGCTGACTGCTTTATTGATCTTGATAGTATTAAAGCACACATTCAAAAAGATTCTAATGTTGGCTATAGTTATCGCACGCCGTCAAATTCAAATCTTTAAAACCCGGTGGTGCGATTCGTTCAATCGAAATGAGCAGAAATCTTCAGGGATGGCTCACTTCTCAGAGATAACTTTGTTTGGGTGGAGTAAGCCGTGTAATGAGAAACTATAAAACACGGTTTTGAAGGCCAGCGAGTTTCGTGACGGACTCGCTGAGTTTACTAGGATATCAAAGGATCGAGTTAGGTAAATCACTTAAGCTTAAGGGTTAATAATCCCGTAGTAAATGGCAACAACAAATAAGACAGCCCCCACTATAACCAGGGTAAAACCATAGCGAACCCGTGGATCGGGTAAGTCCTGATTGGTAATTACACTATCGCTTTGTACCTGAGTCATAGGCTCAGATTTTCCAGGTTCTTGGGGAGCTATATAATTAGGTGTGTCCTCTGCCAAAGGAAGATTGTTCTCTTTTGCTGCGTTTTGAGTCTCTTGGGATTTCATGGGCTTTTTTGATGTCTTTGTAGCTCGTTTGCTTTCATAATTTCAAAGTTTTACTAATGATTACATCGTTCTTAAGAACTACCTTGGCTCCATGTGCGGTTCTCCTAGAGGGGTTAGTCGATGTCAAGTTAATTGGTAATTGCGAATACACTTTTTTTAGTAAATATTGAATGCCAATTACACAACTTGAACCCCAGAAAATAGCGATCGCCAGAAGATATATCTAACCTGTGGAATGTGGGTTAAAAAAGGAATATATTACTCATCATTTCCCCCCTAAGATAGATTAATTGTCTAACAACTGATTACCTGAAAGCCTTATAAATCAGGGGTAAAAACGTAATTTTCAAATAAATCTAGATAAAAAATCAATATTCACTACCTTGACATAACTGACAATGCTACGTTAGCTTTAAAAAAGCATAAGTAGGTCTGCCTAATCCATTACTTACCCGAAAAAATTTATTTATCAGGGTAAGGCAGGAGCGGAGGAACCAAGTTTGGGGCTTATCTCCAAGAAAAGTGAAGGCTTCAAGCTCAAGACTTCAGTTTTCTTAGAGAAGGACATCTCTCAGTCCTAGCCCGTCAGCTAACTTCGTAGGCATTGGGAGGAGATTGAACGAGCAGCATTTTTTGCTAAAAATGCCTTGCTCTGGTCAGTATCCTTGGCTGGTAACTTTGCGCTTCGTTTTACCTGCTCTCGATCCTGAAGCAAGGATAATATTAACTTTGTGTCTGGCGTCTGAGGCAGGGTTATTTGCCTTAAGGTTAAAGCTTATTATGTTACAGAGTACAAAGCATCGCATTGCGCTGATTTCTGTTGATGGTGATCCAGCTATCGAAATTGGTCAAGAGGAAGCTGGCGGTCAAAATGTTTATGTGCGTCAAGTAGGCAACGCATTAGCAAAGCTTGGCTGGCAAGTGGATATGTTCACACGCCGGAGTAGTCCTGAACAAGCTGCTATTGTTCAACATGGCCCTAATTGTCGTACTATTCGGCTAAAAGCTGGGCCAGCGAAGTTCATGGGACGAGATACTTTATTTGACCATTTACCTGAATTTGTTGACCAATTCCAGCAATTTCAGCAGCGTGAAGGTTTTTGTTACTCCCTAATTCATACTAATTACTGGTTGTCTTCTTGGGTAGGTATGGAATTGAAAAAGCAGCAATCGCTGATTCAGGTGCATACTTACCACTCATTAGGAGCAGTAAAATACAGAAGTATTGGGGAAGTTCCTGTCATTGCTACTCAACGATTAGCTATAGAAAAAGCTTGTTTAGAAACTGTAGATCGTGTGATTGCCACAAGTCCGCAAGAGCAAAAACATATGCGGATATTAGTTTCCCAGAAAGGGCAAATAAAAATGATTCCCTGTGGTACTGATATTGATAAGTACGGGGGAATTGAACGCAGTGTCGCACGAGAAAAATTAGGAATTGCACCTGATGCCAAAATGGTTCTCTACGTTGGTCGTTTTGACCGCCGCAAGGGAATTGAAACTTTGGTAAGAGCCGTTGCCCAGTCTAGTTTAAGAGGTAAGGCTAATCTCCAGCTAGTGATTGGGGGTGGTAGCTGTCCAGGGCAAAGTGATGGAATTGAACGCGATCGCATTGCTAATATTGTTGATGAAGTAGGGCTAGAAGATTGCACTACCTTTCCGGGTCGTTTAGATGATACTGTTCTACCCTTCTACTATGCTGCTGCTGATGTCTGCGTAGTACCCAGCCACTACGAACCCTTTGGTTTAGTAGCGATTGAGGCTATGGCTAGTCAGACTCCAGTAGTGGCAAGTAATGTTGGTGGATTAGAGTTTACTGTCGTACCTGAAGTAACAGGATTACTAGCACCACCGAAAGACGAAGCAGCTTTTGCCCATGCTATTGACCGGATTTTGATTAACCCCATTTGGCGAGACGAATTAGGCGCAGCTGGTCGAAAACGGGTAGAAATTGCTTTTAGCTGGGATAGTGTAGCTTCTGGGTTAACTGATCTCTATACTCATTTGCTGACTCAAACTAGGGCTAAAACTGAGAAACAACCTCAGATTGCAGCTTAAGTTTTAAAGCTTGAGAACATTACTATCACGCACAAATATTCCAACACAAACCACTCTATTTAGTAAGTAGGGAATTAGAACTATGCTGAATATCGGAGATTATGCCCTGCATCAGAAAACTGGCCAAGTTGGTCAAGTTTTAGGCTATGGTCATCAGGTAATGAATGGAACTTATATCACTACCTTGAAAGTAAGGTTTAGAAATCAGAGTGAAACTCCTGGCTACAGAGGATTTATGGAGGATGTTTACACTAATTGGATATTGGCTGAAACAGTATTAAATTAGTGGTATAAATTGCTTTTTTTATAGGTGGTGTACCTTACTCCACCTGTAAATTTTCTCTGTTCTACGCTATTGTGCTTGTGTTAACTCAAGACTAAAAATAGTCACCACTATTTACTATTTGTCACCTAAAAAGAGGTATTTATGAGTTTGATAGAAGCTATAATTTTCACGGTTATAAATACTTGTGCCTGTCTGTTATTACCTAAACTACTGTCTGTCGTTCTGTCTGACGAAAGCAATACACCATCAAGATCAGTTGTTCCAGTTTTTCACAAATAGAAAAACAACTGATTGAGATTCCCCCGCTAACTTTAGGGTGTAGCGGGCAGACCAAACGCATCTAAATATTGAAAACTTCCTGCTGATATGGGGCGATTCGAGTTCGTTCAACAGTCAGCGTCTTTCGTGTTATGCCATCCCTTATAGGTATTTAACTCTTTTTTCAACTTAACTAACCTACGGAATGTGGGATACAATACCCTACCAAAGTTTTTTTCCAACCATAGACATACGCATATAAATACAGATGAATCTCATAATTGTGTGTATTCATCTGTAGTTTCTAATTTTGTATGAACGAAGAAGTCTCCAAAAAACTAGAGTTAATCAGGCAAACCTTGCGTGAAACTGAAGTGCAAGGCGTGCGTTTGCGCGGTACAGACTGGTTTGCCTGGGCGACAGGTGGCGCTTCTAGCACCGTGCTGCTTACTGCTGAAACTGGTATAGCAGAAGTATTAGTAACTATTGATGATGCTTGGGTATTGACGGATGAAATTGAAGGGCAGCGTCTTATTGATGAAGAACTACCTGCTAATTTTAAGATGCATATTAACCCTTGGGCTGATGCTGCCGCGCGTGAGTCTTTTGTTGGTGATGCAACTGGTGGCGGAAAAGTAATTAGCGATCGCCCCATCTCCAATTTAGAACAGCCGTTACCCCCATCTCTGCAACTACATAAACGGGTAATGATGTCAAGTGAATTAGAGCGATATCGCCAAGTTGGGCAAAAAGCTAGTCAGGCAATGACAGAAGTACTCAAAGCCGCCAAGCCAACTTGGACAGAATATCAGTTAGCAGGTGCGGGTGCAGAGGCATTATGGGCGAAAGGTTTGCATCCGGCGCTGACATTGGTAGCAGGTGAGAGGCGTTTACCGCTATACCGTCATGCTACAGCCACAGCAGAACAGATTGGACGGCAAGCGATGCTGGTGTTTTGCGCTAGAGGTTACGGTTTGTATGCAAATCTGACTCGATTTGTTTGTTTTGGTGCGCTTTCAAACGAACAAGCCGAATTGCATTCCCATGTGCGCGAAATAGAAGCAGTAGTTTTAAATTTGTGCCAACCTGGAACCAGTCTTGATGCAGTTTATCACGCGCTAACTCAAGCTTATGAACAGCATGGATTTCCCAATGCCATCCTTGAACATCACCAAGGAGGAACCACTGGATATTTAGCGCGAGAAATCGTAGCAAATCCAAGCACTACTGATACTTTGGCAGAAGGTATTGCTGTCGCTTGGAATCCCAGTTTACGAGGGGCAAAGGTTGAAGATACTTTCATGATTCTGGAGGATGGAAAGTTGGAAAATCTGACTTTTGATCCAAATTTTCCTAATGTTGAGGTAGAAGGAAGATTGCGCCCTGTACCTTTATATAATTAAAAACTATGGATTTTCAAGAAGTATTCGGTAAACCACCTGAAACTCAAGCCAGTGCGCCAGGAAGAGTAAATTTACTGGGCGAACATACCGACTATAATGATGGGTTCGTTCTTCCAACCGCGATTCCTCAAGGTACAACGGTGCAGCTAAGTTTTAGTAGCGATGCCTACGGCGGGCTACGCCAACGCCAGCATCACTTTTACTCGGAAAATTTAAACGAGCAAGTGAGCATTTCAGATATTAATCATAGTCCTTCTGGATTTGCCAGTTATATTTTTGGTTGTATTGAGCTTTTGCAAAAAGCAGGATATACAGTACCATCGCTTTGTGTGTACGTGCAATCGTCGGTTCCGATGGGTTCGGGTTTGTCTAGCAGCGCCGCTTTGGAAGTGGCAACCCTCCGGGCATTACGCCAACTTCTGAACCTTCCCATTGATGATGTTGAAATCGCCCAAATTGCCCAGCAAGCAGAAATTCAATATGCTGGCGTGCAATGCGGCATTATGGATCAGATGGCTTCTAGCTTGGCTGACACTGAGCATATCTTGTTTTTAGATACTCGGACTTTAGAACGTCGGGTAATGCCTTTGCCTGAGAAAGCGGAGATTTTGGTTATTGATAGCGGTGTACCGCGCACACTTGCAAGTAGCGGTTATAACCAGCGTCGCGCTGAGTGTGAGGAGGCGGCCCGATCGCTCGGTGTGAAAGCATTGCGAGATATTACTGATGTTAATCTAACAAAAACATTACCCGAACCACTACAGCGTCGTGCCCGTCATGTAGTTACGGAAAATAACCGCGTCTTGGAAGTATTGCAGGGAGTAACATCTGAGCGCTTTGGTGAATTAATGAATGCTTCCCATGCCAGCTTGCGAGATGATTATGAAGTTTCAGTGCCTGCTTTAGATATATTGGTAGATATTTTGCAGAAAACAGAAGGAGTGTTTGGTGCAAGACTGACGGGTGCAGGCTTTGGGGGGGCAAGTGTAGCTTTGGTTAGATCAGGCCAGAGCAAAGGTATTGCAACTCATGTCCTTGAACAATATAACCAAGCAGGTTACAACGGACAAATTTTGGTTCCTGCTTTGGATTGAGTCAGTGACGCTTCGGAATTGCTGGAATAAGGTAAAAATAATAGGACATGGGGATAATTACCTCATGAAACTAACTCAAGGTAAGGTAAAGTACCCATGCTCAGGCGCTTAATTGTGATTGTGACTGCTGCTATTGTATTTAGCAGTTCCTTGACACTGGCACAGACTAAAAAGCCCAAACTTCCTGATAGATTTCCTCCTAATCCCCTAGAAATTACCACACCAGATCCACTACTACCACGTTCGCCCAAGGATAAACAGCCATTAACTCTCCAAGAACAGCAAAAGTTACAACCAGCGCTGGATGCGTTAAATCAAGAAGCAGCAGCGAAATTGCAAGCAGGAGATCAAGTGGCGGCGTTTGAAATTTGGAACCGGGAACTTCGCTTGCGGCGCTTTTTAGGTTCATTAGCAGAAGTGCAAGCACTATCACGAGTCGGAGCGATCGCTTGGAAGCAAAATGATGGACAAGAAGTACAATATATTACGCAGCGATTGCAAGCAATTCAAAAGCAGGCACAATCTAAAAAAACAACTGCCCAAGTTGATCTGGAATTATGGCGATCGCTAGGTCAAGCTTACCAAAATGTGCGATCGCCTAAACTAGCTGTGGAAGCTTACGACCAAGTTTTATTAGTAGTGCGAGAGCAAAAAAATACAACAGCACTAGTAGAAAACCTCAGGATAATTGGGGAACTACATTTGAGTTGGTTTGATTATCCCAAAGCCGCTCCAGTTTACGAAGAATTGTTGGCTTTAGCTACTTCCCAAAATGAACGTGTAAATGAGGTAACATATCTGCAACGGCTGGCTTACATTTATGAGCAGACAAGACAACCGCAGCAGTCGTTGAATGTACTGAATAGATTAGTAGAAATTTACGTCAATGAAAATAATCTTATTGAAATACCAGAATTAAAGCTAGCGATCGCTTCAAATTACGAATCTTTAGCAAAGGAAAATCCGAACTTACTGCTAGAAGCTTTTAATAATTATCAAGAAGCTTATACTACTGCTTGGCAATTAAAGGAGTATACTCGTGCTGGTGAAGCTTTGCAGAAGTTAATTGCGCTGTACCGTTCTCAAGGACAAACAGATGAGGCTTTGCAGGCTAGTCAAATTCTTGTGGAGACAGAGTCGCAAGCAGCCAACTTTTACGGAATGATGCAAGCTTATGACCAAATTGGGCAATTGTATCTAGAACGTAAAGAGTTTCCTCAAGCATTAACAGCTTTTAAAAGAGGGTTGGAACTAGCACAACAACTCAAACATGAAGAAGCATACTTTACTGGGCAAATTGAAAAAGTCTCGAAAGCAAATTTATAGTCGATATAGGAATCATATTTGAGTTGTGAAAAATATAGATTAGGAAACGAACTGCCATTATGTAAGGTACATCGGTAAGGGCACGGCACTGCCGTGCCCCTACACCTGGCGATATAATGTTGTAACTTATCTGAACGGGAACCGCTATAACAGTTTCAAAGTTAAGCAACAAAATTATTAAATTCTTACATCTATTTGCAGGTTTTATCCTAAGCTCTCTTACTGATTACAATGCCCCTTTGCTCATAAATTGGAAGCATTATTTTCCTTAAAGCAGGCAACTCTCTGCTAAAAATGATAGAGCCTAAAATACAAACTATACCATCAATAATTAAAGTGTTTGTAGCACCAATACGACTGGCTAAGAAACCTCCTAACAAATTACCTATAGGAATCATCCCCAAAAATGACATTGTGTATAAGCTCATCAATCGCCCACGTTTGTCATCCTCAACAATTGTTTGTAAAAATGTGTTGCTAGCAGCAATTTGGAGAATTGTACCTAAGCCAACAAATAACATTGTAAATAAAGAAAGTGGTAAAAATCGAGATAAAGAAAAGGCAATTAAACCAATTCCTAAAATTGCTGGAGCTATGGCAATCAACTTACCAATTCCTAAGATTGTTTGGCGTGTAGCTAGATAAATACCACCAGTTAAAGCTCCAACTCCAGATGCTGCCATCAAAAACCCCAATGTTTCTGCGCCACCTTTGAGAACTTGTTCTGCAATAACTGGTACCAAAATAGTGTTTTGCAGCCCCATAAGGCTGACTAAAGCTGATAGCAATAAGATGGCTCGAATGGGTGGAAAACTAAAGGCATATATAAATCCCTCTTTGACTCTTTGCAAGGGATTACCGTTAGTTACTGAGTGTTTCCAAGGCTTAACTTTCATTGCCAATAAAGCGGCGATTACAGCAATGTAGCTCAAACCATCTATTAAAAAACAATAGGCAGCTCCAACACTGGCAATTAGTAAACCTCCGATCGCAGGGCCAATTAATCGCGCACCGTTGATCATGGTAGAGTTAATGGCGATCGCATTGGCTAAATCTTCTCTGCGTTCAACCAATTCTGGCACAAACGCTTGGCGGGCTGGCGCATCTAAGGCGTTAATAAATCCTTGGAATAAACTCAAGGCAATGATATGCCATACCTGAATCACACCAGTCAGCGCCAGCACTGCTAATGTTAACGACTGAATCATCGCCAAGACTTGCGTACTAATTAAGGTACGATATCGAGAAAAGTGATCTACAAATACTCCGCCAAAGGGAGCTAAAAAAAAGCTAGGAATTTGGCTCGAAAATCCCACAATTCCTAGCATTAATGGTGAGTTTGTCAAGTCATAAACTAGCCAAATCGTCGCAAGTTGCGTCATCCACGTTCCAATTAGAGAAATACCTTGTCCGGCAAAAAACAATTGGTAGTTTTTTGACTTTAATGCAGGTAGTAGCGGTTTTTTCATCTCAGGCTTGCTTTATACCAATTTGCTTTAATAAATATCATTTCACCTCATCTGTTACAACTGGTGCTTGTGCTGTCACAGTTTCTAAAGTCTCAGAATCAGGAATCAATTGTTTTCCGATAAATGGGGTTTTGTTTTAATTGCGTCCGTTAAAAGTATTACTGGTCATAATTCTTAACTCGCTTGTTCGTTCAATAAATTTGATTAATAGTATTTTATTTAGAACGCGTAATATTTCCTGAAAAAAATCCTTATTTCTTTCGTATGCGTAACATTATCTGAAAACAAATCTTTACAGCACTTCCCCCAGTCGGGTGATTGTGGGACTATCTTTAGGAGAGGTTAGCGATCGCCCGATTCAAGATTTGGGAAAACAATTCCCGATCAGCAAAAGAAATGCCATCCATCGCCTCATCACGCACTGCGGCGGCGATTGGGGGTAAGACAGCTTCTAGTTCTTTACCTGCATTTGTTAGCCAGATTCGCCAAATGCGGCGATCGTGAGTGTCGCGTTCTCGGCGCACCAAGCCGCGTTCTTCCATCCGATCTAGTACGCCTGTTAAAGTCCCTCCTACTTGTTTGAGTTTGTCCCCAATACTAGAAGTAGGTAAACCATCTTCTTGCCACAAACAACACAACACCAACCAATGAAATGGCGTAAGTCCAAATGGTTCTAGCCTCTCAGTAAACTTGCGACTGAGCAGTTGTGAGACTAATTTGATTCTGTAACCCAAATTGTATGGTGCTAGGTTTTGCTGCCATGAATTTAAAGCTGAGGAATTATTAGATGTAGAAACCATTTAACACAATACTTAGCGTACGTACTATTATAAATAAATTGACCTTTTTTAGCAATAGTTGCTTTGTATCGGTCTTAGGGAATAACTTGAATCAATTGGGATTCTTTGAAAGTGCCAATAATGCGGTGAGGTCGAGATAATTTAGGAGATTGGTTAGCATATATCCAAGCATAGCTCAAAGGTGGTATTTGGGAGATAGAGGCTACTGGTTGAGGGCGACTAGAAAGATAGAAATTAAACAGTACTTTGGTTTTAGCATCTATATCTACATAGTAGGTAGGATGAGATTGGACAATTGAGGCGATCGCACTTTGTTGTAAAAAAGTTTTTAAACCAGGGTTATAGTCACTTAAAAAACCTACGCTACCCATCGCCGCCAAAGCCAGCCAGCAGGGAATTAACCAACCTGCAATCCAATAACGCGCTGTGAGAAACTTTTTGCCAAAGTGGTAACGAGCAATCCACACTATAGGTAAAATTAACCAACCCAAGCCCATAGCCAAGCCAATAATTGCATACTTGTGAATATCAGAACTACCCCAACTAAAAATGCCAATACTCGCTATCACAAGTAAAACACCTAACCCACCAAAGCCATAACTGAGGTTTCGGGCAAGATTATTTATTGCAAAAAGATTCAATATCTTTTTCTTACTTTTTTGAAGAGGGAAGTGTGGGGGAATTTCTGTGTGGTAAATATTGCCTAGCCAGTTTAAACCCACAGATGCAAACAAAGCGATGAACGGATAAAGGCAAAGACTATAGTGAGATAAACGAGTGCTAAAAATACTAATTTCTACAAATAAAACAAGTGGAAAGCCAACTAATATTAACTGGTAACGAGGAATGGGACGACGAAGAGTTAAAAATAAACCTAAAAGTCCGAAAAAAGCCCAAGGAAACGCTTTTACAGGAATATTCCAGACATAGAATAGTAGCCCATTAGACTCCCGCTCTTCAGAACCTAGTTGTACAACAAACTTGAGTAACTCCTCAAAACTATTATTTCCATAGTGTAGCCAGCTTAACCACAGCCAAACACAGGTTGGTATTAAACCTAAGAAAAAACCTAAATATAAAATTGGGTTAGTAAGATGACGGTGACGGCGATGTTCCCAAATTAAATAAGGTAATAAAGCTATAATTGGCAAAAAAATCATAAAGCTTCTAACTAAGAAGCCTAAACCTAAACTTAAACCAGCTAGAAAACTCCACCAGTAGCGATATTTGGGATGTAATTCCGTTTTGATTAAAGACAAAATAGCTAAAAGCACCAAGACAACCATCGGTACATCAGGTGTACTTAAGCGAGAGTATTGCAGCCAGAGAAATTCTACACTTAAAATTGCAGCAGCTAACCAACCTAATTTTTTGCCTAGCATAATTTTGCCAATTTCATATACAAGCCACAAGCTAAAAATGCCAGCAATTATACTAGGAAGACGCGCACTAGTATCACTAATACCAAACAGCTTGTAGAAACTGGCAATTAACCAATAAGGGCCAGGGGTTTTATGATGCGCTCTTTCCCAAGGAGCTATCCAATTACCAGAATCAAACATCAGACGGGCACGCGATGCATAAAGCCCTTCATCATGTGCCATTAGGCTATTGTGCCCTGAAGTAAATAATAATAATGGAAGTATCCAAACTAACAAACTAAAATAGGGTGATGATGCGACTAAGCGGATTTGTCGCCAAATATGCTGCAAGAAGTGTAGTTTATATAACATTGAATTGATAAAAATTGAATGCTGCTATTTAAACTCATTCATGTATCCTGTTGTTATTAAAATATGTTACATAGGTTTGTAAAAAAATACCTAAAATTGCAGCAATTTTCCCAAAAAGTACTCCAGAACAAAAATTTATGCAGTTAAGACCGAATCAGCGCCTGAAATTAGACGACACAGACGATAAACTGTTTTATGCTTATCCCCGCTTCGTCACTCATGTAGATGAAGGATTTATTCAACAGCTAACGGATTTATATCGCGATCGCCTGAAACCCAACACCCGCATTTTTGATATGATGAGCAGCTGGGTGTCTCATCTACCAGAAGAGATGCAGTTTAACCATGTGGAAGGACATGGACTCAATAGTGAGGAATTAGCACGAAATCCCCGCTTAAATCATTACTTTGTGCAAAATCTTAACGAAAATCCCCAGCTACCTTTACCAGATGAAGATTTTGATGCTGTTCTCAATTGCGTATCTGTGCAGTACGTGCAATATCCAGAAGCAGTATTTTCCGAAATTTACCGCATTCTAAAACCCGGTGGTGTCGCAATTATCAGCTTTTCTAACCGGATGTTTTTTGAAAAGGCAATTCAAGCTTGGCGGGAGGCTTCAGAAGCACAGCGAGTGGAATTAGTCAAAGCTTACTTCGCCTCAGTTTCAGGATTTACAACCGCAGAAGTTATAGTTCATAAGTCAACATTACCGAATTTATTACAGTGGTTGGGTGCAGCTGGAGGAGATCCGTTTTATGCCGTTATAGCTTACCGCAGTTAATATCATGTTCGCTTGATTACTTATTAAACCTGAAGAACCCCACCCCGCCAAAGCTACGCTTCGTCTCCCCTCCCCGCAAGCGAGGAGGGGATTAAGGGAAGCTAGTGCGGTCTTCTCTACGAGACGCTGCGCGATAGCGCCAGCGTTAGCGACGGAGGAGCGTCTGGGGTCTCCCCAAGTGGAGCGTCTGGCGTGTGGGGTGCAATGACTGTGGAAATCATAACTAATTATGGGAACATGATATAAGTCAAATATTTATTAGTACAACTTGGCGTAAATCCAGCTACCATCTCAAAGACAAGGGGCAAAATCCCCTTGTTTAAAAAACCTTTGTTATTTTTATATACATAATTTGTGTCAATGAATTATTGGCTAATGAAATCAGAGCCAGAAGCTTATAGCATTGCTGACCTTCAAAAGCAAAGCGAGACTATCTGGGACGGTGTTCGCAATTATCAAGCTCGCAACTTTTTGCGCCAAATGGATGAAGGAGACTTAGCTTTTTTCTACCACTCCAACACTAATTCTCCCAATATTGCTGGGTTAATGCGTGTGGTGAAAAAAGATATTGCTGACCCAACACAGTTTGAGCCAGGAAGTAAATACTACGACCCGAAATCAAGTTCCATATCTCCTCGGTGGCAAACAGTTGTAGTAGAATTTGTTGAGACTTTTTCTAACCCCATATCGCTATCAATACTCAAAGAGAAGTTTAGCGCCGAAGAGTTAATGTTGGTGAGACAAGGAAATAGATTGTCGGTGATGCCTGTCCCTGAAGCAGTAGCTTTGAAGATTCTGGCGATGAAAATTTCTTAGTTGAAAATTCCCCCACCCTACGCGGGTAGCCAAAGCTAAGATGGCTGCCAATGTATGTTTTACAATCCCATAACCGTGCGATAATGAGCCTCAATTTGTGCCACAGTTTGAGACTTGCGCTTTGTCTCCCATTGACTGCGGTTAAATAATTCTTGTCGCAATTCATCAACATTAATTGTTGTCACTTTGCCATCAGTAATAATTTGCTTGCCATTCACCCAAGCACTATCAACAACATTGCTAGGACGACCTAAAACTAACAAACCAATGGGGTCTGTACGGGGGAGTAATGATAAGTTAGTGAGGTCATAAAGTACCAAATCTGCTTGTTTACCCACAGTTAAAGAACCAAGTTTATCTGCTAAATTAAATCCTTTTGCACCGCCTAAAGATGCCATTTCTACAGCTTGTCGGGGTGTAATCCAGTGTTGATAATCTGAGTCTGTAACATTATGTAAAATCGAACCCATTTTGATGGCTTCTAGCAAATCTTGAGAGTCATTACTCGAAGCACCATCGCAACCAAAAGTTACATTTACTCCAGCTTGGCGATATTTTAGAATTGGGGCGATACCACTGCCTAAACGCAGATTACTTAAGGGATTATGGACGACTGTAGATTGAGTTTCGGCGAGGATGGCGATATCAGCATCATTTAACCAAACGCAATGGGCAAGTGTTGTACGATCGCTCAAATATCCAATTCTTTTCAAATGCTCCACAGCAGTACAACCGTACTTTTGTTGAGCGAGTTTTTCCTGTGCCTTAGTTTCGAGTAAATGGGAGTGACGACAAAGATTATAGCGATCGCTTAACTCAGCACACCCCTGAAATAAAGCATCAGTACACAATTGTATCCCTGTTGGTGCAACTAAAATATTCACACCCTCATCTGGGCGATGAAATTGTCTTACCGCCTCTTCGATGATTTCCAATGTTGCCGTAGTTGAGCGAAAATAAGGTTCATGATTTTGGGCTGATTCTCCGGATGGGATACCTGCTGTGAGGGATTCATCTTGAATTAAGGGGGCGATAAAGGCGCGAATTCCAACTTCTCTGTAAGCGCGAGTTGCAATGGCGATCGTTTCTAACTCAAGTCCGGGGATTAACACCAGATGATCTACCACACTAGTCCCGCCGGAAAGTAAGGTTTCCACCGCAGTACCCAAAGCGCTGAGATAAACCTGTTCGGGATCGAGGGGGGCAAAATCATACAGTTCCGCCAACCATAATTCTAAAGGCAAAACTGACATGATCCCGCGTTGCCACATCTCTGATGAGTGGGTGTGGGCGTTGAAAAAGCCAGGTAGCAGCAGCTTATTTTTGCCATCTATAGGTGTGCCAATTACCTGTAAATTGGGGGCAATGGCAGCGATCGCACCATTTACAATCTGTACATCTACCTTTGCATAATCATCACTGGCGGCAATTAAAACATTTTGAATAGTGAAATTTACCATATTTAACCTTGATTAAGTAATTGTACTTTCAACCGAATTTCAAGTTACAAAATAGAAAATGGCATTGGGTATTGCAATTTTATGAATTTGCCTTTTCGGACATTGGGAGTTCCACCAAATGCGTGGACAGTGAATGATGCGATCGCAGATATCACTCGTCCTCAAAAGACCCCACAAAGCGTTATTTTATCAACAGAAACTAAAACCCTGCGTCTAGACTTGGCAAAAGCTGCTATCCTCGTCATTGATATGCAAAACGACTTCTGTCACCCTGACGGCTGGTTGGCGCATATCGGCGTGGACGTAACTCCGGCACGTCAGCCTATTGAACCTTTAAACAACTTACTTCCAGAACTGCGTGAGGCTGGTGTTCCAGTCATTTGGGTAAATTGGGGGAATCGCCCCGACTTGCTCAATATTAGTGCTAGTTCGCGTCATGTCTATGACCCCACAGGGGCAGGTGTAGGATTGGGAGATCCACTGCCAAGCAATGGTGCTAGAGTACTCATGGCAGGTAGTTGGGCAGCAGCAATAGTAGACGAACTAGAACAGATTCCCGAAGATATTTATGTGGACAAATACCGCATGAGTGGCTTCTGGGATACACCATTAGATAGTATCTTGCGGAATCTAGGAAGGACTACATTATTTTTTGCTGGTGTTAATGCTGATCAATGTGTGCTAGCTACATTATGTGATGCCAACTTCTTAGGATATGACTGTGTGTTAGTTAAAGATTGTAGCGCTACCACTTCTCCTGAATATTGTTGGCTGGCGACATTGTACAATGTCAAACAATGCTTCGGTTTTGTCACTGACTCGCAAAGGCTTTTAACAGCGCTGCAAAAGGGTGAGGAGTAATTCTATTTTAGATCTTAGATTGATTCCATGCATAAATAATCTTTCTTCCCTACGGGACGCTACGCGAACGCTCAAGAACTTTAGATTTTAGATTTGTTCTCGCGTTCACATTCGTTTAATCTCAGACTTGGTTAAATTTTGGATTTTGAATTATTCAATCCCAAAATCCAAAATTTAAAATCTAAAATTGAATGAAAAGATACAACTAACAACTCAATATTCATAACTCGGATTTTAGGAATTTTCATACCCATCTAGAATTTCAGAGGGGATAAACAAATGTACGCTACTCGTTGTGTAATTCCGGTGATCAAATCTCCCAAAGATTACCAAGTATATCGCATCAGTCCCAACGACTCTAATCGATTAGCAATTATCTTCGATTCGACAAATGCTAATACTTCCTTGACTTGCTGTATTGAGATTTTTGATATTGGTGGACAAACACCGCCAAATCGCCATCAGTGGGCAGTGGAAATGTTTTTTGTCCTCAAAGGGGAAGCGATCGCTATGTGTGACGGCAAAAGCGCCGCAATCAAAGCTGGAGATAGTTTATTAGTACCTCCTACTGGGACTCATTTGATTAAAAATACTGGTTCTACTCGCTTGTACACGTTGACTGTGATGGTTCCCAATGAAGACTTTTCGGAATTGATTCGCAGTGGGATTCCAACGGAGTTAGATGAAGAAGATATGGCAGTATTGGGGAGATTTAATGCTTTAATGCCCTGTTAAAATAATTCGTAATACAGTAGTTTTCTGTTATATGAAGTCCAAAGCGATGCACTTGGAAGCAGAAGGCATTTATTGCTGGAGGTAAGAGGTAGAATCTCTTTGTATCTTAGGACTTACGCAAGACATCTCTGAAACTCTTATTTCTCCGTGTCCTCTGCGTCCTCTGTGGTTCGATTATCGGTTACCTTTGCGTAAGTCCTGTATCTGATTTTTAGTCCTGCATTTTGTACCTCACCTACTTGCAAACTGCTGTATTATTCATGTATACATTTAGTTATACTGACCACAGTCATTACAACCCACTCCCAATACTGCTCGGTTAAGAAATTTATCTGTTGATGCAAGCAGTTATTGAGCAGGAAGGTTAAACTATTGTACGATTGGCTTGTTGATGAAGTTAGCGATCGCTATAAAACTAAATAGGTAAATTTAGAGCTTTTTTGAGAAATTGCCTGCTTCTATATTCAGTAGTTGTTTCAACAGTTTAATTCGCTGAGATATATTAGTAATTTCGTAATATAACGGTTTCAATATGATGTTTTAGTAGCAATAATCTAGAAGATGACCCAGTACAGCAACCTAGAACTTAAAGAAGCTTCGAGCCAAGATAGTGACCTGCTACTTGAGTTAATGTCAGGCTTCAATCAAGAAGAAAACATCAATTTTGATACAGAAGTTTATCGAGAGCGAATACATATTGCATTTGATTCCCCTCAACTCGTGAAGCTTTGGATGATTGTTGCAAACTCATGTGCTGTCGGCTATGCGGTTTTGACTTTTAGTTTCAGTTTTGAGTTTGGTGGAATTTTAGCGACAATTGATGAAATCTACATTGTTCCTGAAAAACGTGGCAAAGGTTTGGGAGCATCAGTTTTACAGCTTTTAGCGCAAGAAGCAATAATTTGTGGAGCAACAACCCTAAGTGGTGATATCTCTGATGAAAAGCCCTGGCTCTTTACTTTTTATAAGCGTGCTGGCTTTGAGTGCTATCCGTATCGTCCTTATTACAAACATTTATGATGGCAAATAGGAGGCGGCATAACAACCCAGTTGGAGCAGCCTCGCGGGAGATTTTGGTTGTGTTACAAAAAATAAATTATCCCAGTTTGAAAAAAGAATACGACAGATGGGTAGGGGCACAACATTGTTGTGCCCTTACAAATAATTGATGTGTCGCAAACATTATTTGAATTGGTATTATCGCAAATTATTTCTAGATTTGTAGGAGTGTAAGACCTTGTGCCTCTACGTACTAATTGCAGCCGCTTTTTCGACACAAAGTTAATATTACGGACAGGTTTAATTACTATCTTTGGAAATAATTTGTTTAACAACAGTAAGAAATCGTTCCATATCAACCTGAGTAATAGCTCCCATTGTTGATACTCTAAAAATAGATTGGGCTAAATTTCCTTGTCCAGAATAAATGACATAATCTTGTGCTTTGAGTTGGTCGTGAAACTCCTCATAGCTGAAACCGTCTGGCAAGTAGTAGGCATTTAAGACAACGGATGAACTGCCAAGAGAAAGTAGGGGTTTAATTCCCATTGAAGCTAATCCGTCTCTAACTAAGCTGGCAAGTTGGTTGTAATGGCTGTGTCTGGCACCCCAACCCCCTGCTTCTGCCATTTCTTGCAAAGCTTCTGTTAAAGCATAAAATGTCTGTATTGATTGGGTAAAAGGTGTGCCGCCTCGGTCTTGCTGCTGGCAATAAGTTGCTAAATCTAAATATAAAGTGCGGGGAATTGTGTCTACTGATGGCAGTGCATCCCGTTGCAGGATGACAAAGGACACTCCGGGCACACCATGCAGACATTTATTGGCTGTCGCAGCGCAAGCGGTGATTCCCCAATCTGCAAAATTTAGTTCTTCAGCACCAAAGCTGCTGACTGCATCTACTAATAGTTTGATTCGGCGTTTTTGGCATATTAGCGCAAGTTCCGCTAAGTTATTTAGCCGACCGGTAGTAGTTTCGTGATGGACGACAGCAAGATGGGTGATGTCGGCGTTTTCATCTAAAAGTTTGACTAAAGCGTTGATATCGATTTCGGCATCCCAAGGATGGGAAAGTGTGATGTAATCAATGCCGTGGATTTTGGCGATTTTGGATAGTCGTTCGCCATATACACCGTTTTCAATTACCAGTAATTTCCCATTTGTGGGTACTAAACTGCTAATCATCGCTTCCATCGCGGCGGTTCCAGAACCGGTGAGGAGAACTGCTGCCCAGCTGCTTCCAAGACCATAAACTTGAAGTAGCTGTTCGCGGATTCTGGTTTGAAGTTGAGAAAATTCCACTTCACGATGACACAAATCAGGACGCAATAAAGCATTTCTGACGCGATCGCTCAAATTTACAGGCCCGGGATTTAGTAAAATCATTTTGTCATTTGTCATTAAGCATTAATAAATTAAGAGTTTGTACTTTGAATTCATTAATTACGAATTACGTAGCTTGCTTCTCGCCCTTGGCGAGTATTACGAATTACGAATTACCAATGTGTTTCATAAAGCGTTGCAAAACTGCTTCCGGCGTAAGGTTGGGTCGGGGTAGGTTTTCTAAGGTTCCGGGACGAATTTTCAGATGAGCGAATTTAGGTCTAGTGTTAGCATCTACGGTAAATAAGGCATCTAAAAGGGCGGGATCATCTCCAGCTAATGTGACACCATAACCGCACGCTTCGGCAATTTTGGCAAAGGAGATACCCGCAGAAACGGTGGCTTGTGCGCCTGTGGAATCGTGGACTTCATTATCTAAAAGAATATGAGTTAAGTTAGCGCCGCCATAAGTGCCAATGGTTGCAAAATTACCCATTCGCATCAGTGCTGCACCATCGCCATCAATTACTACTACCTTGAGGTCTGGACGTGCTAAAGATAGTCCCAATCCCATTGAGGAAGCGCAGCCCATTGACCCAACCATGTAAAGATGATTGGCGCTGTCTTTACTAGCGAAGAGTTCGCGTCCCGTGTATCCGGTGGTGGCAATTACTAGAGTGTTTTTTGGCTCGGTAAATTCCACAATCCGAGCTAATGCTTCGCTGCGAGAAATGCGTTGTTCTTTGTTATCCCGAAAAAAGCCTTGCTGAATATGAGCGCTAGCACTATTTTCCCGTTCGGGGATAGAAGAACGGGTGAGCGCATGGGGGGCAATTGTTCCTTTACGCATAATTAGAGCATAAGGACGGCGCTCTTGTTCCATGTAGGCTATGGCTCTTTGCAAAACGGGTTCTATTTCTGCTGCGTCTGTGGGAAAAAATTCCCAAGGTACAGTCATGGTTTCCAACAATTTATCTGTGATTTGCCCCATTAATTCATGCTGTGGTTCATCTTGCAAGTTGCTATCGCCTCGCAAGGTACAAATCAGCAGCAGTGGAATCCGAAAGATATAAGTGAGCGACGTTAACGGGTTAATTGCATTCCCTAAACCAGAGTTTTGCATCATCACTACAGCTGGTTTTCCAGCAATTGCTGCTCCAGATGCGATCGCTACAGCATCTCCCTCATTGGCTGCGGAGATATATCTAAGTTGAACGTTATTGATAACGTAGTTAATAAAAGGTGTGAGAAAAGAACAGGGTACGCCAGTGTACCACTCAAAGCCAAGATTACGCGCAGCTTCTACAAATTCCTCTGCCTGAATCATAATTAAAAATTTACAGTAATTTTTGAGATAGAGACGCGATTAATCGCGTCTGTACTGGGGGATTGAGAAAGAGGCAAGGGAGCAGGGGGCAGGGGAAATATTACTACTTCAACCTCTGAACTCGGAACTTCGACCTCTGAACTCGGAACTTCAGCTTCAGAACTCAGAACTTCGACCTTTGAACTCAAAACTTCGACCTCTGAACTCAGAACTTCGACCTCTGAACTCAGAACTTCAACCTCTGAACTCGGAACTTCAACCTCTGAACTCGGAACTTCAGCTTCAGAACTCGGAAGTTCAGCTTCAGAACTCAAAACTTCAGCTTCAGAACTCGGAACTTCAGCTTCAGAACTCAAAACTTCAGCCTCTGAACTCGGAATCTCAGCCTCTGAACTCAAAACTTCAACCTTACAATTCCAATGCCCAATCCCCTATTGCTTCAATTGAAAAGCAAGGTCAAGATCATCTAAAGAATTAACATCTAACCAATTACCGCGAATATAAAGCACCTTGATTGATTTTCCTTGCTCGATTAAATAATTACATAATTCTGGTAAACCCAGACTGTTGAATTCTGGTCGTTTTTGCAATTCATTAAGTGCTTCACTCAACCACTGTCTACCTTGACTCCGCAGGCGCAGCATCCCAATCCAGCGTCCACTAGATTTCCCTACTTGCGTTTGTGCTGTTTTAGAAATGTCCAACAGGTTGACATCCTGTCCAAAGAGAGATAAATCGTCTGGAATTGAGCAATAGGCGTAGTCAGGCGAACCGCTAACAGACTTGCTGTTCGCCACAGAATCAACTACAGCAACAATTTCTCCGGGACATTCTAATAAATCGTGCAGGATGTAGCTTCTAAATAGTAAATCGCCATAAAGCACCAGCATCTCATCACCAAAGCTGGTTTGAGCTACGGCTAACGATGCTAATTCTCCCGTTGTTTCATAATCTGGGTTACAGATGACTTTAGTCCCCGGAACATTAATAGTTTCTGCCTTGTAACCTGCGACAACGGTGATATCGTTGATGGCAAGTTTCTTAAATTTATCCACCAACAACCTGAGTAGAGGTTTACCTCCAAGGGGTAACATTACTTTCGGTTTATCTTGCGTCAAGCCTGCTAATTCTTGGCCTCTGCTAGCAGCCAAAACGATCGCTTGGGTATTTTGTCGCCCGTTGTTAAAATAGCGTTTTTCAGCTTCTATGAGTTCATCCGCGCCCTGTAGCCGGAAAATTTCTTTTACGGGAGCAACCTCATCTTCGATGTTGATTAAAGTTTCGCTGGCTTTCACTTCGCGGGCGATCGCTTGCATACTAGCAACAGCAGCTCGAATCATGTGGTTTGCCCAGATGACCAAATTAACTTCAGCTTTGCGAAAAACAGCTGTAGGCGTGCTGTAATATTTAGTCGGTATAATAACTAACGGGGAACGCCCTCCCCATTCTTTAGCAAAGGCTAGCACTTGGTCAGGACGCGATGATTTACTGTGAATCAGGATGGCGTTTGCTCCAGCTGCATGGTAAGCTTCAGCTCGGCGCATTGCCTCCGAAAGATCCCAACCGGCAATCAAAGCTTCGAGGCGGGCGACAATGCAAAAATTTCGGTCTGTCTGACTATCTTTGCCTGCCTTAATTTTGCCGCAAAATTCATCAATATCAGCCAAAGCTTGGCGACTACCATTAATGAAACTGTTGGTTTTGGGAAAAAGCTTATCTTCAATACAAACTCCAGCAATATCTCGCTGTTCTAACTTCTTAACCAGACGACGCATATTATTAAAGTTGCCATAACCAGTATCACCATCTAACAAAATAGGGATGCTGGTAACATCAGACATGAACTCCAGCATTTCTACAACTTGAGTCCAACTGGCTTCATTATTATCTCTAACACCGTATTGAGCCGAAAGTGCTAATCCACTGGCCCAAATTCCTTTAAATCCAGCCTCTTCCACAATGCGGGCGCTAATCCCATTGTGAGCTTCCATAATAAAGTCGAGTTGAGGTGATTCTAATAATAGCCGCAATTGGGCACACTTATTTAATTTTGTAGCGGTATTAATGGGTGTAAATATTTGATGCATCTATTCTGAATTTTCTCAATCTATATAATAATTGAAGATATTTTTAGAGATTTTCTGCAACTTCTATCTGAGGTAAAATATCGTTCTGGGCGCGTTGAATATCCTGGGAAAAATCAATTTCGATCCAAGGTAAACCAGTGATGTCTTCATATCCAAATGTTTCGGGAGTTTCTAACAGCAGATCCCGAATTACTTCTTCATAAGGTTCATTATCCAGCCCATCAGCAACATATTCTTCTGTGCGAGTAGCAAGACGTTGAGCAACAGCACTTCCAAAACGAAAAAATCCTACTGATTCCCCTGCAAAGTCATAAACTAAATCAAGAGCTACCTGTTTGCGAAACTCTACTAGATAATTATCTCTAACACAAAGCTTTACGGGTTCATCCCCAGGTTCAAAATCACGATCTAGCAAGAAGCTGTTGGGGATATTTGTCTTTATCAGTCGTTCGATGATGCGGCGATCGTACAAAACATCTGCATCCATTAATAATATGTCATCGTCAGCAACTAGCTGTTGACGTAAAGTCCAAAGGCTAATGACACTACCTTTGGTATAGTCAGGATTATAAACTGTACTGACCCAATTTTCTACTCCTAGCGCTTTGATTTCCTCCTGAATTTTTTGTGCTTGATAACCCGCAGCAATTACCACTTCATCAATTTGGTAATGACACAGATAGTTCAAATGGCGCTCTAATAAAGATTTACCGTGAAATTTTAGTAAACATTTGGGTTGAGTTTGCCCATCTTTACCTAAGCGTCTTCCAACGCCAGCAGCTAATATAATTGCCTTCATTGTCAAGTCACCAACAAAGCTAAAACTCTAGGAAATCTGGAAATTTTCCCAGTATTTTATAATGACTGTTTTTTGGTCAAGACAATATTTGTTAATCAATTCTTAACATAGGAAAAATTAAACAAAATGGCTACACCAAATGCGCTTACTCATTGCAAGACTGAATATTAAGTGAGAGCTATTCTTTCGACATCCTCCAGTTTGCTAGGAGAGGCAAACTAGCAGTAGGCTGGCTTCCCCAAAATTTTTAGGTAAGCGGCAAGGAGCAGACATCGCATTCCTATAAAAATACTCTACTGATTTATTTGTTTCAGTAGAGTATATAAATGTATATGTATCTTATGCCTCTAAGCATTATTTTATTCAATAGTCAATCTTTATACCACCGTATAAGTACTGGGAGTTTTGAACGGCACGCGACTTGTGACGGGTGTGGACAAGAAAGTGGCGATATTCCTTGAAGGTGCAGTGAGTTGAGCATTAAAGCCAGTGATAGCGTAATTCTATCAACGCTAAACATGAGTTTATCATTCAGTTTCAGTCAAAAATTTAATTCAAAATCTCATAGTCAGCCTGGTATCAAAGTAGTGCTTAGAGTTACCCAACAATCACTGGTCAAAACCTTTTGCATTGCTGCTTCATCGCTAAAGGTTTCTCGCAAAAGCCGTCCTTCATAGACCAGCTTAATTTCACTTTGCTCAAATACCCAAGGAGACATGATTACTGTATGAAAATGCTCTTTATCTTCTGTCAAACTTAACTTTAATGTAGTTATACCATTAGTTGTTGGAACTTGATTGACATAGTGTTCTCCAGTTTTTCCTTCACATAAAATTATCGAAAGTGCATCCCATGTTGCTACAAGCTTTTTGTTTCGCTCTATTACCTCTGGCATTACATAAGGTGAATAATATTCATCTTTTTGAAGAAGTTCAATAATCTGGTTTTGAAAAGCATACTCGTTTTTGAAAAAATCCTGAACAATTCGAGCAGACTTTTCTGAGTTCTGCCAATTTGTGAATCTCTCATACAATCCTGTTCCGTGCAATGAAATCAGTAGCGTTGCATACCTACCTAAAGGAAGTGCTAACTGTTTAGCACCCGACCAAATGTCTATATGCACCTCAGTTGCCAATTCTGTAAATTTGTAAGGGTAACCAGTTTGGGGGTTAAGCGTAGGCTGCTGCTCCCACCGCAACCACCCAATGTCATGCTGTTCTGCGGCTAGAGAAACTTCTTCTTTGGGAAGAAACTGACCAAATTGTTCATTTCCCCAAGCTCGTGCTAATTGACCTGAAAGCCAAGCATGATGCGGTTGAGTGATACAAATTACTCCATATTTTGATATGCGATGCAGCATGAGTTGAAATTTTAGCTTATGACTTGTTTTTCACTCTAGACAAAACAAGGGCTAATTTACTACAGTCTGTAGGTCTAATTTTATAATTAACACTGCCTAACTATATAAAGTTACTGTCAACCCAGAAAGCTAAACATTAGTGATGACGCAATCTTTGGAAAGCAACATCGAATTTGGGATTCAGTTGGCTCACTATTCAGATTCAATCCTAGCAATAGTAAACCAACTCAAACAATTAAACACACACTCGGATGAACACACTAACTTTTTTGTTAAAACTCTAAAAACATAATCATACATTCATACATTCACTTTGACTAAATCCACGTCTGCAAGCCAGATAATTCTACTTTGAGCCGATGCCATTTCATCCAAAATTGGAGAACGCCATTCTACTGCATAAAGCCAATTGTTTTTCAGGCTAAAAATCCCTTGAATAATACGACGTGCTGGTTCTTCACTAAAATCAACTTCTACCACATCGCCCAATTTAAAAACTGGTGTGGTAACTGTGGCTGTTTCCACAAGGTTTTTTCCCAAAAATTCTTCTTGAGGCAAGTAGAGTATTTCACGACAGCAGACAATGGCATAAATCCATTCCTGCCTCTCCCATTGGACACCACAACAGTAGCCTGATATATCAGAACTTGATAAAAAGACTTTTTCGAGGATTTGAACTGCTAATGGCGGCATAGCTTTTCCCCACGGTGCAGAACTATGCCAACAAGATTCTAAAGTGACAATTTGGTTAATCATGCAAAGCAATCTCTTTTTTATACATAAACTACTTTGCACTTGTGTAATCCGGATGTAATTTCAAAATCCAGTCACAGCAGTATCTTAGTGAACTCCAAAAAATAAATTATCCAATTTATGAACTTCACTACGGCTCTAAGTCATACTGGGCTTGTTGCCGTGCTGCTTCTGTTTGCTGTCTCTTCAGTTCGGTGGCGAATATAGTTAATAGTGATTCTGCAAGCTGAACATTTGTTTAAGCCTTGCCATCCATCACGCCCAGTAGTCCAAGGGGCACGCCCGTTCTATCATTTTTTCAGAAATCAAATATGATTTCTATATAGCAGCTAGAAAACTTGAAAAAGACTGAACAGGTTACCCTGCTTGCAGCCAACAATGAAAGCGATCGCCAATTAAAAAAGAGGAAAAAGGGACGAATGTCACCAAGAAAAGCTGAAACTCTTGTTTCTTCTAGCTGTGGGAATGTAGAAAAAGTAAAAGTAGTTGATTTGTAAGTATTATTTAGTTTTGAATTCCTGATCGTGCAACCACTACACCCTTACACCCAAAAGCCAGCCATATTAGGGATTTACGCTTTTCTTAGTACCATTCGTCTGTATACCTATTAAAGGTTTTTTGTTCTAAATGGCTCTCTCTTATCCGATTATGAACCCAAAGCAGAGCCTAATGCAGAGGAAGCGCCAAAAAAGACGATTTCCTCAACATTCAAGACATTAAGGGTGAACTCATCACGTTTAATAGTGTAATTATTGGAGTTGCCTAGAATGGTGTAATCAGTTTTGAAATCAGGCAGAATTAGCTTGTCCGATTCCGATCCGCCATCAATCGTGGCATTACCGTAACCAAGATCAAACGTGTCAGTTCCAGATCCACCCTTAATCAAGACATCGGCAATAGCGCTCCCTTGGACTGAAATGGGATTACTGCTAGCATCAATTCGACGAGCTTTAAAGTAATCGTTACCGTTTCCGCCATCAATCGTGCCACCTTGGATGCCAATGCTGGTGCCATAGCCAGTGAGGGTATCATCTCCTGCTCCTCCATAGATAGTGCCATTAGTATTAACAATACCTATGCCTTGACTAATGCCAGTACCGATGATGGTATCCTTGCCATCGCCTAAACTGATGGTGCCACTGTTAATAATGCCTATACCTACACCGGGGCCAAGCTCTCCAAAGGGGGTATCGTAGCTCCCTTTACCGCCAGTGCCTGTGCCAGAGATGAAGTCGTTTCCCTGCCCTCCATTGATCTCGCTACCTTCGCTGTTGGAGATGCCTATACCCCTACCTGCATTGTATGATCTAAAGGGTTCTAAATCTGCATTACTGCCCTTACCGATACCAATAATAGAATCGTTTCCTTTCTCTCCACGAATCATGCTACCACCACTGTTGAAGATGCCTGTACCATCTCCTCCATTGCTAGTAGTTCCACCAGTTCCAGTTCCAGAGATGGAATCGTTCTCTTCTCCTCCGTTAATGTTGCTGCCACTACTGTTGAAGATTCCTATAGCAGCACCTCCAAATTCTCCATTTGCAGTTCCAGTAATTTTGTCGTCCGCTTTTCCTCCATCAATGCGGCTATTTTTAGTATTATTGATGCCTGTAGCAATACCTTCGCCAAAATCGTTGCTTCTGTTTCCAGTCCCGGAGATCAAATCTTTTCCGTCTTCTCCATTAATGGAGCCACCTTGAGTGTTAAATATACCTATACCAGGTACATAAGTTCTATACTGGTAGCCACCAGTGCCTGTGCCAGAGATAGTATCATCTCCTGTCCCTGCTTTGATGATGCCACTGTTAGCAATGCCTGTGCCTGTGCCGGCACTGCCATTATCGTCGCCGCCGGTGCCACTACCCTCGATAGTGTCGTTACCTGCTTGAGTATTAATGACTCCGTTTTTTAGAATCTCAATTCCAATTGCTGGGAATGCATTATCCTCTTGACCCACCACTAAATCGGGGCCAGAGGTACCTATGCTGGCAGGAAAAGAAACAATTAATCTGGGCATAATATTAACTTTCCTCAACTAAGTGTGATAGAGCTTAAATCCCTGAAAGTTTTGCTCTTTCAATAAAAAATAATCTCTTGTTCAATACTTGAAAATAGAAAACTGTTGATAACCTGATAGTACTTACGTAGCGAAAATTTACCTAGATGTCTATATTTTAAGAAATATCTTTGCAAAATCTTCATATTATTTGCTAATAAATGTATACTAAAGTACTGTTCTTTATGTATTATTTATATTTTTATTCGTTTGTCCGCTTGATTGCTTGTTTAAACATAAAAATGTAGAGACGTTGCATTGCAACTCTTTAGAAGGGTTTCAAGTAACACATAATTAATTTTTGGAGATGTCTATTAAATCCGAAAAACCCCACCCCGCCAAAGCTAGACTTTGTCTTCTCTCCCCACAAGCAAGGCTACGGTGTACACACAAGTTTTTGAGGTTGCCCCACAGGCTTTTGATCCCCCCAACCCCCCTTTTTTAAGGGGGGCAAAAACCTCTTAAAGTTCCCCAATTTATTGCGGAATTTAAAAGGAGCTACAACAATTTTAATTTTGTACAGAGATGCGTGTATACCGTAAGCAAGCGAGGAGGGGGCAATGTCCTGTGGGAATCGTAACTAATTATGCCGACATGATATAGACCTTAAAAACGATAGTTGCGATCGCGCACCCACATACTAACTGGGACTGCCTTCCCCTGTGGATCTACTTTCGCCTTCACTACAATGGGGGGTACTTGTCCTCTACGGATGCGTTGGGCTTGCAAATCGTTCCTTATCTGCTGCCGTTGGTTTTCTGGGATGTAATATGTTTCTAAGCCATAGTTGACTGAACCATCCTGATAAACACCTCTTAAAGCCACCTGATTGGCTCTTAAAGAACTGGGGCGATCGCTAGTCACTCGCAACGGTCTCCAAGCTCTAGGAACACCGCGACCAGAGGATAGTTGCTCTTGCAAAATCACGTAGACGTTGGTTCCTTCAGGCAATCTTCTGCCGCTTCCACGACCTTTGCTGACTAATGTTTGCCAACCAGGTAATCTGCTCAAATTTGCAGTACGGGATATGTTGTAATCTAGCGCTAAGGTGTTACCTTGCAGCACATTGTTAGAATCTACAGGTACGGTTTGCAAAATCACCGTTTTACCTGTCACATCTGTATAAAGGGCTTGGGCTGGTACTGCCATAATTAACCCTGTTTGCAGCGCCAGAGGAACTAGTAACCGCCAAAAAGGTAAGGGCTTATTCGATTTTTGTTCAGTAGCAATCAAGTAATCCCGAAAAGTCACCTTACTGGAGAATTCTGCTTCGGGAGACAGGGTTTTATTTTTAGATTCAGAAGAACTATTAGTCATGAGCGTAGTCCTAAAAAGCAGAGGTATTGAGGAGGTCAAAAGTAACGAGATTAGGACTAACGCAGAGAAACTTTAAAAACTTTGAAGTACAGAGATTTTAGAATAAGTTAGGAGTGGAAGGCAAAATCATCTTTATGGTTGACCTTTTCCTGACTTCTGAATTCTGACTCCTGAATTCTTTCATCCTTTACACTACTTCTTACTTGCAGAGGTACCACCAGGTAGACGGCGTTCAAACCAGAGTCCAGCACTAATTAAAGCAGAACCGCACAAAACAAAGACTAAGGACTTAAAGAGTAAATCGGTATCGTACTCTTGCACGCGACTGATAATTTGCAGTGTTAATAACAGCATCCCGCCCCAAAAAGAACTTCTGTTACTTAATTTCAATCCTTCTTGAATTAGTCCCCAGGCTAATGTTGCTAGAAGTACATTGAAAATAAAAACACCAAGCTCATCAATTCGGCTGATAGTTTGATGCCAAAAAGGTACTATGGCTATGAAGGCAAGAAAGGTACCAATAACAGCAGTTGTGAAAATCACTTCACGGCGAGGGGGGTTATTTCTTTGACGCAGTAGAAACAACCATTGCAATACCGCTAACCCACTGAGAATCCCTAAATCGATGATCGGCAGAGACTCGAACAAGTTTGTCAAAGTCGTTGGTCGATTATAACCATAATCTGGCAATTCCCAGACCCAACGAAAAGATAGGACATAAAAGACAATGCCAAAGCTTACCAATGCTAAATTACGGGCCAGAGGTTGAAACAATCTGTAATTTATGGTTGGAAACAGCAGGTCATCATAACTCCAGAATAGTGCAGGTGGGAGTGTAAAAGCAAAAGATGCCACCCAAGGGGCTATATCAGCATAATTCAGCAATGGCAGAGGATTAAGGTTGGCTTGTAAGGAACTAGCAAAGACAAAGGCTGCTAGACCAAAAATCCAGCGCGAACGGCAGAAGTAGGCTAAGGGGACAAATACCAGCCATGCTAACAAAGGCATATGCTGCACCACTAGCCGCGACCAAGTTAACTCACTTGAAGAGTACCATAAGTCTTCTAGCCCAGTCCAATAGCCGATTTCCACGAGGATAATTGACAGAATTCCTAAAGAATTTATGCACAAACTGAAGGCCATCACTACAACACCCAACCCCCAAGCGAAGAACAGTTGGGAAGTTGAACCGACAATATTGAACATCTGGGCCATCAGCAGTAAATTTGCACCGAAAATGAAGGCGCTTAAAATTAGCAACCCTTCTCCCAGTAAGCGTTTGCTTTTTTCTGGCTTCTTTCCTTCAGGTGGCCGCCAATTGTAAAATCCAGTGATAGCGATCGCAAAAAACAAACTTATCAGCAGAATAAATCTGACTTCTCGCGATCCTCCCTGCCAGTTTCCTGCTACAAAGGTAATTATGCCTAAGCATAAAAGTATGCCGCCTATAGCAATAGCAATCGCTTTATTGCGATCGCGTGCAGCAGCTTCCAGGTTTTTAAATTGATAACGTTCTGCTATTTGCTCATACAGCGAAGAACTAATTAATCCTTCATCCCTCCATAATTGTGCTTCTTTGCGTAACTTTTGCGGAAAATTATCTAAGAACATGACCTTCTCCGGTGCAGTGGGGTAGCTTGGCCATTGCGTTCCCAATGGCGGTCATTATATTTTGAGTATGAAGCCAAAAGCCTTAATTACATTGTTCTTGTATAACAGTTTGATTCTGATACAAGCTAATTCGTAATACTCGCCAAGAGCGAGAAGCAAGCTACGTAATTCGTAATTAATAATCCAGATGGAAAAACCTTCTAATTTATTACTTAAAGTCTCGCGCCGTTTGTTTACTAATCTAGATGAGCAAGAAAAATTTATCGATGCTTTAATGAATCCTCAGCCTTTTTCGCCTAGTATTCTTTGGTGTAAAGAAAAGCCTGAAAATTCACCTTTGGTAGTAGAAACACCAACCTATTGGCAACCACCATTTACTGAGCGTTTATACCTGGGAGAAAAACCCGGTCAGCATCTCTTGCATCAACAAGGATATTTCTATTGTTTAGATTTTTCTTCGGTGTTTGCAGCTACTACTTTGTTAGCTATTCCTGTACCAGTGCGTTTAGTTTTTGATATGTGTGCCGCACCAGGAGGTAAAAGTATTTTTGCTTGGAAAGCTTTACAACCTGACTTACTTATCAGTAATGAAGTAATTGGCAAACGTCTGGGAATGCTAATTTCTAATTTGAAACGTTGCCAAATCAGCCCTAGTGCAGTGGTAAATAGGGATTCGAGTATATTTGCCGAAATGTTTTCCTGTTCTAGCAATCTAGTAATAGTAGATGCTCCTTGTACTGGACAATCTTTACTTGCTAAAGGTGAAAAAGCACCTGGGTGTTTTCATCCAACTGCTATTAATAAAAGTGCAAATCGACAAAAGCGTATTATAGCTAACTCTGCTAAACTTGTTTCACCACAAGGCTATCTTGCTTATATGACTTGCACATATTCACCCGAAGAAAATGAGCAAGTTTGTGAATGGTTTTTGGAACGCTTTCCCCAGTTTCAGGCGATGGAAATTAATAATTTAGCTAAATATCAGTCACATTTAACCACGATGCCTTGTTATCGGATGTTTCCTCAAGATAGGTTAGGCGCTGGTGCATTTACAGTACTGTTTAAAAATACTAACGACCATGAAAATGAGCGTAAAGAAGTAGATTTAAATACAATATCTTCGCTGTATATCTACCAAAACCTGAAAAAGAGGTTTGTTGAGTGCTGATAGTTAACAGTCAACAGTCAATACAGAAAAATGTGCAACTTAGATGGGCGATAGCTTACTACGCGTCTTATTGCAACACACGGTAGGGGTGCATAAATGTGAGGTGCTACTTGAATAATCAATAACTTTCAATAGTTAACTTTTATGGTTAAAAAACTTTTAATCTTTTCATAACCTAAAATTAACTAAAATTTATCCGGTATCAGCTCTTGAATTTTTGAAATAAACATTGTACAAAAAAGCTAGACCATACAGAATGCACTTACATGAGTCGAAAAATAAGCAAAGTCTTTAAACAATCTGGGGTGATTCCTTATAGAGTGAATAATGGCAAAGTCGAAATCTTGTTAATCACAACCCGTAATTTTCAACACTGGGTAATTCCAAAAGGAGATATTCCTAATGGCATGAGTCCACCCGCTTCAGCAGCCAAAGAGGCGTGGGAAGAAGCAGGGGTAATTGGGCAGGTAGACACCAATGAATTGGGAACTTACAAGTACCGCAAAGGAGGTAAAAGTTACCGTGTTAAGATGTATTTGTTACCAGTCGAAATGCTAAGTGAAGATTATCCAGAAGCAAGTAAAAGAAAACGGAAGTGGGTAGAAGTGGCTACAGCTATCAGGTGGGTTAAGTTTAATTCACTCAAACGAATCTTGAAAGGTTTTTTCCAGGTAAAATCTCATTTTTGTGCATTTAGAGATACTAGTCATATATAGAAATACACCAATAATAAGTATAATTTAAAACATTAATATTTTGATTTTTAATCAGTAATTCATCGCTTCTAGCAATGTTTATTAAGGCTAAAGTCCCGACTACAAACCTTAATTTATTTATGCCTAGCTAGTTATTAAAAAGTCCTTGAAGCCAAGCCGCTCAACGGAAATCAATATTATCTGTTGCTTCAATCAAAGCGCTACAAATTCCTGGTTCACTCATCGAATGCCCGGCATCAGGAACCACAATAAATTCGGCTTCTGGCCAAGCCCGATGTAATTCCCAAGCTGATATCATTGGGCAGACTACATCATACCGCCCCTGAACAATTACAGATGGAATATGGCGGATGCGGTTTACATTTAAGAGTAATTGATCTTCTGTTTCCAAAAAGCCTTTATTCATAAAGTAATGGCATTCAATACGAGCGAAAGCTGAAGCAAATTCGCTCTCGCCAAACTTTTGCATGAGTTGTGGATCTAAAAAAAGTCTACTGGTACTCGCTTCCCAAACTGACCAAGCACGCGCTGCTGCTAATTGAATTTCTAAATCTGGATCGGTCAAGCGTTTGTAATATGCTGCGATCATATCATCACGTTCTGCGATCGCAATTGGTTTGAGATATTCTTCCCAAGCATCAGGAAAAATATAGCTAGCACCCTCTTGGTAGAACCATCGCAACTCTTTTTGCCTCAGCATGAAGATACCACGGAGAATTAACGCCGTGCAGCGAGAAGGATGGGTTTGACTGTAGGCTAATGATAAAGTGCTACCCCAACTTCCGCCGAAGACCGCCCACTTTTCTATACCTAAATGTTGGCGTAGTTTTTCGATATCACTGACTAAATCCCAAGTGGTGTTTTCTCGTAATTCAGCATGAGGCGTACTTTTACCACAACCGCGCTGGTCAAACATCACCAATCGCCATTTTTCTGGATGAAAATATTGTCGATAAAAAGGTGGACATCCACCACCAGGCCCGCCATGCAGCAAAACGATGGGTTGACCTTGGGGATTTCCTGACTCTTCAAAATGAATGGTATGAAGATCGGAAACCTGTAAACTACCTTCTAAGTAAGGCTTGATCGCTGGGTAAAGTTCTCGCATTTTCGATATTTTATATAGCTCTCCAATGGACTTCCACCTGCATAGCGATCGCCTAATACCATTTCACGAAATACTTGATACAGATAGATATGTAAGGGCGTACATCTGCGCGCCCCTACAGCAAACCTTTAGAAGGTGAAAGTTGTTCTCAGTGTACCGATAATCGCATCGTCGTTATCACTGTTTTGACCTGGAGAAGTCAACCAGATAACACCAGGAGTTATTGAAATGTTATCTGACACGCGATACTTGTAAAAGCCTTCAAAGTGATAAGGTATATCATTGCCAGTACCAGCAAAACCTGGTCGGTTAAACGAATAGGGTTCTGCACCAGCAAAAATACCTAAAACGTTACCCTGTTTACCGAAGTCAGGTAAGGCTACCCCAACACCGTAACTCCAAGCTTCATAATCATCACCAACACCAAAGCCTGTGACATCGTGGTAAGAAACGAAGCCACTAATTGACAATTTATCGCTGGGTCTGAAGGCTGCCGATACTCCGTATGAATTACTGGAAGCTGCATTTAGAGTACTGAGGGTGTTAGCTTGACTAGTACCTACGACGCGGTTAGTGCTAGCTAAACCACCACCTAAGTCAAATAAATTACCGCCTCCAGCACCATGATAACCGTGAACATAGGTAGCAGCCAAAGCCAAGCGATCGCCTACACTAAAGTTCAACTGTCCAAGAGCTGCATAGTTACCTTCAAGCAAACCTTGATTTACTCCAGGATTATTAGCATTTGATGCTAAGTAGCCTACAGTCAGTGAACTTGGTTTGAAAAAGCTGCCACCACTACCAAAGGGTAAAGTCAGTGCTGCACCTGCACCACCACCAATCCGATAGATGGGACTTTCAGAAGCAAAGGTAGACAAAGCACCATTACCACCATCAAAGTCTTCAAAGTAAGGGTTGTTAGTGGCAACATAATCGCTATGAATACCTCCGGTGGCCGCCAAGTAAACTTGGGCTGGGCCTATGGGTACGTAATACGCCAGCCAATCTATAATGACACCGTTGTTACCAGTGCTGCCGACTTGAAAAGTTTGTGTGCCTTCAGCAGTATCGATAGGAAGACCAGCATTATCAATTTGACTAAAGGCTAGCGCATTCCCGGCTGCAAGACGGGTGTGTAAAACGTCTTTGCCCGTGAAACTGGTTTGTAAGTCTAAACGTACCCTATTTTGGAAGACAGTATTGTTAGCATCGCCAGTATTACCGCCAAACACATCAGTAACGGCAAAAATAGCTTCGCCCACCAATTTTGTAGTAGTAGAAAACTGATTTGCTTCCAGTTCAGCAGTCCGTGCTTCTACAGCATCTACTCGGCCACGCAGAGTTGCTATTTCTGCCGAGAATTCTTCTTGCAAACGTTGGAGAGTTGCTAAATCCTGTTTTGTCACCAAGTCAGCAGTTGCAGTGGCAATCAGTTCATTAACCCGATCTAAACAAGCATTTAAACCTGCGGCAAATTCATAACGGGTTAATGCCCGGTTGCCCCGATAAGTCGCATTGGGGTATCCTGCGATACAACCGTAGCGTTCAACCAGAGATTGCAAAGCTTGGAATGCCCAGTCAGTAGGCTGTACATCAGAAAACTGAGAAACTGATGTGACTTGAGACAGTGAATTCTGGTTCTTGCCTTCACTGCTGTAGCGGTTAACTTCTTCTAAAACCTTGTTTTCATCAGTGTTTTGAGCAACCAACTGCCGATTATCTTTTAGTTGCTCTGTTTGAATGAACCTTGAAGCACTAGAAGCTATTGGTGCTTCTGTCTGAGCAGATTTTGCCTCAGAAGAACTTGCTACTTCAGCAGCCATAGCTCTAGCGGAAACCAACACCGTCACTCCCAAAACTACTGGACTTAATACCAGAGTTTTCCACAATAGATGAGACATTTTTTTATTTTCCTTTCCCAAAAAAGGCCCAAAATCACTGGCTTCAAGAAAAAGAGAACAAGCAGTTGTTGTACTTTTGGAAATCTTATCAGATTGTAGTGATCTAAGCTATATCTCACAAAATTTTTATGGATGAAGAAGCGTAAAGTTTTGCAGATAGCTTATATGCCAAAGGTTACATATATATAGGGATTTTGGTTAATTTTGTGCCATTTATGGGGTTTAGCTTCTTGTTTTTAACCCTAATTTGTTGTAGCTCCTTCTTAGCCTTGAAAAATAACAGATTTCAACTAGAGTTGGCTATTGAATCTTTTTCAAAGGCTTGCTTTATCAGCAAAGCCGAAAAATCCTTGCTTGGAACCAAGCACAAATAAATAAGGTTTTGAATATTTTATGGACAGAGTAAAAAAGAGCATTGCTCAGTTCTCAATAATTTGATTGTTATCTTTTTTTAGTAATCTCTCAATTAATTCCGTGAAATACTATTAATTACAACGGCTTTAAATTAATAAAGTACATAACTTAAATCTCAAAGGAAGACATAAAGTCTGTTTTACCGGAACAAAATTCAGGAGTAAGGAGTCGAAATTCAGTTGGGTAAGGGACTTCCAACTAAAAAATGTCCCGTCGCTGTGCAAGCAGGGGGAGCAGGGGAGGAAGAATCCGATCATTGTCTTCGCTCTAAAAATTGGATAATTTAATTTCTGGAAATCCCTAAGCTGATGCGCACCTAAATTGTATAAACACTGTTTACCGTTGTTAACTGTCATCAGTCAAGGAAGATTACCCTCTTCCCTCCAAGGCAACAGACTCGGTGAAAATTTTGTATAGTTATATTTTGTTTTGATAATCATTATCATCAAAAATTATTGTTAAATATAATCCGGAAGACGCATATTTGACCCTTAAGCTTAAGGTACATTTAATCTATTGTTAACCTATTAACTTGATGTAGCTATTGGGTAATCCAGTAAATGACTAAAAATACCAGTAATCGTGAAAAATTAAATATTTTAGCTAAAATATCTTCTAATTTAATCTCTAAACAACCAAATAACGAAGTCAATCAGAGTACAAGTAAAGCGATCGCACAGTCAATGAAGTTACAGCCCTCTGGTGGGTTGCAAATAGTTCATGTCACTACCGGGCGCGTGCGACTCCGCACTACTGACAGTAGTCTTAACTCGATGCTAGACAGCATAGCCCAAGATTTACGCTCCTTAGAAGGAGTGAGGGAAGTTACTGTGAATCAGCAAACGGGCAGTTTGGTGATTAATTTTGATGAAGATAAGCTGTCATTACCGCGAATTTTGGCGCTAAAATCCGATCTTGAGATCCAACAGCCGCAAGCTTCGTCTGATTCACCTAGTAAGACCGATCCCTTTGCAGCTTGGAAATCGGCTTCATTTTGGAAAGAGCAAGGTATTTCCTTAATTCCGATGATGACAGGCTTGGCGGTAACAGGAAGATTAGGAATTCATGGCTGGGTATCGATTCCAGTTTACATGATTGTGGCGGATGCAACCCGTGGTGTAATTGGTTGTATTGGCTCTCAAGTTCCGACATCAGATCCGACATCAGAAAAGAACGAAGAAAACCATAGCAGTTCTGCGATAAAAAGCGACATATCTGAATTGGAATTATCAAAAGAGGAGCGAAATAATCTTGAGAAAGCTAGCGAGGTGACAGCACCTGCAAAGATTGACTACAGCGTAGTCCATGCAATTGGTGGTCGTATTCGGTTGAATGTGCCAAAAATCGCTCAAGATCGAGCTTATGCGCGGCGGCTTGAGAGAATAGTGAAAACCGATGCTGAAGTTACAAGCGTGCGTATGAATTTTGATGCAGCATCGATCGCGATCGCTTATCAGTCTCGTGAGATTCCATTATCTCATTGGGTGAATCTGATGGAATTGGCATTGGAGACAAACCCACCAACACAGACAATCACAAAGGCTAACCAACCTCTACAAGAAGTTAGTCAGTCTGCTGAAATTACAGACGCAACAACGGCAAATCATAATACTCTCGTTACTCAGACTGCTGAAATCACAGACGCAACAACGGCAAATCATAATACTCCTGTTAGTCAGACTGCTGAAAGTACAGACGCAACAACGGCAAATCATAACACTCCCGTTAGTCAGTCTGCTGAAATTACAGACGCAACAACGGCGAACAAAACGAGTTCAAAGTTATCCAGTCTGTGGACTAACCTAAAATCGCCTGCAATGTCTTTCTCATTAGGTGTTATGGCGAACTTACCCTTGCAAACTTAATATACAGTTTCAAATTGCGGAATACTGGAGGGGAATTATGGCTGGTTTAAATTTAGAAAGGGTAGCAGATTTAGACAAAAAACCAGAGCAAATAGTCACACACGAGATTAATAGCCCCGCAACGCTGCCTTCAAAGGTAGCATATAGTGTTATTTGTGCATCTCCCGGACAAGTGGGATTTTGCATACCTCAGATTACCGAAGATCCAAAATATGTGGAACGTCTTCTGGCCTTGCTTACCAATGAGCCTTTGGTAATCAATCAGCAAGTCGACAATAGTATGGTAGGGTCAGTTGCCATTACTTATAAATCTGATGTAATGTCAGATGTTGATATGCGATCGCATTTGGCTAATTTGATTCAGTCTGCTGGTAATCCAGAAGTGGTATCAGCAACGGCAAAGAAATCCAAACCATACTCAGATGCGGTAAAAACAGAAGACAAACAGGATAAAAAGTCAAAAATTCCAGCCGAGAAGCAGAAATCAGCTACATTTTCCTTATCCTCTGTGGATGCGTCAGTCTCTAAGACTCAAAGCAATTCGGTATCCTCAACTGATTCTCAGCTTGCAACTCAACAAGCAAAAAAAACCGCAAAAGTAGCTTATAGCATTGCTCATGCAATTCCCGGAAGAGTGCGGTTTCGTGTGCCTCAAATTGCCCGCGATCCAAAATATGTCGAACGTTTAGAGGCATTACTCAAATCAGATTCTACAGTTACCAGTGAGCGAGTTAATAGCGCTGCAAGATCAGTTGTCATTACCTATAAAACTGGAATGATGCGGGATTCTCAGAAGCGAGTGCAAAGCTTTTTGTCAGCAACAATATCTCATCTAGCCAATTTAATTGAATCTGCCAATGATCCCGCCACAGCAATAAGTTAGTCAACGAATCTAGCTGATTACAAATAACCAAACTATTGATAGCTAACCAATCTCGCCAGATTGGTGGCTAATTTGCTCTCTTTACCTCAGCAAAGAACCTAATTTTCATTGAAGTGTAACAATATTTGGAACAAAGAAAAGTAATGGCAAAAGTAGCACTGGAACTACCATCACCTCCCAAATCTCAATTCACTGTGTTGGAAGGGAATGGAAAAGTTTCTTTAATTGACACTAATGGACACTCTCAACAACAGTTTTCTAGCGTTACCTACAGCGTTGTCCATACAATTCCGGGAAGACTGCGGTTTCGCCTACCTCGCTTACGCACTGATGCAGATTATGCCAAGCGTCTGGAAGTATTGTTAACAGCAGATGCGCTAGTGAAGAATGTCCGTGTCAAGCCTGCGGCAATGTCAGTTGCAGTTACTTATAAATCTAATAAAGTTTCTGATGCGAAGATGCGATCGCACCTTCACGATTTGATTCAGGCTGCAAGTGTTGTAGTCGTTCTCAAAAAGTCTACATCGTTATCGGAAACCGAAAAAGAGGCATCTTGGCCAGGTTTACAACTCTCTGCTGTTGCGACTACTTTAGCAGTGCTAGGGGGGCCGTTAGGATTAGCGATCCCGCCTTTAATAGTAGCGCTTCCCATCGCTCTGGCTACTTTACCCGTTATCCAACGAGCATGGGAAGGGATTCGGGTAGAGCGAAAACTGAATATTGACTTTTTGGATTTTATGGCGATCGCTATTACTACCTTCCAAGGGCAATTTCTCACACCATCGCTGATGCTGGGTTTAATTGAAGTGGGTGAAAATATCCGCGATCGCACGGCTCGTTCTTCTGCTCAACAAACTCTAGATTTACTTAGTTCTCTAGGGCAATTTGTTTGGGTAGAACGCAATGGCGAAAAGGTACAAATTCCCATTCAAGATGTGCAGCGTGGCGATACAGTAATTGTTTACCCTGGCGAACAAGTGCCGGTTGATGGTAGCATTTTGCGAGGTAAAGCCCTGCTAGATGAGCAGAAACTAACTGGCGAGTCGATGCCGGTGCTGAAGAAAAAAGGACAACCAGTTTTCGCCTCAACCCTGGTACGAGAAGGACGAATTTATATTGTTGCAGAATGGATAGGCAACGATACCCGCGCCGGACAGAGCATTAAGTTAATGCAAGAAGCGCCTGTTCACGATACGCGGATGGAGAATTATGCCACGAAATTTGCTCAAAAAGCTGTGGTGCCAACTTTGCTACTTGGTGGGGCAGTATTTGCCGCAACCCGCAACCCTTCACGAGCAGCCAGCGTTTTAACTCTAGACTTTGCTACAGGAATTCGAGTATCAGTCCCGACAACAGTTTTAGCAGCATTAACTTATGCTGCACGGCGGGGAATTCTCATCCGTAGTGGACGGGCGCTAGAACAACTAGCAGAAGTTGATACCATCGTTTTTGATAAAACGGGGACACTAACTAAGGGAGAAGTCGATGTTGTGAGTGTGGAAAGCCTCAATCCCGCAACCTCAAGATTACGGGTGTTGGAATTGGCCGCCGCCGCCGAACAGCGTTTAACTCATCCAGTAGCAGAGGCAATTGTTCGCTATGCCGAAGCAGAGCAAGTGGAAATTTTGTCGCGTAGCAAGTGGGATTATCAACTAGGTTTGGGCGTAAAAGCTCAGATTGATGGAGAGACAGTTTATGTTGGGAGCGATCGCTTTTTGCGTACCAGTGGCATTAACATGGAAGCATTAAATGGCCACCAAAAATCTCCAAATTCATCGATTTATGTGGCTAGCAACGGTCAACTTCAAGGTATTATTAAATATAGTGATCTTCTCCGTCCCGAAAGTCGGGAAGTCATTAGGGCACTTTCGACGGTCGAAGGTGTGGAAATCCATATGCTAACCGGCGATAATAAGCGAACGGCGACTGCTGTCGCTGCTCAACTAGGTATTTTGCCGACGCATACTCACGCAGAAGCTTTTCCAGAACAAAAGGCAACAGTTGTCCGACAACTGCATGAACAAGGCAAGACGGTTGCATTTGTCGGCGATGGAATTAACGATTCGCCAGCTTTAGCCTACGCCGATGTTTCCGTTTCCTTTGCCAACGGTTCTGAGATAGCCCGCGAAACAGCAGACTTAGTGTTGATGCAGAATGACTTGCATGGTTTATTAGAAGCGATCGCGATCGCTCGTCAAGCCAAGCAATTGATTCGGCAAAACACAGGATTAGTTGCCGTTCCTAACCTAGCGGCAATGGTGATAGCCGTTTTCTTTGGTCTTAACCCCTTAGCTGCAACAGTAGTCAACAATGGCTCAACCGTAGTTGCTGGAGTCAACGGTTTACGTCCGATTCTTAAAAGTCGTCAAAATAAAGCTCTACCATCGGCAAGATGATCCAACTATGCCGCCAAGAGTATCTTAAAAAGCTTTCGAGATTTCTTAATTAAATAGGAGAAAATTGAACATGGCCCCTAAAATTAGTGATTTTATTGAAGATGCAGGCGCTCCCGGTATTATAGCCGGAATTGGTGCAGTCCTCTTAGCACCTGTTCTGCTGCCCATTGCTGCTGGAGTTGGTAAACCCTTAGTCAAGTCAGTCATCAAAGGCGGAATTGGTCTTTATGAAAGAAGCAAAGGAACCATTGCAGAAATGGGCGAAACTTGGGAAGACATGGTAGCCGAAGCCAGAGCAGAACTTGCTGATGAAAAAGAAACCCCCGTGTTTGAAGCTACTGCCACCAATGGCGATAATGTCGCCGATAATGGTGTGTAATTTCATCTGCCCATTAGCAAGTTAAATTCTTTGCCATAGGCGACTTCCAATTACCAAAATATCAAATTAGTAGGGCGCGTTATGGTGTTTTACCTAAGAGGATGTTTTAAAAGTCCTCTTGTCGGTATCAAAGATTCTAGATCCCTCTAAATCCCCCTTAAAAAGGGGGACTTTGATTCTGGTTCCCCCCTTAAAAAGGGGGGTTAGGGGGGATCTTTATACAACTTGATACTTTACAAACATCCTTTAACACACCCTAGGAAAATAGATCGTTTATTTTTTGGAAGTCCTTCAAATAACAAACCCACAACAAAAAATCCACTATCACACAAGTCAAAAAGGTGGTTATATGTTGACTAATGGTTATAGCACTTACAATAAAATGCCGGAAATTCTAGACAAACCCACTTTCAAAACACCACCAAAGCCGATATCTACAAAAGTTGTAAGTTCGACTCCCGGAAGATTACGGTTGAGAGTAGCTCATTCCCATCGTCAACCAGAAAAGATGCAAAGCATTGCTAAAGCTTTGTCAGCAAATTCTCACATTAATCAAGTTAAAACAAATGTCCATCATGGCAGTATTGTTATCAATCACGATGGTAAAGATGGCAGTCTAGAAAATGTGCTAGCAACACTTAAAGATTTAGGAATAATTTTTGCCAATGTTTCCGAGGGCAACACCGAAGCAGCAGCAGGAGTATCATCTGCGGTTGTTGACTTAAACCAGCGCGTAAAACAGTCAACAGGTGGTGCTTTTGATCTGCGGATTCTTTTCCCTGTGGGATTAGCTAGTCTTTCGTTGCGACAATTACTTAATAAAGGGTTGCAGTTAGAAGGTATTCCTTGGTATGTTCTAGCATGGTATGCTTTTGATAGCTTTATTAAGTTGCACGGAAATAGCCAAAAACAATCAGCCAACGAGTAACCAAAAAGCTTAATTGATCTGCCAAATCTTGATAGTTTTATCAGAGCTACCACTAGCAAGAAATTGACCATCCTTGCTCATAGCAATAGAGTTTACTGCCCCTGAGTGTTCTGTAATAGTTTGCAGTAATTCTCCCGTCCGCAAATGCCAAATTTTGATGGTTTTGTCTGCGCTACCGCTAAAGAGAATTTCTCCATCAGGACTAATAGCTAAGGATTTTACCTCTTCTAGATGTCCAGTCAAGGTGTATAACAATTTACCTGTAGCTAGATGCCAAATTTTGATGGTTTTGTCTGCGCTACTGCTAAAGAGAATCTCCCCATCAGGACTAATGATTACTGATTTCACCTCACCTGAATGTCCGTTGAGGGTGCGTAATGGATCTCCTGTACGTGGATTCCACAGCCTAATTTTGTTGTCAGAACTACCACTAGCAAGGATTGTACCATCGGGGCTGATAGCAGCAGCATTAACTGCGGATGAATGCCAAAGGGTACAAATGCGTTGGCATAGCCCGCCGGAGGCATCGCCTTTATGCAAGTTCCAAATTTTGATTTTATTACTGCCACTAGCAAGAATTTGTCCATCGGGACTGATTGCGATGCAGTTAACCGGCTTTTGATGTCCTAAGAGAGTGTGGAGGAGTTTATCAGAATTGAGATTCCATACTTTGACATTACTTTTGGGGTGTTGGCAACTACCAACGGCGAGATAATGTCCATCAGGACTAATGGCAACAGAAGAAATTTTGCCTAAATCTTCTGTAAGGGTGCGGATAAGTTTGCCAGTTTTAAGATTCCATACTTTGATAGTTTTATCTGCACAGCCGCTAACTAAACTCTCAGAATCAGGACTAATGACGACAGATGTAACTTTTTCTGAATGTCCAGTTAGGGTGTGGCTGATAACAATATGTTGTAGTGTAACTTGGTGTTTGAGGTTGGCGACGCAATTTAAAATTTCCTCAACATCAGCAATACTCTGACTATCACCGACTGCAACAAAATATTCTCTTAACTTTTTTACATATTCCTCATCTTTGATGCTGACGGCTGATTGCATTGCCTGAAGCGGGTTAGTAGAATCCTGTAGTGATATTTGGCGTAGTTGCAACCATGTATTTACAGAATAATTTAGCTGTTCATTTGCCCACGAGCGTAGTTTACCGCCATAGGCATCGCTTAAATGAGATAAACTTTGGGCTAATTGCAAAGCTAATTCTGGAATCCAGTAACAACGCTCATTTTCCAGAGCTTGGTAAACTTGCTTGTAACCGGAAGCGATAATCTGTACTGATTGTAAATCAAAAGTATCTGACAGCAAACTCGGCAGCAACTCTGGTAGTAGCGGAGGTACACCACGATCAACCAGATGATAAACATCTGCTACCCAACCTGCAACCAAACAGTGATAAGTAATCAAAACTTGGCAGAGTTGTTCAAAGTCTTGACGGTTGAGTTGATATTGTAAGGATAAATTACTAATATCAATTCCTTTCTCATTCCACTTTTCTACCTTTTCCAAAATTGCCAAATTAACAACATTATCTTTTCCAATCTGATTAATTTCCTCTAATTCTTCTCCTAGTGCTACCAGTTTATCTCTAAGTTTTTTCCATTCTAACGCCCGTCTTTTAGCAGACTCTTCTAGAATTTCTCGATAAGGTAAACGAGCAATTGTTTTATAATAATAGTTACCTTGACCCAAACCCCAATAGGCAATCCGAAAATTTAAATAATCTCCATCATTTTCTGACTCTAAAATCAAAATAGGCTCTGTTTTCAACATTCCAAACAGAGCCTTAATACTTGATTCACTGTGAAAACGTTTACTATCCCAGGCTCCTGCCAATAACTCTGTTGGTCTAACTTCACTGTGTAAAGAGTAATGCTTGTTGAGAAAATTTCGTAATCCTTCAGCCAACATTAACTCAATTTGGGAAGTTTTCTCATCTTTATTATCGTTAAATTGGTCAAAATTTACTTGAGGAGGAGCGATAAAAATTTTGAGTGGAGTGCGCCCATAATTGGTGCGATCTAAAATTTGTGCAGGATATAGTTTTAAGGGCCAGCTATCAAGAATTTTGTTGACTTCTGGCAGCTTCAGCGCTGTTTCTCGCTCTTGTTCAGCTATTATTAATCGCGTTTGATGATTGTCGGCTATTAATTGCTGTTGGAAGATTTTTTCTTGTTCAAAGTCTTCAACATAACTGCTTTGTTGATTTGAAGTATTTAAAGCTTTGAGTAATCGGGGAATTGCCTCAATCGGTTCATATTTATTTAAAGCTAAACTGTCTTGACTTCTCTTTTGTACTAGCTCTGCAACAACAGGTGCAAACTCTAGTACCAGTTTAATTAGTAACCTTAACCCTTGCTGCATAAACACATACCTAGAAACTAAATAAAATAAATAAGCAAGGCTTGCATAAAATCAGGGCAATACTGCTATCCAGTAAATTCATACATACTTTTGATCTTACTACTTGAGAGTATGGTAAATCAATCACTATACATTAAAATGCTTATATGTCAATAACCCTATGTAGTGAAATACTTGTAAATCAAAATGATAATCATCTAAGAGGATGTTTTAAATACCCTAAAAAGGGGGGAAGGGGGAGCAACAAGTGCCTAAAATCACAGCCAAATACTTTTAAAAGAGCATTTATCAGCAAGGCAGAGGGTAACAGGGAGCAGGGGTTTAAGCACAAAGCCAAATTTTGGATTTAGTGGCTTTAATTAAGTACGATGCTGAATCCCCGAATATCTTGCTAAGTGCCTTTTGCCTTTAACCTTATTCAACATTTCTCTTCTTAATTATTTGATTATTATTAATGAAGTACAGTGTTAAAGAAACTTAATCTAATTGATAGCAGAGATAGCTAGATTCACTACTGAGATAGATTTTTTAACTCAAAAAAATAGGTATGAATAAAGTAAGGTTAATGCAGGTCGATAAAATGCTCTCTTCGAACATCAATAGATAGGTTTATAAGTTTGGTTGCATTTTTTGTTTTTTGGAATTAAAAAATAGTACTATGACTTCTATAAAACGGTCTAAATCTGGTAAAAATGCTAGTCTTAATTTGCCTTTACCATCAAAAAAGGCGGCTAAAAGCGTAGCTAATAAAACAGCACCATCCCAAAAGATATTCTATAGCATTGTCCATAGGATTCCTGGGCGGATTCGTTTTCGTATTCCTCTGCTAGCCAAAGATACTGAATACGCTAATCAACTCAAATCAGCCATAGAATCTGATTCTAGAGTTACAAATGTCCGTGCTAACCCACAAGCTGCATCCATTGTCATCAATTATAAAATAGGTGTAATTTCAGATAATCAGATGCTCGCGCATTTGATTAATCTTATTCAAACTGCCCAAGATGTGGTTGTGCCAAAAGAGATAATGGCAAAATCAATCGTAGGGGCTATCTTTGATGCTTTAATTAACCTAATTGATAGTACACGCAAGATCAACCAAGCACGTAATGTTATTGTATATCGAAGGTTTAGGACAGACGTTTGGGAACGGATACTTTCTACCTCAAGAAGCATTATTAAGAGACTAAAATCTGCCACCATGTTTATCTTGCCTAACAAGCGATGGCGATTGCGTGGCAATAGCAAAGTCAACTCCCAACCTTTGAAACTTAAATCTGCCAGCGAACCTGAACTTGTGTAGTTAATAATACACTAACCATTAAAATTATTCCTGGTTAAGAGTAAGTAGCTCTGAAATAAATGGGATTTCACATAATTTCTGAAAATCTCTTTTCCCTAGCCTTCAGTTCAAGCATTTTATTATCAATAAAAAATGGGTAATCCTCACTGTCATAAACTTATTAATGAGAACCATTGGGTTAAAGCAATAAATACTGCTGTTAAAGGAAGAGTTAGATATAAGGTAAATGGGCTTTATCATTCGGAAGCCCTCAAAAGATATCTTGAATCGAGATTATTAGAAGAGAAAATAATCTCACGAGCTAGTGCTAATAGTTACACAGGGAATGTCCTTGTTATTTTCCATCCAGATAAAAGTTTAAACACAATTGCTCTCCTCATTCAAGAAATTGTCTTAGATTATCGGAAAAAAGCCAGTAAATCACTTGGTTCTTCCATACAAACCCAATCAGTTAAGGTTCTAAAACCATCTGCCGCAGTCATTGGAGACAGTAACTTGCATTCCTTTGGCGTTAAAGAAAATATTGGTTTCGTTGGGGGTAATAACCAAAGCATATTTGATTCAGCCGTACTGTCTCAAATATCTATGCAGCGACAATTAAACCAAACAAGCAGTATTATTCCGGTATTGGGGGCTGTTGGCGCTCTTGTATGCGGCACTGGACTGTTGTATGCATATAATCTTGACGAAGCTATTTTGCTTTTGATCCAGAAGCTGCATACACCACTACGCGATCGCATCATGGTTAGTATCACTTTTCTTGGCGATCCACTAGTAATGCTGATATCTTCTTTGGGACTGGCGATTAGTCCGTTATATTCTAATCGTCGCTGGCAAGCAACTATGTTGGGTATCGCTGGAGTCGGTGCAACCTTACTAAATTGTTTAATGAAAATGTTATTTGGTAGAGCGCGTCCAGTACTGTGGAACCATATTATTAAAGTGGGTCAACACAGTTTTCCCAGTGGTCATGCAATGGTTTCAATAGTGATTTACGGTTTTACCAGCTATATTCTGGCAAAGCAGTTTCCTGAATGGCGCTTTCAGATTTATGCCTTGGCTGTTGTCTTAATTGCTGCGATCGGTTTCAGTCGGCTTTATCTTGGAGTACATTGGCTGACTGATGTGACAGCTGGCTACGGGGCAGGTTTAGTATGGTTAATTGCCTGTATTATTAGCTTGGAATTGCAGCAAAAGTATCGCTTGTCACTGGAAGCAGGCTGATCTGGATCATAACTATTAAGTTCATCCCACCTCTAAAAAGTGCAAAACTCATTAGAATTTCTCCGGTACAAACATTACAAAAAGTAAATAGATAGAAAGCCCTAGCGTCAACAGTCCTAACAGCCCCAATCCCCAAGATTGACTGCGAGAAAGTTGTTCACCAGTAGCTGCATAAACCAGAGGTGCAACCACTAGGTTAAAACACATCGCCAGGAATAAATACAGTGGCAACTTTTGTTTACGCCATTGACACCAGATTTTAATTATTTTTTTTAATACTTGGGATGCAGCAATGCCTGCGGCGAGCTTCTCTACGAGACGCTCCGCGAACTCTAACGCGTGTTGGATATAAAAGGGTTTCATAGTAAATTAAGACAAAGATAGGATAATATCCTACAGACTAAACCCGGATTTCTCATTAGTGAGAGATCCGGGCAAAGTTTTTATGTGAAGGTATGGGGTTAATTTAAAATCCAAAATTGGCAGAGTCAGAAGTTTAATTCATAACTCAAAACTGAATTTGGCGACAAATTCCAAATGCTGAAGTGTAGGCGTGTAAGAAGGTTCTGCCAGCAACAGGGCCGATTTCACCGCCACAGAAAAAGCCGCCTACAGGAATATCGCTGAGGTAACGGCGAAATAATTCAGAATCGAAATTGGGTTTACCATACAGTCCTTCACCTCGTCCCAGACAGGCAAACATTAAGGCAGCTACGGCAGAGGGTTCAGATTCTCGTTGGGTTTGATAACTTTGGAGTAGTAATTCTAGGTCTTCAGCAGAGGCTTGGGCATCGCGTAGGTGGAATTGCAGCCTTTGACCAGGGCGCACACGATCGCCAATTGCGATCGCCCCAGCTGCTGGATCAACCCCAAGAATACCACGAATTAAGAAGTCTCCCTGTTGCAAAGCCAGCTTAAATTCATCCATTGCCACACCAACAAACAAAGAGTGCTGTGCTAAAGTCCGTTCGTGTTCGCTGAGACTGGCAATCAAATCTCGCAACACCACTAGAGGCACTTGCTCATCTAACTCTAGAATAATATTGCGATCGGCTTTTGTGACTTGCAATGGTTTGCCAATCGGTCGGCATCCTTGCGCTACAATCGTTTCTAAAACAATATTGCCCGTTAAAGCTATACCAACAGTGCCCTCACGATAGAGGCTTTGGCATTTCTCGCCTTCAGTATCATTACAAAAAAGAGCAACACGACCACCCATACCTCCACCACTAGCCTGTCCTCCCACTATCACCGATCCTGGATAAGCAAAATCTAACCCCTGCAACAAATCGTTGATTCCAGAGGCAAAGGAACTAGACAGCAAGATGAACTGGGGTGTCGGTGATGCTGGCACACCGATCAAATCAACCCAAGTATCTGGAGAACTGTCTAAGTCAGGTAATTCTTCAGCAACAACATGAAAGACTTGAACCTTTACCCCTGGAAGATGTGCTAAGGTCAAGCTGATAGCTGGTTCAGCTTCCAGTTCTTGGGTTTCTCCGCCAACTGTCGTGCCAATAACGCCCCCACCACTACAGCCAATTAGCACTGGCACAGAAAGTTTTTCAGTTAACAAGGGTAACAATCGGGAATACTCACTCGCAAAAGCAGACGAAATGAATACCAGTCCTAGATCCGCAGGTGCTGTTAACGATGAGACAGCTCGTTCCACCACATCTGTAACGGCGGCTTCCAGAGAATGACGGGTTGATAGGGCATTTGCCCACTGCATTTGGTCTGCCATGAGTTTTGAGCTTCTTTATCTTTTTGGGCTAGTAAGTTTTGATTTTTTATTTTGGGAAGAATTGCATCCGACAAAAATGAGTGCGAGCCTTTTGTCTCCTCCATCCCAAGTAGTTGGAGTTGTCATTCCCTAATAGATGCATCTAAATATATTGTATGATTGTTTATCTATGGTACTAATTCCACAAAATCTTAAAAAATAAAGATGAATGCATTATAGATGCGGCAGTTTACTGTAATGGTTATAAATCAACAGGCTAAAGTACTAACTTATTAGCTCAATGGTTAGAATGGTTAGTAATCAAACTAAAATCTGCCATTTCTGAAGCTTTTCTATACTAGTATTAACAACAGACAACGAGACTAAAGCAATGACCAACATCCAAGAAACTGCAAAGGGCGACATCCAAGAGAAAATTCAAGAAGAAGTAGAACAAGCGCGTACTGTGTGTGACGTTAGCGGTAGCAACTCACCAGAGTGTGCTGCTGCTTGGGATGCAGTAGAAGAATTACAAGCCGAAGCTTCCCACAAGCGCCAAAACAAGCCAAAAAATTCTCTAGAACAGTATTGCGATGACAACCCAGATGCAATTGAATGCCGGGTTTACGACGAATAAAAATTTGAACTAGTTAATTTTGTGTTCGTTTGTCACCGAGCAACCAAGATTTACTTATTGAGATTTCGCACTTTTACGTTACTCGCGGCTGAAATCCTACTCTAGCTCTTTCATCAATTTCTACAACGAGTAAAAAATTGCTGAAATATCTGGAGTTATGGATGTATGAGGATTAAACTTTGAGAGTTTTTATCTTAAAAGGAAACCTTATATATCCAAAAAAATTGAAATTTTGTCCGTGAGTATCAAGTATATAGCTGCTAGGTGGGTTTTAAACAGGCTCCCTAATGCTACTACACATAGGTGCAAAATTTAAGTTAAGGATCTTTGAGTTGCTTGTTTTTTTGCCAAATTAGAGAGATTGAAGAAAGTAAATTAGACAATTTACCATCTAATACCTTTTCCAAAAATCTTTGTAACAAATGAATTGGCTGTAGGGGCGTACATCTGTATGCCTCTACAAACTTGTTTATAGTATAAATTACATGAAATGGTATGAGTTGGGGAGCCACTTCTTTGCACAAAGAAGTTAGAGCGCAGTCTTGAGACTAGACATTGAGCTTTGTGCTTTGATTAAACTGTTATGTAATATAGATAGACTACTAGCTAGCTAATAGCTTACAGGTTTGTCAGTTATAGATACTTGCTCTTAGTTAAAATGTTTTATTTATCGTTTGAAAAAAAACTATGGACTATAACGTTTGGTTTCGCCCTTTCGTCTGGACTGATTACCGACTCGCAGTATTATTCCTAGTAATTATTCCGCTAATTCTTTTGATTTGGGCATTTGTGCAAAAAGCGGAGGGCATACAACGCTTATTGACTATATACTGGCGAGTATCAAGCCTAGTAGCAATTACGATTTATTTAATGATTGCCCAGTATCCAGTTAGCTTTGTGTCTGGATTGATAGGTCAGATTTTGATCCCGATTTCGTTGTGGTTCTGGGTGGATATCAACGATGAAATTGAGTATCAAACCAATGGCTCTTTGAAATTAATTTTTACCTCTTGGCGCTGGGCTACAACTGTTTATTGTATTTTGGGTACATTAGCCTTTATCCCATTTTTGGGTTGTGCTTTTTCTGGCAATATGCTGAAGACTCCCTATTGTCGCGTCTGGTTTGAGGCTCCATTGCTATTCAAAGAATATTTCCATGCTAATAGCAAGCCTGATTTCTTAGGTTTTCTTGGCATAACTAGTTTAGTAATTTATGTGCTTTACTTAAGCTACTTTGTTCTGATTAAGCTGGGCAAGCAAGGACGTTCAGCCACGCCACAGTAACCGTTGCTGCTCCACCGTACATCTAAATCTTAAAAAAATGAATTCCATTGGTAAACGACTGGAACAATACACCGCTAAACGCCCCCAAGAAGTCCTACTTGTAACGGTGGAAATTGCTGATGAGCAAGATACAATTGCTGTTTTCAAAGGCTTTTCTAGTTCTTTGATGCGCCCCACAGCATTTGATGCAGATGTACCAGTTCTTCCAGATGGGGCAAACATCCTCAATATTGACCGAGTAGCCAGTCCTTATAATCCTGAAGCGCCTCGTTATATTCAACAAGGACTCTCTTGGGAAGCTATGGAAGCTCTATTGTCAGAACTGGGGGTCTAAGTACTTCTTAGACAAAAAATTAGTTAATGTACAAATAACGAGCGCGGAGGGATTTGAACCCCCGACCCACAGAACCGGAATCTGTTGCTCTATCCACTGAGCCACGCGCCCTTAGTTTTCCACATTATAGCACGTCTGTGATAAAATTTGCAGCCTAGAGAAACTTGGCTTCTGAGTTAAAGATAATTGGCTGGGTTTACGGGTGTACCATTCCGACGCACTTCAAAGTGAAGGTGGGGGCCAGTTGATAAACCCGTGGAACCGACAGCAGCGATCGCTTGTCCACGTTCAACTGCTTGTCCCTCAGAAACATACAACTCGCTGCTATGTCCGTACAGTGTTGTAATACCATTGCCGTGGTTGATAATTATAGTTCTGCCATAACCACCATACCAGCCAGCCAAAATTACTGTTCCCGAATCGGCTGCCCGAATTGTACTACCATAGCTAGCGGCAAAATCTAACCCGGCGTGAAAGCGACGATAGCCAAGAACGGGGTGCATCCGCCAACCGAAAGGACTGCTAGTAGAAGCATTGCTAGGATATGCCATTACACCAGTTCCCCGAATGATGAAAGTCCGGCTGTTGGTTTTTGCTTGCGCCTCTTCTGTTGCTCTAGCTTCTGCTACCTTTTGTTGAATCAAGACTTCCAAATTTTGGGATTCCCTCTCTAGCTGGTTTTGCGCTGCTTCCAGGGCGAGGCGATCGCTATTAAGACGTTGAATCAATTCTGATTGTGACTCCGCCTGGTTTTGATAATCGGATTTTTGGGCCAGCAGTTGCTCACGAATTAAGGCAATTTCGTTTTTTTGCTGTTCTACTTCCGTTTTTTGTTGATTTATCAGCTTTGCTTGTTGGTTGAGTTTTACCAAAATTTGTTCGTCTGCCTGATACACTAACTTCAATTGATGACGACGGCTGAAAAAGTCGTTGATATTTTGACTTTGGAGCAAAACTGCCCATCCAACAGATGCAGGCGATCGCTGGAGATAACGCAATCGTGCTACTGTTGCTATTTGCCGCTCCTCATAGGAACGTTCCGCTACTGCTAGATCAGTTTCCAACTGCTGGAGGCGTTGGGTGGCGAGTTGTAATCGTGATTCGCTCTCTTGAATATAGCTATCTGTAGTTTGCAGATTTTGTTTTAAACCAGTGAGGTGTTTTTGGGCCTCTTGTTGGAGATTTGTTAAGCGATCGCGATCTTTAGCCACACTTTGACGCTGCTGGTTCATTTGTTGCTGCTGTTGTCGCAAAGTATCAATAGATCCTGTGGATGTTGCGTGGACTGGAATTAATGCCAAAATCCACAGAATGCAGCAAAATGCAATAGATAAATACCCAAAAATCTGCTTTTTTCTGATAAATCGCGCTCTCATAGCGTGCAGCCCAACCAAAACGATGCTTACAAACCCTATGAGGATTATTCCCAAAATCTGATTTACCCACTCCAACGCATGATTAAATTGTCTGCCAAGTTGTAACACAAAGATTCCAGCGATGTCAGCATTAAGCAGTTAGTTCATTTATGAAGGAAGGGTTTTGAAATCTGCTAAAGTTTCAGTTACCCTAAAACTCATAACTCAGCACTAGCTCAAAACCCCGCTACCGCTAACAGGAATTAGGACTGATGCAGAACAAGCAAGAAAAAATTTCGCAAGTGGTAGTGACTGCTGTGCAGATGCGCGATATTGAAAATCGGATCTTTGCAGCAGGAATGCCTGTAGTCGCTTTGATGGAAAAGGTGGCGGGATTAATTGCCCGTCGCATTCAAGAGATCCCCCCAACCCCCCTTAAAAAGGGGGGCTACATCCTTTCAAACACACCGTTCTTAAAAATACCGGCGCAGGCGGGGGAATCTCGTGTTGGAATTCTTGTTGGGCCGGGTCATAATGGCGGGGATGCTTTAGTAGTAGCCCGTGAATTACACTTTCGCGGATATGAAATTTGGATTTATTCTCCTTTTTCTAAGCTTAAAGAATTAACTTCGCAGCACTTGCAGTATGCTCAAAGTTTGGGCATTCCAATTTATCAAACAATTGAGCAACTACCAGATTCTGATTTATTGATTGATGGCTTATTTGGGTTTGGTTTAGAAAGAAACCTTACTGATCCTATTGCCTCTGCAATTAATCAGCTAAATGAATTATCTGTGCCGATTTATAGTATCGATTTACCTTCAGGTTTACACACCGACACAGGCGAAGTATTGGGAACTGCCATTCGCGCCACTTACACATTTTGTTTAGGTTTATGGAAATTAGCTTTCTTCCAAGATCAGGCGCTGGAATATATTGGGAAAGCTGAGTTAATCGATTTTGATATTCCTCTAACTGATGTAGAAGCTGTTCTAAAAGATGCATCCAGAATTAAACGTATTACACCAGCAACGGCACTTGCTACTCTACCCCTACCCCGTCCAGCAGTCACCCACAAATATAAAGAAGGACATTTACTGCTGATTTGCGGTTCGCGGCGCTATGCAGGTGGAGCAATTTTAACTGGTTTGGGTGCTAGGGCTAGTGGTGTGGGGATGCTTTCGATCGCTGTACCCGAATCACTGAAATCTCTTTTGGTGTCACACTTGCCAGAAGCCTTAATTGTAGGTTGTCCAGAGACGGAAACCGGAGCCATTGCTCACCTACAACTACCCGAAAAAACCGATCTGAGTTCTTTTAATGCGATCGCTTGTGGCCCCGGTTTAACACGAGATGCTACGCCCATTGTGCAAGAAGTCATAGAAAGCGATCGCCCTCTAATTCTCGATGCCGATGGTTTAAATATCTTGGCACAAATGGGAGCGATCGCCAGGTTAAAAAAACGTCAAGCCATAACCGTACTCACACCCCACACTGGCGAATTTGAAAGATTATTTCCTGATGTCCCCAATACTAAACATGACAGAGTGAAAGGAGTACAGGAAGCAGCCGTACAAAGTGGCGCTGTAGTGTTGTTGAAAGGGGCAAGAACTGCGATCGCAAACCCTCAAGGTGTTGTTTGGATCATTCCTGAAAGTACACCCGCCTTAGCACGCGGTGGTAGCGGTGACGTTTTAACTGGACTACTGGGTGGATTATTGGCGCAAGCAGCAACTAAACAGATTCCGGTAGAAGATATTGTGGCAACTGCCGCTTGGTGGCATTCGCAAGCTGGTATTTTAGCTGCCCAAGAACGTACCGAATTAGGTGTAGATGCGTTTACATTGACACAATATTTGATGAAAGTTTTGGCAATGTCTTCTAAGTATATGTTTGATTCTTAAAACTTTTGATAGCCACAAGAAGACTTTTCAAATATCCTCTAAAGCGGTAATGCACCCTACTTAAAATTTATTTTTAATTTGAAATCCAAAATTTACATGAAAGCCAGAATTGAAAATCAAATACTTTTTATCCACCACGAAGATTTGCCAGAGTTTAAGAAAGGTGGTTCGGTAGTACGAAACTCTTATTTCTGGGCACTACGTTCAATTGCTGGTAAAGCTTCGCGTTATCGTGATTGGGAATACGAATCGGAGGTTTGGCTTGCGCTTTCACGAATGCTTTTGTCGTTTGCTGAATCTGGGTATTTGGGTCTTAGAGAAACCTTGCTGGAGTTTCCTATATCTCAAGGAGAAATTCCTAGTTTGCTGCGAGATGTATCCACTTTTGAGTAGACCCCTACTGCCTTCGATAAAGAAATCAGCAAATATACCTGATGATTAAAAATTGCGGCTGTAGAATTCTGTAGTTAATATTACCAAAAGAATGCTTACACTCGTAGGGCACTCAAATGACGTTAAATCCGTCAAAAGTAGCCATGCCATCATAGACAAACCCTAATAACAGTAGTTCTGAACCAAGGGTAGTTATGAGAAAACAATTAAAATGCACCAGCTAGTGGAGGAGAATCACGTGAAAGTAGCAATTATTGCTAAAACATTAATTACATCTATAGGTTTGTTAGCTGTATTTACCCCAAGTCAAGCATTGGCTCAACTCATACCACAACCTTGGGTTTCAGTCGGTGGAAAAGATGGTGACATAACTTATGCTGTAGGAGCTAGGGCTTTGAATTTTGGGGTTGAGTTAGGAATTGGCCCTGATAGTGCTGCGGGAGTAGATGTTTTGAAATTTTTCAGTTTGCCTGTCATTTCACCTTATGTAGGAATTGGACTTTATTCAGAAGATAAAGGTGTTGCAGTTTCAGGTGGCGTTCAGGTAGGTGCTACTGATAACGTTTTTATTGGTGCTGGTTACAATTCTATTCGTGGCTTTAACGGGCAACTGGGAATCAGATTTTAATTATCAGTTAAATGAAAGGGAAAGCGGTAGTGGTCGTTCAAGATGCCCGTAATTTCCAACAGATGCTTAATCAATTGTAACAGCTTAAAAAGGAGCTAAACCAACTGAAACTAAAAAGCTTGTAACAGGAAATTCAAAAGGGTATTGATTGTTATGCCGCGATCGCTTTACATTAAATCTGCTGCTTGCCAACCCAACTAACTCGCTTCTGAACGCCAAAACCATCTTGAATGGTATGGTCTGGGTAAGAACTTACTCGTGACTGAATCACAATCCAGCACAAATCCTCAGTATCTGAAATATTTCGCATACAGCGTTCTCCCTCAGGGTCTACTCGCACTATGGTTCCTTCACCTACAGGAAACACACAATCATCGACTTGAAACTCTCCTTTCCCCTGAACAAATACATAAATTTCCTCATTTAAACGATGCTTGTGATAAAAAGGCACGGATGTCTTAGGGGGAAGGTTGTTAAACGAAATTTCAGCGCTTGAGAGATCAAGAATCTGCTTCAAAAATACCTTACCTTCTAATTTCATAGGGACTTCTGGAGTCTCAAAGATAAACTGCCGCAATTCAGAAAATAGTCCCAAATCAGCCACAGCAAAGTTTTGCCCAGTTCTAGCAGTTGGTGCGACTTGAGCCATGATCACCTCATTCAATTTTTAAGTTGCAAACTGCAAGTTAATATAATGGATATTACTTGTAAAATGCAAGTAACCTGCAAATCTAGTTTTGCCAATGACCCAATCTCGCCGTTCACCCTGTCCAATCGCTTGTTCGCTTGATTTAATCGGCGATCGTTGGACACTTCTGGTTATTCGAGACATGATGTTTTTTGGAAAACAACGTTTTGAAGAGTTTTTAGAATCCCCTGAAGGAATTTCAAGCAATATTCTGGCAAATCGCCTTAAGTCTCTTGAAGAGATGGGCTTGGTGGAGAAACAGCCGTACAGCAACCATCCTCGTCGAATGAACTATCAATTAACAGAACGAGGAAAAAGTCTTCGCTCTGTATTAGAAGTGATGACTGCTTGGGGACTAAAGCATATTTCTGACACAAAGATTCCAGATGATGATCAGTCTATCTAGGTATTTCACGCGGGGCGAATAAGTAAAGTTGAGATTAGCTCTCTGACGTGAACTGCGGAATCTTGTTGTAATGCTGATGCCACGATCGCTTCACTTTCAACTATACAAAACCTAGCGATCGCTTGCTTGACTCCAGCTATGGCTTGAGGGTTCACGCTCAATTCATCCAGCCCTAAACCTAATAAAATTGGTGTTGCTAAAGTATCTGCTGCCAGTTCTCCACATAATCCTACCGAAATCCCGGCAGTATGGGCAGCTTGAATCGTTTGCTGCACCATTCGCAATACGGCTGGATGTAGCGCATCAACTAAATTTGCTACGCGGGGATTGGTGCGATCGCTAGCCATGACGTACTGACTCAGATCGTTAGTGCCTATACTAAAGAAGTCTACTTCAGCAGCTAACTGATCTGCGATCGCTACTGCTGACGGAACCTCCACCATAATTCCTACTTTCATCGCTGCATCAAAGGAAATACCAGCTTGATTTAATTCAGCCTGCACTTCACCCAAAATTACCTTAGCTGCACGTACCTCAGTTACACTGGCAATCATCGGCAACATGATCTTAATTTGGTGTCCGACACTAGCTCTCAAAATTGCCCGTAACTGAGTTTTGAATAAATCCAGATGATCTAAACAGAAACGAATTCCCCGCCAACCTAAGAAAGGGTTAGCTTCGGGAAACCCTACTCTCAGATAAGGAAGTGGCTTATCACCACCCACATCTAAGGTACGAATAATTAGGGGACGATGATCTAAAACTTGGGCGATCGCCTGATACACTTCTAGTTGTTCTTCTTCTGTGGGGGCGCTTGTCCTATCCAGATAGAGAAACTCAGTCCGGAGTAGTCCTACACCTTCTGCACCGCTAGCCACCGCAACTTGCACATCATTTATACTACCAATATTGGCGAAGACGCTAACTTGCCGACCATCACGAGTAATTGCTGGCTGGTGTGCTGTAGATCGTGCTTCTTGTTGGGCAGCTTGCCAAGCTGACTGCTTTGCTGCCAATAAATCCAGGATATGTGATTCTGGTTCTACCCAAGCTCTGCCAGTTTCACCATCAAGTGCCATAAGTGTACCATCTGCCAAATGCAGCACCTGGGCATCCACTCCCAAAACTGCGGGAATACCCAACGTCCGGGCGATAATTGCACTGTGGGAAGTGGCACTACCAGAAGTTGTACAAATACCCAACACCTTTTTTGGATTTAATCTTGCGGTATCCGAGGGAGTTAAATCAGTCGTCACCAAAATTGCAGGTTCCTCAAGATGTAGGTTAGCAGGGACATTTCCACCTAGTAATCGCAGCACTCTTTGCCCGACATCTACAACATCGTCAACTCGTTCTTGCAGATAAGAATCCTCAAGTGTGCGGTAAGAAGTCGCTACTTCATCGACTACGGCTTGCCAAGCTGCTTCAGCATTTATATGGTGTTCAAAAATTCGCTCTTTAGCCGCTTCCAACAGTACTGGATCTTCTAAAAATAGTAATTGGGCATCGAAGATAGCGGCTTCAGTATCACCAATTTGCAGAGATGCTTGGGAGAAAACTGCTTGGATTTCTTGTCGGACGATGTTAATTGCTGCCTGTAATCGTTGCCACTCTGCATCAGGATCATTTACGTGGTATTCCGTAATTGCAATGTGGGTAGGTTGATAATGAACAACAGGTGCGATCGCGACTCCAGCAGAAGCTGGAATTCCTGAAAGTTCGCCGTGACTTGCTGGTTTAACTTCATGGTGAAATGCTGGCGGAGAATTCAAGGCAACATTATCTTCACCCTCCGGGTTCGGCAGTCCCTCTTTGTTGGAACAACAAGACCGGGCTGCCTCACCAAAATTATTTGTGAATAATGCCTGTAATGCGGACAGCGCTTCATCAGCATCAGAACCGATGGCAGTAATCAGCAATTCGTGTCCTTGACGCACCCCTAAAGTTGTAACTTGGTTAATGCTGTCACCCCTGACTAGCTCAGTATTTCTGGTTAAATTCTGCACCAAAATTTGCGATTGAAACCGGGCTGCGGTTGTGACAAACTGCGCTGCGGGACGAGCGTGTAATCCTAAGCGATTGCTCACACTTAGCCGGATTTCTCGCGTTGGTGATTCTATATTAGTTGTTGGGGTGTTGTGACTGGCAAGTGACAAGGGCCTAGTAACTACACCCAATTGAGTTGCTTTTGCTAAGAGTGCGCCGCGTGCTTCTGCCATGACTTGGTGAATATCTCTACCAGCCGCCGCAGCCACCACAGCAGCGATCGCGCCTTCTACTAAAGGTGCTTCACACAAATGCACTTTTTTTTGCTGTGTTTCTGGCAAAAACTCTATTGCCATTTCCGCACTTAGCAAAGCACTACCCAAATCCATTAACACCAAGACACCATTATCAGAGAAAACAGAAGCGATCGCTTCATAAACCTGAATGGGATCAGTACCCAATGGCTTATCCGGATCTTCAATACCTGCTGCAACAGCAATGGGAACTTGGCCCTGAACCATTTGCGCGGCGAGTTCCCGCACACCCAGAGCTAGTTGTTTACTGTGAGAAACGATGACAATTCCGATCACTGCCGCACCGCCTAACTTGTTGAGAGGTTTGCGTTTAGCTAGTTATCCATTTCATTTTCCCATTCCGCACCGCTAATTTTGATTACAATTGCAACTGCCCGAAAATATTATGGTCTTCCAAGCTAGAAATCCGAATAAAATAGCCTTTTTTTACGGGAATACGTGGTATCCACTCATAAACTTCATCGCTAGCGGTACGGGAAGAAATGTTTTGGATAAGTTTGTTTCCATCGTACAACTTAACCGAGACATCGCCGTTAAGATTACCCCGCCACAATATTAAATAAGGCTGATCCTTCTTTAAAAGTGCTTTACCAACTGGCTGACTGATCAAAATTTTTGGTGCAACCTAATTTTTGCTTTTCTTACGGAATCCCAAATAATGGGTAGGTGTCGGAACGCAGCCTTTTGCGTTTAAATTTTCACCCTCAAATCGCCACGAATTTACGCAAATTCGTACTTGGTAAACTTTTTTACTTGAGCTAGTAAACAGATTTATAAGTTCATTGCAATGATTGCTGTAAATATTAAAGCGTTTCTTATAAATGAAACAACATTAGCTGCAAACGTTAAAGCGTTTGCAACAACAGCTTATACATTTCTTGCAAACGCTTAATTTTTTCTTATAAATGAAAGAACATTTGTTGCAAATGTTTAAGCATTTGCTGCAACTGCTTATAGCTGACTTACAAATACTTAAGCCTTTCTTATACATCAAGCAACATTAGTTGCAAACGTTTAAATTTTGACAACTAGGGTTTAAATAAGAGCGATGTCTACAACGGGGAACGCCTACGCAGTTTGGTTAGTAAGTAAATTGGCATAAATAATTGTCGTTTGGATAAGGCAATAGGCAATAGGTATAAGGGTTTTAGCTTAGTTCATCGAAAGCGACGGGAAACTCCATCCCCTCCCTACGGGACGCTACGCGAACGTGGGTAGAGAGGGATAGTCGCCCCGTTGCTTTCGGGCATAGGGCATTGGTAACTTCTTCCCCATGCCCAAAAACTCCATCCCTTTGTAGGTGGAGTTTTTCATTTTTCTTCATATAGTTTGAATTTATTGTGCCAACTTACTTAATTTGTGAAGCATAGAGACAACGCTTGCTGTAGCATAATTGTGGTTTTGTACTAATGGTAAAAGAGATGACGGCTCAATTTGAATACAGCACTCTCAGCCATCCGCAGGATATTCAGCAGCTGATGTATATCCTTGAGCAGTGTTTTCTCAGCCCACTTAGTGCCGAGGAAGCTTACATCAACCAGATTGGCATCGAAAATTTTCGCATTATTCGGGGATTAGAGCAATTAGCAGGTGGGTTGGCAACTCTGGATATGGGTCAATGGTGGGGTGGTGTGCGTGTACCAATGACAGGAATCGCCGCAGTAGGCATTGCTCCAGAGTATCGCGGTTCGGGAGCTGCGATCGCTCTCATGCAGCACACTCTCAAAGAACTCTATGCAAAAGGTATACCGCTCTCGGCTCTTTATCCAGCAGTTCAAAGCTTGTATCGAAAAGTTGGGTATGAGCAGGGGGGTAGCTGGTGTAATTGGGAAGTTGCTACTAAAAGTATCCAAATGCGGGAGCAACCTCTACCTTTGCAACGAATAGTGAATATCAATCATGAAGTCTTTCATGAACTATATCAGCAGCAGGCGAGACAAACGCATGGATATTTAGATCGGCATCCCGCAATTTGGAAGCGCTTAATCCAGCCAGACGAGAAGGAAACATTTTACGCATATTTTATTGGTAGCAAAGAAAAACCTCAAGGCTATATCCTCTTCAGCCAACATCCAGCAGAGGATGGCGCAATTCTGCGAATAAAGGATTGGGTAATTCTCACAGCTGCGGCTGCACAATCATTCTGGTCTTTTCTTGCCAGTCATCGCTCCCAAATTGACAAAGTGCGATGGAGAAGTTCTGCAATTGATTCCTTGACATTGCTGCTACCTGAGCAAACTGCCAAGCTTAAGAATACGATGCGTTGGATGCTGCGGATAGTAGATGTAGTCAAGGCGCTGGAGATGCGTGGTTATCCATCGGAAATTCAAGCTGAACTGCACTTAGAGATTCAAGATAATCTGCTAGATGCAAACAATGGTAGATTTATTCTTTCTGTCGCCAATGGACGCGGTGAAGTTACAAAAGGTGGAAAAGGTGAGTTACAGCTAGATGTTCGAGAACTAGCACCACTATATACAAGTTTGTTCACACCTTACCATTTGCAAATAGCCGGAAAACTGCATGGGACAGAAACAGCTATTTCAGCAGCTACGCAAATATTTACAGGTGCATCACCTTGGATGGCTGATTTCTTTTAATGTGAGTTTGACGAACCTTTCTCTATGTTGAACTAAAGTTCAAGTCTGTTCTTCTTTTCCCTTAGGTGGAGGGTCAGTTTTAACAAATAGCTCACAACTTATCTGTATTTACCCTGTTCCCATTTAATTCGCTTTGTTAAATAACCTGTAATTTCGTATCAACTCTTTATCATCCAGTTTTAGTTGATACATACTGAAAGCAGTCCATGAATTCTTGATGAGTACAAGGATTTATATGATCAGCAAAATAATCAAAGCTCTAACAACTGACAAAGAAAAAAACCTGCAACCTCCAGTCGAAATGGAGGAACTATCAGACGGAGAAGCTATTAAGGTAGTAGGGGGTGGCGTCACGACGAAGACGATTCCTGTCACCCTACGAGACAAATTACTGTGTGAAATTTACAATTCATTTTACCACCGACCACCTTTGGGGCGCGGGACGTGTGTTGGGTTGTTCACCCATACATAAAGCTCACACCCGCAGATCAAACCTACAACCTCGATTTGCTAGAACAAATTTCTGTACCACTTCTGCTAGTTCAGGGCTTTCCGATACCAGGCACTGCCCAATATTACAAATTGGCAATGATAGTTGACCAGGTGAGCATTTGCGCTTGCCCTTGTGAACCTTCTCCAGCCAGCAGCTTACTACCCCAGTAGGACTTGCTGGCTGTTTTTAGTTTTGGTTTATACCTTTGGCAAAACCCGCGATACTTTTTAGCACATTCATCTAATGTTTTACCTTGACAAGGGGAGGATTAGGGTGGGGTAAAACCCTGGTTAATTAGCTATTTCAGACTTGTGTATACACCGTAGCCTTGACAAGGCGAGAGTTAGGGTAGACGCGGATGGTGATGGTAAGCCAGAGAACTGAATATCACATCATTATAAGGAGGGTTTCACGTTAAGTTGGCACGTATGGGCAATGCCGCCCCTACGGGAAATATATATATGTATTAGGGTTTTAGTGAATGGGTTTTACTTTCTCTCTCCATAAAACATAAATTGGAAACATAATTAATCCTTCGCTCGTCCTTCCGCTAGATTAACAATTTCTGTTGTTGTCAAATCACACCACAAATAAAACTGTCAGCAATTTACTTTAAATAAGTAATAATGATTTATTATGCTTATCTAATCCCAAATATCATCCCCAAAAATAACTCAACGGGATTTGTGACTTTTTCTCCGGAAGTTCAGTATAATCATCAGAAAATAATCTAAGTAAAGCTGATTAGTCGCTCCATACTTGCACACCCACAATCACAACATGAAATCACATCTACTAGCGATTGGCTTAAGCAGTTTGCTTCTAGTTGCAGGCCAAGCTAAAGCCTCACGATTACAGTCTTGGTACTTTGACTCTAAGCAAAACCAATTACACCTAACTACAATTTCTGGAATCCAACCAAAAGCCTTTTTATTAGAGAATCCTAATCGATTGATAATTGACTTACCTGGAACTAGTTTTAATTCAGATACTGTCAAAAAATCTTTTGGTAATGCGATTAAAGAAATTCGCATCGGAAAACCGGACAGTAAAACAACTCGTTTTGTCGTAGAATTAGCTCCAGGTTATCATATCGCTTCCCGTAATATATCCATCAAGGGAGATTCTCGTTCCCATTGGATTGTAAAATTTAACTCATTTGACCGCCAAAATAATAAGACTTCGGGGGATAATCGAGAAAATATTGCTATCAATTCCACAGATGCTTCAACATTTGCGGGAGTTGTCAATCTTGGTCAAGAAATGAAGGGTATCAGTTCTCAAATTCGCGCATTGTTAGCAACTTATAAATCATTAAACCCAGGAATATTTGTTTTAGATTTAGCTACAGGTAACTATATAGATATTAATGGCGAAAAAAGATTTGCTGCTGCCAGTACAATTAAATTTCCCTTGTTAGTGGCTCTTTTCCAAGAAATAGACGCTGGTAGAATTAAACTAACAGATAAATTAGTGATGCGGCGCGATTTAAGGGTTGGTGAAGCCGGAACTATGAAATACAAACCCATCGGCACTAAATTTAGCGTCCTCCAAACTGCTACCTTGATGATGACCATTAGCGATAATACGGCAACAAATATGGTTCTTGATCGCTTGGGTGGTGCAGCAAGAGTTAATCAACGTTTCCGTGGCTGGGGATTGCAAAATACAGCAATTAAGAATTTACTTCCAGACATTCCTGGCAAAAATACAACCAGTTCTAAAGATTTGGTCAGATTGGCAGCGTTAGTTTCTAATAAACGTTTGTTATCCCCAAACAGCCGCAATCAAGTTTTAGGTATCATGCGGCGTGTCAAAACCAATACTTTGCTACCAGCTGGTATTGGCAAAGGAGCTACCATCGCTCACAAAACTGGTACATTGAGATTTATTATTGGTGATGCGGGTATTATTCAAATGCCCAACGGGAAAAGCTATTTAGCAGGTGTTTTGGTGCAAAGACCAAACCACGATCGCAGAGCTGGAGATTTTGTCCGTGAAGTTTCTCGCAGAGTCTACAATTACCTCAACCAAACCACAGTTAGTAATATAGAACCGAGTACTCGTTAAATTGCTCATAATTACCTTATATATAGGGGCGTACAGCTAGCTGTATGCCTCTATATATCTATCCGTATCATACCAATTCACAAAAATCCTGATACATACAGATTTCTCGTAAGGGCATGGCATTGCCATGCCCCTACCAGCGTATTTTTAAAGTGAAATGGTATCAGGTATTTCGAGAAGTGGAATTAACTCAAGAAATTTGGTCTACGACTACCACCATTTCTACCAACAGCAGGAATTTCCAGTAGGCTATCTGTAGCTTTGCCAGTACCGTCATTGGTAACAGAGGTAGAGTTACCTGGATGTCCATTAGGAATGAACAGTTGCGGGTGGTCAAAGGGGGCTTTGTCAGTGACGACTCGCTCATCAGTAAGTCCTTTCAGGAAAGCCACCAAGTCATCTTTTTCTGCTTGGCTTAATCCTAATGGACGCAGAATGCCTTCTTGGCGGAAATCTCCACCACGATTATAGAAGTCTACCACTTGCGGCAAAGTTAAATAACTACCATTGTGGAAGTAAGGAGCGGTGAGTTCTATGTTGCGTAGTCCAGGAGTCTTAAACTGCCCGTCTGTAACTACTTTGTCACTGGAGTTAACTGTAATATTGGGGCTTGAGCCGAGAAGCAATGGGAATTTACCCGAAGCAGCCAGCCGCGACTCCGAAAGCGGATTACCAAATGGGTCTTGACCACCAACACCAATGTCTTCTAGGGTTGGTCTAACGCCGATATTGAAGAAACCTGTGTCCGAGACGGTTCTAGGAGTGGATGTGCTAGCTCTGAGCCTTTGCTTCTTGACGTTGCTAACCGAGGCACTGGTCAGTTCCAACCCACTATGACAGAAGATGCAGGCAGCTTTGCCCTCGAATAGTTGTTTGCCTCGTTGTTGCTGCACGGTGAGGGCGCTGGTGTTTCCTTCTAAGAAGCGATCGTAGGGCGTATTATTGGCAATGAGTGTAGACTCGTATAACTGAACTGCAAGCCCAAAGAACAGCGAGAAGTTATACTCTAACAGTGTGTACTCATTGGTTTTAGAAGAGTTATCAGGCTTGTTGACAAAAGTCCGTTTACCTTCAGCATCAACTTGGATGAGTCGATTAGACTTCCACCACTCCGGCTTAAAGGCATCTTTAATCAGATCCTCGTAGGTTTTATCCTTCAGTCCGGGTTGAGGCGATCTACTGTCTGCACCTAAAACGCTGTCTTGTGGATGCACAACCTGTTTGCCTAGCGGTCTGAGGCTAGTTAACTTTTGCCCCAGTACTCGGGGGAGCTTTGTTCCCCTAATTGACAGAGCATTTTGCACCAGTTCACTGACAGATTTACTATTGTCAATTTGCGCCAACTTACCAGTCAGTTCTTCAACGGAGCTGAGTAGCGGCCCAACCAGAGTATCACCAATATTATCTAGATCATCTAGCGGCAGTTGAGTGAGAGATTTTCTCTTGTCAATTCGCCCGAACTTATCACCAATTTCTTGAAAAGTGCGACCATCAGCAGACGACTCGAAGGAACTGAGTGGCGGGCCGAGCGCCTGAGAAGCCAAAGACGAATTATTCAATCTGATTTTGACAAATTTGAGCTGATTTGGCCTTTCTGCTTTCACCACAGAGGCGTTGGGGTCTCTTAAACCGAAGGGATTCACCCCATTAAAGATATCCTGTGCGCTTCCATCCCAGAAGTTGCGGAAGTTGAATGCTGCATTAATTACGCTTGGCGTGTTACGCGGTTGCACGCGACGCACATTTGTACCTCCCACGTTAAACACCGGATCTAGCTCGGTTTTTACTTCGTCTTCCGCGCTACCAGGTTTAACATCTACAAACTTTGCATTAGAGACTCCCTGAGAGGAACTGACATCGTTACGGTCAGACACAACTGTTGTAGAATCATTTGGGTTTGACAGCTTATGGAAGGGAAAATCTTCTTTTCTTAGCTGGTAATTTGGTGCGCCACCTACATTAAAAGCTGTATCTGGATTCGCTGTACGATCAGCGTTAATCCGCAAAAGCCCAGGAGATATCTGATTTTTGGATCTATTGTCGGCTCCAGCATGGAAGTGACAAGTAGCACAGGAGGTCTGTCCGTCGCTCCCAACCTGCATATCCCAAAAAAGAGTTTTTCCTAATTTGATCGCGGCTACTTTGTTTTTTACAAAATCTCCAAGATTGTCAGGCTCCGGAACCGATACACTCTTAAGCGAAGCTGGCGGTTTCGTAACCTGTGCTGATACACTATTTCCAGCTATTACTGCTGCCAGAATAATGGCAGCAATTGTTATAGTCTTTGAAAATTTTAATTCCGAGCGATTAAGCTTGCCATATCTAAATCTCCACCCTTGGCGCTTTATTTTTGTCACCAAAGATTTGAGCAAAAACCGACCTCTTGAAGTCAGTAACAAGTAAACTAATAAGCCTGTAATAAAAATTACTAAGCTTACTATGGGTAAAATTCCCATATGTTTTTGTACTAGAACAACACCGGGAAAATTATACATCCGTAATTAAATTTCAAATGTAAGATTCTTGTAAAGAATTACAAATATTACAAATTTCATGTAAACAAAAAATTCCATAGGACTACCAATAAATTGAGTAGGGTATAATAAGCTATTCTAGATTTATTTAACTGGCATTAATTAACTAGTACGTCACGGCAGAAATAAGCAGACCATTGAAAATCACAAAAAAGCTTATTCCATAATACTTCTGACTTTTGTATTTTGACTTTGCCTTGTGGTACTAGGCTATTAAAATGCTTTATCTACAAGATTAAGTATGCAAATTAGATATGTTCTAATTTATCATCAGCCCTACTTTAAGTAAAATATTTTAATGTCACTACATCAAAGTTCTGGTCGCTGGCGCTTAGGGCTAGCTTTATCGCTATTAACGGTCTTATTGTGGGGAATTTTACCTATTGCTCTGACGATAACTTTGCAAGTACTTGATGTCTATACAGTCATTTGGTTTCGCTTTTTTATATCTTTCTTACTGCTTGGTGTGTATTTAGGAATACGCGGTAAATTACCAAAGTTAAAACAACTGCGTTCTTCTTCTTGGAAATTATTAGCGATCGCTACACTCTTTTTAGGGATTAATTACTTTCTATTCATGCAAGGTTTAGCACTAACATCGCCTGCAAACGCTGAAGTTCTCATTCAATTATCTACCCTTTTATTAGGTTTTGGAGGGTTAGTGATTTTTAAAGAACGTTATCGGCTGTATCAATGGATTGGTGTAAGTGTAATGGCTTGCGGTTATCTTTTATTTTTTCGAGAACAACTAACAAATTTAATTACAGCACATGGCACATACATACTAGGTAGTATTTTGATTGTGCTAGGAGCAATGGCATGGGCTATTTATGCTTTAGCACAAAAGCAGTTATTACAATCTTTATCTTCCCCTAGTATCATGCTGATTATTTACGGAGGCTGTGCTTTATTATTCACTCCTCTAGCTAACATAAAATCACTTTTTATACTTGATACTTTCCATTTATTAATACTGATTTTTTGTGCTTTGAATACTTTAATCGCTTACGGTGCTTTTGCCGAAGCCTTAGAACATTGGGAAGCATCACGAGTCAGTGCAGTATTAGCTTTAGCTCCCATTGTGACATTAATATCAGTCGCGGTTGTATCAGTTATTGCTCCTAGTTGGATACCATTAGAACACTTCAGCTTCATAGCAATATTAGGTGCGGGTTTAGTAGTTACAGGTTCAGTAGCGATCGCACTGGGAAAAACTAATTAACAAGAATACCTTTCAGGATTTATACTGGCTTTTTCATTGAGTGAATTTGTGCCATCTTCAAAGCTACAATATAAATACTGAGGCAGAGTATTTTTTATTTGTTATGATTTGATAGTGAAGGCAAACTACGAGAGTCAGCCTCTTATAAGATGGATATTTTACCCATCTACTTGACTCTGTAGTATCTGATTTTTGACCTTATAGCCAAGAAGCAAAATTCTTGAAGAAGAATTCAGAAATCAGAATTTAGTAGTCAGAATTAATTATTAGAGCAGTCTAACTCCTAAATTCTGTTTTGATATAAATCCAGGCTAATAACTTTAAGTAAACCAAGCAGGGCGCCCGAATAACTACCAAAGCCAACACCTGATAAAACCAGACCACCGAAATAGTTGAGCGATGAATAGTTTGTTTGGTAATTGGGCCAGCACCCTGAGAAAAAATTCTCTATTGCTGGTTCTTTCAATGGTGCTGCCAACATTTGGAATTAGTAATTCTTTATTGGCAGCAGAGCAGATTTATGCATCTTATTCAGCTTTAGAGCTTTCCATTTCAGTCACTACTTTAGAAAACTACGCTAAAACAGGTGTAATTAACGAAGATTTGGCAGCTTATCAGCAATATCTGCCTCTACAACAGCTTCAAGAATTGCGACAGATTTTACTCAATCGTGTAAAAGTTAGTCCAGTAGTAGTTTCGCAACTTCTCTACACACCGCAAGGAGAATTTTTGCTGCAACGGTTGGCGCGAGTCATTAAAAGCAGTCACCCAGAACCAGGATTTAATACCTTGCGTTCGGCGCTAATTTTAGCTTCTGCGGAATCGGGAGGGTTGACACTTTTGAATGTGTTACGTAAATATCCCGCAAGCAGCATTCGCCTTGATGTCGCAGAGACTTTGGAAATAGCTACGGAATTGGAGAAACTTGTTAACCAAACTCATCTGGCGATCGCAGCAGTTTCCCAAGGGTCTAAAATAGAAGCTGCTACTATCAAACAACCAAATTTATCGCAATTACCTGATTTACAAGTTCCGGGAAAGTTGAAGTCGCAAAAATACACCCTAAAGTTTTTTGACTCAACGCGTAATCGGCTTTTATTAACTGATGTTTATATTCCCAATGTCCAGAATAACGCACCCATAATTGTGATTTCTCACGGCTTGGGTTTAGATAGCAGCAACTTTCAATATTTAGCCACTCACCTAGCTTCTTACGGATTCACTGTCGTCGTTCCCAATCATCCTGGTAGTGATGCTAAACAATTACATTCTATGTTGAATAGACGCACCAGCGAAATAGCAGAACCAAGTGAATTTAAAGACAGACCTCTAGATGTCACATATATCCTGAATCAATTGGAAAAAGATAATCAATCTGATTCACGGTTTAAAGGTCGCCTAAATCTGCAACAAGTGGGAGTATTTGGTCAATCATTGGGAGGCTACACAGCCTTAGCCCTAGCAGGCGCTAAAATCAACTTTGAGCAGCTAGAACAAGACTGTCAACCAGCAGCACTGCAAAATACCTGGAATATGTCTTTACTGCTTCAGTGTCGCGCTTTAGAATTGAGCATCAGCAAATCTGGCAAGGATTATAACCTGCGAGATGAGAGAGTGAAAGCTGCGATCGCAGTTAATCCTATTACTAGTTCTATTTTCGGCAAAGCTGGCTTAAGCCAAATTAAAACTCCAGTGATGATTGTCAGTAGTAGTGATGATACAGTTGCACCAGCTTTATCGGAGCAAATTCTACCTTTCTCTTGGCTTGCAAATTCACAAAAGTATCTCGTCATGCTTGTAGGTGGCACTCACTTTTCCACCATTGGTAATGGCAACCCCGCAAATCAACAAGTAGCATTACCTGCCGATATGATTGGCGATGCCTCCCAAGCGCGTCGTTACATGAATGTTTTGAGTTTACCTTTCTTCCAAACTTATGTTGTCGGAAAACCGCAATATATTTCTTACCTAAACGCCGCTTACACTCAAAGCATTTCTAGTAAGTCGCTTGGTTTGAATCTCGTCAAATCATTCAATACAACCGAATTAGCACAACTGCTGGATATTAAAGGAGCCAAACCCGCAAAAAAAAACTCCCCAACACCATAGTCAGCTTCGGATTTTGGATGTTGGATATTGGTGTTGCATTGCTGCATGTAATGATTTTTATTTGACTTTGTACAAATGTAATTAATCGAAGCATCCCAAATCTATTAGAGCTTACGCAGAATAGATCCCCCAACCCCCTTAAAAAGGGGGCTTTTCAGATCCTCCCTTTTTAAGGGCAGGGCTGTTTCACTCCATTTCAAACAGGATTTGTCAAGATGGTTAGCGAGAAAATTGTAAGTAAGCGTAACGATGAGATGAACATTTAATCACTTAAATATCAGTAAAATAGTTTATTTTCTCGGCACGCGGGTAACAAAATAACCAATTTTTAATTGCTAGAACCCTTGCTTTTAAAGCTCTTTAGGGAATGAAACAGCCCTGCTTAAAAAGGGGGGTTAGGGGGGATCGAGGTTTTAGATTTTCACTGCGTAAGTCCTATCTATAAAGCAATACGCTTGGGTTAATAAAAATTGTAGATTGGGTTAAGCAAAGTGGAATCCAACAAAGCCCCGGAAACGTTGGGTTTCATTGCTCAAGCCAACCTACACAACTTAATTATTAAACGAACCGCCAAGTACGCCTTCTCTGCGAGAGGCTTCCGCCAACGCGAAGCGTCTTGTAGAGAAGAGAGAAGGAGTAATAATTTAGTACAAGCTTATAGAGAATTGGTATTAGACAATCGCTAAATTAGTTAAGTCGCCTTTATAGCCACTAATCTCAATAACAGCATCCGTGAGGGCAGAAAATCCATTAGTACTATCATTGAGTGCTACAAAAGTCCGCCCATTACTGCTTGTACCTAAGGTAAAAGTTGCAGCACCTTTAGCCACAAAAGCAGTTGTAGTCAATATTTGTTGTACGTCTGACAGATTCAAACTTGCAACAGGGCCAAGTTGAAGCAAATTGGTGGTAGAAACTGCATTTAGACCATTAATTTTATCTTCATCGATTTTCAAGTCAGTAATTTTATCAAAACCATACAGCAGCGAATCACTTAGGTTATTGATTACAAATTTATCATTCCCATAACTGCCTGTCAGGGTATCACTACCAGCGCCACCGTTGAGGATGTCATTACCGTTACCACCAACTAGCTTGTCATTTCCTGCTAATCCAAATAGTTTATTGTTGCCGTTTTTCCCGAAAATTTGGTCATTGCCAGTTCCACCAGTGAGTGTATCTTTACAGTTGCTATCGTATAGGGTTTTGTTCGGTACATTTGCATCGTTGGTGGTTGTACTGAGCAGTTGACCGTTGGCATCATATAAATAACTGGCAACTGCATCAATAATACCATCGCTGTTATTGTCAATATCTGCTGAAGTCAGTTTGCCATTGGCATCGTAGTTGTAAGTGGTAATCTCGTCACCGAGGCTATCATTATTTTTGTCAACTACCTGTGCAGTGAGTTTGCCCTTAGCATCGTAAGTGTAAGCAGTTACCTCATCAATGATGCCATCACGATTATTATCAATCTTTTGTGTAGTTAGTTTTCCCTTAGCATCATAGCTATAGATACCAACCGCATCAATTACACCATCATTATTGAAGTCATAACTGGCGGTTGTGCGTCCATAGGTATAGGTTACAACATCATCAACTATGCCGTCGGTCTTGAAATCATAGGGAGGATTATTAATTTCGCTATCGCCTTTGTAGTCACTGCTATAAAATGTCAGATTCCCGTTGGCATCATAAGTATACTTTCTGAACCTATCAGCTATGCCGTCGCCATTGTAGTCTTCACTTTCGGATGTTTTGTTACCGTTGGCATCATAAGTATAGGTATAGACATAATCAATTAAGGGGTAGCCAGTTTCGCTAATAATGGCATAATCAGCTATGCCGTTGCCGTTATAGTCTGTGCTTTCCGATGTCAGGTTGCCGCTGACATCATAAGTATAGGTTGTGACCCTATTACGGCTGCCGTAAGCGTTGCTGAAGGTATACTCTGTTTCTGATGTTTTGTTGCCCTTGGCATCATAAGTATAGGTTGCGACATAATCAGCAATGCCGTCGCCATCGCCGTCAAGAGTTTCTGATGTTTTGTTGCCCTTGGCATCATAAATATAGGTTCTGACATAATCAGCAATGCCGTCGTCGTTGTAGTCACTACTAGATGTAAGATTGCCCTTGGCATCATAAGTTTCGACATAATCAGTGATGCCGTCGCCCTTGTCGTCACGACTAAAGGATGTCTTGTTACCGTTGGCATCATAAGTAGAGATTCTGACCTCATCGGCAATGCCGTCACCGTTGTTGTCAATACTTTCGGATGTCAGGTTGCCCTTGGCATCATAAGTATAGGTTCTGACATAATCAGCAATGCCGTCACCGTTGTTGTCAATACTTTCGGATGTTTCCTTGCCGTTGGCATCATAAGTATAAGTATAAAAAGTATAAGTATCGACATCAGCAATGCCGTCGCCGTTGTCGTCAAGACTATAGGATATCTGGTTGCCCTTGGCATCATAAGTAGAGGTTCTGACATAATCAGCAATGCCGTCGCCGTTGTCGTCACGACTATAGGATGTCTCCTTGCCGTTGGCATCATAAGTATAAGTTTCGATATAATCGGCGAGCCCATCGCCGTTAGTGTCACGATTTAAGGATGTCTGCTTACCATTGACATCATAAGTAGAAGTTTCGACATAATCAGCGATGCCATCGCCGTTGCTGTCACGACTCAAGAATATCTGCTTACCCCTAGCATCATAAGCAGAGGTTCTGACCTCATCAGCGATGCCGTCGCCGTTGTAGTCAGAGCTTACGGATGTCAGGTTATAGCCGTAGTTAATAACTGAGTCTATTGTCCCATCACTGTTGTTGTCTATGCTCTGGGATATGAGTTGACCGTCGGCATCGTAAGTATAAGTTGTAGTTGAGGTCATAAACTTATGTTCCTAAATAAATATTTGTATAGCTCCAGTTGTGAAGTGGTATGTCTTTTAATCACATTTATTATTTTTTTAAGAGCAGTAGCGAAAATACTGAATATCAACATTCTAACAGCATCATAAATGCTTTACAGTCGATTATGAATCCAGTAATTACTCGGTTGCAGTAAATACCCTTATTCTGTTGATAAAATTTACAAAAAAATTCCTCACATTCATCCTTATCGGCATATACTTTAAAGAAATGTGACATTTAATTGCGCTATTGTAAAAATCAGCTTTACATAAGTTGATTTATGAGCCAGCCTGAAAATACTATTACCCAAGCTACTGCTCTGACTAACCACGATCGCAAACCTATTCACATACCTGGCTCTATTCAACCTCATGGCGTTCTACTAGCACTCAGTACCCAGCTAGAGATAGTGCAAGTTAGCAATAATACCCAAGCATATTTGGGCAAAGAGCCAGAAGATTTGCTTGGTAAACCATTGAGCCATTTGCTAGAAGCTCAACAAATGGAAGCTGTAAAGCAGTGCTTGGCAAAAAAAATTGGCATTGCTAATGCTTTTAAAGTATCAATAAACACTTTGCATCAGGAACGATACTTTGACGGCATTGTTCATCGTACAGAAGAGGCTGTGATTCTGGAGTTAGAACCGACTGACTCAAAATCTGAGATGAGTTTTTTAAACTTTCATGCTTTGGCGGGTGAAGCGATCGCAAAAATGCAAAGAACATCAAACCTGATAGAATTTTTGCATATAGTGGCACAAGAAGTCCAAAAAATCATCGGTTTTGATCGGGTAATGGTCTATAAATTTGACCAGTCGGGAGCGGGTTCTGTTATTTCAGAAGTTAAACGGGAAGATTTATCCCCTTATTTAGGACTCCACTATCCCGCTACAGATATTCCAGCACAAGCTAGGGAGTTATACACGCGCTGCTTTCTCCGATTTCTTCCCGATTTGACAGCCGAACGTGTTCAGCTAGTTCCACCGGAAAATCCGACAATACATCAGCCTCTTGACTTAAGTTACTCTCTGCTACGAAGTTTTGATTCATGTTGTGCTGAATATCATCAAAATATGGGAGTAAAAGCTCTTTTGGTGATTTCGCTCATTCAAGAGCAGAAGCTTTGGGGATTAATATCTTGCCATCATTTAACACCAAAGTATATTTCTTACGAAGTCTGCAAGATGTGCGAATTTTTGGGACAGATTGTGTCTACTGAATTAGCGCATAAAATTAGTTATTCGGAATGGAACTATAAGGTAAAACTGAAATCACTACAGGCTGATTTTTTAGAGTCTATTTCTCAGGCAGATAATTTTATCGATGCCTTAATTAAACCTGAAATCCGCTTGCTGGATCTTGTTAGTGCCTCTGGAGCGGCAGTTTGTCTGGATAATGAAATTAACCTTGTGGGAGCAACACCAAATATTGATGAGGTGCGGGCGTTAATTGAATGGGCAGATACTCAAGTTAGTGACAACCTGTTTTTCACTGATTCTCTGCCGAAGCTTTATCCAGAGGCGCTCATCTTTAAAGATACTGCCAGTGGCTTGCTGCTACTGCGAATTTCTAAAGTCCGACGCTATTATATTCTTTGGTTTCGCCCTGAAGTTATCCAAACGGTAAACTGGGCGGGTAATCCCAACGAATCTATTCAAGCTCAGACGGATGGTAGCTTTATTCTATGTCCACGAAAATCCTTTGAACAATGGCAAGAAACGGTTAGATTAACTTCTCTACCTTGGGAAACTTGTGAACTTGAGAGTGCGATCGCTCTGAGTAATGCGATCGTTGGTATTGTACTATCTAAGGCGGATGAGTTAGCTAAAATAAACCTAGAATTAGAGCGCAGCAACCGGGAATTAGCCTCCTTTGCCTACGCTGCTTCCCATGACCTCAAAGAGCCTTTGCGGGGAATTTATAACTTCTCGACGGTGCTGCTAGAAGACTATGCCCAAGTATTAGATGATGACGGAATAGAGTGCTTGCAAACAGTAGTTTCCTTATCTGTACGCATGGAAACTCTTATTAATGCACTACTGCGACTCTCGCAGTTAGGACAAGCGCAACTGCGAGAGCAAGTAACTGACCTCAATGAATTGCTCAACCAAGTAATTGAAGTCTTTCGTGCTAGTCGCCAAGACTCTGCGCTTGTGGATATTCGCATTCCTCGGCCTTTACCAACAGTTCAGTGTGACCGAGTTCTCGTTAATGAAGTCTTTAGCAATCTCCTGGGCAATGCGTTTAAATACAACGATAAGCCAGAGCAATGGGTTGAGATTGGCTACCTTTCTCAAGCAGAAGGGGGACAAGGGGACAAGGAGAATACCCCATGCCCAATGCCCCATGCCCAATCCCCAATCTTCTATATCCGAGATAACGGTATTGGCATTCCACAACATCACTTAGAAACTATCTTTCGACTATTTAAGCGGCTGCACTCGCAGGAAAAGTACGGTGGAGGAGCAGGTGCAGGATTAGCTATTGTTAAGAAGATTGTTGAGCTTCATAATGGCCAAATTTGGGTTGAATCTACTGTAGGCGTTGGCTCGATTTTCTATTTCACCCTGGAATAGTTTAAGATAATAACCAAATATGTATTTTTGTTAAGTTCTTTTAAGACCACGAATGACAAAAAAACTTCATGAACCGCTGCTCGTTGTTGAGGACAGCAATGAAGATTTTCGGATGCTACAACGTCTGATGCGGCGCATGTCCGTCCAGAACCCCATACATCGTTGTACTAATGGGGATGAGGTTTTAGAGTTCCTCCATCAACAAGGAAGCGAAGCCTTACGCAACTCTAAAGTAGCACTACGACCTTCTGTTATCTTACTCGATCTGAATTTGCCAGGTATTGATGGCCGTGACATTTTAGACCGGCTCAAGCAAGATAAGAGTTTCAAGGAAATCCCCATCGTTGTTTTTACTACATCATCTAACCCCAAGGATATTGAACTGTGCTACCAAAAGGGCGCAAATGGATATCTGGTAAAGCCGATGGATGCTCAGGAACTAAAAAAGACGATTCAAGCATTTGTGGACTATTGGCTTGAAGCGAATATGCCGCCAGTCTTGGATTAATTTGTTTATTTTCTGTCGATGAGGCAGTAGGGAAAAAAGGATAACAAAGGAGACGGCTCAGAGGACACAGAGACATTTTCCTCTTTGAGTCACTGTGTCTGCTTGTCTCTTTTAAATGCATTTTTCCCACTTTCTTGTTTTATGAATATTTGTATTGCTTTAGAATTACTAAAGAATTTAGATTTTATTTACACTTAATTTTATATTATTTTTAGAATTATGCAATAAAAACACAGTCTGGATAAAAGGGATCTACATGGCTCCCTGAACCTCATACTTATATATGTTGGACACATGGACGCTACTCATCATCGATGATTGTGCAGCAGATCGAAAAATCTATCGTCGATATCTGTTGAAAGATCCGCACCAGTCCTACCAAATTTTGGAGGCAGACTGTGCAGAAGAAGCACTTGCTTTGTGCCAAAAAATGCGCTTTGATGTCATCCTCCTGGATTTTTGCCTACCTGATATGAGTGGGTTAGAACTCTTCGAGCAGATGCAGCAGGAGATATTGGAGACATCTGTACCTGTGATTATGTTGACAGGGCGTGGCGATGAAGAAATAGCTGTGCAAGCAATGAAACAGGGTGCTTTGGATTATTTGGTCAAGCAAAATCTGACACAGGATGTGCTGCAAATAACAGTCCGCAACGCCATCAAGCAATCGTGCTTGCAAGCCCAACTCAACAAAACTCAGGAGCGACAACGCTTAATTGCCACAACTGCTTTACGAATTCGCCAGTCTCTTAACCTAAAGGAAATTTTGAATACGGCTGTAACTGAGGTACAGCAACTTTTGAAGTGCGATCGCGTGATGGTGTATCAGTTCGCCCCAGATAGCGACGGTAAAATAGTTGCCTCTTCAGTTGAGTCATACCGCACTGTAACATTGTGCGATCGCGTCGGGATACGTGAAGAAGCAGGGGAGCAGGGAGCAGGGAGCAGGGGGAAAATTCCTCTTCTTTGCACCCTTCCCCATATCCAATCCCCAATGCCCAATACTTCTCTACGAGAGGCTGCGCCAACGGCTTCTGTGCTTCTCCGTAAGAGTACGCTCAGTACAAGTCCTCAATCTTCAATTCCTTATAACTATGAGTTTGGCTTGTGTAATTGTCTCAGCCTGAAAGAGCAATTTAATACTAAGGCAAATCTGGTAGTTCCCATTAATCTGAGTAACAATGGGAACCCAACCCCCATACTTTGGGGTTTGTTGATTGCTGACCATAATTCCGGGGAACGAGAGTGGCAAACTGATGATGCCCAAATGCTCAATGAAGTTTCAGTGCAACTAGCGATCGCTATCCAACAAGCGGAATTGCTAGCCCAAACTCAAGCAGCGCTTGCCAAAGAAAAGCAACTCAATGTATTTAAATCTCAAATCATTGCAACGGTTTCCCATGAGTATCGAACGCCACTAACTTCAATTCTTGCAGCTGCATCAACTTTGGTAAAACATAGCCAGCAACTGGATGAGTCTAAACAACAGAGGTTTTTGGGAATCATTGAACAGAAAGCAAGGTATATGTCCAAACTTGTGGATAATATGCTTTTAGTTAACCAATTTGAACTGGAAAAACCCAAGATTAAGCCTATTCTGCTCGATCTACTGCAATTTTTTTCTGAGCTAATAGAACAAGAGCGAGAAACAGTAGGCGATCGCCACGAATTGATTTTTAAAATTACTGGTAATAACCAGGGCTTTTGGGGCGATCGCGGGCTTTTGCAGCAAATTTTTACTAACTTAATATCCAATGCAATTAAGTACTCTCCAGATGGAGGTACTGTAGAATTCCACCTGATCGGTAAAGAATCACAAGTAATCTTTTATATCAAAGATCAGGGAATTGGTATCCCAATGGCAGATCAAGAAAATTTGTTTCAATCCTTCAGCCGTGGAAGTAATGTTGACACAATCCCCGGTACAGGATTAGGGCTAGCGATCGCTAAAGCTTGTGTCGATTTACATGGTGGTGATATCACCTTGTCTAGTCAAGTAGGGCAAGGAACTACAGTTACAGTTAGCTTACCAAAGGCCTATTCATTTGCCCCATAACAAATGCACATCATTTGGTTGCCCATCATAGTCAGCATCTTCAAATTTCATATAAGTACTTTCATTACTTTTGCGGTACTCAAGTTTGTGAATTCTGAACTACATAGTTACTCAACTTCAGTATTAAATAAAATTAGTAACAATAGTCTAGGAAAAGCAAAGACGTGAACCGTTTCAAAAAGCTATCCTTAATCGCATTTCTGCTATTAGCCTTCGTGTACCCACCTGCTTTAGCTGAAGCCAAAGATAATACTTTAGATAATGTTCTCAATGAACATCTTGATGTAAAGACAAAATTAATTGGAGAGCAAAGTGAAGAGCTTTTGTTAGCTCATCGACGGACTCGACGACGTTATCATAGACGGCAACGGACTAGACAATATTATTATCAACGCCAGCGTAATCGACGACATTATTATAGACGACGCTATCGCTCTATACGTTATCACGGACAACCATATCGTCATGGACAATGGGAACTTGTGCGTGATCGTCATGGGCGATTAATGTATCATTGGCAGCGTTAATAGTAAACTTTATACCCAATTTCCTCAGAGACTATTTATGCGTAAATCCTAATATAGGCAGACTTGTTCGAGATAATTTAACCTCGATCTCACCAAATTGCGTTGCTCCCTAACTAAAACCCTAATTTTTCTTGAACGATTGCCTCATCTTTAAAGCCGACCAGCACAGCTGTTCCATCTTTAACGAAAAGTGGACGTTTGAGCAGCATTGCGTCGTGAGTAAATGCATCAATCCACTGTTCATCCGTCCAAGTCTTTTTTTGATCTCCTAAAGCGCGGTAGGATTGACCGGAGGTATTTCGCATAGGAGCAAAACTCAAAGACTTTACCCAGTTTTGGATCTGTTCACGGGTCGGCGGAGTCTCTCTGGTGTTGATAAACTCATAGTTAATTCCCTTGTCTTGGAGCCACGTCAAAGCTTTTTTACAAGTGCCGCAGTTTGGAATGCCGTAGACTTGAATAGACATAAAACAATTAAAACAATCTCCATATATGACATAGCTAGTGTAACTTCTGCCATTGAATCTCTGCGGCAGAAATTTATAGCGATCGCTCGAAAGCGACTAATGCCTATACTGAACTACACATATTTTTTGAGTCTCTTCGTTTTTTTTGCAAAATTGGGATGCTCACTAGGAATCTGGATTGATGCATTTGAGATGCTCACAGCCAAAAGCTTGAGTCATCATTGCAGATAGCTGTTGAGAAACTTGCCTATCAAAGTTCAGTTCTCGCATGATTTGGTCATGGGCTTGTCCCTGGGTGATCCGCTTTGCCATTTGCTCAAACTCTATCCAAGTCAAATCACTCTCAACAAATGCTTTCGCAAGGGTAATTATCAGTTCTTCATAATCATTGTCTTCCAGTTTCGTCATCATTCGGTGTTCGATTTGAAGGGAATCATCGAAACAGTAATACCAAGATTTTGGTTGCTGCTTAAGTACTCTTCGGAAAAAATCTTGCTGTTTCGGGCGACTAACAGCATGATCTGCTTCACTACATACCATTAAGATAGGGGCAGAAACACAGCCTTGAGCCTTTTCTAAAACCTGATATCCTAATTCTAGAAATATCCGTAATGCCTTAATACGAAAACCTTTATAACCAAAATTACCAGGTGCATCTTTGTTGAACCATTCAAAGTAAATTGGCAAGATTTTTATAAGTAAATCGAATAGTGAATAACGATTACCCAAGTAAGGCGTGAACAATAAGGTGCAGTCAATCTGCTCAGGATGCTCTAAAGCTAACCAAGCAGCTAAAGTTCCACCAGTCGATAATCCACCAATCACAACTTCTTGACCTAGCGTTTTTGCAATCTGCAACCATTTAATTACAAATTCTTGATAAATCTTAATATCTGTTGGCAGAGGTGGAGGGTTTTGATGCCTCCAGTCACCGGAGCGTCCATGACCGGGTTGTAAAGGAATCAAAACATTATATCCCATGTTAAAAAAGGCTTTACCAAGCGGCTCGAACTGGTAAGGGCCTGCTGTAAAACCATGCAAAAATAAAAAAACTTTTGATCTAAAGTCAGGGTAAATCAAAAATTTGGAACGACAGGCTTCATTCTTTAGACCCAATGTAGATTCTAATTGGTGAACTTGCTCCAGGATTTCTGCTGTTTTTTGAATGCCAGTTTTCATTGATTCCCGGTCATATTTACAGATATCAACTTATTTTATTAATTTAATATTTACTACGTATCTAGCAGAGGATATATTGTTATTTAGCCTGTTGGAAGTATTAATTCTCCAACCCCTACCCTATGAGTAGATTTAGGGTAGGGAGTGCCGCTATGGGTTTAAAAATAAATCTTGTAATTGTTAATCTTGAATTTCTATCTTCCTAATCAGCCATTCTTTGATTGTTTTGCCGCAAGGCTCAGAACTTTGGCAATCACTGACATTCTCTAGATCATAAGACATTTTTACTTTTTTATTGACGTATTTATCTTGTTCACAAATTTCAAATGTTGCACCGACACCTTCATACAACTTACCCTTTTCATCTACAACAGTAACATAGCATTTTAAGTCTCCATTTTGCATATCTTTAATCGTACCAAATATTGGGTTATTGTTATCAATCTCATTAGGTTTACTATTTTTAATAGATGGATTGTTCTTTGATGCTGAATTACTAACTTTTTTATTAATTTCGGTATTATCTAGGTGATTTGTGGAAGTAGATTTAGAATTAACTTGGATAGATGGTGCAGTATTTGCTTGATTAGCCTTATTCTGTTGAGAAGCACTCTTGTCAGGTTCGCTACAACTCACAATCAACATAGAGCAAAAAAGCAGTGTAGTAGTAAAGATTGTTTTTTTCATTTTATTTATATTCATGAAAGCCTATGAATGGTTGATTTGATAAAAGTGTTAGACCAATAGTCAATCCAGCAGTTATTTTGGTAGTTAAAGCAAAATAAGAAAATCCTCCCTTCTTTGAGTCACTCATAGAAACACCAAAAAACCAAAGTCAAGCGCAATTGCCTAACCTCAAAGCATAAGGAAAAGCTCTATTAAGTTTTCTATAATATTTCTTTATTTACTACGATTTTATGTGTTGTAATTTATAAGTAACAACGTGGTATTTACTGAATACATTTTATATGTATTATTCGGTAAAGGGCTTAGAGAATGTCTTTAACCTGATTAATTTGTATAAATTAATGCTTATTTAAGCCTTGATTGCTAAATATTAATGCTTTGAGCATTAAATGAGTATTTAATAGAGTTTAGAAGCTGTAAGTATTTATTCTGTGTTATTTCAAGGTTTTATCAACTTAAACAAACCATTTGGCTGGACTTCCCACGACTGCGTCGCGCGGGTGCGAAAATTGTTGCGCCTCAAACGTGTAGGACATGCGGGAACCTTAGATCCAGCTGCTACAGGGGTTTTACCAATCGCCCTTGGTAAAGCCACAAGATTATTGCAATATCTGCCAGAGAACAAAGGTTATAAAGCCACTATTCGGCTGGGTGTGCGTACCACAACCGATGATTTACAAGGCGAAATCATCACTTCACAACCTTGTGCTGGATTGAGTTTGGCACAGGTGAAAAGTGTATTACCACAATTTGAAGGCAAGATTGAGCAAATACCACCTAGTTACAGTGCAATCCAGGTGGATGGTAAACGTCTCTACGACTTAGCACGCCAAGGGATAACGGTGGAAGTTCCAGTGCGAACAGTAGAAGTTTTTCAGATAGATATTTTGGACTGGAGAGAAGGAGATTTTCCCGAATTGGATGTGGCGATCGCCTGTGGTTCTGGTACATATATTAGAGCGATCGCTCGTGACTTGGGTGCAATTTTAGAAACTGGTGGCACTCTTGCCGCTTTGATTCGCACCCAAAGCAGTGGCTTCGATCTAACAGATAGTCTCACTTTGACCGACCTAGAAGCCAAACTGCAAGCGGGGACATTTCAGCCTTTTGCCTCTGATGCAGCCTTGAAACATTTGTCATCTGTTACTTTACCAGCAGCATCTGCTCAAAAATGGTGTCAAGGTCAACGAATTTCTCTAACTTTCGATGTTTCTGAAATAGTACGAGTTTATGATGAAGAGACTCGTTTTTTAGGTATTGGGCAATTACAAGATGAAGTGTTGATTCCCCAAATGGTTTATGAACCAATTTCTTAAAATTGTAATAATTTGAAGGTTTTAATTTGAACACATTTGGCTATCAAGTATGGTGGGAGTCTCTTGGGGGTGCTAGATGAGCGATCACCATCCTACCACTGCTGCACGTCTCAATGTCTACATCCAAGGTCAAGGATTCCCCATTCTGGGCTTACATGGTCATCCTGGTACTGGTCGTAGTCTTTCTGTCTTTACCAATCATTTATCAAAACGTTATAAAACTTTTGCCCCTGATTTACGTGGATACGGCAAAAGTCGCTGGAATGGCAATTTTGAGATGAATGACCATTTGACTGATTTAGAAGCCCTCCTAGACCGCTTTGAGATTGAAAAGTGTCTAGTATTAGGATGGTCACTTGGGGGCATTCTGGCAATGGAACTGGCATTACGTTTGCCAGAGCGGATTACAGGGCTGATTTTAGTGGCGACAGCCGCAAAACCCCGTGGCAGTCATCCTCCTATCACTTGGCAGGATAATTTATATACTGGCGTTGCTGGCCTACTAAACTATATAAAACCGAGTTGGCAATGGAATATTGAAACTTTTGGTAAGCGATCGCTTTTCCGCTATCTAATTCAACAACATACATCTACCACTTACAACTACATTGCGACTGAAGCAGTACCAGCTTATTTACAAACCTCTCCTGCTGCTACTCGCGCCCTTTCCAGTGCAATTCAATCGGGATACAACCGACTTCTAGATTTGCAACAAATACAATGTCCTGGTTTAGTACTTGCTGGTGATCAAGACCGCCACATCACATCTGATTCCAGTTTAGAAACTGCTCAACACCTGAACAATTCTCAGTGGCAGTGCTATCCTAACACTGCCCATCTTTTTCCGTGGGAAGTTCCCCAGCAGGTGCTGAATGATATTGACCATTGGCTGGAAGAACATCCGCAGGTAGTTGGTAGTCAATAGTCGAATATTTTAAAAATTTTGACTATTGACGAAGGAGAAATGGAGAGTGAAGATGTGGTGACGCGGTGAGTGGAAAAGATGCAATAACACGGTAAAAGAATTCTCTCTCAGTGTCTCCGTGTTTTTGCGTCCCTGCATCCTCGCATCCTGTTCATTCTCTGGCCTAACTAACTTAAATTTGACCGCCAAAGGCAGGCTGTACTTTGCGGTCAAATCTTTCCCCCAAGTCTTCAGCAATTGTTAAGGTGTTAGGTTTGCAACGCTTGACATTTACAGCAATTCCCGTTGCTCCTTCGATCTCCAAATCTTCTATATATCCAATGCTTGACAATCTTGCTTCAGAAGAACTTAGAAATGGCCCGAAGTAGTATGTGCAACGGGGATTTTGCGTCACGATCTCTACCCACCAAGCCAAGCCGAGGGAGTCGAATGTGTTAAGTAACACTTCCTTGAGGTTATGCCAAATGGTTTTCATGGTTTTCGCGAGTTTATAAACGTCTACAGGGTGTTAAACGATATGTTGCTTTATTATCTTTTACATTTCTTTATACTCTGTTAGGGTTATTTTTTCAAAGAATTTTTTTGTAATTTATCTAGGTGGAGGGTATTTAGCGATCGCTGGCGGTAAATTTCATAAAGTGTCATACCTGCTGCTACAGAAGCATTGAGGCTGGGAGTCTTACCTTGTAGAGGAATCGATACCAAGAAATCACAGGAACGTTGAGTCAACATACTCAGACCTTCACCTTCTGAGCCGATGACCAAAACGATTGGGCCAGTGAAATTTACTGTGTGTACGGGTTCGCTACCACTTGCAGCAGTGCCATAAATCCAATAGCCAGCTTCTTTTAACTCTTCTAAGGCGCGGCTGAGGTTAACAACTCTAGCTACAGCAAAATTTTCTAAAGCGCCTGCTGCGACTTTCATAACGGTGGAGGTGATCCCAGATGCTCTTCTTTGAGGAATCACCAAACCTTGAGCGCCTATTGCTTCGGCGGTGCGAATAATTGCTCCTAAGTTGTGGGGATCAGTAATTCCGTCAGCCACTACAATTACGGGATCGGTTACAGCTTTTGCCTGTTCAATTAGATCGGGTAATTCGATGTAGGCGTAAGGAGCAACTTGTGCCGCCACACCTTGGTGATTGGCCCCGTTGGTGAGATAGTCTAAGCGCTTAGGTTCAACCTCATCAATAACTGTGCCATTTTCCTTCGCTTGGAGGAGAAAATGGTGAAAGCTGGGGTCGTAGCGCAGACGGGTAGTAATCCAGAGACGGTTGAGATTGCGCTGATTTTGCAACGCACTCAATACTGGATGACGACCATAGATGAGATCGTTATCTTCTTCTATGGGTTGTGTAGATACAGGCGGCTGGGAAAAGTTATTATTTCGTTGGCGCGAGTTGCCAGAAATCGGGTTGCTATCTATTTTTTTGGGATTGCGGGTGGGATTAGCAACATCTATTTTCCTGGGATTGCGAGTGGGATTAGCACCAGAAATCGGGTTGCTATCTACTTTCCTAGGATTGCGAGTAGGATTAGTAACAACACGCTTACCCTGAATTTTTACGGGTTGCCCACGATTGGGTTCATTAGTGGAAGTCTTGATGATTTTTCTCGGTTTATTCTGCATTTGAGTTATAGATATAGCGTATGGTTGAACATACGATTACCTGAATTTCTAAAACCTAATCTACTGCTTTACCTATTGTTGTGAAATTGAGCTTTCACCCTTTTTCTACATGAAGCATTTGCAACAGTTCGGTTAGACGCTGGTAATCGGTGAGATATAAGTAGCCTATTAAGGTTTCTAGACTAGTTGCCTGTTGATAAATTTCGGGATTAAGTCGCTTAGGGCGTCCTGTAGCGGCGTTTCTACCCCGTCGGACAATTTCTAATTCGGTGTCCCTTAAATGAGGAACCAGCGATCGCAAATGTAGCGCTTGTGTTTCCGCTCTTACCTGCTCCACTACCAAACGGTGGTAAATTCCTGACCGCTGCAATGGCAGCAGATAGAACATTCTAACATACAACTCATAAATTGCATCCCCCAAATATGCTAAAGCAGTAGGAGAAATTTGTTGCACTTGTGAGAGGGAAATCTGTTGGAATGGCGCTGTGGTTGTCAAGAGTGCTTGAGTCCAAGATAAACTCTGTTTAGGAGTTTCATCTTGTGTATCTAATAGCTCTTCCTCCTGTGACTTCACAATAAATCATTCCTTGACGGGCTACATTTGGCAGGCATTTTTTGCAAAGACTGATTTTTCTGAAGTAAGCCATAATACCATACTTAGCATAATCAATACTATCAGAAATACTTACCAATTCTATCTTTTTGATTGAGAGTTGGCATTTTATATCCTAATGTCAACGCTTATAAATCAAATTGCGCTTACTTGTGGTCTGTGTCTAAGATGGTGTAAAATTATGACATCAAACTCACCTGTTACTTGAGCGTTTAGCTATGCTTACTTGGTAAGCGGCAATTTTTAAATATACAGTATCAAGTCAAGTTTACCCATAAATAAATCTGCTGACTTTGTATTTCTTACAAATTTCTTAGACTTGATTGTTTATTTGATATTCTAACCGACAATTACAGACCCAAAAATGGGGTGTCTATATTTTTGTTATTGGTTAACTTTAAACATAATAGCTTAACTGGCTTTGTGCCTCTCCCACAAGGAGAGAGGTTTGCTGCCAGAAGTTTTAAAAATTAAGCTATCCGATGTTGAATCTGAATAGCCGAATTGGTCTCTCGGTTCAAGCAATCAAGACTACTTGACGTTTTCTAGAGCTTCTTCAACTGATTTTTGCAGGGAGAGAAACTTTTCTAGGCGAACAAGCTTGACCGTTTGAGTTACCCGGGCATTCGTGACAATTTGCAAAGTGCCTTCAGCAGTTTGAGCCTGCTTGGCTAGCTGCACCAAAGCACCCAAGCCAGAGCTATCAATAAAGTCGATTTGTGAGAGATCCAAAATAATATGCTTAGGGCCCTCGTCAATCTTACTGCCAAGTACCTTGCGAAATGTCGGCTCAGAAAAGGCATCTAACAAACCTGTGAGGCGGAATAGCTGACAGTTATCCCGGACTTCACGAGTGCCCCTCAGGCTAACGGTTAGATTCAGTGGCTCAGCAATAATTCCCTCCTCATGAGTTAAAGTGAACGCTCAAGTATAGATGGTTTTTGAGCAAGTTGTCTACAATCTACTGAAGTAGGGGATTGGGTAATGGGCATTGGAAAAACCCCTTCCTGTTCCCTATTCCCTATTCCCCATTCCCTATTTTTACCTCACTTCGGCTGTTGCGGCTTGACGTGCTGTTCGCATGACTTGAACAAATTGCTCAAACAAGTAATCAGCATCGTGAGGCCCAGGACTTGCTTCTGGGTGATATTGTACAGAGAATACAGGTAGAGATTTGTGACGTACCCCGGCAACGGTGCGATCGTTTAAGTTCAGGTGGCTGATTTCTACAACTGTTGTAGGCAAAGAATCTGGGTTAATAGCAAAACTATGGTTTTGGCTGGTAATTTCTATCCGTTGTTGTAAACCGGCAGGCTGATTTAAACCACGGTGACCAAATTTGAGTTTATAGGTTTCTGCCCCTAGTGCATGACCTAAAATTTGGTGTCCCATACAAATACCAAAGATGGGCTTTTCACTTAACAGAAGCGCTTTAGCAGTTGCAATCCCTTCAGTGACGGCAGCAGGGTCGCCAGGCCCATTAGAAAGAAACACACCATCTGGATTGTAATTGAGGATTTCCTCTGGTGGCGTATCAGCAGGCACAACAATTACCCGACAACCATAACTTGTTAAGCGACGCAAAATATTGCGTTTTACGCCAAAGTCAAGGGCAACAACGGTAAAGGGTTCTCCAAGATTTTCCGCAGCTTCAGAGTTGAATTCCCAAGCTGGAATTGTGGGATCTGACCATTCATAAGCAGTTGGGGTTGTGACTTCCCGAACCAGATTCAATCCTGCCATGTTGGGAGCCGCCTGTACCTGCTCTAGCAATTCCGCCTCATCGAGAATGGTTGTGGAAATGCCTCCGTTCATAGCTCCAAACATCCGAATTTTGCGGGTGAGGGCGCGGGTATCGATGCCGTAGATCCCTGGTACTTGGTTTTGCTTAAGGTAGTCTGGTAAGGATTGTGTTGATCGCCAGTTACTCGGTCGGTGACAAATATTTCGAGCGATCGCACCCCGAATTTGGGGCGCATTTGATTCCTCATCTTCAGGATTAACGCCAGTATTGCCTAATTCAGGATAGGTAAAAATGACAATTTGACCGCAGTAACTGGGATCGGTTAGTACTTCTTGGTAGCCGGTCATGCCAGTGTTGAACACCACTTCTCCGATCGCGGTTCCCGTAGCACCGAAAGACCAACCGCGATAAGTAGTTCCGTCTGCCAGGACAAGTAAAGCTGGTATTGCGTCAGTCAGGGGCATAGTAAATTGGGGAGTGGGGAGTGGGGAGTGGGGAGTGGGGAGTGGGCATTGGGAAACCTCTTCCCTACTCCCCATTCCCCAATACTGCGATTGTTAATTATCCCATGAGTTGAGCAATTGGGAGTTTTTAGAATAGTTAATTAAAATTAAAAGTGAATTAAATTAGCGGGAGTGGCTTTGGCAAAGCTTGGATGGTTAAAATTAATTATGCTTCAGTCTTTTTTATCCCGTGCAACCCTAATTTTTCTATCAAGCGCTCTAGCGGTTTTGTGTGGTGCCTGTAGTGAAGACCAACGAAACACGGCGACTAGTGGCAATGAGCAACCCGCGCCAATTAGGGATCAGGCATCAGTACAGCCTGCCGTCGAACCAGCAACACCAGTAGTTATTCCTACCCCAGAACCACAGTCGCTAGAGCCGTCTGAGAGTGAACCAAGCCTTTTTGAGATGGGGCTAGACAAAGCGGTTGGCGCTTGGAGTATCAGCCGATCTGCTCAATCTCCAGGTGATTGGATTTTGGTGGCGAATCAGTACCAGGATGCGATCACGCTGATGCAAAGAGTCCGGCGGCAAAGCCCAGAGTTTGCGATCGCTCAAACCAAAATTACTGAATATCGCCGCCAAATTAAATATGCCCAACAGCAAGCTAGTCCTCGCCCTGTGCTACTTGCCGAACCGAAGAGGGTAGTAGTTACAGTTCCCCAAACAGCAATCACACCAAAATATACCTTGCCTCCACAAGAAACAAAACGGTTACCAATAGAGCCAGGTTTACCTTCATCAGCAGTGGTGATTCCAGATCCAGAAGTATTTACAGCCCCCATTAAAAGGCGGCTTGGTGGAACGCCAATTGTCGAAGTCACCTTCAATGGCCAGCGACAATTTGAGATGATTGTGGACACAGGAGCCAGTGGCACTGTAATTACCCAAGAAATGGCAAATACCTTGGGAATCGTGACAGTAGGGAAAGCTAAGGCAAATACCGCTAGTTCTAGAGGTGTAGAATTTCCTGTGGGCTATGTTAATTCGATGGCAGTTGGCGGGGTAATAGTGAATAAAGTAGCAGTAGCGATCGCAGGTGCGGAACTAGAAACTGGACTTCTAGGACATGACTTTTTTGGCAATTACGATGTCACCATTAAACGTAATGTAGTAGAATTTCGTCCGCAACTGCGATCGCAAATTAATTCTCCAGAAACTCAACTAACTGCTCCAACTTCGTCCAAGCAGCCCCACTTTGTAGAATATCCTTAGCGATTTTGATTCCTTGGGCGTGATCTAGGAGTGCGATCGACCCCGCTACTTGTAGCGCCAACGAGGCATTCAACGCTACTGCATCCTGTTGTGCCTGAGTCCCCTTACCTTGGAGTACCGCCTTCAGAATCACCGCATTCTCTTGGACATCTCCACCCCGAAGCATACCTATGGGAGCAGGCGTTAAATCCAAATCTAGGGGATTAATGCTAGTTAACTGCACTTCTCCATCTGATAACACCGCTAAGTCAGTTTCATCTCCTAACCCAGCCTCATCAAGTTTTTCTCGCCCGTGCAGCACAATCGCTTTTTCTTTGCCCAAATTTTGTAAAGCTTCGGCAACTGTTGCTAAAAGTTTGGGAGTAAATAAGCCCACTACCTGCCCAGTTGGACGCAAGGGATTTACTAGCGGCCCGAGCAAATTAAAAATTGTTCGCACCTTCAAAGTCCGCCGTAATGAGGCAACCGCCTTAAGTGCTGGATGCCAACCAGGGGCAAACAAGAAAGTGATCCCCACCTCTTGTAGTGCGGCTTGCACCTTTTCGCTGGATGCACTCAAGTTTACACCCAAGGCTTCCAATACATCTGCGCTCCCTGTGAGACTTGAAGCTGAACGATTGCCGTGTTTAGCGACAGGTACGCCAGATGCTGCGGCGACAAATGCAACAGCTGTAGAAATATTAAAGGTTGATGAACCATCTCCACCAGTGCCACAGGTATCTATTAGGGGGATTGGGGATTGGGTAAATTCTTGCCCAGTCCCCAGTCCCCAGTCCCCAGTCCCTAGTTTTGATTGAGATTGTAATACTTCAGCCATGCCGGTTAACTCGTCGGCAGAAATGCCTCTAAAGTTCAGCGCTGTTAAAATAGCCCCTGATAACTCTGGGGGAACCGCTTCACTGAGCCAACCTTGCATCAATTCAGCAGCTTGAGTACGGGACAAGGATTGGCCATCTATTAATTGTTGCAGCAGGATATACCAGCTAGCAGAGGATTCTTGAGCAGGAATTGGGGAAGTTATCATAGCTAAGGTTTGTATGTTGTAGCTATATTGAGAGCTATGGGGTTATCCTACCGGAAAATTGGAAGCTATCAAAGTTAGGTTTAAATCTCAAGGCTTAATTGCAAAGCTGGATTAGCAAAATTCTGAACTGGTGATTTTTTCTCCAAATCAAGTTTAACTTCGTAGTTTGTAATGAATAACTCTTTTCCTTTAGCCGCACCACTCTGCTTATAATTATTCATCCCATACTGTAATTCCCACTCTGAAATATTAGCCCATTGAAAATTTTCTAAAATTTGTGTTGAGTTGTCGTAGGTAATTAGCCAGCGATGATGACATTGTTGCAAAAGGTTAGCAAATCTCTGATGTTCAAAAGAAGTGTGCAAGTCTCCATCTTTACCATAGAGTTTTGATTTAGTAGCGCTAAAATATGGCGGATCTAAAAATAAAAATACATTTTTTCCTTCTGATTTTAATAGTTGGCTGTAATCCAAATTAGTAATTTGGACATTTTCTGATAAAATTTTTTCTAACTTTTCTAGCCGTTCTATTGAAGAATAAGTAAATCTTTTATGGAAAGCTTGTTCAGAAAAACCGCCTGATTCTACAGTTCCTGAAAAAGTAATTCTATTGAGAACGAAAAACCGAACTGCTCTTTCTAAATCAGATAAATTATTGACATCTATACTAGTCAACTCCGCAAAGAGTAATTTGCCATCTGTATATTTGACTTTAATATGTCTAATATCTTTAACTAACTGAGCTATATCAGATTGAGCAAATTTCCAGAATAAGAAGAGTTCGCGGTTTAAATCATTAATCCAAATTTTTAGATCAGGAAACTTTTGTCTTAAATAAATGAATACAGAACCGCCACCTACAAAAGGCTCTCGAAATTCCGAAAAGCTTTCTGGTAAATATTCAACTATTTGATTTATTGCTTTCGATTTACCACCAGGATATCGTAGAGGACTTTTGATCATAACCAAAAATTATAAGGTTTAAAAATTACTGGATACTTCTATTTCTGAATGGCTACAATTTTCTGAAGTAAGCTACAAAGGCTCATTTTATGCCCCGTTCTGCACCCTATCAACCTTTATTGTTGCGAATTCTTCACGGCTTAAGTGGAATTTTAGTTATCGCAGCAATTATTACCGGATTTTTGGTTTACAACACTTACGATCGCCGATTTGGTAAAATACCATTTCCTCAAATTGGGGATATTCAGGGCATTCACGGCACTTTTGCATTATTTTTCTTGCTTATTCTCCCTGCTTTTGCCCTCTATAGCTTTCATGCTGGACAAAAGCGCCTGCTTCAATCTGATTCTTTGCAGCAACTAACTCACGTTGGCAAGCCGATTTGGTGGGTTAGCTTGCAACGTCTAGCAAATACTCTCATGCTCATCGCCTCTGTTTTGGCTGTGAACTCTGGCAGGATGATGAAGGAAGAATGGCTTCCAGCAGGGCAGCTACATCATATTTGGTACTCCCTCCACCTTTGCGCTTGGGTTGTGATGGTTGGCTGTGTGGCGATTCATGTTTTGATGTCTACCAAGGTGGGTGGTGCGCCGTTGTTACTCTCAATGTTTTCGTGGAAGTTTCGCCCAGAAGATAGCCCTGCTAAATGGTCTAGTCGTTTGCGTACTTGGTTAACTAGCTTACAAACAAACTTTGGTGCGGAGATGAATAATTTTATACAAAACAATTTTTATGTCAGAATTATTGAGGTGATTGTGCTTGGTGGAATTCTGACAGCGTTTGTCTTACCTGTATTTTTTCCCGGTAGTGAGTCATAGGTAATTGGCTGTTGGGGCGCAGCCTGCTAATCGGCAGAGATAAATCCTTTGTCTGCGTAAATATGGAAAGTCCTTTTTCCCCCTGCGGTCTTGATGATAAGCCTTTAAGGGACTTCCAAGAAATAAATTATCCAAATAAACGAACCACAGAGACACAGAGAACACGGAGAGAGGAGGAATAGAGAGAGTTTTCCTGTCAGTTTTGGAACATTCTTTTATTTGGAAGTCCCTAAGCTTATGCTGATTGCCTGTGAGGTTGCTCCAGAACTTGGGGCTTAAGCCCCAAGTCTTGATATAGCTATCCTTAAATCTTAGTCATGAGAAATCTTGATATTTCCGCATGTGCCAACACAGCAGCAGGCTCGCGCTGGAGAGCGTTGTAATACTTTCTCTCGAAGGTATTGCCCGTCTCTAACGGTACAATCAGTGTGCGGACATCAGCAATCAACTTTTCAAAATCCTCCATTGCAATCGGTTCATCTGCTTCAAGCATTTCATCAACTTGCACAACTACCTCAGAAATACGATGTAGCCAAGCAAATTGTTCATGAGCGATAACTAGCTGAAGTAGTTCTCCGCTTGATACTCGTCCGCTAACCTGTTCGTAGGTAATGCGTTCTGTCTCCAGCAACATCTTATGAAGGTAGAGTAATTTGTTTCGTAAATCACGCAGATATTGATGTTGACGTATTCTTTGTGAAAGTGTGTTAGAAGTCAATGTTACCCATCCTTTCGTTATGATAGTCTTCAATGGCTTAAATAATTTCCGCGTCGGTATTTATTACGACATAGACTGTAGCGAACAACTGGTTTGTTGAGTGATACTCTAGCGATTAGTAGCATATCCAACATACATAGTTGCGTAAACGTTCGCCAGCAGGCTTGCCGCTTTTACCAGAAATTTTCCTTCCCTTCTCTACAAGAGGCTTGCCTAACCTCAGTTCATGTATTTGGTTTCCTTCTTTAGAGCTATGACAATCAACATATTTTTTTATAATCGTTATATCTTATATTTGATTAATCATATATTAGCATAAACTTATAAGAAGTACATAGTGTAGAACCTATCAAAAAAATATCAATTATGGGAAAACCGTCTTAATGTCGCTAGCATACGTAATTCTAGGTCTTCTTCAGCAGCAAGAAATGACGGGCTACGACCTCAAAACAAGCTGCTTTGATCAATGCATTGCTCATTTGTGGCCAGCAGACCAGGCACAAATTTACAGAACTCTTGATAAGCTAGTTGACCAAGGCTGGATTACCTGTACGGTTGAGATTCAGCACGATCGCCCCAACCGCAAAGTCTACAGCGTAACTGAGCCAGGGAAAGCCGAATTCACCCGATGGCTTGGAATTCATCAGCCCTTGCCGACTGTACGAGAACCAATGCTAGTCCAGTTGCATTTTGCAGATCAGTTGCCGGATGAAAGTATCATTTACCTACTAGAGCAACAATTAGCGGCTCGAAGCAAAAAGCTTGCTGAATGTGAAACCATCGATTTGCCATCACTTGGTGATGAGTCTGCCAACCGTGAGCAAGTCATGCAAAGGCTGGTGCTGGAGTTAGTGATCAAAAAAGAACAGACTTATATTGATTGGTTGAAGGTAGCGCTCAATGTTATCAGTCACCAAAAGCCATATGCATCACATTACCAGATTCTTTAACACTCTCTAGCACGAAACGAAAATCGGCAACAATCCCATCCCTTCAAGGATTGGGAGGTTGGTCATTGGTCATCGGTACTAATGACTCGGAATCTTGCGGGTTTTCATAGCCGTGGGATGAGTTAACTGTCTTCTTTAGGATGATTGGTTATCATGCCCACAGGCTTAAACTGTATACTGTAGGGCGTTTTCACTAGAACCCCCGCGTCGTTAACATCTCAAAGAGGGGAAGTTGTTCGCTCTGGCTCGTTTTTCTGTAAGTCTTATAAATCAAGGTAATGGTAACAATAGCAGTCAATCCGTATCTCGATCGCAATTTTGCTCCAATCCGCGAAGAAATCACCACAGACAAATTATCAGTCATCGGTGAATTACCCCTTGACTTATCGGGGATGTTTGTCCGAAATGGCCCTAATCCTCAATGGACACCCATCGGTGAATATCACTGGTTTGACGGAGATGGGATGTTGCATGGTGTGCAAATTAGCAACGGCGTAGCCACTTATCGTAACCGCTACGTACAGACAAGGGGATGGAAAAAAGAACGAGAAGCGGGTAAGGCTCTCTGGAGTGGGATGTTAGAACCACCACGAAGGGATAACCCCTACGGTGGCTACAAAAATACTGGCAATACTGCCTTAGTGTGGCACGCTGGTCAGATGTTGGCGCTGAACGAGGGAGGTAAACCTCACGCCATTAAGCTTCCTGAATTAGATACTATTGGCGAGTATACCTATGAGGGGAAGCTAATTTCTGCCTTTACAGCCCATCCTAAGGTAGACCCGGTGACAGGCGAAATGATCTTCTTTGGCTACTCTCTGTTTGCGCCACCGTACCTGCAATATAGTGTGGTTTCAGCACAAGGCGAACTTTTACGGACAGTGCCTATTGATCTGCCAATAGGAGTGATGATGCACGATTTTGCCATCACAGAAAACTACACGATATTTATGGATTTGCCGTTGACTTTTAAGCCTGAGCGATCGCAACGGGGAGAACCTGTAATGATGTTTGAGCGCGATCGTCCCAGCCGTTTCGGCATTTTACCACGTCATGGTGATAACAGTAATATCCGATGGTTTGAGAGTCCCGCTTGCTACGTCTACCATACCCTCAACGCTTACGAAGACGGAGATGAAGTAGTGCTTATTGCCTGTCGCATGAGTTCTACTACTGTGTTGATTTCTAGTGATTCGCAACCCGACCCAGAAGCAAATATCCCGCGCTTATATCGCTGGCGATTTAACCTCAACACGGGAACAGTACACGAAGAAATGTTAGATGATATAGCTTCTGAATTTCCCCGCGTCAACGAAAACCTATTGGGGCGGCAAAACCGATATGGCTACACTAACAAAGCGGCAAACAATCCCCTACCTTTATTTGAAGGTATTATTAAGTACGACTTCAGCAGTGGAAAGTCCCAAACCCACAAATTCGGAGAAGGGCGCTATGGCGGTGAAGCTGTGTTTGCGCCGCGTCCTGGTGCAATTGCTGAGGATGATGGTTGGCTGATGACTTTCGTCCACGATGAGGGTTCAGATACTTCAGAATTAGTAGTTGTGAATGCCCAAGATGTAACTGCTGAACCTGTAGCGCGCGTGATAATTCCTCAACGAGTGCCTTATGGATTTCATGGTGCTTGGGTTGCAGGGGAATAGTCAATCATTTCGCTTTTACAGTCAGCAATTATTATAAAAAGACCTCTCCCTGGTTCTGCTACGCAAAACCTGTCCCTCTCCGAGTCGGAGAGGGACAGACTTGAACTTTAGTTCAAAGCAGGGAGAGGTTAGTGGAACTCACGTTTACGTTTTTTCCCTATACCCACCAGCGTAGGTAATTACACAAATTGTTCTATATGATTTGTGGGTTCCATAAGCAACGCCAGACACTCTAAAAGCGCCGTTAAAAATGTTTGTTCTATGACCGCGATCGGGTACACCATCATCAATAATTAACTGCATGACAATATCTTGAGCGGTGTTTGGGCCATAACTGATATTTTCGCCTGCGGTTCTTTCCCATCTACCATAGCGATTGATGCGATTAAAGGGGTTGCTACCATCGCTACCATCATGACCTGTAGCGCCTTTTGGCCCTTGGTCTTTAACATGGTCTCTTGCTCCTAAAGACATACCCTTAGATGCCCTCAACGCTCCTACAGGACGTGCTGATTTCAAAAATGCGATCGCTTCATCGACTGCTTTGACTCCTTCTTGAGTTCGCAGATAGGTATTATTAGAAATTTTGACTCGGTTTCCCTGGAAGCGTTTTCTATAGTTTTCCATAATCGGAAGGTACGACTTGGGATTTGTTCGTACCTTATTTGTTTCAACGATTACCTGTTGTTCTAGTGGTGAAAGATAACTCGCCTTTGCTAATAAAGTTGGAGTGCTAGGTTTAACTACTACTGGGTTAGAGTTTGCCACAGATGGGTTAGATTGCAACAGTTGATTTGAGCAACCGAATATCAGGGTAACTGGCAAAAGTACCCAAAATTTAATGCGATACATTCATTACCTCACAATTTTTTCTATGGATTAATTTAGTGAATTAGAAAAAATAATAATTTTCAACACACACAGAAGTTTGTAGACGCTTCTTTTTTCGGAATTTTACAAGCGGCTGTTACACATCAGAACTTCGGTCAGTTCCTTAATAAGAACGGAAATGAGTTGATCAAGAGTATAGATAACGCTGCGCTCGTCTTTGTTCCTCGATTGTAAAAAAAGGATTACTTAATACCTGTCGTAACCTAGTTAACACTGGAACGTAAAGGACAAAAAAATATTTTTACTTTATTACGCCTGCTTTTAAGTACAATAATTCAGAACCTTCGGTATTTGTCCCCACTTTTTAACTCAAATTATTTATCCCTATACCCATCAGCGTAGTTAATTACACAAATTGTCCTATATGATTTGTGAATTCCACAAGCAACACCAGACACTTTAAAAGCGCCGTTAAAAATGTTTTTTCTATGACTGCGATCGCGCACACTATCATCAATAATTAATTGCATGACAATATCTTCAGCAGTGTTGAAGCCATAAGTGATATTTTCGCCTGCGGTTGTTTGCCATTTACCATAGCGATTGATGCGAGTAAAGGGGTTGCTACCATCGCTACCATTATGACCTTTAGCACCTTTTGGCCCTTGGTCTTTAACATGGTCTTTTGCTCCTAAAGACATACCCTTAGATAGACTCAATGCTCCCACAGGAGGCGCTGATTTCAAAAATGCGATCGCCTCATCAACTGCTTTAACTCCTTCTTGAGTTTGCCAATAGGTATTATTAGAAACGTTTACTAAGTTTCCCTCAAAGCGCTTTCTATAGTTTTCTAGAATCGGGAGGTATGATTTGGGATTTGTTCGTACCTTATTTGTTTCAACAATTACCTCTTGTTCCAACGATGAAAGGTAACTCACTTTTGATATCGGACTATTTTGTGAAACTAATGCTGGGTTAGAGTAGGCTACAGACGAGTTAGATTGAAACAGTTGATCTGAGCAGCCAAATATTAACGTAATTGGCAAAAACGCCCAAAATTTCATGCGACGCATCCATTACCTCACAATTTTTCTGTGGATTAATAGTTTGAGTGAATTATACAAAATTAGGACTTACGCAAATTTACACTTTGAGAAACCAGCGTTGCCGATACATCAGAACACCAACAGCCCACCACAACAACACAGTGACTATGGCAAATAACAGGGAACCATTCAGAACTCCCGCCCAAGATGCGAAAAAATTTTGGTAAATCCAATTGTAAGTACTGATAGCGTCTTTGCCTGTGCCGATAGTGGTTCTGACTAAAATTTTAATCAACAAAACTGATGGAACGAAAAGAGCGATCGCATTTAAGCCCATAATTTCAAAAGGTTTACTCCAGCGACGTATCAGCCGCACTTCGATAAGTTCATAACAAGCTGCTAGCAAAAGTAAGGCCCAACCGCTAGTAAAAACTACATAAGAACTTGTCCACAGCTTTTTGTTGATGGGAAATGTCCATCCCCACGCCCAACCGATAATTAAACAACCAACTCCAAATAATGCTAACCCGATACTTGTGCGTGACTGTACAGGTTGGCTGCGTATCCATTGACCAGTGAAGTAGCCAGCGAGGACGCTTACTATCGCAGGAATACTACTGAACAGTCCCTCTGGATCTCCCATAAAGTTGAAACCATCACCTTTATATAGATGTGCTTTAGGAATAATCAGGCGGTCAATATAAGCACCAAAATTACCTTCTCGTGTCAGAACTCCTGCGCCAAAATCGGGTACTGGTACATACATGATAGTTAGCCAGTAGCTAATGAGTAGCACTGCTGCTAGTATCCACTGACCTTTACGCGGAAGGTTGAGAACTATTAAGGAAGCCAGCAGATAAGTAATGCTAATGCGCTGCAATACTCCCATAATACGGATACTACTTAAATCAAAAGTCCAAATACCCTGATTCCAAAAGCCATTTAGTAGCAATCCCAAGGCAAAGAGAATGGCGGCGCGGCGTAAGATGCGCCAGTAAATAGCTGAGGTTGTATTACCTTCGGTGTACTTTGACAGCGAGAAAGTCATCGCTACACCAATAATGAAGAGAAAGAAGGGAAATACCAAGTCTGTTGGTGTGCAACCGTGCCAATCGGCATGGGCTAAGGGAGGATATACATCATCTGCAACTCCCGCCATATTGACAAGAATCATCGCAGCGATGGTAATACCGCGAAAAACATCCAGTGAAGTCAGGCGCATAGGCGGAATTTATGTTAAATGAGTATCCAACGTAGCCCGCTTGATGCAGGTAATCAAGCAAAATTTATAGACTTGGATACAAGGTAAAATTTTGTTAAGTAATTACCACCACTCGCTATGCCTATTAAAGTTGGAGATACCGCTCCTAATTTCACTTTACCTGCTCAAAACGGCTCAACAATTAGCCTCCAAGATTTTCGCGGCAAAAAAGCTGTTGTCCTATATTTTTACCCCAAGGACGACACACCCGGATGTACGGCTGAATCCTGCGCCTTTCGCGATCAGTATGAAGTGTTTAAAAGTGCTGGCGCTGAAGTGATCGGCGTGAGTGCTGACTCCAGCGAATCTCACCAACGATTTGCTGCAAAATATAATCTACCTTTTACCCTGTTAACTGACAAAGGCGACCAAGTACGAAAGCTATATGGCGCAACAGCAGCCTTTGGCTTATTCCCTGGTCGCGTTACTTATGTTATTGACCAACAAGGAGTTGTGCAATACGTCTTTGATTCAATGTTTAACTTTAAAGGTCATGTTGAAGAAGCATTGAAAACTTTGCAACAGCTTGTGAAATGAGGGATTAGGTATTGGGTAGTGGGGATTGAGAAATTCTTTCCTAGTCCTCAGTCCCCAGTCCCTAGTTCCTAGCCCCTATTTAGAATGCGATTTTTCCGGCATGACAATATTAGCGTGGGTTGCCTTACCATTCTTGCCGTTAGTATGGGCATTACCATTGCGCGGATGGATCACACCATAACCGCCGTGGTTGCGTTCGTAAATTACATTAATCTCTCCAGTTTCAGAATTGCGGAACATATAAAAGTCGTGTCCCACAAGTTGCAGTTGTTCTAGGGCTTCTGCAAGGGTCATCGGCGGCATGGAAAAATATTTGGTACGGACGACTTCGTTAGGTAGTTCGGGGGTGCGATCGCCAATTAAATCTGTGACTACTGACTCTACAACAACTTCTGGTGGTTGGGACTGAGTTTTCTGGTCTTGACGCCGTTCTTTGTATTTCCGCAATTGACGGGCAATTTTATCTGCAACTAAGTCAATGCTGGCATAGAGATTTTCGCTGCTTTCCTCGGCACGGATAACGTTACCATTTGCATAAATAGTTACTTCAGCCGCTTGTCTAGTATTAATTCGGGGATTACGGGCTACGCTAAGATGCACATCCACTTCATTTGTAATGCTCTGAAAGTGACTAACTGCTTTTTCAATCTTTTGATGTACATACTCACGAATTGCATCGGTGATTTCAATATTTTTGCCGTGGATGACAAGCTTCATGTAAACTCTCCCACTGAATATTTGATGTGTGAATTTGCTTTGTATGAAAAGAAATTGCGGTAAGGTCTATTACTCCCGCCAAAACAAATTGTGAACTTTTTCTATGTACTGCTCGTAAGCTGTCTCTAAGCTTACTGCATCTGGGTTTTTGCTGATTATACCCTTGATTTTCCTCCTCATCTCTGCGCTGATATCCAATTGGATTTTCACATAGAAATTTTTGGTGGAAAAATATTAGCAGTAGCTCCTGTAACTGTCTTTTGTGTTAAAAGAACGCTTACAGAACTGTTGATAGTTGCTCCTTCTGTGTTCGGTTGAAGTTTGCTTGCTGTTGTTCAATAATACAAGTCTTTGTGGAAATTTGATTCTGTTTAAAATTCAAACAATCTTATGAAAATCATCAGCCAATACATTCGTCTTTATCGTCTTGGCATGATGCTTATTGCAGAGAATTCCTCCTAAAACCTATTGAGGTTGTATATTCAAGCTAGCACTTTGTATTTTCTAATTTATGTTCCCTTGACTTTCCTTTAAAATCCTTTGCAAATCTTGACATTTATTGACTCCATCTGTGTAACTTGAAATATATTTCGTCCCCGATACGAGTTGATTTTTGGCATGATCCATAGTATGAAGCCACACCAATACCGTTGTTTACTATATAACCAAGGATTAATGCCTTACTTAGATGCTCATGGATGGCAGCGATCGCTTCTCACTGAGCGTATCCATGACCCTAATCTAGATGACGTGTTAATTTTGCTAGAACATCCACCTGTTTATACTCTTGGGCAAGGAAGCAACTCAGATTTTCTCAAATTCGATATTGACAAAGGTCTATATGATGTGCATCGAGTTGAACGAGGCGGTGAGGTTACTTACCATTGTCCCGGTCAATTGGTAGGGTATCCAATTTTAAATTTGCAACGTTATCGTAAAGACCTTCATTGGTATTTACGGCAACTCGAAGAAGTAATAATTCGCGTATTGGCAGTTTATGGATTGCAGGGAGAAAGAATTCCAGATTTTACAGGCGTTTGGTTACAAGGGCGAAAAGTTGCGGCTATTGGAATTAAAGTTAGCCGTTGGATTACTATGCACGGCTTTGCATTAAATATTTGTCCAGACATGACAGGGTTTGAGCGCATTGTACCCTGTGGTATTTCTGATAAACCTGTAGGCAGTTTAGCCGAATGGATTCCAGGAATCACTTGCCAAGAAGCGCGTTTTTATGTATCACAGTCGTTTGCGGAAGTCTTTGGCGTGGAATTAGTTGAATCGCAGCCTTAAGGATTTTCCCGGTCTGAGTAAATTACGCTTGTATTTATGTGATAAATACTATAGCAGTCCTATTTAAATTGTGAGACACTAATGAGAGTAGCCCATATTTAATAGTATAAAAATAACTATTTAACTGCGGTTGTCAAACTTAGAATCTAATTATTTACAGATTTTTATACTAACTTTTTACGGCACTCAAGCACAACTTTGCGCGTGAATTACTCAAATCATTCCCAAGTATATGCCCCATCGTTAACTTCTCTGAGAGAGCGTGATTGGACAGCTTTGATAGAACTATTTGATAGAGATGACGGTGATGAAATTGAAGCAGATATCAACGGTAGTTTGTTTTGGCTGATACCTGAACCTTGTTGGGAAGATGATCCCTTTGATTTCTTGCGCGAATATCTTTGAATAGTAGGGAGTGGGGAGCAGGGAGTGGGAAGCAGGGAGCAGGGGGAGAAATAAGCAATTCCCAATTACGAATTACGAATTAGTTGAAGGCGACTGAGGAAAATACGTAGGCGATCGCTTTGGGGATTGGTCAGTACTTCATAGGCTGGACCTTGTTCCGTCACAATACCTTTGTCTAAAAATATCACTTGATGGGCTACTTCTTTGGCAAATTGCATTTCATGGGTGACAACCACCATTGTCATCCCTTCTGATGCCAACTGCTGCATCACTTGCAAAACTTCGCCGACGAGTTCGGGATCTAGGGCGCTGGTGGGTTCGTCAAATAGCATAATTTGGGGATTCATACATAAACTACGAGCGATCGCTACTCGTTGCTTTTGTCCACCGGAGAGTTGTTCGGGATAAGCAGAGGCTTTGTCAAATAAACCAACTTTGTCTAAATATAATCTCGCTAATTGGGCGCTTTCCTTCGGTGTTTTTCCCAAGACTTTACGCGGGGCGAGTGTCATATTTTCTAATACGCTCAGATGAGGAAACAGGTTGAACTGTTGGAAAACCATGCCTACTTGCGTTCTTAGTTGCCGCAGTTGGTTATAGTTGACAGTGGGTCGAGATAAGTTGATACCGTTGATTATTAAACGCCCGTTATCAATGGTTTCTAGGCGATTGAAGCAGCGTAGTAGGGTACTTTTACCACAACCGGAGGAACCAATAACTGCAACAACTTCTCCCCGGTTGATTTCGCCGGTGATTCCTTTGAGGACTTTTAGGGAACCAAAGTTTTTTTCGATGTTGTCAAAAATAATGGCGGGGATGGTATTGTTCATCACTTGTATCAAGCTGCTCTACAGTTGATTGTAAGGCTTTTAATATAGACGCGTAGCAGTTCTAAAAACGCCTCAGAATGTATTTATTGGCGGGAGATTGGATAGTTGCAAGATATAACTTGAACGAAGCACAGAGGCGCAGAGAGCGCAGAGGAGGAGAGAAAATAATATGGCTAAATTTAGTTTTATCCGTTGGTTACGCTTATCTCTAGTTGTAAGTTTTAGCTGTTTGTTATTGGCTGGTTGTGGGGTGAATCCTAGTACGGTGAAAACTCTGCGGGTTGCTACTGAACCGGCGTTTCCACCTTTTGAATTTCAGGGAAAAGGTGGTGAGTTGCAGGGTTTTTCGATTGATTTGATGAATGCGATCGCTTCTTCTACTAACTTTAAAGTGGATTTTCAAAGTCTGCCTTTTGACGGCATTATCCCAGCTTTGCAAGGCAAAACGGTAGATGCAGCGATTAGTTCGATCACGATTACAGAAGAGAGGGCGAAGACGATTTCTTTTTCTCGCCCTTATTTTAAAGCTGGGTTAGCGATCGCAATCCGCACAGACAATCAAAATATTACCGGCTTTGACAGTCTCAAAAATAAAAAAATTGCAGTACAAATTGGTACAACTGGGGCTGCAAAGGCTAAAAGTATTCCCGGAGTGCAAATTCGCAGTTTTGATTCAGCACCTCTAGCCCTGCAAGAATTGCTCAATGGTAATGTGGATGCAGTGATAAATGATGCGCCTGTGACTTTATATGCCATTAATACGGGCAATCTTCAAGGAATAAAAGTAGTACAGCAATTGCTGACGGAGGAGTTTTACGGCATTGCTACAGCTAAAGATACGCCGAATTTGGCATTAATCAATGACGGTTTGGATAGGGTGCTGGAAAATGGTACTTATTCCCAAATTTATCAAAAATGGTTTAAAGCCGAACCACCATCATTACCAGTTAAATCACCATTTGAGAACCAGACTAGCGCTGGCGCACCTCAAATATTTACCTCAATTGGCGTGATTTTGCAGGCTTTTCCAACTTTATTACAGGGAGTTTTAGTAACGTTGCAATTAACAATACTTTCTGTAGTGTTTGGTTTAATTGGGGGTTCCCTGATTGGTATTGTCCGTCTTTCTCGTATCGCACCCGTGCGTTGGGTAGCCAGGGCGTATGTAGATTTTTTCCGGGGAACGCCTTTATTGGTGCAAATTTTTATGATTTACTTTGGATTACCTGCAATTTTGCAAGAACTTGGTTTTACATTTACTTTTGATCGTTTGGTAGCTGGGGTAATTGCTTTAAGTTTGAATAGCGCCGCATACATAGCCGAAGTTGTGCGTGCTGGAATTCAATCGATTGAAACAGGACAAGCAGAAGCAGCGCAATCATTAGGTTTGAGTTCTGTACAAACAATGATTTATGTAATTTTTCCCCAAGCTTTCCGAAGGATGATTCCACCCTTGGGTAATGAGTTTATCAGTTTGTTGAAAGATACAAGCTTAGTTTCTGTGATTGGGTTTGAAGAATTGGTACGTAAAGGACAGTTAATTGTCGCTGATAACTATCGCGCTTTTGAGGTTTACGCTGGTGTGGCAGTGGTTTATTTATGCTTAACGTTACTTTCTTCACAAGCGTTTAGTCGCTTAGAAGTTTGGATGAATCCGGTTAAACGACAAAGAAAATACAATACCTAATAATTTTTTCGATGACTGAAAACAGGGTAATTCTCTGGCTCTGCGGCTAAATTTTTTATTGTTAATAAGTGGATTTAGCTAAACTATAAAAATCAAATTTTTTCAACATTTCCAAAAAGGTGAACACCGCAGGCACATGCAGGGCATTAGATAAAATTGCAGTTCCAATTACTCTCTTTAGCGGTGCAGGTAAACTGTATACCTGCACCTTTGCAGGAATGGGTACAGCTGCTAAACGAGGCATAATAGCTGCTCTCAATCCTTGATTCACCATACTAACGACTGTCGAATCTTCTTGGATATCGCTAGCAGTATTTATTGGGATTGCTAAAGTCTTTAGGTGATTGTGAAGAATGCGTCCACAGGGTGTGCAAGGAAGTAAAATTGGTGGATAGGCTGCTATGTCTTCCCAAGTAATTTCTGGACTGTTAATTTTGGTATGTGGTGGTAGTAAAGCTAAATACTCATCCTGAAAAATTTCCCAGGAGTCAAATTCTTCACCAGTTGGTAAACAGGTAATACCAATATCGGTACGTCCGTCACGCAAACACTGTTCTACATCTGTGAAAGCAGGGCACTCTATGATTGTGACAGCAATTTCTGGAAATTGATTATGAAATTGTGCGATCGCTTTTGGTAATAAATGGGTGGCGACGCTACGAAAAGCCGCAATTCGCACATGGCCACCATGTAAACCTTTATGCAAGTTTGCTTCGTGTTGCATCATCTCTAAATGCTGCATAGCCTGACGAGCATGATATAAAATGCGCTCTCCAGCCGGTGTCAGCACAGCACCGTGACGGCCTCTCGCAAATAAAGGCACACCTAGTTCTTCTTCTAAGGTAGCGATCGCATGACTAATCGCAGGCTGAGAAAGCTGCAATTCTAAGGCTGCCTCACTAAAGTTACCACAATCTGCTACTGCAACTATGGCTCGAAGTTGGGAGAATTTCATAAGCAATTGATGAGAACAAGGGTATACACATCCTGATTTAATTGTGACAAAAAGGTTGTATTAGTAATTTTTCATATCTATAAATCCTATTTATACAATCTATACAAGCCATGATTTGATTACTAACTGAGATGTTGCTACTGTTTTATTTACTGAGCAACTTTCAGGAATAATTTTATGAACAATAAAACTAGGTATCTCACAACAGAAGAGCCAAGAATAAATTGTAGTTCGATATTGAAGAAAAAATTCAACTCCAAATTTTGGGAATTTCTGCATAGTATCTGGAAAATTTTTGTTAAAAAGCTCTTACTAGATTCTAACGAATTACAAGTTTGGCAAAAGGTTGATCGCTATGGTAATACCTACTGGCAAGCTTACGATCCTGCAACTGGAAAAAGTTTTTCTTCAGGTTCTCAAGCTGATGTTTGTATGTGGATTGAACAGCTTTATAGGTATTAAAAATATGACGCAACTAACTTTAGTGATTGGTAATAAGAATTATTCATCTTGGTCACTTCGTTTTTGGCTATTGATGAAACAACTTGGTTTAAAATTCAATGAAATTAGGATTTCTCTCTACAATAACCTAGATTATGCATCAAAAATTCGGCAATACTCACCATCAGGAAAAGTACCTGTGTTGTTGCACGACACGCAAACTGTGTGGGATTCTCTTGTTATTTGTGAATATTTAGCTGAAACGTTTCCGGCTCTGCAATGCTGGCCAGAAGATAAGGTTGCAAGGGCATTCGCCCGTTCCATCAGTGCGGAAATGCACTCAGGCTTTCAAAATCTGCGTCAGAATATGCCGATGAACTGCCGTACTAAATATCCTGGTAAAGGTTTAGCACCCGGCGTACAGCAAGATATTGACCGCATCACTAATATTTGGCAAGAATCACGTCAAGAATTTGGGAATGGTGGCAATTTTTTGTTTGGTAATTTTGCGTAGGCGTAGCCCGTCGTAGACATCGCTGATGCATTCTTTGCTCCAGTTGTCTTGCGGTTTGTAACCTATGATGTGCAATTAGATCCTGTTTCTATAAATTATGTAGAGGCAGTTTTGGCACTTCCAGCTATGCAAGAGTGGATAAAGGCTGCAAAGAATGAGACAGAAACTATCCCCCAATACGAATATTAAGTAAAGAAGAATATGAACAGCAAGAATGTTTCAATTCGAGAGGCAAACCAAAGGGATATTCCTGCCATTATGGAATTGATTCATTTGAAAGCCGAATTTGATGGTTGTCCTAAATCTGTACAAGCAACTTCTCAAAAGCTAGAAATTGATTTATTTGGAGAAAAGCCCCTTGCTTTTGTTCTTTTAGCTGAGGTTGATGGGGATGCCATTGGGTTAGCAACCTATCACTCTACCTATTCAACTTTTTTAGCAAAACCTGGAATTTGGCTTGATGATTTATATATCAAAGCTGAACATCGAAGCCACCGAGTTGGCCAGGCGCTGATGTTACGCTTGCGCCAGATTGGGCAGGAAAAAGGCTGTGGCAGAATCGATTGGACTGTAGCTGTATCTAACGAGCGTGGAATCAAGTTCTATGAAAGAATAGGTGCAAAGATCATCAACAAAGTAAAATTATGTCGCTTAGATGGACAGGAACTAAGTAAGTAAATCTTCAGTAGGGGAAGCAGAACTAACTCAGGCTTCCTTCCTTAGCTTATAACTGGTTAATGATAGAAATTAATATAAATAGTGCCTTCAGAGCCGTAAACAATTTTTAATCTGCTACAGCAGGAGTTAATATATAAATAAACGTCTCCTCAGCCAAAAGTTAAATAATTGTAAATATTAATAATATTTATACAGATTTAATCTAAAAATATGTATTGATACCAATAAAAGATTTATTTTTATTTGGTATTATTTTGTGGTTGTTATATTATATTATATTGGCATAAATCTCTCTATTACGAATAAAAATACCTAAATTCAGCGATTTAAGGAGTAAAAATTATATTTGCTGACTATCACCACACCGAGGGCTAATAGAGATAAACTAGATAAAATAGAAATTAAAAATTAGTAACCACAACATAATAAGCACTAAAAAAATGAGTGATTGATAAATTTAATAACAGCTTAAATACTTCTTTATAGCCAACTTCAAGCAGAATACATAGATGCGGATAATTGGACATATCAACTACAAAAGGTACTACCCATGAGTTCCCGCGCACTGCTGTTAGTAAATCGTCATGCTCGTCAAGGGCAAAAGGGTCTGTCGGAAGCGATCGAATATCTGAAGGGACTCGGCTTTGATTTAATTGAGGAGTCTACAGAAGACCCCAAACATCTTACTGAAGTCATATTTCGCTATCAGCATAAAGTTGGCTTGGTAATTATTGGCGGAGGAGATGGCACTCTCAATGCCGCAGTAGATGCTTTAGTTGATACTCAGTTGCCCTTGGGAATTTTGCCTTTGGGAACTGCCAACGATCTAGCGAGGACTTTGGGAATCCCGAATTCTCTCAATGAAGCTTGCAAAATTATTGCTTATGGAAATTTACACCGCATCGATTTGGGCTGGGTGAACGGCAAGCACTTTTTTAACGTTGCTAGCCTGGGATTGAGTGTAAAAATTACCCAGCGGCTTACCAAAGAGGCCAAACGCCGTTGGGGAATATTTGCTTATGCCACCACTGCATTGCAAGTGATTTGGGAAGCTAGACCTTTTACTGCTGAGATTGTGATCAATAGTGAATCAGTTCGCGTGAAAACGGTACAAATTGCTGTAGGTAACGGCCGCTATTACGGCGGCGGAATGGCAGTGGCTGACGATGCCACAATAGATGACCAAAGGCTAGACCTTTATAGCTTAGAGATTAAACATTGGTGGCAGATTATACTATTACTTCCTGCTATGCGACAAGGGCGGCATATATATTGGAAAAGTGTACGCTCTCTTCAAGGTCAAGAAATAAAGGTGCATACTCGCAAACCTCGCCCTATCAATACAGATGGTGAAATCACTACCTACACTCCTGCTCATTTTCGGGTTATACCTAAAGCTATAGCTGTTTTAGTACCTCCAAAAATTAAAAGTTAGCTCTGCTAAAAATGTGGGAACTCGCATCAACTCACGTCAAATGCATCTGAGATTTTCTCAAGATATAAAGTCCCTGTTGCAACGCCTAGCTGAACAACCCTTGACTCTAGGTGATATTCTGGCGGAAACCTCAGAACGAGGGTTTTGCCTAGTAATTACATTATTTGTTTTGCCCTTTTTATTTCCTATGCCACCGGGATTAACTGGCCCTTTTGGTGGTGCTTGTTTACTGTTGTCAGGGCAAATGGTTTTAGGGAGGCGATCACCCTGGCTACCAAAAAGAATCGCTAACTACAAATTTCCTCGTCCCTTTGCCCAGTTACTTTTGCAAAATTTGGGACATCTTACCAAAGTTTTACAAAAAATCGCCCGTCCCCGATTAACAAAAATAGCCCATAATCCTTTGGTTTGGCGAATTAATGGTTTTTGTATCTCTTTATTAACAGTATTACTAATATTACCAATTCCCTTTACAAATCCCATTCCCACTGTAGGTATTTTACTTTTGGCTGTTGCCACCATCGAATCTGACGGTTTATTAATTTGCATCAGCTACGGCATTACTGCCCTAATTACGTTGTTCTTTGGATTTATTGGTTATGCACTATGGTTAGCTCCCAGTTTGTTACCGTCTATATTTAAATAATAAAAGCCCCTAGCTTTAGGCCAAGGGCTGTAATTTATTAGGGTGCATCTACCATTTATTAATCCGCTTTCTTGAGTGCTATATCCGGGCATATTTAAATTGGGTACAAAATTATTTTTCACACATCAAAGAACATCAGCAATAAAAAAGCCTTCAACTAAAAGCTGAGGGCTATGATTTAATTAAGGTGCATCTACTATTTATATATCCACTTTATTGAAAGCCCTATCCGGTAAAATTAGACTTATAACCAAATTTATTTTATTTCCAAATTAGAAAACATCAGCAATAAAAAAAGCCCCCGACTAAAAGTTGAGGGCTATGATTTAATTAAGGTGCATCTACTATTTATATATCCACCTTAGTTATTGCTGCATCAGGAAGAATTGAAAAAAATGGATGGCTATAGCATTGATTCCATTAGGTACAAAAGAAGTACTAGTTTCAATGAGGATAATCTGCGGCTTTTGACTAGGTAATCATTGATAAACTTCACATTAATTTTACAATTATCCGGAATTTCCCTTAGATACACAAAGTTTCTGTTAATATCCCTGATGCTATATCCGCAATAGTACTAATTTAGTTTATTAGTTGGGTATATGACTATGAAAGTTAGACGCACCCAACTTGATGAAGCGATCGCAATTTCTATTAGCCCTAGCTAGTCTTTGTATTGTCGGGGGAAGCTTTTTTCTGAGAACCACTTTTAGCAGTACTAGCGAACCTAAAATAATAACTGATACATCACGGTACAAAGAAATTCGTAATCAACTATGGTCTGATAATGACCAAGTAAAACATTTTCCTAATGAGATTCCCAGTGATGCCAAAAGCGTTCGCATTGCTTACTCTCCCGAAGTTTTGCAAGGAAGTAGTTTTTTTCAAATTAGGCTGAAACAGCCACCTAACAAGATAGAAAGATTACTTTCACAATACAGAAGTAGCGCAAAACACAAATATAAGGGTGGTAACACAAACAATCACATCAACCAGCCTAATGGTGTGCCGACAACTTTTTTCTACACCAGTGACTTTCCTATGGAATCTTTTCCAGCTAGTTATGAAATATTGGTATTAAATACAAATGATAAAGGTAGACCTGGCTTCAAGTGGAATCATGGAGATAGTTATGGTGTCGCTATTAATAGTTCTGCCTCAGAAATTATCTATTGGTCTGAAAAATGGTAATTAGCAATACTTCTAGAGATAAACCTCTATATGCATTGCAGGACTAACGTACCACGCTGATAGTGGAGGTAGCTGTTAAATCAAATATCCCATAAAATACCCCTAGTCAATTAAGCGGATATTAGATTGATTCTACTTTCATGGTAGTAATAAAAGAGCGCTAATCTCCACTTTTCAATTCAAAGGTTTTCATTCCCTGTTATTAGGGAAATATGCTCTTGTTCTTAACTATATAATAAACAACATCACTAATATGCTTTCGTTATAAAATAACCCATCTCAATGGTAAAGTTATTAGTATTATTTAAAAGTTACAAGCAGTTAAGTAAACAGGGTGTACAAAATGAAAAAGCTAGCAAATAGCCTACTGAATGAAAGCACAAAATCGATTATTAGATCATCTGAAATATATCAACTTTTGTTTAATAAAATACATTCAAGTAAGCTAGCTGTTGCAGGCAAAAAGCTTGACATTTGTGCTAATGAAATTGCTATTTATCTGCTTCAGTGTGGGAAAGGGAAATATGTATTGCGTGATAAAATTTGTCTTGAAATCGGAAGTGGATGGTTACTAACTCATTCGTTAGTCTTTTACCTTCTTGGAGCAAAAAAGGTTTATGCAACGGATGTTTACCCGTTATTACAAACCGAAAATATTTTTAAAGCTGTGTGTAAGTCTGTACATTGGAGTGTCTTAGATAGTCTATCTACATTTGAAGATCGTGAGATTATCCGCTTACGTTTAGAGAAACTGCTTTCATTAAAACAATTATCTGTAGAAGCCTTACAAGACTTAGGTATAGAATATATTGCTCCAATTGATTTGTCTCAAATAATGCCTAGCTCAGAAAAAATAGATTTCATTTTTTCAAAATCTGTCTTAGAACATGTGCCAGTTGATGATGTTGTACCGCTATTGAAAAATCTTGTAAGTAGCCTTTCTGAAGATGGCTTTATGTTTCATCTTATTCATTTACTAGATCATAAAAATTTAAATGAAAGACCATTTGATTTTTTTGTTTATCAGCAGGCAGCTTACTCGATAGAATTACAATCAAGGTGGGGAAATCGAATTCGACGAAGCCAATGGGCGCAGATATTTTCTAACCTCAAGGATGTGGACTCTAAATTTTTATTTGAGTGGTCATGCAAGGACAGAGAATTACCAGAAAAAATTGACCCATCTATTCAATATATAGATGAAGAAGATTTAAGAATCTCCCATATTGGTGTACTTGGAGAATTCACATCACTTCCGAAAGTCAAGTCTTAGGGAAAGAGGAGTTTTGAGTAAAAGCTTTCTCTAACCCGAATTTAGTACTTAGTGGTGCTTTTAGCCTTTTAGGTATATCACTTTGGGTAGTTAAAAGTTATAGGCAGCATAGTTAAAATTAATAATATGCTTAACAACTATCTGAATATGTAGAATGCCAACCGCTCTAATTACTGGTGCCTCTAGTGGTATTGGTGAAGCTTTTGCTCAAGAACTAGCTGCACGCAAAACAAATCTTGTACTCGTTGCTCGTTCCGAAGATAAACTAAATCAATTAGCTAAACAACTACAAGAAGAACACAAAATTCAAGTAGACGTTATAATCAAAGACCTCACGGAATCTGATGCAGCTACTGCTGTATTTGATGCCACTAAAGCAAAAGGATTAACCATTGACTTACTAATCAACAATGCTGGTTTTGGTTACTATGGCGACTTTGCTGAAGGGGATGGAGAAAGACAAATTAAAATTGTGCAATTAAACGTTTTAGCATTGGTAGATTTAACTCATAAATTTCTACCCTTGATGCGGCAACGTCGGTCTGGAAGTATTATTAACGTATCCTCTATTACCGCATTTCAACCGATACCATACCTTTCTGTTTATGCTGCCACTAAAGCTTTTATTCTAAGCTTTAGTGAAGCGCTATGGGCAGAAAATCGTCAATATGGTGTCCGTGTCTTAGTCACTTGTCCAGGCCCAATAGAAACAAACTTTTTTACAGAAGCTAATTTTCCTCCAGCGCTGGCAAGCAGTACAGATAAAGTGTATTCTTGTAAAAAAGTGGTTTGTGAATGTTTAGAGGCTTTGGAAAAAGGCTATCCAACTGTTATTAGTTCTGATACTACCACTCAAATTAGAAGCAAACTATCTCGGCTAGTACCGCGCAAACTTCTGCTAACTATGTTAGCAAAACACTTTAAAGCTTAAGTATATAGTTAGGAGTTAGGAGTTTGTAGTTTAAGAAAGTGGTAAATTTTAAACTCTTAACTTTTCACTCCTCACTTATTACATATATCTTGTTAATTGAACTCGGTAACGGTCTTTTTTAGTAACGGCGATTTCCCCAACTTCTAAACGCCCTTTAGAGCGAATGGCGATTAAGTCGCCTGATTTGACTTGAGAACTAGCTTGAGTAACTTCCTTCCAATTGACGCGGACATCACCAGCATCAATGAAATCAACCATTTTGCTGCGAGACATACCAAAACCAGCAGATGCGATCGCATCTAACCGCAAAGAAGCCTCTACAGTAGTTAAGTCTTTTTTCTTGGGTTCCCGAACCTTTAATTCAGTTACCTCAATTCGCTGAGTTTTCACAGGAACCGATCGCACCTGTTTCAAACTCATTTCCAAAAATTCCACTAACTCTGGTGCGACAATCGCCTGCGCCCCCCGTTCTCCCAAGACAATGATATCTCCTGTTTTTTCACGAACAATTCCTGTTCCCAACATTGCGCCTAAAAAGTCACGATGAGAGGCAGTATCAAATAGGAAATTACCAGCAATTTCCACAGCGACAAGACTGACTTGAGATTGATCTAAGGGAAGTTCTGAACGAGCGATCGCTATTCTTTGGCGTTCAGCTTGCGGATATCCGCCCCACGCAACTAATTGCACTTCTGTTAATCGGTTAAACACCCGTTGAATTTCCACCAATTCTGGAGGAGATAGAAAATCAGTCAAAACTACTTCCCAAGTTTTGATGGCTTGCTCCGCTTGATCGATTACACGAGCTACACTATCTCGATTTTCAACACCTTTTAAAAGTTCTTCTCGTGGCAACATTCTTAAAAATTATAAGTTATCAATTGAGAATTAATCTGCTATAACTATCTTGATTTTAACTTTCTCAAGCGATTACTGACGGAGGCATTACTTAGCCGACGCGATCGCCTACGGCGGGCGCTTGCGCCATCGCGCTCTGTTTGGGATTTGCGTGTTCACTGGTTGTCGAGTATCAGAAGCACTAGCACTCCTGACGACTGATATCAAATCTGGTGCTATTACTTTTCGCAAGTCTACCACCAAAGGCAAGCATAAAACTCGGTCGGCGTTGACTAAAAACGCATAACCTATGTCTATCGGGACTTTCGGCAATATCTATTCAGATGAGTTAATTACAGCCACTGAGTTGAATCGTCAGCCTGGGCGAATTTTGGACAAAGCTTTAGAACGTCCAGTGACAATTACTCGCAACGATCAGTCTTTTGCCTTGTTGCGCCGAGAGGAGTGACTTTTCTCGTAAAGGCAGCATTTTGAGGCATTAACTGTCGCCTTCTCTTTGTTACTGGGAAAGAAAATCGGTTTTGAACATCCTTATGGATGGCTGAGTGTGTTTGAAGAAAGATGATCTGCAAGACTTTATCAAGGAACTGAGTGAGGCTTTTCGGTTGATAGATTCCTCAACTACAGCATGGGAGATAATTGACGCGATCATCCATGAATGGCATGAGAGTGCCGTAGCGATCGCTAGTCCTGAACTGGCAGATGCTTTTAGTGCCGAGACTGATGAAGTACCATTAAAGCCGCCATCTACTCAAAGTGCTGTTTAAATGAGAGTATGTCAGACAACCAAGACCCTTAAAAGCCTCTCTACTTGTGATTTATTTCTTGTAATTACCGCTTGTGCCACTTCCAAAGAACAAGGAAGTAGCTCAAGCCTCTGTGTTGTAATGTGTAAACTATGATTCATTTATTACACGTTACCTGTGTCAGCATAACCTTGGATATTTTCTGGATCAAACTGACGTAATATTCGGGTTGCTTGTCGAGTGAGAGTTTCAGAACCTTGAACGGCAACCAAGTATTTACCTGCATCTAAGCGGTTGCGATAAGGTAAAGCATCACCACTACCAAAGAGTAAACCGACTCCGCCACCAACAAATACACCACCCATAGCACCACTAGCAGCACCCAATAGTCCGCCAACGATGTGATTACCAACCTCACCCGCCCAGGCAAAAGTATTTAAACCAGTGATCAGGCTAAATGTAAAACCTGCAAAAAAGCCAAACGGTATCAGCCAGGTTGCCATCAGTTGTGCTTGCTTTTTGGCTTGGTCTTTAGGGTCAATTAAGCCAAACTCGTCAGCCGTTTTATACCCCTTCCCGAGGATGGTACTGTTTATGCCTTCTTCTTCTAAAGCTAAGTAAGCAGCTTCGGCTTGAATGCGGTCTGGTAATACGGCAACAAGGTAATTCATTAATTTTACAATTTGTCTAATAGAAGTTTTGCCTTAATTACAGCGTATCAGTCTTGGTAGAATCAATCTTGCATTGGGTAGGAGTTAAGAGTTAGAAGTTAGGAGTTAGGAGTTTGCAAAGGCTTTGATTTTTACTCCCCAACGCTAGCGAGGAAGGGGTTGGAGTTAGGCTTGTATTGAATTCAACTACAAACCACATAGGCGTAGCCCGCCGTAAGTATCGCACAAGTTAAGCAGAAGTTAAATATACATCGGCTGATCACTTAAGCAAATCTAGTGGCTCACAAAAATTGTTCACGCCTTGCTTGAGGACATATATCAAAACTGGTGTTGCCAAAATTTTAGGAAACGTCGGCATTGCTTTTAGATGTTCCATCATCTTTTGAGGTGAAGTATTAAGCAAATCTTCTCGATATTCTTGTTCGCAAATGACCACACGCCATTTTCTAGCCAAGGCATCTAACCACTCGGAATTTGCTCTTTCTGGTTGCTGTCCTGCCCGGATAGCTAGCGTCATCGCTGCATCTTCTAAATCTCCATCACAGTCTTCAATCACATCTAGCGCTTCCATATCGCTAGGATCATCTGCCAATTGAGAGCGAAACTGTGCAATTTCTTGAGATGTTACTTTAGTCATAAGTCTTTGACAAGGCGAGCGATGCCTACGGCGGTAAACTACGAACACTCAGTTATGCTACATCATTTCACAAAATTGCTGTTACAAATACGTTTTTTACCAAAAAGTCTCATTCTTCAATGTAATTATTGAAAAATGAGACTTTTAAAATTTTTAATTGAGAGATGAGTCAGCAGTACTAGCGTAGTCCTCTGAGGGTAACAGACCGTTGTAACTGGGCTAAAGCGCGGTTGTAATCCAAAATTGCTGTGACTCGATTACCTTCAGCTCTTGTGAGGTCGTTTTCAGAGTTAATGACATCAGTTTGAGTGCCTACACCAGCTTGGAATCGCAAACGCGCTAAACGTAGAGCTTCCCTTGCTTGTTCTAAAGCGGTATTAGCGGTTTGAACATTCTCCAAACTAGATTGCTGGGTAGAAAAAGCTTGTTCTACCTGAAAGCGAATTTGGTTGCGCTGTTCGGCAAATTGAGTTTCTGCGATCGCAATATTAGCTCTGGATTGATTTGCTCTTGCTCTTGCGGCTCCTCCATCATACAAATTTAGGCTTGCCCTAACTCCCAATGAATAACCATCAGTAACGCTGACACCATCATCGAACTGATCTAGTAGGCTGTAGTTGGCTACCAAACTAACTTGAGGGCCTAGCTCCGCAAGGGCCTGCCTACGCTGTTGTTCACTGATATTGCGTTGTGCCAAAAACTGTTGCAGTTCGGGACGATTTTGAAAAGCCAGCACAATACTTTGTTCTAGCGTTTCGTTCCAAAGACCAGCTAATTGTACAGGGTCAGCCGCACTGATATTTACCGCCTGCGGCAAACTCAACCGAGTTGCTAAACGACGACGGGCAATTAACTGCTGGGATCTAGCAAGAGTTAGGTCTTGTTGGGCATTTGCTAAATTCACCTGAGAACGCAGCACATCGAACCGCGTACCAACCCCAGCTCGCTCTAAAGCTTCTGCATCACGCAAACTAGCCTCGGAGTTCTGCACAGCCGACTGGGCAATGCGTACTTGTTCATCTGCTTGTTGCAGATTGTAGTATTCAGTAGCAACATTCAGGCGGATTTCTTCAGACCGAGTTTCTACAGCCAACTCATTAAAACGCACCTGTTCTTCGGCCGCTCTGATGTTAGCTTGTACTCTCCCAGAGGTGTAGATGTTATACGAGAGTTGTGCTTGACCGGAAAAAGATGTACTAGCTTCATCTCCTGGCTGTGGTATACCCGTCTGTTGTTCTCTTTGTTCCAACTGAAGCTGATTTCCAGCAGACTGACTGCGAGTAATATCCGTACTAACACCAAGAGTGGGTAATAAGGCCGCTTGCGCCTCACGTAGAGCCGCTCGATTGCGTTCTAGCTCCAATAGAGACACTTGTAAATCCCGATTATTACGCCGTGCTAGCTCCAGAGCCTGTGCCAAAGTAATCGGCTGATTTCCCTGAAGTCTCACTTCCTCTGGTTTGGTGGGAAACTGCAAGGGATTTGAACTGGGAATAAGGTTCTCTGGAATTTGTACTGGCCCTGACGGCACAGGAGTTACGGTTCTCGGTACAGTGGGAGATTGGACTGAATCCTCTGGTACAGGAGTTACGGTTTCCGGCACAGTCGGAGTTAAGGTCGAATCTGGTAGAATCGGGCTATTACTCTGAGCGACGCGGGAGCCACCAGCATTTTGTTGTAAACAGGTGCTAGAGGTCAGTAGCAAAGTAGCTGAGGAATCAGTTTTGCTTTTCCCCAATTCCTGTGGACATCTTTGCGCTGACAACAGTTTCGCCGATCCTACACCTGTAGCTGAAGTTTGTAAAAATGTTTGCAACTGAGTAACAGTATTTACCTTTTGAACCACTGGCTGCTGTGCAGAAGACAGGGGCAAAATTTCTTTTTGAACAGAAGAAGGTTTTGAAGTGTAGTTGGGAACTACTATCCTGTTTGATTCCTGCCCATAAACGTTTGAATTACTGTTTTTTTGGTTATTTTGAGCAGAACGGCTGACATCTAGCTGCTGGGAAGCATTAGAGGTAGGTGTCAAACTGAAAAGTTTACTTTCATGTTTCTTAAGTACTTGTTTTATTGGCACAACAGTATTTTCAGCCGTAAACACTGGAACACTGTTGTTACTTAAAGGCTTCATACTAAGTTTGGTGAAACCGAAAGCAGGTACTAGGTTTGGAATACTAACATCTGCACCGTTATGCAGTTGCGTATTCATGATGTCCACAACCAAGCCTTGACCATAAGTTGAAGTCAAAACATTAGGAGAAGACGCCAGCTGTACCCCAGTTAGTTTTACAGTACCAGCCCAAGCAGGCTGAGTTGTTAAGACCGCTGCCGTCACACCAGGCAATAAGCTATGGAATAATTGCTGTCCTTTCACCGCATCCCTCACACGAAAATCAATCTAGCGGCAGAAAACCTTTCTTCACCACAGAATATAGCACGATACTAAATTTAGGAAAGAATATACTACGATACTAAATTTAGGGTTCGGAACTCTGTTTGTCTTCAAAACGTCTAACAATGCGAGAAAGTTCCGCCTTTTCATCGATATTAACGCGAGTAGGAGCACCGCTGATAATCCGTTCGTAGTTTCGGAAAGAATCTTTGATATCTGGGCCATCCGCAGTGATATTATACTCTCTAATGCCCTTATCATGCCAAGACCCGCGCATTTTAAATACGTTAATTGCCCGCGACATTTCTCCACGAATTTCTACGTACTGTAACATTAGAATTGTATCGGTAATCGTGGAAATATGAGAGTCAGTAATTGAATGCGCTCCCAGAAATTGGTCAGTTGTGTTGGTAAAGAAACCAGTAATTTCTTCTTGTTTAGCATAACCCGTCACACCAATTACAAACTGCCGAAATGCGTTATTGCTCACTCCTCTAGCTAATGCTGATAGGGAGTCAATGGCGATGCGAGCTGGTTTGAAGATAGCAATTTCTGATTTTATAATTTGTAAGTGGTCTTCTAAACCAGTTGATTCGGGATAGGTACAAATTATTTTGAGTAAACCTTGATGTTCTAACTCTTCAAAATCAATTCCCCAAGAGGAAGCATTACGAGATAGTTGGGCGCGTGATTCTTCGTAAGCAAATAATATTGCCTGTTCTCCATTGAGGCAGCCATCTTGAATAAACTTACTTACTAACAGGGTTTTACCAGTACCTGTAGCCCCTGTTGCCAAAATAATCGAATCTTTAAAGAAACCACCACCACACATTTCATCTAAGATTTTAACGCCAGAAGATACCCTGACATTAGAAGAGCGTTGAGTCAAGCGCATTGCTCCCAGTGGGAATATGTTAATCCCTTCATTAGTAATCGTGAAAGGATACTCGCCTTTCATATGAGTTGTGCCACGCAACTTGAGAATTTCAGTTGTACGACGGCGGCGTTCTCCTTCTAAAACGTTGCGAACGATTACTACATTATCGGAAACAAATTCTTCCACTCCGAAAGAGGCAACGGGGCCATATTCTTCGCTACGTTCAGTTGTGATAATAGTTGTGACATTCAGTAGTTTTAGACGTGCTACTAGGCGGAAAATCTCGCGCCGGACTACTCCCATCGCTTCATACTGCTGAAATACTGCTGTTATTGAGTCGATTGAAACTCGTTTAGCTTTGTACTTGCGAATAGCATATTGCAATCGCTCAATTAGTGCAGATAAGTCAAAATTACCAACGATATCCTGACCTTCAGGATCGGGAGATGCATCGAGAATAAATAATTTACCTTCCTCGATTAGGCGTGGCAGGTTCCACCCAAAAACATGAGCATTTTTAATAATATCACTGGGTGATTCTTCAAAAGTAACAAATACTCCTGCTTCGTCAAAGTAGGTAATTCCGTTATAGAGAAACTGAAGAGAGAATAAAGTTTTGCCTGTACCTGAAGTGCCGCTAATTAAGGTAGTTCTACCAACTGGTAAACCACCATGACTAATATCGTCAAACCCCTCGATCATCGTGCGAATTTTTTCTACGCCCCTAATTTTCGGTGTGTTTTTTGATGTTACTTGCTCGTTTTCACTCATTGCTTGATAACAAAAGGGTTATTAAAGACTGTTTTTTACTAAATTTTAGACTCTATTTTTTCTAGACTATTTCTCAAAATAGCTCGCCTACACAGTTAAAACTTATTTTATAAATGGTATTTTGCATCATTAATGATTCTACTCTTCAAAATCTCCTTCACTTAGTTCTTCATAGAGCAAATCTAATCCAATCAATACTCTTTCCCTATCTGAAAGATCCCCGATAATTTTGCGAACTGGTGGAGGCAAAATTTTAGATAATGTTGGTGTTGCCAATATTTTATCTTCTTCTGCCAGTTGTGGGCTTTTCAGTACATCAATTACTTTTAAAGCATAAACACCTTTAAACTCCTGTTCTAAAATATTTTTGAGTGTTTTTAATGCCCGAACTGAATTAGGAGTATTACCTGCTACGTAAAGCTTGAGAACGTAGGTTTTTCTGGCTTTATTCATACACTTACAAACTAGTAATGAGAATATAAATACAATATTTGTTCGCACATTGTGAGTAACCGAAGAGGCAGAGTAGCAGGAGAGAAAGCTTCTGAAATTTCCCTGCATTCAAGGGTTTCAGAGCAACTAAACTGATTTACGCTCAAAAATAAAATATTTATTTCAGGTCTTGGCACGAGAAAAAATACGTCCTTGTTTGAGAGCAGCTACGTTTATTTATAGTGTTTTCCCCTTGCTCCAAGTTTTGTGCCCCTTTCCCTCTTTTTTGACTAATAGAGGTAGCTTGTTTCAAGTTGAACATCTATAAGTTTAATTTATTTATAAATCGAACTCCTATAGAGTTCACACAGGTGAGCTAGGATATCTATCAACGTTAGACGGTAATCAAGTAACGTTTCATTGCTCCTTCCTTCTAATTTTAGCTGTTTAGAAAATTCTTCGATTACCTCCATGTGAATTTCGATGATTTGGGGCACAGGAATATTACCATAAAATATAGTATTGATAAATTTATCAATTTTTTCTTTGAGCGTTTTATCTGTGGTAAAATAATCTATAAGAATCAAACTGTAATCTAATTTGAGTTGTCTTAATAATCCTTGCCTTTCTGATGGAGTCATCTCCTGAAAATGCTGTTGACTTTTTTGGGTGTTACTGGCGAACAGGTAGATGTACTTGTCAGTGCATACCTTATTTGAATTTTGTTGTAGCCAATTTGGTAAATAGTTGATTTTTCCAGAGGTAGTTGCAGCAGCAGGTAAATAGCAAAATTGGGCAATAATCCTGTCAATAAGTTTCCACGCCCACGTGCTCAAACTTTTTTGGTTGTCTAAGCCTACTGGATTATTTAAAGATTTATTAACATCAGGTTGCAGAATCAATATCGGTAATAACATTTATTCTTGAATCTATCTCCTTGATCGCCCTGACCAAGAAACGTGTGCTGATAAGTTTGGCTAACGCTTCTAAGGGAATACTAAATGTGCAGTAAACTGGTAATTCCACCCCAAAATAACGCTCTATGTTTAGCAGATAGTGCTAGCCACTCAACAACCTAGTGCAGCAACTGAGTAATAAGACTTAGTAGGTTTTTGATGATGGGGTATCTGTCGGCATAGCAAGACACAGTATAGAATTGATGATTTACATATCTATCTATTTGTATAGATAGATTTCTTTCTTTTGCTCCTTGATAAGATACTTAAACGAACTTAAAGGATTGTCCTATTCTAAATCATTATAATTCCTCAAGGTTCTAAAGCGATTCTTTGGGGCCATAATTGTTTTAGCTGTCGCTATCGATGAGGAGTTTAAATACCAGTAAGACACTGGGGAGGCTAGTTGCTAGAAATTAGAAACGTCGCCTCGTGAAAAATGCACTCGTCCGCAAGCAAGTGTCCGTGAGGGGAAATCCCGTTGTTTTAATGGCGTTGAAATAACCAAAGTTGCTTATATGAGTCTTCTTAGAGGATATGACTTCAGGCGAAAAGACCATCAACAGTTGGCAGATGGAAATGCCGGAGGGTTCCACAGGAAGAATGACCCCCAAAGCCCTATGTTAATGCTAGATTACCCGCTTTATAACTTTCAGGCAACCGTACCTAGCTGCCCCCAAACAAGTTCTCTGGCAGTGGTGTTAGAGATTTTTGAGCAAGAGCAGTGCGATCGCTTGGTAGTAGTGAATCAACACCACTGCCCTATAGGATTGCTGTATTCTGCCCGTTTAATCCAAAAATTATTAACACATAGTGACGATAAAAATTTAAATTTACACCAATCAATCTCTACCTGGGGTCAAGGTCTAATTGAGCCAATACAGACAATATCAGCTTCTGAGCGTGTAGAGCAATTAAGCTTGCACTGGCGTTATCCACAAGTCGAAAAACACCAGAAATTAGATTGGGCGCTGATTGACTCTGATGGTCAATATTTAGGGCTGCTGGATAGTTCACGCCTGTTGCGATTGTTGGCTAAGGAACGCATGGCTGGGTCACTAAGTTCAGCCGGACAGAGGTCATCTGGTGAGCATTGCCATGAGTATGATGCTGGTGTACAGCCGCCAGAACCTAAGTCATTGGGACACCAGCCGTTGGTACAGTTGCTAGAAAGACTGCCTTGGCCTTTGATGTTGCAAACGAGTACTGGCGAGGTGGTAGCACGAAATCCCGCTTGGTGGCAGCAATTAGGAACCTTGAAAGATCCAGAAGGAGTTAGGCAACAGGTGGAGGCAATACTTGCCCCTAAGCTCTCTGAAAAACCAGAATATGTCACTCAACGAGCAATCAAGGTTTATCCCAATGGTGGGGAAAATGAGCATGGTAGTGAACAAGAACTGATCCAGCAAGAAGCATCAGCAGATGCTGTATACAGCCGGTGCTATCTGGATAGTCAAGTAGGTACTTGTACTTGCGTTGTCGAAGTGCAAAATGGTCAGGAGCGAATCTGGCAGTTTGCCAAAATTCCATTAGACAGTCCTGAGCTTCAAACCATGAGTGCTGAAGATAAGGCTGCACTCAGCGATGATTTGTGGTTGGTCTTAGCTACTGATGTCACTGAACAACAGCAGCTTTGCAAAGAATTAGCAGCAAAGAATGCTGATTTAATTCAACTCAATCGGCTCAAAGATGAGTTTTTAGCTTGTATTAGTCATGAACTCAAAACTCCCCTAACTGCCGTTTTAGGACTATCGCGCTTGCTTGTGGATCAGCAGTTGGGAGAACTTAACGAGCGTCAAGCGCGTTATGCGGGACTGATTCATCAAAGTGGTCGTCACTTGATGAGTGTGGTCAATGACATTTTAGATTTGACCCGTATGGAAACGGGACAAATGGATTTGACGCTAACGCCAGTCAAAATTAGTGCTGTGTGCGATCGCGCCCTATCAGAAGCCAAAGCCATCCACACTCAAACTCCTAAAACAACATCCCAAACTCAACAAAATGCTCGTTCATCTGCTCCCGAATTCTGCCTTTCAATTGAACTAGGTTTAGACCAGATAGTGGCAGATGAATTGCGCTTACGTCAGATGCTAGTACACCTACTTTCCAACGCCTTTAAATTCACCGAAATATCTGGCGAAATCGGGCTGCGGGTGAGCCGTTGGGAAGGATGGATTGCCTTTACGGTTTGGGATACAGGCATTGGTATTCCTGAACATCAGCAGCACTTAATCTTTCAAAAATTCCAACAATTGGAAAATCCCCTCACCCGCCAATTTGAAGGCACTGGTTTGGGGCTGGTATTAACTCGGGCCCTAGCCCGTCTCCACGGAGGAGATGTCAGTTTCTTATCTCGTGAAGGAAAAGGTAGCCAGTTTACACTACTTCTGCCACCCAGTCCCCCAAAAACAGGCTTTTCTGAACCAGATATGGGCATCAGAGAAGAGGAAGAGACACGATACCAACAGACACGAGAAAACCCCGTAGCAGCTCGTCAGCAGGTTAATACATCCACACAGCATCATCCCGCCAGTTCGCAACGGTTGGTTTTAGTAGTCGAGGCAGTAGCCCGATATATTGAAGACTTGACCGAAAAACTCAAAGGTTTAGGATATCGGGTAGTGATTGCGCGATCGGGGACAGAAGCAGTCGAAAAAGCTCGGCGCTTGCAACCAATCGCGATATTTTTGAATCCGTTGCTACCTCTACTATCAGGCTGGGATGTGCTGACTTTACTAAAATCTGACACCGCAACCCGTCATATATCTGTAATTGTGACCGCAACGGGAGCAGAAAAGGAGCAAGCATTTGCTAACCGAGCCGATGGTTTCTTAAGTTTGCCAGTAGAGCATCAGGTTTTAGCACCAGTTTTAGAAAAATTATGTACTGCACAAGCACTTTTGCAGCAAGGGTTAGACAATAGCGCAATTACCCCGACTAAAACCCCACTGCGAATTCTTAGGTTGGTGAATCCCCAATTGGAATCGGTCAATCCCCACCCCTCACTTCGAGAACACCGAGTGATTGAAGTAGATGACTTAGATCAAGCAGAACTTTTGGCGCGGGTATGGCAATTTGATGTCATTTTGCTAGATGTTGAAAGTACCACCGCCCAAATTTATCTGCAACAACTAATTCAACACCCACGTTTGGCGGCTCTACCACTTGTTACTTGTGATGTTGCTACTACGCTAATAGCTTCTAAAATACCAGGGTTATCTGTATTTCCTTACTTAACACCATTTACCAAAGACAATAGCAATCGCACTGAGAAAACAGATGCTTTATTATCAGTACTGGAAATTGCTTCTGGTATTTGCTGCCCTCCTAACATCTTGGTAGTGGATTTGACAATGCTGCGTGATTTACCACAGGTAAGACGCAAGCAAGTTAAAGGTTATCGAACAGCAAAAAATTGCTCAATTAGTAGTGAAACTGCTGAACGGGGGTCTGAGTGGTTCCAAGCTTTAATTCAGTACCTACAAACAGCAGGCTTCAAAGCGGCGATGAGTCCCTGTTGGGCAGAAGTGTTACAACAAATTCGCCACCAAAGCGTTGACTTACTGCTAATTTGTTTAGGAGAATCCGCTATCCATAAAGACGTGCTAAAAGCACTGAAAACATTAGGAGATTCGCCTGATAAATTACCACCAATTTTGGTACTGAATCAGCGATTAAATCGCCTAGAAACCAGTTTTCAACCTGGAGTAGCTTACAGGGAAATTGACAAGCAGAAGAAGAATGGTTTGGAATCTATAGAAAGTATTGTTGGTGCGATCGCTACCCAAATATTACCGCGATCAATATCAATGGAAGACCTATTAAACCAGATCAATAATGCTTTAGCTGTCAACGGTTACAATGACAAATGTTAATCAGGTCATTAGTCATTAGTCCTTTGTTTTTTGTGAATAACCAATGACCCATGACCAATGACTAATGACTATTTATGATATGTCTATCTTTTGATTTTTCTTTTTCTTAAAAGGAACTCGAACCAAGCTATAAGCCCCCTTGGTCGATAAACTCTTGTAATCATCTGGCTGTAAGTCCATTTGTAAAAACTTTTTCTGTTCAGCCAATAGCAGCAGAGATGGAGGTTGTAATCCCTTAGCAGCTTGGTTTTGAATATGCTCTATAGCCTCTTGGGGAAATCTTAAATAATTTACGTGAATGCGGCTGTAAAATACCACACTAGGCTTTTTGAAGCCAAGCATGAGCAATTCTTCATTTGGTTGTTTTGCTTCTAAAATGACCGCAGACAATTCTCTTAATGGTAATTGACGTTCTCGATCAATAAAGAACGAAGCAGGAGTTAAGACAAAAATTAAAAACGCCACAAACCCTATTAAATTAATACCGATAATGTAGTTCCATCGGTGGCTTAGTAATAAACCCGCAACTAAAACGGCACAAACCAGCCACATTACGCCGGCTATTACTGGTAAACCAGATTGTTGAATTAGTTCGTGGAAGTTACTTATAGCTGGATCAGTACCTAAGATGTGGGTTATGTTAAACAGTGCTGTTGCCAGAACTGATAAAAACACTACATTCACCCAACCACTAACTCTCAGAAAAGAGGGGGAAATGGGAGGAGTGCTAGAGGCAGAGACAAGGGGAGAGGAGGAAACAGGAGTTGTTTGCCTAGCCTGTGTATCCTGGAAAAAGTCGCTCCACAACAGGGCTACTAGGATGGCTGCTGCTGGCATTAAAGGCAATACATAGCTAGGGAGTTTGGTAACAGCAATGCTGAAAAAAACAAAGATGCTAGCAAACCAGAACCAGGCGAATAAACCGAACTGCTGAAAACGTTCAAGCGATCGCCAGTGCGATCGCTGCCAAAACTTTAGCCTTACTATAGAGATTGGTAAATACACTGAGTATGGTGCAAACCCCAACAGCACCACTAAAAAGTAAAAATACCAAGGTGCTGAATGACCATTAACTACTTCTGTAAAGCGTTCCAGGTTGTGATAACCAAAAAAGGCATTAATATAATTCCAGCCATTGCGCCAAATTACTAAAGCAAACCACGGCACTGATAAACCTAAAATTATCAGCATACCCACGAGAAGGCGCATTTCCCGCAACACCTCTCGAAACTTTCCCACATAAAGCAAAAAAGCGGCAACAATTAGCCCTGGCAAGACAATTCCCACTGGCCCTTTACTCAAAATTGCGCCAGCAATCAGCACGTAACAAGCTATATACCACTTATTAGGGAATGGGGCATGGGGCATTGGGGATTGGCCATTGGTTATTAATTCTTCTCCCCCTGCTCCCTTCCCCCTGCTCCCTTCCTTCCCTGCATATCCTAGAAAGAAACATAACAAAGCTGATGCCATACATCCGGTGAGCAGCATATCAGAGACACCTATTCTCGCCCAAATAATGGTTTCGCCATTGAGTGCCATGAGCGCTGCTGCGATAAAAGATGTTAAATAGCGGCGAGTAGGACGTGAAACTTGCTCTAATTCGTCTTGTCTAGCGAAATACCACTGTACGGTATAAAAAGCTAAACAAACTAAGGCGAATGCTGCGATCGCAGAAGGAAGTCGTACTGCCCACTCATTCACCCCAATAATTGCATAAGCGATCGCTTGACACCAGTAAATTAAAGCAGGTTTATCGAAACGAGTGTCACCATTGAAAAATGGGGTAATCCAATCACCTGTGACGAACATCTGGCGCGAAGCTTCGGCAAACAACGGCTCTGTCTCATCAATTAAGCCAGTGTTGCCCAAATTCCACCCAAAAGCTATCCAGCCAATCACTATCAACCACAAAATCGACACAGTTACACCAAGGGCTGGATTCTTTGCTATTTTGTTGAACCACTGATCAACAGTGTGCTTAACACTCAATTTCATGCTCATTAGTCAATAGTCAACAATCACTAATCAATAATCAATAGTCGTTAGTTATCTATCTTTTGTTCTTACAAGGCTCAAATTCAACAATTTTCTTATACTCATATTATGTTCGTTTAATTACTAGAGCTTACGCATTGACAAAAACCATTATTTATGTAGTTTATATAATGCCATCACTATTAAGATTACCAAAAATATGCTCACGTACAACTAAAGTGAACAGATTCCGTTGTACTTCATACCAAAAGAAGAACGAAACGCCTACGCTGTATTCATGACTTTTGACTTTTGACTTCCGCCTTGTGGTATTAGCATCGAGAAATTGCTCCTGTTGCCGGTTAACGTTATGTAAAATCAGTCTAGTGAAATATCCCCACACTTAGCTTCTGTAAGTGCGGGGCAATTTTTTATATTCAAAGTTAATTTAAGTAAACTAAAGCTTTAAATTTACTAGATTTTAAAGCTTTCGACTTCAGCAAAGTTTGGATTTCCTTTTCTAAGTCTGGAGTTAATTTTTTTGTTTGGATAATTTCTTAAACTTGTATTGCTGATAATAACTGAATTGACTTAAATATGAACTATGGACTCAGTACTAATTGCCATTCTTTATTTTGGGAATTCCATTTAGGTAATTGAGTTTCGCCGACAACATAGGGGCCCCAGTAACGACGGGAACCATCTTGTGCAAAAGCAATTAAAATATCTCCCTTCTCCAGCTTTAAATTGTTCTTAGGTAGGGATAGAATTAGTCCTTTGTCACTACCTTCTTGGGGAGCAAAATCCCAATGTGCCGGTACATCATAGTTAGCTTGTTTAGTATCAGAGCCTTTTGCTACCGACTGTCGTGCCAGTAGGGCCAACCGTACAGGCTGATTTGTTTGATTGCTCATTCGTAAAGTTCCTTGATCTTTGGCAATGCTTGCTGATTTATCACGCTCTGCCAAGACAGGATAAGTGTTCTCTTTAATGCTATGGTCTACTTGATTAGTTGGGGTAGTTGTTGGAGTAGATAGACTAACGGAAATACCTTTTTCAGGTGAAACGGGTGTAGAGGAAGTTGTTTCCCACTGGGTAGTTTCAGCTGGTAGTTGTGAAGATGTATCTGAGTTTGTGGACTCAAAAGATACGCTCACTCCAAAGTATGCTACTAGAGCAACAAGCAGTCCCAAGCAAGAAGCTGTAACACCAAGGTTACGATATAACGAAGATTTCATATTGATAGTTATTAGAAATAAATATTTTGTTTAGGCTTGACCAAATAGTAGCCTATTATCACAAAAAGCAATCATAGAAAGTAGCTTAATATAGACTTTCCTACAATTGGGCATACCAATATATTACAAGTATCATTTTGATTAGAAAATATTTGGAAGAAATTATCTCTTTGATATTTGACAAACAAGGGGTACAGACACCCATTGCTTTTTGTCTTGACGCTAGACTTGGATAAAAACAAGAAAATTAGATAGCGAACTAGCCAATTCATTTGGATAAAAAAATTAAACTTTCCTGAAACCGCTAACGGACTCAACAAGGCGTACTTTGCCAAACTTTAGATAAATCTAAGTGCTATACTTTATCTCCTACTATTAAAAGCCACCTTACAAGAATGTTTGGAAAGCCTTTGAAGATTATCGTAAATCCGCACAATGGGAAGGCAGCACGGTGAATCCAGGCAAAGAAGAAGGGTTTCCCGTTAGCTCTTGCTGAACCACCTCAAGGAACTGCTTACCCTCAAAAAAAGGATATTTGAGCCACTTTCCCACTTTTGAAGGCTACCTTCGGGGGATCAAACTAAATATTTATAGCTTCCAAATATTCTCCAAGAAACTGTACTTCCCTGAAGATGATAAAATTGGCAAATTTAAATAAACACTGGACATCCAGTATATATTTACAATATTAACAAACAACCTGATGATAAAACCAGTATCCTCCTTAATATAAGAGATATTTTAAGATATCTTGACTTTTTCCCAGAAGCCCTTGTAATGCAAAACACTCGTCTCAATAACTTATTCGATTCCATTGCTACACGCTTGGGGCAATGGTTTTTAAATCCTTGGCGGCGGCTATCGTTGCTGATCATGAGTTTTTTGTTCGGTTTTTTTCTAGCAAACGTAATGTCCACTACAGCCGGTCAACGGGCAGAATTAGATATTTTTGTCGCTGGTTTTTTAGTAGTATTGACGGAAGTGACTAGTAGGATATTTTACAGCCAGACCTTTTTCGCAAAGCGATCGCTCTTCGTAGAATCACTAAATCTGCTCAAAGTTGGTTTCATTTACGGCCTGTTTCTCGAAGCCTTTAAGCTGGGATCGTGAGAAGAGGCAGGGGGCAGGGAGGAGTAAATTATGAGTTGGTGGCTGGGCGAAATTTTAGTAAACGGTGGGCTGGGGGAAACTTGGCAACAGCAAGCAAAAGAAGCAGCATTGGCAGATAGGTTAAGGGCAAAAGCTTTTGGGATCACGCCCGACAATGTTGATGAAGTAATCGAAAGGCGATCGCATTTACTAAAATCTGTTCTCCCAGCTTTTAGTCAATTTTGCCAAACTACTCTCCAAATCGAACCCAAGGAAATGTTACAGGTGTTGTGGGACTTGTGGCTGCCGTTGGGAATCAAGTTAGCATCGCAGCGCCAACAGTTAAACCGCCCTCTGATTCAAGGAATATTGGGAGGACAAGGCACTGGTAAAACTACAATGTCTAAGGTTCTCAGCTTGATTCTCGATCAGTTGGGATACCGGAGTGTGAGTTTGTCTTTGGATGACTTATATAAAACTTACAGCGATCGCTTGGTTTTAACACAACAAGATCCCCGCTTGATTTGGCGCGGCCCACCAGGAACCCACGATGTAGATTTAGGTTTAAATGTACTAGATCGAATCCGCCAGTTGCAAAGTTCGGTGATGGTTCCCCGTTTTGATAAATCTGCTTTTGGAGGTGCTGGCGATCGCACCACTCCAGAAATGGTAACAGGTGTAGATATTGTGCTATTTGAAGGTTGGTTTGTGGGTGTGCGGCCAATTAACGCAGATGTATTTGATACTGCACCACCGCCAATTCTCACAGATGAAGATAGAGCATTTGCCCGTGATATGAATCTTCGCCTCCACGATTATTTACCACTGTGGGAGCGATTAGACAGTTTAATTGTGTTGTATCCCATCGATTATCGCTGTTCTTTGGAGTGGCGAAAACAGGCAGAACAACAGATGATTGCTGCGGGTAAATTGGGAATGAGCAATGCAGAGATAGAGCAATTTGTCAATTATTTTTGGCGATCGCTCCACCCGGAATTATTCATCAAACCGTTGGTAAAAGATCCGACAGTGGTTGATCTAGTGATTGAGATTAATGCTGATCATAGTTTTGGTGCAGTGTATTGCGATCGGGCTTAAGGTGTTAGTTCTCAAGCAAATCAGGTAAAAACACTATAATTTGCTTAAAGCGTGATTTATCCTACTCCTTAGACCAAAAATGCCAGAGGAACCCTTAAAGCTTTTCTTATCCTACTCTCACAAAGACGAATCTCTAAAGGATGAACTAGCTAATCATCTAAGTACTTTGAGACGGCAAGGTGTAATTTCAAGCTGGGACGATCGCAAGATATTACCTGGAGAGGAGTGGGATTACCAAATTAATGAGAATTTAAATACCGCCGATATCATTCTGTTACTCGTCAGTTCAGACTTTATCGCTTCTAATTATTGCTGGGAGATTGAAGTCACCACAGCAATAGAACATCACAATACAGGAAAAGCTTGTGTCATCCCGATTATTCTGCGAAGGGTTGATTGGAGTCATACACCCTTTGCTAAACTGCAATTTTTGCCCAAGAATGCCGAACCTGTTACCTCTTGGACTAATCGAGACGATGCATTCACAAACGTAGCTCAGGGAATTAGGGCTGCTGCTTGGCAACTGAAAAGTGAGCGTCAACAGAAACTGACACTGGCAACAAAGGAAACTGCCATAGCTGAGTATCGCCAGAAGGTTGAAGAATTTGCAGATGATGGCGAGATTTCTTTAGTGGAATCCAAAATATTGAAGCATTTACAAGAACAGCTAGGATTAACTGATGAAGAAGCCCGTACAGTTCTAGATAAAGTATTAGAACCTTATGGTAAATACAGAGAAAATCTGGATCAATACAAGCAAATCTTTACCGAGTTAGTAGATGAACAAGGATATCCGTTAGGGGAAAAAGCTAAAGCGGATTTGAAAAAATTACAGCAATACCTAAAGCTTAAAGATGAAGATGTAGCCCTCATCGATAAGGAAGCAGAAGACCAAAAGCAAAACCAGGAAAAAGGACGACAGATAGCTAAGAGCATACTAGAAGAAGAAGCCAAGCGATTGCAAAAAAAACAGCAACCTACTCAAACAACCACTGCAAAGCCAATACAGGAGACTGATAATCTCCCGTCTGAGAAAAGCATAGACTATACGTGGTTGCGCGATTTACTTAAAGCTAGACAGTGGAAAGAAGCGGATGAAGAAACTTTGGCTGTTATGCTCAAAGCCACTGGCAGAAGCAAAGAAGGCTGGCTAGATTCTGAATCTATTAATAATTTTCCTTGCGCTGACTTACGCACCATTGACCAACTGTGGGTAAAATACAGCAATGGACACTTTGGGTTTAGTGTGCAAAAGCAAATCTGGGAAAGCGTTGGAAAAGACTACGACAAGTTTGGCGATCGCGTCGGATGGCGAAAAGGAGAGTGGCTATCTTACTCAGACCTGACCTTCAGACCTGAAGTGACACCGCAGGGACATTTGCCTGGTATTACACCCGTGGTTGCGCTTACAGGTTCTGCGCCTACAGGTTGGGGTTGGTGGGGTTATAAGTTACATTTGGGTGTTTATGTGGTGGGGGTTCTCTTTTCTCGCGTCGAGACTTGTAAACTGTAACATATAAGGCTTACAGGAAATTGTGAAGATTCACAAACAAGTCATTTAGCACGAAGTATTGCGGTTTCTACGTTTCCGTTACCTGGCACAATCGCAAAAAACGTCTTCTTGTTGTGGCTTTCAAAGCTGACAAATTGCTTTTAAAACTTGTAGCAACTGACTTGAACGCTCACTTTCCATTAAATTTAGTTCTGGTAAAAGGTAATAAATCGGGGGATTCCCTTGTTCTATATAGACAAATTGGTAACTTCTCCCATTAGTCGTTAATCCCCAAACTGATTTTTGATTATCTAAATTTTTATAAGAGTATGTGAGTAGCTGAGATAAACCAGTTGATATATCAATCTGACTATTTTTAGATTCAATTAACAGTACCCAAAAATATGTTTGAGGTTTTGTATGTTTAGCTTTACTAATAGCTAAAATATCAAATCTTCCTTTGATTCTGATATCTTCATCTTCAACTTCAATATCAGCAATATTCTCCTCCAAAAGAATCTCGATAGGATAGCGATAAAAACCAGCTAATCTTAGTAAAGGAGCAGCTGCAAGGAACTTTACCTGACCTTCAGAAACTTTGCCTGCTGTAAGGTAGCGTCGAAAGTCATTTCTAATTTGCAGAAGTTCCTGCTGTTCTACTTCTGTAAGAGCTTCTAAAGATAAGTAGTTAGAAAATGAATCACTGGTATCCGCTCAATAAATCGGGGTAGTGCAAAAAATAAAAAGTAGATAGATGCACATAGCGCCGTAGAATATATCACATGGCGCAAAAGCAATCTCCAGAAAAACAAGTAGAGGCATTATTGCAAACC
>NZ_JACJTR010000030.1 GCF_014698795.1 Nostoc sp. FACHB-892
GGTTTGCAATAATGCCTCTACTTGTTTTTCTGGAGATTGCTTTTGCGCCATGTGATATATTCTACGGCGCTATGTGCATCTATCTACTTTTTATTTTTTGCACTACCCCGATTTATTGAGCGGATACCCAATTCTTGCGTCGAATCACACGTAGACTAAAACCACTCTCGTCCCAAAACCACACCTGCAAACGCTCCGGCTGCTCTCGTGCTATTGATAAATAAAAAGCCAAGCTTTTCTTTAAACTTGGCTCTTTCTTGGGGATTTTGTTTATTTTCTAAATCATATTTAGCCCAAATATAACTATACTTTTTTCGTTTTAATATCCTCCTCACTTGAGAGCTACTTAAATCAATCCCTGTTTGCTCTGTTAAATATGTTGCTAATCTCTCGGCTGTCCATCTTCCAAATTCATAGCCTAAATCTGGTTGAATAGTATTTGTATCATTAACAATGACTTTGCGATTTTTAGCTAATCCTCCTAAATACTTGAGTTGACGATTTTCTAAATTTAATAAGAAAGATGTGTTGTTGCCATATCCAGCATCAACAATTACTATTCCTGGTTGATAACCACGGCTTAATGTCAGGTCTATTAATCTAATTGCTAATTCTGGCTTTTTCTCAATCGGGGTTTATTCCAAGTTGTCTCAAGCGTTCTGCTAAACGCTGGGCTTTTTGCTGTTCTTGTTCTAATTGGGATGTTAATAACTGGGATTTTTCTTGCTCTTGTTCTAATTGAGGTGCTAATAACTACGATTTTTCCTCACCAGTTAGTAATAAATTTCCTTGTGTATCCCACCAACGCAACCAAGGCGCTGTAGTATTTCCATACTGTCCTTCCCAAATACCCAATTCGACACCCATCAAAGAAATCTCATAGTGTCCACGTTCGTTAGCTGTGAGTTGCTGATACCTACCATTAACTAAGTGATAAACCTCAACTGTGGCTTTGCTAAATTCGTAAATGCCATAAAAAGGTACGCGGATTGCTTGCTCGTATACCCAAAATTTACCAGTCATTGGAGTATTATCTCTTTCTTCTGAACCATTGCCAGAAGCGAATTACAGTACAATTAGGGGAGCAACATATTCTTGCCACAACACATACGAATGTCGAAACTGACCATTTAACATAGGTGCAACATTCGGGACGTAAAACCAATCGGGTGCTTCAGCACCGCGTTCAGGTGGTTCGGTTAAACGCCAGTAAATGCCACAATCTTGACCAATACAATACTGATTATCTGGGTGAATTTGTTGTAATATACCTTGAACTGAGTCAGTTAGAAGTATGCTTTGCGGGTGTTCTTGAAAATTTTTCACAAAGTTTCCATCTGACTCTGGTAACTCAGTATGGTCGGGAAGATGAGTAATGCCTAGTTCGGACAGTTTGGCAATAGTCATTGAACTTTGGCGCGAGTGAATCGGCATATTTATCTTAGCACCAGTCCGACCAAATGCCTGGCGGTGGGTAGTTTAGCGATGCTAATCAGCGACTCATAGCAAAAATCTGTTCAGCCGTTAAGGGAATGTTCGGAAACAATCTAGAATCAATTCGACCCTGCCCTCGAAACACCTTTGCGGGTAAATACTCTGCACCTTCAAGTTGGTAGATTGTAATGGTTGGCTGCTTGGGAGAGCCAATGAACCGAATGCCACCAGAAGCAGCATAGTCTACTTCAACTGACAACTTATGCCCATCAAGACCAACTTGCTATCAATCCCATTACGCTATTATCTATTATCTACTAGAACACAAGGCGCGATCGCCTCTGGCGTTGGCGAAGCTAGACGCTCGCGGACTCGCTAACGCTGTGCTATCGCCCTTCATGACCTTCTGATTAGTCTGCAAATAATCATGTAGCAAATTGCAACCCCGTGCCAGTAATTTTTCCAGTTCGATATCTGCCAAATTCTGGAAAATTACTGTGCCATTACCACTACCCGCAGCCAGAGTCTTGCCGTCATTACTGAAACTGACGCTGGTTAACTCTTGCTTATCACCTTTCAAAGCAATCAGTAACGTTCCTTCTCGGTTCCAAATTCTCACTTTGTCATCACTGCTAGCTGCCAAAGTTTTACCATCAGGGCTAAAACTTACACTGATGAAACTATCACCATCACCTGTAAGATTATTTAGCAAATGGCCGTCCCGGTTCCAAATCTTTATCGTGCTATCAATACTAGCTGAAGCGATCGCCTGACCATCAGGTGACCAAGCAACCCCATTTACTCGGCGGCTATGACCATTTAAGCTGTATAGTAATTTACCCTCTATCCAGATTTTCACAGTTTTGTCATCACTGGCTGAGGCTAGCAACTTACCATCTGGGCTAAAACTTACCCAATTCACTGCATCTTCATGCCCTTGCAAGGTGTTGAGCAGTTTACCGTCTCGGCTCCAAAGCTTTACTGTTTTATCTTTACTAGCCGAAGCAATTACTTGACTATTAGGCGACCAGGCTACACTCAGGACGGTACTAGTATGGCCTTGTAAGGTATTGATTAGTTTACCGTCACCACTCCAAAGCTTCACCGTTTTATCTTTACTAGCCGAGGCAATTACTTGACCATCTGGACTGAAACTAACGCCCCAAACTTGACCTTCATGCCCCGTGAATGTACGCAGTAATTTACCGTCTCGACTGAAAAGTTTTACAGTTTTGTCTCGATTTGCTGCTGCCAAGGTGCGATCATCTGGGCTAAAACTGATGCTAGTTACCCAGTCATTGTTATCGGCTTTGGGCTTTCGCAGTAACACACCGTCCAAATGCCAAAGTTTAATAGTTTTATCCCGACTTGCAGAAGCCAGGGTGCGATCGTCTGGGCTGAAACTAACGCTATTAACCCAATTATTATGTCCCTTGAGGGTTCCGAGCAACACACCTTCAAAACTCCAAAGTTTGATTGTCTCGTCGGTACTTGCGGAAGCGATCATGTTACCATCACGGCTAAAGCTGACGCTGGTAACTCCAGCACTATGCCCCGATAAAGTTCGCAGTGGTTTACCCTCCAGATTCCACAGTTTGATTGTCTGGTCTAAACTAGCTGAAGCAATAGTTTTAGCATTGGGCGACCAAGCGACACTTAAGACTGCATCATCATGACCCTGCAAGGTTTTAAGCAGTTGGCCATCTCGATTCCACAATTTCACCGTTTTGTCAGCACTCCCGGAAGCAATGGTCTGTCCATCGGTTGACCAAGTGACACTTAAGACTGCACCATCATGTAAGAGCAAGGTTTTGAGCAGCTTACCATCACGATTCCACAGTTTTACTGTTTTGTCTGTACTCGCCGAGGCAATAATCTGACCATCTGGGCTGAAACTGACACTATTCACTACACCCTGATGCCCTAATAGAGTAGCAAGCAGTTGACCTTCTCGGCTCCAAAGTTTCACCGTTTTATCTTGACTGGCGGAAGCAATGATTTGACTATCTGGGCTGAAACTGACGTTATTAACTACATCTTCATGCCCAGATAATGTGTTGACTAAGCTACCATCAAGATGCCAGAGTTTGATTGTAGTATCAGCACTGGCTGAGGCAATTAAAGAGCCATCGAGGCTAAATGTAACACTATTTACCCCAGATATATGCCCGTCCAAGCGGTTATATTCTCTTAACCCTGAAACTGCTTGATATAGTGCCGTCTGTACTTGCTCTCTGGTATTGGAATCTACCCAAACTGTTTGTTGTAATTTTCTCCCTGCTTTTAAACCTTCTTTTAAAGCATCAATACCTTTTTGCGATGCAAATAAGGCTTCACTAGATGCGCTGAGGGTTTTAATTTCACTATCTACTGCTGTCACGATGGAAACACTTAATCCCAATATGGCTAGAACACAAGCAGTCAGGGCAATTTTTAAGGAACGATTTAATTGAGCTTCACTAAGCCTTTGTTTCTTTTGACTTTCTGCAAGTTTAGCTGTTAATTCTTTTTCTTTGAGTTCAACTCGTAATTGCTCAATTTCTAACTGACTCAATTCTTCACGTTTGTGTAACTCTCGCAATTCTGTTAATAAATCCAAACCCTGTTGGGGATGAGGATCTACCAATTGCGATCGCTGCTCATTTTGGCTAAGTTCACTCTTAAGCCGTTCAATCTCAGCTTGACTCTGTTCTACTTTGTAGCGTAGTTCGTTAAGTTGTACCTGTAAGCTCGATTCTTGTTGTTGCAGGTAGCGAATCAAGTCTACTAAATAATCGTGAATCAGTTGATAGCGTTCTGGTACATCAGGAAATAGTACTACTAAACCGGAGCTAACTAAAATCTCTAATACTAACTCTAATTTACTAGCATCTTCTAACTCTGCTAGCTGCACCGCTAACTCAGCACGAGTTTTAAAAGGTCGGTTGTTACTTTCATCTGTTAATAAGTATAAGACGAGTAACGCGGCTCGTTCATTTTCTGGGCCGCAGTCTTTAATCAGTTCCTTAAGATATCGCTCGATAAGTTTGTTGGGTCTATATGGCTGATATTCTACTAGTGTAGTAATTCGCTCATCTTGAATTTGCGCTCCCACAACTTGCAATTCAATGGGACGGACTTCTCCAAATGCTGTTGATAAATCTTCGATTAAGGCATCAATTAAAGCAGGCTCTAAATTAAACTGCGATCGCTCTGTCAATTTTTGGATAATTGCTTTGGCATATTCTGGTGAAAAGTTATTTAACTGGTAGCGAATATGCTTGTCGAGAATATTATTATTAATCGCTTCTAATGCTGAAATATGTTTAAAATCTAATAATCGGTGTAAATAATCTTCTCGCAAAGTAAAGATAACTTTGACAAAGGGGATATTCAGGCAGTCGCTAATAAATTTATCAAATTCTTGCTTTTGATTGCGATCGCTATAACCAAAGAAAAATTCTTCAAATTGATCAAAAATTAAAACTGTGATCAGATGGTTATCAGCATTTTCTTTTAGTTGCTGTAAAATTCTGAGGATGGTAATAGGTGTGACAGAGTAAAGTACAGCTTCCGATTCAATGGTTGCTTCTGCCATGATGTCAGCATATATGGCAAGGGATGCGTCACTAGACATCGCCTCATCTAAAGATTTCCCTAATTCCCGCGCCCAATCGGTGTAAACTTGCAGCACCACAGGTATAGCTATTTGATCACCAATGGCTCGGTTTTGCAGTGCTGGAACTAAACCCGCAGTTACAATAGAACTCTTACCTACCCCTGATTGACCGTGAATCACCGTCAATTTTTGATCAGCGCGGCTAATTCTGCCAATTAAGTTATTAATATCACGCTCTCGACCGGAAGCCGCAATTTCTAAAGCAACGCTGCTACTTCCAGAAGATGACATCAATGCTGGGTTTGTTACCTGTCTTTGCGGTTGCAAACGCCCTGCACCGATAAAAGCTCGAAAACCATACTGCTGCTCAACAGAACGGCGTTTTTGTCGAATGTAATAGGCTTCTAAATAACGCCCTTCTTCAAAATAGAGCGATCGCAGTGTCCGCAATAAGCGAATATAACGATGGGCATCGTATTGATGGGCACTGCTTTCTAAGGCTGCTGGTAGTTCTTTTGTCGCTTTGTCTAAATATTCACGAGCTACTTCTAACTCACCTAAATTTCGCTGTGCTTTCGCTAAAACTAAATAGTAAATTTGCCCTAACAGTAATGGAAATAAACAGTTATAAGGGTTATTGTGCTTTTGCGCCTCACCTAGTTTCAGCAGTGACACGTGTGCTAATATACTCGCCTGTACCCACCGCGACTGCTGCACAGCTACTTGCGCCAGAAAACCGTAGTCACAAGCTAATTGGATTTGACTACCATAAGTTTGATGTAACTCCAAAGACTTTTGAGCAACAGTTTGCAACTCTTCCCACTCTTGGAGATATTGCAAAACCTCTGCAAGTTGACCAATAAATCCAGCAACTACATCTGAACGCCCAGCCACCTGCAAGATATTCAAGCATTGCTGAAAATAAGATTTAGCTGTGTACCAATGGCGACGGTTTTCTGTTTGATTTTGCTCTGCCAAACGGCAATAACACAGCCCAATATAAAATAGCAAAACTCCTTCTCGCAAAAGTAGCAAAGATGGGGGAGATGGAGGAGATGGCGAAGAAAATACTTCCTGATCTCTCCCTGCTCCCCCATTCCCTCTTTCTTCTAACTTTTGCCAAACTTGTAAACTTTGCTGAAAATGGTTTAAAGCTGTATTGATGCGATCGCTAATATAATTATCTAGTCCAAAAACAAATTCTAAACTAGCGTGTAGTTCTGGCTCTAAGGTAATACCACGATTGTGCAACTCTCTAATCGCAAAGTGGAGTTCATAGCTATGTTCCCAGACTTGCTCCACAGTGAAATAATGCTTTGCGATTTGAGGAGCTTGATGTTGTACAGCATCGGTTGGTAACACCGTAGCAAATAGAGAGTCAGTTTCCTGTTGCAAAAATTGCAACAATGATTCAGTTGTCATCTCAAACCGAATCGGTGTCGCCGCCCAACTTGCAAAATCTGGTGCTAAACGCACAACCTTTTGCAACACTTCCTCATTCACCCACACAATCATCGGAAATGGGTGACGTTTGCGAAATTCATCACGAATATGATTGATAGACCTAAGTAGATCATCAAGTCCATCTACTGACTCTAAACCCAAAATCATCAACGCTGATGGCGGATTATCTTCAGTTAGCAGTTGTAAATGAATACTTGTGTAAAGGCTTCTAGCATTATGCGACAGAACTACCTTTTCAATTCGGTGTACTCCTGAAGAGATTTCTTCGAGTCGTTGCAGCATTCGCTCTTGCAAAACTCGATAATTGCAGCACACCAAAACCAGGGAGAATTGACCGCTAGAGAGGGCAATTGCTCTCCCCAAACTCCGCAAAGCACGCTCGTTAGCTGCTCTTATATCTGCTTGTGGATGTCCTTCAACCATGATTTGAATTTTTCTGTCTCTGCTAAAACTGGGTTGACGGCAAACCAGGCTCCCTGATGATCGCGGTATTCAAATATAAATAAACTTCGCAATAGAGTGTGGTATTGGATATCACCTCTAACTCTTTGCTGTTGCACCACCTGAAAGATTAGTTCCCACTCATGAGGGTCGATAGCGTTAGCTCGGTAATCGCGCTGTCTTTGAATCACCAATTCGACACACTCCCGCTCAAAGGGTGGATCTTGTTCTCGCAGACAGTCAAATAGTAAACCTAGCAAGTCGCGTACATGACCACCACTAATCAGGCACAATCGATCTAAGGTTTCTTGACTATCAAATACTTCTGTAATTAAGCCTAACCGATCGCTAGGCAGAATGTCAGGAAAAGCTCTAGCTAGCACCATTTGCTGCATCATTGCTAGCCCTTGGGCGAAAATCTCCCCAGAGCGCAGACGTACAGGTATCATCGGTAACATTTTTGGTGCAACTCCTCCCCCCAACCGATGCTGAAGTTCGGCGCTATCGTTGGAGAAAGTCAGAGCTAGGGGAATAGTGTAGACTACATGACAATTCAGTTTGCGTAACTGTTCACCACGCTGAATAAATAAGTATTCTGGCAGCGATCGCCCCGATGGTAAAGGTCGAATTGCCACTCTATCCAAGTTATCAACAATAACTACCAGTCCTTTTTTACCCCTGGCTTTCAGTTCTTTGTTGGCGCGTTCTAGCAATTCTTGATTAATTGACTGTAAAATATTTGCTGTTCGCGGTTCTAGATAATCTCTTAACCGCCGCCGCAACTGGGGACTTTCTTTAGTTTTAGCTGTAATTTTGGCAATCCCCACAGACAACTCTGCTTCTATCCCAAGATCAATTGGCGTTTGCAGAAAATCCACAAGTTCACCAAATAACTTGGTAAAGTAAGTAGGTTTGAGCCTAATTTTCATTGCTTCTAGGCTTTCACTCACCTGGCCTGCGATCGCTAACAAAATATCAGTCACATCCACATCTGCCATTTCTAAGACATGGGTAGACTCAAAGTAAACTACATGAAATTGCTGTACTTCCAACTCAGCTTTGAGCCGCAACAACTCCGTTGATTTTCCACAGCCGAGATGTCCTGTAAATAGCTGACAAGTTGGTACATCCGGCGATATTCGAGCGATCGTGCGCTGCAAAGCCTCAATGATTTTACCACCCCGCACCGCAGCAAAATCAATATAGTACCTGCGATCGCTGGGATTTCCTATGATTAGAGGTCTGCTCGGATTGCAAGCCTGATAAAATCTTTCTAAATCTAGGAGCATAACTAATCGAGTTCACTCAGGAATAGGGATAACAAAATATATTGGCTAAATATTGGTTTTAAGGAATTTATCCCTTAATTTAATTACATTTCACCTAAACTACTAACTAAACTAGCAGCATTTCGGATAATTGTTCATGTATAGGTTAGATGTAGCACATTGCAATGCTGATATTTAATTTTAAGTAGGCAGAAATACTACTATAAGTACAATTAGAAAAAATATTCACTATTTAATAAGCTACTCTTATGAATATTAAAAATATCCAATACAAAAAAAGGTACTGTTGAGTACAATTTTGTAGTGAACTTGAATATATGGCGGTTCTCAAGAAACTTCCAAATAAAAAAATACTCAACGACTTCTTGTGGGGTGGACATCTCGCCATTGATGTTAAGTTAAGAAATAAAAGGATTGATCTGGGTAGAGGCAATATCTGTAAGTCGGCTTTGATATTCCAATTAGTTGGGTGCGATCGCTTTGAATGGTCAAATTATTTGAGTGCTTAGGCGTAGCCCGTCGTAGACATCACAACCCTTAAAATAACATTCACTCATCCGCGAGTATCAAAGACTCATCCGCGAGTATAAAAGGCTCATTCACGCGTATCAAAGACTCGTCCGCGAGTATCAAAGACTCGTCCGCGAGTATCAAAGACTCGTCCGCGAGTATCAAAGACTCATTCACGAGTATCAAAGACTCATTCACGAGTATCAAAGGCTCGTTCACGAGTATAAAAGACTCGTCCACGAGTATAAAAGACTCGTTCACGAGTATAAAAGACTCGTCCACGAGTATCAAAGACTCGTTCACGAGTATAAAAGACTGTTTACGAGTATAAAAGACTGTTTACGAGTATTAAAGGTGCGTTATGCTTTCGGGCTAACACACCCTAAGATTACAATCGCTTTATAATTGCGATGTCTACGACGGTTTACGCCTACGCGTCACCAACCCTACAGGCGATCGCTTTATGGCATACATTGAATATAGTTAGCAGTCGGCAATTCCATGAATATTCGTCAAGAACTTCTAAGTCTGATTGAACAACTAAATGATGAGCAGTTATCAGCATTGCTTGAATTAGCTCTTTCTTTCAAGAATGGCGAAAAATCTGTTAATCCTGCTGTTGAATCTCAGGCTTATCAGGATTGGGTAAGTTCTGAGAATGATATTTACGACGAAGTATTTGCTGATGAACTTACAGCGCGGTGATGTTGTGTTGTGTCGAGTCCCCATGCCTTCAACCGGATTGGCAACAAATCCATAACTACTTACCCCAATTCTCTTGATGGAGAGACGGTTTCGGGAGTTTGAGAAGATGGTTTACTCAAGAAGAAATTCCAAATTCTTTGAATAGCTATTATTAGAAAACCAATCACAATCACTCCTGCTACCACTGGTAAAGCTAGCGCCAGCACAGACAGTCCGATTGCAATGAGCAACTCAATAGTTGACACAACTGGATTGGTTAATCCACCTGAAACGCCAGTAGAACTTATCCGCAATATATTCGTTAATCCCTGAGTTAATCCTGCGGTTCCACCACCGGCAACTAAAGCTAACGTCCATTGCACCAGTGGATTCATCTCTGGAGCAACAGATGCTGTTACGATTGTCCCGGCGATAAATGCCGCAGGAGTGGCTACAATATCCAGCAGATGATCCAACCAAGGAATGTAATAACCGATAATTTCTAGCGAACAAGCGATTGCAAAGACAATGACAGCTTGAGGTGTTTCCACCCAATCAAAGTCAGTCGGTAAATCTAAATGTCCAAAAACTGAAGCCACACTCAACGCTAGCAGTGGTACAAATACTCTGAAGCCAGCCGCCGCGCTCAAACTAATCCCTAGTAATAATTCAATAAATGTATTTAGATTAAACAAAGACATAGTAGGACTCAAGTAATACTCCTGGTGTTTTTCCCATCTTTGAGCTGAACGGGGTGACAACTCTAAGTTGTGATCCTAAGATAAGAAACTTGGCGAAAATATTTCATCTTACTATGTGTAGAATCAACGCCGTGTGCAACTTTACTCTCAGACCTAACCCCCAACCCCTTCCCTACTAGCGTTGGGGAGCAGGAATCAAAGCCTCTCTGCGTTTCGGGGAGAGGAATGGAAGTGGGGTTATTAGTATACTTTGCGACTTTTCAAACAACCTCTCAAGTTGGCCAGTTTCAGGTAGCACGCTGAAATATTGATTCTGTCGTCGCTAACCTTGAGAAATCAGGTCAAAATGAGCCAATGGTGAGTTTCAGTAAAACAGACTTTATTAAAAGGATGCCAAAAATATCATAATTTTGGAAAATAATAAAGTAAGTCGAGTATCAGAAGACTCACTTGATATCCTCATTTCTTCTAGGAAAAAATGACTCATCCTTTCCTTGAACGCCTGCGTAGTCCAGATAGACCAGTCCTCGTCTTCGACGGAGCGATGGGAACAAATTTACAAACCCAAAACCTTACTGCTGAAGACTTCGGTGGCCCACAGTATGAAGGTTGTAACGAATACTTAGTCCACACGAAACCTGAAGCTGTGGCTAAAGTTCACCGCGACTTTCTCGCTGCTGGTGCAGATGTCATTGAAACGGATACCTTTGGCAGTACCTCCCTTGTATTGGCAGAATATGACTTGGCAGACCAAGCCTACTACCTCAGCAAGACAGCCGCAGAATTAGCCAAGGGTGTCGCGGCGGAATTTTCCACGCCAGAAAAACCCCGGTTTGTGGCAGGTTCCATCGGCCCTACAACGAAACTCCCAACTTTGGGACATATTGACTTTGACACTATGAAAGCTACTTTTGCTGAACAAGCAGAGGCGCTGTGGGATGGTGGTGTTGATTTATTTCTGGTGGAAACTTGCCAGGATGTGCTGCAAATTAAGGCGGCGTTGAATGCCATTGAAGAAGTGTTTGCCAAAAAAGGCGATCGCCGACCGTTGATGGTGTCTGTGACAATGGAAAGCATGGGCACAATGTTGGTTGGTTCAGAAATCAGTGCTGTGCTGACAATTTTGGAACCTTATCCAATTGACATTCTCGGTCTAAATTGCGCCACTGGCCCAGACTTGATGAAGCCACATATCAAGTATCTGGCAGAACATTCACCTTTCATCGTTTCCTGTATTCCTAACGCGGGTTTACCTGAGAACGTCGGCGGTCAAGCACACTACCGCCTGACACCGTTGGAATTACGGATGTCGCTGATGCATTTTGTTGAAGATTTGGGTGTCCAAGTGATTGGGGGTTGCTGTGGGACGCGTCCAGAACACATTCAACAATTGGCAGAAGTAGCTAAAGGATTAAAACCAAAAGTTAGGCATCCAAGTTTAGAACCAGCAGCAGCATCAATTTACACCACTCAACCTTACGATCAAGATAATTCCTTCTTGATAGTTGGTGAACGTCTCAACGCCAGTGGTTCCAAGAAGTGCCGTGATTTGCTAAATGCCGAAGATTGGGATGGACTCGTTTCAATGGCGAGGGCGCAAGTAAAAGAAGGCGCACATATTCTCGATGTCAACGTCGATTATGTGGGACGCGACGGCGTGCGGGATATGCACGAACTAGTTTCGCGCATTGTTAATAATGTGACATTGCCCTTAATGCTTGATTCCACCGAATGGGAAAAGATGGAGGCGGGTTTAAAAGTTGCCGGTGGTAAATGTTTGCTGAACTCCACCAACTACGAAGATGGGGAACCGCGCTTTTTGAAGGTGCTGGATTTAGCGAAAAAATACGGTGCTGGTGTAGTCATTGGTACTATCGACGAAGATGGAATGGCACGAACGGCAGACAAAAAGTTTGCGATCGCCCAACGCGCATACCGTCAAGCTGTAGAATATGGCATACCACCCACAGAAATATTCTTTGATACCCTAGCGTTACCCATTTCCACTGGGATTGAAGAAGACCGAGAAAACGGTAAAGCTACAATTGAATCCATCCGGCGGATTCGTCAAGAATTACCTGGATGTCATGTGATTTTGGGTGTTTCCAATATTTCCTTTGGTTTAAATCCAGCCTCGCGGATGGTGCTGAACTCAGTATTTTTGCACGAAGCGACAACGGCGGGAATGGATGCAGCCATTGTCAGCGCTAACAAAATTTTACCGCTATCGAAGATTGACGAACGGCATCAAGAAATTTGTCGGCAGTTGATTTATGATGAGCGGAAGTTTGAGGGTGATGTTTGCGTTTACGATCCCTTGGGAGAGCTTACCACAGTGTTTGCCGGAGTAACAACTAAGCGCGATCGCTCCTTAGATGAAAGTCTCCCCATCCCAGAACGTCTTAAACGCCATATCATCGACGGCGAACGCATTGGCTTAGAAGAACATCTGAAAAAAGCCTTAGAAGAACATCCCCCCTTGGAAATTATCAACACCTTCCTGCTAGATGGCATGAAAGTTGTCGGGGAATTATTCGGTTCTGGACAAATGCAGTTACCCTTCGTTTTGCAATCAGCAGAAACCATGAAGGCGGCGGTAGCATTTTTAGAACCATTCATGGAAAAATCAGAATCAGGCAACAATGCCAAGGGAACCTTTATCATTGCCACAGTTAAAGGTGATGTCCACGACATTGGTAAAAACTTGGTGGATATTATCTTATCCAACAACGGCTATAAGGTGATTAACCTGGGAATTAAGCAGCCAGTGGAAAATATCATCAACGCTTACGAACAGCACAAAGCTGATTGTATTGCCATGAGTGGATTGCTGGTGAAATCCACCGCCTTCATGAAAGAGAACTTGGAGGTATTCAACGAGAAAGGAATTAGTGTCCCCGTAATTTTAGGCGGTGCGGCGCTGACTCCCAAGTTTGTCTATGAAGATTGCCAAAATACCTATAAAGGTAAAGTTGTTTATGGCAAAGATGCCTTTTCTGACTTGCACTTCATGGATAAATTAATGCCAGCAAAGGCTACTGGTAACTGGGAAGATTTGCAAGGATTTTTGAATGAAGTCGAAACTGCTGAAGTTTCGATGAATGGCCACAAAGAACCAAAAGTTACAACTACTGAAGAAACAACATCTGCTGAACCAAAAGAATTAGATACGAGACGTTCTGATGCTGTGGCTATAGATATTGAACGTCCCACGCCGCCTTTTTGGGGAACGAAGTTATTGCAGCCTAGTGATATTCCCATTGAGGAAATATTCTGGCACTTGGATTTACAAGCTTTAGTTGCTGGACAATGGCAATTCCGCAAGCCAAAGGAACAATCTAAGGAAGAATATCAGGCTTTCTTGGCTGAGAAAGTGTACCCAATTTTAGAAACTTGGAAGCAACGGATTCTTGAAGAAAATCTGTTGCATCCCCAGGTGATTTATGGGTATTTCCCTTGTCAAGCTGAGGGTAATTCTCTACATATATATAATCCAGAAAGCCAATCACAGCAGGTTGCAACTTTCGAGTTTCCTAGACAAAAGTCTTTAAGGCGGCTGTGCATAGCAGATTTCTTTGCACCGAAGGAATCAGGAATTATTGATGTCTTTCCAATGCAGGCGGTGACTGTAGGAGAGATTGCGACAGAGTTTGCTCAAAAGCTGTTTGCTGATAATCAATACACCGATTACCTGTATTTCCACGGCATGACAGTGCAGGTGGCGGAGGCTGTGGCTGAGTGGACACATGCCAGAATTCGCCGAGAGTTAGGTTTTACTGCTGAAGAACCCGACAATATTCGGGATATATTAGCACAACGCTATCGTGGTTCACGGTATAGCTTTGGGTATCCCGCTTGTCCAAATATCCAAGACCAATACAAGCAACTGGAGTTATTGCAGACTGACAGGATTAACTTGTATATGGATGAAAGTGAACAACTTTATCCAGAACAATCTACCACTGCAATTATTGCTTACCACCCACTAGCAAAATACTTTAGTGCTTAATCTATATCTCCTCTCCTTAATAAAGAGAGCTGTTAATACTTAATCCATATCCCCTCTCCTTAATAAGGAGAGGGGTGCCCGAAGGGCGGGGTGAGGTTACTACTTCTACTGGACTGGCACTCTAGCTGTGCCCCACTAAGAAGCGACTGTATTTAACCCGATTGAGAACCTCTACGGTTTTTACTGAAACACAGCTATTATTTGGTAATTCATAATACAGCGAGTAAAATAGCGAGAGCAGATTTACTGTCCTCAAGGCTCCTATTATGAAAGTGGTTCAAGCTCTTGCTCGTTACTTCCCAGATAAATGTGGTGGTATTCAAGTAAACCTCACCGAGTTACTGCCAGAATTGCGATCGCATGATATTGACATCCAGATAGCAGCAGCTAGTAACGGTTCCCAAAAAGAAGAAACTTATAAATATAATGACGTAGAAGTTTATCGATATCCTGTATTTCCTGCGCCCAAAACAGAGCCAAATCATGGACAATTTTCGCATGGGAAATTTGAGTATTTCGCTAATTGGTTAACTAACCAAAAAGCAGACATATATCATCAGCACCATTGGGAAGTATATTGTGGGTTGCCTCATTTGCGATTAGCTAAAGAATTAGGCATGGCAACAGTGTTGACAGTACACTATGCTGTACCAGTTTGCCAGCGAATTACTTTGATGTTCAATGGACAGAAAGTTTGTGATGGCAAAATTGATGTGGTGCGGTGTTCCCAGTGTGCTGATACTTTGAGCAAAAAGCTACCTGCTGCAATGGTCAATAGGTTGAGCCATTTGCCCTTGGATCTCCTTAGCTGTCTACCAATGCCTGTGAGTGCATATCTTCCAGCCTCAGTAGACGATGGCAATCTAGGAAGATTTGTACGCCCTTTTGTTGTGCCTAGTTATGTTGCTGCACGCAAAAAAAGTTTGCTAAAAATGGCAAAATATGCTGATCGCATTGTGACAGTGTGTGATTGGCTTTATAAAGCTCTACTCATCAACGGCATACCTGAAGAAAAACTCATTCTCTCTCGACATGGAATTTCTTATACTGCACAAGAAAAATTACCACAAAAGAAACAGCAATCAGACCCTTTAAAAGTAGTTTTTTTAGGACGTTGGGATATATATAAAGGTATCGAAATTTTAGTACAGGCAGTTAAAGATTTACCGCCTCTTGTAAAGATTGAGTTGACCATTTATGGAATAACGCAGGATGAGCGATATCGCCAAAAAATCTTTAATTTGATAGCAAATGATCCTCGAATTCGTGTAAATAAACAACTACCAAGAGAAGAACTCTCTCAAACTCTAGCTAGCTATGATTTACTGGCTGTACCTTCCCAATGCCTGGAAACTGGGCCTTTGGTTGTATTAGAAGCCCACTCCCTATCTGTACCTGTTATCGGCTCTAACTTAGGGGGTATTGCTGAACTTGTTAGACATGGCATTGATGGTTGGTTAGTGACTGCTAACGATACTAAAGCTTGGACTCAAGCTCTTGAGAGATTAGCAACTGATACTAATTTACTGTGGAAATTGCGCCAAGGTATTAAACCTGTTCGCACAGTAAATATGCAGGCAGCAGATTTAGCAACCATATATAAAAACCTACAACGGTAGTTTCTCTTTCTGGGTAGATAAATCCGAATAAAATACAACTCACGAGTCAATATTGTAGAGATGAATGAAACCGATTTTCAGAGATGCAATAAAGGAATGAAGAGAATGCTGAACGTTAAACATTTCCTTCATCGAGTACAAAACAAGATTTGGCGACTATACAATCATAAATTGCCAGAAATTCTCAGTCTGTTGCAGTTTCTTTGGCTATTGCATATTGGTAGTAAGCCAATGAAAGTTAATCAGAAATCTGCAATGATAATTGCACCACACCAGGATGATGAAGTTTTGGGGTGTGGTGGTTTGATTAGACTCAAGCGAGAACAGAATGTGCCAGTCCAGATTGTTTTTGTCACAGATGGAGCAGCAAGTCATGGCAAACATCCCAAATTTCAATCTGGTGAAATAGTTCCAATTCGTAAGCAGGAAGCGCTTTGTGCTTTAAGCATCTTAGGTGTAGACAAGAGCCAAATTTACTTTCTCAACAAACCAGATAGTCAGCTTCAATATCTAGATGCAAGCAAGCGCCAACAAACAATTGAACAACTTGCCGGGCTTCTGAAATCCTTCCAGCCTGGGGAGATTTATGTGACTCACCGCCAAGACCGGATTAAAGACCATGAAGTAACTTATGAATTACTGCTAGCGGCAATTCAACACTCTGAAATTGAGGTTGACATTTTCCAGTACCCTATTTGGATTCTCTGGAAATCTTTACTCTTCCGTGACCTGAAACTAGATGAATTAGCATCTGCTCACCGTATATCTATTCATTCTGTTCAAAGCAAGAAGATAGAGGCACTTGAAGCCTACCGCTCTCAGTGCCTACCTATTGATGCTGAAACTTCTGCTGTATTAAAGCCTGGTTTCCTACGGCGATTTTTCGTACCGTATGAAATTTTTTTCAAGCCGACTTCTTTGTCGTCAAATCAATAATCTAATAGATGGTCTGTGCGAACGACAGTGTAATTCAGCTATTGACTATTAAACCTAATTACTGTGATGCCTCCTCACTACAGGAAGGTTTTAAATTTTTTCATATTATTTTGCCCCTAACTGATATTTTTACTTTAACAAGTGGGTACTATAACTTTAGTATGCTGATAACATCTTCATAAAGCTACCTTTGAATGAAATAGATTTCTATAAAGTTGATTTTAAATTATACTTTTTTTCTATCAAAGTAAGCTTAATTAGCCTGTGGAAATACAGGTTCTGTTTCTGTGACATCAGTATTCCATAGAAGGATAAATTTTATTTCATAAGCAGGCATAAATTAAATAATTCCGATAAGTTCAGTATTTTTCGGTATTAACCACAAAATGAACCCATGATATAAATTGAATAAATCGTATTTGTTAATTTGCTACTGCATTTTTAACAATATTTAAGCAAGGTTAGGTTTCACATCAATAAAAAGTCTCACTTTTAGTTAAAACTTACATAGTAGGCTGAATTAGCTATAAAATCAACATTTTCAAATCTGTAAACAAACACTTGGCAGGGGAGCTTCTATGTCTGTAAGACGCAAGTTATTCAAGGCAGTAATATTTCATTTAAAAAAACTTAGCAGCCAGCTTTTATCTAAAATAAAAAAGCAAATTATTTGGCTATTAAGAACTATTTTTACCACTAATAGAAGACGTGGTACGGCAAATGCTGGGTTTGTTTTGCCAACGGTAGCGATGGTATCTTTAGTTGTTGTACTATTAACAACTGCAATTTTATTTCGCTCTTTTGAACGCTCCAAAAATGCTAGTAATGTTCGAGTAAATGAAGCTGCACTCAATGCTGCAACCCCAGCAATTGACCGCGCTAGAGCTAAATTAAATAAGCTATTCCAAGATGGAAGACTACCGCGAGCTACGCCAACAGATGATGCGTTGTATTCTACTTTTAGCAATAATATAAATGAATATACATTTGGCGATGAAACTCAATTGAAACTGGCTCTAAGTCGAACCGAAACAGATGATACAAAATTTCTAAAAACGGCATGGCAATACCCTGTTGATACTGACAACAACGGCAAATTTGATAGCTACACCCTTTATGGGATTTACTTCAAAAATCCTCCTATAGCAAGTGGTGCATATACCCGTGCTAGAAATTCCTTAGAGGCAAGAACTCCACCAATGACTGCTGCTGGTGTTAATGGAGATTGCGGAGATACTTTAGGCACAAGCGCCACCTTGGTAGGTAGCACTGGCTGGTTTAATATTGGCAATAAGTTAAAAAAAGCATTTTTTGTTTATACTGCCAATGTTCCTATTACTACTGACCCTACAGATATTACTCATTATGAGAAATACAAAGGTAATAAAGGATTCTCTGCCCTAGAGTATCAACAAGACCGCGTGCAACTTTCGCTGGTTAACAATGCTGTTGTTTATGAAGATGACATAGATCTTAGTCCAGGCCCCATCTTCAGATTGAATGGACGAATTTTTACCAATAGTAACTTCATCACTGGTTCACCAACGAATAATATCAAGCTATATCAAGTTAGCAGTAGAGCATCCTGTTACTACGAAGCTGAAAACGCCAAAATTATTGTTGGTGGAAATTTGGGTGCTGGTGGAGTAACAGATACAGGAGATGCATCCAAAGTCACCAAAGTGGATTTATTTAGAAAAGGAGAAGCTACAGATCCTGTTGAAGTAGATTTTGCAAAATCTACTACTCCAGGGTCAAATGAAGCGAATTTGATAGCTTATAATAGCCTTGCCTACGTGCAGCGTATCAATCGCCTAGTTAGCGCCCAAATAGCTAACATTACGAATCCTGATCCAACAGAAGTTACAAACGGTATTCAGCAAGAAAAGACTAAGCTTGGCTTAACAACTTATACCGCAGCAGAAGAAGCTCGACTCCGCCGACAACATCTAGAGCTTTACTTTAAAAAGCGCACCCGTCGCGTACCTTATAAGGAAGTTCCTTCTGGAAGCAGTGAATTAATTGCATTAGGTATATACGCTACAACTTCTCCGCTGCAAGGTAGCAACGATACGCTTCGTCCAATAGATGCTTGGATTTATCCCACTGATCCTACAGATGGAAAAACTGGTACTAATTACACTAAATTGGCACTAAGCATAAGTAATGGCAAGCTTGTACCTGGCGCAACTGAGCCAACTAAACTACAAAAAACTTATGAAGAGAAAGAGCAATCCTTGGGTGACAGGGTTGTAGTTGGTAACAACTTACCTCAACTGTGGTGGGACAGCAGTAAAAATAATTTTGTTGGTCCAAACCCCCAAGATACCCAAAATATTAGTGGTATTACATGGAATGACGGTGATGGAACTCGCACTCGCCGCTCTCGTGTAGAGATATTAGCTGATTTAGGATCTACCGATAGAGACAAAGACTGGGAACTAGCAGCTGCTAAGGTACCAACCAGCGTACAAGACCCTGTTGGTGGGTTAAGAGTAATAACTGGCGCTGGGATTTATTTACCTAAAGATTACACTACCACAGGTGCTACTGGTGATAGCAATTTTGCCATAGTTGCTGCGAATCCTGATGGATTAAATATCTGGTCTGACATGATGCCAGTGAACCCACCAGCTAGTCCAACACAAATTCAGCCTTATTCGAGCTATGGTTCAAATCCAAATATTACATTTACATCGCCCCAACGTGCTGTTCTTACTCCATACCTGCGGATGCGGGCTACAGCAGTTTATCACTACAAAGCAGATAGTTACAACGCACTAACTCCCACACCAATAGCTTGTGTCAGTAGCTATTACGACCCTACTAACAAAAATACAGCGAGGAACAAAGCTACTCCGATTAATTTAGCTGATGTATCCCCTATTAGCGCTAATGATCGTACAGATTCACGCACATCGGCAGCTAACTCGAATAACGGTATAGTTTATGGACCTCCTAATAAGTCTGTGAGTGATTACCAAAATGTACTAAATTACCAAGCCCAATTAAAGTATGAAAATGGACGTTGGGTAAATGAACCACTCAAAAATGCTTTAGCAAAATTAGCTACGGATCGTACTATTGCCGAGCAATCTGCTATTAATGCAGAAATTTGCGCCCTACAAATTTTAGATGGTACTGTTACTGTTGCCAGTACTCCCCCTGTTCCTCACGGTGCTATTCAGGAAACTGCCTTTTTAGACGCAAGACAGATTAAGGCAATTCACAAAGATAATACAATAACTACAACTTTAGAGACCTTCAGGTTTGACGGTGACGCTAATCCTGGGACAGATTACAATCTGGAAAAAAAATACAGACAACCTTTGGAAATTCGCGCGACTGTATTAAATCTCAACTTGCTTCGCACAACCACGATTGGAGGAACAACTCCAGCCCAAGAATACTTACTGCCAAATAGTGGCATTATCTATGCCACTCGTAATGATGCGTTGCCAGATTTGAGCTCAACAGCGATAGATTCAGAGGCCAAAAAGCTAGAAAGTCCAGTGGATTATAAGCTTGATCCAACTCGCCGTCCCAATGCCATTATGCTTGTCAATGGTGAAGAAATCTGGCGCGAACTTAATTATCGAGATGTAGAGAAAGGGTTAATTTTGGCTACTAATTTGCCTGTGTACGTTAAAGGCGACTTTAATAAACACACTCAAGAAGAGTTCGGTACCCCATCGGATACTACTGGCAAACTGGCAGATAATTGGAGCAATTTTTATACTCGTACCAAAGAACAACGCAATCCAAATTTCGCGTGTCGTCCAAATGACCTAAGGCTACTGAACTGTACGACTGGCGATAAGTGGCGACCTGCATCTGTCTTAGCAGATGCCATTACCCTACTTTCTAATAACTTTAGATTGGGCTTCCGTAATGAGGGAGACTATGACTTGAATAATAACTTGGGGATTGTTAATGCCAGTAACCCACGCCCGTCAGGGTACGAATTTAATGCCTATGCTCCAACAGCGACGGCTTCCTATGACAGCGATGGCAATCCCAAAGATCTTGATCCAAATACAAGTGGATTTCAGGGTAGTTCCTACTTCAATAACTTTGTGACACCACTTGTACGACAGATACCATCTGGGTATTATTTAACCGAAGTTTGCACTGTAGCGCCTTCAGTTACTAATCCAAACCCTTGTAGCAACCCTTTTAACTGGACAATTAAGACAGCTTGTGGGGCTGGAGGTGGAAATAATGTATGGGACGGTAACATTATTGGTAAAAATGGAGACCCCACCAGTAATAGTCGATTAAAAACAGGATACGTCGGCGATACTCCAGACTCATGCCTTAATCCCATATACGGAACGAGAATGGCTTTGCAACGTAACACCACAACTGGTCAATTAATTATTCCTGCTAATGTTTTGGCAGTTGATGCAAGTAATAATGTACAGGCATTTCCCCTAGGATCAAAAACATCGCTAGCAGGAACAAACCTAAAGACTGCAACACCTCAAACACTCATCCCCTGGTTACAGCCATCTATAGTTGGTGGTCAGGAAGTCTTTACACCAGTTTTACAATTAGATACACCCTTTGGCATCTCAGATACAACTAATATTGCACCCGGTAATAACAATAATTGGTTGCCAGTAGCTAGCGAAACTACTTTCAATTTAATTGCAGCGGCCGGAGATACCCCAGCTCGTCCTATCGAAGATAACGGTGGTTTACACAACTTTGTGCGCTTCTTAGAAAACTGGAATCCAGACACAGATCCTATTAAAGCCAGGATTAGCGGTTCTTTCATCCAGGTCAAACGGAGTGCCTATGCCACTGCACCATTTAGCACATCGTTATCAACTCAATCCGATGATTATAGATATAGAATTACAGGCAACGACAATAGAACTCCTTTCTATCTAGCTCCAACTAGGCAGTGGGGTTATGATGTAGCGCTACTATCTCAGTCACCTGACTTATTTGCCCAAAAATTAGTGAGCATTCCAGATGATCTGCCAGATGAGTACTTCCGAGAAGTTGGTCGAGATGATACATGGGTGGCAACTTTGTTATGTGCTAAAAAAACCGATGCTAGCAGTAATTATGCAATTGGTGCAAATCAGCGTCCTGCTAGCTGCCAATCATAAAATTTTAGAAGCTGGTGATAAGAAATGATTAAGCGCAAACAACAGCAAAAAAGCCACCTTTATGATGATTCTGGTTTCACTATTATTGAGTCGTTGGTAGCACTACTCGTAGTTGCTATTTTACTAACAGCGATCGCACCAGTAATAGTCCTGGCAACAGCAACGCGAGTTCAGTCTCGACGGGTGGAACTAGCAACTCAAGCGGCAAAAACATTCATTGATGGCATCAGAACTGGAGCTATTACACCGCCAAGTACAGTCATTACACTTGCTGCTGCTACATTAGCTGCGCCCAGACGCGTTTCAGATGTAGCAGGTACACCACCTGTAACAGGTAGCCCAAGTGACTATTTAATTAATACTACAAATATGCTCGTTCCTACAGATGCAACTACTTTATATTGCTTTAAGAACGGTAGCATTTCTAATCCAGACTGTAGTAGCAATACTGGCAATTCATTTTATATCCAGGCTAGTCGAATTGTTGTTCAAAGTGCTGGGGTGAACGATGGCTATCGTCTGGGAATTAGGGTTTATCGAGCAGATGCTGACTTTCCCTTAATAGCCAGCACTCTTGATACTAAAAACACACAAACACCTTTTACTGGTGGATTAGGTAACCGCAAAGCACCATTAATTGAAATGACAACTGACATTGCCAACAGTACGACTTCATTTCAGGCTTTATGCAGGCGGCTGGGCATTGCGACAAATCAAACTTGCCAATAAAAAACTGGGCAAATTCACATTAGACATCTGGTAAAAAGTACCTAGGCAGAATTCATGAATTCTGCCTACCAAGGATAAGGATTTCGGGCAACGCATAATTTCTGGAGATGTCCATTATGCGATCACTGTGCATCTATTAGCAAAGAGAATACCGGGGTATGATAAGGACACTAAAATTTCTGCTCAGTAACCAGTTGAAGCGCTCCAAAGGCATCCAGCAAGTTGATGGTTTTACGCTAATTGAATTGTTGGTAGCCATGATCCTGGCATTCCTCATCATCACACCGTTACTTGGCTTCATGATCAGTATTCTGAACACAGATCGACAGGAGCAAGCCAAGGCAAATTCTGAGCAAGAAATTCAAGCTGCGCTGGATTATATTGCCCGTGATTTACAGCAGGCAATCTATATTTATGATGCTACTGGAATTGGTTGTCTAACCGGTACTGCTGATACAATTACTTGCCCAAATGCAGGTACAACTGGGAATCAACTACCTAACCCAACTGCAACAGATAGAGTTCCTATTCTTGTCTTTTGGAAACGAGAATTAGTTAGTCAAGCAATTACAGTTGGTACTCAACAAGATGATACTTTTGTTTACTCATTAGTTGCCTACTATTTAACTAAAGACACTAGTACTACTTGGTCTAATGCTGCTCGTATTGCCCGATGGCAAATTAGAGACGGTGTACCAGATTCCAGCAATACACAAACTTGTGGCAAATATCTAATCGGTCATTGTCCTAGTCCAGGTTTTGCTTTATTTAAGCTTGATGGAATAGGCACGATAACACAAAAGATGAATAGTTGGACAAAAGCTACAGCAAGTTACACTGCTGATACCACAGTACTTGTTGACTTTATTGATCAAACCAAAACTGACGACGTACCAGAAACGCCATCGGCTAACTGCTCTCCTACCAGCGTACCAACCTCTTTCAATACTCGTGATACATATAAAATGACTGGTTTTTATGCCTGTGTTGATCGAGTTAACACAACAGCACAAGTGTTTATACGAGGCAACGCACTTGCTCGTATGGAAAACGACTCAAATAGAATAAAATACGCTGATAGCAAAAAAACTTATTTTCCGACTGCAAGCATACGAGTACAGGGACGCGGATACTTATTTACCAAGTAAATGCTGGAATTCAAAGCATTAATCAATGGCAGCTAATTATGGGAAAGTTAAGTTTGAGATTATTGCAACTAATCCACAGGAATGCAAAAAGCAAGCAGCCATGTTTAGTTAATAACCTACACTACGCCTCTGGATACACCCAACAGGATGCTGGTTTTAGCTTGCTAGAATTAATTGTAGTAATGGTGATGATAGGAATTCTATCTGCGATCGCAGCTCCTGGTTGGCTTGCCTTTGTGAATCGACAGCGAGTAAATAAGGCGAATGATGCCGTTTTAGCTGCACTGCAAGAAGCACAGCGCGAAGCTAAAAAGACAAAACTTAGCTACAGTGTCAGCTTTCAGAAAAATAGCACAACTCAAAATGTAGAGGTTGCTATTTATCGTACCGATATTGGGATCAGTAATTGGAAACCTTTAGGGGCAGATGTGGGAGCCGATTCTGATAAATTTCTGCTAGGTGCGAATCTCACTAGCCAAAACACTGCTGGTTCATCTGTATCTTACACTTTAAGTGCATCAACAAAAATTACCTTTGACTATATGGGTATTTTACCCAATGCAAACTTTGGAACAGCTACAGCCCCTTCGACAGAACCACCTGGGTTAAAAATAGTGGTAGCTGTACCAAGCTCTACAAATTCTACATTGGCTAGTAGCGTAAAACGATGCGTGATTGTGAAAACTCTTTTAGGCTCAATGCTCACAGCAAAAGACGATGAATGCAATTAAGTAGCTTAAGTAACAAATTCAATCAAAAAATACGTAATAAGACTGTATATAAAACTGCACGTTAATAGCAAAATTAAAACATCATGTGCAGTTTTAATGTTTGATAAGTTTATTTAAGAGCTACTGATAAATTAGCCATTGGTTCAACATATAAAATAAAAAGACTCTTAATCAAAATGTAACTTTAGTCAAATGAGTGAAAACCTTGACTTTACTGTAGCTATCCCAACTTACAACGGTGAAAGTCGTTTGCCTGAACTACTGGAGCGCCTACAAAACCAACTTTACACCGAAAATTTATCTTGGGAAATTATAGTTGTAGACAATAACAGCACTGATAACACAGCTAAAGTTATTCAAACCTACCAAAAAAATTGGCAGTGTCCTTACCCTTTAAAATATTGCTTTGAAGGGCAACAGGGAGCAGCTTATGCCCGAAAAAAGGCAGTTGCAGAAGCTAAAGGTAAATTCATCGGTTTTCTAGATGATGACAACTACCCAGTATCTAATTGGGTATCCGCAGCTTATACCTTTGGTGAAAAGTATGCCAAAGCAGGAGCTTATGGTAGCCAAATTCACCCTGACTGGGAAGTAGAACCACCAGAAAACTTTCAGCGAATTGCTCCATTCTTGGCAATTACAGAGCGGGGTAATTTGCCATTATTATATGAAGCAGCCAAAAAATTGCTACCACCCTCAGCCGGACTTGTTGTCCGTAGACAAGCTTGGTTAGAAAGCGTACCAGAAAAGTCTATTTTAACTGGTAGAGTTAAAGGCAATATGCTTACCAGTGAAGACTTAGAAATGTTGGCTTACATCCAAAGAGCAGGATGGGAAATTTGGTATAACCCCGAAATGGAAATTTTTCATAAAATACCAAATTCTCGGTTACAAAAAGATTATTTAATTCCGTTTTTCAGAGGCATTGGACTTAGCCGTTATGTAACTAGAATGATTAACATAAAACAGGTATATAGACCATTTGCTCTTTTATCTTATATGGTCAATGACATACGTAAAATAGTTTTACACCTACTCAAATATCGAACTAAGCTAAAAGATGATTTGGTAGCTGCTTGCGAAATGGAACTGTTTTTAAGTAGTTTAATTAGTCCTTTTTATCTTTGGAAAAATGGATACTTTAAAAAATAAATTATCAAAAAGTTAGTTATTATGACCGAATTAGCAGTTGAAAGTTTAGATATTAGCGTAGCCATTCCTGCATATAACGGAGCAACCCGTTTACCAAAACTTTTAGATAAGCTATTGACCCAGACAGGTGTAGAAAAATTTAGCTGGGAAATTATTATTGTAGATAATAATAGTTCTGATAATACATTGGAAATAATTCAGAATTACCAAAAAATATATGATGGAAAGTGTCATTTAAGATATTTTTTAGAAACGGAACAGGGAGCCGCTTTTGCACGGTTGCGGGCAGTACGTGAAGCCAAAGGTGAGCTAATAGCATTTTTAGATGATGATAACTTACCTGCTCCTGATTGGTTAGCCGAAGCATATACATTTGGATTGGAGCATTCTCAAGCAGGTGCTTGGAGTGGACAGATTCATGGTGATTTTGAAGTAAAACCGCCAGAAAAGTTTGAAAGAATTCAAGCTTTTTTAGCTATCAGAGAACATGGGCCGAATCCACATTTATTTGATGCAGAGAATTTAAGACTTCCTCCTGGTGCGGCGCTTGTTGTCAGAAAAAAAGTATGGCGCGAAAATGTACCACAACGACCTACTTTAAGCGGGAAGTTACCTGGTATTTTGGTGCAGGGTGATGACTATGAACCATTACTTTACATACATTATGGAGGTTGGCAAATTTGGTATAACCCTACCATGCACACTTATCATCAAATACCACATTGGCGGCTTGAAAGAGATTACTTACTAACTCTGGCACGGGGCTGTGGTTTGTGTATTTTCCAGTTACGCTTGATAAATACTAAAAATTGGCAAAAACCAATAGTCTTTATAAAAACTATTTTAGGTAATTTACGGCGAGTATTACAGCACCTTATTCAGTATAGAGGGGAATTGAAAAGTAATCTAATCGCACTTTTTGAGATGGAGTTTTATTTGGCTAGTATGATGAGTCCTATTTACTACTTAAAATGTAATTTACGTAGAGTACTAAAAAATAAAATGGCTCTATAAATATGATTACAATTAGCGAAAAGTTACCAAAAATTTCTGTAATTATCCCTGCCTATAATAGTGAAAAGACTATTGCCCACACAATTCAATCTGTTCTAAATCAAACTTTTACTGATCTAGAATTAATTGTAATTAATGATGGTTCACAAGACTCAACATTAGAAATTGTTACACAAATCAAAGACCCACGAATAAAGGTATTTTCCTATTCTAATGCTGGCGGTAACGTCAGCCGTAACCGAGGGCTACAGCGTGCAGTTGGAGAATTTGTTAGTTTCTTAGATGCAGATGATCTTTGGACACCTGATAAACTTCAGTCTCAGTTAAAGGCTTTGCAAGAAAACGTTACTGCAAAAGTTGCTTACAGTTGGACTGATTATATTAATACAAATGGTGAATTTATACTTTCAGGCAAGCGGGTTAATGTAAATGGAAATGTTTATGAAAATTTATTACTAAATAACTTTTTAGAGAATGGTTCCAATCCTTTAATTTGTAGAAAATCTTTAATTACATTAAATGGCTTTGACGAATCTCTTAGTGCGGCTCAGGATTGGGATATGTGGCTGCGATTAGCCTCTAAGTTTGATTTTATATGTGTACCATCTGTACAAATCTTATATCGCATAAGTACTAATTCAGTTTCTTGCAATCTTGCCAGGCAGGAAAAATCTTGCTTGCAAGTGCTTGAAAAAGCTTACAAGGAAAGACCTTCCGCACTAAAGCATAGTTGGAATGTAAGTTTGGCAAATTTGTACAAATACTTGGTCTGCAAAGCTCTACAAAAGCCGTTGAATAGACAAAAAGGTTTAACATCTGCCATATTTTTATGGAAGTATTTCCTTCATGACCCCTCAAGACTTCAGAATATAAATTTCACCTTAAAACTGTTACTTAAAATTGTCATAATCCTTATCCTGCCTACCTTGCTAGACAGTATTACTAACCTAAGAAGGCAAAAAATTGAAACACTGTTCAACGGCTAGGTAGTTGAAAAGCAACCAGAAGACCAAAATGGATACCAGGGTGCATTTACCGTCTCGAATTAATGCAAAAAATCTTTTGAATAAGCACTCTAGTAGTGGTTTTACACTATTAGAAACTTTAGCAGTTATTTCATTAATTGGTATTTTAGCTACACTGGCAATACCCAACTGGCTAGCTTTTGTGCAGACTCGCCGTCTCAACACTGCCCAAAACGAAATTCACCTTGCTATGCAGCAAGCTCGAAGCCAAGCCACTAAAGAAAAGCTGACTTGGCAAGTCAGCATTCGTGAGCAAAACGGCATTGTTCAATGGGCGATTCATGCTGCTACAGTAAACCCATCTGCTGCTAATTGGAACAACCTAGATTCCAGTGTGCGCTTAGATTCTGAGACTACTTTGCAACTGTCAAATGACATACGCAAAGTTCTATTTGACTACAAAGGTAATGCTCAAAATCTAGGACGGATAACGTTATCAAGTAGGTCTGGTGGTAAAGTTAAGCGTTGTGTTATTATTTCAACGATTTTAGGAACAATGCGAACTGCAAAGGAAAATACTACAACCGATGACGGCAAGTATTGCTATTAAGATATTTTTAGTTCACTCAAATAAGGTATTGCGTGCTGAACTTACCAGCAAATCGAAAACAGCACCTGATTATTTTTACTCGCTATCCAGAACCAGGGAAGACTAAAACCCGACTTATTCCTGCTTTGGGAACTGTTGGTGCTGCCAACCTTCAACGGGAAATGACTGAACATACAATATTTCAGGTTCAAGAATTGCAAAAAGTCATTGCCATATCTGTGGAAGTGCGGTTTGCAGGTGGCGATTTGCAACTTATGCAAAACTGGTTAGGGTTGGATTTAGTTTACCAGTTTCAAGGTGAAGGGAATCTAGGCTCGCGGATGGCGCGATCGCTTTTCGATGCCTTTCAATCTGGTGCAGAAAATGTAATTATCATCGGTACAGATTGTCCTGGAGTCAATGCCCAGATTCTAGCTACAGCCTTTGAAAAGTTACACACCTCTGATCTGGTACTTGGCCCTGCGATCGATGGTGGATATTACTTAATTGGTTTGCGCCAACCCATCCCGGAGTTATTCGTTAACATCGAGTGGGGAACTGCTCAAGTATTCCAGAAAACCGTGGATATTGCCCAGAAACTGAATTTATCACATATAAACTTGTTGCCTCTTGCCGATGTTGACCGACCGGAGGATCTGCCGATTTGGGAACAAGCCCTTGCAGGGGAGATAGAAAAATGAGGAGATAAGGAAGATATAGCAATTTTTGTATGGATGCAAAATACGCTACAGGCGCACAGCTAATTGTATGACCCGACAAAAGGCCCGTATTACAACCGACTGAAAACTGCAATAAGGGAGATCGGGTAATTAATCAGTCTTTTTTTACTACCCCGCATTAGCTTCGTATCTTCAAATACCAGGAATTTCCTGAAGACACTCTACATAACAAATGCTACTGTGGCCTAGTTGAAAACCAAGAGGCAGATAGCCTTTAACAGTATTGAATCTGCTTTGTGTTTCTACACAAAAGTTACCATCATGGGCACAATATTCAAGTAGCTTGAAATATGAAAATCACTCGTATTCACCGCCAGTTTGAAAAATTATGGTTAACCGTTTTCCTTCCATGACTACTGCCCTTACACTTAAAGTAGTTGGAATAATCTGCATTTTGTCCTTTTTCGTTGACTTTTTTATTCTATTGTTACCCTTTCAACCAACTGATCGGGTATGGCAAATCAACTTGGCAACAGCGGTAGTTGATCGGGGAATTGTTCCTTTAGTAGGTTTGGGACTTCTATTTGCTGCCTATTGGATTGATAGTACTGATGCAGGAGGTGATCGCCCTCAAGGTATCGATTTAAGATTTCCTGCTGTGATCCTCTCAAGTATTTTAGGGTTGATGTTTTTGCTGATTTTTCCCCTACACCTCAATAACGTCAATCAAGCTAAGACTCAAACACTCAATCGAATCACCCAAGAAGCAGATCAGGCAGAAAATCAACTGAACGCTCGGTTATCACAATTGCAAGCACAATTGAATACTGAGCAAGGAAAAGCTCAACTAGAGCAACTGCGAAACCAAACTAAAGCTCAGTTTAGTGAAATCCTTAAGGATGACCAAAGATATAAGCAAGCACTTGAAAGTCCTCAAATTCCTGCAAATATCAAAGATTTGTTGAGGAAGGCTAAAACAGATCCCCAAGCACTTAACACAGCTATCGAACAACAAACAGATATTAAGACGCTGCAAAGTCAACAACTAAGCCAAGTTCGCCAGCGCAGAGACGAAGCACAGCAACAAGCTAGAGATAATGCTTGGAAGTCTGGACTGCGGATTGGGATTAGCAGTTTGCTGTTGTCTATTGGTTACATTATCATCGGCTGGACAGGCTTAAAAGGCAGGGGTGCTGTACAAGGTGGTAAACCTAGAGCTACTACACGCTAATCCTTTTAGGAGTGGGAAGTAAAGAAGAATAACTTCTAACTTCTAACTCCTAACTCCTAACTTTTAACTTTTAACTATAAAACTTGGGTAATGTTCTCAATTTACATACTGACATATAACGAAGAACTAGATATTGCTGCTTGTATCGAATCGGCGATGCTATCGGATGACATAATTGTTGTGGATTCATGCAGTAGCGATCGCACTGTAGAAATCGCTAGTCGCTATCCCATCCGCGTCGTCCAACACGCTTTTGAAAGCCACGGACGCCAACGCACCTGGATGTTAGAGTCTATCCCTCCAAAGCACGAATGGGTTTATATTCTTGAAGCTGACGAGCGCATGACACCAGAACTATTCGCGGAATGCGAAAAGGTAAGTCAGAATCCAGATTACATCGGTTACTACGTGGCTGAACGTGTCATGTTCATGAATCATTGGATTCGCTACAGCACACAGTATCCCCGTTACCAAATGCGCCTCTTTTGCCACGGTAAAGTCTGGTTTACAGACTACGGTCATACTGAGCGGGAAGTTTGTGAGGGTGCAACTAGCTTTTTAAAAGAAACATACCCACACTACACTTGTAGCAAAGGTTTGAACCGTTGGATTGACAAGCATAACCGTTATTCTACAGATGAAGCTCAAGAAACGCTGTATCAGCTAGAACAAGGAAAAGTTAACTGGCGAGATTTATTCTTTGGCAAATCGGAAGTCGAAAAACGCCGCGCCTTGAAAGATTTGTCTTTGCGTTTACCCGCCAGACCATTGCTACGGTTTATATATATGTATTTTATCTTAGGCGGGTGTTTAGATGGACGCGCCGGACTTGCTTGGTGTACATTGCAGGCATTCTACGAATACCTGATTTTGCTCAAAGTCTGGGAAATGAAGTATCTACCAAAACCTAATTTAGACACAACGGCAATTCTGGCACAAGAGAGTACACAACAGGTGCAGTGTGCTGATTCTGAAACAACACAGGCTGATGTGGCGTGAAAGAGATTGGAGATTAGAAGGAATCCCAGTAAAATCAACAAGCAGCGATTGGAGGGTACGCGATCGCAAAATCAGAATTCAGAAGTAGGGACGCACAGTTAGCTACGCGTCCCTATCGCGTTTTCCACGTTAAACACCATAATAAATTAATATTTTTAACAGAGCATTTCATAAAAGCCGCACCTGCTCAAATGTCAGTGACTGACCAAATAAAATAATTCTTCTCTTTATCGGCTCTGACTTTTACAATCACGAGCAGCTTTTGATTGAGCGCGGTAGATTAGTAATACCCAAGAGACTTGCAACAATGATTTACAAGTCTTACAAAGAAAAGTAACATCCTTTGAGAATAACCAGTCGGCATTGGATTGGTTAATGTCTATGTGTATGCTTGTAGGAAAATAGCTGATTTCCAGCAACAAGTACGTGTTTTTGCGGCGGCAGCCAAGCTGCTAGCGTTTTGGACAGTTACTTGCGGTAGAAACTGCCTAAAGTTAAAGTCTTCGGAATTTGACGAATCTGCTGGTATGAATACCAATAACAAAAGTTCCTCTAGCTTAAAACAGGAGAATCGGGGCTTGGTAATCGATCGCCTAAAACAGGACTTAAAAAACGACCTGATCGCTGGTTTGTTGGTAGTAATTCCCCTTGCAACCACTATTTGGCTAACGATTACCATTGCTACTTGGGTAATCAACTTCCTCACCCAAATCCCCAAACAACTAAATCCCTTTGATGGGTTAAATCCATTCTTGGTAAATCTACTGAATCTATTGGTAGGTTTAGCTGTACCACTACTAAGCATCTTATTGATGGGCTTGATGGCTCGGAATATTGCTGGTAGGTGGTTGTTAGATTTTGGTGAGCGATTTTTACAGGCAATTCCTTTAGCAGGACAGGTATACAAAACGCTAAAACAGCTTTTAGAAACAATATTAAAAGATTCTAATGGCAAGTTTCGTCGGGTAATTTTGGTAGAGTATCCCCGTCGAGGCATTTGGGCGATCGCTTTTGTCACTGGTGTAATCAGCAGTGATATCCAAGCCCAAATGTCTCGCCCCGTGCTAAGTGTTTTTATACCCACCACCCCGAATCCGACTACTGGATGGTACGCAGTCGTTCCTGAAGACGAGGTGGTAAACCTCTCCATATCAATTGAAGACGCTTTTAAAATAGTTGTATCAGGTGGGATTGTCGCCCCCAATACGCCCTTACTTTTCCCCAAAGAGTCCACACTAGAAATAAAACACGACGAAATCAAGCAGCAGGTTATTCCCGTTGAAGAAACTTAAAATCAATCTGGCAAAGTCACAAGCAAATGCGTAATGTTGTTGTTTGACTGTGCCAAAATTGATAGAATTATAAGTTTGTCCTGCCTAGTTAATCAGTTCTTGCACAATCACCCCTCAGTTTTATGCAACCTCGTAAACCCCAGCAAATTGCTCGTGAATTGGCGCTTTTAAGCCTTAGCCAATTGCCAGTAAACCCCAAAAAATTAGATAAATTGGAAGATGATCAACTAGTATCTAAGTTGGTGCTAGGAGCAGTACGCACTCTGACTTCAGAAGTGCAAGATACCCTCGATAATGCCGCAGGTGAACTGCAACGCAGTAATGACCGCCTTTTAAGTAGCCAAACTCGAGCCTCTGACCTCAATTCTGCTCGAACAATGCTCCAAGAAGCGATCGCCTGTACCCAGACAGCAATCAATCAGTTGGGTACAGCAATGGATTTCCCAGTATTGATTCAGCTAGCGAATCAGGATAAGGGAGTTCGTAATTACGCTAAAGAGCTTGTGATTACCGTCAACGAAAATCGACACATCATAGATGAACTCATTTCTACTGCCTTAGTAGATTGGCAAGTAACTCGCCTCGCCCAAATTGACCGCGATATCCTGCAAATCGCTGTGGCAGAAATGAAGTTTTTGGGAGTTCCAGACAGCATTGCCATCAACGAAGCCGTAGAGTTAGCCAAGCGCTACAGTGGAGACGATGGTCACCGATTTATTAACGGTGTTTTGCGCCGAGTTATTGAGCAGAAAAAAACAGCATAATTCTTACTATTGCCGTGGAGAAAAGTCTGTAGCCGCTTCTGCGGCTTCCTCCGAGCGAACGTTCAAAGCGAAGCTCCTGTTATAGCGATTCTTTTCAAAGTAGCGTTGAAAGGTGAGGATAACCGGGAAGTTTTCACCACAAGAAAAAGTGCAAACTTAAATTAAACTCATAACTTATAACTTATAATTCATAGAACTAATACTGCTGCAATGGTTTTTAATTGGTTCCGTCGTAAATATAACGATTCCTCTGAGACTCCCTCTGATAAAAAACAGGAAGAAACTCCTCCTGCACAAGAACCCCAACCAGAGCCAGCCGAAACGTCAACACCAACTGCTGAAACTGCACCAGACTTGTTAGCGTTTGCTAAAGCTGCCTACAAAAATATTCAGCAAAAACAACAAGTCGAGGTAGTAGAAACTCCGCCTGATTCAGCCGATAACTCAGCAGAACCTGAAACCGTAGAAACGGCAATTACGGAAATCACTGAACCAGAAACAACTGAGGAACCTGTTAGTACAACCCCAGAAACAGCACCTCCAGAAGTTATTCAAGCTGCTACTGAGGAAGAAAGCACAGAAGATTCCTTAGTAGCAGCAATTGCTGAAGTTCCAGATGTTGAAAGCCCAGAAATAACGACAAGTGAAACTGAACCAACATCTATTGAAACACTAGTTACGCTAGAGGCAACACAGCCAACAGCACCAGCCACCTCATCCTTCTTACAACGAGCAGCAGCAGAACGCCAAGCCAAGCTGGAACAACTAATAGCCACCGCGATTGAAGTCCCAGAACCGGAGGTAGTACAGCCGGTAGCTGCAACCTTGGAGACAGGAGAGGAAATTCCCGGACTGGTATTTGATGATGGATTTGTCTGGTCAGCGAAAGTTTTAGCAGCTCAAGGTAGAAGTCCAGAAGACGTTTCTATTGAAGAAATTACCTGGCTGAAAAAGCTCCGGCAAGGGTTAGACAAAACTCGGCGGAGTATTCTCAACCAACTGAAGGCGATCGTTGGTCAAGGGCCGCTTAACCAAGCTGCTGTCACGGAAATAGAGGCATTGCTCCTGCAAGCTGATGTGGGTGTAGAGGCGACGGACTTTATTATTAATGCCCTACAGACAAAACTTCGAGAAGAAGTTACTGCACCTGAAGAAGCGATCGCTTATCTGAAAAAAATCCTCCGGGATATGCTAGATGCACCAAGCATTGCATCCCAAAAAACTAGCTTTACCCCAGAAAAAGAAATCCTGAATATTTGGTTAATCACTGGGGTGAATGGTGCCGGTAAAACCACTACCATCGGCAAAATTGCCCACTTGGGACAAAAATCTGGTTATAAATGCTTGATTGGCGCAGCAGACACCTTCCGCGCCGCCGCCGTCGAACAGGTGAAAGTTTGGGGTAGTAGAAGTGGTGTAGAAGTAATTGCCAATCCGGGAAAGAATACAGATCCGGCAGCAGTTGTATTTGATGCGATCGCAGCCGCTCAAGCGCGGCAAACAGAATTACTTCTAGTAGATACAGCTGGGCGACTGCAAAACAAGAAAAATTTAATGGACGAACTCGGAAAAATCCGGCGAATTATCGACAAAAAAGCCCCAAATGCGAAAGTAGAATCTCTTTTAGTTCTAGATGCCACTTTAGGTCAAAATGGACTGCGGCAAGCCGAAGTTTTCTCCCAAGCTGCCCAACTAAGTGGCGTTGTCTTAACCAAGCTAGATGGCACTGCCAAAGGCGGTGTTGCCCTTGCCGTTGTGCAACAGTTAGGTTTACCCATTCGCTTTATTGGTGCTGGCGAAGGAATTGAAGATTTGCGTCCCTTTTCTAGCTATGAGTTTGTCGAAGCTCTATTAAGCGGCTAATTGGGAGTTAAATGTTTTTTCTTGACAAATAATAAATTTAGGGATAATTGATCTGGTATTATCACTTGAACTAATTAAAAAGAAAAGACTAGAAACAGATCAAGTTCTATAAATCATGAGTTTGTCAGCATAAATGGGTAACTTTTGTTAAAATCTCAAACTAATGCCCTTTTTTCACGCTCTGAATGGGCATTTAGTTGCAACACGCAAAACTCCGGAAGCTTCCATTTTGTAGCAATTTAAAGGGCAAGCAAGACGCTCACCCCCACAAATACAACTATTGGAGGATGGACAGCAGTCTAACGGTGAGCAATGCGTAGGGGAGCCAGCGCGGATGAATCCAGCACTGTGGAAGGTTTTGCCTCCACAGGTTGGTTGTGTTGACTATAGCGACTTGTAGTCCTCGCTTTGCGAACAGCAAGCGCAGGGGCAACTACAGGAGAAGGAACTGCGTTCGGGAGTTGGGAGAGCTGCACACTGCACGTAATTTACTTAAAAGTAGGAGTACGAGCTTCATCTGTTTGCCCAGCGCCGACATTAAGAAAAGGACGGCTTTCGACATCATCACTTCAGAAAATCGTCCACTGTGGACTTAAAAAGTGAATTGGTGTAAGTAAGCTGATTCAACACTCTCAGGTGTATTTTCAGTTCCTATTTGCAAAAGTATCTACAAATATTTTCTGTAGTCAATCTAAAGGTTTTAACTCTGATGGTTAAACTAAAACCCTCTTTCTCGCTTTTAACTTAAACTTCTTGGAGGATATTTTTTTAGATTTAGTGTCATCTCTTCTATTCATATCTTACACTTACCAAATGACTCCTCCTAAAATCCAATACAGATTAATGGTTTGAGTCTGTTACTGCTAACTTAAAAGATTGGGTTATCTCACTTGTATTCCGTTTTAATGGGTTGAATTGCATATTCGGCAACTCAAAACGAGAAATTCAAAATTAAAAGCTCAATCTTGGCGATTATCCCGGCAATTATGGTATACAAATTAAGTATTTGAATGCTTATTTACATATTCTCAGGTATGGAAATTCACTTTAAGTCTGTTTTTACGAGACTCAAGCTCGATTTGAGTGGTTATAGAGGTTTTCACTCAAAAAACTTTCAGTCTTCTAGTTGCCTCTGCCCAAACGGCTACTCTGAAAGCGTGATGAATTATTCTTTTAATAAAGTATTTTTATGACTATAGAGATATGCTTTGAGAATTAAGTTATGAAAAAATGAAAATCTTTCTTAACTATCACCGAAATTAGTAATTAACTAGTAATTTTTACGGGTTGGCTCTTGACTAAAAATACATGGTTTGAAATTAGTAAATATTCCATCAAAAATACAATAAGCCAATAAAATACTGATAAAAGTTGCCTGTTACGTCTTTATACTCTTGCTAAAGTGACAAGTCTTGTCTAAATATGGTTTAGCAATGCCAAAACCAAAAGATTTATAAGTAATCTAAAATCTGCCAATATAAAGTGCAATAATACCTGTGCCTGTGTCTCAACTGCCCTCTCAACCCACTGACAACAATAGTAGTGCCGCGACAGATGTCACACCAGTCGTAGCACTTAAAGAACTCGTGGCAAGGTTGCACCGGGAACAAAACAAAATTCAAGATTTGCTAAGTTCTTTAGGATTTGCCCTGAGAAGTTTCAATAATTTGAATCAGTTTTTGGAGCTGATCCCTCTAATGGCAACAAGAGTGACAGATGCAGACGGTAGCGCCCTGTTTCTCTACAAAAATGGTCAAGTCAGGTTAGAGCAGTTACATTGGCAAGATAGTGGCCAGCGCAAGAATATCCGCAAAGCGCTAGAAATAGCTAGCAGTCAAATCCCAGTTGTATCCAATACTGCCCCTCTAGCCAATACCACCGGGATTTTGGATGACCAGATGCATCGCTATCTGGGGACAGATGTACAAATCTTTGGTACAGCGATTCTGGTAAAGCATACAGAACGGGGATGGCTCTATGTCTTAAGCCGTGATCCAGAATATAGTTGGACAGAAACCAGGCAAAAGTTAGTTAGGTTAGTAGCAGACCAAACAGCCGTAGCGATCGAAAACGATGAACTAGCTGTAGAACTAAGAAAAAAAGAACGCCTAGACCAAGAACTAGAAATTGGTGCAGAAATTCAACGGCGACTTCTGCCACGTCAATGTCCCACAATCCCTGGTGTAGTTTTAGCGGCACGCTGTAAACCTGCCAATCGCGTCGGCGGAGACTACTACGACTTTATTGCTACCAATCATAATAAGATTCAATCCAAGGCCAAAGACGGTACAGAAACCGGTCGCTGGGGTTTGGTTATTGGAGATGTCATGGGCAAGGGTGTCCCCGCAGGACTGATTATGACGATGATGCGGGGAATGCTACGCGGTGAAGTGCTACATGGTAATTCCCCAGCCGGAATTCTGCAAAACTTAAATAGAGTTATGTATGCGGATTTGGAAAATTCTCACCGTTTTATAACGCTATTTTACTCAGAATATAATCCCCACAACCGAATTTTGTCTTATAGCAATGCGGCACACAATCCTCCCTTGTGGTGGCACGCAGCTACGAAAACTGTCAGCCGTTTAGATACTCTAGGAATGTTAATCGGTTTGGATGCTAACAGCCAATACGAAGATGCCCAGGCACAGTTAGAACCTGGGGATACAATTATTTATTATACAGATGGCTTGACCGATGCCGCCGCCGCTAGTGGCGATCGCTTCGATGAAGATAATTTTGTCACTGGCTTCAATACGGCTTGCAAGTACTGCAATGGGCCACAAGAGATTGTAGATTATCTATTTGACCAAGTTGAGCAATTCATCGGTGCTGATAAGCAAAACACTGATGATATGACGCTAGTTGTTCTACAAATTTTATAGTTATTAGCCATTTTTGCTTGGTCAAGTCATGATTAAACCGATGGTGACTGAGAATTCACCATACTAAATTTAATTTTTTCTTTATTTTTTCTTTGACTTGCCGTAGCGATCGCCCAAATGGTCGCACATCAACCTTTTTTGAGATTCGTTTATATTCAGCCTTTAGGAGGATACATAAAAAATGATCCTTACAATACTTTTCTCTTAAAGTAAAAACTATATATTTTGCACATCTAGCACAGTAGGAAACGCCGAGGGAGAGACTAGGTAAAAGGTACAAGGTAAAAAGTAAAAGGTAAATTTACTTCTTCATTTTTGCTTTCTTTCTATCCTTGTGGCGCAAGCATTTCGCCTGCTCTCCCTTAGCGTTTTAATTTTTCTTTTCTCCGCCGTAGTAAGTTCACAACAGCTACGACGGAGTTTTGCTTTCTTTATCTCTTACGCCTAGACTTGGCTTTTTAGATCTCCTTGGTATTTAAGTAAATAACCTTCATTTAATGATTTGTCAAGATATTTCTGAAAATATTTTAGTTAAAGAATTCAAATAACTATTCTTGCGCCCCAGCTTTTTGTAGACTCCGCACCACATTCTTATAACCATTGAATTCTGCAATCATCAAAGCAGTATAACCACCCCGGTTTTTCAAATTCATATCTGCCCCAGCTTGTAATAATACCTGTACAATTTCGCTGTAACCTGCTGAGGCAGCCCACATTAATGCTGTTGCCCTTGCTGAGTCTTGAAAATTCACATCTGCCCCCTTTGCCAGCAGCAAATGTATTATCTCTGTGTGCTTGCGTTCGGTTGCCTTGCTCAAAGCAGTTTTGCCATCATCGCCCGGAGTGTTGGCATCAGCACCATAGTCTAGCAGCACTTTCACTGTTTGGGTGTGCCCCTGTGATGCAGCCAGCGTCAAAGGTACTTCGCCAAGGTTTTTCTCAGTAATATCTGCCCCAGAACGCAGCAGTGCCTCAACGATATGGCTGTGCCCCTGCAATGCTGCTACAAGCAGTGGCGTATCACCCAGGTGGTTCCTAATTTGGACATTTGCACCCTTATTAAGTAACACTTGCACGACATCAATGTAGCCTTCTACAACGGCAAGGTGTAGGGCAGTTTCACCATCTTGGTCTTGGAGATTAATTTCAGCACCTCGATCTAGTAAAGCTGCTGCGATCGCACTATGTCCAGTAGCAGCTGCTGCCGATAGGGCAGTTCCACCATCAGCGTTTTTCACATTCACATCAGCCCCTGCTGCTAGCAGTGCTTCTACAACCTCCAAATGTCCCAAATCTGCCGCTAATGTTAAGAGTGTCTCACCCTCCTGATCTCGAATATCGACATCGACGCCAGTTTGGAGAATTGCTTGTAAAACTTCTATTTTTCCGTGCTTAACGGCAAGTTTCAACGCAGTATCATCATCTTGGTCTGCGATATTCACCTTTGCACCAGCAGCCAATAAGGCTCGCACTATATCGACATGGCCTTTGAGTACAGCTGCCATTAAAGCTGTGCTGCCATCTTCATTAGTGGCATTTACATCAGCACCTTTAGATAGTAAAAGCTGTACAATGTCAAGCTGTTTGGCACTAGCCGCCAACATTAAAGCCGTCAAACCATAGAGTTTTCTGGGCAAGTTGATATTTGCCCCAGCATCTAATAGCGATCGCACAATTTCGGTGTAGCCTAAATTGGCAGCAAACATTAATGCTGTCGTGCCTTGGCGATCACACGCGTCCACACTCGCACCAGCAGCTAGTAGGGCACACAGATGCTTGATATCCCCGTTTTTAGCCGCTTTTAGCAGCAAAGTATCATTGTTTTCAGTCATGGATGAGATCCCCCACAGGGGTTTTGTTCGTCTACCCTCAAAATTTAGTCTGAGATTGTTTATCCACTTTGGCAAGAGGGTTATACAATTCAAAATTCAAAATTTTAATTTAAAATTTAATAAATTCAGTCTTGGCAACCATTCTGGCTATTGACTTGATGCAAATTAAACTGAGGGAGGCTTCACTCTTCTGTTTTCTCGTCTTTCTCAGCCTCTTTTAGCTTGTGCAACTTTAAGCACAGGAAATAGAGTTATGCTAATTTTTATGAAGATTTAATGATTGGGCGAGAACACTATGAGTCTGGAACTTTCTGCATCGGTGAAATATTGGCTGAACTTCTTTCATCCGGTGCTCATGTGGGCGCTATTAGTACTCTCAATTTATGCTGCTTACTTGGGGCTGCAACTACAGCGTACCAGAAATGCTCAGGGGGAAGAAAAGAAAGAACTGGTTAAAGGTAGATATAACGTTAGACACTACCAAATTGGATCTATACTCCTAGCTTTGATGGTGGTAGGTGCGATCGGAGGAATGGGTGTCACTTACATCAATAATGGCAAGTTATTTGTCGGGCCTCACCTGCTAGCAGGACTAGGCATGACGGGTCTGATTGCATTTTCTGCTGCTTTGTCGCCTTATATGCAAAAAGGGGCAAATTGGGCGCGTGCAACTCACATTTTGCTAAATTTCACGCTTTTGGGACTTTTTGCTTGGCAGGCTGTTACTGGCGTGCAAATTGTCCAAAGAATTCTCACTAAAGCTTAGTCATTTGTCATTTGTCATTTGTCATTTGTCATTAATTTTTGACAAATGACAAAGAACTGTTGGCTCACCGTTTTTGCTTAGAATTAGCAGGAAATGGTATTTCCAAAGATTTATGAAAATCTTCTTGAACTTTGCGAGTTAAGCGGCGGGAGACTTGACGGACAATTTGGTTAAGTAAGCGATCGCCTGTAGATTGAATTATAGATTTGGGTAATCGCTGAATAAACTTAGGAAAGTGCAAATCAACTATTAAATCCAATTCCCATTCAACTCTTGTAACCTCACCAATGCTAGTAGAAGTATTGTTTTCTATTAACTGTAGAGATGCCCGATAGTCTACGTCATAACCAGGCGGTTGGTAATCAGGAATAGGGATTGTACGGATGCGGTAAATACCCTCATCCGGGGGCAACAATTCCAAACCAATTTTTGGTTCTACATCATAACCAAAAGCACCAAAACGACCAATTACTAAAGCGTAGCCATTTTCCCCAAGTAATTGCACCTTCATGGGTTCAGCGCAACGGGAAAACCATGAGGCGTGATTATTAAGATACTCAGCAACCTTCTCTGCTGGGGCAGGCATTTCCATAAAATCTTGATAACGACCATAAAATTTTGTGACCGTCGCTACATTTGCTTCTATTAATGTGTCCTCGGCTGCTTCTTGGCTGGAGGCTACAGGTAAAACTGCTTCTGTTATTTCCCAGGATTTATATTCGCTTTGTCTTGAAAGCATAAATGCATTAATGTATACTTTGGCGTTCGTCTATATCAATAATTCCCCACGTGCCTGGGTGATTTCGCACTCATATCTCATTTTTACCGAAACCTCATTAATCTGCCATCAGCTCCATAGAATTACTAAAATAAAGAACTGAACAAGCACACAATAGTTTCCCAGGATAGCATTTCTCATGAAAGCATTTGTAGCAGGGGCAACGGGTGAAACAGGTCGCCGGATTGTGCAAGAGTTGATAGCGCGGAATATTCCCGTCAGAGCCTTGGTGAGGGATATAGAAAAAGCTAGGGGTATTCTATCTCCTGAAGCCGAATTAGTAGTAGGTGACGTGTTACAACCACAAAGTTTAAATGCTGCGTTGGGAGATAGCACAGTTTTGTTGGTTGCCACTGGTGCAAAACCTAGCTTTGACCCCACTGGCCCCTATAAAGTAGATTTTGAAGGGACTAAGAATCTAGTAGAAGCTGCTAGGGCAAAGGGAATTGAGCATTTTGTCTTAGTTTCTTCTTTGTGTACTTCGCAGTTATTCCATCCACTGAACTTGTTTTGGCTGATTTTAGTGTGGAAAAAACAAGCTGAAGAGTATATCCAGAAAAGTGGTCTTACCTATACGATTGTGCGACCTGGTGGGTTGAAAAATGAAGATAATACCGACGCGATCGTGATGCAGAGTGCTGATACACTGTTTGACGGTAGCATCCCCAGGCAAAAAGTCGCCCAAGTTGCTGTTGAGGCGCTGTTTGAAGGAGATGCACGCAATAAAATTGTCGAAATTGTTGCCAAACCTGAAGCTACTTCCAAAACTTTTGGTGAGTTATTTGCTAACGTCGCGTAATCAACCAGTGGGGAGTTAGGGTTAAAACTCTTTTGCTTGGATACAACACGGGCTTTGGGCACAGCAATGCTGTGCCCCTACGAACAGGCGGTCTGTATTAGAGTGAACTTTGCCAGAATGAGTTCGTCGATGATTTTTGTGAGCAAAAAGAGCGAATTTGAAGGAGTCGGACTCTGAAAGGCTTTAAATTCAAAGGTGTTGAAAAACTTATTGGGCCAATAGCCGCGCTTCTTGGCTTTGTGTATTTGTTTCAATGGTATATTGGAGACTTGCGATCGCCTTCTGATCCCATCTTTGCAGTTAAACAGCCGCCTTTGGTAATGAAAAAGGGCGACCCCTATATCCGCGCTTTAATGCGAACCATCTCGGCGAGTGAAGCCAGTGGTAATCGTCCCTATTCGCTGTTATATGGTGGACAGCAAGTCAACGACCTTAGTCGGCATCCTGAGATATGCGTCACAATTGTTACAGGGCCAAATACAGGTAATTGTTCTACGGCTGCTGGCAGATATCAAATTATCAATATTACTTGGTATCGTTTAGCCCCCCTTTATCACCCAAATCCAATGCAAATGATGTTTTGGACTGCTTATAGTTTTGAAGCAGAATATCAAGATGTAGTTGTTTACCGTTGGCTAAATGATTCTAAAGTTTGGGGAACAGATATTTCTCAACTGTTGCGTCAGGGAAAGTTAAATGATGTTTTGCGGCGACTCTCTCCCACCTGGACAAGTCTAGGATATGGTATAGAAACTAATTCTGTTAGTAGCTCTTTACCTAAGATTTATCAGAAAATGTTGCAAGAGGAATTAACCGCAGTTAAGCAACTAAAAACCCCAAATTCGACACCATCCCCAACTCCTTCTAGCAATGCAGTAAAGAAGTTGCCAAAGCAGTGAAGCTATCCTAATTTTTAACTTGCTGCATAGAAAAATTTTTAATATTTTCCACAAATGCCAAGGTATTTTCAAAGTGGATATTATGTCCAGCATTATTAATTATTTTTAGTTGAGCAAATTTACAGATTTGAGCCATTTCTGTATTAATAGATATAAATTTTTCATCATATTCACCGACTAGTAAGAGCACAGGGATTTTATTTTCTTGTAGCTTTTTCCACAAAGAAGGTTGGCATCCAGTTCCCATGAAGCGTAATGATTTATCTAATTCTTGTGGATTATTTTGCAACCGACTTTCTATCATGCGATCGTATTCTGGATGATTTTTTATAGAGCCAAAAATCGACTGATTGTACCAATTTGAAAGAAAAGCAGCAAAATCAGTTTGAATAATACTTCTGCTTAATTTTTTAGCTATTTGAGCATCACGTCTAACTCGTTCTAATCGTTCTGCTTCTGTTGCTAAACCTGGGGAAGCTGATTCTAATACAACTTTAATAAAACGTTCTGGAAAATGTAGAGTTAGATATAAAGCCAATCTTCCGCCCATTGAATAACCAATTAAGTAGCATTTATCTATTTTTAATTCATCTAATAAATTGATGATGGCTTGAGCAGTGGGTTGTATTGTATAGTATTCATCACTTCCTAAAACTTGGGTTTTGCCATGCCCGGGTAAATCAAGGGTGAAATAAGAAAAGTCTTCAGTTAGTATTTTTATAGCTTCATCGAATTCATTAATGTTTCCCATGAAGCCATGTAATAAAAGAATTAGAGGTTTGTTTATATTAATATTTAAATAATAGTTAAATTTATATTTTAAAGTCATTTTTAAAAGAGATATTTAAAGTCTCAGTTGATATTATTTTTCATTACTAGTAGAGCAAAGCAGAATGTTCTCAGATATTGAGAAGACAAAAGGAGAGTTAATTAGTTTCAGAGATTTTAGCAACGTTGGCATAATAAGGAATAATGGCATTATTTTTAGGAAAACTTTTATAAATAAAATAGATAATAAAAGGAATAGATATAGCTATCAGAAAAACTCGTTGACTTAATAAGGGTTGTATTGAAGCTTGATAATCTTGTATCGAGACAAATACACTTCTTTTGCTTTCTGATGTGCTGAAATAGTATATGATATTTAAGATTGCAACAGTAGTATTATAGAAAAAGTGAAATAGTATTGATGTTATTAAAGATCGGGTTTTAAAATATAAAATTGATAAGATAATACTTGTGAGAAACAAAGGGATAATATCAAATCGAAAATGAATAATTGCAAATAGTAAAGATGAAGTTAAGATTCCTGCTTTTACTCCCCATTTTATTGCCCATTTTTGCAAAATTATTCCTCGAAAAATGAATTCTTCTATTAGAGGAGCTAAGATCATAACTGAAAAGCTCCAGAGGATCATTTCGGAAATATTAGTAAAGGATTTTTCATTAATATAACTTTCTACATATTTTGGTAAAATGAATGATAAATTGTATAATACCAGGGTATTAAAGCCACGTTTAAACGCATATGCTACAGCAAAAATAGCTACAATTAATTTTAAATTAACATGATTTTCATGCCCAATAATTTTATGAAAATCTAACCCTAACTTTTGAGACTTTTTTAATAAAATAAATCCCCATAATACGTAACAAATTATAATTAACAGGCTAAGGATCGTTGGATTTTTGCTCACCTCAGAAAAATTCAAATTATTTAATAGACAAAATATTGCCAATATCAACCCAAACATAACTGGCAAGGCAATTATCCAATATAAAAATAACTCTGGAATATTAATTTTATCAAAGGGTTCATTTACCGAGCTTTCATCCTGTAAAGAAACTGCATTTCTCTTAGAGGGAATAAGTAATAAAACTGCCAATCCAAGCAAACTTAATAACCCTACCCATCCCAAATTAGACGAATACCCTTTACTTTCAATATATAAACGACATCCTTTAATAAAAAATCCATACCCTACTAAGACAAACCCTAAAGTTAAAAAAGATATTAATACACCATAAATAGAAAATAAAGTATTTAAATATTCCTTTGATAATCCCAAGGTAATCAATGGAACAAATTTTAAAGCTAGCCCCAGCAAAATTTGATTGATAGCTTTTTCTTTCTTCTTAATTTCCATACATTATGCTCAAACAATAACTACGCGATGCTTGCCGCCGTAAGAATCGCCTTTTCGATCCTTGGCAAGATAGGTAATGCCAAAACGTCCCCTTTCTAATATACGTAAGAGACTTGTGTTCATTGTGGCACAAATAACCCTTTGCAAGAGGTCTAATACACCAAATCTCGCATCTCTACAAAATGTCTTGTGGTGTTAGTTAATTTTTTATTTTTCTAATTCTTAAGGTAAAAATCGATCTAAAGCAGCTTTTAACTGTTTAATTTCAACGTCAATATTACCCTCTTGTGCAGCTCTAGCAATACAGTCAGTTAAATGTTCATCCAAAACAATCCGCGCTACCTTGTCTAATGCGCCTCGCACTGCTGCAATTTGCAGTAAAACATCGGGACAAGGGCTATTTTGCTGCACCATTGTTTTAATACCACGAACATGACCTTCTATCCGCGATAGTCGATTGGCAATTCGCCGTAATGACTCTTCGCTATGGACGTGAGGATGAGCCTGTTCTCCAGTTTCATGAGTATTATCTCTATAGTGGTGGTCTGTATCGTGATGGTGGGAATGCTCTGCTTGCTGAGATGTTGGCAAGGATTCCTTAGCTAATTGGTTTGATCCGTTCATGGGTTATCAAAAGACTTGTAGTACTAAAATCCTAGCCTAGTGCGTTGCAGGGAGTGGGGAATGGGTAGAGGACTTGAGGACAAGGTGAAAGACTTGTCCCTAATTCTCACTCAAGTCACTTTGTCCCCCCTATTCCCTACTCCCTACTCCCTACTCCCTACTCCCCTAATTCTACTACTGACGATTGGCTCTTTCTTGAGGAATAATTTCTGTTACTACCCTACCGCTAGAACTGCCGCCTTTGACAACAATATTTTCTGTTTGTAGATTACCAACGGCTGTTTCACCTGTAAAATTTAACCGTGGGTCAACTTGTTGATAAACTACATTTCCTTGAGCTTCAACTAACTTGTTGTCTAAATACCAAGTTAATGTATTAGATTTCAAAGACTGACGACGCTGACCAATGGCGTTGACGTTACCTGTTAAATAAACCGTTTTTTGCGGTATTTTCATTTCACCTTGATTGGCGGTCACGGTAAGATTCTCGGCACGTTGGAACATCCGCACGGGGGAATTTGTAGTAACAGTTTCTGCCTTCATGTTCCAGGTCATCGAGTTACTAATTATTTGCACTGGCGGGTCTAGTAATTCTAATTGAGCATTCTGTTTAATAGTGGCAATTTTCGTTTTTAAGTTGACTTCGGCAGAATTTCCTTTGCCGCGATCGCTAATTTTATTATCTTTGTAACGGTCAATTTCTAAAGGGCGATTGCCAATCAGTTTTTCTTCTTTAATATTCCAAATCAAATGCTCGGTTCTTACTTGTAATTGGGGATCAGAGGAATTGGCTACTACCCCTCCAGAAAATTCTATACGCTGTTCGCGGGTTTTAACTCGCGCTTCTTGCGCTACAGCTTGTAGTTGTTTATGATTACCGTTAATTTGGTTGCGGACAATCAACAAATCATCTTGGGGTCGCCATTCTAATTCATTACCTTGCAATATAATTCCATTACTGGGATCTGTAGCAAATATCCTACCTTTCAGAAACAACTGCTTCCCATCTTGTTCAATATCTGCGACATCTGCCTTGATTTGGTAAACTACTTTGCCATCTTGGTATAGTTCACCATAAGGACTTTCAGCCTGACCAATTTGTTTTTCTTTGGTGTATTTTGCCTTTTTAGCTTGGACTTTCCAAATTGGTCGTCCCACTTCATCTGCTTGTTCTAATGTGACATCAAAGAAAGTTAAATTGCTATCTTCGTTAGATGAAGCCGTAGAATTTTCTTGAGAAGCTAGGGGAGATTTATCGCTGCAAGCAACTAAATTAAATATCAATAAAAAAATCAAAGGTAAAAAAAGGAAGGGAGGAGTGGGGGAGTAATTTTTAATTTTTCTTTCCCCCTGTCTCCCCCTTTTATGAAATTGATAAGCCATTATTCTTGGATTTCTAGGTGTCCATCACTAGTTCTTGGATCTTCCAAAAAACCGATCCCAGATAATGGTCGGTATGGATAGCTTTGGCGAGGGGTTTTTTGAATATCTTCTTTGATGGCTTCTAAATCAATGTAGCGATCGCTTACATTAATTAAGCTATCGCTAGTCATCGAACGCAAGCTCACTACTTCTACCCGCACGCCGCGATAGCTGACTGAATTTACCGCATATGCCAAATCCCCATCACCGCTGACTAAAACTGCGGTATCATAAGAATCTACTAGCGCCATCATGTCTACTGCTATTTCTACATCCAGGTTAGCTTTTTTAGAGCCATCTGGTAGCTGGACTAAATCTTTAGCAATGACTCGATAGCCATTGCGACGCATCCACAGCAAAAACCCTTGTTGTTTCTCGTTTGTCCGGTCTACACCAGTATAGAAAAAAGACCGCAGTAGTCTAGAACCACCAGTTAATCTACATAACAACTTCGTGTAATCGATTTCAATCCCTAGTTGCAACGCAGCGTAAAATAGATTTGAGCCATCAATAAATATAGCCACCCGACCCCGATTCTCCAAAACTTGTTCTGGCGTAAATATTGAATCGGTTTCAAAATTATTCAACATCATTGTGATACCTCAATTTTTATCCCTGTTATTTTTGATACAAATTACCAACTTTTAGATGCTAGTCACAGCGGCTTATGATAATGTTCCGGGACTAAATTAAGTTCAGCCCCGATAAATTTTTACTAGAGAAATAAGAAATTGAACAAAATCAGATTTTGATAAGGACTACTCGTTTTTTGGGGGTTCTATTCGCTTAAAAATCGGTTGGGGTGTACCCAACTGTTGTTTACTAGATAGTATCCCCCATGTTGCATGGGTGGTAAAAGGAGCGCTAACTGAAATTTGTATTTGATCGTTAAAGTTTATCCCAAAGCCCAGCTGCTGATAAATATCGCTACTGATGTTAGGAATAATTGGGGATAGCAGATAAGCTGCTAGTCTAACCGATTCTAGAACTGCGTAGAGAACTTTTTCCACCGACTCCTGCTGTCCCTGTTTATATAATGACCAAGGAGCTTGTTCATCAATAAACTTATTACTGGCTTGCACCAGTGAAAGGATCGCCTCACAGGCTTGACTGAAAGCTAACTCTTCATAGGCTTGTTTTACCTGTTCTCCTAGACGTAAACCATTTGTTTTCAAAGGATTTTCATCAGGAATTGCTTCATTGCCCATTGAAGGTACACTATTGTCAACGCAGTATTTCTTCACCATGTTCAAGGTGCGATTGAGCAAATTACCTAAATCATTTGCTAAATCTGCATTCAGAACGTTAATGAACCTAACTTCATTAAAATCTCCATCCTTGCCAAATTCGATTTCCTTAAGGAAGTAATAACGAACGGCATCACTACCATAGCGCTGAACTAACGCCACAGGATCAAGGGTGTTACCCAGACTTTTGCCCATCTTTTGACCATCTTTGGTCAAAAAGCCATGCCCAAATACTCGTTCTGGCAAGGGTAAGCCAGCCGACAATAGCATTGCTGGCCAGTAAACTGCATGGAAGCGTAGAATATCCTTACCAATTAGGTGCAGGTTGATTGGCCACCATGTTTCTAAGGCATTTGCTAAAGTCGGTTCTGCATCTGGTTCTAGTAATGCCGTTACATAAGCTAACAGCGCGTCAAACCAGACATAAAGGGTGTGCTTGGGATCAACTGGTACAGGAAAGCCCCAATCTAAATTTACCCGCGAAATTGAAAAGTCTTGCAGCCCTTGATTTACAAAACTGAGGACTTCGTTGCGCCGACTTTCTGGTTGAATAAAATCCGGTCTAAATTGATAAAATTCTGTCAGCTTAGTTTGATATTTGGATAAGCGGAAAAAATAGTTTTGCTCGTCTCGCCATTCGACTTCTTTGTTAGTATGAATTGGGCAACGGTGTCCTTCTAGTAGGTCACGTTCTTCTTTAAATTCTTCGCAGGATACGCAATACCAGCCTTTTTGTTGTCCCTGGTAGATATCACCAGATTTCCATACTCGCTCAAAGAATTCTTTAACGATCGCTTCATGACGAGCAGCAGTAGTCCGGCTAAAGCGATCATATTGAATGTCGAGTAACTGCCACAAATTAATGAAGCTAGGCACAATTTCATCACAAAATTCTTGTGGCGCTTTGCCTAAACTTTCTGCCGATCGCTGAATTTTTTGCCCGTGTTCATCTGTACCTGTAATCAGTAATACCCGATGCCCTAGGAGTCTTTGAAATCGAGCTACTACATCTGCTGCGATCGTCGTATAAGCACTGCCTATATGAGGGACATCATTTACATAATACAGTGGTGTTGTTAGTGCAAATGTCAATTCTTTTTTTTTCACTGGATTCATGCAAAATAAAAATTAGCTTATAAAATCTTTTACTTCTATTGGAAAAACCACGCAATTATACAATAATATTTTTATTTTTTCCAATGATACCTTAATATTAGCAAATTTTTCCGGTCAAAAATTGTTTTGTAATATGCATCAATTCAACTCATTTTTACCTACAATAAAGAAATTAACTAATGATAATTTTTTTGAATACTTTCTATTAGAAAATATTGTGATCAAAAATACATAATCTAGGATGGTGAAAATTTAGCTGTTTTTGTAGATTAGACATTTCTATCTTAAGACGGTCATGGCAGTCGTAAAGAAATGTAAAAATTAAATTAAGATAAACTGCCACCTTTAACGGAAGATATATTGATTAGGTATGAGTCGAAATAGCCCCCTGGAGATTTCTCGCGCTTTGGTGGCGGCACTCTCAACGCAAATGTTTCGTTATTACGAGGATCGCATTCCCCAAGATGCCAGCGTCTTGGTAGTTAGTAATCACCGCAGCTTTATGGATGCGCTGATTTTAATGGCGGCGTTATCAAGTCCGATTCGCTTTGCTTGTCATCACTACATGGGACAAGTGCCAGTAATGCGGGAAATTGTCACCGGACAATTGGGGTGTTTTCCTTTAGAGAAAACTCAAAACCGCCAGCAAAGCTTTTTTTCGCAGTCGCAGGTGCTATTGCAGTCTCGGCAGATGGTGGGAGTATTTCCAGAAGGGACTCAACCAATGGTGAAATTTACTCAGCCAAACCATGTGGGTGACTTTCAGAGGGGTTTTGCCCATTTAGCATTGCGGGCTGATGTGCAGGATTTAGCTATTTTACCGATCGCGATCGCCTCCTTAGAAGAAGTAAACACTTCTGGTTTCCCCTTAAGGCTTTTGAGTCTATTTGACCCTTCAGAACCTTTATTTAACCAAAGTGGTTGGCATCCTCTGGTAATTTATCGTCGGGTTGCAGTGTTAATCGGTCGCCCTTATTGGATTACGCCCCAACATCAAAAACAATATCATGGCAAACAAGCCAGAACTGTTGTGGCTGAACTGACAGAACACTGTCATGGTGAAATTAGCAACTTACTGCGTCAAGGTTGCTATTAGAGCCATTCGATTTTGGGAATGCTACGCGTAGCTTGCTTCCACTAAGTGGTACGGCTTTGCTCAGTCGAACAATTTTGGATTTTCCCCATAAGTTTCAGTAGCTTGTAAGACTTTTTTTGTTTTTGCTCAAAAGTACCGAAGCTCCTAAAAGCAACAATCAGTAATCCAAAAGTTTTATACCATTGACTAATGACTAATGACTAATGACCAATGACTATCTCAGAAGTTGAGCTAAAGCCTTGTTTCCTAACTCCTAAACGAGTAAAGCCAGAGTATCCACTGTTGGTATATTTGCCAGGAATGGATGGAACAGGTCAACTATTGCGATCGCAAACCGTAGGATTAGAAACTGGCTTTGATGTCCGTTGTTTGGCGATCCCACGCAAAGACCTTAACACTTGGGATGTACTAGCTAAGAGTGTAGTGGACTTGATCCACGCCGAGTTAGAAAAAAGCTCTCAGAGGTCAGTTTACCTGTGTGGCGAGTCGTTTGGTGGTTGTTTGGCAATGAAAGTGGCGATCCAAACGCCGCATTTATTCAAGCGAATTATCTTAATTAACCCAGCATCCGCCTTTCGTCTTCGCCCTTGGTTGAATTGGGCATCCCAACTTACTTACTTGGTGCCATCAGAGTTGTATGATGTTGGCGCACTGGGATTATTGCCGTTTTTAGCATCTTTGCAACGCATTTCTCGGAGCGATCGCCATGAACTGCTAAAAACTATGCGTTCTGTCCCTTCAGAAACCGTTCTTTGGCGGTTGTCTTTACTGCGAGAGTTTGAAGTTGATCAAGAACAGTTAAGTCGCTTGACTCAACCAGTTTTATTGATTGCCGGTGGTAGCGATCACCTTTTGCCTTCTGTAACTGAAGTGAAGCGGATAGGTAATATCTTACCAAATGCCAAAATTTTGGTGCTGCCCGATTGCGGACACGCTTGCTTGCTAGAGGAAGATATTAATCTCTATGAAATTCTTAAGGTTAACGACTTCTTAGAAAGTAATGCTGATATAGGTAGGGGGCTAGAAGTGAGAGGGTAGGGTGAGGCGCAATCGCATCAGAAATTAATTAAACAAACTCAAAACCTACTATGACCAAAACAACTGTCAAACTGCAAATTCCTTTTGAATCACTTCTAGATGCCATTGCCAACCTTCCTTTAGAAGGAAAACATCAACTGTGGCAATTATTAAATGACGAAATTAATCAAAGCGAAGGAAATTTCCTTCCAGAAGACTCTTATGATTGGGGTCCCAAGGACAGCCAAAAGGCAAGCCACTAGAATATATCCCTGGAGTTGGGCTAAAAGTTGTTGGTGGCAAGAATGCTCCAACCTGATTTGCTTGAATGTGGCGACGTAATTATAGTAAGTTTGCCTACTAGTACTCCTAGAGGACGTGAACAGCAAGGAAGACCTGCTGTAGTGGTCGGTATACCTTGGGGAGAAGTCCGCTATCCAATGCTAATGATTGCACCTTTAACTACCCAGAGTGGTTCTTGGGCGTTCAATAATCCCAGCTTATATCCGCGTTTGTTAGCTGGTGCTGGTGGTTTGCCTCTGTCTTCCATTGTCTTACTAGATCAAATGCGGGGATTAGATATAAATCGAGTTTTGGCGTATTTGGGAACACTCACCCCTGAGCAATATGTTCCTATTGTTGATGGATTAAGACAGTTATTCAAAGAAGAAAATAGTTAATCTGAAACTGATATTTACGTTTATAGAGGGATGTAGAGCCGCTCATAATTTCGCTACAACCAAAAGAGAGGCTTTACAAGATGGTGTCAAGTAATGGCAGACAAACCCCAAAAAATCGAGGTGAATAAACCAGTTAATTCACCGAGAGAAACTTCAAAAAGAAAAATTCAGGCTCAATCATCAGCAGAAAATGAACCGTCTGCATTAGAGTCTTTTTTTACAAGTGTTGCTCAGACTGGCAAAGCAGTTTTAGACACAGCAGTAGGAGTGGGAGAAGCGACAGCGAAAGAAACACACAAGTTAATTGAGCAAACAACTCAAACCAGTGGTCAGGTTGTGAATCGCCTCAGCGAAAATTGGCTGATTAGAAGACTATCTGGAGTATTAAATTTAAATTGGCTAATTGGTAGTACTGACGCCGTTGATTTAGAAAAAGCAGAAGTTGCGGTAAAAAAGCTTAAGCAACAGTATGCAAATGAATCACCTAGCCAGATTGCTCACCGAATCATGGTGGAAAAAGCGACTCAAGCAGGGACAGTTGGACTAGCAACAAGTGTTTTGCCAGGAATAGCAGTTGCATTGTTGGCAATTGATTTAACAGCCACAACCAAATTGCAGTCAGAAATGCTTTATCAGATTGCATCTGTCTACGGTCTAGATTTAAAAGATCCTGCGCGTAAAGGTGAAGTTTTAGCAATTTTTGGTCTAGCCTTGGGTGGAGGCCGTCTTTTGAAAGCTGGGGGATTAGGCTTGCTGCGAAATATACCTTTGGCGGGTGCAGCGATCGCAGCTAGTTCAAATGCAACGATGATCTATTCATTGGGGTATGCTGCTTGTCGATTTTACGAAGCCAAGCTAGATGAATCAACTTCACTCACATCCTCAGAGACACTGGCAACATTAAAAGCAGAGAGTGAAAAGTATTTAGAAACTGCGATCGCTCAAGAAGCCGTTATGGATCAAATTTTAGTTCATATGATACTGGCTAGCCATCCAGAGAAGACTTGGGATGAAATTCTGCCAGAATTAAAAACTCTAAACCTTAATCCTAACTCGTTAGATGCCATTGCCCAAAATATCAAATCACCTAAGTCTTTGGATATACTGCTAAATCAGCTAAATCGTGATTTTGCCATACCCTTGCTAGCTCAGTGTTACAAAATTGCCCAGCTTGACAATAAAATTACACCAGTTGAGCAAGAAATAGTAGAGGCGATCGCCAGCAAATTTGATATTGATACAAATAGAATTGGGGCATAGAGCATAGAGCAGAAGAGGTAAAGAAGTGGAGTTCTGAGGTGGATTAATGAGTATCAAAGACTCGTTAATGAGTGCTATTTACACTAATTAGCTAAATATCTGCTTAATTCAGCAGAACAATTTTTACATTACTCAAGTGCGTGAGATAGTGAGGTACGGGTAGTCGAAGTTTCGATTGAGGAAATGCATTCTACCTGTTATGCCTTCTTACCTGCTACTGGTTCAGCTATATTTTCCATATCAACCAGATTCCACTTTAAGCCTTTGCTCCTATATATACGCTTTTGCAAATTTGGATAGTCACCGATATCATAGTCTAGCCTTTGACCAACTACTATACATTTGAATATAGAACTACCCGTGTTTTTCAGCTTGTGCGGCTTACCACCAGCGCGATATCCAATAAAATCTCCTGCTTTAACTGGATAAACGCTTTCTCCAATTGTTGCCTCAGCTTCTCCCTCAAGAACGTATACGCACTCTTCTTCGTGATAGTGCATATGAAGCTCCGTTGATTCACGTCCAGGCTCTACTTCAATAATGTGAAAACCGATATTTTTTAAACCTGTCAAATCTCCTAAAGACTTATTCAGTCTGCAAGCATTGGAGTTGAGAAAATGTGTTTTTTCTAGTCCTTCATAAGACTGAATCTCTTCTTTGGTGACTAAATACTTTTCCATTTCTTGATACCAAAGTGCTAAGAAAATTTGATGGTGAACAAGCGAGGGTCCTAAAGATGAATTAAAACGGAAGTTAAAACAGGTTCAAAGGTTTCATCTCAGCAGAAGTGATTGCTTCTATTTGTGGATGGCATTATATCATCACCTCGTTATTAAGCACAACTTCATAGAGAATTGGTATAACCCCTGCTCCCCCATTCCCCATTCCCCGTTGCCCTCAGCCTGAAACAAGAAATTTGAGCAATACTGGTACAAGAAGGAATATTTACACAAAATCCCAACATGACGATTCAACTTAGTGATAAGCCTTTGCTAGAGTGGGCAGGCGATAGTTTGGCAATTGGATTATTTGAAGATGCAGTAGAGTTAACTGGAGAATTGGCAACTTTAGATCAAAAGTTTTCCGGGGTATTAAAAGAACTAATTGCTGAAGAAGAATTTAAAGGTAAAGCCAACACGACCATCTTTACTCGTGTGAATCCTGGTAGCGCAGTGCGTAAATTGATTTTGGTAGGCTTAGGCAAACCAGATGCACTAAAACTCGACACTTTGCGCCGCGCTGCTGCTGCTGTAGCCAGAGTAGCAAAAAAGCAAAAAAGCAAAATTTTGGGATTTAATTTCCCATTGTGGAATAACGATCCAGCCGCAAGTGCCCAAGCGATCGCAGAAGGTATAGAATTAGCGCTTTACCAAGATATTCGCTTTAAATCAGAACCAGAAGATAAAGGTTCACAAATAGAAACCGTAGATTTATTAGGATTCAGTGGACAAGAAGCAGCCATCACCCGTGCTAACCAAATTGTGTCAGGCGTAAACTTGGCACGAGAGTTAGTAGCAGCACCAGCTAATGCAGTAACACCAATTACTTTGGCAGAAACTGCTCAAGCGATCGCAAAAGATCACGGTTTACAAGTAGAAATTCTAGAAAAAGAAGACTGTGAAAAGTTGGGTATGGGTGCATTTTTAGGAGTAGCGCAAGCTTCCGAGTTGCCACCTAAATTCATTCACCTGACTTATAAGCCAGAAGGTACACCCAAAAAGAAATTAGCAATTATTGGCAAAGGTGTAACTTTCGATTCCGGTGGACTAAACATTAAAGGTGCTGGTAGCGGCATCGAAACCATGAAAATGGATATGGGTGGTGCAGCTGCTACCTTGGGCGCAGCAAAAGCAATTGCTCAAATTAAGCCAGATGTTGAGGTTCACTTTATATCGGCGGTGGCTGAAAACATGATTAGCGGTCGCGCCATGCACCCTGGAGACATTCTCACAGCATCAAACGGCAAAACAATCGAAGTGAACAACACCGACGCTGAAGGGCGTTTAACCTTAGCAGATGCCTTGGTGTTTGCCGACAAATTGGGATTAGATGCGATCGTGGATTTAGCTACCCTAACCGGCGCTAACGTTATTGCCTTGGGTGAAGATATTGCTGGTTTGTACACTCCCGATGATGCTGTAGCTTCCCAGCTAGAGAAAGCTGCCCAAACTTCAGGGGAAAAGATTTGGCGGATGCCAATGGAAGAAAAATATTTTGAAGGGCTAAAGTCTGGCATTGCGGACATGAAAAATACCGGCCCGCGTCCAGGTGGTTCTATTACCGCCGCCCTTTTCCTGAAGCAATTCGTCAAAGAGACACCTTGGGCGCACTTAGATATTGCTGGCCCAGTGTGGACAGATAAAGAAAATGGCTACAACGGCGCTGGGGCAACCGGCTACGGCGTTCGGACGCTAGTTAACTGGGTAGAAGGAGAAGGCAGTGGGGAGTAGGGAGTAGGGAGTAGGGGGAGAAGGGGAGGCAGGGGGAGCAGGGGGAGCAGAGGAAGGAGGCGGGCTATTGCCTAATCCCCCATGCCCCATGCCCAATGCCCAATACCCCACTCCCCACTCCCTACTCCCGATTCCCAATTCGTGCTATCTTGAGCTTGCCAGCAAAAATTGTTGCAATAGTAACAGAAATAACTTGGCAGTCAGAAAGTTAAGCTTTTTCGGCAAAGCCATCTGGTAAAATTTGTAAGGTTTCTAAAAGCTCTGAGCAATGGGATCGACTCGCGTACGGATCGCAATTGACGCAATGGGAGGGGATCACGCACCCGGTGAAATCGTTGCTGGCGCACTGCGAGCAAAGGAAGAATTGGGTGTAGATGTATTACTTGTTGGTGATCCCCAACAAATAGAAGCTGCCTTGCCGCCAAAAACGAATTTAGGGCAGGTGGAGATCGTTCCTGCTGAGGAAGCGATCGCTATGGATGAGGAGCCTTTAAATGCAGTTAGACGCAAACGCAAGGCTTCTATCAATGTGGCGATGGATTTAGTCAAGCAGCAAAAAGCAGATGCCGTATTTTCTGCGGGCCACTCTGGGGCAGCGATGGCATCAGCTTTGCTCCGCTTAGGACGATTGCCGGGAATTGACCGCCCAGCCATAGGGACTGTTTTTCCAACAATTATTGCTGGTAAGCCAGTGTTAGTACTTGATGTCGGCGCGAATGTAGATTGCCGTCCTAAATTTCTAGAGCAGTTTGCCGTCATGGGATCGGCTTACAGTCAATATGTTTTGGGTACAACCGAACCTAAAGTGGGTTTGTTGAATATCGGTGAAGAAGACTCTAAGGGTAATGATGCAGTCGTCCGCGCCCACCAACTACTCCGCGAAAATTCCCAAATTAATTTTATTGGCAATGCCGAAGGGCGTGATGTGCTTTCCGGTCGCTTTGATGTGATTGTCTGTGATGGCTTTGTGGGCAATGTATTATTAAAATTTGCCGAAGCAGTGGGAGAAGTGATTCTGCAAATTCTGCGGGAAGAATTACCCCAAGGATTGCACGGTCAAATCGGTTCAGCGCTCTTAAAACCAAACCTGAAGCGGATTAAGCAGCGAATGGATCACGCAGAACACGGCGGCGCTTTGCTGTTAGGGGTGGCGGGAGTCTGTTTTATCGGTCACGGTAGCTCACAAGCTCCTTCAATTTTTAATGCAATTCGCATGGCCAAAGAAGCCGTTGACAACCAGGTGCTACAACGAATTCAGTCCCAATATATCCTAGAGCGCGAGAGCGGTTAGTCATTAGTCATTGGTCATTAGTCATTGGTCATTAGTCATTGGTCATTAGTCATTAGTTACGAGCAACAAAAGACAATTGACAATTGACAATTGACAAGGGACACAAAAGACAAGAACAAGGGACAAAAGACAAAAAGCTGATAGCTCAGGAGATTAGGAGTGCAAAACTTAGGCGTAGCAATTACCGGAAGTGGCTCGGCAGTACCAGCAACTTCCCTACACAACCAGATATTGAGTGAAGTAGTTGAAACATCAGATGAGTGGATCGCCACAAGAACGGGAATTCGTCAACGACGGTTAGCCGTGCCATCTGAGTCCTTGAGTGACCTCGCTACTGCCGCCAGCAGTCAGGCGATCGCAGCTTCGGGAATTAAACCAGAAGACTTAGACTTGATTCTGCTAGCGACTTCCACCCCTGATGATTTGTTTGGTACTGCTTGTAAAGTACAGGCGCAATTGGGAGCCACTAACGCAGTAGCTTTTGATTTGACTGCTGCCTGCTCTGGCTTTGTGTTTGGTCTGGTTACAGCAGCTCAATACATTAGAACAGGTGTCTATAAAAACGTCCTGTTAATAGGTGCAGATATCCTCTCTCGCTGGGTAGATTGGGAAGATCGGCGCACTTGTGTATTATTTGGCGATGGTGCAGGGGCAGTCATATTGCAGGCTGACAAAAGCGATCGCTTATTAGGATTTGCCCTTAAAAGTGATGGTACTCAAAACCATCATCTCAACCTTGCTTATGCAGGCACTTCCCAAGAATTGCTCCCCGGTGTAAATATCACTAAAGGCACTTATCAACCTATTACCATGAACGGCAAAGAAGTCTACCGCTTTGCTGTGCAAAAAGTGCCAGAAATCATAGATAAAGCCTTATTTCAAGCCAACCTCAGCGTTGACCAAATAGATTGGCTGCTGTTGCATCAAGCCAATCAGCGAATTATTGATGCCGTTGCTCAACGCCTGAATATCCCAGAACATAAAGTTATAAGTAATCTCGCCCAGTACGGCAATACCTCTGCTGCTTCCATTCCCTTAGCTTTAGATGAAGCGGTACGACAAGGTAAAATTAAACCCAATGACATCGTTGCTACATCCGGCTTTGGTGCTGGTCTAACCTGGGGCGCGGCAATTTTCCAATGGGGAAGGTGAAGAATTAGGAGTTAAGAGTTATGAGTTATGAGTTATGAATTATGAATTATGAGTTTTTAACTCCTCACTCCTCACTCCTCACTCCTCACTCCTCACTCCTCACTCCTAACCCCTAACTTTTCACTTTTCTGACTAATGACCAATGACTAAAACTGCATGGGTGTTTCCTGGACAAGGTTCTCAAGTATTGGGAATGGGAATAGACTTATTAGATATACCATCTGCTAAAAACAAATTTGCCCAAGCCGAGGAAATTTTGGGCTGGTCTATAACAGATATCTGTCAAAACGAAGAAGCAAAGTTATCACAGACGCTATACACTCAGCCAAGTCTTTATGTAGTAGAAAGCATTCTTGCTGACCTTCTGCGAGAACGAGGACACCAGCCAGATTTAGTTGCTGGCCACAGTTTAGGAGAATATTCTGCCCTTTATGTAGCGGGTGTCTTTGAGTGGTCAGCTGGTTTATATCTAGTAAAGCGCCGTGCAGAACTCATGGATAGTGCCGTTGGTGGAATGATGGCGGCTTTGATGAACTTTGACCGCGAACAGTTGGAAAAAGCCATTGCCGAAACGCCTGATGTAGTACTAGCAAATGACAATAGTTCGGCTCAGGTGGTAATTTCAGGCACGACTGAGGCTGTACAAACAATAATGGCTCAAGTGAAAGCCAAGCGTGCTATTCCCTTAAAAGTTTCTGGAGCATTTCATTCACATTTAATCGCACCAGCTGCTGCGGAATTCCAAGACATTTTAGAATCTGTGGAATTTCAACCAGCTACTGTGCCAGTGTTGTCTAATGTAGAACCAATTCCATCTATTGATGCCGAGATTTTAAAGCAACGCCTGAATAAACAAATGACTGGTTCTGTAAGATGGCGAGAAATTTCTCTGCAATTACCAGCCAACGGCATCGAGCAAGTAGTAGAAATTGGCCCTGGTAAAGTGCTAACTGGTTTAATCAAACGTAGTAGCCCTGATTTAATGTTAAAAAATATCCAGAGTGTTGCTGATTTACCAAACAGAATTCAGTAGTTAGGAGTCAAAATTAATTCTGAATTCTGGCCGATAAAGCGGATAGCGCAACGGTAGCGAGTTCCACGTACCCTTACGGCAATCTTGCCACCCACAGCGTTTCTAGAGAGTTTTCCAGATGGGCGAAGTAATTCATATCTACTGCTTTTTTGGGTTTGCTCTGGGCCTAGCGATCGCGTATGCTAAATTCAGTCTGATTTGAATTATCTTCTGTGGACAGAAACCGCGAACCGTTTATCAGTCTGGCGCTTTACCACGCCTTTAAATGGTCGGTCGTCAGCCCCATGCTTCACGCTTACTTTCGGGGCCAGATTTATGGTACGGAAAATGTCCCCCAATCAGGACCGTTGCTGGTAGTAAGTAATCACGCTAGTTATTTTGACCCGCCAATTGTCTCCAACTGTGTACGTCGTCCAGTGGCGTACATGGCTAAGGAAGAGTTATTTAATATCCCAGTTTTGGCGCAAGCGATTAAACTGTATGGCGCTTACCCAGTGAGTCGCGGAAATGCCGATCGCAATGCCATCCGTTCCGCCCTAGAATATCTCAATAACGGTTGGGCTGTCGGTGTTTTCTTGCAAGGCACTCGCACCCCAGATGGTAGAATTACAGATCCCAAGAGAGGCGCACTGCTACTAGCAGCGAAAGCAAAAGCCCCAATATTGCCGGTGAGTGTCTGGGGTACTGAGGAGATTTTACAAAAAGGATCGTCCCTACCTCGCGCAGTTCCTATCACTGTGAGAATTGGGAACTTGATTGATGCTCCTAGTTCCAGTAATAAAGAGGAATTGGAAGCATTGACACAAAAGTGTGCCACGGTAATTAACGATATGCATGATCTAGGAAGATGAGTTAAACAAGCAAGAGATATATGCTTTAGGGTGGTAGCGATCGCGCCTTAGTCTCTGTATGTTTAATGTCAATGTGCTCTAGCAATGAAGTGAGACTTTGTGCTTAAATGCAGCTGCTAGGCAAATCTACCATCAATTTCACCCTAAACAGCATATGAGCGGCTTTGAAGCCAAAAATTTTTGGGAGCGATTAAATAATCTGGCGTTAGTCCGCTTTTTGCTTTTGGTTGCTTCTGGCTGGGCAATTGTACAGCTTTTAGCTTACTTTGAAGCGGTCATTGTTATTTTCACATTTGCTGCAATTTTGGCTTTTTTACTTAGTTATCCTGTACAATGGCTGCGGCGTTTTCTGCCCCACGGTGTAGCTGTTGTTGTCGTTTTCTTGTTCAGCGTTGTGATTATTGGCAGTCTGATAATTACCGTAGGCTTAACGGTTTTATCTCAAGGACAACAATTAATTGACAGTATAACTGGCTTTGTGAATTCTTTAATACCTTTATTAGAGCGACTAGAAGGGCTTTTGCAAAGTCGTAATTTGCAGATAAATTTAAGTTTCCTTCAAGAACAATTACGAAACCAAGCCGTATCTAGCCTTGTTACTAGTTTAGCTATTTTACAAGGATTTATGACGAACTTTCTTACATTTATATTAATTGCAGTTGTGGCTTTTTTTATGCTACTGGATGGAGATAAGCTGTGGAACTTTACCATAAAAATAGTACCAAAACAGCGCCGTGATAGATTTACTAAGATAATCAGACGATCCTTTTTAGGTTTTTTTAGAGGTCAGTTGTTATTAAGTGTATTTCTCACAAGTACAACGTTTTTAGTTTTTTTAATATTAAAAGTACCTTTTGCTTTGATATTGTCAGTTATCATCGGAATTCTTGATATCATTCCTGGCATAGGAGCAACATTAGGAGTCAGCACAGTTAGTTTAGTTGTCTTGTCTCAAGGTGTTTGGTTAGCATTGAAAGTCTTAATAGCTTGTATTGTCCTCCAGCAGATACAAGACAACTTGATTGCGCCTCGAATTATGCAAGATGCGCTAAATCTTAATCCTGTAGTAGTATTCTTTGCTTTGCTAGTAGGAGCTAAAGTAGCAGGATTATTAGGTGTTTTTATATCTATTCCTATAGCTGGAGTAATTGTATCTTTATTTGAAATTGATGAAATGAAATCAGAAGTTTAGTAATTGGTCATTTGTCAGAAAGTACCTTTTAGTTAATAATGTGAAAATAGCCATCTATAAATAAACATTGGGGAATGATGTCGGATTTAAGAGCGGAATTAACGGAAATTTTGGATGAGGCAGAGTGGGAGTGGCTAATTCCTCATGTACAACGAGATGCAGTAATTTTGGTGGCACTTGAGCTAAACTTGGTGGATGTTGGAGTAGCGATCGCCAGTGATAACATACCATCAGTAGAACAGTGGATTGATCAACAATTGATTGTCAAACCGACAATAGTACAGGTGGGAGAATGGAATGGCAATCGCACTAAGCGATTTAATACTCTCATCGTTCAGCCTTACGTTCTGGCGCAAGAAATAGTCGCTACTTAATCAGTTTTTGTAGCGTTTTCGATTAGAGTTGGTGTTGTGATAGTTTCTAAGGAAAGATGGCTTTTTGTGTCAGTTATTACTTGGTTATTGCCACGCACTAACTGGCTGATTTGACCAATTAATTCGCCTAGTTTGCCTTCGTCAAGTAAGGTGTTGATTAAGGAAAGTCCACTGGTAGATAATAGTAATTTGTTAATATCTTGGCTGCCACTACTACCGTTTGCACCAGGAAATGAATAGATCCGAGTATCTCCTAAAACTCCTGGTTGTGGTGCTAAAGCGGTGACAATTTCTGGTAGTTTATCGGCTAGTTCTGGCCAAACTGAGGTAATAATTTTGGCAGTCAGGTTGGCGTTACTAATAGAATTTTCGGCGGCAATTTTTGCTTGAATACCTTCTGCTTCTGCTAAAACTTTATCGCGATTAGCTGCTGCTAGAGTGCGAATTGCTTCAGCTTCTAATTCTGCTGCTTGTTGGGCAATTTCTGCTTGGCGGCGACGGCGGAAAGCATCGATTTCTACAACGTTGCGATCGCCAATACTCCGTTCTTCGGCTTCTCGTTCTGCTGCAATTACCGATAGGCGTTTGTTACGTTCGGCTTTTTCAACCTCACCTGCTGTCTTAACTGATTCCTCAGCTTTGGCTTGTTGTGCTTGTGCAACAAAGCTTTCGCGTTTTTTGTTAGCAATAGCGATCGCTACATCTTCTTGAGCTAGCTTGGCAACTCGTTCTGACTCAGCTATATGCACTTGTGCTTGTAACTTTCCAGATTCTACACTTTGTTCACGTAAAATCTCTGCAAGCTCAGATTCTTGTTTTTGCAGTGCTTGTGCTACCTTTAGCTGTTTATTACGTTCTTCTAGGGAAATATCAGCTTCAATTTGGCTTTGCTGCACCGATAATTTTTTGCGAATTTCTTCTTCTTCAATTGATTTTTCTTGCAAAATTTTGCTACGGCGTACTGTTGCAGCCTCTCTATCTTTGGATTCTTGAATTTCGCGCTCTTTCTGTGCTTTTTGTGCTTCTACTTGGAATTTTTGCTCCAATTTAGCGCTTTCTTGCTCTTGGGCAATTTGTAGCGATCGCTTTTGGGCATCCAATTCTTTTTGCTCAATTGTCACTTGTGCTGCTAACTCTACTTCCCGTTTTTGCTGAATTGAGCGCTGAATAATTTCTGTTCGCAAACGCACGCCTTGAGCATCAAAGAAGTTATCTGGATCGTAGGTAACACTTTCTAATATTTCTGAGATGGCAATATTATTTAGAGTTAATCCCACTTTTTTTAAATCGGTGCCAACTAAGTTCAACACCTCCTGAGCAAACCCTAATTTATCAGAATCTATTTCTGCTAAATCCTTAGTTTTAGCTGCCGCCCTAATTGCATCATCTGCTCGTTTTTCTAAAGCATTTTTAATATCTTCAGGAGTAATTTTACTACCATTTTGAGATAGTCTAGCGGCTGCTGTTAAAACATCATCTTCGGAGGCATTAATACATACATAAAAAGTAACTCGAATATCTGCTCGTAAATAATCTTTAGTGCGAACCGCAAGTTTACCAGTGCGTTCCACATCAATGGAAATTTCTCGCAGAGGTACGCGAGTTAGTTGATGAAATCCCGGTAGAACAATACAACCGCCATAGAGAATTACCGATTTCTTTTTGATAAAAAGACCCCCAGTTCTCACGAAAGCTTCGTTGTTGGGTGTAACTACATAAACCCGTGTATAAGCAAATAAGCTAAATAGCAGTAATAAAACTAAAGCGGCAATAACTCCAGGAAATACTAATCCGCCGTTAATTTGAGCAACAGTCGGTTGGATTCTGACTGGAAGGGTTTGGGAAATTAATGTTGTTTGCTTTTGTTGGGATTGTAAATTAATTTGTGGAACTTCAGCTATTGTGGCACTCGGTAAAGACTGGATAAAAGTTAACCAAAAAAGCATATTTTTTCCTTTCACTAAGTTTAATTTATCTGAGATAAGTTAGTTAACCATTGTTCTTGATCAGGACTATCTTTGGCAATAACTACGTAAATTTGTGCTTTATGTTCAATGACTAAAACTTTTTCTCCTCGTTGTGGAGCAATAGTTGCCCAGTCTGGTATCACAGCACTAACTGTTAATAGATTGCGCTTTGTATCCAGTACATCTACTTGTCCAATTCTACCTTGATTGCCGATAGGAATGTAAGCAGACGTAACAATACCAACGCAACCTATCAAGCGATCGCTACTTGCATCCTCACCAAAGTCTGCAAAAATTTGGCCAATTGGTCGCGCTATTAATCCTCCCATCAATAGGCTGATTATCATCGAAAAAAATAATATTATAACCCCGAATAAACTGTTAACTTTATTATTAATAATGCTACCAAACCAAACATTCAACATCCAGCCAAAAACGCCCCAGAGACTTAAATCTGTTGCCAGTAACAATATAAGTGGAGCTTTACCAATACCTGCCCATCCCAAGAATTGTCCAAAACTCAATTCATTATTACTATCTGCATCAACGTCAGCATCAACGTCAGCATCAATATCTTCTCCTCCTCCGCCAGAAATTATCATAAATAAGAACAGCAAGACTCCCATCCCTATAAATATCCAATAGGGCAAGTTGGCAGGGCTGAACAGCATAATATTTTGTAAATTATATGTGCTGGTACTTTTATAGCATCTAAGTCTATTTAAATCTATGCTAATACTACAATATTTAATACAAAAAATTACATATTTTATTTTAAGAGTGTTTGTCTATAAAAATATCTATAATTTTTATTTAAAATAAAATATAATTATTAAGTAAAAATTCACTAAATTAAGTAAATCAACAATTATTTGATTACCGAAAAACTTCTATTTTTTTACAATAGAGCCGCATTATATGGTTATATGAAGTAAACAAAAATGTTTGATTTTAGACTAAGACGACATTCCATGTAGCATAAAATACATGGGTGTACAAGACGTGGAGGTAACAGAGGGCAAATATACCTCTCGACTATTGATTAAACCAAAATTTTCTCCTTTAAGATTTATCCATCTAGGAGCTAGAATTGTTACGATGATTTCAGATTAGATGTTGAAACCTTGATCCAATCTGAAACCTTAGAACTATTAGAATGGCATCGCCTCTGCCAGCATCTTGCCACCTTTGCGGCAACTAAGCTGGGGGCGACAGCTGCGCGTCATCTGAAAATACCCGATTCTCAGATTCAAAGCGAACAGTTGTTAGAGCAAACCAAAGAAGTCTACCAACTAGAAACTCGCCTCACCACGGGGCTGTCATTTGAAGGAATTCAAGATATTGGCGATTCCCTAGAACGGGCAGAACGCAGTGGAGTTTTGGCAGGGGATGAACTGTTAGCGATCGCTACCACCCTCGCTGGTGCTAGAAATTTGCGCCGTGTCATTGACAATCAGGAAGATTTGCCGATATTGACTGATTTGGTTGCCGATTTGCGGACTTATCCAGAATTAGAGCAAGAAATTCACCGATGTATTGATGAACGGGCCCAGGTAACTGACCGCGCGAGTCAAAAACTGGGAGAAATTCGCACAGATTTGCGGCGAGTACGCAGCCAAATTACTCAAAAGCTGCAAAATATCTTACAGGCAAAATCTGGCGCAGTTCAAGAACAGCTAATTACGCAACGAGGCGATCGCTTTGTCATCCCGGTAAAAGCACCCCAAAAAGATGCCATCCCCGGTATTGTCCACGATACCTCTACCAGTGGTGCAACCCTGTACGTGGAACCGAATTCAGTAGTGCCTCTAGGCAACCAACTGCGGCAGATAATTAGAAGAGAGCAAGCCGAAGAAGAAGCGATTCGCCGTGCTTTGACAGAACAGGTAGCCGCAGTCAAACCAGATTTGGAGAGGTTGTTAGCGATCGCTACCACTTTGGATTTGGCAACCGCTAGATCGCGGTATAGCTACTGGCTAGGAGCGAATCCTCCGCGATTTATCCGAAGAGAAGACAATGAAATCATTACCTTGCGGAATTTGCGACATCCATTGTTAGTGTGGCAACAACAGCACGAACAAGGGCAACCAGTAGTTCCTGTAGATTTGTTGATAAACCCGCTAATCCGGGTAGTGACAATTACCGGGCCTAACACTGGCGGTAAAACTGTAACCCTAAAAACTTTGGGATTAGCTGCATTGATGGCCAAAGTAGGTTTATTTGTCCCCGCCCGCGAACCAGTGGAAATACCTTGGTTTGATCAGGTGTTGGCAGATATTGGTGATGAACAATCCTTACAACAAAGTTTATCCACATTCTCTGGACACATCCGCCGGATTAGTCGCATTTTAGAAGCATTAGACAATGGGAAAGCAGAGAATCTAGACTACTCCCCACTCCCCACTCCCCACTCCCTAGTCTTACTTGATGAAGTCGGCGCAGGAACCGATCCAGTTGAAGGTAGCGCCCTAGCGATCGCCTTGTTGCAATATCTAGCCAACCATGCCCAGCTAACGATCGCCACCACTCACTTCGGGGAATTGAAAGCCCTGAAATACGAAGATGAGCGCTTTGAAAATGCCTCTGTAGAATTTGACGAAAGTACTCTCTCGCCTACTTATCGTTTATTGTGGGGCATTCCCGGACGTTCTAACGCCTTAACTATTGCCCTGCGCTTGGGATTAAAGCCAGAAGTGGTAGAAGAGGCGAAAACTCAAGTGGGAGAGGCCACAGATGAAGTTAACCAGGTGATTGCAGGCTTAGAAGCGCAACGCCGCAGCCAGGAAACCAAAGCAGCCGAAGCCCAAAGTTTGTTGCAGCAAGCGGAACGTTTATACAAAGAAGTATCCGCAAAAGCCGCAAGTTTGGAGGAAAGGGAAAGTAGTTTGCGGGCTTCGCAGGAGATAGCAGTCAAGGAAGCGATCGCTCAAGCAAAAGGTGAAATTGCCCAAGTGATTCGCCGTTTGCAGAAAGGTACGCCCACAGCCCAAGAGGCCCAGCAAGCAACCAATGCTTTAAATCAAATTGGCCAACAATATCAGCCAGCAACGCCAGCAAAACCAAAAGCTGGATTTATGCCCAAAGTAGGCGATCGCGTCCGCATTCCCAAACTCGGACAGATAGCGGATGTGATCACCGCCCCAGATCAAGATGGGGAGTTAAGTGTTCGGTTTGGGCTAATGAAGATGACGGTGAAGTTGCAAGACGTAGAATCTCTAGATGGTCAAAAACCCGAACCAATCGTCAAACCCAAACCAGCCCCAGCAGCAGTAACGCCACCACCGCAAAATGTCCCAGAAATTCGCACCTCGCAAAACACCATCGATTTGCGCGGTAAACGGGTGGCTGATGCGGAATACATTTTAGATAAAGCCATCTCGGAAGCTACAGGCCCAGTCTGGATTATTCACGGGTATGGTACTGGCAAACTGCGACAAGGAGTTCACGCATTTTTGCAACAGCATCCCAGAGTTAACAACTACGAACCAGCAGAACAAGCAGATGGCGGCACTGGTGTTACCGTTGCTCACATCAAATAAAGAGCAGGAATGCTATGTTACTTGAACTTAATCAACTAATTGTAAAAGCCGGTCATCAGTTATTGATTAAAGATATCTCCTGGCCGGCATACAAACGAATTTTGGCAGAATTAGGAGACAATCGCAGTTCGTGCATAGGCTACAGTCAAGGGATGCTAGAAATAATGGCTCCATTGCCAGAACATGAAGTAGCTAAAGTTATTATTGGGGATTTGGTAAAAGTTTTATTATAAGAACTCGACCTGGAATTTTGGAGTTTAGGCTCTACGACTTTTGATAAGGAAATTATGGATTCTGGGGTAGAACCTGATGATTGTTTCTATATCCAAAATGAAGCTAGAATTAGGGGCAAAGATAGAATCAATTTAGAAACTGACCCGCCTCCAGATTTAGCGATTGAAATTGATATTACCTCCCGCACTCGGTTCAATAATTATCAAGCTTTGAGAATACCGGAACTGTGGCGATGGAACGGCATCAAGTTGGAAATTAATGTGCTGTTAAACGGGAAATATGTAGAATCAAATACCAGTTATATTTTCTCAATTTTTCTAATTTCCCTAGTGATTCCCGAATATTTGGTGCAGAGTAAAACCAATGGTAGAAATGCGACAATGAAAGCATTTCGTGCGTGGATAAGACAGCAAATTAGTAGCCAGATTTAGTTGAGATTCCAGAAATTGCTATTTAAAAAAATTTGTGATCAGTGCGATAAAAATACGATTTTATCGTTCAAAGTCAGGATGATTCTAATGCCATCTACGACAATAATTGGCGATTTCTACGTAATTTCCATACCATCAGACAAGATGAACTAACTAGCAATAAATCTGAGATTGATGGTTCTGGAACCTTGGTGATTACTAGGGAAAGGTTATCAGCATAGCCATCATTCACGCGCCCACGAACATAGTTCATATCCAGAGCAACATTAATTTGTCTTGCACCAATGGGAACAAAACCTTTTGTAGATTTGAATAATAAACCTGTTGTATTATTTCTTTCGTCTGGAGTGGGAGAAGTAATCAATGTTGTGTTTAGAGATTGACCATCTTGATTGAGGAAATTAAGACTAAATGCCACATTATCTAAATCAGTGCCGTAGCCACCTAACCAGGCGCTCAAATCGTATGCTCCTTGTCCAACATCAATAATGGAGGCAAGGTCAGCTATATCAATTAATTGAGAAGCACTTGATGAGGCTCTATTAGCACCACCAAAAAAGAGATTTTTTCCACGTACACTTGGCCCTAAATTATTAGCATCAGGAAGTCCACTAACGGCAACTATATTGCCCAAAGCGTTAGTAAATTCAAAACCTGTTGCTCCATATTGCAGCACACTGAAACTATCACTTGAAATCCAGCCAGGGATAAAAGGTATATCAGCCCCAACAGCATTACCAATTGCATCTCCTTGCCCTTGTTCTGCATCACCATTAACAATAAGATTTTGACCAAGGGTAGCTGCATAGACAGGGATAGCAAACAGAATAGTCGATGAGATTCCCGCTATCAGAGCTATACTTGGCTTTGCTATTTTTTGAGATAAAAAAGGAAAAATCTTCAGTTTATTCATATTTTACTTATGTAGATGTAGTATCAGATTGATTCAGTTTGAGACAAAATTAGAGAGTTTTCTATTTGGGGTGGTCTAATTTGATTAATCACTTTTTGACAATTGCTTGTTTTTTATTCAGGATTAAAGCTACACTTACAGTAAAATTCCACCCGCACCCTGATGTTCGGGAACAGAAGTAGAGGGTGCGGTAAATCCATACTTTGCCAAAATTCCTTGCCCTTTTTGTGACAGGATATATTCAGCTAATTTTTCACCATCAGGATCGGCGTTTTTCAGTGTGGTCAATCCATAATTAGCTTTCGTTGCTAAATAGTAGGGTAACTCTACTATTTGCAAATTTTCGCCGCCTTCTGTTGCTTGGGCAGTCTTCCCACTGGTGTAATAAGATAAAAATATATCTGCCTGCTTTGTTTCTTCTAGAAAGTAGACTAAATTATTTTTGCCATTAGGAACTATAAGGGCATTAGGATTACCACCTACTAACTGCAAGGCTTTATCCTTCAAAATTTGAGAGCTACCAGGTGTAACCTGATCAGCTTTGTCAAATATCTGCCATGCATAGTTACCAGATGGATCTGCTACAGGCGTTGAGGTTCCCAACTTGATTTCGGATTTTAGCAAAAAATCCAACAAATTATCTGATGTGATACCAAGCCCTGATCTCACAACAGCAGTCATACGGTTGCTAGTGAAGTTTACTACAGATTTACTTAAACCTTCTTGAAACAATGTCTGAGGGTTATCAATATCTGCACTAGCAAAAACATCTGCGGATTTTCCAGTTTCGAAAAATTCTTGTTCTATAAATTCTCGTGTTAAACCAGACGGGCCAAATCTCGTTTCTACTAGAATCCCATATCTCTCGTTAAAAGATTCAGCTACTTCTGTGAGGCTATCACGTAAACTACCAGCACCGTATAGCTTAACCGCCAATGCCTGAGTTGGCAGAGTCACACTGACAGCGCAAGCTATCAGTGAAAAGGCAAAAAAGTGCTTTTTCATAGTTGTTATATTGCGTTACTATTCTTACCAGTGAATTATCTTTAACCCATACTAAAGCATGGGTTTTGGTAAAAGTCTAAACTATTACCTCTGCCCATCAAGTTTATAAATGAGTTTTGATATGTGCGTGGTTTGCGGTTAGAGATATGATACCAACTAAGTTGGGAAAAATCAATTAGCCAGCATCTTCAAACGTTGACTTTATCAAATTTTTCAGTTTGTCATTAGTTTTAAGAAGGCATCAATTGTCCTGATGTTGTCCAGACTGCCCTGAAATAAAAGGCTACACACAAGTAAAACTGGGGTGTGATGATATCTAGCAGCAAGAAGCACCTTTTGCAAACAGGCAAAAGATTTGTATAGTAATTATGTATACATAAAGACCAAATAATAAACATCAAAAAATCCCAAAATTTATAACCGCAAAGAAATTAGGAGGTATTCTACATAATTACTTGACGATAATTAGCGGTTAGCATTCAAAATAATAGTTTATTTATACTCTTGTACGGAACTAGCAGCGAAAGCCGGGTAAACCTTAACTAGAATTGATACTTTTCTACTTTGTCGAAAAGAAATTTTCATCTAGAGTAGGACAAAGATACCTGCTGTTTACCACATAAAAAAGCTAGATGACCTCTGACTCATAACTACGGGAAACCAAGCTTGATGCTTGAGAGTCTGGTTTCAAAATGGGTAACAGCAACATCCTCTATCAGCTTGATCACCTATGCTAAAAGTTATGCACTCGGCCGCCAACTCAGCCACTCCAAATTCCCAGTGGGAGGATCTAATCAAGCTTCCAGCCCCAAACACAGTTCAATGGGACAATATCAAAACCCAATTAGACTTGGTGCTGTTGGCGCTAGAAACCTTGACTGGGATTGGTTCAGAGGCTATGCTTTCGGCGGCAACTGATCTGAATTTAGAGTCAAGAGTGCCAGACCGCGTAGCTTTATGGCGACTGCGCCAATCAAATCCCCTACGCAAAGGTCAAGGAGGGCGAAAAAAGCTAGATGTCGAAGAAGCGCGATCGCTTGTTCTGATCATCTGCTACCTAGCCAAACAGCACCAGGAATTGATTCGCCGTGCCGTCGGTCTGTTGGAACAAATGGCAGAAAATAACCGGGAACCTCACCAAGCTGCTTTACTTGGAGATTATATTGATGCTTTTTGCAACACTTACCAAGAGCGGATGGAAGAGGACGAGCAAATCTCAACGGATTTACTAACCAACCTGGCATTAAAACTGCTTGTAGATTTACTTTTTTACAGTGCTCCTGGTGGGCATCGCCGTCTCTGGCTAGCACTTATAGATCGTTCTACAAAATTTTAGATTTGAAATTTGAAATTCCTCAACCAAAATTCGCTTGTAATTTGTTTGCTAGATTAGGAAATCTTTTGGATGGTCGTGAGCTTCTTGGGCGATGCACTATCACCTGGATTTCTCCTTGCATAACGGAAAGAACCTGACAAAATTCTGAGTGGAGGAATCCACCGTTTCAGCTTTTCTTTGCAAGCAACTAGCTCAACTTTTTGCAAAATCCCAAATAGTCTTCCTCGCCGTTCCTGCTATGCCTCTATCAAATTCTGTTATTCGTTGCTACACACCCCCTACTTGCACGCTAGAAGTATTCGCGCAAAGCTCACCTTTATCCCGTTGGATGGGGAAAACTGTCCTCAAGCACTTAAGCTTTGAGCTACGTTTTGATGATCCCCGACTCCCAGAAGAACAAAGAGTTCCAATTCGAGGTGATCGCGATCAACTTGAAGCCTTATGTGATGCAGTCACAAGCTACGTACAGCAATTCCTCCAACAATCTCCAGAAAGCTTTTGCGTCAGTTTCTCCGACACCCAGGAGTCAAGCACAGCATTAAATGAGCCGGAATTAAAATCCTCTATAAAAACATTAAATTCCTTTAGTACCCAGATTCCTGGGGGAAATATCCGCTTAGAACCAAGTAGCCATTTAACTCACAATTTATTTCTCGGTTCTCTCGCCAACCACTCATCCGGCCCCGTAATTCAACTCAGTCTGCTGCAACTATTCGATTTGGCCAGTGCTTTAGATGAATACTCAACTGATGTCATGGCACTCCCAACTCTCAACAGCACTTCGACTCTAAGGTTCCCTGCTTGGGCACCTGTTGCCGCAGTATTAGTATTAGGTGTAGGTTTATTACCACTTACTTGGCAATATGCTAACAACATTAGACAAAACCAACAGCAGACAGCTAAAACAGCAGATCCAGAAGCGGTAAAGACCGCTCTAGAACCTTCAACCTCATTAGGCTTTCCTACGCCTGAACCTGGACTCACTACTCCATCAGATAATTTGTTAGGTTCTACCCCTCCACTTTCCACATCCAGTTTGCCCCAAGCACCTCTAACAGCCCCTAGTTCCAGTTTATCCATACCGCAATCTCCAAATAATGCACTGACGATACCTCAAGGGACGACTGCAAGCCTTCCTACTAATCCTGCGATCGCACCACCCAGCAAAATCCCAGGCCAAGAAATTGCCATATTACCAAATCTTGGACAGAACCCTACAGGGTCAAGTCCCCAATCTGGTGCTCTCCCTCAACTGCGGAATTTGCCACCCAGACTATCTTCTAGTACAAACAGCTTACCAACTAATATCTCACCAGTCCCCCCGTCTATTGGCACTATACCCAATAGTGGCAATACTTCTATTCAGCCCTCCTCACTAACCTCACAACAGCTAGAGCAAAGACCACTAACTTCACAACAGTTAGAGGAAAGAATCAATTCCCTACAGCCACCTTCTCCCGGAGAAAAACCTGCTTCACAACTTTCTTCCTCTAGAACTGCGGATAATAATCCCTTTATCGATCAATTAGGGGACGGACGCAAAACCCCTACATCCAGAGAAGTGGCTACTGGTACATTATTTGATACACCTCAAGTAGTAGAAGCCAGAGAATACCTCAAAAAGCGTTGGCAACCACCCACCGGACTAGGACAAACATTAGAGTACAGTTTGATAGTCAGTGTTGACGGCACAGTGGAACGAATTTTTCCCCTTAATAAAGCAGCAAGAGAATTCGTTGATAATGCTGGGATGCCTGAAGTTGGTAAACCTTTTGTTTCCGCCAATACACGCGGACAAAATGTCAGGATTCGAGTTGTTCTTAGCCCTGATGGCAAGGTACAAGCTTTTCCAGATGAATAAATCAGTAAGTTAATCCGTTTAATCTGAAGATATTACACTAGTACACCACGGCGTAAATAGAACAACGATTTAAAATCTCTAAAGAGCTTATTCCATAACACTTTTGACTTTTGACTTTGCCTTGCAGTACTAGTCCAAACAACCGCCGAGTAATTCATTACTCGGCTAATAGCTAAAGTTGTCTTTAGACGACTAGTAATCGCCCAAGCACTACTTAAGTCGACTTGGGCAATTAACCTTGTATTTCGAGAAGCGTGCTACTTGGCTCATCAAAAATACTGAAAAATTTTAGCTTAATGCCACTTGTAAAAGTGGTACAAACCTTGTGTCACTTTTCATTTACTCCAATTGATCTTGAGCTTGATTTTTGAAGTCCAGTTACCAAACTGGTCTTACTATTGATACCAGTAAACCTACCACTTAATACAATCACTGATAACACCAATTCTCCAAAATTAAACTATAGATACAAGTCTGAAAACCTAGATTAAATCTTACGCCTCTTAATTACAAATTACGAATTGGTATAAATCACTCATTTCAAAGGTAGGAAATATGCAAACAATTAGTACTCAAAAAGACAGTCCAGCTTGGGTTATTCAAACTTGGGCAGCTTTCGTGATTTCTATTTCTATGACCACCTTCGGTATTGTAAATTTACCTGTAAATAGCTGGGTGAAAGGCTTTATGGGTATGGGTTTGGCTTTCTCTGTTGGCTCAACTTTTACCTTGGCAAAAACTACTAGAGACTTGCACGAGACGAGAAGATTAACTGCTAGGTTAGACGAAGCGAAAGTAGAAAAATTGCTTTCACAACATGATCCTCTAAATTTAAAATGAAGGTAGCCATACTAATTTTGGGTTAAAAGGCTTTACTAAAAAGCCGTTTTAGCAATATCAAACAATACTACCTTTTCCAATTTGATGTGATCTACACATCAGAAATTAACTAGTATGACGAAAACAAAAGGACTGGTGTATCCAGTCCTTTATTGTATTGATTTAACGTTTTGATCTTAATAACGGGATTTTTTAGTTTTTAACTTTTGCTTTTTACGCCGACGTTCGCTAGCTACAACTGCTTGTTCTACCGGATAACCGACTAAAGGGATTACCTGATATTTGCGCTCTTCTTCTAATTTTTTGAGTTCAGTGTAATCAACCCAGTGAATACAATCAACTGGACAAGTGTCAATTGCTTCTTGGATAATTTCCTCAGCATCCCCATCTTGGCGAACCACGCGCGATCGCCCGTAATCTGGTTCAATATAAAAAGTGTTACGCGCAACATGAGCGCAATGCTTGCAACCAATACAGGTGATTTCATCAACATAAACACCATTTTGGCGCAGCAAACCACCCAATTCCGGTTCTAAACCAGAACGTTCTGGGGCATCGCGTAAAAAACCCCCTAATTCTGGTTCCAAACCGGACCGATTGTCAACTTGTTCTTCCGGCGACGGCAGAAAGTCAGCCATTACGCACTCCAGCGCTGTACTACCAGGCGAATTGAACCATCTTCATTCTTTTGTTGTTCAGAGACTTGAAAACCAACACGAGCGGTTTCTTTGACAACTGTTTGATAAGCATAGCGCTGTGTTACTTGGCGCAAAAATCCATCTACAGACAAATCTTGTTGCCAATATTGCAAGTCAGCCACCAATTCATATTCCTTGCCATTCCATCTAAAGCCGATGTCGTAGCCATTTTCCTGCTCAATACTAACTTCCGCAGGATGGGTTTGACCGCGATAGCCACGAACTTCGCGTGGACCGGGTTTCCAGTCTACGCCCAATTCAGTCAAAGCATCTTTCAAAGAATCAAGGTTACGGATTTGAGTCTTAATTTGGCTAAAGTGTGACATGGTGGTTGTGAATTAATAACACTAAACTACTGTGAAAACTTACCAATCGCTGTAAGTGGTGTGTGTATTCGCCACATTAGATTGCTGCACCTTGGCGGCGAAATATTCTGAGGTTGGCTCATGATTAAGTACTTGCCCCAGCTGCGCCTCTATTGCTGCTGTAACTTCAGCACACGAAGCACCCACAATGCCAGTGACTTTTTCTTGTACCCGACCGTCTGGATAGATTATGAACTCTAATGTCTCCATGCTCTTGGCCAACCACGATAAGTACCCTTAAAATTCTACTGCCTTAGCAGAAGGCTATATATATAGCCGTAGGAACATTTTCACTTAGATACAAATTTGCCATTTGTTAACTAATGTTCCATCTATCAACATATATATCTCAGAATCTTTACAAAACTTATTAATATTATAAGCAAGCACATCAGTATTTAGTTAGTTTCTCTTAACCTCATCAATTAGTCAAGGTAACAACTGAGTTTGCCAAGTAAACTGCAAAAGCCCTAAAAATAAGCATTAGAGAGAATACAGCCAGCAAGAGAATTTACAAAAATATAAAATTTATTGAAAAACTTTATCATTATTATAGTTACTCTGTTGTCTCAACGTTATTCGGGAATGTAACTAGAGGGGTATTTTTAATTGAAGGGTGCATCATCCAGCGACGTAACACCATAAGTCGGCAACGGCTAACATCCTCTAAATCAAGGCAGAGACTATCAATCCATCCGATGCTTAGGTTTCTTAAACGCAAGCGCAAGCATCGGACAGAGTTGATATTTTTTGTTACTTGTGCATTACTTTTACAAAAGCTCAGTAGTTATTTTCCCTAACTATTCAGCCTAGATGACATCCTTAACCTTACCCATTAAGGAATCGGTGAATTTGCCCCAGTCACTTCTCAAGTCTGAAAAATGCTGACGGGGATTTTCATCCATTGACTCAGCCTTGCCATAAGCAATGATGAGTAGCGTCAAGGCTTCAATTGAACGTCTAGCTGCCTTTACAGCTTCATCACTAGATATACTTTCAGGAAGTGCAGTTGCAATACTGCGAAGCGGTTCCCACATCTCCCGATAGAATCGATGTCGTGTATTAATCCGAATGATAACTTGACCATCAATGTGCTGAGTATCAATTAATAAATTACCAGGAAAGTCAACAGACTCCACGATAAATGGCAAATCCTTGATAGACTCGCAATATTGCTGTCGTTCTTCTTGCTTCTCTTCATCGTTGCCTGGTAAAGCATCTCTAGCCAGATCCTCAATAATTCTTTCCTTTTGGTTTGAGTCTACTGTAACCTTTACACGGCTTTTAGGCATTGTCCGATTTGCTTCTTTGGCAGCCTCAAGTAGAGGGTAATGTTCACCCTGATGATCATTCGACTTTCGTGAAACTTCACCCCATACTTCATTAATACAGTTGAGTGCTTCTGGAATATACTTAGAAAAAAGGTCACGAAGCTGCCCTTTTAAGTCATCGTATGGCTCTACGCCTCTCTTGACATTTCTAACTCCAAAGTAGGCATCAAGCTCCGGCTGAAATGAAATTTCAATGCCAATAAATCGGTGAGAGGAAGCAACTCTTTCACCGAAGATTCTAGGTAATGTAGTATAGTTAATCTCGCGGTTCAAGCGAATAAAACTAATTGCTCCCATATTCTCTTCAAGACGTAAATTCTTAGTAAGCTCATCTTTCTTATTTGTTGCGTATTTTTTACGAATTACTTCGCTAGGGTAAACTGTAATTGTGAGCTTGCAAGAAGACTGTCCAATATTAATAACTTCTCTTGCAATTCTTTTGGCAGGAAAATGTGTTTTAGTTACATCAGGTAGTGGAAACTCCGGCTTTATACCAGTTTTCTCAAAAGATTTCCTCAGTGGAGAATAGTATTTGACAAGAAATTGATCACCCCATGTACCCTCCATAAGCATTAGAGGATCGTGGGGCAACAAATTTGTGCCATCGACACAAATTTTAATCCCATCATCTAAAAAGTAACGAAACATACGGGACAACTCATGGGTGATTTCAGCTTTTAGTGCCCTTGCATCAGGAGCTTTTTTTCCTTCTTCTAAACGCTCTACTTTAGACCAAAGTACAATTGTTCCACTATCTTGGGGAATAAATGACACAATATGCTTTGGTAATGGTTCAGTATCGGGGGGAGCAATGCCAACAGTTTCACCTTTCTTTTCCTCTTGTAACGCTTCTTCGAGGTCAAAATGGACATGATACCAAGGTTCATCTTTACTCGTGCGGCTCCAAACATCAATGCGCTGACCGTAATTAAGTGCCGCAAGTTTTGCTCCTACGCCATACTTACCAATTGTGTCAGTTTGCATATAGCGAGTGGAAAAACCTAATTGGAGATAGCGTTGTAAGATGTCAAGTTCCATCCCATCACCATCATCAATCATAGTAATGCGGTGAATATGTCTCTTCCCAGACCTAGACTGAGACTCTTCAAAGTGTAATGTAATATTGTTTGCATTAGCTTCTAAGCTATTGTCAATGACCTCACCAAGAGCAGCAGGTAAACTATAGCCAGAGTCGCGTAGAGACTGTAAGGCGTGTCCTGTTAGGACAATGGGGATTTTTTCACCCGATACTAATTTAGTAGAAGTTGCTTGGCTAACCATAGGTTTGTCGTGATTTACTGAAAGTAATTAAGCAATAGTTTTCGTCACAGCCGAAGGCAAAACGTTTAAACAGAAAGGTTTGAGGGGAAATACTACTGTGAGAGATTATGCAAAACCCTGAGAGTTTAGGTATATCTTCACAATTCGGCGTACTTTTTGACGTAACCTGTTAGCAGTGCGTTGTGAAACACCACAGGCTAATGCTGTAGCAGCAACACCCTTGTCGTTGATCATGTCATCAAAGCATTGGCTCATATTCTTACCCGATGCAGCAATTACTGCTCGTAGTTTTGACTCTAAATCGAAAGAAGCAGAATCTTGTGCTTCTTCAAAGCAAGCAGGAGTGAGCAAAGCTACCTTCTTACATAGCTGACGCTGCCTAACTTTTGTTCGTTGAAGGGTGAACCTTGCATTCCTTATGATGTCGTAGCGAAAAAATTTTAAGTTTTCTTCCTGGCTTTTAGAATTAATCGCGAGCGAAACTGCGTGTTCAACAATCTCCGCTTCAGGTGAACCTGGGTTTAGCATTTTAAGGCGCTGCTGCATTTCAAGAACAGCACACCAGCGCGTGTTGAGCGCTCTTATCATAGTAATTTTATCCTTTTCGTACTCTGCCGCCTCTATACCGAGTGCAGCTTTGTCTGTATTCATCTTATACGGCACTGGAATATAGCACTATGTGCCAAAAAGCCAAAGAACCCAGGATAATGAATCATAATTAACCTCTATAGCTTTGAGCTATCAGCCATCAGCCACCAGTTATAAGCCGGAAGCTGAGATGTTGAATGCTAAAGGCTTGTGATTCAACTTAACCAATTAACTATGAGTTCCGAAAAAGTCAAAAATTCTCTAAATATTTCGTCAGCGATACGCATAGGAGTACTAGGTTTCGGCGGACTCGGACAAGCCGCCGCCAAGGTACTTGCTGCTAAACAGGAAATGATTTTAGTCGCAGCAGCAGATCAAAAAGGTTACGCTTACGCTGCTGAAGGTTTAAATACTCAAGAATGCATTGCAACCTATCAGTCCCAAGGTTCGGTAGGTTATTTAGAGCCAGTTGGTACGTTAACAACTCAAAGTATTCAGGATGTAATTGAAATAGCTCAACCTGTGGATGGGTATTTTCTGGCTTTACCCAACCTACCAAATGATTTTATCCCCTCTGTAGCCAAAGAGTTTATTAAATCTGGTTGGCGTGGGGTGCTAGTAGATGCAATTAAGCGCACCACTGCTGTAGAACAACTACTGGCGATGAAAGAAGAACTGCAAGCCGCCGGGATTACCTACATGACAGGCTGTGGTGCTACACCCGGATTGTTAACAGCCGCCGCCGCATTAGCAGCCCAAAGCTACGCGGAAATTCATCAAGTTGAAATTACCTTTGGGGTGGGAATTGCTAATTGGGAAGCTTACCGCGCTACGGTTCGGGAAGACATTGGTCATATGCCTGGTTACACAGTTGAAACTGCTAGGGCGATGACTGATGCAGAGGTCGAAGCACTACTAGATAAAACTAATGGCGTGCTTACCTTGAAGAATATGGAACACGCTGATGATGTGATGCTAGAGGTAGCAGGAATTTGCGATCGCGATCGCGTTACTGTTGGTGGTGTAGTCGATACTCGTAATCCTAAAAAGCCCCTCAGCACCAACGTTAAGGTAACAGGACGCACCTTTGAAGGCAAGATTTCCACCCATACCTTTACTCTGGGAGATGAAACCAGTATGGCAGCCAATGTCTGCGGCCCTGCCTTCGGCTATCTCAAAGCTGGTAGACAATTGCACCAACGTGGCATCTATGGAATATTCACTGCTGCCGAAATTATGCCGCAATTTGTTAGGTAATAGTTAAAACTTAGGAGTTAAGAGTTAAGAGTTAGGAGTTAGAAGTTAGGAGTTAGGAGTTAAAAACTGAAATTTGAGACTTAACAATCTCTGGCTTTGTGCAAAATTTGCAATTTAAAACTTTTAACTCCTCACTTTCAACTTATCTAATTCTCCTTATTAACTCCTAATCTTTTTAAGCTGGAGGAATTTCTGGAGAGAAAATATTTGTGAAATTTTCCTCAATTAGTGAATCTGATGTTTGCATAATAAATGGAAGTTCGGCTCCTATGAGTCCTCGTTGGATGCGTTCTAAAGTATCACTAAAAACAACAAACAGAGGATATATAGTATTAGCTCCCTCACTCAAAATATGGCTGTGGCGTAGAGGCATTAACCACTCATAATCATTGTCCAAGAAAACTTGGGTTTGTCGCCAACGTCCTAACAAATCAGAAAAATCTTCGTTTGCACGGTGAATAAAGACTAAAATTTCTGCTCCAGTTTTGATTTTCCACTCTGGATCGCACATCAAAATTGCTACATCACAGGGTAAGCAAATCGTTTGTGGGGCTGTTGTAGCAGTATTGCGAAGCCGGACAATTGGCAAAGGAATAGTAATGACGCTTTCATCAGGACGGCGCAGACTGGGAATCATCTCCAAGTATGGCCGATATTGCTTTAGTAAGGCGATCGCAGCTAGATGATTGCTGTACTCTGCCAAACTCGCTTCATAGTGAGATTTTTGCACAGTCATAGTTTAGAAAATAGTTAGGAGTGAGGAGTTAGAAATAAAATTAGGTAGCTAGGAATTAATCATGAAGATGAGAAATAAAGAGTTTAAACTCCTACCTCCTAACTTTTAATCCCCTATCCCAATGTTTCAAATACCTTAAACATAGGCAGATACATTGCTAACAAAATGGTTCCAACCATTCCGCCTAGAACTACAATCATAACTGGTTCCAAAATACTAGTCATTGCTTTTACTGCCTGCTCGACTTCATCTTCATAGAAATCAGCAACTTTCATCAACATTGCATCTAATTCTCCAGTTTCTTCTCCAATACTAATCATTTGAATTGCCATAGCCGGAAAAACGCTATCTTTTTGTAAAGCAATGCTAATCATACCTCCTTGTTGAATCTCCATCCGGGCTGCGTCTATAGCATTGGCAATTACTTGATTTCCTGATGTATCTCGGACAATTTCTAAGCAAGTTAAAATTGGCACGCCTGAACGAGTTAAAGAACCAAAAGTCCGGCTAAAGCGGGCAACCGAAGATTTTTGAATTAAGTCACCAAACAATGGCAGCTTAAGGGAAAGACGATCAAGTGTTATGCGACCAATAGGAGTTTTAGCGTATTGTGTATAAGCAATTCTCAATCCTACAAGAATAGCAATAAGCAGGAAAACCTTCTGACTTCTCAGAAATTGACTAACATCCATGAGGAATTGCGTTAGAGGCGGTAATTCAGTTCCGATTTCTGTAAAAATATTAGCAAAAATAGGAATCAGGAAAATGGTCATACCGAGAAAGATAGCAACTGCTATAAAACCTACAACAGTTGGATAAGACAATGCTGATTTAATTTGGTTTTGTAAGCGGGCAACATCTTCTAACAACTTGGCTAAACGATTCAATACTTCGTCTAGAACACCACCAACTTCGCCAGCTTGAATCATACTCACATATAATCCATCAAAGCAGTCAGGATGCTTCCGCATTGACTCTGAAAGATTCATTCCGCTTTGAACATCACCACTAATCTCCACAAGAGCTTGTTTCAGTTTAGGATTACTACACTGTTCGGAAAGTACCCCTAAACTTCTAACGATCGCAACTCCCGCATTCATCAAAACGGCAAATTGACGGGAAAAAACGGCTTTGTCTTTCACAGAAACCTTAACTAAGGAAGTCTGGAATTTTTTGAAGTCAAAATTTGTCTGAAATCCTTGAAATTGTTTGAGTTCTTGGACTACAAAACCTTGATCTCTGAGATTAGTACGAGCTTGTACTAAAGATTCAGCAGTAATTTTTTCCGTTCGAGATTTTCCTTGAGAATCCCGAACACGAGCAACGTAGGTTGGCATAAATCAATTCAAAATTAAAAATTCAAATTCAAAATAGTCAAGGGTTTTTCATGCCCCTCATCTTTCCAGTTCCTTTAATGGGCTTTGGCAGCAGCGCCGGGTTTCGCACCTGCGGCAGCTCCTTGCGGTGTAGAACTACCAATGAGACGTTGAATTTCATCTGGCTTAGAAGTCTTAGACATCGCAGCTTCAAAGGAGATAGTTCCTGCTTTGTAAAAATCGGCTAAAACTTTCTCCAGAGTTTGCATCCCCAATTTGCCGCCAGTTTGAATAGCTGAGTAAATTTGAGATGTTTTGCCTTCTCGAATCAAGTTAGAAATAGCAGGAGTGACAATCAGAATTTCTTGAGCCATCACCCGACCATATTCACCGGGTTTAGGGTTTTTCTTGGATACCAAAGTTTGGCTAAATACTCCCACTAATGAGTTAGATAACTGCACCCGCACTTGGGTTTGTCTTTCGTGGGGGAAAACATCAATAATCCGGTCAACTGTCTGGGCGGCGGAACTAGTGTGGAGAGTGCCAAATACCAAGTGTCCTGTTTCTGCTGCGGAAATCGCCAAAGAAATCGTTTCTAAATCGCGCATTTCTCCCACCAGAATAATATCTGGATCTTCCCGCAAAGCTGCTTTTAAAGCATTAGCAAAGCTCTTAGTATCTTCACCCAGTTGTCGTTGGTGAACCAAGCTTTTAATTGGTTCATAGACAAATTCAATTGGGTCTTCCACTGTTAAAATATGCTCTGCCTTGGTGCGGTTAATCAAGTCGATCATCGCCGCTAAGGTAGTTGTCTTCCCGGAACCTGTAGGGCCTGTCACTAGAATTAGCCCTCTGGGTTTATCGCACATTTCTCGCACTATATCTGGCAGGCCTAATTTTTCAAAGTTAGGAATTTTAGAACTTAATGCCCGTAAGCAAGCAGCATAAGCACCACGTTCTTTATAGACATTGACCCGGAAGCGAGCTAAACCCTTAACACCATAAGAACAATCCAACTCCCAGGTTTGCTCTAAGGTTTTGCGCTGGGTGTTGTTGAGCATACTAAAAATCAGCCTTTGACATTGATCAGCTGTCAATACATGCTCACCTATGGGGGTGAGTTTGCCACTGATGCGGAAGTAGGGAGGCAAACCTGCGGATAAGTGCAGATCGGAGCCACCCATTTCAATCAACTGCTCCATCAAATCTTCAATCATCATTTCCATAGTTCTGCTCCTTTTAATGCTTGTTATTTGTTATTTGTCCTACCCTGCGGGAAGCCGCAAAAGCGTCTATGTTATTTGTCAGTTGTCTAAAGTTATTAAGCATTCACCAATGACCAATGACTAATGACCAATGACTAATCTCAAAACCGAGATGTCATACAGTAAGGACAATCCAACCATTCTTGTTTTAATGTGGCGTTGCAAGTCCGGCAGGTAAGACCAGTCTTGCGTTTGGCTTTTAACTCGGCTTCCAAACCAGTATCAGTAAATGTCACTCGTTCTACTTCTTCTAGAGTGGTAGAACCTTGGCGCACTAAGTCCAAACTGTAAGCCAGCAAGGTTTTCATGCCCTCTTCTATTGCCACTTCCTTGATACGTTCCGTGGGTGCATCTTCGTTGATAAGGGTTTGTAGGTTTTCGGTGACTCGCATGACTTCATAGACACCACAACGCCCTTTGTAACCGACGCCATTACATTTTGAGCAAAGCTGATTTTTGGTTTTGGCTTCGGCGATCGCATCTAATGTCAAGGTGTTAGCTTTATAGAAAGTAACTCCAACATCTGAGGAAGCTGATAGACCATAACGACCCAATTCTTCGGTTGTGGGAGTGTAGGGAACACGACATTCAGAACATACACGCCGCACCAAACGTTGAGCTAGAACACCAATTAGGGAACTAGAAACCATGAAAGGCTCAATTCCCATTTCTCCCAAACGAGCGATCGCACCTGGGGCATCATTGGTATGTAAGGTAGTTAATACTAAGTGACCAGTTAAGGCAGCTTCAATTGCTGTTTTTGCCGTCTCTTTATCCCGTGTTTCACCCACTAGTAGTACATCTGGGTCTTGTCGTAAGAAAGCCCGCAGAGCAGTAGCAAAATCCAGCCCTTTTTCTCGAATCACCTGTACTTGAGTAATCCCTGGCAGACTGTACTCAATTGGGTCTTCCACAGTACTGATATTAATTCCGGGATCATTCTTTTCTGACAGTGCAGAATACAACGAGGTTGTTTTCCCAGAACCAGTTGGCCCAGTCACCAAAATCAGACCAAAGGGACGACTTACCATATCCTTGACAATATCTAAAGTCTCTGGATCAGTAATTAACTTATCTAATCCCAGTTGGGTTGAAGAGTTATCCAAAATCCGCAGCACCACCTTTTCCCCGTAGCGACTGGGTAAGGTATTTACACGAAAGTCCACCTTACGTCCCTCAAACATCCGCCGGATGCGCCCATCTTGGGGTAAACGTCGTTCGGCAATGTCTAGATTGGAGATGATTTTAAATCGGGCTGTCACCGCCGGAATGATTTTTTTCGGTAGAGGATCAAAAGCTTCACGCAGTACCCCATCCTTCCGAAAGCGAATGCGTAAGTTTTCTTCTTGCGGTTCTATATGAATATCAGAAACGCCCTCATGCAAGGCTTTAGCCAGGATTCTGTTGACTAAGTTGATGACTGGGGCATCCTCTGCACCCTTCATCGCTGCCCCTAGATCAGCCTCCATTTCTTCAGGAGCATCCGAAATATCGAGATTTCCGAGGTTTTCTAAATCCTGATTAATATCTGTAAACTTTTGTTGTTCTAGGTGCTTTTGCTTAACAGCCATTTCATCCAGATATCGGTTGATTAGCTGCTGGTAGTCTTCCTGTGTAATCACCATGCGTTGCAACGCCAAGCCTTGGGGTCGCAAGATCCGGTTTAGATCATCGGAAGCCTCTAGATTATCTGGAGCGACCATCGCCACTAAAACTGAGGGCGGAGTTTGGTCTTCGTGTTTCGATAGTGGTACTAAACGATGACGACGGCAGATATCCACTGGGATGAGGGTTTCAATCAGGTTCCCCATCATCGTGTTGCCAAGGGAGTTGACTTCCGGATCAAGAAATTCAACACCGTATAGTATTTTAAGTTCAAAAAGCTGCTGTTTTTTGTATTGCCTGAGCAACTCAGGTGATAATTGTTGCCCAGTAATTGACTCTAGTACTTCCGTTAAGGGCCTGCCAGATTTGCGACTTTCAATTAGTGCCTGCCTCATCTGTTCGGTATTGACATAGCCAGATTGCACTAGCTTGTTGCCAAAGGGCGAAAACTCTGTTCTGGTAGTTAGAGCGGTACTGCGCCGTTGTGGTGACGAGTTCATAAATGAGCAATTGATTTGGGGAAACCTCTGCTTAAAGTATTCCCAGGCTGGGAGACAGAATTCTCATGTATCGAAAAAGTCCTGAGTCACCGAACTTCTGAGTGGTGGCTTCCGTTGCTCAAATTTCTTGCTAAGTGCTGAGTCAAAAAGAAGTAATAGTAGAGAAAATATAAATTCCTGACTACGTTAAATCAACAAATTTTTAGTTATAAAGATAACCCAAGACTCAAAACATCTGACTCAGCACTGGCTCAACCATAGCTATTCGCTAACCACACTTAGCACTTCCGAAGGAATGACAATATTTGATAAATGGTTAAATTTTAAGTAGTAATTCATTAAAAAACTGACTCATGAATCAGATGAAAGGCGAATCATATTTAGTGCCACTTTTCCAAATTACTTGCTGCTAGAGGTACACTACTCGTTCGGGTTACCGCCTTAGTGGGGTCTACGCTAACGTGTTCACCATTTGCCACAATAAGAGGGCGGTTACATCACTTCTAGGAACTTGTTGGCAATAAAATCAGCCTCAGTTGCAAGTCGTAGATGAGGACGGTTGCAAGCTGTGGAAATACACTGCCATAAAAAGCATCTGGAATGAGTAGACAATGATGGATGAAAATAAACAGATAAACAATACAAGCCAGCAATTGGGTGAACCAACAGAGGTAAAGCAAGAAATGAAGAGTGATTCCCAAGCCCAAATTAATTTCAATGAATCTGGTAGCGAGGTGACAGAGCAAGTGGCAGCCCAAACCAATATATCGGGAGAACCGACTACTTTCAATCCAGAAATTGGTGTCGCTGCATCCGAAAACACTGGAGTGCAAACAGCAGCTTTGGCAGAACTGACTCAACAAATCGAGTCTCTCAAAACGCAACTAGAAGAGCGTAGTACTCAATATATGCGGATTGCCGCAGATTTTGAGAATTATCGGAAACGCACTAGCAAAGAAAAAGAAGAGCTAGAGACGTTGATGAAGCGGAATACAATTCTGGAATTGCTGCCAGTGGTCGATAATTTTGAGCGGGCCCGATCGCACCTCAAACCACAATCTGATGGTGAAATGACCATGCACAAAAGCTACCAAGGCGTTTACAAACAGCTAGTAGATAGCCTGAAGCGGTTGGGTGTATCACCAATGCGTCCTGAAGGTCAAGAATTTGATCCTAACCTGCATGAAGCAGTAATGCGGGAACCTACGGATGAACATCCTGAAGGAACAGTGTTAGAAGAGTTAGTGCGCGGATATTACTTGGGCGATCGCGTGCTACGCCATGCAATGGTCAAAGTAGCTGCTCCAAAGGAAGATACACCTTCTACGGAGCAAGATCAGTCGAGTCCAGCCAACAGTTAAGCTGTAGTCGCTCGTCTCGCTGACCTAAAGTGCCTGGGTTCTAGTAAGGACGAGCATCGCGTACCTAAAACTTGGACAAGGCTTTGGATAACTCTCTGTGTTTCAACTTCTCTTTTGCTACCAGCAACAGAGGTTCCACAGACGTTATCCGCTAGCCTTGGTTCGTAGCAAAAAAGTTAGTCCGCGACAGATTACAGCAGAACAACTCGGTAAAAATACTGGCAAGTATGGGAAAAGTTATTGGGATCGACTTAGGCACTACTAACAGTTGCGTCGCAGTTTTGGAGGGCGGTCAACCACTGGTGATCTCCAATTCTGAAGGTGGACGAACTACTCCAAGCATTGTGGGATTTGGGAAGAGTGGCGATCGCTTGATTGGTCAATTGGCAAAGCGCCAAGCCGTAACCAATGCCGAAAATACAATTTACAGTATTAAACGATTTATCGGGCGGCGTTGGGAAGACACTGACATAGAACGCGATCGCGTCCCCTACAACTGTGTCAAAGGTCGAGATGATACCGTTGATGTCCAAATTCGCTCAAAAAACTACACGCCACAAGAACTATCCGCCATGATCCTGCAAAAACTGAAGCAGGATGCGGAAAACTTCTTGGGTGAGGAAGTCACTCAGGCAGTGATCACCGTACCAGCATATTTTACAGATGCTCAAAGACAAGCCACTAAAGATGCTGGCACAATTGCAGGATTAGAAGTCCTGCGAATCATCAATGAGCCAACGGCTGCGGCTTTAGCTTTCGGATTGGAAAAGCAAGACCAAGAGCAGCTAATTTTAGTATTTGACTTAGGAGGCGGTACTTTTGACGTATCGATCCTGCAACTTGGAGATGGCGTTTTTGAAGTTAAGGCGACTTGTGGTAACAACCACTTGGGTGGAGACGATTTTGATAATGCGATCGTGCTTTGGATGATGGAACGCTTCCAGCAACAAGAGAAAATTGACCTTTCCCAAGATAAGATGGCGCTGCAACGCCTGCGGGAAGCAGCAGAGAAGGCAAAAATTGAACTCTCCAGCATGATGAATACCTCTATCAACTTGCCGTTTATCACGGCTGATGAAACCGGGCCAAAACATCTGGAAATGGAACTCAGCCGTTCTAAATTTGAAGAACTGGCACTTAATTTAATTGAAGGTACCATCGAACCAATGATCCAAGCGCTCAAAGATGCGGATCTCAAACCACAATCCATAGATCGGATTATTTTGGTAGGTGGTTCTACCCGTATTCCCGCAGTTCAAAACGCGCTAATTAAGTTTTTCAATGGCAAAGCTCCCGATCGCTCTATCAACCCTGACGAAGCGGTAGCATTAGGAGCGGCTATCCAAGCAGGGGTGTTAGGTGGCGAAGTCGATAATCTCTTACTTTTGGATGTCACCCCCCTGTCCTTGGGAATTGAAACCTTGGGTGAAGTGTTCACCAAAATCATTGAACGCAACACCACAATTCCTACTAGTAAGTCACAAGTTTTTTCCACAGCAGTTGATGGGCAAACCTCGGTAGAAATTCACGTTCTGCAAGGTGAACGGGCAATGTCACGAGATAATAAAAGTCTCGGCAAGTTTCTGCTAGCAGGAATTCCCCCGTCGCCCCGTGGTGTGCCGCAAATTGAAGTATCTTTTGAAATCGATGTCAACGGCATCATGAAGGTTTCTGCCCAAGATAAAGGCACAGGTAGAGAACAGAGTATCAGGATTACCAATACAGGTGGTTTGAGTACCAACGAAGTCGAACGGATGCGTCAAGAGGCCGAACTGTTTTCCGAAGAAGATAGAAGACGTAAAGAACTGGTTGAACTCAAAAACCAAGCAGATAATCTGTTGTTGAGTTACGAATCCACCATCAAGGATAATAACAACTTTATCGGCGACCAGATGAAAACCTTGGCCAGTGAAAAAGTTTCACAACTCCAAGCTGCAATGATCGACTCCAGCATCTCCACAGTGGAATTTAAGCAACGCTTAGACGACTTCCAACAAACCCTCTTTGCAATTGGTGCCGATGTCTATAACCGGGCTAATAGTCAAAGTGATGAGATTGAAGAGGCTTCAACTAGTCTTTCTACCCCAGAAGTAGACTCACCAATGAATGGCACACTAATACCACAATTCAACTTTGATTTTGACGAAGAAAGTACTGCCCAGGTTGATTATGAGGCTATAGATTAAGGATTGGGCATGGGGCATTGAGCATAGTTATTCTCTATGTCCCCCTTGCCTCCCCTGCCGCTTCCCTACTTCCCCTAAGTTGCAGATATTTATTAAGACATTTTAATATATATAAATATTGATTAGAAATTTAGCGAAGTTTCACAAGACCCCAGCAGTTTGCTAGATTGTAGAAGCAAATTACTGCTAGGCAGTATGTCGGTTCAGATGCACTTCCATTGCATCTGGGTGGTTTTCCACACCTAATGGTGCGGCTAGCCCCTCTGGTTGATGGGCGGGGTTTTCCTCTCCTACGTAGCACAATTGTAAAAGAGACAGCCGACTCGGCAGTGAGAAGTCTGAGCAGAGGCTTTCCCTGCTCATAACTTTTATAGCTTTTGTCGTCTCCCACGAGGAAAGCACCTGTTGCTCAAGATTTGTCGGTGATTTTTGTAAAGGGTAAAGGGTAAAATCAGTTATTAACAAAAATTAATTTTATCTTCTGCCTGACCTCCGGCAAGCCGCCCTTTAAAGGATAGTGTGTTGCTCTTGCATATCTGTAAAGTAAAACGCCTTCCTGTAGGGTAGCAAGTGACCGTGAGTGACGTTCTACTGACTTCTGCTTTCTTCCTTCTAACTTTTACCTTTGCTATATGGCCCGCGACTATTATGAAATTCTGGGTGTCTCTCGTGACACCGACAAAGAAGAAATCAAACAAGCTTATCGCCGTCTAGCCCGGAAGTATCACCCAGATGTGAACAAAGAACCGGGGGCGGAGGATCGGTTTAAAGAAATTAACCGCGCTTATGAGGTACTCTCAGAGCCAGAAACCCGCGCTCGTTACGATCGCTTTGGTCCAGAGGGTGTGTCAGGTGCTGGCGCTGGCTACCAAGATGTGGGCGATATGGGTGGTTTTGCCGATATCTTTGAAAGCATTTTTAGCGGCTTTGCTGGTGGTATGGGTAATCCCACGCAACAAAGACGGCGCAGTGGACCTGCAAGGGGCGATGACCTGCGGCTAGACCTGAAGTTAGACTTTCGAGAAGCGGTATTTGGCGGGGAAAAAGAAATTCGCATTTCCCATCTAGAAAATTGTGAAGTCTGTAGCGGTTCTGGTGCTAAACCTGGAACCCGCCCCCGGACTTGTTCTACTTGTAGCGGATCGGGTCAAGTCCGCCGTGTCACTAGAACACCTTTTGGCAGTTTCACTCAAGTCTCGACTTGTCCCACCTGTAATGGGACAGGGATGGTAATTGAAGATAAGTGTGATGCTTGTGATGGTAAGGGCGCAAATCAAGTCACAAAGAAACTCAAAATTACCATTCCAGCAGGGGTGGATAATGGCACACGCTTGCGGATTTCTAGTGAAGGAGATGCTGGTCAACGCAGTGGTCCTCCTGGGGATTTGTACGTTTACTTGTTCGTAAATGAGGACGAGGAATTCCAACGGGATGGCATTAATATTCTTTCGGAAATCAAACTTAGCTACCTGCAAGCGATTTTAGGTTGTCGGTTAGAGGTAGATACGGTCGATGGACCAGTAGAACTGATCGTTCCGGCTGGAACGCAGCCCAATACAGTGATGAAGTTGGAAAATCGCGGTGTACCCCGTTTAGGTAATCCTGTTAGTCGAGGGGATCATATGCTGACAGTATTAATTGATATTCCCACCAAGGTCACCCCTGAGGAGAGGGAACTGTTAGAGAAACTGGCTAAAATTAAGGGAGATCGCACTGGTAAAGGCGGTTTAGAAGGATTCTTGGGAAATTTATTTAAGTAATGAAGCCCTCTTCTCTTTTAACTCCCGATGCTCAACTTGATTTACGCGGCACCCCTTGCCCAATTAATTTTGTGCGGACAAAACTACGTCTGGAGAAAATGCCATTGGGAGGTTTGCTAGAAGTCTGGCTAGACCCTGGTGAGCCGATTGAGCAGGTTCCCGATAGTCTAACAATGTCAGGTTATCAGGTGGAACAGATTACAGACTGTAGTAGTTATTTTTCTCTGTTAGTACGCCGTCCAGTTGCTAGCCAATGACAGGGGAAAATTTTGCTGCAACTAGACAGTTATTGGGTACGGTGGTGGCTGTACAGGCTAATTTTTACCGAGTACAGCTGGATGAAGAGAATGAAAAGATGAGGGAGATAAGGGAGATGAGGGAGCAAGATCCTCCTCATCTTCCCCATCCCCCTCATCCCCTTCTCCTGCTCTGTACTCGCCGAACACGCCTGAAAAAAATCGGGCAACAAGTGATGGTAGGTGATCGCGTTGTAGTTGAAGAACCAGATTGGGCTGGGGGACGGGGTGCGATCGCTGATGTTTTACCCCGCCAAAGCGAATTGGATCGTCCGGCGATCGCCAATGTTAACCAAATCCTATTGGTATTTGCCGTTGCTGATCCACCTTTGGAACCTTATCAACTGAGTCGGTTTCTGATTAAGGCTGAGTCTACAGGCTTAAATGTACTTTTATGTTTGAATAAAAGTGATTTAATTTCACAGCAAGAACAGCAGCAAGTTAGCGATCGCCTACTTAGTTGGGGCTATGATCCAATATTTATCAGTGTTCAAGACGGTATAAATACCGACCAAGCAGCTAGATATTTGAGCAATAAAATTACTGTAATTGCTGGGCCTTCCGGCGTTGGCAAATCCAGCCTGATTAATTCGCTGATTGATTCTGCCAACCTGCGAGTGGGGGAAGTCTCTGGTAAACTAGCTCGTGGTCGTCATACTACTCGCCATATAGAATTATTTGAGTTGCCTAGCGGTGGTTTACTGGCAGACACTCCCGGCTTTAATCAGCCGGACATGGATTGTATACCAGAAGAATTAATTCATTATTTCCCAGAAGCAAGAAAGCGGTTAGCAGTTGCTAGCTGTCGGTTTAGCGATTGTCTGCATCGAGATGAGCCTGAATGTGCGGTGCGGGGAGATTGGGAACGATATGAACATTATTTAGAATTTTTGTCCGATGCGATCGCTCGTCAAACTCAGCTGCACCAACAAGCTGATCCTGAATCTACGATGAAGTTAAAAAGCAAAGGCAAAGGGCAGAGTCAATACGAACCCAAGTTAGAAAGTAAAAAATATCGTCGCATTTCCCGCAAGACTCAGTTACAGGACTTGCAGGAATTATATCGGGATGAGGAATAAGGAGTACGATGTCTACGACGGGCTATTCGGTGTCCCACTTCTATGTAAAGGTTGGTCACGATAGCATGAATACAAATAGAAAAACTATCTTGTATGTCTCAGCCCCTTGCTACCACTACTAATGTAAAAGATGTCAATGAAAGTATAATTTTCCCACCAGGCGACATCTATAGTGACGAACCGCCATTGGAATCTGATTTACACCGTGAACAAATTGATTTACTTATCCGCCTCATCAAATGGTGGTGGCGCGATCGTCAGGATTTTTATGCTACCGGGAACCTGACAGTCTACTTCAGTCCTAACCAGAAAAAGTCAGAAGAATTTCGAGGCCCTGATTTCTTTGTGGTTTTAAATACAGAAAAAAAAGACCGTAAAAGCTGGGTTGTGTGGCAAGAAGACGGCAAATATCCCAATGTGATTATTGAGCTATTATCTAATTCCACTGCCTCGGTTGATAAAGGTTTGAAAAAACAAATATACCAGAATACATTTCGCACTCCAGATTACTTTTGGTTTGACCCAAATAACCTAGAATTACAGGGATTTCACATAGTTGATGGGCAATACCAAGAACTTGTACCCACTGAGTCAGGTTGGTTGTGGAGTCAGCAATTAGGGCTGTTTTTGGCAGTATATTTAGGCAAATTACGCTTTTTTACACCAGACAGGCAGCTGGTGATGTTACCAGAGGAAGAATCAAACCAACAATTACAACAAACAAACCAACAATTACAGCAAATAAATCAAGAGCTAGAACAGGAACGTGAACGGTCTGCAATATTGACAGAACGATTACGAGCCGCAGGTATTGATCCTGAGCAACTATTCTGAAAAAGGCATGGGGAAATAGTACTATGAATCAAACAATATCTGATAAAGTCCGTTGGACAATCTCTAAAACTGCTCGCAACTTTGCTGGTTGATGACGAAATTATATCACCACTGTTACTAAGTTTCGGCGTTCGAGTTCAGTGTTTTTTTGGATAATTCTGGTGATCACCGATCAAAAAATAGTAAAGGTAATCATACACATCACAAAATGAACTTGATCAACATAGAGATAAAAGGATCAAATTACAAATTGAAAAATTTATTAGGAAACTGACAGAAAATAGTTCGGGTGCATTAGTTTTTAAAGTGAGTAGAATTCCTTGTACTGGAGAAATAATTCAACTCTGTACTCCAGATTGGGGAACAGAATTTTTTAGGGTAACTGGAGTGATCCACTATACTTTCCCCAGTTCGTGTAGTTCATGGGGGTGTATTACTGTTGAGCCTTGTAATTTGTTTTCACCACTGTCTGATGAGGATGAATATCTTGAAGTTGTGGATGAGGATGAAGATTTTGAAGTTGTAGATGAATTCGATCTTGAGGACGGTAGTTTGCCAAGTCCAAGTTAACGTCGTTATTTTAGACGAATACCTCGTGGAATTTGCACTCCTGAAGAAGCTTACAAACTTCCAATATTAAAAGCTCTCGGCGAGTTAGGTGGTTCAGCCAGAACCAAGGATGCACTAGCGCTAGTTAAAAAATTGATGAAAGGAGTTTTAAATAAAACAGATTATTAGGACTTACGCATTGACAGAATAACAAAATAATGAATTCATAAATAAGGGTCGTCTACTTTCCAGGTATCGGACAATTAGAAAAATTACTAAACCATCGACAGGACAATGCAATCTAGACCTCTAC
>NZ_JACJTR010000031.1 GCF_014698795.1 Nostoc sp. FACHB-892
CAACAATTGAGCAAATTTTTACTATTGAGGATGGTTTGATCAGTCTTTATGAAATTGGCGAAACCGAAACAATCCAACAGATGATTCATTCATACGAGAAACAAAAATGAGTAATTGAGAAGGCAGTTACAATTCGAGGCGTTGCTTTACTGATCGCAATGAAGAGAGGTTAGTAACTTTGGTCAGATTCTGTATAAATACTTCACCGCTATTTGCTCCCATCGTAGCCAAACATCCGCTTGCACTTGACCGTTTAGAGCCTTTTCATATTGCCCAAAAGAATTAAGATGTTGACTTGCTGCCCCACCCCGTAACCGCAAAAAAAGCCACCATCTCCGCATCACACAATCCAGAATTTCCCAACTCAGACATTACCCCTTCAGAAGACCCAGCTTCAGCAATCATTGACGTTACTGCTGTTGAAGTTCCAGAATTAACCGAGCAGGAGCAGAGCGATAAGCCTGACGGCATGGCTACGCTTACCGCCTGCATTTGGAGCGAAAGGTGGAACGGGCCTTTTTTGAGGCAGGAAAGGCATTAATGGAATTACGGGATCGCAAGTTATATCGCTCTACTCACAAAACCTTTGAGGAGTATTGCCGCGTTCGCGCTTGGCGTTGGCGAAGCCATCGCTTTGGCCATAATCGTCGCCAGTCTTATCTTCTAATGGATGCAGCAGTAATATTTGATAACTTAGAGCAAAAATGTGATCGTTCCGATCACATTTTGCCGACGAATGAGTGGCAAGTTAGACCACTGTCCAAGCTTGAGCCGGACATTCAGCCCGAAGCATGGAAGCAAGCTGTAGAGTCTGCCAACGGGAAAGTACCATCTCATCGCATTGTCAAAGATGCGGTGCAGCGAATACTTGCCTGCGGAGCGTGAGCAGATGCGGGTGATTTGCGATGGCGTAACCGCCCACCGTAGGTGATCGCATCGGTCGAGTGTATTCAGATTCGCTGGAGGAGACAGTCAAAAGCCTGTTGCAGTTATTGGGGAAGCTGAATCGACCAAATCTTACTGTTGTGGAAGAGAAATTATTGACGCTTTCAATGGAGATATCACCACAACGGGACAGTAAGGAAGTTAAGTTGTACGAGGGATGTGGCAAAACTTTCCGCAACTGGTGTCCCGTGCTATGCCAGTTGTCAAACGAGTGCTGTAGAAACGCTCTACATATTGATACAGCGCTTGTAAGTGAACGCCATCACTCTGCAACTAGCTAGAAATGAACAAAACCAAATAGGATTTCAGAAGATGAAAAATCTAGATAGCTGGATTGCTGTATAGTTTTGGTTATGCCAGATTATCATCTCAAGAGTTGCTCTATGATTGCTCTACCTGGTATTACCATCCAAGACAAGATATATGAAAGTTCTAATTCTCTAGTGTATCGGGGCATCAGAGACGATGGAGTAGGGGTGGTAGTCAAAATGCTAAAGCTTGATGTTCTTGAAGTGCTTGCTTTTGTTCTGGAGTCATCAGTGGATAAATATACTCGTCTTACTTATCCTGACTGATTTTCGCCCTCTTTGCAAAAAACTGGGATGCTCCCAAGAAATTTGTTCTATTGGTTCTGGATCTGTTGAATCTGCCGTTAAACAAGTTGACCGGCGCACTAAGATTTCCGGTGCTCAATGGAAGCGAGAAAATGTCCCTCAAGTCCTAGCCCATCGCTGTGCCTACCTTAATGGATTATTGTCGGTTTGAGTCACTTTAAAAATTGAGATGCTCCCGTTTGCACTTTTGTGCATAGTTTGAAAATTGATCTCCAATTAAAATAGCTGCATACATACTTCAACGAGTAGAGTTAGGGATAAAAAGTGCAAAATATGAATCTCAATATAAACCTGACAGATTCAAGTCATGTGGAAAAGCTCATTTTATTTTAGCGGTTTCCTAAACCCTAATTTTTCCGTTAGCTATTTTTATTAACTTAGAGCTATTGATAATTAGGTTGTGGAAAAAGGCACGCTTTTTCGAGGCTTGAGGACTTCCCGTGAAAAGTCAGTTACTTAATGGCAGCATGAAAATTAAATCAAAAACCACAGGGGCAAAATTTCAACTGAACTCTCAGTTATTTCCCAACAACTCTATTTATTGACTGTATATTTTATTCTCTGGAAGTCCACTTATCCTTCATCTACCGTCACATTTTTGTACTTCTTATTTGCCTTTTACGGGTTTGTTCGGCTAGGTGCAAGATATAAGTATAAGAAAAAATACTTTTTAATCTGTACTAGTGATTTTTGATTGTTTTGGTAATGGCAGATTTAACAAAATCGCATTGCTCCCACTCAAACCCTGTAATCCTTTCGGATAATTTGACAACTAATACAGTCAGAAATATCCGCAAATATCCGCTTGCCAGAGTATTTAAAAGAAGCATAAGTTATTGGTTCCACCCCTTCAACGTCTTTGAAGCCTAAGCGCTTAGTATAAATTTTGTATGCAATAGGGTTTGTAGTTTCTCCAATAGCTGCAACATATCCCTTTGAGCGAGCAATGATTTCTGCCGTCCTTGTTAATGGAACTGAAAGTCCTGCGTATTCTCTATAGACACCTACCATAAGTAGGTGATATAGCTCGCCTAATTTAACTGGATATTTTGCTCTATATTTAGCATCAAGAGTTCCTATAACTTCAAACATTGGCAAAAACTTTGGCGAAACAGTCTTAATACTAGTTGGGGGTTCAGTCATGAAGTCTTCAGCAATTAACACACCTACTACTTTACGAGTAATATTATCAATTGCCACAACTGAAAGTTTATTTATGATAGCTTTCTTTGCCAAAATACCAGTAAAGTGTTTAAATTCTTTTAGCGTAATGCCCAAAGCCTTTGTCATTGGTTCTCCAAGGTAAAAAGTATTAGAAATACATTCAACAGCACTTTTTAAATTATCTTCAGTAAGAATTTGATAGCTAATATCTCTGCCCTGTGATCCTGGCACCACTGATGTTGTTTGCATAATTTTCTCCATTCAGTAAACTAATTACAATTTTTTATGAAACCTTATGGAAGACTGAGAATCTTTGTTATAAAACTTTACCAATCAAGTGCGGATTTAGAGTTTTACTCTCATAGCACGTTGTGCAATTGCCCATCTTCCATATTAATAATACGGTCAGCTATATCCAAAATGCGCGTATCGTGAGTAACTAAAAGTACTGTACACTGTTCTTTTTGGGCAAGGCTTTGAATAATATCTACTACGTCACGTCCAGTTTTGCTATCTAATGAAGCAGTAGGTTCATCTGCGAGTACTAACTTTGGTTGAGCAATTAATGCACGTGCTATAGCAACTCGCTGTTTTTGTCCTCCCGATAATTTCTCTGGGTAATAGTCCACACGGTCTCTTAATCCAACTGCTTCTAAAATTGCAACAGCGCGCTGACGATGTTCTGATTTGGGAATTTCGTGATGAAGTTTGAGTGACATTCGGACATTATTATAAGCAGTGAGACATTTAAGTAAATTATGGTGTTGAAAAATAAATCCAATTTGATTGCGGATTTGCGTTAGTTGCTTTTTACTGGTGCCACGCATTTCTTGGTTAAAGATTTTTAAGCTGCCACACTGTACGGAACGCAGTCCACCGATTAATGAAAGTAAAGTTGTTTTTCCACTGCCGGATGGACCAGTCAATATTATTATTTCTCCAGAGTATATACTCAGGTTTATATTGCTCAATACAGGTTTACTTAATTTACCTTGACCAAAAGAATGATTTAGGTTTTCAATTGCAATAGTTGGTTCCATATTAAAATACATCTGCAGGGTCGGCGGATCGGTATATTTAATATTCCGGTTGGGCAAGATTGATAGCAATAATCCTTACTTCGTTACCGAAAAGCTCACGAAGACTCAGCGCTTTTTTTATCTAGAATATCCTGCTTACAAGGTTCCACGGTACCTAAAATCTAAAGTTGCACAATGAAAGGCGCCTTCAAAGGGATTAAAGTCTATAAAGATTTAGCATAAAACTTTATTTATTGGTTCATCTATTGCTTACGGTATTATTCCATAAAAATTATCCTTTGTATTAAATAGCAGCTTTACACAATAAACAAGCAGAAAGCGTGGAACTAAGTTTAGTATTTTAGTCAGCATAAAAGAGATTCCTAAGTCTTCTAGAGCAATAGTAAAAAATTGAGTAATAGTAAGCTTATCTAATGAAGCCAAGCTATCAAGACCATTACGTATTAATCGCAATCTTATCTCTCTTAGCTTATTTGCTGCTTGCTCTTTGCCGTATAGTTGTACGTCAAGTCGCAGCGTATTAAAACTATTTTCTGCAACGTCTTTCTCGTATGACTGTAAATTATCCCTAATTTCTTCAAGAATTAGCCTATGTACATACTTGTTGATTTTTTTACGACGGAATAATACAATCAACAGCAGCAATATTAGTATCGTTAATAATGTAATTAGCCCTAATATGAAGGCTGTAAGAATAAGCATCATAATATCCTATACTCCCATCGAATTTAGTCCGCTACATTTTGAGCCACACACCACATCAAAAAATTGCAATGAGTTTTTCCACCATTACAGTGGATATACCATTACCGACTTCTTTGGCAATGACAGGGACAGGTAGTTGACTGCACAATTTTAGTAAATCACGAACTTTCGGATAACTACGTAAAAACAATGGTTTCAGCCCTACTCTCAAAGCAGCCTAACAAAGCTTATTAATTGCGAACGCTTGTACACCAATTAATATCATTGCCTGAAATGCTTATTGGAAGGTAGTTTATTGGGAAAATAGTGTTTCGCTTGAATGCTTACGTGGTAAAGCTTCTAAAAAACTTTGTGATTTACTGAATTTAGATATTTTATACAGCTAAAAACAAACTTGCAAGAGATTAAAAATAAGATTGCAAGGTTCCACGGCGCCTAATATCTAAAGTTGCACAATGAAAGGCGCCTCCAAAGGGATTAAAATGTAAAAAATCACACGGTATTGGTTTAAATCCCCAATCTTTTAAGGCTCGAATTGTTGGCTCCTGATTTCTTTCACATATAATCCGCTCTTCATCAAGTGCTAAAACATTCATACTTAACCACATGCTACATAAAGTAGCAGTTTCATTAAAAAAACCTCTGTTGACGATGACGGGTTCAGGTGCAATCAAAATATCCCAAGATTTTAAAATTGATGGCAACCTATTAATATCAACGTATTTTGGATTAATCATAACTTTTCCGGGTGCAAGAGGTACAAATGTAGTATCGATATGCATAGGTTGCTTAGAATGCGTCTCAATAATATGAATGCGATATGAGTCACCCAAATGATTTTGTAACCAATTTATACCAGCCTGATTGGTAACATTGCTTTTTGTTACAAAAATATCTCGACCACAACGCGCAAAATCTGCTGCATCAAAAACAACCTCAGATTCGTTAATCACATATCGCATCTTTTCCCCATCTTTTGGAACTGTATAATTTTTGTCATATAGAGAATCTAGTAAAGGTGGCTTTGGAGCAGAAATCCATTTTGCTCCTTGTTCAGAATACTCTTTAAACAAGTGATAATAGGCGTGAGTTTCAAAATAACGGGTTCTCCATGACATTGGCGCCTCAATAATTTCTGAACCTATTACTAAAAAACAATCTCTGGGGCAAGCCGAACAAAAGCCTTTAGATGACCAATTTGGTGTAGAAAATTTGCGACTAAAATCAGTTACGCTGGGTCGCCTAACTTTAACACCTTCTGCTTCAAGAATATGAATAAATTCATCCAATTCTTTTTGCGCTGGCATACTCAGTTTTTTGTCAACTCTAGTTCCGCCGATAAGTAACAGATTATTATAAATTTTTTGGGGAATTCCTCCTAGTAAATATTTATGTTGAGGAAGATACATAGAATTTTCTAGTCTCCCAACAACAACTTCTTCAAGTGGATCCCATTCATTGTATGAGTTGACAACACAACCCATTGAGAAAGTATCATGACTTTTAATCTCATTGAAACTTTCTACAGAAGCATCTTTCATTTCCACTTTGTTGACTGTCATAGTTTTAAATTTCTTATAAGTTTCTTATTGTTATATTTAAATAATTGAGGGATGGCACTCAACCAATTTAACTATTTTGATCCGTGATTACGTGTCGTTTTTGGTTTTCGGCAATATTATCATTCCAGGCGCTAAATTTTTGTGGCGAGTTGTTAATGCAATAATAAGCTTTTTAGCCTTTGTTACGGCAATATTATGGTTTCAGTTCCGGCAGTCTTATCCTTCCACCGACAAGTAATGTCTGTGAAACCATAAACTAGTACCATTAGGACTACTAATTATTATTATAAAATTAATAGCTTATAAAAAAATTACTCCAATGAGTGACTATAAGCAATTTTTTACTAATTGGGTTTTCAGATAAGCAAGCTTTTACTTTAATTTAGCTCTGGCAAGTTTATAGGTTCTTGTCAGATTTTGGTGATGATGAAAGGTTACGCGCTTTAAGGCAGAAGGCAGGAGGCAGAGGGCAGAAGGGTTTAAAACGTTTTCTTATCCAGGCGTGGGATTTGTGACTTCAAGGGGCGATCGCTTACGGCTTTCAAGTGATGCAGATGTTCTATAATCCTTGCTATGCTTCAATTGTGGGAATTTTTCCTTCCTCTTCCTTCTGCCGTCTGCCGTCTGCCTTCTGCCTTCCCCCAACCAAGATCACCAAAAGTTGCCAAGAACCAGTTTATACTTTGAACAATCGCTTGTGCGTCATTGGGTAAAGTCACACCATACTAAAATACATCTGCAGGGTCGGCGGAGCGCAATTTATTTGTAGCAATGGCGCCTGATATACTACACATTAATATAGTTAATATAAAAACTTGAAGTGCAACACTCGCTTGCATGACTAATGGTATACGTGTAAGCACGACTAAGAGTTGATAAATACCACAAGAAGCAATAAAACCAGGTATAAATCCTAATACAGCTAGAATAACTCCTTCTTGCAAGACAATTAAAAGCAACGCACGGTCTGCATAGCCCATTGCTTTAAGAGTTGCGTACTCTGATAAATGCTCGCTGATGTCAGTATATAAGACTTGATAAATAATAATCACTCCGATTATAAAACCGACTATAGTCCCAAACCTTAAAACTACTCCATTTACCTCAGTTGCTTGATATTGGAGTTCACGCTCCACTAACTCAGTAGGAGTAAGTACTACTACGTCGTCTGGTAAAGTCGCGCGCAGTTTTGCTTGAACAGTCTTAATATTGGCGCCTTTCTCTAAATTTATCACACCAATCATAGCGCCTTTAAGACTATTGGCACCATAGCGTAAAGCATAATTCCAATCACTCATGACCACATTACCTTTCTCAAACAAAGTACTCCCCATACTGAAAAGTCCCACTACATAAGTTCGACGGTTATCCATCAAAGTTCCAACTTCTTGGTTTTGAGTGAATAATTCAGGAATATCACCTAGACTTGATTGTGCTAATTGGTCATATAATACAGCATCTGCTGATATAATTTTTGCTAATTGCTTATTGACTAATGGTATATTTAATATCCCCGGTTGGGCAGGATTAATAGCAATAATCCTTACTTCGTTACCGAAAAGTTCACGAAGACTCAGCACCTTTTTTTTACCTAGAATATCCTGCTGCTTTTCTAATCTCTTCGGATTAACCCAATTTGCACGTCCAATATACACAGGATTTGCCGACGCAACCCCATCAACTGCCGCAGCTTGAAATAAATAAGCACGCGGAAAGTTAATCCGAAATTGCAAACTTTGAGCAAATGAAGAAATTATTACTAAATCACCACCTAAACTTCTATGTAACTTTGTTGTTCCTTGCGTCAGCATTGCTAACAATCCAAGCTGAGTAAACATAAGAATATTGGCAAAACAAACTCCTGTAATCGCAACTGCGAACCGTACTTTTTGGTGTGATAATTGTGACCAAGCTAAAGGAGGCTCAAAGTTAAATAATTTTTTCATGATGAAACATCTATTTTGACTCGTACTTGCATCCCTGTTAACGCAGCAACTTTTTTGCTGTCTTCTGGATTTAAACGAATAGCAACTTCGACGACGCGCGCGTTTATATCCGTCGTAGGATTGTATTGGTCTTGGTTAAGGCGACTTTTGCCAATTTGTAGACCAATTCTATCAACGGCACCGTATATCTCACCTGTAAACCCTCCATACTCACTCTTTATTGTTACTTTTTGCCCTGGACGAATTTTTACGATATCGGTTTCATAAATTTCCGCAGTTACGAACATTTGATTTGTTCTTCCAAGTTCGGCAATACCCGCATCTTGATTTACCTGTTCACCCACACGAGTGTTAATACGTAATATTTGTCCGGCAATAGGAACTCGTACTAACGTATCATCCAACACGGCTTTCTGCTGTTCAACACGAATTTGTGCTTGTTCTAGTTCTCTTGAGGCAATCTCAATATCTACTGGGCGAACTTCTTGTAAACGTTTTAAATTGGCATTTTCTTTTGCAAGTTGTGCTGTTAAAGTTGACGTAGTGTAATCTAATTCTGCAATAGCTTGAGCTAGCGTTGCCGTAGCTTTTTCAAATTCTTCTCTTGCATCATCGAACTCAGAACGTTTAATGGCGCCTTGTTTTTCTAAATCTGAATAACGTTCAAATTTTAGTTGGGCATTACGAATTGTTGCAGTAGCTTGCGCTATAGCTGCTTGCTTAACTTTTGTCTCAGTTTTAATTCGTGCTTCTAATTCGCCAATAGTCGCCCGTTGTGCGGTAATTTCTGCTTGTTTTACATCACCTTGCTTAATTTTAAGTAACTGCGCTCGTTTAATTGCTACATCCGCGCGCACGTCACGAAGTTGCTGTTCAACTCTATCTCTCCCTTGTAAAATGGCAATGGCTTGATTAGCTTTAACAAAATCTCCTTCTTTTACTAAAAGTTGGTTTACCCTACTATCTCTGGCATTTATAACTGAAATCTTAATAACATCACCTTCAGGCACTAGTTTTCCTAATGCTAAGACGCGGCTTAATGTATTTCTACTTATAGGTGATGGATTACTAATATTATTTTTTGCTTCTATTAAATCGCACGCAGCACATAAAAATAATATTCCAATTATTATAAATAGTCCCTTACTTATTTTTACATACCTCTTGCGTTTTAATTTTAACATGCTGCATTAAATGCTTAGTGAAGATTCAGGTATTTCTTATACATTTTCTAGAATTAATTCAAATTCCTATAAGCAAACCGAAACATCGCGAGAATTGCCTTTCAAGATGCATTCTACATTTCAAAATCACCTTCTCTATTACTTACTCTGAAAATATAACTTTACCGTAATCAAGCTTAATAATTCGGTCAGCGCAGCTAAAATACTGGTCATCATGGCTAATTACAATAACAGTTTTACCTTTGCTTTTTAAATCAGGTAGTAGTTGAGTATAAAAAATTTTTTTAAATATAGGATCTTGGTCAGATGCCCATTCATCAAAAATATAGATTGGTCGTTCTTCCAAATAAGCTGTAAGTAAAGCAAGACGTTTACGTTGACCTTGAGACAATGCAGTTGTAGAAAGTACTCCATCTTTAATTGTAACTTTATGTTCAAGTTGCAATTGAGATAAATATTCTTGAGCTTTATTATTGATAATAAAATTATCTAAACCTAGAAAGCGTTCAAACAAATAAAAATCTGAAAATACAACAGAGAATTGCTGGGAGTACCATTCTCTATTTTCATCATTTATATCTTGCTCATTAAAGCGAATAATGCCATTTTCAGGTATATATAATCCTGTTATTAGTTTCACTAAAGTAGATTTGCCGCTTCCATTACCTCCTGCTATAAATACTAACTCTCCAGAATAAAAATTTAAATTTAGTGGTCCTAACATAAATTTGCTATCTTCTCCTTCTCCTCGGTATGTATGGGTAACCTCTTCTAACTGTATTGACTTCCAATTTTTTTGAGGAATGTCACATAATTGATTATCTGGCGATAATTTTAGTATTTTTTTTGTCTGATTAACTGCTAATAACAATCCCAATGATTCTACTTTTGCTAAAGCGATATTAGCTTGGCTAAGTACAGGTAAACTAACTAATAAAACTCTAAATGGTGACATCATAAAAAATATTGTTATAACATAGCCAGAAACAACCGTAGACGGAATATCGAATAACGGAGCTATGAAAAAGAATAATAAACCAATGGGAATAAAAAATAATAAAAGCCCTGAACCAGCAGCAACTGAAAAGAAATTGCTTGCTCTTTCACGATAATTACTTAAATTTTTGGTAGTTATATGCAGATCATAATTCAAAAACTCTTCCTGCCTTACACAGTGGAGTTTAAGCTCTTTTATTCCTTCAGTAGCAGTTCTGAAATGATAGAATAATTTATCTTGGTATTCACGTGTACGTTTAAGAAAATAGATGCCTTTAATGATGAGAATTTGTTGGTAAAAAATACCTATTAACATAAAAATAAACATCAAACAGAATAAAGTTGAGGAAAGCCAACTAAGGTAGAACAAGCAAGTTGTTAGTATAGCAACACTTATAGAAAGGTCAGAAAGTGCTAGAGAAGCAGCTGAGATAGATTGTATATCTTCAGTTAAAGCTGTTAATAGGCAAGGAATACCAATATTCTCAATTTGCTTCAATGGACACGTTATAATGCAAAAAACAAAGTGCTGTTGTAAATTAAAAGTAACTCCTTGTGCTAATCGAGCAATTAATACTTGAGTAACTGTAGAACTGATCACCTGTAAGCAGCAAAGAAGCACAAAATACCAAAAAAGATTACTTTTTTGTAGTTGACCTTCCCGTAACATTAAATTAATAATGGTAATTAATCCGACATTTGTAATTCCACTAGTTAATCCACATAAAGTAGCAAAAATAACCTTTACCCAAGAAGTTTTTATAAGAAGATGAACTAATTTCATTGTGAGAAAACCCAGTAAATATCTCAATTTATTTTTATAATTTATGCTGCATAAACCAGATTTATGATAGTAGAAAGTATAAATCATATCTCTTAGCGTTAGTCCTTGGGCAAAGGGAAGGCGCTAAGGGCGTTTCGTACCGTAATTGAATTCTTTAACCTAGAGATAACAGTCACTATCTTTTTTTAAGATTAGGTGCCTTAGTGCGTTAAGGTACGCTTTCCATAATTGAGGTTTTCAAATTTTCTGATAGGCTAAAGTTCATAAGTTTACAGTAAGCTTTATGAAATTCATAAACACGTTGTTCTTCCAAGCTGAAAATGCCACCCCCTTCATTTCGTGAAGAGATGCCTAGCTGAACTATTTCACAAATAGCTTTGTCTTCCTCACAAACTTCTAAGAATATTTTCGTTAATGATTGAGTTAATGTATTAATAATACTTTGCTCAAGGTCGGACTTAATATCCAACTTACTTACAAAAACATGACTAATTAACTTTGTTTCTACTGGATTTATGGGTTGATTAATTTGAACGTAAAATGCAATTCCATCATTTGTAGCAATCGTTAAATTTGGAAAAATAAGTTGATGATAGTAGCTACCTAACTTTAATGGTCTATTTTGAACTACAGACTCAGCCTTTTTCAGTAAAATAGCTTCTATGGATTTTTCAATATATTTAATATTACCTATATCACTGTAAGCAGTATGGATTTCATTACAAATATATTTTTTTTCTGCTGGAACACCATATTTACTGAAGGTGTTCTTGTGAACAGAAAAAACATGATAACCTTCCAAAGTATTTTCCGTAGTTATTTTCCAGTTAGCATTGATTTTAAGTTGATATTCATTAATTTTTTGACCAAATGCCTCCGAAAAGTTAGCTATTTTGTCATAAATACTCCCTAAAAACTCTTTTAACGTGATACCATCATCATTTCTTTTGACAAAAACTAGTTTACCGCATACCTCAACTAGCCATTTTTCCAGTCTCAAAGATTCTTTTGTTATATTATTTATATCAAATTGCTGTACTGATGGAATAGCTACAGGAATTCCTTCAGAATTATAAACCCATCCATGATAAGGACACTTCAATGCACCATTTCCTTGAGGTTGGTGGTGAATTTTACTAAAGCGATGAGAACAAACATTGAGAAATGCTCGTAATTCACCATGAAAGTTCTGAACGGTGACAGACTTGCCACCAATGTCTGCACATATGTAATCATTGTGGATTTGCAAATCTGTTGTAAATCCAGCAAAATTCCATAGGTTCTGAAATATCAATACTTGTTCTCGTTGAAAAATTTCGGTATCTGAATAGTAGGATGGCTGTATTAGAGGTTCCATGATTGTCAATTATCCTATCCTAAACACAACAAAACTTATGAAATTCAAAGCCAGAAATGTTGAATTTCACAAAAAGTTTTTACATTGCCAATTTAAACTACTTTTCAAGTATGTAGTCTTCGATAATTAATGCGTCAAGACCAACGGTATAGAATACACTTAGAGCGTCTTCTAAGCTGTGGATAATTGGTTTACCCATAACATTTAAGCTAGTGTTTAGAATTATTGGTACACCTGTTATTTCGTAGAAGGCGTTAATTAAACTGTAGAATTTTTCATTCCATTCTTGCTTAACTGTTTGTAGGCGCCCGGTATCATTGGCGTGAACAACAGCTGGTACTTGTTCCTTAACTTCTGGGCGCCAACGAAGGGTACGTTCCATATAAGGTGATTCTTGATAATTCTCAAAGTATTTATCACCAAATTCATGCAGAATAGATGGTGCAAGTGGTCTATATTCTTCGCGAAATTTTACTCGCTCATTGATTATATTTTTCATGTTTGGAGAACGAGGATCTGCTAAGATAGAACGATTCCCCAACGCACGCGGTCCAAACTCAGCGCGCCCTTGTACCCATCCAATTAATTTACCTTCAGATAGTAAACGTGCAGCTTCTAAATGTACTGTTCCTGGTAAATGTCTAAGATTTTTAATCTGACTAAACCGCAGCATATTATCTAATGATTTTTTACTGATAGTTGAGCCAAGATAAGGTGATTGCCAAGTTTTTTGGCTGAATTTATGTGGATGGTCTTCGTAATAAGCAAGCAATCCGGCACCAACAGCATTACCATCGTCAGCCGGGGCAGAAGGAATGTATACTGCTTTAAAAGGAGTTTTTTCCAAAATCATCCCATTCAATGACGAATTTAATGCACATCCCCCACTGAGAACTAAATTATCGGAAATATTTAGCTTATAGAAATTATTAAGAAGTTCCTCCATGACATCAACAAATACTTTTTGCCCTGTACAAGCAATATCTACTGCCTCCCAATAAGAAGCTTTACGTGGTAATGCTCTGTTTATAATACTAGAAAGTAACTTCTCATAGTTGTGACGAGAAGGTTGTTTTAAGCAACAGCCCTTTACTTCAAGAAGAGAACGCATCTGTTCATATAATTTAGGGTCAACTTTACCATACGGTGCCAATCCCATCACTTTCCACTCTTCGCCCTTATCCGAATCAAAACCGCAAATATCTGTTACTTTTGCGTAGAAAAATCCTAAACTGGCAGGACTTATGCAATCTTGCACAGTCTTAATCATACCATTTTTGTAACTGTAACTAGATATAGATCCTTTTTCTCCATATCCATCTACAACAATACAAGCGGCATTGGTAAAAGGACTACTATAGCAACCATTTGCTGCGTGAGTTAAGTGATGTTGATATCGTTTAAAAATGATATTGTCATTGTTAAACACACTACGCATTTGATATGCGAAGTTTCTACCTGCTTTTAGTAAACCAACTAAATGTATGAAAGCCAGCCAATCGAAAATTTCCTTACTATAAACACCAGAGAAAGATCGTGAAAGGCTTTTAGTATCTCTTAGCCTTAAGGTAGAAAACAACTTTAAATAAGCTTGCCAGTTGGTTGAACTCCAACTGTTAGCTACTACAAACTCAGCATTAGGATCACAGTAACTTTCAACTAATTGTACAATTTGATACAAATCATCTGGTTGGGCACCCCAGGCTCTTTTATTTTGTAAATAACGTTCCAGTGCTTCCGCAAATACTATTTGACCATCAGAATCAACAATCGCAATAGCTGGATCGTGGCAAGAACTGGCTAAACCAATATAGTAACGGTTCATACAAATCTCCTAACATTTTGATTAAAATTTAACATTGGCATTGGTAAATACTGGTTGTAATAGTTTGAAATTCCTAACCCTTGAGTCTTTAAAGTTTGTATTCGGTGTAAATAAGTCGCCCCTGTCATTATGTGATGAGCCACATCAACGACTCGACGATTACTTGATTCAGCCAAATAAGAACCACGTACCCAGTCATTGAAACTACCCATCGCTGGACCGCACCAAATTTGATAATCGACTTCTCGACTTTTTTCTCCTGAACTTGACCACCGTGATGATAAGCCTAAATACCAACGGAAAATTAAAGCCATTTTTAGTTTTGGATTAGTTGCTGCTTGAGCTAGCTTTTCCGGATTTCGTTGCAATAAAAATGCAGTGGTTTCTTCCCATACTTTATCTATACTCTGACGAAAGATTTGTTTTTCTAATTTCTCTTTTTCCACAAGCGGAATATGGTCAACGGAGTTATAATTTCTATACAACTCGTATAATTTCTGCGCTCGTAACCCAAACATAGTCCCCCTTTTGAGAACTTGCAGCTTAACTCCCATTTCAAACATATCTGCTGCTGGCGCCATCATTACATCAGCCATTTCGGCTTGTGCTAGCAATTGTTTGATATGTTGAGAGGTTCCAGCTTCAACACACGACTGATTTATTGAACCAGTCACAACATAAGCGGCGCCCATCATAAATGCAGCTAAAGCCGATTGTGGAGTGGCAATTCCTCCGGCTGCTCCAACTCTTATTGGTTGAGAGTATGCGTATTTCTGTTGTATTTCATCGCGCAATGCCATAATGGAGGGCAAAAGACAAATCAAAGGGCGATTATCTGTATGCCCGCCAGAGTCTGCTTCTGTTGTAATATCATCAGCAACTGGAACTCTAGTAGCGAGGTTTGCCTGCAAATCAGTTATTAACCTTTGTGCAACCAGTTCTTTGAGAATTTTAACTGGTGCTGGTTGCATAAATTTGCTAGCAACTTCGCGACGAGAAATTTTGGCAATTACTTTATTTTTTATTTCTATTTGGTTGGCTGCATTCAAACTAAGTCCAGCAGCACGATAATAAACAATATTAGGTGTCAAATCTAAAAATGCTGAAGCTTCTACAATCCTTACTCCATATTTCAGGTATAAATCTATAACTACACGCTCAATTTCAGGTTCAGCAGGACTATGAATTAAATTAAATGCATAGGAACCATTAGGTAATGCTTGTTGAATATGATTGATTGCAGCTTCAACCTGATTTGGAGTCAAACCACCTGCACCAAAGGAACTTAAAATTTTTTCCTTGCCGAGTGCAATTACCATTTCTTCGGAAGCGATGCCACCAGCCATTGCACCTGTAGCATAAGCAAATTTTACGCCGTAACAGGACAGAAAGCTGGCATCTCCAAGTTGTTTTGTTGAGATTGGTGGAATAAATGCTAGTAGTTTTGTTTGCTGTGATCTTGGTTTACTAATTGTAGACAAATAGCCTTCATTGGTAATGCCAATTTTATCATTTACTTTAATAATATAACAAGGTTTATATAGAGTAAGCAATTTACTTTTTATTTCCTTTTCTTCGTAAGATATGCTATTTAAACCTCCTTCCCATAATAGCTCATAGTTATAGTTTGACGATTCAAATTCTAATGTATCTTTAGGTCTATTTATTACTCGATTTTCTAATACCACAGTTTTATACTCCTTTTTTAAATTAATTTAAGCAAAACTTGAAAATGCCAGTATTAAAGATATTAACCTAACTGAAAAAGCCAAATTATCTTACTCATTATTCTCATTCAATATATTTTTAACACAAGATATTTGTAGCTCAAGAATTTTCTTTAATTGTTTACCTGACTCATTCCGTGCTTCTAAAAATACAGAATGGTCTTTAAAAACTTGTAAATTAATATCATCTATATTGTTGTAATGAGCTTGTGTAAGTTTCAAAGAATTGACATTATCGACATTATTTAATGGATAAGATCCAATAAGTGGCGAGTTGAAAGACGTAACTACTTGGATTTCATTTAAATTTTGTTTTTCTTGTGTTATTTTCATGGAAGTATTAACAAAATCTCGATCTTTATTCAAATCTTCAAAATCCTGATCGCGTTCAGATACTGAAGATAAGTTTTTCTCACTATAAACTGCATCTTGAAAAATTTTACGATTATTTTCATTTAAAACTATATCAAATATTTTATCTCCACCTAAAGTAAGTGTTTTAAACATTGATAGTTTTCGAGTCAATTTCTCTTCTGTTGGTTTATATAGGGGAGACAGATTTAAAGGAACCTGATGACTAGCAAGTTTTGCCAATGCTTTGATAATTGATGTTTGCTCATCAATACCTTTTTGGTTTAAAAATACGGTAATATGTTCTTTACTATCAATAATTTTATTAATTAAACGAGAACTATCATTGCCACAACCTACTTCAATAAAAATTTTTGCTCCATCCTGATAAACTCTATTAACTAATCGAGGCAAATCAATCTGATTACAAATAACTTTTGTTATACTACGAGCAACTTCATTGCTTTCAAGTCTTAACGGTGCGTAATCGGCAGCAGAGTAGAAGATAATACTAGGAATGTTTTTAATAGTATAAGTAAATAACTGAATTAATCGCTCGTATTCTGAATGCATAACAGGACAATGTACTACTAAATCAAGAGGAAGATATTGAGCATTACATTTTAATTTTTTGATAACTCGCTGACAAGCTTGTTTTTCACCAGCAATGATGACTTCATCTGAAGAATTAATTAGAGTAATATAAAGATGCTCTTCATCTTTAATACATTGTTGAACTTCTGATGAATTTGCTAACAATATATAGGTACTCCAAAAATCGCTATCTTTTAAATCTAGATTCTTTGGTAGTCTCCAATACTCATGTATAACTTGCTTTTTCCCAGAAAGTCTTGTTTTGAACAGATTCGAGGCTTGTTGTTTGTAATTTTCTTGATGTAAATGACTATTACTTAAAACTCCTTGTGCAATTAGCATAGTGAGTTCACCCAAACTAATTCCAAAAGCAAATTTGGACTTAATTTGGAAAATATCCCGCAAAATAGTAGTGTTAACGCTAGAGATTTGAACTTCTATTTGAGAAGTTATTTCTCCATCATTTGCTAGATATTGATTTTCAAGTGCGTTTAATTGACTATTAAATAATTTATTTAAACTTCTTGGATAAAGTAACTTTGCATTTGCAACAACACTACTATTAAGGTTATTAGTATTTAAGTAATCGAACACTCCAGGCAGTAAACGGAAGGTATCTTTACCTATACCCAAAAAAGAGCTACCGACTCTTGGATATACATAAGCAACTTCTCCTCGCTTACCTAATGGATGCGCAGTAAAATAACTACCAACTGGTGTTTGCCAATTTTTACCAGTTTCAAAGGCATTATCTATACCTTTATGGGCAAATGTCATTTCTTTTGCTAGTTCAGATTTATTATGCCCTAAAATAACTAGAGTGTAGTGTGCATTTTCATGCTGTTTAAAGATATTGAAAGTTTGTGTTGCAGTTATATCAAGCGAGGAAGAATTATCAATAGTCTGCTGTAAATTTGCCAATTCTTGGAGTAGCTCACTGCGGGTATTGGCTGCGATTGGGAAAAGATAGAAAGGATTTTTATGGAAGTTATAGTTGTTTTTTAGCTTTTGGCTTGGTTCTTCAGACATAACAATATGGGCGTAACTCCCATCAATGCCAATACCATTTACCGCAGCAACTCTTTTTACTCCTTCTTTTTCAGTAAACCAAGGTGCTGAGTCAGTAGCGACGTAAAAGCGGCTATCCTTCCACATTTGAGGTGCTTTTACCTTTGACCAGTTAGGAGTAGGAGCAATATATTTGTGATGTAAACAAAGTGCTGTTTTAATTAAGCTAGCGATCCCTGATGCAATGAAAGTATGACCAATATTGGCTTTGATGCTACCTATTGCACAGTCTAAACCGTTTTCGCTACGTCCGTAAGCTTGAAGCAGCCCTGCAATTTCCGCTTCATCTTGCTGTTGTATGCCACTGCCAAACACTTCAAGATAATCAATATCGCTAGGTTGAATATTTGCAAGCTGAAAAGCATTTTGACAAGCTTTTGTTACACTTTCCGCATCAAAACTAGGTAAACCCGTTTGTAATTTATCTAAATCATATTTATGGTACGCAAAACCAATTGCATTAATTACTGCGTAAATACTGTCACTATTTTTTTGAGCGGTATCGTGACGCTTAAGAACAACGGCACCAGCACCTTCTCCAATATTCCAACCGTTGCTGAACTCGTCGTAACTTAAAGTATGTGTACCTGTATTGATTTTTGCAAATTGATTTTGCAACCAGACATAATCTAACCCACCAGCTAAATCAACAGCACCAACGACCACAGCATCGACCTCATAAGCAGAAAGTAACATTTGTGCTACTTCTAGGGCTTTAAACACGGAATTTTCACCTGCGCTGAGAGTAAATGAAGAACCACTGAAATTCCATAGTGAAGAAATTCGCGTTGCCATGAGATTGGAAGTGTAGCTCAAAGAAGTAGCACTTTCAATTGGTTTTGTTAAACTGTCCTTAAGAATACTTTCTAGTTGGGTGACTTGTTCAGCAGATAAAGTAATTTTTCCATTGCGTAAACCTTCTTTTATTTGCCAAGACAGATGCCATCTCTGATATCCTCCATGCACTTTTAAGTCGGTATCGGCAGCAATAATTACTGCTACATTACTTCCTTCCTCAATACGTGCATCCACGATTGCTCTGTTTGCAACCTTAAGCATAAGCATTTGCTGTGGATTCAAATGTTCAAATTCATTCGGAGGAATTCTGCAAGCAATGGTATCAATTTCGATGTCATTTATATATGCTCCTGCTGGTATTTCAACTTCACTCATACCGTGTTGTATGAATAAATCCTTTCGGTCTTCCATTCCATGCCATCTTTTTGTTGGAACAGAAATAAAATGCTGCGTTCCATTGTAAATGCTGCGTTCAAATGCATCTTGTCCATCGCAATTACCAAAAATAGCATCCATACCAACTATTGCTAGTTTGGCTAGTTGAATTGGTTTTGGTGTTTTACTCAAAGCATCAATAGCTTCTGGTTTTTCTCTCTGTTCTAAAATTAAGTGAGAATTACTACCTCCAAAACCAAAAGCACTGATAGCAGCACGTTTTACTGACGATTTGCTTTGCCAAGCAGTTGGAGCTGTCACAATACTTTGCGATGACACTAAATTTTGTTCGGCGCCTACAGGTTCAGTAATATTAATTGAAGGTGGAATTACTCCATTAGACATACTCTCAACTACTTTGGTCAAACTTACCATCCCCGCTACAGATAGCAAATGACCAACATTACCTTTCACGGCGCCTAACGGTGGAATTGCTTGATGTTGACCAAAAAAGCTTTCTATTGAATTTAATTCAATAATATCTCCAACTAAAGTACCTGTTGCGTGGCACTCCAAATAATCAATATCTTTTGGACTAATTTGTGCTTCTTTGTAAGCACGTTCAAATGCTAAAATTTGTCCTTTTGGATTGGGAACTAATGAATGTTTTCCTCGACCATCATTCGATAATCCATTCCCGCAAATAGCCGCAAGTATTTTATCTCCGTCACGAACCGCATCACTATATCTTTTTAAGACTACTACGCTCGCTCCCTCAGACGTAATTATTCCTCGCGAAGATTTATCGAAGGGACGGCTAATACCATTATCTGGATATGCTTGAATAATTGAAAAACCCATTCGTAAACTTAAAGGGTCTGTACAGCAAATAGCTCCTGCTACCATTAAATCAGCTTGATGTGTCCACAAATAATGTGATGCTAGCTTAATTGTATAAAATGATGAAGAACACGCAGCATCTATACAAAAGTTAATATTAGATAAAGAGAATGTTTGAGCGACTAAAGCAGCAGGAAAACTTGAAATCATTCCATTATATAGGGAAGCTTTGCGCTTAATTGTTGCAGAGGGTAAGTTAAAAGATTCTTGCTGTAGAAGCTCCGCAGTTGCAGCTTCTATAACTTGTTGATATAATGGTGCAAACAATTTTTGCGAATACTTAGTTGGCGTTGAGAGATTGCCTAAAATTACACCACATTTTGAAAGAACAGATTTATTTCTTATATAACCACTTTGTTCAAGTGCTTGTTTCGTCACATATAGAGACCATTTGTAAGTGTCATCAAGACTATTGATTAGTTCTTCTGATAAATTGTATTCAGAAGCCTTAAATTCAAAGTTACGAATAAATCCTCCCTTACTGGAATAAAATTTATCTGTTTTTCCTTTAACTGGGTCGTAAAATATTTCTGGCTCAACATCTAAATCAGAAAATTGAATTTCGGATATAGAATCTTTACCAGAAATTAAATTTTGCCAAAACTCATGGCTATTTTTAGCATCTGGAAAAAGGCACGATAATCCAACAATTGCAATTTTATCCATAAATACCTCATTTTTTATACTAAATAAATTACAAATTACTAGTAACAAAATATTTGACGTACTTTGTTATTATGTAAACCAACGTATAAATGTAACTTCAAATAAACGGGCGCTTACCTTTCCTTGAGAATTGAAAATGACAAAATCTGCAACTGTACTAAAATCTGACTCAGACTTAATTTCAGTAGTTACGTAAAAATCTTCATTGCATGGGATAGGTGCAAATTGCTCGTACCTTTCAAAGGATGCAGGTAAAGCAGATTTTTGATAAAAATGCTGTAACCATATTCCTAAAGGATGAGTACTAACATCAAGAGCATAGGGATTGAACCACTGCACAGGAAATTGCCCTTGTTGTTTAGCCTCTATTTTTTGCCAAAAACACTCGGCAGTAAATTTCTCTTGACTAAAAGTTATAAACTTATTCATTCCTTGAAAAGAAACACCATGAAAAAGCATTCCTACCCAGTTTTGATAAAAATTATTATCTTTCCAGGGGGGAATTGTATCTTTTTGCTCTTCTGGCAAAGTATAAAGGGGTGCAGAAGGTATTTCACGCAAAAATTTAAATTCTCCGCTAAAATGATATCGTACTTTCTGAGACTTTTCACTAGAAATTCGTGCAAAAACCTCAACTTCTTGAATGTTATTATCTTTTGCTTTTTCTTGAATATCCAAAATATATTCATCTACAAAAGTTTCATCAAAAATGATTCCTTTCAATACTTTAAAATTTTTACAACTAAATAATCGATATCCTGAATAAATATTTTCACAGGTATTTATAATCCATGACATGGCGCAAGTTGCAGGTAATACAGGTTTGCCAGCAATAATGTGATCTTGTAAAAACGGGTTTTCGTCTAAAATTAGCTGACGACGAATACGATATGTTTTTAACTCCAAGTTAAACTCTGTTGCAGGTGGAAATACTGGACTAGTAACTAAAACTTGTGGTGTCGCTTTGCTAGAATTAAGTTCTTTAACTAACATTTGTGTTCCAACTTCTACTGGAATAATACCAATATTTCGTTCAGTAAAAGCTTTTTTCAGTTCTGGTGTCACCATACCACTTTCCCAAGGTCCCCAGTTAATAGCAACTACATGACAGTTTGGATATTTCTGCTGAATTAAATGTGCTGATTTATTGAGAATTTCGTTAGCCATAGCATAATCGGTTTGACCAATATTGCCGTAAAATCCTGATGTAGATGAAAATAAAACAATATGTTGGAGTTGAGCGATATTTACACAGGAAAGAAGGTTTTCTAAACCTTGAACTTTTGCTGCATAGACAATTTCAAAATCTTGTTCTGTTTTCTTTTCAATTAATTTATCTGCTAAATTTCCTGCACCATGTATAATTCCTGTAATTGCACTAAAATGTGTAACTTTTGCTTGTAAACTCACATAATCTGTGACATCAATATTAAAATACTCTGCACTACCTCCTGCTTGTCGAAGGCGAGAAAGCGTATTTTTGATTTCTCGACTGGCAGAAATTTGATTAAATATTTTTTGTACACTAATTGGAGTTGGTTTTTGTGCTTGCGAAAGCTGGTACTCCATTATGGATTTTTTTAATCCATATTCATCGAAATAGTTTTTAACATACTCTGGTTCAATTTTGATAATGGGTGAACGACCAAGCAATATAAACTTGCACTGGTATTGTTGTGCTAATGTGATTACACATTCACTTGTCACACCTCTTGCTCCTCCACTAACAAGAAATACTGAGGATGAATTAATTCTCTTTGCTAATTTCATATATGCTCCAGATTTATTAATTTACTGCAATATTCACAAGATTATGAATAACGTTATTTGCTAGGTTTTCTATAGTTTCCTTACTTACACATGGTTCGATATATGGAAAATTTAAAATCATTGCCCCTTTAAAACTTGAAACTGCTACACTTAGATTAATTCTTAATTTAATTGTAGGAATAAAACTAATTTCTTCTAGTTCAAATAGTCCATAGTTTTTGGGAATCGATACTTGACCAATATTAGTTACAAATATGCTATTGCTATCTAAAGATTTTTTACTTTCTATTAAAGAGCTATAATATTTATCAAATATAAAAAGTTTACTAAAAATATCATCATTTTTTAAATCTATTGCTATCTTTTACTTAAGTTCTCTTGCCAATTTCCAGAAACTCGTATTTTTATTTATATTATGAAATGTATTAATACCGGAAGTAAATGTACTTATAATTTCATCGTTAATTGCTGGTTGAATACATCTGCGTAAATCAATTGCTGATTGACACTTTAGTTGTATATTCATTTCTTTAGAAACAGCTAGTTTTTTAGCAGATGCAAGCAGCATTGCTACACATATAGTACTATGTACTGTTGTATTATTATTTTTACAAAAATCTTTTAATTCTGTAGTTTCATCATTGTTAAGTCTTTTTTGAATCATTCCACAATAACGTTCCTCGAAATGTACATATTTTTCCATCTTCAATACTTGTGGTTTATATCTAATTGATTCAAATTGACATTTTAATAAAAATATAAACAATTTTAACTTGCTTTTAAAATCCTGCATTCTTGCTGGTAGTAGCTCAGTAAATGGTGGAAGTGGAGGATGGATATTAATTTCATCAATGATTTCACCTAATGCAAGTTTTTGACAATATCTAAATATTTGTGAATGCAATTTTACGCATGATAATCCATCTGAAATAGCATAATGAGTAGTCGTAATTAGATAATTCAAATGATCATCCTTACTTACTTGAACTAATACAGTTCTTATTAATCCTTGATCGCTTTGCATTTTTTGGTTTAATTCTTGTAAAACAACTTCTTGATACTGTTTGGCGTATTCTTTCTCTCCAATTCGCAAAGGAATTTTGCTTACTCCTGTTTCAAAGGAAAGATTATCCAAATTGCCAGCGATTCGAGAGTTTGGCCGAGGGTGTTCATGTTGAATAATATCAAGAGCTTGTCTAATAACTTCCGCATTTACAAGTCTTTTGATGCGACTAATTGTGACTATATTTGATGAGTTAGTACGTTGATTTAGAATTTCAAAAGCTTTCTCGTTAGATGAAAGTTTTCTGTCGTAAACCATAAGTTTTTTGAGTGAGAACTACATAAACGAAAGTAACAAGAGCTTGTTGCCGTTTTTGCCTCAGTCTTGAATAATTAAGACCCCAGCAGGTATTTGCTATCCTCTGTGCTAATTAGAGTTGTTCGTCCTTGTGAACCATATGCAACTTCTGAAATATAAAGATTTGGATCATGCAATTCGGTAATGATGTAATGTGCTGATTGTTCAACATCAATATCAGGACTCAGGTCAATTGCTCGACAAAATACATTTTCCCATTCCCATTTCAAACTTTTGGTTAATCCAAACAAGCTACCACCGATGACATTGAAATTAACTTGACCTGAAAGTCCAAAGGCTCCATCAAGACGAGCTACAGTGCAAAAACAACTGCGTCCGTAACTTGAGGCATCTTTGAGAGATTTTTTCAGATGTTTTGCTATCAGGAATATATGTTTAACAATCGCCTTTTCTTCTTTCAAATAAGTCATTTTATCGTTATGGTTTGCTACCAGCTTAGGATGAAGATGAATAAAAATCCCAACTTTTCCGTAATTTTTGGTAATTTCACCCAACTTTTGCTGTAAATGTTCTTCGCTCAAATCTTCCAACATAATACGATTTATGCTTTGGGGTAATGGCTGTTGATGGAGAAGTGATTGAGGAAAACTTAAAACAACAACTTTAAAACCTCGATCAATAAGTAACTGAGCTAGTTTTATAGTCGTAGGAGAACCATCATCGGTAAGTAAACTGATATATCTCTGTGGTAATGTAAATTCTAAAAAATCTGGTCGAGGAAGAAATTTTAGTTCTACCGGACTACGAACAATATTATGTTCTAAAAGCTGTTGCTTATCACTAGACTCGTTGAATAACTTTTTTTTTTCACTAGCAGCTAGCTGTTGAATATATTCGACTATTTCACGGATGGTGCGTTTTTCTGCAAGTTCTTCCAAATTTGGTTGTGGTAAATCAGGATATAAGGTTTGCATCGAAGCTAAAATTTCTACACGCTTGATAGAATCGATTCCTAAATCAGCTTCCAAATCCATATCAAGTTCCAGCATTTCTACTGGATAACCTGTTTTATCACTCGTAATCGTAAGTAATTTATCACTTAACTCCGTAAAATCAATTTCCACTCCTAGTTCCTGCTCAGAGTCTAATTCAGATTCTGTAGTAGCTATTTCAGGTAATTGTTCGGATTCAGCAATTGTCAATTCTGTATTTTGTAAACTATGTTCTGGAGGATTTACTAATGTTTGTACATATTCTACTATCTGAGCGATACTGCGTTTTTCTGCAAGTTCTTCCAAATTTGGTTGTGGTAAATCAGGATATAAGGTTTGCATCGAAGCTAAAATTTCTACACGCTTGATAGAATCGATTCCTAAATCAGCCTCCAAATCCATATCAAGTTCCAACATCTCTACTGGATAACCTGTTTTATCACTTGTAATAGTTAACAAATTATTACCCAGTTGCTCAATCTCAATATTTACGGTTGAAGTTACAATAGCTTCTTGCTGAGTAAAATTAGTAGATGTTAAAGGAATAAATGTTTCTTGATTATTCCATTCTTCAAGTTTTGTTTCTTGCCATGTCTCAGTTGCATCATCAGCTTTTAACTTGTTGTTAACAACAATCGCAGTTTCACTAGCAAATGCATTTTGACTATTCCATTCTTCAATATGTTTATTTTTCCATACCTCAGTCGCATCAACTTCATCTTCAATAACAGGTGATTCAAAATCAGCAATATATTTACCATTTGAGGTGACAGATTTTACATCTGAGTTTTTTGATATATCATTCGGCACCTGATAAAATTCAACTGATTGCGTATTTGGGGTATTAAAAACTAAACTAGAATACTCTTGTTGTAATCTATCAAAAAAGTGCCTGCCATATTCAACCTGATGTTGAAGATATTGCTCGTGAGCGCGCAAAGTTTCACTATGATGTTTATGAAACTGCAACATAGCACGTTCTAAACTGTCAATCATTTCAGGTTTAAGTATCCCAGCATTATCTGTAACCTTACCATTCGCAAATAAATTATTCTGCTGCTGTATCATTTGAAAAAATGTTTTGATATAATCTTGCTGATGGTTGAGATACTGTTCATGCAGTTGTAGATTATTACTTTGATACTGCTGAAATTGGTTCAGCAAGTACTCCAAACTTTCTAACTTTCGTTGATTATTCATAGCTTCATTTGATTTGGTAAGCATATTTAAATCTGATACTGGGAACTGCTTCTGGGTAGCAACGTTGATTGCAGACTTTCCATTTTGTCCGTTATCATGTAGATTACTTTCTAAATTTCGTTGATTATTCATAGCTTCGTTTGATTTGGTAAGCATATTTAAATCTGATACTGGGAACCGCTTCTGGGTAGCAACGTTGATTACAGACTTTCCATTTTGTCCGTTATCATGTACATTATCTAAACTAGTTTCAAGTATTTTTGGCATTAATGAATATGAAGAACTATTTTGATGTGATTTAATCCGACTGTTATCACTTAAAGCATTATTAAACGCTTTCTTTGTTTTTTCAGAAATATAGTTTATGCTGCTTAAACGTACTATACAATTTTTATTTTTTGTAACTTTAGGAAGCTCAGAAGGTAGTTGATAAGGGTCAATATGTTTTAATTGTAGTCCTGCAACACGCAATTGTATAACAGCTTCTTGTAATAAGCGGTCACTATCTTTCTGATTGCTAGAATTCAATGCCACAGCTATATGTGGGCGTTGACCTAAAATATCTTTTACAAAGTTAGTTAAAACCCGTTTTGGACCAAATTCAACAAAGCAATAGCCTCCTTCTGCATAGATATTTTCAATTTCTTGGTGAAACAATACTGGATTTGATATCTGATTTTCTAACGTTTTTTTAATTAATTGTGGTTGCTCAGAATAAAGGTTACCTGTAACATTTGTATAAACCGATATTTTGGGTTCTTTAAAAGTTACATGCTCACAAGCAATAGCAAATCTTTTACGAGCAAATTCAATCAGTGGTGTATGGAAAGCAGCTGCAACAGGCAGTAATACCGCAGTCGTACCTTGATTTTGTAAAATCTGTTGTATTTTAGTTATCTGAGCAGTATTTCCTGCTATAACAACTTGACGTGGAGAGTTAAAATTAGCAACTTTAACTTGTGGAAATTCCTTAATTACCTCTTTAACTTTATAGATATCTTCTTTAACCGCAAGCATTTTTCCAACGTCACCAGAGTTTTGAGAAGTTGACATTGCTTGTCCTCTGGCTTTTACCAAGAAGCAATAATCTTCTTCACTCAGTACTCCCGCAGCCCATAACGCAGTTAATTCTCCAAAGCTATGTCCTGCGGTAAAATCAGGTTGAAACCCTGCTTGTTGCAAAATTTGATACATGCCTGCACTCAAAACTGCAAGTGCAGGTTGAGCATACTCTGTTCTTTGTAGTGCAGTTACTTGGGCATCTTTTTCTGTTTGTCCAAAAACTGGTCGTGGAAAAACAATCTCCGACACAGGCTTTAAATTATCTTGGCGTAATAGTTCATCTATATGCCCATAAAGCTGTTGTAATTCTGGGAAATTAATTACCAGTTCCTTACCCATCCCTAAGTATTGAGAACCTTGTCCAGAAAACAAAGCTACTACTTTTCCTGATAAATCCATTCCACAAGCACGATAGTAAATTCCTTGTGGATGCTCCCAAGAAGCAAAGTTAGATTTTTCTTTTAAGCAATTAATTGTTATTTGCAAAAATTTGATGGCTTCAATACGAGACGCTACAACAAATCCGACTCTTGCCGCCGAAAGATGAATTTGAACTGATTTACAATCTTCTATCAATTTTGTATAGTATATATCGCCTGAATCAGAGTAAAGCTGGCTAAGAAGTTCTTGACATTTGTTTAATAATTTCACTGAGGTTTCTGCGAATAACAATACTGCATCTGGAATTGGTTGCAAACGATAAGCTTCATTATGCTTGCTTGAGTATTCTTCCAGAACAACATGATAGTTACTGCCACCAAACCCAAAAGAACTTACACCTGCTCGTCTTGGCGTTTTGTTATCCTGAATCCAAGGTCTAGTTTCGGTATTTAAATAGAATGGTGAATCTTCTGCATTTAGTTGTGGGTTTGGCTGAGTAATGTTGATTGTGGGTGGTAATATCTTATGATGCAGTGCTAAAGAAGCTTTGATTAAACTTGCTGCACCTGCCGCAGCTTTAGTATGTCCAATTTGAGATTTAACACTACCAAGAGCAATGTGTGGCGAAGAACCATTCCCTTTTCCAAAAAATTCCTTCAAGGACGTAAGTTCTATGTAGTCACCAGCTAAAGTACCTGTACCGTGTGCTTCTATCAACCCAACAGTTTCATGAGCAAAGCCTGCGTCTTCATACGCACGTTGTAATGCTTTTACTTGCCCCTCTTTCCGGGGTGCATAAATACTTTTAAATCGACCATCACTAGAAGTACCGATTCCCTTGATAACTGCATAAATTTTATCATTATCTTTTTCTGCATCTTCGAGGCGTTTGAGTACCAACATCCCAATTCCTTCTCCTACAAGCATCCCATCAGATTGAGCATCAAAAGGGCGGACATTTCCAGTAGGAGACATCGCAGGAGTTTTAGTAAAACAAATATAAGTAGTGATTGAGTTATTAGTATCTACTCCACCGGTCAACATCATATCAGAGCGATGTTCGACCAATTCACTAATTGCAACCTTCAAAGCACTCAATGAGCTGGCACAAGCTGCGTCAACAACACAGTTCATACCTCCAAAATCAAAGCGATTAGCAATTCTTCCTGCAACTACATTTGCCAGCATCCCAGGAAAAGCGTTTTCATCCCACTCTACATAAGCACTTTTAATTTTTGAAATAATTTTATTCGTATCCTCATCAGACAAACCACTGCTTTTCAAAACTTTTTCCCAAACAGGATAGTGAAGCCTTGCAGTAAGAGGTATACTCAGTTGATTAGGTTGTGCAACTCCTAAAACAACCCCAACTTTTTCACGATTAAAATTATGTTTTCCATCGTAGCCAGCGTCTTTCATTGCTTCCTTGGCTACTACTAAACTTAACAATTGGGAAATATCTGTTACTTCTAAAATATTAGGTGGAAGCCCAAACTCAATTGGGTCAAAATCAATCTCTGGTATAAACCCCCCCCTTTTAGAATATGTTTTGTCAGGTGCCTTGGGGTCTGGGTCATAATAATCATCAATATTCCAGCGGGAGAGTGGAACATCAGTAATACAATCAATTTTTTTAATAATATTATCCCAATATTCTTGCAAATTTCTAGCTTTTGGGAATAACGAAGCCATGCCAATAATAGCAATAGGAGTATGATGTAATTTCTGATTAATTTTTGCTGTTTGCATGATTTTTTGCATCTGGCTATTTTTACACTCAATCAGTTTCAACAATTTTTTTTCGTAGTTATCTATTTCATTAGATAACTTTGCTAAAGCTGCATTAAATTTACAAATATACACTCATTGATATCTCCGACTTTACTAAAATTTATTTTAATATTTTATGTTTAGCCCTAATAAATTTGCTTTATCAGCACATTGGGTTTAATTTGATATTACTCCCTTCTTTAGTTCTGTAATACCATTTTCCTTCCTTATGTGAGGAAATAAAATCAGACTTCTGTCTGATCTCTTCTACTTTAAACTTCTTTTATAAATTTGCTGGTTAAGGTGGTAGTTTTTATTTTTCCCACTCAAGCAAAGTTCTGACTCATACTTTTGACAAAATCCTTAAGAGATCGAATGAATTAGCTGTGCCTTATTAAGAAGGGAAATAAGAAAATCCGGGTGATGAAAGAACATTAACTACCTTAGTAAGGCTTCGCAACTCAGCGATCGCTTTAACATCCAGTTCAATTTCGGGGAATTCCTGTTGCATCACAGCAAAAATCTCCACCCGCTTGATTAAATCAATTTCCAAATCTGTTTCTAAATCCATATTCATTTCCAGCATATCGATTGGGTATCCAGTTTTGTCACTAATGACTTCTAACAATCGAGTACTAAATTTAATAACATTGATGGAATCTGTGGCTAAAACATTTACAATAGGCGCTGGAGCAGTACTTGGAACATTGGTAAAATTATCCTCTACAGAATAACTCTTGTTTTCAAGGATGGGTGGATCTTGAGGTGATGTAGAAACTGGCGCCGTTTTTGGTGTCCTATTTGATGTACTGCTGGTTGGTATATTTTCTTGTGTAATAGTCACTGCCTTTAATTTAGGCAGAACCTGACATAATGTAGTTACTTTAGAAGCATGTTTACCATTGCTTGATAAGATAGTTGAAGTATCCATGTAATTATGCACTTCTTGCGGACTCGAAGAAGAAGGTGCAACTTCGGTTTTATCGATGGGATTTGAGAGTGCAACTTCCATATATTTATTACTTGAGTTATTGGATATTTGAATAGTTGCAGCTTCTGCTTCAGCTTCGAGAATAGAATTAGATACTTGATTTAGACCATAATCATTAGGCGTATTCGATATATTTGTAGACAAGTTTTCTGCTTGAATTAATTTCAATTCATTCTTTAAGTAGCCTTCGTAGTTAGCATTATATTGAGGCTGATTGCTAAGAGAATATTGTTTGTTAGGAGATGGTATAAAACCTTTTTTGATGCAGTAATTTAAGTAGGTAGAAATTAACTTTATATCAACATTAGGGCAGATAATACCTACTTTATCAAGAAATTTTTGGGCATTTGATGTATCAAGTTTAGTTCCTGAGAAAACCATAACACAATGGGGAGGTAAATCTGAACCAAATAAAAAATATAAAAAAAGTATAAAACTAGTAAAAGCAGAACTGTAAATTTTTCCTTCTTTTAAAATAAGATTGCTTTGAAATAACTTTAGATATAAATCAATGGAAATTACTTTAACTTTATAACCAAAATCAATTATGAGATTTACAAATTCATAAAAATGCCTCTGGTCTGGATTCACAATATGAAAAGTTTGACCATAAGCTGATGGATTAAGACCAAGGTAAAGAGAAGCTTTGGCTGCATAATCGACTGGGGTTAGATAGAAAAAATCTTCAGTAAAATAAAATAATTCTGTTTCAACTATGGTTTTAACAATACTATAGTATATGCCTCTATTAGTAGTACCTTGAAGTGGATAACTGCCTGTTTTACTATCACCAAAAATATCGCCTAGTCTGACTATAACCCATTTTAAACCTCGTTTACTTCCCTCATGAACTAGCTTTTCAGCATTTATTTTTGTCAACTCATATGGTTGATAATCAAAACTTTGTCCAATATCAAGGTCGTTTTCTTTAAATGTAAATTCATCCAAAAGTTTACTACCTACTACGCTGTAACTTGATGTATGCAGCATTGGGATATTGCCAGTTAGACAAAACTCAATTACTTCTGAAGTTCCTTGCACATTCACCTCAGCTAATTTTTTATAACTGGCTACTAAATTCACATTTGCTGCAACGTGAAACACTTGGTCAATTTGATGGACAAGTTGGTAGTAATCTTCAGGGTTTAAGCCAAATTTGGGTCTAGTAATATCCCCAATTATAGGAATAACTTTTGATTCAAATTGCTCGTACAGGATACTATCTGGGTCGTAAACTGCAAGCATATTTGCAATTCTTATTCTTGCTTTTTCTGTATCCTCCGCCCTCACTAAACAATACACCTTGGCTTTTGTAGTAGCTAGAATTTCATATAAAATTCTTCCTCCTACTACTCCTGTAACACCTGTGATAAAAATATTTTTGCAATCAATCAATTCCATCGTCTTAATTTAACTCCACTGTCAGGTTTCTATCGCACCTATATTTAGATTCTGTTAATGCAATAATTGCTTCTTTGAGATAGTTAGCTTTACACTTTACAATTTTAAAATATTTCGCTAATTCTTTGGACTTCGTCTATTGCTTCTTGTATCCTTTCTTGGAAAAAGCTCACATCTGTCTCATTCATCATCAAATTACTGTAAAATCTAGAAATTTTTGAGAATTGGATGCCATAATCTTTACAAATCCGCGTGATTAAAATATCCCGAAGTTTTGTAGTGTCGTCGTAACTTCCAGGACTGTTAACGGGTTTTTCTTGAGAATGAAAAATTAGTATGCCGGGTACTCCTTGAACTACCATCAGCATTCCCACATTTTTTGCTGCTTCAACTAGAGATTGACCTATTTGCAGTAGGTAGTTTCCCATCCTCTCGTAACATGAGACATCATTTTCAAGCAATTCAATAGTAGCTAACACCGCAGCTAAACCAAGTGGATAACCGTTAAATGTTCCTGCATGGATAACTTTTTGGTCTACATATAGTTGCATAATTTCCTTCTTGCCAACAATAGCTGACATCGGTAAAGCTCCTCCAGCCATTGCTTTAGCAAGAACAGTAATATCAGGTGTAACGCCTAGTAGAGATTGTGCGCCTCCTAGAGATACTCTAAAGCCAGTAATTACTTCATCAAATATGAGTATTATATGATAGCGATCGCAGAGTTCTCTGACCTTTTCCAAATACCCTGGTTGAGGTAATATGCCGCCTCCATTAATACAGATAGGCTCCATGATGACAGCGCCAATCTCGTGGCCACGTTCTTGTAATAGCTTTTCTAGTGCTATAGCATCGTTCCAAGGTAGTAAAAAAGATTGAGCTTGCAAAATATTTGGAGCACGACCATCAGTCCCTAGAAAATCTTCTTCATACTCAACAGGTATAGGATGTTCAGCAGATTGTGGTCTACCTCCGATAATATTGTCCGCATTACCGTGATAATGTCCTTGGAATCGAACAAATTTTGGCTTCCCGCTGTAGGCTCTAGCAAGCCTTATAGCATTTTGTACAGATTCAGTGCCACTCAGTCCAAAACGTACCATTTCAGCACTGGGCACATAATGAATAATGCGCTCACAAACAAGTCCTTCTAAATCACATTGATCGACAGAAAGGACTTTATTCATATACTGCATTAGCTTGGCATTATATTCCTCGTTACCATGTCCTACAATCAGAGCACCAAATTTACAAAAAAGATCTAGATGCTCATTACCGTCCAAATCCCACACTCTTGACCCTTTCCCTTTATTAAAAGGTATTATAGTATCTTTTCCGGCATAACGAAAGTTGTAGTGAACTCCGCCTGGTAGATAATTTTTTACTTGTTTAGCTACTTTTTGAGATTCAGGGAATTTAAGTTTTGGCATTACAAGAACTCCTAGTTAGGTTAAATAGTTAAAGTATTGAAAAAAGTAACCTAAATATCCTTTTCTACCTAAGGAGTTCACCAAATCATCTGAAGCAATACTATAACAAGTTCTATAGTAGATAGTTCGAGTAAAACCTAGACGATAAATGATGCTGAGTGCAGCATTTGGGAGCAATTGAGAGATAATTAAAATTGACTTTTTTATCATGACTTTTTTATCAGGGCAACAGATTATTTTGTATAACATCTATTTAGCCATTTGATCATATAGTAAAAATGGCTAAATAGATGTTAAACTACTACTGCATCAGCTTTCCGGCTTAACTTTAGAAGTTGCATAGGTTAACATTGAGCAATGCTAACTTCCTAACAAATATAGTTAAAACCAGGTAGACTTTACTGCCCAATTAACTTTGCTAAATGCCAAAAGCTACAACATTGATAGAATAGTTGCTCACTTGAGTACTTGGTAAAAGACTATCTTGGAATACTATTTATAACAAGCCGTATTTCAAAAGTTACAAAAAGCACATATAGTTTTTTATTATTAATATTTTTATATAAGCACGATTGGAATAAACTATTACCATAAATAAAGTCGATTGCAAGCATAAATTTGCTTGTATGAAAAATATAATAATAAAGACGGTTTATATAAGACAGATTTCCTTTAGCTATTAAGGATTACAACCCATGTTCGAGAGATGAACATGGGGTTGTCTTAATGTATGAAAGCGTGAAGGTTTAAGTAGTATAAATAATTTTAAAGTAACAAATACTATCAGCATTTTATTAAAAATTAAAATTCATAAAACTTTTATTTTTTGTATCTCAAAATACAAAAAATAAAAGTTTTTATGAGGGGAAAGAGCAAAAATTAGTTGCAAACACTAAGCTGACGGTATTATCAAGAAAGTTGGTAGCTAGTAACAACTATTAAAATAATTAATAAGCAAGTTGCTAGTGGGCGATCCAGGGCAAACGCATCTAAATGCAAGGAGCAGAAGGCAGAAGCCTTAAGTAAAAGGACTTTCAAACCAATTAATCTTTCTTAACATAGCTTTGTTTTTTTCTACCGACTCTGTTTGGCGCTCTTCTATTATTCTTGGGGAAAGCAATTGCTCCAAAACTTACAATACTTTGATTTCCAGGTTTTAGGGGAGGGTTAGTGCGTCTCAAACCCTATTGACAAGCGGACTTGTCTGATCAGCAATCAAGTTGGAAACAAAGTGGTACTATCCGAGCTAGGGTAAGATTTAATTCATCTAAAACACCGATTCAGTAATCAGGATGAAGTAGCAGAATGCTCAGTAGTGTGAGTAAAAATTTTGGCAAGGACATGAAGATTATGGACGACGGCAGTACGGCGGAGGTCAAATAAGTTTTTGCGAGTTCCAACGTAACGAGCTTGATCTCCTTGCCAGCGACCAATGTGAGATAAAGAAGCAAGGGCAGCTACCCGTTCTCGAAGCTTGGTGCGACCAGCAGGAGTTAATTGACGTTGTTTTAATTCCTGGAACAATGGCTCATCAGGATGAATGGAAACACTTCGTCCAGTTCGGGAAGTAGTACAACTCTCCCTTAACGGACAACTCGCACAGATATGCTTTGGAAACTGGACTTTGCCGCCAATGGCGAAAGGTAAAGTGACTTGATTAGGACAACAAATAGTCTGATTGTCCCAGTCTAAAGTAAAAGCAGTTTTAGTAAACAGCTTACCATTTCTTACAAGCCTTGCTTTACAGTAAACAGTCAGTTCCTGGGTTCTGTTTTTAACCAAAGAACTACTGAGGTAGGCGCGGTCGATGTGTAACTCAACCAGGTTTACTTTCTGGCATTTTAAGTCGATGGCGATCGCATCAGTAACAGATGCCTCAGGGATATTTGCTCTTGTGACCCCAACGGCGCGAACCAGCCCATTGTCTAAATCTCGTAAGACATGACGTTTATAGCCATCAAATAGCTGAGTTTTGCTTTTACGCCCATGTCTCATTTCTTCGTCTTCAATGGAGATACGTCGTTCTTTGGCAACACCTGTTCGTAGTTTTATCTCACCATGAGCATCTACTTCCACATCTTGGGCTTCAATTAACCTTGCAGTCTCCAAAGCCGAACGAACTTGAGGGTGTTTGATATTTTCTGGTTGTACTTGTACAAAAGTCTCAAGTCGATCTATTGCGCTAATACGATACCTATTGCCAAATTTTTCTGGTCTGGGTCATCCCAGTTTAAGTCTAAAGCGGCTTTCAAGCTCGAACCCGCAACGATGTCTAACCCAATGTCATTGGCAACTTCTGCCAGCCCCCGCCCCTGCTGGTTAGCTATCACGCCAATCGCTTTTTTGAGCGCGTGACCCAACAAATTATATGTATCCTCGACCTTCGATGCTCCCCCCAAGGGACTGGAATCAAGTGCTGCCCGTAACTGTCTTGAGCCAAAACCCTTCGTTTGCTCTGCTAGTTCTACTGTTCTCTCAATCAGCCTACGGTCAAGACCTTGGATAATCAGCGCACTACGAAATCTTACCAAAGTAGCCTGCGAAAAAGGTGCTTTTTCACAATCCATGCAATCAAGTACTAACTGCCAACGTCTGTCCATGACCAACGCTTCTATCGCTTCTGCATCCGAGGCTCCTGTATATGCTTGCAATATTGTCGTCAATGCTAACTGTGCTGGTGATACTGGTGGATGCCCTTTGGCTGAGTCTGCATAGAGTTTGCTCAGTTCTATTTGAAATTCCTCATCAAATAACTCATGGCGATATTGCCGTAAAAACGTAAACAGCTTCGCTCGTTTAATCCGCTTAACAATACTTTGCTCTGATGCTGATAATTCTATCGGTGGATGCCATTTTTCTGGTCGCATACGTAGATTCCGAGGCTTGAGCCGCACATTTATTACTTGAATCTACCTCAATTGAGCTTATCCCTTTCCTTGAAATTTTGTTAAATCTCGCTCAAGCTCTGCTTGTCGTCATAAGCCTTGACTGGTCGGCATTTACACTACTTTTTCCTCTTTTATGAATTTCATCATGCACTGATTTTTATTTTATTTTCCGATTACTGAATCGGTGTTCTAGTACAAGCTTTACAAGACTTGAAACTGAATCCGCAAGTTCACGAAATAGCACAATCACTAAAAGGATACTACGGTGGCTCTCAAGGACAAAGTGCTGAAATTATCGTATCTGGTCGCACCATAAAAGCCCGTGCAGACATCGGATTCAAGTGGAATCAGTCAAGCGGCGTGTACGAGGTAATACACGATAGTTATGAAACAGTTCCGAAGCTGGGACAAGACTTTTTTAGTAACAAGTTGATGCTGGCTTACGGACAGCGAATGGTAAGAGCTAAAGCTGCCGAGTTACAAGAAAAATTTGGTGAATGTGCGATTAGTGAAGAAACCAAAGGAACTGTGCAAACTCTACGGCTGACTTTTGCTGGACATCAAGAAGTTAAACAATTTGCACGGAGATAAGCATGGAACGTTCAATACTGATTCATTTTGACAGCGCTACAGGTGAAGTTCGTGTGGAGGCTGAGGGGTTCGAGGGTTTGAGTTGTTTATCGGCTACGCAACCATTTGAAGAAGCACTTGGAGTTGTAAACGAGAGCGATCGCATTTACAAGGACGAAGCCCAAACCCAACAACTTCGGACAACTTCAACTCACTCTATTCGCTTACGGCAGTAAATCAGGAAAAGGGGAACCGTGACGATTGGGTTCCCCCAAGAAATTTTATGTACCTACCTAAAGAGTATCCTTTCATCCACATTTACGCACAACAGAAAACACACCAGCCCACGATCATCAAAGCAAATACTGAAGGGTTGTGTGTGCTGTTGAATGCCATAGTAACAGCAATCGCCTACCAAGAGAACAACGGTACAGCAGAAGTTTTTGACGGCGATGCCGAAGCCTATGAAGTAGTCGTGAGACTTGTTAATACTCACGATGAGCTAGCTCCAGTTCCTTATCAAATTGAAAAATAATGAAACTCTCAAATCTTCTCTCCACACTCGATTCACAAATCCCCATTGCTGCGGTTGATGTCTTGTCGCCCGATGAAGCGACGATTATTCAGTGGTTGACTGCTGAAGCTAACAATAAGCTCTCATGTCCAGTTTTCTTCTGGAATCTGGGAGTATTAACCTTGGAGCAATGTTTAATCGCAGCAGATGGGGGATTGGTGTTTAAGCCAGTTGCAGAGTACAAAAGACCACAACACGCTGATCCACTACTATTTGTATTCGACTACATTGCTAACTTTAGTGGGAATGGTGTATTTGTCCTCGGAGATATTCACCCCTTTATTGCTAAGAATTCACCCCAATTATCATGGGAGATTTTATCCAAAGTTAAAAACCTTTACCACAGGTTAAAACCCACAGATAAACGCATTGTCTTGTTGGGTCAGAATATACGATTACACGAATCACTAGTCAGATTGATTCCTTATTGTGAAGTCCCTTTACCTAGTATTGACCAAATACTTGAGCATATCACTTCTTATTTGCATGACCTACAACAGTCTGCTAGAGAGCAAGAATTAAATTTTACCGTTTCCCTAGAAAATGCTGAATTTGAAACTCTTTCTCGTGCTGCCCTGGGTTTAACCCTGGAGGAGATTAGCGACTTCCTTCGGTTAACAGTCAAAGAAAACTTAACTAATGATGGTGTCGTAGTTGACGCTGATTTCATCCCCAAAGCCGTCGAGTACGAAACTCGGCTACTCTCTCAAATGGGTATCGAGTTGGGTAAACCTGCAATAATCCCGTTCGGCGGTTTGGATCTTCTGCGCGAGTGGTTGATGAGGCGGCGGCGGCTGTTCACGCAAGAGGCGCGAAGTCTCTCGTTACCCCAACCAAAAGGTGTATTGCTGGCTGGCCCACCCGGAACAGGAAAATCTCATTGTGCCAAAAACATCGCGAGTATACTCAATTTACCACTTCTGCAACTCGACATTGCGTCTCTTCTTGGTTCTCTTGTGGGCGAGTCCGAGGGCAATGTCCGCCGCGCACTTAAGACTGCCCAAGCTATTGCTCCGTGCATATTGTGGATTGACGAGATAGACAAGTCCCTCTCCGGCAGTGGTGACACTAGTGGAGTCTCACAGAGGATTCGGGGCAATATTCTCACGTTTATGTCGGAATCACAGTGTGGTGTGTTTGTCGTCGCAACTTGTAATGACCCATCTGTGCTGCCAAGTGAACTAAAACGGAAAGGCCGTTTCGATGAAAATTTCTTTGTTGACTTGCCCACGGAGCCAGAACGAGTCCAGATTCTAGAGATTCATCTGCAACGCTTTGGCATTCACCTGGAATCCGAATATCTCGAAGCGATCGCAGCTTCGACCGCAAAGTTTTCAGGAGCAGAACTGGAAACCCTTGCTTCGGAAGCTGCTCTGCTGGCATTCGATGAAGGACGACCGCAGCAGGTAACGCTTGCTGACCTCGAAACCTGCCGCCAAACCATTACCCCGCTTGCGATTCAGGATGCGGCGGCAGTCGAGCGGATGCAGTCCTGGGCATCAACCGCACGACGGGCTAGTAGTCCTGTGGTTGCGGCGAAAACTCAATCTTTGCGTGCTGCTAAGTTTCGGAATATGAACTGATGAGAAAGCGATTGCCTCCTATTCTATGGGGGCGATCGCTCTTTTAGGTTCGTAGCGATCGCTCTTTTAGGTTCGTAGCGATCGCGTTCAGTATATCTATCTCAGATGGGGCAATGCCCTGAAGTTAGGAAATTGACAGGGTAAGAAAGATGGAAATCTATTTAGTCTTTGTTGACGCAATTCAAAACAGCAATAAATTCTGGGCGGCCATTGTCGAAGATAGTAATTTAACAGTGCAGTGGGGCAGAGTCGGTTATCAAGCGCAAACCAAAGTCCACACATTAGGTAATCATCAAAGAGCCGTTAGCAAATTTAACAATTTGGTAGCCGAAAAGATGATGAAAGGCTATAGAAGAAGTCAGTCACAAATCGACAGCAATTGTGAAGTTTCTGAAATCAACAGAGCGATTGAATTACTAGAGATTATTCGTCCTTATGTAGAACAGAGAAATTTTTCAGTTGCTTATATCAATGCCCTAAATCAATATCTAAAGATTGTGACAACACCTTTGGGTATGCAAATTGAACCATACAGGGTATATCGCTCAGTAGAAGATGTTGATTATCAAATGGAATTACTCAATTCTCTGTTAGCGACTCCTGCACCACAAGTTACTGCGGTGGCTGTTGGTCATGCCCCTGAAGCAGCAACAGAACCCAAGGTAATCAGTCTCTTGACTATCAGTAAGAACTTCTGGCGACATTTATAAAACTGTTGGGCGTAGTCTTTTATGCCACGCCCAAGCTTTTATGTTTATGAACAAGTAACTCAGCAGGATAGTATTTACCAACTTAGATTAAATTGATATGAGATTTTTATCCAAAGCACTGATTAAGTTTTGCCGTTCTAAATAATCAAGCACTTGCTTAACACATTGCTCAGGAGTGAACTTATCAGTTTGACAGATAATCTCTGGATTTAATGGTTCTTCATAAGGATCAGAAATGCCAGTAAAATGCTTAATCTCTCCTGCTTTTGCTTTAGCGTAAAGCCCCTTCACATCACGGAATTCACAAACTGCAAGTGGAGCTTGAACATAAACTTCGATAAAATTGGTAGAAGTTTTTTTGAGTTCCTCTCGAACTTCACGATAGGGGCTGATTGCGGCAACAATTACTATGATGCCGTTGCGGCTAAGTAAGTTAGCCACAAAGCCAATACGACGCACACTTGTATCTCGGTCTTGTTTGCTAAAACCCAATCCTGCACAAAGATGGGTGCGAACAACATCACCATCTAACACTTCAACTTTGTAGTTTTGCTTTTGTAGTTTTTGTGCTACACGGTTAGCAATAGTTGTTTTCCCTGCACTACTTAAGCCTGTTAGCCAAAGAATTGCACCAAGTTGTTTCATGGTTGATTCAAAATTTAGGCAACAAAGTTATCAAAATTTGGGGCGACCGACTCCGAAATACTTGATTTTAACGTGAGTTCGCCCTGAGATATAACCACACCAGTAACTGAGACAATATCGAGGTTGAAAGTACCGATGGTGCTACCGCCATTGCCATCGCTGACAGTAAAAGTGAAGCTGTCAGTGCCATTGAAGTTGGCATTGGGGGTGTAGATGAAGAAGTCGTTGCCAGTGTTGTTGTCGTTAAGTATGAGTGTACCGTTAGTGGGGTTAGTGAAGTCACTAATAATTAAAGTATTGCCTTCTGCATCTGTATATCTACGTAAGATATTGCTAGCAAGGATGTTAACAGCTGTATCTTCATTAGTGGTAGCTGCAATTTGAAAACCAAACACTACGTAGCTCTCTCCTGCACCTGACTGTCCGTTGGGGGACGCACTACTTGCCCCAATGCCCCAATAATCAGGTCATCGAAGCCGTCGCCGTTGATGTCTCCGGCACTGCTATCGGAACCGCTTAGAAAAGAAGACCCAATGATCGCAAAACCATTGTTGCCGTCGAGGTCAGAGAGTTCAAAAACTGCTGAATTAGGTGCCATTGCTCTTGATTCCTGTAAATTAGAATTTTTGATCCCATCCCACCGTTACCATCCGCCGAATTTCGTCGCTACGAAACCCGATCGCCATTGGGCGACGTACTCCCAAAAGTGCTACTACATCGTACAATTCCAGCACCACCCCCTCCATTCGCAAGGAATGAACAATATCGCCACTTCTTAGATCAATCACCAGTAATCCACACCGAGGTTCGACGTTTTTCTGTTGCAATTTTTCGTCTAAGGGCAAACCACTGAAGGTCTTGTTATGTCTGGGTTGAGAAATTCCCACTACTGCAAAGTCGCCATAAAATGCACAACCACGCAGATATCCTGGGCAGAAGGCGACTGGCTCAAGCACTCCCCGCTTTAAATCGGCAAAGCCAAACTCTCCCGTGCCTGAGTTGAGCAGCCAGAGTTTTTCTTGATGCCAACGCGGGGAGTGGGGCATAGACAGCCCCTGCAACACGATTTCATTGCTTTCTACGTCAATGACACAGCCGCCATTTGCCCGATGCTCTCGCCAGCCTTCTCCCACATCAGACTGGCTGACGGCGGTGACATATTTGGGTTTTCCTTGCTGCATTGCCAACCCATTCAAGTGACATCTATCTTCCGCCCCTAGCTTGCTGATAAAGCTTGGCTGCCACAAAGGGACAAAACTATGGCTTTCGCTAACTGTTCCCAAACAGCTAAATAAGGTATTGACAAATACTAATTTTTGTGAATCTAAATCTTTTTCTTCTGCTCTACTCAAAGCGATGTCGTGAATATCCAAATCTCCCGTCACATAACTCATCTGCGGCAAATAAACAGCATCATAGCCTTGGTGGTTTTGTCCGGGTTGGATGATGTTTTCAAATCGCCACACTTGGTACAAAGAACTCATGTAGAGGCTGTTGCCATTGGCATACAGCCCCATGCACCGCTCAAAGCTACGTTCAAATACAGATAATTTGCCGTTTGGTTGCAAGCCGATGAAGAATAACTTCCCCGCTTGATAGGTCGTGAAGGACAAACTCAGGTTTTGCTCATACAGCCAAGCAGTAAACTGGCGAGAAGCATTGATTTCTAGAGATGGTTTGTTAACGTTGCTGTCATTGGGATTCACTTGGCTTGGATTCCTTGATAACTGGGCAAGATTGGAGTTCCTTGGAAGAAACTTTATGTTTTGGACAAACTATGCTTGCAAGACAAAATCTGATGCCGTCAGAGTTGGCGCACCAGTTAGAGTCGCAAATAAACCACCAGATGAATTACCCTGCGGGTTGTAGAATAATTGCCCATTCACGGGATCATAGACAATTATCGCCGTGCTAGTCCCCGCTTTATTAGTGACTTCAAAATCACTCAAGTTATTAAAACCCGTTCCCGCAGCAGAGGTAATGTCACTAAAAGTAGTTTTATCCAGTACAATCTTGTCACCTTGGGAACTGTTGAAGTCAGTAATGGCATCTACACCAATAGCACTTCGGGCAAAAGCAGCATCGGTGTTGTAAAGGAATCTGTCAGCACCTACACCACCAACGAAAATATCATTGCCTACACCACCCACAAGAGTATCATTGCCGAATGCACCGATGAGAATATCATCGCCTGACCCGCCCCGCAACAGGTCATTGCCACTTAAGCCATTAATTATGTCGTTACCTCCTTGACCATTAATCACATCATCTGAGTTGTCAAAACCTGCGATGTTATTGTTTAATTCATTAAGGAAGGTGACGGTGTTTTTGTTGAAAATGCTAGTTTGAGTGGAGTTAGTATCAATCACATCAAAGCTGTCAGCAATGGTACTTTGCCCATCAAACAAAATATTGCCGAGTGCAGGTCTTGAAGAATTTGCTGGCACGTTATCCAGATTTTCTAAAAGGAAGTTTTGCAATTGGACTTTGGTGGATGCCACATTTTCAAAGGTGACTTCTAAGTTGTTGCCTTTTTGAGTTAGTTGCAGATTTTGGGCAGTTAAGCCCGAACCGATAAATTGCAGTGTATCAACATTGGCAATTACCCCTGCTGATGGGTTGTAGCCCTGACCAACGCCATCAAAATCGGTGATAATGTCATTGCGATCGCCAACGCGAAATACAAACTTATCTTGACCACCGTTGCCTGTGAGGGTATCGTTACCTGCTTTGCCCTCGATGATATTGTTGCCAATTGTGCCAACAAGAGTATCTGCACCAGGAGTTCCAGTCAGCTTACCAGGGGTGCCACCACTGCCAATGTTCTTCCCCCCAAATACTACAACTACATAGCTTTGCTCAGGATAAAAGTTGCCTTTGGGGGAGCCGCCATATGCCCCAATAATCAGGTCGTCAATGCCATCACCGTTGATGTCCCCCTCATTGCTGACTGAGATGCCTAATTGGTCATATACTGCAATGCCGTTAATGAAATAGCCATTAGTGCCATTCAAATCAGAGGGGTTGAGGCTGCCGCCACTGCCCAGATTCCTCCTCCCAAACACTACATAGCTTTGCCCAGCAGCAAAGATGCCGTTGACGGAGGCAGATGGTGCCCCGATAATCACGTCGTCAAGACCGTCGCCGTTGATATCCCCCCCATTGCTGACTGAGGTGCCTAAAGAGCCACCTGCTGCACCGTTAATTAAAAAGCCATTAGTGCCATTCAAATCAGAGGGGTTGAGACTCCCGCCACTGCCCAGATTCTTCCCCCCAAACACTACATAGCTTTGCCCAGCCCCACGAATGCCGTTGGGGTCGGCACCAAATGCCCCAATAATCAGGTCGTCAATGCCATCACCGTTGATGTCCCCCCCATTGCTGACTGAGGAGCCTGAAAAGTTACGTGCTGCAATGCCGTTGATTAAAAAGCCATTAGTGCCATTCAAATCAGAGAGGTTGAGGCTGCCGCCACTGCCCAGATTCCTCTCCCCAAACACTACATAGCTTTGCCCAGGAAAATTTTTGCTACGGGAGGCATTTAGTGCCCCAATAATCAGGTCGTCAATGCCATCACCGTTGATGTCCCCCCCATTGCTGACTGAGGAGCCTGAAGAGTCACCTTCTGCAATGCCGTTAATTATAAAGCTATTAGTGCCATTCAAATCAGGGGCGTTGAGGCTGCCGCCACTGCCCAAATTCCTCCCCCCAAACACTACATAGCTTTGCCCAGCACTAGGGTTGCCGTTAGAGGCAGCATTTCGTGCCCCAATAATCAGGTCGTCAATGCCATCACCGTTGATGTCCCCCCCATTGCTGACTGAGGAGCCTAAAGAGCCACCTCTAATGCCAATGCCGTTAATTATAAAGCCATTAGTGCCATTCAAATCAGAGGGGTTGAGACTGCCACCACTGCCCAGATTCCTCCCCCCAAACACTACATAGCTTTGCCCAGGAAAATTTTCGTTGGGGCCGGCATTACTTGCCCCAATAATCAGGTCTTCAATGCCATCACCGTTGATGTCCCCCCCATTGCTGACTGAGCCGCCTGAGAAGTCACTTTCTGCAATGCCGTTAATTAAAAAGCCATTAGTGCCATTCAAATCAGAGGCGTTGAGGCTGCCGCCACTGCCCAGATTCCTTCCCCCAAACACTACATAGCTTTGCCCAGCACTATAGTTGCCGTTGGGGTCGGCAGTTGGTGCCCCAATAATCAGGTCGTCAATGCCATCACCGTTGATGTCTCCCCCATTGCTGACTGAGACGTTTGAAGACTCACCTGGTGCAATGCCGTTAATTATAAAGCCATTAGTGCCATTCAAATCAGAGACGTTAAGGAAATTGAATAATGAATTAGCCATAATCACCTCTCTCAGTGGTTATTAATTACAATACCTTTGTCAAAATAAGAGCCTAAATAAATTTTGGCAAAAACGGCAAAACTAAGCATATGTAAGCGGTTTGATTAAAATGTAGTTTGTCATCTAAAACCCTTATCCTGCCGTCAATACGTTAAAAAACCCTTGTGGGAAACCTTAAAAGAATTTTTAGGATTGATTGTTTTTGCCAACCCTCAAAGAAATGGGAGTTAATGGTCAAAGTATCATCACTTCAGCCTCGTGAATTGGCAAAGGTATTGTAATTAATATAGTTATTGACTGCGTAGTTAATATATCAACTTGGAAAAAGATAAATTAAGGGTTTAGACAAAACATACCACTTTTTTACAAAGCATTTCAAAATAGGTACGCCCTAAATCTCTCTCCCGATCTCATCCATTCCGAGTCAAGAACTCGATTAACCACCCAATACCAACAGTCCATAATTCCCATAGCACCTCTTAGCGCGTCTTTTAGCACAGAGTTGATCTTTGGTGGTTTGATCGATTGGTGCGATGCCTAACGGCGGGCTACGCCTACGCCAAAGTTGTTTGAGAAATTTCGTTTCTAGGTAAAGGGGCTAAATGAACAGTTCTGGTTTATTATTTGTCATGATTAAATGCAAGCTCCAATCTGTTTATAAGTTTTTGGTTCTAACTCAGCAGTAAATTTGCTGTGTCTTTAATCAAAGCCCTGAGCAGCTTGCTTTTGTCAGCCCTGTATATTCCTGCCGCTTATGACAGCGTTCTCGATTGAGTTGCGGTCACACCAGTTTTTAGCTGGGTAATTTTGCACGTATTTCGTCATACCCCCATAAAAGTTTCGCCAATAATACTAGAGAAACTAAAAGCGGTAGCAGGATCACTGGCGCTACCAATGAACTCGAAGTTTTTTACGAACATATCTGTCGTTCCATTGTTTATTGTATAGAAGCCTTCGATATTTACGGCATCTGAGACTGTATAGCTTCCAGTGCCAAAGAGCAGCTTATCTTCTTTGCCATTGCCACCATCAAAGAATCCGCTCCCAAATCCTTTGAGAATATCATTGCCGCTTCCAAGCATAGTAGTGCCAGTGCCACCAAAACCACCAGTGAGAGCATCGACGATATCATTACCCCAGTCGGTATCGATGGTGCCGGAGTTTTCAATACCGTAGTTGCTGCCAGTGCCAGTGATGGTGTCGTTACCCCAGCCGGTATCGATGGTGGCGTCTTTAGTGTTCTGGATGCCAGTCCCAGTTCCGTCACTGCTACTTTCGTTGCCGTTTTTGCCGCCGCTGCCACCCATACCCTTACCGATAATAGTGTCATTTCCTTCCTCTGTATTCAGACTGCCACTGTTGCTAATGCCAGTCCCAGTTCCGCCAACGCTGGCAAAACCGTCGGCGTTACCGCCTTCGCCGCCAGTACCATTGCCGATGATAGTGTCTTTTCCGCTCCCAGCATTCAGACTGCCACTATTGCTGATGCCAATTCCTGCTCCGCCTTCGCCGCCACCGCCGCCTTCGCCGCCTTCGCCGCCAGTACCGTTGCCAGTGATAGTGTCTTCTCTGTTCCCAGTATTCAAAATGCCACTATTGCTGATGCCAGTCCCAGTTCCGCCTTCGCTAGGGCCGCTGTTAGGGCCGCCTTTGCCGCCGATACCCTTGCCGATGATAGTGTCATTTCCGTTGCCTGTATTCAGATTGCCAATATTGCCGATGCCAGCCCCAATTCCGCCGTCGTCAACGCCGCCGCTTTCGCCGCCTTCGCCGCCAGTACCGTTGCTAGTGATAGTGTCATTTCCATCCCCAGCATTCAGGCTGCCACTATTGCTGATGCCAATTCCAGTTCCGGCGTCGCCGCCACTGCTGCCCCCGCCGCCTTCGCCGCCAGTACCGTTGCTAGTGATAGTGTCATTTCCATCCCCAGCATTCAGACTGCCACTATTACTGATGCCAGTTCCATTTCCGCCGTCGCCGCCTTGGCTGCCCCTGCCAGCGCCGCCGCCAGTACCGTTGCTAGTGATAGTGTCATTTCCGTTCCCTGCATTAAGACTGTCACTATTGCTGATGCCAGTTCCAGCTCCGCCGTCGCCGCCTTCAAAGCCGTCGCCGCCGTTGCTGCCGATACCCTTGCCAGTGATAGTGTCATTTTCGTCCCCGGTATTCAGACTGTCACTATTGCTGATGCCAGTCCCATTTCCGCCGCCGCCGCCGTCGCCCTCTTCGCCCTCTTCGCCACTGTCGTTGCCACTGCGGCGTCCGCGGCCGTTGCCGCCGATACCCTTGCCAGTGATAGTGTCATTTTCGTCCCCGGTATTCAGACTGCCCCTGTTGCTGATGCCAGTTCCATTTCCGCCTTGGAAGTCGATTTCGCTGCCGTTGCTGCCGATACCCTTGCCAGTAATAGTGTCCTTTCCTGAGTCTGTACGAATAAAACCTCCAGTTAAAATGTCAATACCAATTGCCGGTGATGCATTTAACTCTTCCCCAACTAAGGTGTCGGAATTGGGGGTGCCGATGAAATTTGGTGGAACGGTAACTCTAGCCATAAAGCAAATTCTCTCGATTAGTTTAGTACGGTTGGTTTGCTCATTTAGATGAGCAGTTTCTCAAAAAATCTCGAAATTGTTTTTCCAAAAGTTATTGAGTGATTGGGTATCAGGTATCAGGTTACTTGCTATCTAATATTTAGCCATAGGTCTACTATGCTTTCATCCCAAAACTCACCATGAATCAAGTTACTAGCTACTAAATAGCTAGTAATTAGGCTACTATGCTTTCATCCGAAAACTTCGGTTTTTCGCAGGAACTTGAGAAATTTACAAAACTTTACTTTATAAAGTTTTCAAACTACCGCTCACGCTATCCTTATTGAACTGGTGGGAGATGAATTTTGCAACCTGACTTTGCTTGTTAAGTCGTGAAATAACGGGCATATCTCCACTCTATCAAGGAGATAACGAGAAAAAACAGTGCCAGATTGGGCTATAGATTGGGAATGTCAAGAAAAGGGTGTTTCTTTAGTAACCTTGATCTAAATAATTCTTAATGCAAACAAACAGAAATACAAAGTAACAAGTGTGGATATATTGATGTACTCCCTAAAATTGGATTTACTTATCCTAAATGGCTGAGATAAATAAATTTATCGATTTATTCTTGGAAAGATAAAATGAAAAATATAAACCACCTGATTAAAAATATCTCAATTTTTTTAATAATATTACTACTTGTTTTTTGGATTACCGAACCTGTTTATGCTCGTGGAGGTTGTTTTGCACAGGGAACTCCGGTTTTGACATCTCAGGGACATAAACCTATCGAAAAATTGAACAAAGCTGATAGTATTATTAGTTATAACTTCGCAACTCACCAACTTGAGTTAGGAAAAATAGAAGAAATTAAAAGCTTAATATCACCTGAATATTTATTAATTAATAACAAAATTAAAGTAACAGAAACTCATCCCTTCTATATAAAAATTGACACAGGAGTTAAGTTAAAGCAAGCCCAAAAACTTGAAATTGGCGACCAGCTTATTGGGGAAGGGGATTCCAGGATTTTCATTTCCAATATTGCTCATATTAAGGAAAATATCACAGTTTATAATCTTATATCTGTGAATCCCAATCATAATTTTTATGCTAATGGCATTTTAGTACATAACAAAGGTGGTGGTGGTGGAGGCACTGGAGGCGGTGGAGGCGGTGGAGGTGGCTATTATCGAGGAGGTAATGGAAATAGCTCATTCACTCCAATCAACTCAAAGACACTTCCTAAGTATATACTGATACTAGTGGTCTTATTTGCTGGGTTGCTACCCGTTATTTTTTGTCGTGAAATTTATAATTTTACCCATCTCTTTAATAAAGAATTTACCAATGACTCTGACTTAATTAAGTTTGCAACAAATATTAATTCAAAATTTACTAATCGTTATTCTCTCAAATATTGTAAAGATAAGGAACAGTGGAACCAAATTTTAATCCAATTCGAGATGGGTGAGCAAGAGTATCAACAAATAATTAGTAAAAATCACTTAATTGAAGAAATCACTTCTTTATTTATCCAGTATCAAATGGACTGGACTATGAAGGATTTCGAGCAGATGTTTGATTATATTTCTGAACCATTTTATTACCTGCAATACTATGTATTTCAACGTGATTTTGGTACTTCATTTGATATTATTTATCAACCTGAAGTTATTGAAGCTGCACCCATTAGTTATAAACAGGAAGATAATCAGCATATTTTTCGGGTTCAAGTTAATGGTAAAATGACCAACTTTGTCATTTCTTCTGAAGGGTATGTGCTTAGTGGTGAGCCTTTTCCTCGCTTATTTTCTGAGTATTGGGATATCAGTGTAAACTCATCAGGAAAATGGTACTTAGTAAATATAACTTCCCTGTAAGAGTGACGAACGCATTTGTTACTCCTCCTACTTCACCAGCACCCCTTCTACTACAACCAATCCCCACTGCGGAAACTTTGCCAGCAGTTTTTTGATCACAATTTAGCTTTCGCCGGATTGTCACTCCAGCATTCATGTAATAAATCAAACCCCGGATTCTGCAAATCAACTCATACATGACTGTTCTGAACGCATCTATTACTTCAGTAAAAGTGTTTAAATTGCTTCTAGTCCCAATCCAATGGCATTTGAACGATAATTATGAGTAACCCTCTTTCCCATCCCGAAGATTCAGACTTCCATTCATCTATTCAGGAGAATCTAAAACAGCTTTCTGCTCAGTTGGGATCTCCTTTGTCCGAATTATCAGTCATGGAAATATACCAGAATGCGTGCGATCTACTGAGCCACGTTTCTCCATCACCTCTTACTCTTGCCCGCGTTGCTGGAACATTACTCGTCTATCGAGTCCAGGACACAGAACCGGAAGAATTTGAGTGGTTCAGCACCCAGGTGAAACAATGTCTGGATGAAGAAGAAGTTGAGGAGTTGATTGAATCGATACATCGCACGGATGCTTTGTAATTGCTGAAAAAGCCGGAGTCTCGCGCGCATATCGGATACCGTCGCATCATCTCTTGCAATTCTACTGCCTTACCTTGGGGCGTGTACGCAGTTTCCTTAGACAGCGCAATTACAATCCTTTGCCGCCTCGTCCACTCAAAGGGAGCGATCACAGTAGACCTGGCCTGTTGTGCCTCCGGCTTCCTCCCTTCTTTTCAAGCTACCACAAACACGCCTTCCGTTGGCTTGACTCCCTTCCAAGTGCGTAACGCTTCTTTGAGATAGGCAATCGCACACTTTTAGGATGAGCCAGTGGCAAAGATAACCTTATTTCTTTAGTTCGGTTCCACTCTCAGATAAAATTGTGTAGCCACAAACTTAGTATCTCTCTTGATTGGGTCTACGTTTTCTACTACCTCAGTTTTACCTACAGCAATCAAACCTTGATCGAAAATTTCGTTTGTTGCTGCGTCAAGTTGTTTTTGCGTTGCACCGATTTTACTCAAATCGATTGACGAAACTTGAGCAGTCTTAGGTTTATTTAGAACCAGATTATCTGTGGAGAAGCAAGGAGTTGTGATGCAACGAATGCCATTGTCTTTTAGTGCCACAAAAGTACCTTTTGCTGGGACATTTGTGGCGGCATAGAAAGCTTCTTTTACTCTCAAATTCCCAAATTCACCGAATCCAGGAAATGTTACTGGAACGATATTACCTCTAAGAATCACACGGCTACCATCATCATTTTGAATTTTTACCAGTTGGGAAGGTGGGACTTTCAGGGAACTCCAATCAATTGCAGACACATAACATTCGGAGCGAAAAACACCATCTAAGCAAGGAGTAGCTTTCAAGTTTACCTGCTTAATGAAATATCCACCGCATATTGGAGAAGCACATCTGCGAAAATCTCTGCGTACCGTGTAATATCCCCATTGGGGAAACTCTTGATTTTCGACAGTGACGGCAACAGAATCAGTAGTCTCTGGAGCAGAAATATTTTGCGCCGATACTGTGGAGAAAAATCCGTTGGTGACTATTATTGCACCTAATAGAGGAATAATTGAGTATTTGTTGTTAAGTGATATTTTGTTCATGGGAGCTTGAAATTTTTTTTAAGGGTTCAATACTTTTGTTAAAAGTAAAAGTGTGAGAAAATTGCTGCCAAATACCAAGAAATTATACCACTATAATCTATGTAAATTTTTTAGCGAATTGTTACAATTTTCAGAATGATTGAAGAAGAATTCAGCTATTGTGAATAAATCCGTCAGAATGCAACCAATGAGAAATCAGAACTGCTACTAAAGGCCATCAGACAGAATTTTCTTCGCAGAGATAAAAGTACTGTGCCCCAAAGTAGAAGTCAGAGGGAAGCATAAGGGTCAGCCGTCCAGCACTCCTGGTACAATTGCGACACTTCCTCAATTCAATCAGTCAGTTAAATGTAATTCAAAATTCCAATAGCTAAAAATGAATAATTTGAGTTAGAAATTATCAGGTTTCACTACATATTTACCACTACCTGCACTTTAATTTCGGTTGGTTCGCCCATTTTTTAAAACAAGCTCTATTAAAGTGAAAACTCGCCCAAGTTAACAATCTCATGCACCGTTTGTCAAAGTGCTATAGCAGAAATAGCTATCTGCAAAGATAAATTTTTCAAAGCCAGTTGTAGATAAACTAACGGGGTCTTCATTGTTGTTGAAAGTAATGTTGGCACTTTTAAGGGTATTGCCATAAATAACACCAGATATCAGTAGTTGGGAGCGATTGAAAGCTCTCAGATCCAGGGTGTCAAAACCTTCCCCGCCATCAATACTTGCAACGCCAAACCCTTTGAAATAATCATTTCCACTACCCAAATCAATGCTGATGCCGCCACCGATAGAGACTTTTTGTTGAACTCCATTTAGGATACTAGTGGCTGTAATTTCATCATTGCCATCGTCAGTCTTGATGATTCCTTGTCCGTAAATGCCGTAAGCAAGACTATCGTCAGTCTTGATGATTCTTTGTCCATAAATGCTGTAGGCAAGACTATCATCGCCGTAACCATCACTTGTTACTGTAGCCTGTCCGGTAAGCTTGTCAGAACCTTTGCCTGTATCAATGATTCCATCGTTAAAGATGCCATAAGCTGTGGCATTTCTTCCTGAGCTATTCCCATAACCGATAATGGTGTCTTTGCCTGACCCCGTAGTGATAGTGGCGTCTTTAGTATTTTGGATGCCAGTCCCAGCACCATCATTGGCGCTGCCGATGCCGCTAATAGCGCCGCCCAAGCCACCCTGACCTGTGCCGATGATCGTGTCGTTTCCGTCCCCTGAATTCAGATTGCCATTGTTAGCGATGCCAGTGCCGGTACCGCCTTTGACATTCTTCTCGTCTACGTCTATGCCTAAGCCATCGCCGCCCTTACTGCCAGTACCGATGCCGTTGATCGTGTCATCTCCGTTCCCTGCATTCAGATTGCCATTGTTAGCAATGCCAGTGCCAGTACCGCCAACGCTGCCGTACTCGCTATTGCCGCCCAAGCCGCCCTGACCTATGCCAGTGATCGTGTCTTCTCCGCGCTCTGCATTCAGACTGCCACTGTTAACAATGCCGATTCCAGTACCGCCATTGCCAAAAGCGTAGCCGATACCGCCATTGCCGCCCTGACCTGTACCAGTAATCGTATCTTCTCCATCTCCGGTATGCAGTTCATCACTATTGCTGATACCTGTCCCAGTACCGCCGTCGCCGTCAGAGCGAGTGTTTGTACTCCCTGTGCCACCATTACCAGTGCCGATAATCGTGTCTTGTCCATTCCCTGCATTTAAATTGCCATTGTTAGCGATGCCAGTGCCAGTACCGCCGTCGCCGTATCTGCCGTAGGCGCTGAGGATGGATCTGTCATCCTCGATGCCGCCGTCGCCGCCATTACCAGTACCAATGATCGAATTGTTTCCGCCCTTTACACTAATACTGCCATTATTAACGATACCAGTGCCAGTACCGCCAGTGCCGTTCATGTATGATACATAGCTCTCTTCACCGTAACCACTGCCGCCGTTGCCGCCATTACCAGTGCCGGCGATCGCATCGTTTCCGTTCCCTACATTAATACTGCCACTATTAGCAATGCCAGTGCCAGTACCGCCAGTGCCGCCGTCGTAGCCGTCGTAGCCGTTGGAGCTAGTGCCGCCCTTACCGCCCTTACCTATACCAGAGATAATGTTTTTTCCCTCCCCTGCATTTAATTCGCCACTATTAGCAATGCCAGCGCCAGTACCACCATCAATGCCATCACCGTCCTTGCTTGTGCCGATGCTCGTGTAGTTTCCGCCCTCTGTATTCAGACTGCCACTGTTAACCATGCCAGTTCCATCTGTGGCGTTACCGCTACTTGCGAGGTTGTTTTTCCCACTACTGCCTTCGCCCCTGCTAACGCTGTTGCCACCCTGACCTGTGCCACTAATTGTGTCTTTTCCTGAGACTGTACGGATGTAACCTCCAGTTAAAATATCAATACCAATTGCTGGTGTTCTATTTAACTCTTCCCCTACTAAAGTATCGGAACCGGGGGTACCGATGAAATTCGGTGGAATGCTAAGTCTAGCCATAAAGCAAATTCTCTCAATTAGTTAGTACGGGTGGTTTGCTCATTTAGATGAGCAGTTTCTCAAAAAATCTCGAAATTGTTTTTTTAAAAGCTATTGAGTGATTGGGTTTCTTATTGTTTACGTTTTAACTTCCAAGCAGCATAAAAAGCAGCGCTGATAAACACACTGAATGTTAAAGCTGGTTCGGGAACAGGCTTGCTTACAAGTATTAAGCCTGTAGAAGCATTGGCACTTATGTCGCTATTTTCGCTCGGAACAGCAACAATGAAGCCCGACGGAGCGTTGATAGTGATATTGCCGCCATCACCACCAACCTGTGCTGTGCCTGCGGTAGTGGGAATTTGAGCGCCACGACGCAGAAGCAGTAAATCAGTTTGTAAGGAGATATTGCCACCGTTACCCGATGCAGATTGGGCGTTGAATGTGCCAGTGTTATTTAAGGTAATTCTAGGTGAGGTAAGGATAATATCTCCAGCAGTACCTGTTGTACTTTGAGAGCTAACGGAAAAGTCACTGTTAAAGTTAGAATTATTACCAGAAACGGTGGAAAAATCAGTAGCATTAACTTTGATTGCACCTGCATTGCCTTGTCCAAATGTTGAGGCTGTAACTTGAGCGCCATCAACTAATGATAGTGTTGCAGCTAAAATGTCGATATTACCTCCATTGCCAACTGTACCCGTGGGCACACTGCTCAAAATCCCACTGTTTCTTCCAGCAATATCAACAGCATCTGTAACATTAACATTGACATTCCCCGCATTACCAAGTCCTGAAGTTGAGGCAATAAGTTCAGCGCCATTTTGTAACGACAATGAACCAGAATCGATAGTAATGTTACCCCCATTGCCAAGTGACCCCAAACCCACAAGATTGCGAACATTACTCCCAGTGCCTGCAATTTTTATTGACTCGGTAGCATTGAGCGTAATATCTCCCGCGACAGTTTCAGGTGTCCCCAAACCTTCCCCAATACCAGCACTTAAAATACTTCCTCCCAATATTTCTAAATCTTTAGCATTAACTGCAATATTACCGCCATCAGCCCCAGTTACAATTACACCTGCTTGATTAGTAAGGGATACCGAAGTTAGCGCAGCATTATCAGGAAATCTTAAGCTGAGATTATCGCCATTTACACCTAGCGCTACACTACCAGCTTGGGCCAATCCTCCTAACTCAACTCTTCCACCATAAGCATTTAATCGTCCCCCATCCATGCTGACATTCCCACCCACCAGTAGTAAACTTTTACCATCCGGTACTCGTAAACCAAATGCGTTTAAACCTGTTGGGTCTGTTCCTGCGGGTGCTACTGAGTTGTTTTGAATCCCTCCGTTTTGATTAATCTGATTAAACAGCAATGCTGAAGGATTAACACTCAACAACTCTGAAGGGATATTTTTATCAGTAGCACTAAAAAATCCTCCATTTCCAAATTGCAGTGCATTCGCTGTACTTGCAACAAACGAACCACCAACATTTAAGCTGGCATTTCCACCAAATACAATTCCATTGGGATTTGTTAGAAACAGGTTAGCCGTACCCAACGTGCGAATTAACCCATCAATATCAATATTAGAAACTGATTCACCCGTTACTCGAGTAATTATATTTTGAATATCTACAGCATTATTAAAAGAAGCAGTGCCACCAGTAGGTACAGAAAACTCACCAAAACTGTGAAACAAATTACTGCCAGCTTGTGTTCCCCCAGTAATGTTAAAGGTGTCACCCTCTCTTGTGACACTAGAGTTATTTAGTAATGTGCCATCTGGAGTAATTTGAGCGCTTGCATAATCAATGGGACAAAAGCTGACACCGACAGCGATAGCCGCTAAAGCACCCCAATGAGTAAAACCCAAACCTGACATTGCTTGCCTCCAATAATAAATAGCAACAAATTTTAGTTAAGCATAAATCAAGTTACTACCTACTAAATAGCTAGTAATTAGGCTACTAAGTTTTCACCCCAAAACTCCGGTTTTTCGCAAGAACTTGAAAACTTTACAAAACGTTACTTTATAAAGTTCTCAAGCTACCGTTGACGCTATCAAACTTAATGGAGTTCACTTCCATCCTTACGGAGCAGATAGCGATCGCTAATCAACTTCAAGACTACTCTACCTATTTCTGGATGCGTTTTCTCAATGACTGGTTGCACAACAACGCCTTCCATAATGCAGTCGGGGCTGACTACACTATTGGCATTATTGAACTGAGACACCGCTTTCCAAGTGTAAGCACCGATATAAAGCACAGGTACTCTCGGCAAAACAAATTCCTCGCAAAAAGCTACAAAATCGCTGTAATTGAGAAAATAACTGCCACGCCGCACAGCAAATATAGCAATTCCAATCTTGCCATTATTCAAGCCATATTTGATATCTTGTACACCGTAGATTTCCCCAAAAATTTGAGTTCTTGGCGGAAGTTTCTGGAAAGTTTCGTTTTCCTTGTAAGCACGAATATAAACTAATTTATTGTTGACTTCGTTGTTTTTCCAGAAGTAATTATGGCTGCCAATTTTAGTTGTGCCATCCGCATCAACTAAGACAGTGAAGTTAGTTCCGTGCAACTTCTCTGTTACAACAACTTCCTCACCTGGAATTAGTATATTTTTGTAACGTTTCAGGTTTTCTGGGCTGGGGAATTTATAATGCCCAATAAAACTTTCTACTTCCCCACTCATCCCTTGAGGAATTGGATATTCGTACTTTGTTACACCAAAATACTCCGTGTAGTCGTCTCCAATATTTCCCATAAAGTTATTACCAACGGGAATAAGCAAACCTTCAGAAAAAATTCCGCGAAGTTTAGCCGCATACAGTTTTTTCGAGTAGTAGTTACGAATCCCAAACTCATCCAAAAACTTTTCTGGAATAACACTATCAATCGGAAAATAAAAAGCTAAATCTCCAGCGTGAAGCTTCCCTTTGGCTATAATTACTTGATATGCCATATTTTCGATAGAGACAATATCTAACCTATCAGCATTGGGATGAGGTTTAATGCTGTTAATTTTGACAACTTCAACTTTAAAAATACTCATAACTCACCTCTTTTTGAAAAAACAGATTTTAGAAAAGCTCTAAATCGAATACATAGTAGGGGCGCACATCTGTGCGTTTCTATTGGTTTAATCAGTTTCAATTAATTGCAATACTTGTTGGGTTTTAGGGATAAAGGAAAGAAAAAACCCTTAACGCAAACCCAGTCACCGTTTCCCAAAACCAAACTTTGGGCTAAAAATGCATAAAGCGAGTAGTATTACGACCAATTGGGATGTTGGTCAACCCATACTCTTAATTCATCTGAAAGCGCTTTAGCTTTAAAAATAGGTGTTTGGTTTTTCTGACTTCCAAACGCAAGTTCCCTGAAATTGCCGAACGTGGCTCTATCAAATTAGTTGAACCTAAGTAGGTGGGCGCTAAAAAATACAACTAAATTAAGAAATGTGAATCGCTTAAAAGCTTATATTCAAAGCGTTTCTAGCGCTTTACATAAGTTTACATAGTTTGATTTAATTGTGCCTACCTACTTAGCAACGTTGTGCAATTTTCACACTGATCTCTCCTGGCTGATCCATATCCGCAATGGGGGGAACGTTCCAACAATGTATCTATCCGGTAAAAACCTTCATCCTCAAAAGAGTAAACGAGATTCATTTCCCGTTCTTCAATAAAACCGTTTTTGTCAAGTTGCTGATAAAAATACTGGGTTAGCTCGTGGTTATAAACTGATGAGTTTCGACCAAAGTAGTCAAACGACAAACCAAGACTAATGTAGATTTCAGCTTGGAGTTCATGCAGCTTTTGGCAGAAAGTTTCTGCATCTAACCCTGCTTCTGTTGCTGCTATTTCAGTCGGTGTACCATGTTCGTCAGTAGCACAGATGAACAGAACTGTTTCCCCTGACTGTCTCAAGAATCGGGCATACATATCTGCTGCAAACATCAAACCTACTAGGTTCTTTAAGTGCTTGATGCCATTAATATAGGGAAGTGCGCTGATAATAAGGTACTTTACCCTATTATTATTCGTGTTTTCAAACGGTGTTGATAGAGTGGAGAATTTACTATACCCCTGTGAGGACTTTCATTCGAGATTTGCATCTTTCCTCATAATACATAATATTACTTGTAGTGTCAAGATGCTAGTAGTTGAAATGGTGATGGCTACTGATTCCAATCAACCAACGCACCATCTAATATCGCAATCCCCCATTGCGGAAACTTCGCCAGTAACTTCTTGATCACAATCTGCAAAGCCGGATCATCCTTCCAGCATTGTTGGAGGAAGTCAAACCCCGGATTCTCGCCCGAATTCGCCGCTCGATTCAGTTTTTCCCTTCTTACAGGTCGCGCATTTGCCCTTGCAACAATCGCCTCATGTGACCATTTTTCAGCATTTGGCACGGGCGCGGCGGAATTTTCACCCTCATCAACTGCTTTGATTTCTACACTCGAAACCGAATTTTCAGTCATCAACCCAGCACAGGGGCAACTCGGTTCTATTTTCTGATCTGTGATCGCAGAATTTACAGAGTTTTCATTTTGGGCAACGGGCGCGGCGGAACAAGTACCTTCATGAGAGACTGCCGCCTCAACACCACAGTCCTGCTTTTCAGCCAACAACGGAGCAGGTTGACTTGGTGCCGCTTCCACAAGCGCCAGCGTCGTACAGTCCGTTACCGCAGGTAACTCTTCCTCCTTCTCTGACACGCTTTGAACAGACTGAGGCGAAGCGCCCCCCAAGGGCGCGTGAGCCGTCTCCTCCTCATGCGGATTTCGTGTAAGCGTGTCAGAGATACATCTCACAAACTCATTTGATGAGTTTGTGAGATGTTCCTGAGTAGTTCGTGAGGGTTCACAGAACCCTTGCTCTGACTGATTTTTACCCAAAATAGATGCTTTATACAAAGCACGCATTTCTTCAGAGCCAGCATCTTTCTCTGAATCCCCAGCATTTGGTTCTCGTTTTTTAGCATCTGGTTGCTGATTTTCAGAATTGGCTTTCTCCCAAAATTCCTTCATCCGGCTACCGTGTAAATTCTTTACCATCCAGCTAGCCGTTTCCCTGCCATCCTGAATCGCCTTGTCGGGCTTGAAAATAAACAACCCGCTTTCAACTAGAATTTTCTTCGCAGAGATAAAAGTACTGTACCCTAAAGCAGAAGTTAGCGGCATCCATCGGGAACCATAAGGGTCAGCCGTCCAGCATTCTTGCCACAATTGCGTAACAGAGGGCTTTTGCTGCGAAGCCCACAGCATATCTTGTATGGGAATAATCACATGAAGCCTTTTATACGGTGACTGTGGTTTAGTGGCAGCCTTTTTGGGCTTGGGTTTTGTGATAGTTGCGGTCATTTTACAATCTCCTGTTTATGTTGACGCACGGAAATTTCCCTCACTGTGATTGCGGGGTTTGGTACTTCTATTTGGTTGTCTAAAAAGCTACCGATGCAATGAAAGCCTATTGAGGTTGCCAGAATCGCAACTCATCTCGGAAATACCTATCAGTCTTTTTTGATTGCTCCTTCCAACAATCCCAGGCAACCACCAACTCTTCGCCTAAGTCCTCTACTACCTCACCCCTCTCGACATACAAAGTGCGGTATGGGTCAGCGTGAGCAACAATGGAACCAAGCCCGATTGTGTCGGGTTGAGGGGATGCTTTTTGGAGAGCCGTAATTAAATTTGTTTCTTCACTGGTCAATTCCGCCCAGTAATCTGATTTAATCACCTCATACTCTTGTGCCACTGCCCAATAGTCCTGCCACGTACACCCAGGCTTTGACAACACCCGTCGAATATCGCTAACCGCCTGGGGCAGCATTTCCAGTTGCTCGGCTCGATATGCGATCGCAGTTGGTGTCGGTTCACTCCCCAAGATTATCGCAGCAGCCTCTAACACTTGGGTGTTGTTCATGGCACTGGCCAGATTCTTCAGCGCCATGCCCATGAGTCGCAGACATTCTTGGGCGTTTTCCTTGGGTGGTTCCTGGGCTAGCGATCGCAAATCAATTGTATTTTCTAACGCCTGTTTAACTTGCTTGTTCAAAACTTTGGTCGCTTGCTGGGGCATGGTATTTCCCCACTGTTGAACCGGATGCTGTTGTACGGCACGTTCTAGTTCCTGAATGCGCTGCTGGAGTTGTTGGTTTTCAGTTTCTAACTGCCGTAACGATTCCATCTCATTCAATCGCTGCTGCAATTGAACGTTTTGCTCCCTTTGTTGCTTGTATAGATTTTGCAGAGATTGGATTTGCTCTTGCACTTGGGTTTCGGCATTGGCAGTGGCTTCTGAAAGCAAGCCAATCCTCAGTTCTTGCTCTAGGCGCTCTAACTCTTGTTTATAGCATTCTTCGATAGCAGCGATCGCTTCCGTATATTCTGGTGGATAGTTCCGCCCTCTGGAAAATGGGACACTAGCAGCATCTAAATCAGCATTGTTGATCAATAACCTCTCACCATCAGCAAAGGTAACAATCTGCTGCCAACGATTTGGTGCGTCTGCCTCAATCACTCCTGATTCTCCATACCTTGGATGGGACTGTTGTGAAACTGTGACAATAGCTTTTTGAGGAACCATTGGTTCTTCAATTTTGGGAACCACTGGTTCCTGAATAGATTGTTTTTTGCGTGGAAGTTGAGGAACCACTTTTTGGGCGGCAGCAGCAAAGTCTGAAACACTTGGGTCAGGGTTATCTTTCAGAGCGATCGCTACAGCTTGTTTTAGTTTCTCTGGTTCCTTGAGTAAACGAAGTAACGGACGAGCCTGACGCTCATTCTTGATGTGTCCGCCCAACTCGCCAACTGCGTCTATGACCTTTTTGGCTCCTAGCAGTTGGTTGATTCGTCGGTATCCACCCCAGGCGTATAATTCACGCTGGCAGTATTCTTCAAAGTTTTTATAGCCAGCTTGCAGGTAAAGCTGTTGTTCCCGCATCTGGAGGATTTCATCTACCGCTTGCGACTCGAACCTATCGATAGCGGTGAAGGTTTCCTGAATGCTGGTGTTGACGACACTGTAATCGAGTGCTGATGAGGCTTTGGAACGGTCTAGTGTCAGCATACTTCTCTCCTATAGCCGTAGATATAAGAGGTACTTAAAAGCGCCTTATGCAACAGATAGATATAAGGATTAATGATGTTGAAACCTGTGCATGAGGCTGAAAGATTTGGTATTGTTAAGTAATTCATAGCCTTAGATGTTGGTTATGTTTTGTCCCTGCTGATGGCCTGAGAAACTTATCAGTGGGGCTTTCAACTTTTGACTGTCGCTGATCTATTTCTTTAAGTATTTGGGCTGACCATTGTTCATCTGTGCTTGGTAAACCCTGGTGTTGTGGTAACCCTTTTGCTCCAGTCCTTAAATCTCCTCCTTTATTTTTCTCTTTTTAGGTTACCACGGTTATCCAAAGGTTTACCATAGATTAGTGTTAAATGACAAACCCGCCTTACCTATTTGGTTGGGGCGGGTCTTCCTTTGCTACTTGTTGTATCTGTTTTAGTTTTTGCCTCAGGAGGCGATTCTCGTCCCTGAGGCGATTAATTCCCCCGATCGGGCTTGCTTTAGTTCCTTAATTTCCTCTTCCAGTCTTTGCAGGCGAGTGTTAATGTCGCTTTCTATTTCCAACTCTCCACCTATAAATTGTGAAACTAACGCCAATAACGCCTGGGATTCAGTTTTTCCTGACTTCCTAGCTCTTTCGTTAAAGGCATCTTTTACAGTTTGTGTAACGCGCACAGCTAGACGTTTGTCTGCTTTTTCTTCTGTATTCATACTTCTATTGCTTATTAACTCCATCTGTTTACCACCTTGGTAAACATGAGCATAGCACTGTCAACAAAAATATTCAGCTTTTTGGTAACCAGTGGTTGACGCTTGGTTACCAAAAGGTTACCATGTATTTAGAAACAAAACAAAAGACGACCGCTACTGTCTGCAAAACTTCTGCGATCGCCTTTTGACCCTTTACAGGAATCTATATTATGACGCAATCCGTTTGCACACATCAAGCACTTTCAAGCTTTAAGCTTAATCAAGTCACATTTGAAGATGTCCCCTTCAAAGACGAGCAAACCATAGCCCAAGCAGAACTTGACACCCACCTCGAATCCCAAGCCGAAGCTGTAGCCCCAACCCAAGATCCTCTCACCAGCAGAGATCGCCGCATCATTGGCGAGATTATCGAAGTCCAACCAGAATCAGTTCGCACAATCTGGATAGAAGGCGGAATCACCGTATGGGTGCAATTAGCCGGTGGGGGACGGCTGCCATTTGATCGCAACTGGTTCGCTACAAGAGTTGCAGAGGTTAAGGCAACATTACCCGAAACGCCGCGGGAACGGAACGAACGCCTGAGCGATGAATTAGAGGAAGCCTGCACTGTTTTTGGTTTGTACCACGGTGAAATTGATTGGTTGTCTTTCAGCACCAAACTCTACCAAGACGGGCGTTTTGTCGGCTTCGTCGGGTGCAATCAACAAGGTTGGTACGCCAGACCAAGACAGTACGGACTCAATCGCGTGGCTTCGAGTGCCGAACAAGTGATTGCGTCGTTAGGAGTTCGAGCGACAGTAGCGGCGTAAGTTGCTGAAGTGAGAAAGGGCGATTGCACACCAAAAGAATTGCAATCGCCAAAGAGTTTAGTCTCGAATAAACACAATCATGGCATAAAATACAGCAGATAACCCCACACTTCAAGATTCGGGTTTCAATAACCATCAACTGAAAATTATGCGCCCTCCAGCAGATCCGAACGCACAGGTGTAAGAAATCCCTAGTACTGGAAGTGAGAAAAAGCGATTGCAGCCCAAGAGTAATGCAATCGCCTCTACAACGAAATTTATGACAATTTAAATCATCATGGCACACAGACTATGATTACCACATTTTCTTTTCAAGAAGCCCAATTGGATGAGCCAACAGAGAAAATTCTCCTGCCTCCAACCGACCCCAACGCAGAGGTCATAGAAATCTCTAGTTACAAACTGGTTTACGTTGGCGGAGCTTGCCCCAGAACTTATCGAGTCTACACAGATAATTCCATGATTGGGGTGATATTTCAGCATATTACGCATTGGTCGAATGCAGTAGATAAGATTCGATACGCCGAGCCGGTTGATGCAGTAGTTGGGCTAGACCAATTTATGAAGGTGGCAAGGGTATCAACAACGGCTACAGAACAATCACCCACGGAAGAAGAGTTGCTAGACAAAGAATTTGACGCGCTAACTATTGACGAGTGGGAGCGGTTAAAGAGGTACGTTCCGCAAGCGAAACATTTGGTTGCAGTGTAAGGAAAGGGGTGGGCAGGATAGACCCACCTATTAGGAAGGAGCAAACTTAAATTTTATCCAAATAGAACAACACAACTCATCGGATAAATCAATGGAACCGATAGAAATACTGAAGCAATTTAACTCGTGCTATTTGAAGATTCAGGCGATTGCTCAAGATGAAACTTGGCTCTTGTTGATTGCAGACAAGAAGATTGACCCAGAAGCGGCGACTCACTTAGCCGATGTTCTGCACTAATTGGGCGAGGCAATGGGGTGTGTCGAAGAAATCATTGAGGTCAAAACAATTAAAAATTACTGAACTGCTCATTTATGAGTTAAAAGCAATTCCTGGCACTGTCATAAATAGGTAAGTCGAACACTATCTAATATCAACGCAATTTTTAGCAACAACAACGTAATTATGGAAACCATCAAAATCAACAACAGCGTCTTTCTCATTCCACCCAGCCAACCTAAACTACAAGCGAATTGCGCTAAAGAGTACGGGCAATTTCTTCTCGATTGTCCCCCAAAGCTGACGATTCTAGAAGCACAAGCAGGAGGATATCTCAAAGGTAATAAGGCTGATTTTGCGATCGCAATCTCTCGCCCTGACCGTGCATTGACTATCAACGAAAACTTTACCAATGAGCCATTTACCGAACTGTGGGTGATTCCGGTTGCTGGCGGACTCAAAGACCAGTTTAAGGGCCCAGCTTCTATGCTGCTTTCTTTCCTGATCCACCGCCGCAGCAAAGACAATTTCGCCGGACTCTACAATCACTTCGCCCATCGTGCCTTCCAGCAGTGGTGCGAAGAAGGGATGCCGGGAGATCCAAAAGAATTTTGCTTCGGTGCGATCGCTAGCGTACTGAAAAACTATATTTTCTGCGCGGAGTTCCAAAAGGTAGAAGGAGCGCTAGGAACGTACTGGTTCATCCAGTGGTCGTACCGTAACCCACAGTCTGACTTTGAAAAAGACGCTCTCGAAGCAGCCGAAATGATTCGTAGTGGTGCGGAATCTGGGGCAACAGTTCATTGGGTAACGAATGAAACGTATGAACGCTGGGCTAGTAATGCTGTCACTGCATCGGCATTACCCCCGGTTTCGGAAACTGAGGCACGGCTATCTCTGCAAGGACAAAATCAGGCAGCTATGCCGCAAGGGAAGAAGCGGTAATTAGATACTACAACGGCGATTCACCTTTGAGTCGCCACTACATAAACTAGCAACAAAATAAACCAATGAAAATCGGTACTGTCTCTATTAGTTATTCGAGAAAGTTTAATTTGGGCAACTATGAATCAATCGAATTAGGTTGTTCTTTATGGGCGCAGGTTGAAGAAGAGGAAGACGCAGACGGCGTAGTTCAATTTCTCTATCATCAAGCAAAAGCAGCAGTCAAAGAGGCAGCAATGCCTGTGATTAAAGCGAACGAATTCCAAATTAGTAAAGCTAAATCTCAACGGAAAGTGGTAACTGATGAAGGTGTTGCAGAAATAGATAATTTTTGAGCCAATCAAACATGAAACAACTAACAGGTTTTATTCCCATTGCAGCATTACCAGAATCTACTACGGCTTCTGCTAAACAACAACTGCTGGAAACCATTGAATGGCTTCACAAAGAGGGTGCTGCTACTGAAACTAATCTTAAACTACTAACTGCAATTGTTGAGTCTATTCTTTGGTCTGAAGAATCATACACCAGATTTTTACAATGTGGTTTTGATGCAGCCATTGAGTTTTTCGATACCAATTCTCAGAACTGGGAATTTGAAGAGTCAATGTCATCACCTCATAATCCCAGAAATTGGGATAAGTACAAGCAGCTACAACAAACACGGGTTTTGTCACAGTCATAGTTTCAAGAACATGAAAAAATCAATTTCTACACTTCTACGCCGAAAGCGAGGTGATAAAAATGCTAGTCCGATGGAACTTTAAGTTAAAACCCTGTCAGCTTCAACAAGCAAAAATGTTGCAGTGGTTAATCACTCTCAGGAAGCATAGAAACTATGCACTTAGAGAACGAGAGATTGGATACAATACTAATAATCAGAATGCTGATCAACCAGTTAATTATGCTTTTGGTAGTTACTGCGATCTGAAAGCCAGAGTTGAATATGGTGGATATTGTCCACTAACTTGTCCCGTGCTGAAACATGGTGTTATTCCAACTGATCTAAATATTGCTCTGAAAACATCGTCATCTATTATCAAGTGGGATAGTGCTTCTAATATCCAGATAAAAGTAACAACGAGGTTAAGACGTAAACTCAAACATTTTAGTGAGATTAGTACTGTTGTCTTGCAGGGTAACATCCTAAAGTTAGATACTGCATTTACAAATTTTTGGCGGCATGGTAAAGGATTTCCACATTATTTCCGAACTTTAAATAGTTTCGATTACTCACCAGGACAGGTTAAGCTTAAGACAATTAAAGATAATAAAGATAATTATGCCATTGTCTATCTTCCAGGGATTGGCAATGTCAAAATGCACAATAGTCGAGATTTAACCAGTATTCAATCCGTGAGGACTTGTACTATTAAAAGAGCAGGTGGTTACTGGTTCTTATCGATGTTAGTTCAAATACCCCAAGAACTACCGAAAGAAAAGTCAATATCTCAAATCAAATCAGTAGTCGGGATTGATGTTGGTGTGAATAAGCTTGTAGCTTTGTCAGATGGTAGTTTTGTCGAAAATATTAGAGTTACAACTAACATCAAAACATCTAGACGTTTAACTATGCGTCAACGTGCCATAAGCCGCAAGCGTCAGGGTTCTCAAAACAAAAACAAGGCATACGCTAGAATTGCCAGAACACAACATAAACTAGCACAACATCGAGACGGCTACAATTGGCAAGCAGCCAGTAAGATTGTCAAAACTGCTGATGCTGTTGGGCGTGAAGACCTAAACATCAAGGCGATGGTCAAACGTGCCAAGCCTAAGCATGATGGAAAAGGCGGGTATAAGAGAAATGGTGCTAGTCGCAAGAGTGGTTTAAACAAGGCTATCCTTGATTGTGCTTGGGGAGATTTATTCGCCAAAATTGCTTGGTTAGCTGCTAAATCTGGTAAACCAGTTATCCTAGTTAATCCTAAGCATAGCAGTCAGGAATGTCCACAGTGCAGACATACTGACAAGAGTAATCGCAGTGGAGAAAAATTTCTCTGTACTAACTGCGGATACACACAACACGCTGACACAAAAGCTTCTCGAACAATTGTAAAACGTGTGGGATTAGTCTTCCCCAAAAACATCAAAAAGACTCTACCGGGGGACTCGCGGAAAGTTATGCCTGTGAAGATATCGCTGCCGATGGGTGGGGAGTCCAGGAACCATGCCTATGAGTCATTGAATATTCAGTTAAGTTTATTTGATTTAACCCAGTATACAGTGGCTGACAATCGGATATCTAAGAGATACGGCAAAAGCTCTTAGAGAATCTGTGTGTCTTTAGACCGCAGAACGTCAAGCAGTATCAAATTTAGTCTCTGTGTCATACAAACGTTAGTCAATCGCAAGCTGGTAAAAGTGACAAATACTGGTGCAGGTTTTTTTGTGGAGTTGGATGAAGCAAAATGAAGATCCATAAAATAACTCATCAATCATCTTTGCCTTCAAACACTCGTAATAAATCAGTTCTACGCCGGACTCGAAAAAGATTTAACCCCAAAGTATTCATAGACCGCACGATAGAAACAACTGCAATCGCCTCTCTGCTTTTAACTGGGTTTTCAGGAGTAGGGGCGATGGCTTGCTGGGGGCTGGAGATTATCGAGACTAATAATCCTAACATCATCATCTCTGGTTGGGAGCAACAGAAAAATATTTGCCTGGGTGCAATGTTGGTTAGTTTTTCCGTCTTCTTAGGAACTTCTTTAGTCGGAGCAAGCCTCAGTATTCAACGAGATAAATTTTAGGGAGATAAATAACAATGGAAATAAAATTAACTACACCAGAGATTCGGACTATCTTGCAAGGATGTCAATATACGTTGCAAATGGTTGGGAGTAGTAAGGATTATCGCAGGCTTCAATCGTCCTCCTTCCTTTTCTACATCAAATGATGTGGTATTAAACGATGCTTTCAATGTTTTAGGAGAAATAGTGAACGCAATTGATGACGTGGAGCAGATGATCAAACAACAAACAGGAAAAGTCTAGAAATCAAGCAAAGATTTTTCAACACGGAAGGCTATTCCCTACCACAGACTAACCCTACACTAGGAGCGATCGCAGTATGGTACAAAACATTGGTATTGAACCAATGCATCCAAGAGAATTCAAAATAATTCACAATGCATCTATATACCTGATGCATAGGCTTAGTGATTATCCTGAACAAACAATAAGTCATTGGTTAGCTGACGAAAGTAGTACAAGGTATCAACAGCCAAAACCACAGGTACTTAATCATTTTGGAGCTATCCATAAATTATTATCAGCTACTTAGCGTCAGCCTGACGCTAAGTCATTAGAAAAACCCTACTCACCAGCCGGTAGGGTTTTTATTATTAGTATTAGCAGTGCCGGAATTCAATCGGAACTCAACCGGAATTCAGTCGGAACTCAGTCGGAACTCAGTCGGAACTCTAGGAGCCGAAACCATTGCTAATTCAAGGAAGCTGTGTAGTTGAACAATTGTTAACACGAGAGGAGGCAGCCAGACAATTGGAGCCATCAGTTGGAATTAGACAGTTCCAAAAGTATTTAGACTTAGCTTCTTTGTACTTGCCAGAATTTGAAGATTTTCGGGACGAAGATAATGGAGGGCTAAACGGACGAGCAAAGTTGACAAACTGGCATTTACCTGTACTTCAAAGAATCAGAAGTTATGTTTTAGCCAAGGGTTCTTTAAAGAAGCTGGCAATTGAATTAAAAAATCACCCCGAAAAGTTTTTAGGAGCCTAAATCATGATTGTTAAAGAATTTGCACAAGCTCTCAACAAAGTACCAGGGAAGGTAGTTGATGAGCTGCGCCGTCAATATCCAGAGCAAAAATGGACGGTCGATTCACAAGTTCCAGAGGAGATTTTAGCTAGATTTCGAGACATTACTAATAGTGAGAAATTACAACCTCAACAGTCACCTATAGCAGATGTACCCGAAGCCACAATCACCAGAGCTGACGAAGCTATTCAACAAGCCTCATACAAGTTAACTGCGGCTGATAAAGAGACTATTTCTGGTGCTATAGCCGTTCAAAATGAGCAATCTAAGATTTTGGGTGCATCGACTGGTGTTACAGGAGCTTTGTTGTTCATGGAATCCTTGATTGGAGCCAAGGGGACGGTATTGGATGCCTTTGCCGAGCAATCGATGTTGGAAGTTGATAACCAGATTACTGAGATAGATCAGAGTTTGATTAATTTGGCAGAAGAAGCCTCAACAAGACTGGGGGAGTCAATCCGAAAAAAAGAACAACTCAAAGTACGACTCAATTCGTTACGGGAGAGAGTCAGTTCAATGGGGACACAGATCCGATTTTAGAAGCTTATAAAACAGTGGCGGCATTGCTAGAGATCCAAAATGAAACTGTTGCCACTGTTGCCGAAATCCGATTACTTCAAGAGCTATTAACTCATCAAAAGAAAAATCAGGACATGGATATTCTCAGTACGGGATTGTTTGCTACTTCAGTTATTGGCGCTTTAGGTGGTAGTGCATATATCGTTAGTAGCGTTGTCGCTACTGGATTAATTGGTAGCGGGATATTCATTCCCTTGGCATTACTTGTTGGTGCAGGATTGACATTTCTGAGACGGGCATCAAAGTAATAGTGATGGGCGGGAGTGTTTCATAAAACTGTTTCATAGAACTGTTTCATGAAACAGTTTCAACGGTTTCATCAATGTTTCAGGGCGTGAAACACCATGAAACAGCATTCTCCCAGCATGAAACATGAAACGTGAAACATGAAACACCAGACAATTCCTTGCTCGAAAGCCTTTATGGGCGGGAGTGTTTCATAAAACTGTTTCACAGAACTGTTTCATGAAACAGTTTCAACGGTTTCATCAATGTTTCAGGGCGTGAAACACCATGAAACAGCATTTCCGGCGTGAAACATGGGAAAAATTTGTACTAAGAACGCGCTATAGCACAGCAGTCTCATGTATAAGAAACAACTGTACTTAGCTTTGACTGGTGTTGGCATTTGCATATTGCCTGTAATCATCCCCTTAGTACCCAAGTTGGGGGCTTATGCAGAGCTTCAACGGCTAAAAGCCTCAGAAGAATTAGAACGTTCCCGCATAGAAGAACGGGCAAAAACCAGTGATGCTCTATATGAGGCGGGAGTCATGCCCACAAGTCGCAAGTTGAGAATTACTAATTACATTGACAACAGTAAACGCAATCCCAGACCAGACACAACCTTTTATCAAGATGATGAGATTGTTGATGTTTTTGACGCAACGGGTAGGTGTATTGGGCGGATTGAAGAAGGAATTTGGAAGTGGAAGCACAAAGCTAAAGGGATTTGTAAAAGCGTTCAAAATATTAAACAAAGTAGGAGGAAGTAATGGGATTAGGTGCAGAAAGTAACAGCACTGGTAACAGCGATAGTAAGCCCAAAGATAAGAAGCGATCGCTTGGTGAAATCATTGATTTTTGTGCCAAGGCTGTTGTGATGATTGTCGGCTTACCCATTAGGGCTGCCGCCGCCATCGTCAATCAGTTTGTTGCTAATGGAGGTGCGGGTCGTGCGTTAGTTGGCGGGATTTTATTTATCGGCGGTTCCATGATTAGTGCTGATTCAACTTGGCAATTAATCTTTCAAGCCCCGCCTGTATGCCCGTGGTTTGAGCCGACTTGGAATTGGCTAAATGTGCCGTTTGCACTGTTCAACCCGTTTTTTTACCTGGCATTCATGATTTCTGTGGGTGTTCAGGTAATCGAAGCCCACACCCTACGCGGTAAGAACCCAGACTCAGCACGACGGGAACTTCAAGACCACATGGTTTATGAGCTTGAAACCAAGCCCAGTGGCAAGATTGACTTAGTAGGTCAACTCTGGACGGATTACAAAACCGCAGGTACACGCGATCGCTCTAGTGCAGGGCTGGTTGTAATTGCGGTTTGGGTGTTCGATATTGTCACTACCTTTGCAGCTCGTAACCCATTCGACTACACAGCCCCGTTGATGATATTGGGCTGCATATTGTTTAACATCGGCACAATGATGGCTGGTGAAATTGGGTTCGCCATCTGGCGGTTGACCAAAGATTAAAGTGAGCGCCGCTCAACAAAGAGGCAAGGGAGCTATTAGCTGGGGAGATAGAAAAGAATTGAGATTCAACCTCTCCCTGTTCGAGAACCACTTAACTCTTATTGGGGGACTCAAACCCGTGTTTCCCTCTTCATTTCACGGCTCGATGTTGGGGTCATTCCCCCACGCTCCCTGCCCCCAACCAAGAGCCTCTTCAGTCGAGCGGCTTCTTAACTCAATCAACAGGGCATTTCTTTTATGCAAAGTAACAATATCCCAAAAATTACAACTAAAGAAACTGAACATTTACGCGAATCATATCCTAGCTTGTCTCACTTGGAAGCCGGGAATATCGCTCAATGGCTGCAAGAGAGAAAAGAGCAATTATTTGAAATGGCACGGGCATCTGAGAATGAAGCAGACATGACCCGTGTACTTGGTTTGTTGGCTTCTGGGATCGGAGCGGTTTGTTATGCGGTGAACCCTTTGGCGCTAGTTGGTGGTTTAGTCGGTGGTGCTGCGTGGCTATGGTTTGTTGTCGAACACTCCAACCGCACTAAAGAAATTGCGCCTTTGCCTTTTGTGCGTGGTAATTTTGTAGATGCTCTAACTCGTGCTGGGGATTACGATGCTAGAAGCAATTATCAAGCGGATCATCTTGCCAATACTGTTAAATTTCTAGAACGACAATCAGCAGAAGAATACGCTTTTCTTCATGCTGAGTTTGAAAATATTGGGCAGTATTTGAACCAAGTTGAACCAGGAAAACGTTTTTACGCTTATCGCTGGATGTTTGGTTGGTTTGGCAAGCTTAAGGGCCGTCAGCTACCGACTTATGAAAGCATGGCTCTCCATTTACAGAATGTGACAATTGACAGCCGGGTGAATCGATCGGAGATAAGTGCCATCGCACAGGCTCAAATCCAATTACCACCGACCGTAGATATCAAGCAGTTTCAATCGCCACAGGTAGATGTTGGCAAAATGAACCAAGCTGCGGAGCTTTCTGAACCGACAGAGTTACAACCATCTTCCTCTGATGGGCTTGCACCAGAGACTATAATTAATCTCCCTCTGATTAATAGGGCAAACGCACTCATCGCTGCTTTAACGAAAAGTGGTTTCCAAGTAGAGAATATGATGAGTTCTCAAGTCATTGCGATCGCTGGTACTCAGCGAGGTGGCAAGGGAACCTTAGCAGCAATCTTGGCAACATTATCAACTGCACTTGACCCCGGATTGAACACCCAATACTTTACAGCCGGCGTGGACGTTTACCCCTTTGCTTGCAACTTAACCTCTGCCCTTAAATACCCGGATATTGATGCGGATGGGGCTGATCAACTCGTCGCTCGTGATTTATTGAACTTTCTTAAGGGTTTAGATGGAAGCGAACCTTACTCCCATAAAAACTTACTGCTAGTAATTGATGAGGCGATGCGGTTGCTGTCATTGTTAGAGGAAAGCGATCGCACCTGGGCGATTCAATATTTACTTTCTCGCTTCGCCAAGTCTGGTGGTACATTAATTATCGTGCTGCATGGCTCTAACCTGACAAGCGTTGTAGGTAAAGCTACGGCTGGGTTGGCAGATACTTTTAAGCAATCGGTTAACTTTATTGGTTGTGTGGCTCAAGCGGTTAGCGCTGGTGGCCTACGCAAAATGAATGTTGCTAGTGGAGAATATTTCAAAGCCAACCCTAATAACTTTGGAGAACCTGTTAGTGGTGGCAATCTGGGCATGATTCCCGGATGGCTAAAGACCCATTTGCACCCAGGCAATGGGCAACCAGATCCAGCTAGAACATTACTTCAATTCTTCCCAGAATTAGTTCAACAGCATGAAAGGGCAGTCATACCCAGAGGAGAGAAGATTGCCCCATCAGACGCAGTTAATCATCTGGAGTCCATTTTTTCAAAGCCTTATCAAGAAGTGGAATTTCTGGAAGTAGAAGAAAGCAGTATTTCTGAGGCTGATTTAGACCAAATTGTGGCGATCGTTGCAGCTACTGCTAATCCTCCAGCTTCTTTTGCGGCTATCAGAAACAGCCGCAAGTGGGGTGAAGAGAAAAAGAGTGTTCTTTACTTGAGGAATGCCTTGTCACAATTGATTGACACTAAGCGATTGTGCGGAAATGAAAAAGATGGTTTTAGCGTTATTAACGTTAACCAGTAACATTCGTGACACTGACCGTTGAGTTCCGGTCGAGTTCCGGTCAAGTTCCGGTATTCTCGCATCTTCAAGTACCTCTGAAAAATAGAGTCTTTTTGTCTCTTCAGCAAGATTTAATTTTTTCTAAATATTTTCTAGAATGTGGAAGCATGGAAAGTTTAAAAATGAGCGATAAATTAACCACAGTCTTACCTCAAACTTGCCCATAAACATTCATTTTTCCAAAAGACCCATTTTTAAGTGCTGAGTTGTACTTGTAACACATCTTATATTGTTAGCTAAGGCTTTAAGCCTACTGCATTACACGCAACACCCCAGGGGATTGTTGTTGGCATAGGTTCTGTATCGCATTCATTCCATTGAGCTACATTACCTTCCTTATTAGTAATGCCAAAGACTTCAATCCAATCAGTAGCATACTTGTCATAAGAGACTGCACCTATGCCGGGGCAGTTTTTTATTATGTTCTGTGCGTAACTTAACTGGTATTGATCTGAGTTCATAATAGCCTCAAATTCAAAACTCACGGCCAATTCTTTAGTTTTATTCTTTATAAAACTTGTACCTATTTCACGCAAACTTAGAACCGCCTTACCTGGATAGTAAGAGACTATCCTCGGACTTCCTGCCTCTTTTGTGGCTATATCATAGACCAGATTATTTATAGCATTCAAACAGGCATTAACCCCTATCTCATCCTGAATTGCTAATTTTCTGACTTTTAGATCCTCGTAGTAGTTTGAATTCTTAATTAAGGATTCCCTAATATGCCCCTTAAAGCTTTCTTTATAGGAACTGGCATTAGCTAAGGGTATTTGATATAGGTAGATAATTAAGAGGGGAAAGAGGAATGTCGTAGTACTTTTGATCTCCATATTAAACCTCATATACTTTCTTCCAGTTTAATTAAATAACTGTAAAAATTCTTCAACAACTGCTGAGGGATTTTCATAACATTGCTCTGCTGAAAATCTGACTGTAGAAATGCCTTGCCGTAAAAATACTCTATCTCTCTTACAATCCCAATTCTTGTGGTATGTCTGTTTATGGTATATATACTCCGTCAACTTCAATAATCATACATTTTTGATTATAAAAAACTAAAAAATCCACCTCTGCTTTTTCTCTCTGTTTATTATCATGATTACTAACAGATAATCCATTTAAACCTATAAAACCATTTACATTAGCATAACAAGTAATGAAGAACCATTTTTATTTAAGTCCCCCTATGGGATCAAACTTACACAATCCCTGAGTTTAAACTAGTTGAATGTCTAGATTAGCTTGAAAACCAATAGGCTTATTTTCAACAATGGCAAATCTAGATTCTTGGAAGAACAAAGAACCATTTAGGGGATCATAACTGAAGTCGCTAGTGGAAATAGCACCAAACCCTGCTTGAGAAACCTGGATTTTGTCACCTTCAACAGCCTTGAAATCTTTGATAATGTCAACACCCTCTAATACACTGGTAAAAATAAATTTATCTGCATCTTGTCCTCCAGTGAGAGTATCTGTACCTAGCCCACCAGCGAGTGTGTCGTTTCCGCTCTTGCCAGAAAGTGTATCGTTCCCGCCATTACCAAATAGCAGATTCTTTTGTTTATCCCCAACAATCGTGTCGCTTTGATTTGTACCTTTGATATTATCAAAGTTTATAAATGTGAACCCAGCTGTATTTCCGCTAGGAAGATTATTAATTATGAAGCTTTGAGTTTCAAGGTTAGCGTTAACTGATGCATCTCCAATTATAAAGGGCGATGAAGAAGAAATTGAGGCATCTATAGTGTTATTTGCAGCCCTAGCATCAACAACAACGTTTTCAAAATTAAAAAGTAAATCTGTACCTAATCCGCCACCTTTTTTAAGAGTTCCATCAATGAAAATGGTAGAGCTTACATCTATTTTACTGTAATCAGCCGTATCAGTACCAGATTCTCCGTTTAAGGAATCATTACCTGCACTACCTCTAATAATATCATTACCACCACTGCCTGATAATTGATTATCAACAGCATTACCAGTAATTATGCCATTTTGATTTGTACCAGTTACATCTACAAAATTCTTCACCGCAACTGCAAATCGCGTTGAACCTGCAACTTTGATTTCTAGTTTTTCTTTAGATAAATCAGCTATGATTGATACGTTTGTAGCATCAATAGTCGCATCAATACTGTTAGCCTGTCTAGTAGCACCAATCAGGGTTTCAACTACATCTTTAGGTGTGTCAGTTCCAACTGTACCTTTTTGGAAACCTGCTGGTTGAATCATTACAGGTTGTCCTAAGTCACTGTAATCAATAATATCGCTACCATCTCCACCAGCAATCGTATCATTACCTGCACTGCCGATGAATCTGTCATCCTTAGCAGTTCCTACTAAAATATCATTTCCATCAGTACCTATGATTGTTGCCATAATCTTGCTTTACCTGTTTTTGAGTAACTGCTGTATATTAACTTGTTATCGGCTGTATTTTTCCTGATTCTAAAACTTTGAATTAGTCAAGTTTTGAAGCTTTATTTTCTAATAGAAACTAGAATTTCAAGCAAAAAGCTGGAAAATAAAGCCCTAAAAAACTTTCAGGTATTAGTTTCTCCCAGTCTGACACCGGAAGGCTAAGTACTAAATTGCATAAATTCATAGCGGATTGAATGAAACAAATTTAGCTACTTGCTGCATTGGACAATGCTATGATTTTAAGCAAACCTTTATTTAGCTACGCTGTTCATTGAATTGCTTGTACTCTTTTACAATAGAGAAATTTGAAGAGACACACATCGTCAAGACAGGAAATTAGTTTTCCAATTTTGGAAAATTAATTTATAAAGTTAAAAAACATGATTTAGTCACCGGAACAAGTAGGCAATTGTGACCAAGAGCCGTCAGGAGCGACAGTCGGTGCAGAAGCAGTAAGAATCACCTCACCATTAGTGCCGTAGATCCATCCTTGAGCTTCAATCAGTGGTGCAGATTTAGGAAAATTGTGAGGTTTACCTCCAGCAACAGAGTTTTCCAAGTCGAAAGCGTTTTCTTGTGGCGTTGAGATATTTGTGCTTGTGACAGTTGGTATCTGGTAAGTTTGATAGGGTGCAATTGAGGGATCATCTGGCATCACTGGCAAGCCCTCGTTCCCGGTAATAATGAATTTCCCTTCTGGCCGTTTACTCCGTCCAATGCAACTATTGGCAATTAACTCTGAAGTATCAATGATGTTTGTAGGCAAAGCAGTTAAGCCTTGAGAGGGGTTAACATCAGGCGTGTTGAGTTGCACTATACCATTAAACTCAGAACCACGAGCAGAACTAGCTGTAATGTCACTTAACGGCGTGGCTCTGTCACGAAACTCTGCGCCAAAGATGCCCGAAGCATTGACAAGTACTTGACCACCAAAACTATTCTCAGCATTAGCGCTAATATCGCTATTTTCTCAGGACTTACGCAACTGGCACAAATAGCGGGCAGGGCGCAGCCCTGACACGCGACAATTTAAATCAAACCAAGCACATAAGAATACTTGGGCGTTTCAGTTGCTGAATTAAATAATTAGAAAGCAAATTATGCTTGATTTGATAGATAGTTTGGCCAGTTATATAGGCTAAATTCTTTAACCTAACCCAAACCAACATTGCACAAGCAATATGATTTCTTTGAAGCCTAGCCTTCCGGCACTGACAAGATTCAATGCCAGTTAGTTGTTTAATTTCCCTGTGAAACTCCTCTATGTTCCAACGAATTTTACACACCTCTTGTACAACATCCGTGGAACTTTGAGATAAATCGTTAGTGGCGACATAATCCGTTCTGTTGGTAGAAACAGTAACCCGGAATAGTTTCACTTTTTTATTAGCTGGGAACCCTTTAATTTTTATTATTTTACCACAGTCTAATTCTTCTTGGTTCCATTCTAATAATTCAATCCGTTTATATTTTTCTTGAGCAAATGTATCATCAACTAAACGATTATTTTTTAAAGGGCAATAATAAATTTTGTCTAAGCTATCAATATATAGCATTAAACTGTGTACCGCATACCATGTATCCATCAAAACAGTATCAAATGGTAAAAGCTTATGATACACAAGGCTTTGGAGCATGTCTTTCACATGGTCTATCTTAGTTTTACCATCGACATCAGGATTAAAAATTCGATAATCTATGACCCAAAATCTTTGAAGTGTAGGGTTGACATACACGCAGCTAACGACACCAATGCCTTTAAGGACACCATGCTCATTACCACTATATTGTCTTCTGACTATTTCTATTTCTTCAGAATACCTTTTATCTAAAACGCTATCATCAAATATTATGTAACCATTGTCATCAGGTTCAACTAGCTCTTTTACGTTATCCCATAGTAAACGAGGTGTTAATTTCTCTCTTTTCAAATAATAGTTAATGGCATCATGACTAATACTCTCTAAATGCTCTGCCAAATTGGTAATTGTATAATTAATTTGACTACTTAATAAGTATTGACAGTAACTAAGCTTAGTAAATCTCATTACCCTTAGCAAATTTATCTAATACAACCTCTACCTATTTTCTCATGAATATTTCATGCTTTGCTTCCAAGACAGCGACTTCTATTACGAAGACAAGGCTTTCAAAATCAGGTTCAATTAATACTCATGTACTATGAACTGGCGATCGCATTGTGCCAGTTGCGTAAGTCCTGTTATATTCTAAAAAAGAAAACAGATGACTAACAAAAAGGTCGTGCTAGTTACTGGTGCATCATCTGGGTTTGGGCAGTTAATTCCTCAAAAACTGGCTGGTGTAGGCTACTGTGTTTTTGGTACGAACCGCAAACAACATCCAGCCTCACAGGGCGTGGAAATGTTGACATTAGACCTAACGTTTTAAACATTTAAAACGAGTTAATCTTAGGACTAGTTGACAGCAGGAAGTTTTGAAAGAGGTTGCCAGACGATAACTTTTGCGGAGCATATCTAAGCCAGAGTATGGCACACGGAGTCGAAGTGGGCGCAACACGGGACGGTATAACCAGTAATAAGCCTTTTTAATGCCGGATGAGAACCTAGACGACGGTAGACTTCTACTTCCTCTTCAAAGCCCGGTCGTCCTGGGGCATAAATTTTAACTACACACTCAGAGTAATCGGGATGATACACTACTGCGGCGTAATTTCCTTTGCCAAGCAACTGCCAAGGTTGTGGAAGATAGCTGATCTGAATGGGATTATGGGGATTGACACTTTCAATTTGTAATCTAGGCAGTAGTTGCTGATAAATAGTTTCAAGCAGATGCTTTGGGGGCGATTTGTACATAGAGGATAGGTATCTGACACCAAAGAACAAAATAGACTACTTGATTTATCTCAACTTTACGACAACAGTTGAAATCAAGCCTAATTTTCAGATGGCAATTCCTGCTGTTATAATTCCCAAAAATAAAAGCGTGAGCGCTTACATCTGCAATCGGTCAAATTCTAGCTAACTTTCTTTTCGGCAATCAGAGCAAATCTATGCAGTGTATTTTGTATTTCAGTCTCCAGCCATTTGTAGGTAATGAGAATGAATCCAACCAGGACGATCAGCAAGCTTTACCCATTCGCGAGAAGACTTGCTGACTCTGACATTGACATCATATTGGTAAGGGATGGCACCAATTTTTTGATAATTAGAACCAGGTCCAGAACGGATGGCGACTCCAATTGGGGCAGTTACCAACACTGTACAAACAGGATTAATACCTGGTCTTAAACGACATAGTTGTTCTGCTGGGCTTTGATCTTGAGTAGCAACGGCTGGCAAAACTATGTCAGTTGCAACTAGTGTTAAAAATACTAAGGTAGCCAGTTGTTTGTTGAATTTAAACATAATTTTACTTTGTTTGTAAAAAATTTCCATTTATTATTTCTTAAGGTTTAATTGAGGGCTGCGACGAGCAGATTTTTCGCAGGTTGTATTAACAGAAACTCCAGAATTACTATCCGTAGGGTTAGAGTGCATTTCATTCGTGCAACCAGAGGCTGGCAGTTTTGAGATTTATTCCAATGGCACTAACAAAGTTTTTCTTCGTTCCCTATTATTAATTCAACGGATTTGTTTTCTATTCCAGAAAAATCGACAGTTTTATATTGTTAGTTAACAGATTATTTGTTGCTTTAGCAGATTAACGTGAGTCCAATGGGTTAAAAGGTGCTTTAAAGGCTGAGACTGCAATAAGAATAAAATTCAAGAGTGGTTCTGCAACACAAAAGCTCCCAAACCAAATCCTCCCGCCAGATTTCCCATCAACGTAGCGCTCATCACTCCAATTAGTAAAAAATTATTAGAATGACAAAACTCACTCGTAAATTTAAATCTACTTGCATGGAAGCGAAATATGCAAAATTTCGCCAATTGTAGAGAAACCAGCGCGTTTATAAATTCGCTCCTCCGCCTCATGTGCTGCCATGAGAAAAGCTACTGTTACGCCTTTGTTAAAAGCCTCTTGCACTAACCGAGTTGTCAAGGCTCCTGCTACACCCCGCCGCCGAAAAAAAAGTACGTACACCAATCCCAGCAATCTCTGTGGTCTGATTAAGAGGCACAGAACAAATTCCAGCGCCTACAGATTCCCCTGTAGCTATTACACGAGCAAGTACCGCAATTGTACCTGCTGCTATGTTAGCTCGTAAACGTTGGGCATCTTCAGGGCTTGGCGAAGATTCTCCATAAGCCTCGTTTTGCACTGTAACAGTAGCCAATATTTGTTCATCCGAAACGGGCATGAGCAGTTCTATACCTTCAGGTATGGTCAGGAATTGCTCTAAAGGGGGAATACAAGTCATCAGTGGCAAACGCCCTTCAACCACAAAACCAGCCGATATTAGTATTTTTTCAACAGCAGGTGCTAATTTCGTAACGTACTCCAAACGTGGTTTTCGCCCACGCCTCTGATAAGCATGAATCAATGCATTCACTTCGTTAGGTGTTGGGATAGCATTGTTATCAGGAATAGCATAATTAAGAAACGGGTTGACATAAGAGCGATTGAACGTTGCAAGAAACGAACCCAATACTTTTCGGTTAAGGGGGAAAGGTGAATTCAAGTTTTTCCCCCAAACCCAGTAACCTTTTCCCAGACCAAAAGAGAGATTGTTAGGCTTATCCGAAAAGTATTGGGGAGTGTTGCGTTTAAATCTGTTTTCTCCCTCAAAATCTGAATTTAATCGCGTTGAAGCGATCCCAGAAAATGAGTAAGTAATTGAAAGAGCTATGCCTGATCTCATAAACTTTAACCCATCAACGTTAGCAATACTTGCTTAAAAGTGTTGCCTTGCTTGATAGCTTACGAGATTGGGAAGAATTTTGTTTTTGACAAATTGCTCAAATGTTGTGGGTGTTTTTGCCTCCGGGGTTCGTGCTGTAGCATAAACTCCATCCGGATCGCCAAGCGCACGGAACAAATCACCCATTTCGCGCTGAACCTCAGCAGTCGCGCCCATTTCTGCAAACTGCTGCTGGAATGATTCAATACTGACTTGAGTGTATTCGATCGAATAGCCCAGCACTCGCGACAAGATAGCAGATATTTCAAGCAATGTTAGATTTTCGGGCCCCATCAAATTACGAGTCCACTGTCCTGCCCAACGCTGATTCAGGAGATAGTATGCTGCCACATCTCCGATATCATCAGTGCTAATCCAGGGAATATCATGGTCACTCGGATAAGAAAACCGAACCGTGCCATCGCTTTGGAGCGTCTCGATTTGCGCCAGGAAATTCTCCATAAAATAGCCAGGACGTAAGTGAACTATATTGGCAGCCGTTTGATTGAAGATCGATTCAACATTTCCACTCAATGAGACTGTGCCCAGATTTGGTTTTGCACCCGCACCAATGCTTGAAATGTTCACGACTCTTGCAATGCCATTGGCAGATACAGCGTTCGCGCCCGCCTTTGCTGTTTGAAGATACCAATCACTCAAGTTAGACACATCAAGCTTCGGTGGCGTTAGCCAAAACAAAGCATCTGCCTGCTGGGTAATCTCTATCAACCCTTGAGCATCATCACTGCTGATCGCCTCAACGATCGCACCTTGAGTAACAAAATCTGCCAAATTCTCTGGATGTCGGGCTAAGAGAATCGTTTCGGCTTCTGCCTGGATGACTTTTTCTACGATGCGTCGTCCAATGTTACCAGATGCAGCTGCAATTACAATTTTCATCTTTGTTCTCTCTATAACTTTATTTTTAAAGCTGGACGAGAAGTTTCTCTGCTGCCCGTTATCGCAAGAATCGCAACCGGATTCCAGTATTCGCGGTAGTGAATAATCTTTTCGTGCTTTGTTTCTAAGCGCACCACATAGTCTTGCTGATAGGGCTGACCCGTCGCCACAAACACAGCTTCCCCATGAAATTCAGCGAACAGAACATTTGGAATCAATGTTTGACATTCACGAACATCCGTAAAGACCCAGTTTTGCAATTGTGCAACTACGTTTTTCATGTGGTCATAGATAGCGAGTTTGCCTTCTAATCGGCTTGGCAAACCCAGAGCATAAGCATAGGGAAATTCTACGATCGCATCTTCAGCCAAGAGATCAGACCACGCTTGAATATCCGTTCCAATTAATGCCAGATGAGCAGCAAAAACTTGAGTGATTGGATTCTGTTCCATATCTTTTGTCGGTTGGTTAAGTATTGGACAAAAACTGTAGAGCGAGGACGACCCTCATTCTTCGGCTATTTAACGCTTGCTACTGCTTCAATTTCAACAAGAGTCTCTGGTGATGCCAGAGAAGCGACCCCAATTCCAGTCACAGCAGGATGAGACTCACCTACAAACTCAGAAAAAATAGGGGCAATGGTATTCATGTATTCACCAAGTTCTGCACGAATGTAAACGCGAACTAGTCCCAACGCGCCTAAAGAACGCAGCGAGCGCCGTCTGCGGGGATTTTAAGACCAATGAGGTAGTCGGCGACGATGTTGTTGATACACGCATTGCCGGCGGTGAGGGCTACACCGTGCCGTTCGCCCTCGACGGTCAGCAGGCTCGCGCCGAGCGTCTTGGCGAGGCTGATGCCGCCCTCGTGCGGGGTGGCCGGATCGCGGGTGGCCGACACGACCAAAGTTTTAGGGAGTCCTTTGATGTTCTGGGCATAGGGGTAGCCGAGGGTGGGTTTCACGCGCCAATGCTCACAGAGGTCGCGGGCGTTGACGGGTCGACCGGTGTCTAGGAAGGGCGCAACCTTGAAAATGTCGCGCGTCGTTGCGCTCTCCTGCTCAGGCGTGTGGCGTTCCTCGTCGAGGCAGTTAATGGCTACCAGGGACTCATTGTTATTGCTGTAGCTACCGTCGGTATTGCGCTGGCTGCGGATGTCGCTCAAGAACAACAGGGTTTTACCGCTTCCGGCCTTGAGTTCAGTGATGCCTAGAATCACCGCAGGCCAGCTTACATCGTTATAAAGCCCAGTGATCACGCCCCCAATTGCGGCGGTGTAAGTGACCTTGCGTCCGTCTGCGGTGATGATCGGTTTATCAATCAGTGGCCGCACGAGCTGCTGGAAGGCGGCGGTAGCTTGCTTGGGATCGGTGCCGAGCGGACAAGTCGGGGTTTTAGCGCATAAGACCGCCATGTTGTCGAAGGCACGCTGGAAACCCGCGAACAGGACGAGGCGACGCTCGGTGGTGCCGGTGGTGGGGTCGACCGCGCCGTCGAGCACCATGGCCCGCACGTTCTGCGGGAAGGTTTCGGCGTAGATCGCGCCGAGCCGAGTACCGTAGCTGGCGCCAAAAAAGGAGAGCTTGTCATCGCCGAGCACCGCGCGGAGTACGTCCATGTCGCGGGCGACATCGCGCGTGCCGACGTGAGCCAGCACGTCCTCACCGCCGGAACGCTCGGCGCATTTTTGGTACAACTGACGGGTCTGGTGGTCGGTGTAGTCCTTGCCCCCGGAGTTGATCGGGTTGACCAACAAGTTGGCCTCTCGTTCGGCATCGGTGAAGCAGTCTAGGGCTGGTGTCGAGGCCGCAACCCCGCGTGGGTCGAACCCGATCAAATCAAACTGCTTGCTGATCGGACTGTCGGCCAAGTCCTTTGCCACCAGGGGGGCGTAGCTCATCCCGGACAAGCCGGGGCCGCCTGGGTTGAGCAGCAGGGAGCCGATTCGTTTGCTCGGCTTGCCCTTTGCCGGTACGCGCAGCAGTGCAATCTGCGCGGTTCGCCCGCCGGGGTTCTGGTAGTCGAGCGGCACCTCAAGCCGGGCGCATTCGAAAGTGTCGTTGGCGAAGTTCTTAGCGTCGGCATCCGTGGTGGCGTAGCCCTCGCACGAGCCGAAGGTCAGCTTCTGGTCGTAAAATCGTTCTAATCCTACCGGGATCTCCCCCGGATTTGACGGGTGCCCGGATATGGGCTGGCCGCAGGCACTAAGAACCAGTATTACCGCCCCAATCATTAACGAGCTTCGGATGTGGGGCTTGTGAGCAAGCATGGTTCTCCTCTTAGCGGGAACCGTTGGCTCTGAGCCGTGCGTGGGTAGGACACGATCTCGCTTGTGGTTAGAAGAAATGTGAGACATGGGGATAAACTCCTTCGAGCTAGTTGTTGATGGGTTCAGGTATTAACGGGGTCATCGATGACCCCACCAAAGCGTAGACTGTAAATTAGTTTCTTAGAACTTACGCATTGACGGAAATTAAGTTCGCAACGATATTCAAAGGCGGTTCCACATACTCTGTTACCATCCATTGACGAACGGCTTCTTTTCCGTTCAGGGCTTGTCGCCGACAAATGTCCATTCCGTGTCGTCGGCGCACAACGACAAGAATTCTTCATAGTTGCCTTGGGCGATCGCCCCGTTTACCGCTTCTAAAATTGCTTTATTGTTCTCTGACATCTGAATCTCTCCTCTGTTCAAAGCAACAAAGTGGTGTGAGTTGTTATGCTATTGCCCCTCACTGGTTTACTTCTAGAACACCGATTCAGTAATAAAACGCAAGGCTGGAAAACCAGATTTTTAGGTCATTTCAACCACAATTTCCTTCTTACACCTAAAAAAACTCGAGTTTTTCGTCATGACTCTGAATACTGAATCGGTGTTCTAGGGGCTGGTAAACGGCTTACATTGAATCGCCTTCACATTTCGCAGATAGTCCAACTGTGGCTCGAAATCAGTCGGACAGAAGACATAAACATTGTCCTGAGATCGGCTAATGACTAAACGGTAACTGGGTGGAATCCCTTCAGAACTTTCAATCACTTCGATTCTGGGAATCACTTGTGAACTGACTTGAGCCAAGGATGGAAAATTGAACAGTAAGAGTACGTCGAACAGAATTATGATTGCGATTGTGGTTGTGATTTTGGTTGAAAGAATCTTTCGGTTCATTAGAAATCTCCTGTGGCTTATGGTTGTGTAATGTTCTGTTGTTTCCAGGGAAGCGGGGATCGATAGGGGTTTTCGTGCATATCCAGGACTTCCCAGGTGGTTGGATTGACTCGCCCTGTAACTGGGATTCTGTATCGTCGCTGGAGATCGCGTACCGCAGACGCTGTGACCGCACCAAAGGTGCCATCGACGACCGCCCCTCTTGGATTACCTAACCTCACACCTGCGGCTCCTAAAAAGCCATTGTCTTGAAGAATGCGCTGTAACAATTGCACGTTTCTGCCGCGATCGCCTTGGCGCAAGGTAGGTAAAGTTAAATCAGTGTAGGCAGTGGCGATCAGAATGGGGGAGGTTTGTTGTGGAGGAATGCTGTCTGCGATCTGCGCTTTTCCCAAGGGGAGACGCCAAGGGCGAACGCAGCAGCGCTGTGCGCTAAGAGCGCCCCGCTTCGCTAACGCTATCGCGGGATGAGTGAATGAACCTCCGAGCAATCCTGTTGCGATCGTTAGTACTCCGAAAATGAGTTGAGGTTTCATGATTGTCCTCCTGATGGAGATTGGTTTTATTTCGCATCAATTTGCGGCGGAGTGATTACTCCACTCGCTTTGAGACCTGCAACGAGGTCGGTCACTTGACGTTGAGCCTCTGCACTCAGGGAGTCAAAGTCGTCTAAGAAGAATTGACGTTCTAGCGTTAACTTCCGGGTATTGAGCAACCCTTCGATCTGCCAACCTTCGTCGCATTTCGTTACGACGAATAGCTGCATCGAATCTCGTGACGGTGAAGTTTCGGGTTGTCCGGGCAGCATTACCCTGACAACTCCGTTCATGAGAGCAATTTTAGTATTCAGGAAGTGGACGAAATTCACCTCACCCTCCAGGCGTGTTCCGTTGACAACCGTGTCGAAAGCTTGCTGATGAAATGCAGCGATCGCTTTTCGACCCTTGAAATCTGAGGCTTTCACCATCATTGAGGCAATTTTGTTCCAACTTTTATCAAATCGGCAGCCTTTTCTCCAATCATAATTGCCGATGCATTTGTGTTTCCTGTGATCATAGTTGGCATAATCGATGCATCAACAACTCGTAACCCTTCAATCCCCCGTACCTTG
>NZ_JACJTR010000032.1 GCF_014698795.1 Nostoc sp. FACHB-892
TCGGTCACGTTATGGTTTCAAAACCTAATATTCGCAGAGCGATCGCACTACGACAAATCAAGTATTTCAGCCTCCGTTGCGGACAGTTTATGGCGGAAAAAACGGTCACTTTATGGTGTAAGTCACATTCACCAACATGCGATCGCAGAGGGTGCATGTTGGTAACGGAATGAAACTATTGCGCTGCCGATAAATTTTGCTTGTCTTCGGTATCGCCTTTGATGCGTGATCCAAGCGATAACCATTTACACGGTGCTAACTTTCAGTTATAGTTAGCCGTAACTTATTATAGGCACAATGCAACTATAAGTTTGACTGAGTGCAAAGATAGTTTACAAAAGTTGCTCAGGCGGTTGCCTTAGGAGTCTTGCAAAAATAACTTGAACACTTTTTACTGGGAAGTAAAGCTAACAGCCTATTCCAGATTAAATTTGTACAACTTATTCTTACATGATGCCTTAGTCTATAGGAATAATAAAGTTCAACAATTTATGTTAGGTGCTTTACCCCGCTCCAAGCATCCGTCCATAAATCGCTTGAAAGAGCATGTAAGCCGCACCCACGCTACGTTATTGCTAGAGCGATCGCCACCGACTCATGGCGGTTACGCCATCGCTCTTAAGCTCTTCAAAGATTTCTGGTGCTGATTCATCATCTAAATCTATATCGACGTTATACCAATTTTTTATGAAGTTGCATAGAATGAGAAAGCTAAAACCTTTGCTTGGCAAACCTTTCACCCTTCTCCTGTTTCATGCAGCTTCACAATAATTTGGTATTAGATTCTGAAAGTATTTCCAAGATATCTGTATTTTCTAAGAACAGTTCGTACCACTCTTGAAAAGTTTCGGGACTAAATAGTTTTCTGGCTTCTTCAAATGAAATTTTCTCTCATCCTGCATCTGTAACTATTTCGTTACCAGTCCTTGTAATGAACAGATTCTTTTCTTCTAGCATCCAAGGGAAGGATGTCTTGTGATGTCTTCTCTTTCGTTTACCCATTCAACTACCTGATGCCATTGCGATGTCTGCGATGAGTCGCAGGCATCGTCTATGCATTCAATTTTAGTGCTATCGTTAATTATCTTTTAGGCTTCTTTATCAAAAGAAAACTTCTGTTTGTGACAATGCGTACACACAATAGCAACGTATTTTTTTCAGCTATCTTTACTAGGTTTTTACCCGCAGAAATCATCAACGCGGATATCACGCCAAATATCAGAAATCTGCCAGCCTGATTTGCCCACCGATTGCACTGGAGGATTGTCAAGGAATGGAACATAGTCAGGAACTCTAGGCTCTGAAATTGCTACTGGTTGCTCCTCAACCTCAACCACAGGGGCAGTAGAATTGTCAGTATTAGCTTGAAGAAGTTGGTCTTCTGCTTCTTCGATTAATTTCATCTGTCTTAGCGTGAGCTTGTCGGATTTTTTGATGGTTTTCTTTGTATGTATCTTAACAGTATTAGCTGCTTGAAGTTGGTCTTCGGCTTTTTCGATTTCCATCATTTGCTTCAAAGGCAGCTTCTCAGATTCTTTGATGATTTTTTTTGTATGTATCTGATTAGAAGTATTCATTGGCTGTTCCCTCAAAGGCATTGGCAAAAAATTTGGATGACAGTAGATTTGTAGAAAGTAGGGGTCAGTCGGGTGTAAATAATTTGCACGGAATTAACAAGTTACACCAAATTTATGGAAAATACGAGTCCCTTGTTGGAGAATTTATTAATTGGACATAAATCTCTTTTTCGGATAGATGCCTTAAACGCGATCACAGTAGCATCATTGTCTAGAAGCTTAGTGGTGCAGAAAACTTTTGGGAGTCTTAACTTGAGAAGACAGTGACACGGGAGAACTGAATTTGTTGCTGTATCTGCGTTCATTTTTTTAGTGAAGCAGTGGCAGGGCTGTTTCATTCCACCTCAAACAGGATTCATCAAGATGGTTAGCGAAAAAAATGTAAATGGGGGTGACGTTAAGCACTTAAATAATACTAAGATTGTTCATTTTATCGGCAGACTGGTAATAAAACAATCAATTATTAATCGCTAAAACCCTTGTTTTTTCGAGATATTTAGAAAATGAAACGGCTCTGACCTCAATGGTAGGGCTGTTAATCGATACATTCAATGGAAAAATTCGTTCTGTGCTTGTGAGGCTAAAATTGGCGAATATCTCATCACTGGAGTTAAGCAAGCCACTATCTTCCTTCAGGGTGCTTAAGCTTTCTGTCGATTGAAAAGTATAAGTCCCTGTACTAGTGATGTTTTGAGTTGGAAACAAGAACAAGTTATTATCTCCTCCGTTGAAACCACCATTATCTCTAACTAGTTTAGCTCTGAGTTGGAAACCAACCTCATTCTCAATAAGAAAAGTCTCAAATGAAGTGAGTCTGACATCGACCGTTACACTGACATCTGGCTCTGAATTAGTAAAAAGATCGATTGATAGTGTGGGATTAGATAAGGTTGCCATACTTAGTTATCTCTTGAAGTACTTATCTTTATTTACACTATTAAAAAGTAAAACTGGCACTATCATCATGTGTATTATTAAGGCAGATATACTTATGCTAATATCCACCAAGAGATAGTTAATACCAAGCATATAAACTGCTAATATGAATTTAGCTCTGCCTGCTTTGAAACCTTCACCACTTAAAAATTTTTCATTTATTAACAACTGTTTTCCGTGAGCCATTGAACGAGTTGAATCACAACACCATTGAGGTCTGTGACTTGAAAGAACCTTTCAACTCAAGGTTCAGTCTTGATCGGATTTATAGGGGCGCATAGCTATGCTCAAAAACTCCTCTGCTGTCAAGGGCAAAGAGATGTCTTAACCAAACCGTATTGCCCCCACAGTCTATGATTGCTCCCTTAGTCGGAGATGGAAGCAATTATCTGGCAAATTGCAGCACGAAAGATGTTTTAAGTAAATCAGCAGAGTGATTGAGCTAAGTTTCGTCAGTTTGATGGATGTCTCAAAGTGCTGAATCTGATGAAATTGTTGGGAAAGAAAACGTTAAATTTAAAACTCGCAAAATATTTATGACACAAATCCCCATAGTTCGCCAGATTCTATCAGATCCAGATACCGGATTGTTGTCATATCTTAGTCAACAACTTCAAACACCGAGCTTTTCACATTTTAAAAGCCAATTTGGTTTTTATGTAGAAGAGTCTTGTACGCAAGTTACCTCGGTAGACGATTCTTTAGAAATACAAACGATACTTTTGCTGACTCTGAAGTTATCGATCATTGCAGATAGCCAAACTTTCTCAGATGATGCGACAGTACACGCTGTTGAGTTTCAAGAATTACTAGATGCACAAATTATTAGATGGAGCCAGAACAACTCACAATTGCTTAAACCAATCTCATCCATTAAAAACACATTCAGTCAGTTGTCAGATATTCCGTTCCACGGTGGCTATCTTCCAGGTTTTGAAATTAAAAGCCAGTTCACTCTAATTTACAGTCCTATTACTGCACAGTTAAGCCAATCAGATGAGCCTCAATATTCTTTGCATAGTCCAGGGGAACGCACTCCCATCAGTGGACAGTATGAAGTAATTAATTCTAATGGAAAAGGCACCGGGCTAGAGGTAACATCAACTGCTGGAAATCCGTTTCCTCCAACGAGTGAATCTGACCAATCATATCGGTTAGTTGACCCTACGAGGCACAAAAACTCTAAGAAGTAAAGTAGCATTAGCGTTGGTCAAAGGCAATATTGAGCTAGGGGAGCTTCTACTCACGAACTATTAACTGTCAGATATAGTTGGATTGCCCTGGAGCGCAACCAACGAATTATGAGTAAGTAATCTGTCTCAAGCAAGATTAGGAAAAACAAGACAGCAACTAAGCTGTTATTGGGTGGTTAGTCATTAGTTTGCATAGGGGGTACTTAAACAAAGTTTAGGTACTCTTTATTTAAGTATTTTTTATTTTTGTAATTGCGAATTGTTAATTTAATTTGACTCAAAGTTAAGCCCAGATGCGATTAAGGTGCTGGCTAAATTGCTATTCAAGGGTTTGGAGAAAAAATATCCTTGTGCATATTTGCATTTGTAAATTGCAAGCTGTGCGAGTTGCTCAACAGTTTCTACACCCTCTGCAACCACATCTAAATTAAGACTGTCTGCCAGAGTAATGATTGCTTGAACAATCTCCAAGTTTTCTCCATTAACACCAATGTTCATTACAAAAGAACGATCAATCTTTAAGGCATTAGTGGGGAAGCGGTGTAGGTAACTCAAAGAGGAATAGCCTGTGCCAAAATCATCTAAGTGTAACTGGACATTCATCTGTTGCAAGTGTAAGAGCATAGCAGTAGTAGATTCGGTATTTTCCATAATTGCGCTTTCAGTAATCTCCAGTTTCAAACTTCTGCCTTCAACTCCAGTCTCTTGCAAAATTTGGCGAATTTGTCCTATTAGATCAGGTTGTGAAAACTGTTTAGTGGAAATATTGACACTGATTGTCAAGGGTGGGCTAGTAGGAAATTGCTCCTGCCAAGCACGCAGTTGACGGCAAGCTTCACGCATTACCCAGTAGCCAATAGGGACAATCAGCCCAGTTTCTTCAGCTATGGGAATAAACTTGTCTGGAGAAACAAATCCGTGTTGCGGATGCTGCCAACGTACTAGAGCCTCGAAGCCAATTACTTTGTAAGTTTCTAATAAAATAATCGGTTGATAATGAATAATAAATTCCTGGTGTTCAATTGCGTGTCGTAAATCCATCTCTAACTGCATTAGCTCTGTAGCTTGGGCGTACATGGTTGAGTCAAATAGCTCGTAGCGTGCTTTCCCCAATGCCTTAGCACGATACATAGCAATATCAGCATCACGTAGGATTTCTTCAGGCAGATTGTAACTACTTTTACTAAGGGCTACACCAATGCTGACGTTAGTAAATACGTCACGTCCATTGAGGTTAAAGGCAGATGTGATAACTGCATTTATTCTTTCAACTACGAACGTTATGTCATTCAAGTTTTTAAAATCATTAAGCAGGATTGTGAATTCGTCTCCTCCAATACGAGCAACTGTGTCTTGAGAGCGTAAACAAGTCTCTAGTCTTCGTGCGATCGCATTTAGTAATTGGTCGCCAATTGTGTGGCCGAGACTATCGTTGACAACTTTAAAGCGATCTACATCAAGAAAAAATACAGCGAACTTATAATCTGTACGTCGTTTTGTCAGCGCAATAGCACGCTCCAAGCGTTCGATAAATAAAGCACGGTTAGGCAGTCCGGTTAGAGAATCATGAAAGGCATCATGGATTAATTGTGCCTGTGCAAGTTTGAGAGCAGTAATATTACGAGCAATACTCATAACAAATTCTACTGAACCATCGGCAGCAAACTCAGGCAGCAAACGAGTATGGTAATATTCTATACCTGAGGTAGTGGGAAAACTGCATTCAAACTCGTTCTCTTGCTTAGTTTGAATAACAGACTGAATTTTATATTCCCATATTTGATAAAATTCTTCTGGTAAATTCAACTGTCTATTAGCTTTCCCGATAAAAGTTTGGGGTAAAATGTTTGTAAGCTTTTGAAAAGCTGGATTAACATAAACGTAGCGTAATTGAGTATTAAACCTAGCAATAATGTCAGGTGCATTCTCAACTAGTGCCTTAAATTCCTTCTCTCGAAGTGATAATGCCTTGAGAGTGTGTTCATGCTGATAAATTTCAGTTTGCAATTGTTGATTAGTTTTTAGAAGTTCATCTGTGCGTTGCTTAACCGTAGTTTCTAAATGTTCACTAGCCTGCTGGAGAGAATTCTCGACCCGCTTGCGTTTAGCTAGTTCTTGGTTAGTGAACAACGTTGCTAAACCAACTAAAGCAGAAGCTATAATGCTGGCAAAACTAGTAAATGCATTTGTGTTGGCAGCGCTGAGGTTCATGTCTATTGTTCGCTGTTTTAACAAATGATTTTCTTCGCTTTCTATATCTTTAGCAAGCATTTGAATGTCTTGCAAAAGCTTGTGACTTTCCTTACTGTCGAATCTCTGTAGCGCCAAGGGTAAATTCTTATTTGTTGCAAAATTCACCGTTATTTTAAGCGAATCCAGTTTTTTAGCAATTAAAGATTCAAAGATAGAAAGACGTCGCTGTTGATTAGGGTTATCTCTTGTCAATTGACGTAAAACTTGAAGTGTTTTGGGAATCTTGTCAGTTGCAATATCATACGGTTGGAGATATTGCCCTTTACCTGTAATCAGATAACCTCTTTGTCCAGTTTCTGCATTATTAATTTCTAAAATTACTTCTTTTGTATTTTTAATGACTGTGTATGTGTGTGTTACCCATCGAATATTTTTTTGATATTCCAGCAGATTTCGATAGGAGATCATACCAATGCCAGCCATAATTCCTACTACTATTACAAAACTCGCTGTATTTTTTTTGTAAGTAGTTAAGTTCATTTTTTCCTTTGAATCTAATCAGCTGGCAATTAAGATATATAAGCCCTATACTTATACTTAACAGTTTAAAATCAATTTTCCGTCCGAAAATCTACTGAAGAATATGAAAATATAGATTATTGTCCTTCAACCTATATCGAAAATATACGGTTAAGTTAATTACCAATTATACCTATTGTCTGAAATCGCTTTCTTGAATATTGATACTGCCAATTGTTTGCTGAGAAATTAATTACTCTGCAACTACAACTAGATCCCGTCCAGTAGCTTTAGCTTGGTAAAGTGCAGCATCAGCTGCTTGAATTAGAGTTTCAGTAGTATTACCATGTCGAGGAAAGCTGGCAACTCCCAATGAAAGTGAAACAGCGCCAAGTGGTTGACGGCGATGTTGTAGATTGAGATGTTTGGCTCCAATTCGTATTTGCTCTGCTCTGAGTTGAGTGATTTGCAATGAAGCCTCTGGAAGAAGTAGGATGAATTCCTCGCCGCCATAGCGACAAGCAATGTCAGAGCCGCGAATCATGTTCTTGAACAATTGCCCCAACTCTCGCAATACAATATCTCCGGCTTCATGCCCGAATGTATCATTAAATCGCTTAAAGTGATCTACATCTAACATAATCAAACCAAACGCTTGTCCCTTACGCTCGGCTCTTTTGACTTCTCTTTCTAAGGACTCTTCCATGTAGCGTCGATTAAATAAACTAGTCAGAGGGTCACGAATACTTTGGTTTTTAAGAGTTTCTCGCAGTTTGAGATTTGCCAGTGCAATCGCAATGTGTTCAGCAACAGTATTGGCTAGAAGTTGTTTGGTTGAAGTTAGTTGTTCAGTCTCAAAAGCGATCAGATGCAGAATGCCTAACGCCTCACCTTGTGCCATCATCGGAACACAGAGGGTTTGCCCTTTCAAAGGTGGGTGAAGATGCTGGCAGTGTAAGTGACTTTGAGCATCCTTCAAAAAGTAGGGTCGTCCGCGTCTTAATGCCCAACACTCGGTTGGTGTAAATAGATTGAAGTAGGCGTAGTCATCTCCCCATGTGGCTACGGGTTCTACTAATGTTTTTGATTCACTTATAAGAAATACACCACCGCTAGTATTGGGGAATAAGGGACTTACCAGTTCTGGCAAAACTGTGTATGCCTCATCTTGGGTAAAACAGGCTTGCAAGACATTGCTAAATTCAGCTAATTGAGAAATTTCATTATTGCGTTCTTCGAGTTCATCCACCCAAAGTTTGAGCTTTTTTTCACTGTTAACAAGGTCAGCTTCAACCTGCTTTTGCCGTTTGATATGACGATTGATCCCAGTTCCAGCTAAAGGGATTAAGCCAAATGATAAAATTCCACCAGAACCGACAACAAGCATGGTGAAGTTGGCAGTAAACTTAACCTTGGCAGAGCGGATTTGGAGTAAGCGATTCTCTTCGGCAACCATAGCATTGATAATTTGTCCGATGTCGTCGTTTGCGCTTCGACCAACATCTTGCTCAATGAATTGCTGTGCTAATTCAAATCCTTTGAGCCGCCGAATATTAAGTGTTTGTTGCAATAGCGTTAATCGCTTTTTTAGTAATGGCTCTAAAGCTTGAATGTGTTGCTGTTGAACAGGGTTGTCGCCTGTTAACTCACGAATAATGTTGACTTGCTCGTTTAGGGTACTGGCATTTTGGTAGTAAGCATCCAAGTATTCCTGGTTATCTGTAATCAGAAAACCCCGCTGCTGGGACTCTGCACTTGATAGTTGAGACTGCAAAGCTTCCAAATTTTTAAGAACTTCATGAGTATGTTCAACCCAAGCTGCGGTACTAATTAACTCTTTTGTACTCCAGCAAGCTAGTCCACCTATGGCGGCTAAAAGCATTAGAGCAACAGTGAAACCACTGCTAATTTTGCGTTCGATTGACCAATGTATCAAGTTAATTACAGGTTTTAAACAGCACTATTGAGTATAGCTTCTGAAAAAGATTATCAAATATAACTTATTGATGAAATTGTGTAACCGAATCCTGAATTGCTTACGTATAAACACTTGAGCGAATATCTCTTCTACCCTTGGGTTTGTTTCTCGCTGACTTTGAAAAATATTTAATTATATTTTAATATTTTTGTTGGCTGATGCTCTCAAACCCTCACAGCGTCTTATCCCTATGGATGCAAATTAACTATCTTTATTTAAGTATCTCTAGGTAGAAGTCATAACTTTATAGAATTCGTAGGATTTGAAACGGAAACTTATTTTTGTTCATGTAGTTTCAAAATAAGACTTATATTATCTGTTGAACAATGCCAAGTAGTTATTTGACATCAATAGAAGAAAGAGAAAAAATATTTTGCACAGAACTGGTTAAGTACGGTGTGGAGTATGAAGAAGCGGTTATAGCGGCTAAAATTATAGCCTCTGGGCAAGGGGATGAGTTTTTATCACCCTCAGAAATAAAAATCGTTAAAGATGCTTGTAAAAAGTGGTCAGAACAGAATCAACGCTTAAAGCGTTTGAAAGCTGTTGTAAATCAAATTTAGTTTAAATGTTGATCTACCAAAAAACAATCATTAGCTTTCGCTTTCAAAAGGGTCATAAGCTAATTGGCATTTAAGTTGCATAAAAGCTACTTCTGTACTGCCAGAGCAGAACTCGTAGGGTAGCCCTTAATACAAGCGAATTATTCTAGAAAAATGAATGACGATGAGCTTATAGCAGCTTAAAATATTCCTTCAGATAGGGAACAGAATGATTTTAAGGGGCTGTTTCTCTTTAATATTTTTATTTTCAGAAACAATTATCGAATTTGCCTCACTTCAGATGTATCAATAAAAATTGATTTAATCTATAGTTATTTATGTGTTCTCAAAGTAGTGGCTCGGCTTACAGTATACATTCGCCAGAATGACTGTAAGTAAGTGGGGAATAAGTGCGAAAAGTCCCAGCTAGCTAGCTGCCTTGGCGGGTTTTCCGCTTGGGCTTGATTGGCATCGGACTACCGGATAGAGGGGTTGTGAACTTTTCAAATCTCTCGTATCTTTTTCAAAAATCAAATACTAGTCCTATATCTTGTCTATATCTTCAAGGAGAAATAGTAATGCATACGAGCGTTCGCACCCCAACCACTGATATGGAAGTTACCAGCATCCGCTTAGAACGAGAACTCAAAGACAAGCTCAAAGAAGTAGCTGGTAATCAGGGATATCAAGCTTTGATTCGAGATGTGCTTTGGAATTATGTTCAGCAAAAATCAGGTGAATGGAAGCCTCGATTTTCCCGAGCCGACATTCGAGCTAGCATCGCTGCCACAGCCCAACAAGAAGAACGCTGTGTACTCACAGGTCAACTAATTCAATCCCAAGAACCGATGTTGCTAGGGCTGACCAGGAATGGGGATATGGTTCCTTTGAGTGTCGAGAGTTTGGTTGGATAGTCTTATATTTACGCAATGCAGTTGAGTTATTTTTGCTAAATAACTCAACTTACTTAAACTCCCATCTCTGATATTGGCGGGAGATTACCAAAACTACGCTTACCGAAAATAGCCAATCTACAATAGAAAGACTTTGACAACTTCAATAAAATAACGGAATATTAATGCCTTTAGAAACTTTTCTAAAGGTGTTAGTAGTACTGTAGAACTATTGCAGATGACCTATCTACACCGTACCCAAGTTTCAGCTTCCTGCCAAAGTTTGTGCAAAAAGAACTCAGTGTGATTGCTCATGGTGGCGAAAAACACACCTACAGCATCCTTAGAATTATCTAATAGCCAAGAACCTTGTAGGGTGACTTCCATATATTCCGCATCGCAGGCACAAAGGGTGATGATCCCTGTGTGCTCTCTTTTTACCTTAGCCTTAAGCACTTCTAGTCCTGGTAAATCAGCAGGAAGCAAAAAAGAGGCGGTGCTAGGTTGAATTGATAAACTTTGCCCAACTCGCAGTCCCAAAATAACTCGCTGGGCAACCCATTCTTCTGGCGAGAGAGTAAGACATTCTAAATAAAAACTGCTTTGAGTATAAGTTAATTTCAGCATTTCTTATGCTCTCCTGTTATTCCAAGCTTGCTTGCATATCTATCCGAAGCTGTTCGGCAAAAGAAATCGCGGGGTGGATTGGTGCTTTTGGCTTTGGGAGCAGTTGCATACCAGCTTCAAACAGGGTACGTAAACGCATTCGCCTAGCGTCTCCAAGAGTTGCGGCTTGTCGCCAAACATAGCTTTTATGAGAGTTACATCTCTGATAAGCTGCGACTAACTTATAAAGAACCCTCGCTTCAAGTTTTTGGGGAAGCGGGGGTTAGAATTAACCGAAAAGTTTTCTTGTTAAATCAGGTACTAATTCATTAAACACATAATATTTGATACATAACAATCCCCCCAGCAGGGATATTTATTATTAATAAATATTGATTATTTAAGAATTATCTGTTATTAACAGTTAAGGCAGCATCAAATAAGCTTTATATAACAAGTTAATTGCTTTATACTAAATTATCTCTGTTGTTTGATGCTCTCAAACCCTCACAGCGTCTTATCCCTATGGATGCAAATTAACTATATTTATTCAAGTATCTCTAGGTAGAAGTCATAAATTTATAGAATTCGTAGGATTTGAAACGGAAACTTATTTTAGTTAATGTAGTTTCAAAATAAGACTTATATTATCTGTTGAACAATGACAAGTAGTTATTTCACATCAATAGAAGAAAGAGAAAAAATATTTTGCACAGAACTGGTTAAGTACGGTGTGGAGTATGAAGAAGCGGTTATAGCGGCTAAAATTATAGCTTCTGGGCAAGGGGATGAGCTTTTATCGCCCTCAGAGATAAAAATCGTTAAAGATGCTTGCAAAAAGTGGTCAGAACAGAATCAGCGCTTAAAGCGTTTGAAAGCTGTTGTAAATTAAATTTTAACTAATATGTTTGGAGACGGGACATTGAATAATTAAAGAGCTAATAAAAGGATTGCATAGCCGAACGCACCTAATGCAAACGCCCAAAAGCAGCTTTCTCGCTCTTCTGGTAGTTCTTCCTTAAGGACATTGAGTACAATACCTCCCGATAAAAAGGCGAAGAGAACCGCGATAGCCGCCTGATGAATTACTGTGCCAATGCCAATTACCCAACCAACTATAATCGCAGCTACTAACAACCACCGCCCAATCCGATCATATATTTGTTTGTGGTTTTCGCGCAAACCATTATCGTTGACTATAAAATGCAGTGCCATCGCAAAAGAATAGAACAATAAACTCTTGATACTTGATTCTTCTCGGTGTACTAACAAGTAGCCAATTAAGGCGTTATAAACAGCAAAAGAAGCAATATGTATCCAAAAAACGTCTAAAGCAGTAACATCTCCCTTGCCTGCTTTTTGATTGCGTTGACGCGACTTGTTTGCGAATCGTTCTAAGCCATAGAACACTGCTAAACCTAAAAGTGCCACCAAATAAACGTGATGCTCTAAAAAAGCAAGTCCAATAGTCAAACTGCTTTGGAGTGTTATTTGGGCTTTACTCAGTTCTGGCAAGATGTGGACAAACACATAAGCGACAGATACCCCACTGCCAAATGAGAGCCAACGACTACGCGGTTTAGCTCTAATAAATTGTAGTGTACCTGAGAACAAATGTATGATGGCTAAGGCGATCGCACATATTGCAGTGATCATGCTTTTATGCGGTTATTTTTGAGAATGTGGTGGCAGAATGTGATCCAATGGATCAGATTTTGCCGACTAGCGAACGCTAAGTCCGACCGATGACTAAGCTAGAACCACGTTAACAGCTTATTGTGTGGCAGTCCGCAATACAAAAAGTCGGTGGTCAAGTTCCCAGTGGGCGTATTGTTAAGGGAATTGTAGAACAACTACAAGATTTGCCGCTATTTAGAGCAAGAGATTTTTGTTGAATAGGTGACGTTTTTACTATAACTAAGCTCTTTGGAACTAATGAAATTAACCGTTGCACAGCTTTAGGAAATTATCTTAAGACAATTAACTCAAAACTAAAAAGAGAAACATTATGAGTTTTAAGCCTTAATTTTGGAGCGCATTTACACCAGAGCGATCGCCTGAAGCTGTCTTCGTATCCTTTGGAGAAGGCAACAGATAATGCAGAAGGGTTTGGATTGGTGACAAAAATTTGCGGTTTCAAGCAAATAGTCCGTCATTCTACAATTGACACTGGTTTTGAAAATGTCTTATATAGAATAAGAAGTATATTTTTAGACCTATGAGCTACCGAACTAGTCATCTAAGTGATACTCAAGCGCTCGAAGCAATTGTGGAAAATTTTGAAATTCCCAATTTACATCTGGTAATTGATTTGCGTATTTTACAAGATTTGCAAACCATGTTGGACAGCGATGGCGATCAATTTGTTGCCGAGTTGCTGAATATTTATTTAACAGATACTCCACTTAGAATGCAGATGATTAAGGATGCTGCCGCCAATGGTGAGCGAACAAAACTACAAAAAGCGGCTCATGCTTTGCGCTCTCCTAGCGTTAGTATTGGTGCAGCAAGGTTGGGAATGATGTGTCAAAGTCTAGAAATTTCTGCCGATAACCAATTATGGGCTGAACTATCTCAAATGATTAATCAAATAGAGAGCGAATATAGAAATGTCGTAAAGTTTATCCAAAATTTTATCTTTAATCGTTAATAACTTTACAAACCTATTCCTTTGATGATGATCATTACCTTAACTTTGGTTGCGAGCAAAAGTAATTTTCTATGCTTTAGTTGCAAGGTTAAAAATTAGAATAATTACCCTTTTTTCATTGGTTAACTGTACGGTGCTCAACTGTCTTAACGGTGTTGGAAAAAAACTAAAGCCAAAAAGATTAAAATTTAAACATTGCTGTCCCTTTCATTTTCAATTTACTAGTTCTAAAATATGCCCTAGCCTGCACAACCAGGCAAACCCTGCATCTGACGTGAAGAAATTAAGTAGGCTTGGCTTAAGTAAATAATCAAAGCACCTGCTTTCGTAGTCTTTTAATTAGTATCTATGCTTATGAATGCCAAATAGTTTCATACTCTCTAACGAAAAATTGTACCTGCCTCAAAACTAAATGGATCATGGCGGAAGAAGTTTTCCAAGATGAAATTATGGAATTTGCCCAGCAGTCTAATAATTCAATCCCAACTAATTCGGAATTATTATCCCAACTAAATCTAAGTAAGTAATCATCATAGCCAGGCGTCCGACACTGAATAAATTTTTCAGTAATAGTGCCAGAAATGAACCCGTTATCAGTAAGAATTTTAGTGAGAATTGCAGCGTGTATGCTATCCATTAAAGTGCCTCAAATATTATTTAGAGCGCCGTTACAGAAATTTCTGAAAACGACGATTTATTGACAACTATAATGCTCCAGCTTGAACTCCTAGCAATGCATTACCTGATGTGCCCTGCCAGCAAGATAGTTCATCCCTAGATTAGTTTGTTGATGGTGCTATGTCTCCTGTGGATCTACTTCAATTAGCTTTATGACACCTTTAACTGAATCCGTAGGAAAACGGAGCTAGCGGCGTCAAAACCCTTTCCTATTTATCTTTGAAATTTTTTCTTCTTATAAAGATTTATTAAAGCTGTAGAAATTGAAAAATTCATTAATGCCCAGCAAGGCTAATTAAGAATATTGTTTGAGACTGAGGATACAGCGAGATGGAAATAGCCTTGCCTCAGACTTCGCCACGGAGGTGTAAATTTTCATAATCCTACCCTCTCTAAATCATAGTCAGTCACTCGTGCGATGGGCGAAGCCCCGCCAAGGGCGATCGCATCTCTGAAAGTAAAAACCTCATCAAACCAATTCGCAATTCGCAATTCGCAATTGCAGAGGAAATTAGAAATTAAGCCCTTGGGGTGCAAAGCTAACATGCTAATCTTTGATTAAGTGATAAGTTTCAGTTATCAGTAATTTTAATTGCGAATTGCGAATTGGTAATTGCGACGGGACAAGGTTAATCATGGTTATGCCTCCTGACTGGACAATAGACTCCACAGGTAATCAATTCGTTTCCAAGCGATCGCAGCTTGCCGTGGAGAACAACTCAAACCATAAGCGCGACGAGCATCGTAATTACCCTTGATTCCCTTGGCTACTCCAATGGGAACCCCAAAAGCCACCTCACGAATACCGGGTTCAAAGCTTCGGTCTTCATGAGAGAACCGTACTTGCGTAATCTGATTTCCAATTTGGTCTGTCCAGAGGGTCAAACCAATTCGCAATTCGCAATTCGCAATTCGCAATTAATTGAGCTTGTTGATTTTCTCTTTCACCTTTCGACTAGATGAAACCAGAATCTTTCCAATTTCTCTAGTTTCTTGAAGCAAGGACTCAAACTTACTTTTATCAACCAGTTCTGACTCTATTAATATTTCCAGCCAGTATTCAGTTTCTCTTTCTTCTTTTAGTGCAATTTCTAGCTTGCTAAGAAAATCTTTATCAGATTGTGCCGATTGAGCAACTCTTACATTAGGCCCAATCGCAGTACCACTTCGTAACAACTGCTTTGATAAAGTACGGCAAACACCAGATTTTTCATCTAGGAAAGTGCAAGCTTTAACTATTCTTATTGCCAAAGCTTTAGTTCTATTAGCAATACTAATATTTTGATTCATATTTTTTACTCCTAATTCATAATTGCGAATTGCGAATTGCGAATTGCGAATTGATTCTTGGCAACGGTAGTTGGTAATATCTGCGTGGATTGGAATTCCTGGTTGTTCATGACGCAATTTTGATTGAGAATAAGGGGAGATTTCGACAAATTGCTGGACTTGGAATTTGTGGGATAGACCTGCGGCTGATATTCCGTGGTGGCAGAGTCCGCCGATGCCGGAGAAAAGTGAGAGGACTGATTTCATGAGGCGATGTCTACGACGGGCTACGCCTACGCACTCCTGACCAGTTCATCTGGCACTTCAAAAATCCCCAACCGCCCAATGTAAGGAATCGGTGCAATCTCGCGTGGATTCTCCAGCTTCCAGTGGTATTGCTCAGGCATCCCCCAGCCAGACGCAACTTGTGAGAACCGACAGTCTACTATTGTGACAATGCCAATAACTTGACCGCGACGTAGAGAGATTAATTCTGGAATAGACACACCCATGCTTTGACAGAATATAGAGGCAATTTCATATTCCTTCTTGGTACACTTTCTCGCTGCATGGATGAGAATATCACCCCGGTAATTGATGGGCCAGCCACGATTTTCTATGTCTTTGGTAGAGTAAATAATTCCCCATGCCCAAGGCTGACGAACGGATATTGCTTTCATAACAGTGCCTTCTGAAAATTCAGTAGTTGTTGGGCTAGAGCAATCGCCTCTAGTGGGCGAGTACACCATCGCTGTTTGCAGGACTTACATATCGTTGGTATTGTTGTAAAAGTGGTTGGTAAATTTCAATCATTCTCAGTTGGCTGCCTTGCGTAGAAAATGATTGTAAAATTCCTGTTCTAATCCGTCAGTAGCAATTTGTTTCAACGCAACTATTTATTAGTTGGGGTATTATGATAGTGATAAAATGACGGATAGGTTTTTAAGTCTTATGCTTGTATGAAGAGACATTAGAAATAAGGAGTGGATATTTTAATCCGACTCCCTATCTGATTTTTGCTTTATCCTAATTGGTCTAACCAATTCACCAAATCGTTAACTGATGAGAAATCTAAAAGGGCTTCACCTAGTGCCTCTAATTCCTCAATAGGTAAAACTCGAATTCGCTCGATTAGTAAAGAATTAACTTCTCCAAAACGGCGATTTAGCAAACGATTTAAAAACTGAAATGCTTCTTGTTGCTTTCCTTTCTGCAAAATATCCTGATAGATAACAGATTCCTGCATAATATCCTCCCGTAAAAATTGACGAATTAAATCTTTTTCAAACCTTAAACCTGCAAATATCTCTGTACATCCAGCAATATTCTGCCTTTCATCCCTATCTGGAATTTTAGCGATATTTTGAGCTACTTGGGATAATAAAGCGGCAGGTGAATCAGTTCGAGTTAAAGGGAGGGGCAAGAGGCAATAGCGCTGGATTATCCAGAAACAAATCTGAATCTTGTTCCCATAACCGTATAACTTGATAACGGTGATTTGTGAACTCATCCGTGTATTCTTCAGTAAATGCAATAGGGTCACTGCTTTGTTGCAAGAAGATCACGACTTGAGTTATTGGTGTGTTATATTGCCGTTTCAATCTCACATAATAGTCTAATACCCGCAAAGGAATTGGCGGATTAGATTTGGGGAGAGTCTGAAACTCAATGTGCAAAATCCGGCTACTTGTTTGCAAAAATGTGACATAATCTGCACGGATTGGATCTATTGAAAGTTCAGTTTTAAGTACTGTAACTTCTGTAGTTTTATCTGGTAGCAACCACTTGGCAAACTCGGCTGGATACAATTCAGCTAAATACTTGGCAGTATTATCGTAACTCAATTTCTTTCATCCTTATTTCAATGAAAATTTAGTTCTTAGCAAGCTCAATGATTTTGTTTACTTTATCAATGGTCAGGAAATTGATCTTCATCATAATCTTCTCCTCCTTTTGATTTAGACTAAGGCAACAGTAGTTTTTTAATTGCTATATCTCTGGGTTGATTCCATCGCTGGAGTGCTACTTGCATGAACACTTACAATGCTCAGGTGAACTCCTGTTGTATTTAATAATTAGATTTAGCCAAATTTTTAAACTGTCCAAATCTTTCGTCAAACAAGAGATTAACAGTCGTCTCACTACTAAAACGACTTTTCAAAACTGAAACTTCAAAAATGCCTTTTTGGGTAGTCTGCTTGTCGTAGTAATCTTCTCGATACAAACCCAACATCACAGCAGCTTCTTGTTCAAATCCTCCAGATTCTCGAAAATCAGCTTTGGTTGGACGCTTTTCGGAACGTGAATCAACTTCTCTTTTTAACTGCGCTAAACCCAAGACAGCACAATTGAATTGTTTAGCGATCGCTCTGAGTTGTTTCAAGATGGAGTCGATTTCTTGCACACGGTTTTCGCCACGTTCACGGCGCATTGGTTCAATCAACTGTACATAGTCCACAATCACCAAACTAACTGAACCGCAACGAGCTTGTATATCTTGCAAATCACCCTTGATTTGTGAAGTGGTGATTACAGGGTTGTCATTCAACCAAAATGGTAGCGCCATCGCGTCAGCACAAGCTTGAGCCAAAGGATTCCAGTGAGATTCCCGGAGTCCATTGCGTTTAAAAAGCAAGTCAGCAGGAACATGAGGGGCTGCCAGCCTTGAGAGAGTCTTTTTGACCATTTGTGAGGCAGACATCTCTAAAGCAAAATAAGCGGTTGTTAAGCCGCTAGCAGCAGCCCGAATACCAATATCTAATGCCCAAGTAGACTTACCGATGCCGCCGCGACCTCCAACAACGGTCAAAGAACCGAAGGGCATCCCGCCAATTACACCATCCAAATCATAGAATCCGGTGGGGACATTCACCTCAATTGCATCTTCACCGTTATTGGCCAATTCAATCTCGGCATAAACGTCAGGGATGATGTCAGCCATTAGCTTCATCTGACAAGGCATAGTCAATTGGCGCAACTCTAAAAGCTTTTGTTGTCCCATTTCGATGACTGAAGTGGCAGTCATTTCGGTCAAAGGGGCATCCATAGCTGTACGCGCCATTTGTAAAGCCGTTTGGATCACCGCTCTCAATTGTGCTTTTTCTCGAATTAACTCTGCTAAAGCATCGACGTTAACTGCTGACACGCAAGAATTAAGCAAGGACGCAAGTTTATTTCTCCCGCCAATATTATGCAATAAGCCATGAGATTCCAGCCAACTGGTAACAAACAATAAATCCGTTGGTTGCTGAGACTGGTGCAATCGCACTGCGGCTCGGTAAATGTCCTTATGCGAACCAACGTAAAAATCCTCTGGTTGCAAAATCTTAATTACACGAGCGATCGCTTCGGGGTCAAACAAAATGCCACCAAGTACTACTTCTTCAGCTTCTATCGCCTGGGGTGGTAAGTGGTTAGGCATTGAAATTACGTTATCTGGGGCAAAATCTGATGAAAACATCGCTTTTTCTCCTATGCTATTTTCGTAAATCTCCGCGCTTGTCTGATTTCTGGGAGTACTGCCCTCAACTCATTAGGGGCAGCGTGAGCCGTTTGTATAGCTTGTTGTTGGGCAAGGCGTTGAGTTTCGGCACTCTGAGCTTGGCTTAAACGCTGCATCAGGTTTGTCCATCCCCCTTTGGTTTTCTCCCAGGTGTTCATAACTGCGATCGCATGAGTAATTTCGAGTTGTGCCGAGCGTTTCGACTTAGTGGCTAACTCAGCAGCCAAGAAGTCCACGACTATCGGGTTGAAGTTCTGGTACAAGTTATTCAGCTTCCTCTGTCCACTGTGCCAAGGTAGAATCCAGCGATTCCACTTGATTTTTTCTCTGACAACCAGTGGTACAAAATCATCAGCAAAAGCAGTCGGGTCTGTGATCCAGGCATCAATCAGGTCTTTCACGTTCTGGGCGGATTTGTACGGGTCATCAATCACCTGTTTTTTATTCGATTGTTCGATTTTCTCGAACGACCCCGCCGGAATAATTGACCTACAAGAGGGGTTATCGGTTTGTTGCAAAGACTCGGAATTTTTTGACAAGGAAGCGGGTAATTGTGGGGTTGGTTCTTCTGGGGTTGATTTTTCTAAGCTTGGTTTTTCTGGAGTTGGTTTTTCAAGGTTTAGTTGTTCAGTTTCACACACACACGATTCTTGGCTGGGAAATGCGTTTTGAGTTGAGGGTGCTGCATTAAGTGTGAATTCCTTAGATGGGATTACCTTATTGGGATATACTTCGTCTACCAAATCAGGTACCACTACTCCTACCAGATTTGGTACCACTACCCCTACCAAATCAGGAACCACACCCCTACCAGATTTGGTACCACTACCCCCTCCTGATTTGGTACCACTGCCATTATTGTCAGGGGTATTATCATTGTGTGACAAGTTTTGATTAACACTATTTGTAGTGAATTCTTGTCTAATCGCTGGTAAAGAGTGCGAGTCAAGCCACTCACTTGGTTGAGTAAGTTCGTAAATGGATGTTCTACCTTTGCGCTCTTGTACAACTTTGATTAATCTGGCAGCAACTAAAACCCGCAATGATTTTCGGACAGTTTTTTCATTCATCAAGCAGCTTCGAGCCATGTTAGGGATAGATTCAAAGCAGCTGTTTTTACCAGCACGTCTGACGATGTGGGAATATAAGCGATATTCCATTGGCTCCAGCCCGTACTCATCAAAGTAAGATGGAACAACGGGTAAAAACTCTTTGCGATCACTTGTTGTATTCATACCTTAAACCTCCGTTTCATGCCTAAACTTAGTGGTTCAACATCCGCATCAGAAAAAGAAAACCATTCACCAACTAAGCGTTGATACTGGTATTGTTCATACAATTTATGAATTTGCTCATCTCTTGCCCCCTACGTGTGGGCGAAATGTCAGATTAATCCGTGTACTGACAACCTTATTGGTTTTCGGAACTTGATGCAGATGAGTACTCTGACAGCCTGGAAGCATCACCAGCAGACTTCCATGCTCCAGCCAGAAGTCAGTCGGCTTGCCCCCAATGGGCTTAATTTGGAATTTACGAACCGAACCCAGGCTGACAGAGGCGATCGCTGGGTTAAATCCCATTGAAGCTTCACTGTCGTTATGCCAGCCGATACTGTCTTGTCCGCTTCTATATTGATTGCCAATGACGATGCGAAAGTTATAACCAGCAGTTGCGGTGATTCTGTCGCGTAACTTAGCCAGAGCGTCTGTCCAAGGCAGTGGTTTAAGTAATACACTTTTGGAGTAAAGGTAATCACAGCCTTCATCCCCGTAAATACATTCCAAACGAGGCACAAGCATAGTTTTACCCAGCATCCTGATTTGGTTTTGCTGCCATTGCAGTTCTTGGCAATGTTGGTAGAGTTCGTCGGCTTCTTCCTTGTTCAAAAATTCTGGATAATAGTTGACTGGTAAAGTAGGAACAGATTCGGGAAATAAAGTTAGTTGTTGCATAATTCTCCTTTGGCAATTGCCCGAACAATTCCTTCTGCCCGTTCCTGTGAAATAGCCTGTTCTGGGTTCTTATAAAATCCAGCGATCGCCGACTTGGGACGAATAATAATTTGCTGCCCTGTTGCGCGTTTGTCCCATACAAAGCACGAGATGGTAATGTTGTCTGTTGCCCAACGAGTACCCCGTTTATCCTTACGAAAACAGAAGCGCGGCATAATGATCACAAGTGATGGCGGGTGCTGCTGTAAGAAATCCGCCCGATCATCACAGGGTTCGAGAAAGCTGGTAAGTAAAAAAGCAGCGACACCTACACGCGCTTTCTGGTAGGCATTCTTGATAATTGGTGCAGCAAAATCCGAGTATGGTGGATTAGTGCAGATCCAGTCACAATCGGGAAAATTAGCCCATGACTCGGATAGTGTTGCATCCAGATAGTAATCAGCTGCTTTATGTGGATCAATATCGTTCGTCCACATTTGCTTGGTGTAGGGCCACACCGATAGTAATGATGCAATCGCTCCCATCCCTACGCAAGGCTCACCAATCACACCAGATAACGGGACATGACGCAGGAGTTCTGTGGTAAACCATGAAGGTGACTCATAGAAGTTCAATGGATGCCGGGTGACAGTTTCAAGAACAGCTGTCTGGGGTTTTAATAATGGTGTGACAGTCATACTGCCTCCTGCGGTTGTTGAACAATCGTTGCGCTGATGGATTCAAAATCAACCTGAAATATGTTTAAATCACGAGTTATTTCGCCACTGTTATAAAATCCAACGATGTGCTGTCTGATTGCATCTTCTGTGAGTCCATCAGGAATATGAATGTGGGCTTCGCTAACGATTTTTTCTACTACTTGAACTACGACTTTCATAAATACTCCTAAAACTCAATTCGGTTCAAAGTTTGTAATTGTGCAGCAAGTGTGCTAATAAAATCCTGTAGTTCTTCTGTTGCTTCTTGAGGGCTGATTGTTTTTTCAGAAACGTAAAGCTTTGTATTTTCTAAATAAACTTCTACACGAGTCATATTTGTATGTGGCAAAGTCAATAGTGTTAAAGTAAATTTCTCATATTTGCAAAAGTAGTATTGACATTCTTCACTCAGAGATTGCCCTCGCTGCCATTTGATAATTTCTGTATCGTCATCGTTAGCAAGTTCAAACTCAACTTCTTCGATTGCAGTTAAAGCCATAGCCACACACGCTCTTTCTGCTGGATGTGTAGCTGATTGCATTCGATATGATTCGGGGACTACATAGCCTTGGAGCGCGTAGAATTTCTTAGCTAGTTTTTCAATCAATACATCTTTCTGGAAGTAGCCGAGTTCCATATCTTTTCCCCTCAAGGTAAAATTTACCTTTGTTGTAAAAGTCTTAATTTTTGATGATTCGGCGATCGCTCTGCTTGACCGATGACCAATGACTAATGACCGATGACCGATGACCAATGACCGATGACCGATGACCGATGACCAATGACCGATGACCGATGACCGATGACCGATGATCGATGACCGATGACCGATGACCATCAAGCAGTAACTACAGCTTTCTTGCTAGCGAAAGCCCCCGCCTGCCTTAGCGCTGCTCCAGGACTGGGATGAGCGAAGAACTCTTCTATAGCTTTGGTCAACCCAGCCGCAACAGCCGGCTCGTGACAAGCGTAGACATAGATGGGTTGTTGCACACCGTTAACCAATCGCGTTTCTTGGCGATCGCCTAACTGTGGGTAAAACGTGCGAACCCATGTCCCAAGATGTCCCCGGTAGTGAGGGCCATTGATAGGGACTTTTTTTCCAAGTTCGCTCTCTGCAAAATTCACCACGCCAAGCCAGCGTTCTTCTGAAGGGGTTAGCAATTTTCTGTTGTGTTCTGCCAAAAGATTCCCGGCATAGTCTTTAAATTGCTGTTCCATGTATGGGTTGAGTCTGCCACCAGTTAACTCAGCTAAAGTTTTCATGGCTAGGACAAGAGTATGCAATCGCTGTTCAACTGGAGGGAGGGGTGGTGTAGTGGGTTGTTCTTGTGGTTGAGTAGCGGGTTTTGTCCAGCCCATAATGTCTTGCATCCAGGCGCGAACACCAATCCGGTTAAAAGCTTTGCATACAAGTCTGGCTTGCTGTTTGCAGTACCGCCCAGCATCAAAAGCGTAATATTCAATAACGGCAGCAACACCCATATCAGGTATTCCCTCATTCCAGGTTTCCAGTGCCGCAGGGCTAAATCCTTGTCGTATAAGGCTTTGGGCTAATGCAGAAGGTTCCAGTGCCGCACTTAGTAATGCACGACGAAGCGAAGAATCTTGTACATCTGCCAGCCTTGCAGTTGCCCGAATACTGGCTTTACCTTGTCCATTAGAGTCAACAGTGATTTCTTGCTTTATCTGTTCGATGATTTGAGCTACTTCGATTTGTGACATAACTTTAGTTGGGTGATAATTTTTCGTTGTTGATTAGAGAGAATTAGACATTTACGCGTACTAAACTTTTTTCACCAACCAGCGAGAAACGATTAAACATTGTCAGTGTTTCAGTCAATGTTGGCGATACCAATTCGACAAGGTAAAACCAAAACTTATCTACAAGTACAACCCCCAGAATCAGCCGTTGTTTTGTGTCATCCCCATAAGAACATAGGATTACTTTCTGCCCCAAAACGAAAGCAGGTTTTTGCACAGTGAGGGTTTCTAACTGCCCAGTCCCAATGATTTGGTGTTCTGTAGCGTGGACAATTTCATCACCACAGATGACTGTATAAAGCCAACACTCATATTTCCATTGCACACCAGAGCAATAGCCAAATGTTCTTGTGGTTTTCAGGTAAACTCTTTCTAATAAATTGACATCAACCGTTGGAATTGTTTTGCCCCAAGGTGGGGAAATATACCAACTATTTTTCAGGGTATTAACGTAGTCAATCATGCTTTCTCCTCGTTGATTTTAATTTCAATAAGGTCAACAACCTAAAAATCCTCGGCAATTTCCAACAAAAAGCCGCGTCCCGTGTTCTGTACTTGCACCAGTTCTTTATCCAGCAGGGTTTGAATGACTGAATCGGAGAATTGGAATTGCAAACGGTGCAATGGAACACAGCCACCGCAAAGCTGAAGTAAACGCAGCAAGTGCTTGGCTCTAGCCTCAAAGTTATCTGTAGACTTAGCCATTGTTTGCACCTTGAGTTAATACAGTTAACTGTCGGTTGAGAATGCTTATCTGTTGTTGATAAAAGTCAATCTCTGCGGTAATTTGCTGGAATAATTCTTCTGGCGTGAGCGGTTGGATTTGATCCTCTTTCAAGTACGATATTTCATCAGAATTCTTGTTAGGCATCAGTACATAGCGCCAACCATCATCAAATTGTTCAGCTAACTCTGTACCAGAGGGATAGTAATAAAGTCCCAAAATGATGCCCTGTTGTGTACGCTGTTCTAAGGGAAAGCGAGGGTAGCCCCAGTGTTGGGGGATTGAGATTGTAGGTTGCATATTGATTGGTGAATGAAGGGAAAATGAGAGAAGAATTCAGGAGTCAGAATTCAGAAGTCAGAATTTCGGGAAGAGGTGGGAAGAAGAGGAGGAAGGAAAGCAGATTTTATTAACTTCTCCACCCTGCTCTTTGTTTCTTTACTGACTCCTGACCAAACAATTCGCAATTCGCAGTTCGCAATTCGCAATTGAAAATGCGAATTATGAACTAATTGATTAATTGGCTAACCTTGGAGTCAAAGCCGCCACCAACCTACGGTATGGTGGTCAACAAGATAGTGGGAGGTACAAGCCCCCACTAAATTGTCTTAATTGCGAATTGCGAATTGGAGTTGACTCCTGGATTCTGACTTCTTAATTACGCTGTGACTAACTCCGCTCTCTCCAGCAGCCGTTGCAATTTATTGCCAGTTAGCTGTTCTAACGGTTGGTCTAAAATATATTCATCAAAAATGGATTTACCATCAGTAGACACATCCACCATCGACAGCGATCGCACAGCATCATAGACCGAGTTAGAATACTGCTGTTGGTCTGAACAACCCTGGATTATCCACCAGTTACCGTCAGTGCATCCGACTTGCCCCAGTTTCACACCCTTGTTGTTGTAAATGCCATCATCGAGAATTTCAAACCCATAGTTCTGGCACTCGTTGAAGATATGCGCCATGATTTGGTTTTCGGTAGAAGAAAGCATGGGGGCAGAGGCGCAGAGGGGCAGAGGAGAAAGTTGTTGTAGGTTTTTCCCCTCTGCACCCCTGCTCCCCTGCACCTCTGCTTTCTCCTGCACAGGTAATGAGCCGTCTTTGTAGTAAGTGCAGATGAAGCGATCGCAACGCATTAGAGTGTTGGCACGAAATACTTCTTTATCGTTGACCATCACTACCCAGCGTTGCGTTAAGTGGTTGTCGTCATGGCTGATGCTGGCTACCAGTTTGTCATCAGCGTAATATTCGTGATGAGCAAAAGAGATTTCAACTATTCTGAGGGGTTCGGGAGCTACGGCTTGGGCTTGGTTAACGATGTAGTTGTCGAGTTCGGCTTGTGCTGCGGCTTGGTTGTCAATTTTCTGAAGCTGCGTGGATTGATGGGTGATGATTGCGTTTACCCAGGTTTGGGCCGCTCTTTTGTCCCCGGTGGGTGTAACGCCACGTTCGGCAGCGATTCTTTTGAGACATGGGAGATTATAGCGGGAAAGGGCTTGCTGTGTGTAGGTTGGATGGGTCATAATAAGATTTCCTGTAAAAAGGGTCAAAGGGCGATCGCTACAAGTTTTCCAGGCTGAGGCGGTTGTCCTTTGTTTTGTCTCTTATTATTTTACATATTTTATGGAAATTGGTCAACGGTTACGGACGAGATTTTTTGTAACAATGGGTAACTAAAGGTTTGTGCTACAACAGGATAAAATTGCCTAAGCTCGATCCCCAAAATTTGACAATATTTTAAGATAAGAGACAAAGAAACAGAGCGATCACCTTTACCCTTCCATTTTTCTATTTTATGAATTAACTGCTGAGAGCAAGGTTCTCCAAGTCTTGTAATTGCTTGTGCTACTTCTTCTCTAGAAAGTTTCTTGTCTTCTCTTTGCTGAAACAAAAACTCACCATATTCCTGATCCCAGTCAATCCGGGATACCAAATCCAAAGGTATTCCTTGCATTACGATTTCTCTCACTGATACTCCTATATTTACACAATGTGTGGAAATAGTGGTATACTTCTTCTATGAAGTATGTAAAACCTAAGCAGTATTAGCGTAGAGCCTAAATCGTCAAAGCGATCGCTCTAAATTCGTGTTGTCTTTTAGGAAGTAAGTTGAGAGTTCTTAGTCTGAAGAGGGTTCTAAAAATGACAGACCCACAAGTAATACTTTTCAGCAATCAATGGTGCAACAAATGCCCACACTGGGCTGCACCAAGCCATACATAAACTGCTGCGACACGGTTCAGTTAACTAAGCAAAGCAACTGTTGGCGTGTCAAAATGCTCTACTGGCAACGGTTATAGCTCCACAAGTACAGCTTGGGGTTTTCAAAGCGGCAGGTAAGCTCATGCCGCTTTCCTTGTCATGGACATTTTATATACGGAAATGTAGAGACAATGCCAAAGCCGACAAAGCAACAAGGATGATTACCGCAGATGCAAATATATATGTAAACAAGTTAAGGAAAAACCCCAACCTCAGTAAAAGGTTTGGGGAATTAATATCAATTTAATTACACCTCCATCATGGCACAACTCGATATACGTTCCAGTACTGTTCAGCTAGGGGTGGAATAATGGCTAAACCACCCTCGAACCGCAACAAAGCCACTTCTGCCGCAAAGAGTGATTCCAACCCACCCGCTAACTCTGCAAATGAGGATATCTCCCAGCAAGAAAACCCAGCCTTAGCAACAATTAACGTTACTGCCGTTGAAGTTCCAGAATTAACCGAGCAGGAAATTAGCGATCGCTTGCACCTGGAGAGAAAAGTAGAGAGGGCATTTTTTGAGGCGGGAAAGGCTTTGATGGAGTTACGCGATCGCAGACTGTACCGTTCGACCCACAAAACCTTTGAGGAATATTGCAGGGACAGGTTTAGTTATACTCACCGCCATGTAAATTATTTAATAGCTGGTTGTTTGATAGTTGACAATATAAAAATGGGAACTAATAGTTCCCAAAATGAAAGCCAGGATGAAATGGGAACTAATAGTTCCCAAATTTTGCCCACATCAGAAGTACAAGTTCGCCCTCTGGCAAAGCTAGAACCTCAACAACAGCCAGAAGCATGGCAGCAGGCGGTAGAAAAAGCAGAGGGTAAAGTCCCAAGTGGTAGAATCGTGAAGGATGTGGTGCAGCAGATAATGGAACGCACCAAAGTACCCAATACCTACCAGATCGGGGAGGTGTGCCAAATTTTAGCCAAGGACAACCCGGAACTTAGGGGCAAAGGTGGATGTTGGGGAATAGTCAACCATGTAGGTGAATTCAGCTGCACTGTCAAAACCTGGAATGGGGAGTACACCGTTGGTTTGCAGCACCTGAAATCTTACAATTACCTGCCTGCCGAGTGTGAGCAGATGCGTGTGATTTGCGATCGCGTTAATCGGGTGTATTCGAGTGGGCTGGAGGAGTCGGTGCAGAGGTTTTTGGAGTCGTTGGGGAAGCTGAATCGGGCTTATTTGACTGACTTGGAAGCGAAAGTGTTGAGCTTTCTGGAGTCTGAAGTTAAAGTGTCATAGCTAATTGCGTTGCCAACTCTTCATAAAACTGTTTATGTGAACCTGAATAATTTTCTGCGCCTAAGCGTGTTAAGTATCCCTTCTTGCCTGTGTAAGGATTAGGAATATAACTGTAAATGGAGAGAAAATAGCGAAGCTGTTATGATCCGCCACACAACGCCTGGAAACGCTACCCAAAGAGAGTTTCATCAATTTTTACCCGAACATAAGATGCGGCGACAACTATGGAAAATGAGCAGGTTATTTTGCTGATATTGAATATCCGCAGGAAGAAGAGCGACATATACGAACTTTCTCATTCTTTTTGTTAACCGTCAGTATCATCTTTCCTGCTCTGCATTGAGGGCATTTGATTCCAGTTATCTTCTTCTCGTCTGGTAGCTTAATTGAGTGATTACAGGAGCAACATTTGCGGTAACGGTTATTGTACTGGCTAAGTTCCATCCCCAGTGTGCCGCATTTCGGGCAAATATCTCCTTGAGTATAACTATCACTATTTTGCGTTCCACTTCCACAGTGAATACATAGATAATATTTATCTTCTGATGACTGGTATTTGCTCTCTCTGCTATCAATTATTTCGCCGCACCCCCAGCATTCATTTAAGTAGATATTATAATCATGGCCCTTTCCATGTTTACAAGAAAAAACTGTAACTCTAAATTTAGCTAGAAATTTTGCATATTCTATATTGTGTGGCATGATATCTCCACATACGGAGCATTTGAGCCTTGAGCGAATTTCGTTAATGCGATTAATCCACCCTGATAGTTTTGTTAAATAATCTTCAGGTCTTTTCAAATCAGACAGAGATGGCACAATACCAGCTACTTTAAAAAGTTCTAGTAAAGACCATTTCTCCCAATCTTGTGAGCATTCAGCATAAAGACGCGCTCCATACAAACCATAATTTGAATTTACCCTTGATTTACTAAGCTCAAATAAATCGCAAGGTCTTTGTCTTACGCGTGGACAACAGGCGCGAGATACCAGGGCAGTCACTTCTGTTGCTTGATTATCTGTCATCGTCCACAGTCTTCCTTCACAGTATTTAACTTTAACTTCTGTAGGTTGGCAATAAGGAAGTAAGGGATCAAGATTCAGAAGTTCAGTAGAATTTGTTGCATTTTCAATTACATACTGAATAAATAAATTATGCACTTGTTGAAAAACTTCATTTCCTCGTTCTGGATGTTCTTTAGCCCATAATATCTTTAGTACACATCTAACTAAATTATCATTCTCTGGGGTTATTTTTTGAATATCCTTAAACTCATTAAGAAATTTGGAGGTATCTTCAGTCTCTTTTACGAGGCGATAAACACATAGTACTTTTGCTTGTCTTGACATATATTGCCAAATAAATAAAGAATTGTTTGCTATAAAATTCCACACTAATTTAACTTGATCTTCTGGAAGTAAAAGATGAAACGATTTAAGGATCTCTTCTTTATATCTCACCCATTCTGGAAGTAAATAAATTAATATTATACGTTCTTCATTAGAAGTAGTATTAATCAAGTCTCCGATTTTGTTAATGATAGTTTGATTTTCTATTTGAGATTCTTTTTTAAGCTTTGATAACATAATCAATATTTTTTCTTCTGGAGGTAAAAACTCTAATATCTCATCCCATTTTTTAACACTATCTGGCAGTTTAGAAAGTAAAATTTGAAGTTTATCACTTGGACTTTTAGAAAGAACCTCTGCAATCTGGGATATAATTTCAGCATTTTGATTAACATCATTTTTTAGTTTTGCCCTAAGAATAGTAATTTGTTCAATATCAGGTAAATATTTTAAAATAAGGTTGTGAGATTTAATAAATTCCTTGTGTTTAAATATAGAAATTAGTTCTGTGATATTTTCCTCTGCTGATTCTTTAAGTATGTCTGCTATTTTAAAAATATTATCTTGATAAATTAAATCTTGTTGGTTACTAATTTGGCTTACAAGAATCCCAATACGTCTACTTTCTGACGCTATAGACCATATCTGCTGATCGAGGATAATATAATCAGGTATACCTAGCCAGAATGCGGCTAAGTTTGAATGTACTAAAAGCTCTCGCAATTCAGATAATAAGATGTCTTTAGTAGAGGCATATTCTATATTACTAATTAGTTCAACCAAGCATTGTATGTGTAATTTTATATTAAGGGAATTACGAGCTTCTGGATAATCCGCATATAAATTATATATTTTGCTGATATTTTCCTGAGATATTTCCAGATTTCCATCTTGAACATTTGAGATAATATTAAATATTTCCTCTCGCAACTCAGCATCTCTTTCTAGAGTTGAATCATTATTTGAAAGTTGCAAGCATAATTTTAGCTGCTTATTCCAGGGTAATAAATTACGAATATTTCGAGCTTTATAGTGCATTAAAATAGTCTCTGGCACATAATGTAAAAAACGCTTCTTTTGTTGAGGAAGGAAACTAGTTAACTTTTTATCTGCTAAGAAGATAACTTCCTCAATTGGATTATTGTTAAGATATACCGAAAGTGCTAAGGCAGAAAGTTTAGGATCGCTATTATTGAAGCAGCATTCAATTATATCTAAATCCTGTTCTTCGCTTAAATTAAGTAAATGTAAATTTCTTGCACTATAGCTATTGCCATATATCCTTAATTCAAATTTTACCAGTGTTCCTTCTTTTAAATCATATTCTGAACAGTAAACTTCTGTTCTATGCACCCATACATTACCTCTTTCCTGACACTCTACAAATCCATAATCATTCCTTTTACCTGTTCTATTATTGAAACCACCAAACCATTTGATTTTACCAACTTGTTTAAATGAGTTCACTACCTTAATTTCTTTCATCGCACACCCGTATTTAGCTAGTTTATAAAGATAGTATTCCCACAGCTATGCGATTTGTCACATTTGATTTAACGCTTATTTAAAGATAAATCCGGTGTCAGCCTCTGCTGTAAAGCAATGAATTATTTGACCAAAATGGCAGATTGTTTATCACCAATCCAAATCCTTGTGCATTGCCTACTTAGGTAATTTCTACACATCCATATCAAGTTTCTTTACAGCAAAGCCTACAACTATGAAGAAACTTGACTAAAGATTTAGTACAACCGATCATGGAACGCACTAAAGCACCAAATCCTTACCGTGTGGAGGAAGTATGCCAAATCATAGTCAAAGACAATCCCGAACTCAGGGGTAAGGGCAGGGCGAACGCACGGGATTTCTAAAACCCTTGCTAAATAAGGATCTTAGCGAAAAACAGGCTAAATTAAAAGACGCTGAAACCCTTGCTGTTAAAGGATTTTTATACTTGAGATGCGTTTGCCCTGGGGGTAAAGGAGGCTGCTGGTGCATCGTTAGCCATGTCAGTGAGTTCAGTTGTACAGCTACAATGTGGGATGGAGAGTACACCCTGAGAATTAACCACCTGAAGCCACTGAACTACCTGGAATCGAAATGTTGTCAGCAGATTAGCGATCGCATCAGTAGATTACGGGAAAACGAGAACTTGGAAGAGGCAGCCCGTGCTGTGCTGAAGCATCTGGGAGAACTGAAGCGACCGTATTTGACTGCGGTGGAGGAAGAGCTTTTGAGTGTGATTGAGCGAGAACATGGGATTGATAATAGATCAACAGTTCTAGTGGCTAAAAATGTTGACCTATTATATCAGCGCTTGAGGTCAACGAAGATAATGAGATAGAAGGTAAATCACTCTTTCTAGCAATAAATAGGATGAAGTCTCTTTGTCAAAGCTTCTAGTTCACCACCAGCAAGCAATAATTCAATTACTTCACGACCCTGTAAAATGAATCTTTCAACTTGCTCTTCAAATGTTATGCTACCTCGCAATACTTCAGTTGTTTAATACCCTTAACAGAGGTGTTATACGGAAACCTTCCGTATAATAAATAGTTAGACCTCATAGACCAGATCATGAATAGCCAGTTACTGTTCTCGGATTATTTTGAAATCGACGAATCCATTTTGGACGAGTACGGCGCGCTAAATATCTGTATTGAGTCCGATCTACCGCTGTTCATTGATCCTTTTCTACTCTTTGCCTCAGACAGAGCCGATTATCAAGCCTTGCATAATAAGATCGTTGGACACCTGATAAATCTTAAACAAATAGCTATAGGCAGTCCTCAATCTGGCTTAAATCTTTTCCAATTCCCGGAAGTCAAACAAAACTGGCTGGGCTTATGCAAATGGGGGAACAATGGAAAAGGTCTGGGACCGAAGTTTGCTCGAAATCTTATCACAGCATTCAATGGGTTCTATGCCAACTTTGGTAATGAAGATATTACAACTTCATCCCATATAGAGAAGCTCACACTAGTAGGTACAGGTATTGGGAGAGACTTCATAAGTGATTTCACCACTAACTTAATGCTAGAGCATCTACTTGAGTATACGCAGGAATTTGCGAGGTTGCATTTGCAGAATGGTAAGCGAAAGATATTCTCAGTTCGTTGCTCTTTTGATTCCAATCTGATGATATGGAAGCCGAAAACTTTTGAGTTACCATACTTCTTCAAAGGTGACAATGACGGAGACTTCCTAATTCTTACTCCTATGGATATTCTTACAAAAGATGATGCTTTTATATGTCATGGTGACTTTACGAATAAATTCAGGCAAATAACAAACGCACTAAATAACTCTGCTCTCAGAGATGCGATCAACCGTTATTTTCAAGAAAGACTCCCAAAGAATCCAAAAAAAGATGAGATCAAACTGGCAATTGATGCAACAGTCAAGAGGTATCCAGAAATTCTCGACTACTACATACAGTATCAAGAAGAAAACCGAGACAAGGCTGCGGCACTTTCCTCTGAAAAGGTTACAAAGCTTCGCACAGATTTAATTTCGACGCTAAACGTTTTGTGTAAGCACATTGTTGAACATAGCACCTTCTATCAGATTTTGCCAAATAGCTATCAGTCAGCCTTGCAGCGTGCTCAGTTTTTGAAGCAGGTGATAGAAGATAATGACGGTTACAGGATATTTTACAAAAATGGCAAGCCAATAGCGTCGGAAGACACTATTCAAAGAATTTTCCGTTTAACTTGGTTTGCGTCTCCGATGGATGTGAATTCGGAGGTTAATAATGGTCGTGGACCAGCAGACTACAAGATATCACGCGGTGACAGGGACTCCACTATCATCGAATTTAAGTTAGGGAGTTCCTCATCTCTCCAAAAGAATCTACTCAATCAGACCGAGATATACAAGAAGGCATCCAAATCTATCAGTGACATAAAGGTTATTCTTTGTTACACACAGCAAGAGATAACGAAGGTTGCAAGAATTCTGAAAAAGATCAATCAAGAGAATGCAGAAAATATAATTGTTATCGATGCTACAAAGAAAGAGTCTGCGTCCAAGGTGTAGACAGTGGTAAGTTAGAAGCACCAGCAGAGGCAGTTTTGAAGTGTTTGGGAGAGTTGAAGCGCCCATATTTGACCCAGTTTGAAGAAGAGCTTTTGAGTTTTATTGAACAGAAATGCCAAGTTGAGGATTAGTAGATACGAGCTTTCCTGTTCAAAATACTGCTTCTTCCAAGACATCGGATACCCAAAACAGATACATCAAACAAACCTAGCGCTGTATAAGTGGGCGCTGGCTTCTATTCTTTACCTTATATCTATTGTTTCTCCAATATCTACTTTTGGAGGATAGTATTCAAATTGGAAGCTATTACCACTTTCCATTACTTTTCTCAATTCTTCGTAGAAAGGATGATTCCCATCAACACCACTTAAATTTACCCAAGCACGAGAGCGAGTTAATGCAACGAACAGTTGGTTTCTCAGTTTAATATCACTTTCATTACTAGCAATATTGTCTAAACCAACAATGTAAACCATATTTGCTTCATTGCCTTTTGCTCTGTGAATACGAGATACTGTGACTGCACCTTCATACCAAAAGTTATTCGCATTAGTATTTGGGAAAATTGGATTCAAAATATTAGGCTCTAGTGCGCTAGGAATAAAAATATCTATCTTATTAGATATTAAGGCTTTTGCTACTTTTTGTTCTAAGCTTTGAGCATCTCGATTATCTCCTAAAACAACTATTAGAATGTCATGGCTAGGTTTTAAAAGGTCATATTCTAGGTTGGCTCTAATTTGATTAGCTAATACTTTCAATTCCTCTTCTCTATTTTTGTAAGTTTCAAATTTAATCAGTGGTGATTCTGTCCATAAAGATGGTATTGGGTTACAAGAATTCTCAGAGGAACGAGATACAACAAGAACTTGTCCAATTTTTCGGAAGTCACCTGTTACTTCATATCCTATATCTTGCCATTCTTTTTTAGTGGTCAGCCCTGTTAACATCCCTTCTTTTCTTAGCAAACCCATTCCAATTCCATGAGCCATTGTAAGAATAGGGCCGGGAGTCCGATGGCAACGAGACATTACTTCACTCTTTTTTATCCCACCCGGATACTGCCCTTTTAGCATGGAAGCTCCTAGTTCTTGGCCAAATAATTCTTTAGCTGTCGGAACTTTAAGGGCATCTAGACTTTGAGCCATGTCATAAGTCCAGATTAAACGCCTTTGTTCTTGTTTTTCAGGAGTTACAGGTCTTAATGTCTGCCATGCTAACCAGAAGATGGGTTGCTTACCTTCAAATTTTATTTCATCGCTATCTACAACTAAATCCATCCCTTCGTCAATCAAAATGGCATCGAACATAGGCTGAATTTTGTGATTGAGAAGGATCTGTTTACATAGATAAGCTAATTTTTCTGGTGGGCTTAGTTTAGGGAAAGTTGGATGTGGGCCATCTAGGACTGTACCTATATTATGAGTTTCTTTAACTAAAGAGTAAAAGCCAGGCTGTTTGGAACCTTGGTCATCATTATCTACATTGTTAACTCCCCAAGCATGAAGTATTTTTAGCTTTGAGTTTGAATTAGTCGGGTCATACTGAACTTCGCCATCGCTAAATTGATGTAGCCAAAAGTTAACTTCTTTGATAATTAAGTTGTAAAGGCTGCGTGTAAAGAATATTAAGGCTATATCCCAATCAGGATGTTTGAGATGCATATTTGCAGCTTTTTGACAGAGCAGGACTGTTTTTCCTGAACCTGCGATGCCTGAGAACCTTTGAACACCAGGAGGAATTGTTTTCCCTATATGTTCTTGCTTGATATCTATTTCATACAAATATTTATTTAATTTTTCAATACAATTTTGTTTTAGTGAACTCTCTGGCGATACCAGAGATTCGTCGTCTGGTACTGCTTTACCACTAATAACCAATTCTAATTTTATCCATTGGGTTTTATTCAATTTATTTCCTGGAATAACTAAAGAGCTATTACGAATTATTTTAAGTAAATCCTTTGGAGCTAGTTCATCTCCAAAGATGATAGGAACTTTAGCTGCAATCTGAGTAAAACTTTTCTCTTGCCACTGTTTTCTTGTAATATAAGGAAGAGCAACCATTGCTCTTCCTAAAACTTGATTCCATAGGTCATCGATTAAATTGAAATGACCCGTTACTGCCCTTAACTGTTTTTCAGCTTGTTTATAAGGTTGAATACTGGGAGAATAAAATCCTGGCTTCATTAACCAATAATCTCCTTGAATTCCTTTTAAATCTTCAATTCTAATCCCTTTAACTTCAATAACTATTAAACCTAATTCTTTATCGGCTATCAAAATATCAGGTCTTTTCAGAAAATTATTATACTTTGAAGGGAACAACGGATACTGCCAATAGGCTAAACACTCTTCTTGCTCTGCTTTCTGTTTAAAAGCTTTACACATAGCATCCCAAACTATTTGTTCAGCTTTTTCTCCAGGTTCTCCTGTTAACTCTATAGTGATAAATCTGTCTGACATATTAAGTATCCTTAGCGTTATAGTCTTAGTAATCCCAAATTTAAAAAAAAATTATAATTTACAGCAGTTTTCATCTATTTAAGTAGATCCGCTTCAGCAACAATCACCTTTACTACTATTGAAGTTCCAGAATTAATTGAGCAGGAATAGCGTGATAAACCTGACGGCATGGCTACGCTTACCGCCTACATTTAGAGCGCCGTGTGGAAAGAGCGTTTTTTGAGGCAGGTAAGGCACTGGGAGAATTGCGCGATCGCCGGCTGTACCGTTCCACGCATAAAACCTTCGAGCAATATTGCAAAGATAGGTTTGGTTACACGCGGATAACGGCTAGTTATAAAATTGCCGCAGCGACAGTCATGGAAAATTTGTTAACCAATGGTTTACAAAATGGGGAAATGTCCACGGATGTTTTACAAATTTTTCCGGCAAATGAACGTCAAGTAAGACCTTTAGTGTCGTTGGAACCAGAAGTACAACGAGAGGCATGGCAGATGTCAGTTCAAGAAGCTGGGGAGAAAGTGCCAACTGGTAGAATTGTGAAAGATGTGGTGGAGCGAATAATGGAGCGCACCAAAGCGCCAAATCCTTACCGTGTTGGGGAAGTCTGCCAGATTATTGCCAAGGATAATCCTGATTTACGAGGAAAAGGCGGAAATTGGTACATTGTTAACCATGTAGGCGAGGTCATTTGTGCAATCAAGATGTGGGATGGAGATTACACTGTGAGGATTGACCACTTGAAGCCGCTCAATTACTTGAAATCGGAATGTCAGCAGATGCAGCTAATCAGTGAGTGTATCAGTAGGCTAGGGGAAAACGAGAACTTGGAAGAAGCTGCCCATGCTGTGCTGAAGCACTTGGGGGAACTGAAGCGACCGTATTTGACTGCGTTTGAGGAAGAGCTTTTGGGTTTTATAGAGGAAAAATCTTAATGCAGGGATGAGTAACGCTCATACAGGGCTGTACGAACCAATTAACCAGATGGGACACGGCTCAATGAACGAAGTCAGAACAACTGCTGGTATGACAGATTGCTGGAAAAAGTTAATGTGCTGATGCTGTAGTTTCACAAAATTAGGAGTTAAACATCTTAGAGGGTGTTTGAAAAGTTTTGAAGGGTCAAATTTTATGCCAATCGCCTTACCATAATCCGGATCATCGCAAGGTAAATAAACGTCTCTGAGGTTTCTGGTAGTAACTCATAGTCTCTGACTAATCGCCGACAACCCATTAGCCAACCGAATGTGCGTTCTACTACCCAACGCTTAGGTAGCAAAACAAAGCCTTTGTGCTCTTTGGGACGCAATACCACTTGGACAACCCAACGATAGAAATCCATCACCCACTGCATAAAGGGCATCCCATCAAAGCCACTATCTACCCATATAGTAGTTAGACGGGAAATCTTTTGGTTCATCTGTTTAACTTTCTTGAGCACTTGTTTGCCCCCTTCTCGTTCTGGGACATTAGCACCCGTCACCAAGACCCGCAAAACTAACCCCAAAGTATCGACTGTCATAAATCGCTTGCGCCCTTTAATTTTCTTGCCCGCATCGTAGCCCACGGCTTCATGTACCATTGCAGTAGTTTTTACACTTTGACTATCAATGATTGCCTCCGATGGACTTTGATGACGTTCCTGCTCAATCCGTGTCCACTGGCGCAGACTATCATGAATTTTCAACCAAGTTCCATCTTTGCGCCAATTACGAAAATAGGTATATACAGTCTGCCAAATGGGAAAGTCACCTGGTAGCGATCGCCATCTAACTCCTTCTACCAGGACATAGAAGATTCCATTGAGGACTTCCCACATATCAACTTCACGCTTGCGACCACCGGGTTTTGCTTCTGGAATCATGTCACTGAGAAATTCATATTGAACACGGGTCAGATTGCTGGGGTATGCTTTACTCATGTTGCTCTCTCAGTGCTGTCTACTATCTATTCACAGCGTATACTGAGAGAGCTTTTTTACAACCTAGCCGACTTTTCAAACAGCCTCTTAGTTTTGTCACTTTGGGAGAATGCAATTAGCTGGAACGGTTATGGAGTTTGAGTTTCCACTTTTATCTATCAATTTTAGTTTCTGTCAGAAAATAAAATCTCAAATATTGATGAAATCAAAGTTTTAGAGCTTGGCTTCGAGTGCAGCCTTTGACTTCTGTTAGCATACGCAGAATTGTGGGAATCATAAGTTTTAAGTACAAATTGTATTTATCCACCAAAATTTATCGTTCCCAAAAAAAAGACAGTATTTATGGAGTATACAGAATATGAATCGCTCAATCTTGATCAATTAAGAAAAAAGATACTAACCTTTCCTCTAAACCTCCCTTTCAGCACCAAGTTGAGGCGTTTAAAAAACTTAGCAGTACATTTGAACTAAACAGTAAAGAACCAAAGAGTGGACTGCTAGTACTTCCTACAGGCGCAGGCAAAACATTTACAGCTGTTAAGTGGTCGTGTGACCATGTAATCCCTAAAAATATCAAAATGCTTTGGTTAGCTCCTTCGTTTTATCTAGTGGATCAAGCATTCTCTACTTTTTGTGAAAATGCCAAAGATATTTCCCATTCTAAAAAAAGATTAAACATTAGGCGCGTTTCCAGCAATCCTTCTCATGCCAACGCATCATCTATACAGCTAACGGATGATATTGTCATTATGACAATACAAACAGCTATCAGTAATTTACATCCTAATGCTATAGACAGCTATGGTCATAAATCTGAAACAGCTTTCAATAATTTTATTAATAGTTGTAAAGAAACAGGACTTTTTGTAATAGTTGACGAAGCTCACCATTCACCTGCCTATGGTTGCAGAAACTTACTAATTGGTGAAAAAGAATCTGCTTTAGGACTTCGAGGACTAGTCCCAAATTTAAATATACTTGGGCTAACAGCTACACCAACTTATACGAATGAGGCTAAAAGAGGTTGGTTATGGGAAATATTTAAAGATGGGGATAAAGGAGTTATTTACCAAACTGATAAAGAAAAGTTAATAGCACAAAATATTTTAGCTAGACCTAACTATATTCAAGTATCAACTGGTACAGAGCTAGAGGTTGATGATAGTTTATATGACCGATTAGTTAAGCAACATAAAGACCTTCCAGAATCAATTATTGAAAAGCTTGCAACTGATAAAGAAAGAAACAATTTTATAGTACATACTTATGTATCAAATAAAGAGACCTATGGTAAAACTATTATCTTTGCTGACCGTTGGTTTCAATGCGTTTATATAAAAGAAAAACTTCTAGAAAATGGCATTAGAGTAGAAGCAATTTATTCGCATATAGATGCCAATCCCGGCTCTGCCGAAGCAAGAAATAAACTTACTCAAAGTGATAATCAAAGGATTTTAGATAAATTTAAGATTGGAGAACTTGATGTTTTAATCAATGTACGAATGCTAACAGAAGGAGTTGATGTTCCCAATGTTAAAACTGTATTTATTACTCGCCAAACAACAAGCTCTATTTTGATGACTCAAATGATTGGTAGAGCATTGCGTGGGAAAAAAGCAGGAGGGAGCAGTGAGGCAAATATTGTTTTATTCTTCGATGACTGGAAAGGTTTAATTGATTGGGCTAACCCAGAAGATGGGGATACTAAACCTGATAATGTAAAGCCTAATACAAGAGAACATTATCCACTCGAATATATATCAATTCGTCTAATCCAAGAATTATCAAAGTCAATTGAAAGTACTGGAGAGCATCTAATAGAATACAAGAAAATATTGCCTATTGGATGGTATAAAACTGAAATTGTATATGCTGACTCTGATAATAATAATGACTCAATGGAAACATTTACCGAATTTGTCATGGTCTATGAACATACGAAATCAAACTTTGAGGCTTTTATTAATTCAGTTCTTAGTTTAGACTTACTAGATGAATGGTCTAAAGAGCATCTTAATGATGAATGGATACAGCCTAAAGTTCAAAAATGGATAAATAATTATTTTGACCATGAAGCTGATGACATTGGCAAAAGGCTCCATTCAGATATAACTAAGATTGTTCGTCATATCGCTCAAGATAACCTACATTCTAAACCTCCGTACTACTCTTTTGAGGAAAGAGAAATATATGACTTAGATAAAATTGCTCACAAATTAATTAATTATACACCGACAGAACTACACAATTATGTTAACCAAGAATTTTCAAAACCTAAAACGCTGTGGGAAACTTTCTATAAAACGCGAAATCGCCTTGTAACGGCCATTCAATTAGCTATCAATAAAATAATTATTGATGGAGATAGTAGTGTACAATCTCCTACTGCACCTCAATCTCCACCTCAAACTCGCAGAAAGAATCGGGAACTTCTGGAAGGAGAAAAAGAACAAGTAAAAAGGCGAGACTGTTATGCTTGCCTATGTTGTGGAGCCAATACCAAAGGTAAATTACAAATCGATCATATTAAACCGTTTTCTATGGGTGGGGAAACATCTGTAGAAAACTCGCAAACTCTGTGTGTTATTTGCAATAAATGTAAGGGTAATAATGAAATTGATTTCCGGTGTAAGACAACAAAATTGAGTACTCCCAAAAATCTGGACTTATCATTTAGAACAGAAAGCCAAAATGCTCTAAGGACTCTAACCAGAGTAGTCAATTTATTTTACCATTGTAAAGCAGTTTACAAAGTAGAATGGGATAGATCAACTTTTGGATATAATATATATTTATACCCCAACAATAATTGTATATGGTTACTTCAACATAAAGTGGAACTTCTCAAGTATGTTCAAGATAAGCTTGGTCGTCAGGCGTATCACATTAAAGTTACTACAAAGGAATAAATGTAGCGAAATGAGTGATTTCTAATCTTGGTCAAGCAATTCTAACTAATCTCATCATCAAAGCAAAACTGCCAACTCAACTCAAATAATTTTTGCATTCCTGATTAAAGCCACCAGAAGTTCTGTTGTAAACTTCATATAAAATACAATTTTTGGTGTGAGCAACTATGATATTCCAAGGCTTATAAAATAGTGAGCGCAACTAGCTGGAGCGCTGTGTGGAAAGAGCATTTTGTAAGGCAGGTAAAGCTTTGCTCGAATTACGGAACCGCCGATTATACCGCTCTACTCATACAAAATTAAAAGAGCAACTTAGGAATAGGATCTTCATCAATAGTACAAATACCTGGATGCTGTTCTTGTATGTAGGGCTTCTTATCCAGTAATACTTTTAGCTGTTCACTGGTAAGACAGAGAAGCTCTACACCACCGATAACTTTCAACTGTGAACCACATTCCAAAGGAAATAATTGCCAGCCAATTTCTGAGTTTCGCGCTAATTCCAATCTTTCAGTAAATGACATAGCTTTCACGTCTTGCCTCATTGCTTCATAGTCATTTAATGGGATTGAAGTCGAAACTCCAAAACGCTTCTCTTCCATGACTCTGTACATACTAGGATTGTGCATAATGCGTTCTTCAAACCAAGGAATCAGCCTTGTTTCGATACCATTGCACCTAGTTAACCAACGAGCGCCATTTCTAAGTCGGTCGTACTCAATCCATCTAAATAAACTATTGGACTTTCTATTTACAGCTTGCAAACTCTTCCGAACTAATGTTGTTGAAAGCCGAGTTTCTGTATAGTTAGCCAGATAACCTATAACAGTAAACCAAAAAGTTTTTCTTCAAGGGGCGACAGTCGCCTCTAAACCCTGCCAGCTAAAGGTTTGGGAGGCACAGACCCCTTGAAAAATTTGGTTGCTTATTGAGAATGAACTGTATGGGAGTAGTAGACCCATCTGTGGAGAGCTATTTTGTGGTAAAAAAGAACGGTCTCGTAATTTTACCAAGACCATCGTAACAATGCTGGCACGATTTTACCAAAACTTTTTAGAAAAATACCTGAATAAAGCACAGTTAATCACCCTAAAGATGTTGGTGTGGTTACTACAAAATCAAAAACAAGTGAAAATAGAAAGACTGGCAGCAACACTACCATTACCAATACAACAAAACAGTCGTAGACGGCATTTACAAAGGTTTTTAATGCTAAATGCCTTGAGTGTAGTATTGTTGTGGTTTCCGATTATTGAAGCCCTAATTAACCAACATTTTAAACTAGGGTCACAATTAACCATTGCGATGGATAGAACACAATGGAAAGAAAATAATGTATTGATGGTAAGTGTGATTTACCAAAAAAGAGCGTGGCCAATATATTGGTGTTTGTTAGAGAAAGATGGTAGTAGTAATCTCACTGAACAGCAAAAAGTATTACGTCCAGTAATCCGTTTATTAAAAAAGTACAAATTAGTAATTATTGGGGATAGAGAATTTCACAGCGTAGAACTAGCGCAATGGCTCCACAAGCAGAATATAGGTTTTGTATTTCGTCAGAAAAAGGATACTACTTTCCGCCAAAAAGGGCAAAAATTTCAGCCTTTAAGTAGCATTGAGATTTATCCAGGCATCCGCCAGTTTTATTCCAATGTTAAATTTACTCAAAAACGGGGTTTTGGTAAGTTTAACTTAGGAGTCTACTGGAAAAGAAAGTACAGGAGTAAACAAGAAAAATCAGCTTGGTATTTATTAACTAATTTACCTGATTTAAACACTGCTCTCAAAATATATTCTCAACGTTTTGGCATTGAAGCTATGTTTAAAGATTGTAAAACTGGCGGCTACAATTTGGAAAGCTCTCAAGCTAGTCCTGATAGACTTGTACGAATAATATTCTTAATCGCTTTGGCTATGACCAGTGCTTGGTTACATGGGCAAAGAACTAAATTTCAAAAACTTGATTCTTATATTTGCCGCCAAGAAGAAAAAAATAGAAATGAGAAGCGTCACAGTAATTTCTGGATAGGTTTATATGGTCAAAATTGGATAGAAGCTTTGCATTCATGCCAAGCATGGGTTGAGGAACTAGTCGGTTCCATTCGCAATAAGCAGGCATATTATCAGCGAGGTTTAAGGGCTATGAAGCTTATACAGCAAGCACTTTAACTTGCTTGTCGCCCCTTGAAAAGTTTTTCCCAAAGAGCGATCACTAATTTAGTTTGCGTATTTTAAGGTGCTATATAATACCAAACTCATCAATAATGCTTATAGCATTATGAAAGATTTCTAAAAATGAAATGATGAGAGTAGTGTGTAGCATATTGGCTGAAAAAATTGAGCGTTTCATCAGAAGAACTGGCAATAACCGCCTCAGAAACCCTTGATGAGGTTATTGAGTGTTTAGTAGAAAATTTTTCCATTGAAACTCAGGGGGGATGTGACCAGCAAACTTTATTTGAAATTCTAATTAAGGCAGCTAGTAGTGGAGATAGTATTGAAAATACAGCCAAATTGTTAAAGAACGTTCCCACCGCTAATGATATTAGATATCATCTCAATAAAATCAACAACTTTGAGGAATTAGAGGCGCAACTAAATCAAGCACTGAAAAGTCGAATTCCTTTAGGATTGAAAAAAAGCTCTTTAAAAATAGCGATTGATTTAAATTTAATTTGTTATTATGGTAAGCCAACTTTACTAGGAATCAGCATACATATATCGAAGTCAAGCCAAAGCTGGTACTCATTCATTTTACGCCTATGCAACTTTATATGTAATTACTAAGAATAAGCGTGTAACCCTTGCAATAAGGGGTGTTCGTCAATCAGATACTAGTGTTGCTTTGATTACTTATTTATTAGCAGAACTTGACTCTCTTAAAATAAATGTGAAAAAACTTTATTTAGATAGAGGTTTTTTTAATACTCCTGTAATCCGATGGTTGCAGGCATTAGATATTCCTTTTCTTATGCCTGCTATCAAGACGGGGAAGAAAGGAGGAATAAAGCAATTCTTAAAGGGTAAAAAAAGTTATAAAATTCCTTATACAATAACCAGAGATAAAGATGATTCAGTTACATTTGATTTATGGATTATTTGTAAGTATAGCAAGGGAAAGCGTAATCAGCGTGGAATTCAATATTTTGTTTATGTCGCTCACAAGGTAAGAACAAATTTAAATTATATTTATCAAGATTATCGAAAAAGATTTGGGATTGAAACTAGTTATCGTCTGAAAAATATTTGTCGAATTAGAACAAATAATAAAAATCCAGTTTTGAGATTACTATTTGTGGGTATATCTTTTCTTTTAGTTAATATTTGGGTAAATCTACTTTGGCTCAGAATCAGTCGTAAAAGGAAAGGTAGCCGATTAATTTATCGCATACTTTTTGCGCTAAAACAGATGTTAGCCTTTTTATCTCAAGCTATTGAGCGGAAATATCAAGTCGTTGAAAGCATCTATATTCCATCAGGTTAATATTGACCATTTTCAGCTAGCTAATTATAAGTAATCATAATCTATACCATGTCTGCTAGTCAGAACATTCTGTATTTCTAAGTATCATAAGCTACATTGTGTCTAGCGATTGCTCTTCTCTCAAAAACTTTTTGGTTTACTGTATAACTATTGTTTTGAGCGGAAGTTTTTCACTAGCAGGACATACTCCGAAAACCAGCACTCGTTCATTTAATTTTTTGAGCGATAGTGTTAGCATTTGAAAGCTAGGTAACAACTTTTTTTGAGGTACTTTACTTTGATTTAAAGTTGGGCAATAGTACTGTATGTACTGGCGTTCTAGTTCATTAAGCTGAACTGGTAAGCAATTTAACCAAAATAGCTTGACTTCACACCGACGATTAATTGCTTCTAATTGTGGTAGACGATGATGATTTAGCCAACGGCTTCTAAGATTTACTGCTTGACCAATGTAGAGAACTTGATCGCGAGCTACAGCGAAATAGATTGCAGAGACTTCTGTTAATTTTTGTTTATCTACTAACCTTAAATAAGGTAAGTTGTTAAATTTTTCTAACACTTATTGTATTATGAAAAAATTGATGTTTTGGCTAGTTTATTAATTAAAGAATTTGTTTTTAAAATTATATTTATCCTTGTACAATTTAATTGCTCTTATTTTTTAACTCCTCGATCTGAGTACATATTGGTTCTCCACAAAACATCTGTCTTGCCCAATGCTCACAATTATAACTAAGCTTGTTCCAAACTCTTCTCTCCTCCTTTCTTGAATCTTTTATACGTCCTTCAACTTGGCTAAAAGGAATAGAATCAGACAAATGCTCTTTGACTATCCACTCTGGAGAATAGGATACTTCATGTACATAACCAAAACCTTTCTCCACAAGGCTATTTTGAGCTTTTACTGTTGCTCCTGTAAAAAAATGGGCAACTCTAAAACCCTGCTGGCTAGGTGTAATTAATCCATAATGTTGGTAGATCCTTTCCTTTTCATCTTTACAATCAATAGCTACAAGATCACCAATTTTAATAGGTTCACCATCAATATCAGTGATATCTGGAATTTTATCGAGAAGAGAATAGTAATTTGATAAAGAAATTAATTGAGACTCAGTAGCTTTAAATAAAGATTCTGTCCACTTCGGATTACTATCAGGAATGATTTCTATAACTTTGTCAAAAAGTTCCTTAGCTTTTTTTATATGCTTGACAAGCGTTTGTAAAGAGTGAGAATGCTGCTCTATATTAACTTTCCAAAATTTGGTATCAATCTCTATTTCTAGACAATCTACGGCACGGGTACAAATCTCTAATATTTCTCTATCCCTAGTAGATTTAGCAATTTGGCTCAACTCATGGGAAATAGTTCCATTATGAAGATGATTTTGGATTTCTGAAAATAAGTGTATGGCTTTGCCTGGATGTAACTTTGATTTATTTCTCATAAGTTTAAGGCTAAAATTTATGACTGTATTTGTTATTTGCTCGATTTTCGCTTTTCTTTTTGCTCTTTTTCGATTTCTTCAATAAGAGATGCCGAGATAGGAGGAGCTATTTCAAGCAATGCACTAGAAACTATACTTGCAACTTTTAAGGCAGAGTTTATACTTTCTGGATTTGAGGCAGACATACGACTTTACCAACCACGATAGCTATTTAATATACTGGTTTTTAAGTATTGTTTGGTATAAATTACATAAAGGATATATCTAGTTATCTAAAGATATCGTCAAGAAGATGATTGATGCTTATTACTCGCAACTACACTGCTTAAAGTCAAGAGAATAGCTTGAAAGTACATTCAGTTCATTAGCTATTGAAATCATAAACTCTACAAACAAATGCAACCAATGGGCGACACCAAACTCCACCGATCCTCAGCAGCTACTGGCATCCAATGTCTTTGGGTTGCAGTTTCAATGGAGAGATCAACACAACGGGACAGTGAAGAAGTTGTACGGGGGATGTGGCAAAACTTTCCGCTTCTGATGTCCCATGCTATGCCAGTTGTTAAATGAGTGTTGTAGAAACACTCTACATAATTGATACAGCACGCTTGTTTTTGTGAAAGCAACTGGCTAGGAATGAAACCAAAGTACATAGAACCTGAACCAGCGGCAGCACGGCTTAGTGATTGAAATGAGCAGTCCATTGCAAAGCTTTTCTAAAGCCCCAGTCTGTGGGTTAACCAAGAATAGTACTAGTTAAGTAGTACAATATACTATAGCTGATTAAGCATAATTACGCCACCAGCACGAGCTTAAAGAAAAGATTCGGTATATTCTCGAACTTACAATATAGGTTTACCACTACTACGATGTAATGAAATATATATCACTCATCACATAAAGTAGTAGGAATTGAGCTAAATGACCATCAAAAAACCTTTGATAATCAACCAACCAGAAGTTGGCAAGCTCATCCGAGAACTCCGTATATGTACTGGTTTAACACAAGAGCAATTCGCCGCAACATTGGGTGTAACTTATCCGACTGCAAATCGGTGGGAAAACGGACACGCCAAGCCGTCGCCTATGGCAATGAGGCAAATTGAGTCAATACTGCAAGAGATGGGTGAGCAGGGGCAGAAACTGTTGACCAAACATTTACCAGATTAATTCTGGAAAGCAGGTTTGTTTAGAGGAGCAATACTTGCTCAAATTTGGTGTGGGCACTTGCGATGAAAAGCAATGCCTACTGCGGGCTGCGCCTATGCAGATTTGATGTGGCAATGAGAAATTGATGGGGAAGGGGAATGATTTTCACTAAAAAAGAACTGCTGCAAGTCTATTCAGAGGGAGATGCCAGTGACTGACGTTATAACTGGACAAATTGTGCGAGTGCGATCGCGGCAGTATCTTGTAGAAGAAGTTGTGTCGAAACCCACTAAGGAGCAAGATACCAAAGTTAGCCTTTCTTGTTTAGAAGATGATGCGTTAGGAGAATCGCTAGAAGTCCTGTGGGAACGCGAAATAGATGCCAAAATCGTAGGGGCGACATCATGGGATTCCATAGCGAATCGAGGTTTTGATAATCCGCGTCTGTTTTCTGCCTACCTGCACACATTACGTTGGAACTGCGTTACTTCCACAGATGCCAAGCTTTTTCAAGCGCCTTACCGAGCGGGTATAGAAGTCAAAGCGTATCAGCTAGAGCCGCTACGTAAAGCTTTGCTGATGCCGAGAGTTGGTTTGTTTATTGCGGATGATGTCGGTTTGGGCAAAACAATTGAAGCAGGGCTGATACTGCGTGAGATGTTGATGCGGCAGAAAGTTAGGCGAGTCGTTATCTCGTGTCCGCCATCAGTGGTAAGGCAGTGGCAAGAGGAAATGGAGAGTCGCTTTGGACTCACATTCATGATTCTTGACCGTGAGTTCATTGCTGCGCGCCGTCAAGAACGGGGTTATGGAATTAACCCTTGGATGACGCACACTCGGTTCATTATTTCCCACGCTTTGCTACGAGATGAAACCTATGCCGCACCGTTACGGGACTGGCTTGGTGATTTTGCAGCTGCATCCATGCTCATTCTTGACGAAGCTCACAATGCTGCACCTGCGAGTGGTGCAAAGTATGCGGTTGATTCCCAACTTACCAAAACTATCCGAGATTTAGCACCGCGTTTTGAACACAAGCTGTTTTTATCTGCCACTCCCCACAATGGACATTCCAACAGCTTCGCTGCCTTACTAGAAATTCTTGATCCCCAGCGTTTCTGCCGAGGAGTACCCGTTCGTAATCGCAAGTTGCTGGACACTGTAATGGTGCGGCGCTTAAAGCAAGATTTACGAGAGATCGGAGAAGAATTTCCCCAACGCTACGTTCTTCCTATAGTTATTGATAACCTGCCAGAAGACGCGCCAGAACTAAAATTATCCCGACTGCTGCAACAATATCGCAATCTGCGTGAGGAAAAGCTCAAAGATGCAGCGAAGTCTACCCAGACTACGGCAATGTTAGTAATTACTTCCCTGCAAAAGCGTCTTTTATCTTCCATTGAGGCATTTGCTCGGACTTTAAAAGTGCATCGAACGGGGATGGAAAAGCAAGCAATTAACCGTCCTTCCCTACATCAAGCCAGTCTCCCGTTGCTGTTTGAATCCCCTGGTGCGGATGACGAACGAGCAGAATTTTCCGAAGAGGAAGTAATTGCAGAAGAAGATGCTCAAATGGTAGCAGCTACTATGCAGGCTGCGGGACAAACAACCCGTGAATTAGCAATTTTAGATGAGATGGCAGATGTAGCGAATTCCTCTCGCTATCAGCCAGATCCACGGATTCAAAAACTGGTGGAGTGGATTCGCCAAAATCTTTGCCCCGATTTGGGTCAACCTAATGCTGCTTGGTTAGAACGGCGAGTAATTATCTTTACAGAATATACAGATACTAAACGTTATCTACAACAGCAATTACAAAGTGCGATCGCTGGCTCTAACCGTGAACAAGAACGCATAGATGTATTTCACGGGGGTATTGGAGAAGAACGCCGCGAAGCTATTAAAAGTGCATTTAACGCTGATCCGGCGCGTCATCCCCTGCGAATCCTGATTGCCACAGATGCAGCGCGAGAAGGGGTGAACTTCCAAAACAACTGTGCTGACTTGTTCCACTTTGATGTGCCGTGGAACCCATCAAGGATGGAACAGCGCAATGGACGGATTGACCGCAAATTACAGCGTTCGCCTGTTGTCCATTGTTACTACTTTGTTTTACCGCAACGTACAGAAGACAAAGTATTGGATGTACTGGTGCGGAAGACAGCCACGATTCAACAAGAACTTGGCAGTCTTGCACCAGTGGTTGAAAGAAATGTGTCGCGCTTACTGGCTAATGGGATTCGCCACCAAGAAGTAAATAATCTTACCGATTCGATTAATCAGGCAGAACAACTTAATAACAAGGAAACAGTTAACACCCAGGTAATTAATGAGGAATTGGAGCAAGCCAGACTCCGCCAACAGGATTTGACTAAACAGGTTGAACAGTTACAAGAAATGTTGAAAGACTCGCGGGTTTGGTTGGGGCTAGATGACCACCACTTCCGTGATGCTATTTCCGCTTCTTTAGAAATTCTAGGAGTTCCAACACTTGCCCCTGTTGATGTGAATGAAGTTGCTAAGAATCCTGTAACTGCGCGTTGGACAATTCCGGCTCTCGATCAGCGTACTGGTGCAGATCCAACATGGTCAACTACACTTGATACCCTGAGAACACCTCGAAAAATCGGACAAAAACCTTGGGAATGGCGAAAAGAAGCACCGATTCGTCCTGTAGTTTTTCGAGATCCTGGTTCTTTAGATGGGGATGTAGTTCATCTGCATTTAGAACACAGAATTGTTCAACGTTTACTGGGCAGGTTTTTAGCTCAGGGCTTCTTGCATGATGAATTAACTCGTGCTTGTGTTTGCCTAACTAATGACCCAATGCCAAAAGTGATTGCACTGGGACGGCTAGCTCTGTATGGTGAACGGGCTTCTCGCTTGCACGACCAGGTGATTGCAGTCGCAGCAGAGTGGTCAGACCCAACCAGTCGGGGACGCAAAAAACTTCAGCCTTTAAGAGAAGGCGAGAAAGACAACGTACTGGAATTACTGGAAAATTCCCTGGCTTCTCCACACTTGCTGCAAGTTACCGAAGCGGTGAAAGAGCGATTGAAAAAAAGTGCAGCCCAAGATGTAGCAGAATTAATTCCCCATCTGGAACGCCGTGCTACAGCTTTGGCTGAAAGTGCTGAGAAAAAGCTGACCAATCGGGGTGCTAAAGAAGCTGCTGAGATGAAGAACATTTTGGAGGAACAGCAGACGCGAATTCTCAAGTGTCAGGAAGAATCTAAGGCAGTGCAGTTGTCTCTTCCATTCATAGAAGAACAGCGCCAATTGGATGCAGACCGTCGCCATTGGGAAAAACGCCTGCAAGCGATCGCAACCGAACTAATTTCAGAACCAGCCCGAATTGAAGCCGCCTACAAAGTAAAAGCAGTGCGGATTGAGCCAGTCGGCGTAATTTATCTATGGCCGATTTCCGGCTAGAGGAAGTGTAAACAATGGCAAACGATCCAGAAATTCGGTTACATAAAGAATGGTTGGGCTTTCTCCAGCCTGTAGGGTTAGTGGTATCTCCGCCTGCATTGTCAGCAGCCCAAGCTGTGGTTAACCGCAATGTGGTGGAACTGCAACAAACACTCGCTACAGTTGCCAGACGCGAACCCCTCTCTGGTGACATAGGTAAAGAAACCTTTGGAATTGACGACTTTCCTGCTTTTACTATCAATGTTTTAGGTTGGCAACCAGAAGATTTAGTTGTCAGTCCAGAAGAATTAGCGATCGCACTCCCAGATTACAACGAAGTTTTAACACCCACGTATGCTGTACCCGGCCCTAATGGCAACTGGATGATGCTGGTACAGGTGTTTCCTGATGGTACTGAACTTGACAATGCAGGTGCAGAGGATAGTAAATCTATTGGTTGGCACGCCAGCCCCCAATCTAAATTTGAGCGCCTTTTAAAAGAAACGAAAGTTTATACTGGGCTATTGTGCAACGGTACAGAATTGCGTTTGGTTTATGCACCACTTGGAGAGTCATCAGGACACCTGACTTTTCCTGTACAGGCAATGTGTGAGGTATCTGGGCGGCTGATTTTGGGTGCAATGGATATGTTGCTCTCGGCTGATCGACTGTTTAATGTCCCTAGCGATCGCCGTTTGTCTGCAATCCTGGAAAAAAGCCGGAAATATCAAAACGATGTCTCTATTAAGCTTGCAGAGCAGGTATTAGAGGCATTATGGGATTTACTGCGCGGCTTCCAAATAGCAGATGCAACTACTAAAAGCAGCTTAATAAGTGAAATTGCTACTACTACACCTCAGCATATTTACGGTGGATTAATTACCATCTTGCTGCGGTTGGTGTTCCTGCTTTATGCTGAAGATCGGGGACTGATGTCTCAAGATGCAGTTTATACACGTTATTACTCAGTTAGTGGACTTTATGAGCGCTTGAGAGAAGATGCAGGCAATTACCCGGATACAATGGATCAGAGGTATGGTGCTTGGGCATGGTTGCTGAGTCTGTTTCGTCTCGTTTATGACGGCGGCGGTCATGCTGATTTGTACTTACCGGCTCGTCATGGACAACTATTTGACCCAGATGAATATCCGTTTTTAGAAGGTCGTCTCCAGTCTACAGAATATCAAACAGGGGAAAGTCTTGAACCTCCTCGCGTTTCAGATGGGGTAATTCACAGGGTATTGCAAGGGTTGTTGGTACTGGATGGAGAACGTCTGTCTTACCGTTCTCTAGATGTCGAACAAATTGGTTCCGTCTATGAAGCGATTATGGGCTATGAGGTAGAAAGAGCAAGTAGTCCTGCTATCGGTGTTTGGAGTAAACCCAAAGGTTCTAAATCTTCAGTGACAGTTGTTGTCAGCGTTGAGGAAGTTGTCAAAACCAAGGCAAGTGATCGCGCGAAATATTTAAAGGATGTTGCAGGTTGCGAAATTACTGGTAAATTCCTGACAGAGTTAAAGGATGCGAGGACAGCAGAGGATATAGTGGTGGCTTTAGGACGCAAGGTGTCACCGAAAACGCCGAGTTTAATGTCTGTTGGTTCTCTGTATTTGCAACCGGGGGAAGAACGCCGGCGTAGTGGTTCTCATTATACGCCTCGTGCTTTGACTGAGCCGATTGTTAAAGAAACCCTCAGACCGATTTTAGAAGCGTTGGGAGAAAACCCAACACCAGAGCAGATTTTAGAGTTGAAAGTTTGTGATTTAGCGATGGGTTCGGGCGCATTCTTGGTAGAAAGTTGTCGTCAGTTGGCGGAGAGATTAGTTGAAGCGTGGAATAAGCAAAACGTATTACCTGAAATTCCAATTGACGAAGAACCGTTACTTTATGCGCGGCGTTTAGTGGCGCAACGGTGTTTGTATGGTGTGGATAAAAACCCGTTTGCGGTGAATTTGGCGAAGTTATCTTTGTGGCTGGCGACTTTGGCGAAGGCTCATCCTTTTACATTTTTAGACCATGCGTTGAAGTGGGGTGATTCATTAGTTGGGTTGACTTCTGAACAAATTAAAACGTTTACTTGGGATGAAGACAAAACTTATAAAGACCCAAATTTACCTTTGTTTAATCAGGCGATAGAGAAGGTAAAATTTGATAGAGATCAAATTCACAAGCTAGATGAAGATAATTATGCAGCAAAACGAGATTTTTACGAGAATATAGAAACAGAGTTACATGATATTCGGCTGAAAGGGGATTTGGTTATTGCTTCATTTTTCGCAAAGGATAAAGATAAGGCGAGAAAGGATGAGCGTGATAATTCATGGTTAAAGTTTTATAACAGGCAGAAAAATCAAGAAGATGATTTAGATGTCAGGCGTATTTGTGCTGAGTTGCGGTATGGGAAGAAACCAGTTCCGGCGTTTAATTGGGAGATTGAATTTCCAGAAGTATTTGATAGAGATAATCCGGGATTTGATGCGATTGTTGGTAATCCACCTTTTTTGGGTGGTAAACGTATTAGTACAGTATTTGGTGATGGTTATAGGGATTGGTTGCCTGTTGTACATCCTGAAACAAATAGCAATGGTGACTTAGTGGCGCATTTTTTCCGACGAGCATTTAGCTTTTTACGCCAGTCTGGATGTTTTGGATTAATAGCCACAAATACCATTGCCCAAGGAGATACCCGTAGCACTGGTTTGAGATATATCTCTGAGCAAGGCGGTACAATTTACAATGCTCAAAAACGGATGAAGTGGCCGGGTTTAGCGGCGGTTGTCGTGAGTGTTATTCATATTTTTAAAGGGAAATACGAAAATAGAAAATTGCTAGATGGACGAGAGGTTAACTTAATTTCTGCGTTTCTATTTCATACTGGTGGCAATGAAAATCCCAAGATGTTATTGTCGAATGCTGATAAAAGCTTTCAAGGTAGCATCGTGTTAGGAATGGGTTTTACATTTGATGATTCTAATCCTGATGCAACACCTATTGCTGAAATGCAGCAACTGATTGAACAAAATCCCAAAAATGCGGAGATAGTTTTCCCTTATATAGGTGGAGAAGAGGTTAATTCTAGTCCAACTCATGCATATCATCGTTATGTAATTAATTTTGGGGAGATGAATGAAGAGGAAGCACGACAGTATCCTGATTTAATGAAGATTGTAGAAGAGAAAGTTTATCCAGAAAGAAAAAATAAGCCTGGAAGTTATAGCCGTCAGTGGTGGCTTTTTGGACGACGAAACCAAGAAGGTAACAAAGCGATCACACCTCTTAATCGCGTTTTATTAACAAATGCTCAAGCGTCAACTCATTTATCTTTCATTTTTTATGAACCCACAGTTGTATTTGCTAATAGCCTAAATATATTTCCTTTTCAAACTTATTCTAGTTTTGCTGTTCTTCAATCTTGTATTCATGAAGTCTTTGCACGTTTCTTCAGTTCATCTTTAGAAGATCGACTTCGCTACAATCCCTCAGACTGTTTTGAAACCTTCCCCTTCCCCGAAAACTGGGAAACCAACGCCGCCCTAGAAACTGTGGGTAAAACCTACTACGAATACCGCGCTGCCTTAATGATTCGCAACAACCAGGGACTCACCGACACATACAACCGCTTCCACGATCCCGACGAACGCCACCCCGATATTTTACAACTACGCTTACTCCACGCCCAAATGGATCGTGCTGTTCTCGATGCTTACGGCTGGACAGATATTTCCACAGACTGCACCTTCCTGCTTGATTACGAAGACGAAGAAGATGACGAAAACACCAGCAAACGCCAGAAGAAAAAGCCTTGGCGCTACCGTTGGCCGGAAGAAATTCACGACGAAGTATTAGCCCGTTTACTCGAACTCAACCAGCAACGTGCCGAAGCCGAAACTTTAAGTGGCAAGGCTGCAAATAAAAGCAAGGGAAAAGGGAATACTAACAAAGGTAAAAAATCACGTAAAGCATCGGACGAGTCTGCAACTATTCCAGGCTTGTGATTAAACCAGCCCAAGTATTTTTCTCGCACATTAGTAACTTTATAGATTAGGAATTGCATCTTGCCATGAATCCAGAATATCTCGAAATAAATTCTCACCCATTACTATTAGAAACAACAAACGTATCTAATGAGCAAGTATCCGATACACAGGAAATCAATGCTCAATTAACTATTTCTGAGAATTTACAAACAAAAAATGTATCTCCTGAAGAAATATCAGCATTTAATGAAATAAATGAATTAGGAACCACTCATATTAAAGAAGAGCAACAGCAAGTAGAATCATTAAAAACTCCTATACAACCTTTTGGTACTATCCAGAGCCTGCTTCCATTGAGTGAAGCTTTTTTCAAATATCTAAGATTGATAGTACCTTGGCTATGGGCTGTAGTAATTATTGTAGTTTTTATACCCATGATTGGGCAATTATTTATAGCTAAAGCATTTCAAGCACCAGCTACTTCTTCAATTCCTCAACCCGCTTTGGTAACACCAGCCAAACCTATACCACAAGCCGTTGACTGGAATTTAGTTAAAAAATCAGTGCATAAAGAACTGAAAGTTGCTTACCAAAGTGCAGAAGATTACGCATCTAAAGAACTAGATGCGTGGGCTGATGACTTAATAAATCGCGTGGATAGTAACTTTTTGGATTGGTACTTTAGCTATTTTAATCAAAAGAAAATTGAATACAAAGCCTTTTTTAGTGGAATTGCAACTAATATGGGGCGCTGGCTAAATCCTAATAGCCAAGTATCACAAGAGCGAATAGCAGAAATTATTACCGAAGATTTTCAAACAGAGTTCGCTAAACGAGTACTACGCCCTCAAATTTCTCAACTTCGTTTAGAACGAATCACTACTCAAACAGTCCAACACTATTTCAATGCAGTTGATGCAAATATTACCCTAATTCCTAAATATCAGCAAATTTCTCAACCTGATTGGAATCGTTATCTCCATGACTTATCTATCGATATTGTGAATGTTGAAGGCAAGAAATCAAAGTTAACAGGAAAAGCACTTCTAGCTGGAGAAGCTTACTTAGCCTTTAAGCCTTTAATCATCAAAATGATACCAACTATCGGTAGTAAAGTTGTTTTAAAGCTTGCAGGTAAAGCAGGCGCAAAAATTGCTACAAAAACAGGTGGTATTTTGGCAAGCAAGGTAGGTAGTGTTCTTTTGGATTCTACAGTAGGAGTAGGAATTTTACTTTGGGATGTTTGGGATAATCACCATACAGCTAGTATTGAAAAGCCAATTTTGAGAGATAACTTAGCTCAGTACCTGCGAGAAGTAAAAGGTTCTCTACTAAATAATCCTGACAACGGCATTATGACAGTAGTTGAGAAAATTCAACAAAGCATAGAGCAGTCTTTAGATTTAGCCCAAGATTTAACTTCTGAAAATTTGAGTTGATTAAGTCAATGTTTTACAGCAAATCTCTACAGCGTTTTATTTCAGTAGCAGCAACTATTGTTTTAGTTTGGTTTGGTATTGTTCCTGGCTCTGGACAAATAGCTGCTGTTCATGCTGAAACTATTAATAATAAAATAGTTTTAGAGCAGCCAATTACATCATCATATAATAGAGATGAACCAGATCAAAGTTTAGATAAGGTAGTTACGAAAGAATCGATTAAACCTTCAAATGATTGGTACGAAATTGATCAGCATTTAGTTAATGCGGTTAGAAATGCGTATAACAGTTCTGAGAATTATGCAATTGCTGAGTTAGAGGATTGGGAAAATGAGCTACTGCAAAAAGTAGATGATAAATTTCTCAATTGGTATTTCAGCTATGGTAATCAAAAATTCATGGAATTTGGTGTTCCCTTTGCTTGGATAGTATTTAAACTAGATTCTAATTTAAAACTATTTAGAACCGAAGAAGAGAAAAATTTAACTGCTGGAGAAATAGTCAAAGTAAGAATGACGCAAGACTTCAATAATAAATTCCATGAATTAGTTTTGAACGAAGACTCCGAAAAATCTTTCAAGCGGATAGTAGAAAAAATCGGTAGGGCTTATGCTTCAGCAATGAGTATTCAATTTTTAACAATTAAATCTCAATATAAAATCAATGATCCCGACTGGAAAGAACATTTAATTAAAATATCACAGATTATTTACGATACAGGTAATAGTCAATCAAGTCTGACAATAGATAGCTTTAATAGTGATTTATTTACAAAAGTCTTTACTTTTACCACAGCTACTGTTGGATTAAAATTAGCCGCTAATTTTGCGGCTAAAGCTGGTTCTAAAATCGCTGCCAAAGCTGGGGCATCTGCTATTGCTAAAGCAGGCGCTCAACTTCTAGATCCCATTTTAATTGTCGGCTTTTTAGCTTGGGATGTTTGGGATTATAACCACATGGTTGCAGAATCTAAGCCACAACTACGTCAAAATATCTCAGATTATTTAAGGGAAGTAAAATACTCTATTTTATCAGCACCAGGCAATAGTATTATGGCTGCTCTAAAAGATGTCGAAAGCAAATTTTTGGATGGAATAGAGTCTCAACCGATTTAATACCGAATCTACTGAATAAATCACTACTAATATGCCATCTATCACATCTGCCGAAGTGCGATCGCATCTGATTGATGCCTTACAGCTTGACCTTGTAGGTCCACCACCCGATGATGTTGCCCATGCTGAAGAAACTTTAGATCAAGCTCCTTCCAAGTGGTATCTCACGGGATTCCTTGTACCCTACGGCGTACCAGTTGTGGATAACTCTGGCGATGAAGAAATGGACGAAGTTGGTCGTGTTGGCTCTGGCGAAGACGAAAAGATTCCAGAGAAAGCCTTTGCCCGTAAAGCCTATTTCCCTTCTTCAATGGGGTTAAGTGTGCTTTTACCCCAAACCGTTAACCAACTTCATGTTACTGTCGGGTGGGGTGATTACCAACCACTAACCAAACCAGATACCGAAGGAAAAGAAATTACCTTCACAGGTGATTGGCAGAGAGTTCCAAGAGAGGCTGAACTTACCGTACCGTTGCGTACAAGCGGCAGACCGACTCAATTAGACCTTGGTTTAAATTTAGGCAATACGACTAAACAACTAGAGATTCCCCTTAGTGGAAGTAGTTCTCCAATATATTTGGATGTTCCTAACAGCGATGGCTTACAGCTGGTTGTCTCAGTTCGCTCCGTAACTTCTGAGGAATTAGTACCAGCAGGAACGCGCTCAGTTTCAGTATTCTTAGTTAATCATCGCCGCCCTAGTTCTGACCAAAAGCGGGATGCTGGTTATGCTTTCCAAACAAATTTAATAATTCAGACAGCCGATTCCTTTGTACCACGCCCCAATTTACGTGGGCGAGATGGCGATGACTGGGATGAGAAAGTTGCTGATTTGCAATACCGAGATGATTACGAATATGCTGTTGGTCATAACGTTTCTGCGATTGCAGTTGCAAATCCCAATGGTGGCTGTCAGGAAGTAAGAACGGCTTGGATACCAACTGCTGACGTAGAAAAGGTAATTGCAACCCAGGTTAAAAATGTGGAAGTCGGCATGGAAGCATTAGCCGCCGCACCGACAGCAGAAGCATTGCGAAATCTGCTCAGTCCGATGGTTAGTGCTTATTCTGAATGGATAGATGATCAACGAGTCAAATGTCCGACTGGGCAAAAACGCTTAGGTGTAGCTAAAGACCTATTAGATCGAGCCGGAATTGCTAAAGACCGAATTGCTGCTGGTTTAAATGCATTGGATGACCCACAAGTATTAGATGCATTTCGCATTGCCAATCGAGCGATCGCCTTAGCAATTCGTCAGCGTGCGACTCATAAGAAAAACATTACTCCCGAATCTATAGCCCCTCCAACTTGGCGACCGTTTCAACTTGCTTTCTTGTTAATGAACTTGGTGGGTATCGCCAACCCCGAACATTCAGACCGGGAACTAGTTGATTTACTGTTCTTCCCTACAGGTGGTGGTAAAACTGAAGCTTACTTGGGGCTGGCAGCTTTTACACTTGTATTACGGCGGCTACGTCATCCTGGTATCGGCTCTGCGGGACTGAGCGTACTGATGCGCTACACACTGCGCCTCCTCACCCTTGACCAACTGGGACGTGCTGCGACGATGATTTGCGCCCTAGAGCTGGAACGGGAGCAAGATGTAGAAAAATTGGGGAAATGGCCGTTTGAGATTGGATTGTGGGTAGGGCAAGCAGCTACACCTAACCGGATGGGCAAGAAGGGGGACAATGATGAAAATAGCGCCCGTTCGCGTACCATTGCTTTCTTAAATAACGATCGCAAACCTTCACCTATTCCTTTAGAGAACTGTCCTTGGTGCGGAACTAAATTTACCCGCAATTCATTTCAACTATTGCCTAATCCTGACCAGCCAATAGACTTGCGTATAAGTTGCGCCAATCGCCGTTGTCATTTTAGAGGCGATCGCTCTTTACCAGTGTTAGCAGTAGACGAACCGATTTATCGCCGTCTGCCGTGTTTTATGATCGCTACAGTAGATAAATTTGCGAGTTTGCCTTGGGTAGGAGAAACAGGTGCTTTATTTGGACGTGTAGAACGTCATGATAAAGATGGTTTTTACAGCCCTGTTTATCCAGGTAGAGGTAAAGCACTTGACGGTTATCTGCCACCGCCAGATTTAATTATTCAAGATGAACTGCATTTAATTTCTGGCCCTTTAGGGACAATGGTAGGACTTTACGAAACTGCAATTGATGCTCTTTGCAGTCGAGAGATAAATGGTCAAAAAATCCGCCCGAAGATTGTAGCTTCCACTGCGACAGTGCGACGGGCAAACAAGCAGATTAAGGCATTGTTTGGGCGAAATGAAGTCGATGTATTTCCGCCACCAGGGCCAGATCGGCGCGATTCATTTTTTGCGAAGACAGTATCTGCCGAAGAGAAGAATGCTCGAACTTATATAGGAATTGCTGCCCAAGGGCGAAGTCTGAAAGTAGTATTATTACGTACTTATCTGGCATTGCTGGGAGTAGCACAGAAAGAATGGTTAGCAGCAGGCGGGGACAAAAACCCTCATAACCCAGCAGACCCTTACATGACATTGCTTGGGTACTTTAATTCGTTGCGTGAACTAGGTGGCAGTCGGCGCATTGTTGAAGATGAAGTCAACTCTCGGCTTATTGGTTATAGCAAACGAAAACGAGTCGGTAAAAGTTCAGGTTTGTTTGCGGATCGGAAAATCGATGATGAACCAGAAGAATTGACCTCCCGTGTCAGCACAAGTGAAGTTGCAGATACTAAAAGCCGTTTAGAAGCAACATTTGACCAAAAAGAGCGTGTTGATGTAGTCTTAGCTACCAATATGATTTCTGTTGGTCTGGACATTACGCGCTTGGGCTTAATGGTAGTTCTCGGTCAACCTAAAACAGCCGCAGAATACATTCAAGCTACCAGTCGTGTGGGACGGGATGAAGAACGACCAGGATTAGTTGTTACATTACTCAACGTTCACCGTCCGCGCGATCGCTCACACTATGAACGTTTCTTTGCTTGGCACGCTACTTTCTATAGGGCAGTAGAAGCTACCAGCGTTACCCCCTTCTCTCCTCGTGCTATTGACCGAGGGATTGCTGCGATTACCGTTGCTTTAGCACGTTTGGGGCATTCTGGGATGACAGCACCACTTCGTGCGAGCGACATTCTTCAGCACCGTAACGAGCTAAATTTTGTCATCGATGTGATCGCCAAGCGTGCCGAGATGCACGACAAAGAACTTGATGCAGGTGATGCAGAAGCACTCCGTCAAAAAGTCAGGGGTCGAGTTAAGGATTTACTAGATTTATGGGAACGGATTGCTGGTGAAAAAATTAACCTTCAATATCAACGTGAGGTTGGGGAAGCGCCGCCTCTATTATTTGACCCACTTGACCCGGAATTAGAAAAAAAACCACTAGAAGAAAGAAAATTTAAAGCTCAACGTAGTTTACGTGATGTTGAGCCAACAGTTAATTTGTGGGTTCGCAATCCTGATGGATTTGAGGTAGAGGAGGAAGAATCATGAGTAAATCAAACAAAAAGCGTCCTCCATCTGGAGAGATTCGACAGAGCCAAATTTTATCTACTTTTGGCCCAGGGGCAATGGTGGATTTACCCGATTATTCCATACTAATTGGCGGACTCAACCACTGGCACGGGGACAAAAAACGTATTTATGAAGACCGATTAAAGGAACGAGTGGCTGAAATTTTAGGGGTTAATGATATTGCCCTATATGCCCCACCTGTAGACGAGAAAGACCCGAAAGCATCTCGCACTGGAATTACAGCTTTCGCTTTCCCCACTTGGTTTGTTGCTCAAGTAGAAGAAACTTGGCCTAAACCAAATGAAGCAACGCCTAATGCCAAAGTTTACCGGACACGTCCTCTACTACCTTGGGGTAGTTTGGTAACTGGTAAATATCTCAATGCTGACAGAAAGAAAGTGCCAGTCGTACCTGTGCGTTTTGTACAAGCTTGCATTAACGGACACATAAAAGATATTGATTGGCGTGGTTTTGTTCACGAAAACCCTAAAACCACCTGCCGGGGTCAGCTATGGTTTGATGAGGGCGGATCTGGCAATGATTTTGCTGATATTTTTGTCCGCTGTGAAGCTTGCAAAGCTCGTCGTCAGTTATCAGATGCAACAGTACCCAATGGCAAGGTTTTAGGAAAGTGCGAAGGACATCGCCCTTGGCTTGGCCCCAAAGCCCAAGAACTCTGCATTTCTGAGTCAACAGGGAAACCAGAATATAATCGGCTTTTGGTTCGCTCTGCCAGCAATGCTTACTTTTCCCAGCTTCTGAGTGTCATTTCTCTACCAGACTCGGATGCAGCCTTGCAAAATGCGGTTAATTCAGTTTATGAAGACTTCCTTCAGTATGCAGAAAGTAGTGATGAAGTTAAAAAAGAACGCCGGAAGCAAAAAGTCGCTGCTGTTTTAGAAGGATTTAGTGATGAAGTTGTATGGGCAGAAATCCAGCGCAGACAGAGTGGGCAAGGTAAGCAATACAAGGGTATTAAGCAAGTAGAAATTGAGACTTTGCTATCTAGCCCCTTTGAAGTCGGAGAAGATGTACCAGAAAGTGACTTTTATGCTCGTGCGCGGAAATTAGATAACATCAAACCAAAATTACTATCTGTTATAGAGAGCATTGTCTTGGTACACCGACTTAAGGAAGTTACCGCCCAAATTGGCTTTACTCGCTTTGAGGCAATTATGCCTGATATTGACGGCGATTTAGATATTCAAGTCAGGCGAGCTGCTCTTGATATTGAACCTACTTGGGTGTCGGCAATTGAAAACAGAGGCGAAGGCGTGTTCATCGCTTTCCGTAAAGAAGCTATTGATAATTGGCTCAAGCGGGATGCAGTACATCTTCGGGGGAAGAAATTAGCAAAAGGCTTTGATATCTGGCGCAAACAAAAAGGTATTGCTCAAGAGAAAGCTAAGTTTCCTGGATTACGTTACATTATGCTGCATTCCCTTTCACACCTATTGATTGCAGCTGTGTCTTTAGAATGTGGTTATGCTGCTAGTTCAATTCGTGAACGCATTTATGCTGGCGAATCCGGCTATGGCATTCTTTTATACACGGGTTCTCCTGGTTCGGAAGGTACTTTAGGGGGACTGGTACAAGTAGGAAACCGAATTGAATACCATTTGGATGTTGCACTGGAGATGGGGAGGCTTTGCTCTAATGATCCAGTTTGCGCCCAGCATCAACCAGATGCCGAACAAGAAGATAGGTTTTTACATGGTGCTGCTTGTCATGGGTGCTTACTCATTGCTGAAACTTCTTGCGAACGGCGCAATGAATTTCTTGACAGGGCATTGGTCGTTGCTACTGTTGAAGGGCCAGGGGCAGAATTCTTTGAGGATGTGAGAGTATGATGGCTTTTCTCCACCTGAGCCGTCCAGCCCTCGTTAATTTGGCAGTCGCTTTGGAAACTGGCAGACTTTCCCCGCCCTTTTCCACATCGAATGTAGCGAACTACATCCCAGCAGCTTTGAATCGAGACATTGTTGATGAACTCAACCGACTTAATGTTATGGGCGTACATTCCGAGCATATTGCTTACACGCTACGACTGCTGGCAGAAGAACGAAGTACATCCCAAGCAGTGAGCGATCGCGTTGATTTGGTTTGGACTGGCCCAGAAATTGCTGGTTCTCAAAGCCGTGACACTGGGGTTGTTGTGCGCGAGTTGTTTAGCACTGCCAAAATAAGCGTTCTCATTTCTAGTTTTGCTCTTGATAAAAAACAAAAAGCACGAGAGTTATTTATGGTGCTGGCAGAACGCATGGATTTTAACCCAGAATTAAATGTGCGAATGTTTCTTAACGTTAACCGACCACACAACAGTGAAGTGCCAACATCTACTTTACTGCGGGAGTTTGCCACTAGTTTTCGCCAAGATATTTGGCCAGGAAAAAGACTACCTGAAGTGTTTCACGATCCGCGATCGCTGGCGGTGGGTGTGGAATCAAAAGCTTGTTTACACGCTAAGTGTGTTGTTGTAGATAAGGAGCGTGTGCTTGTGACCTCTGCCAATTTTACAGAAGCGGCTCACGAGCGCAATATTGAAGCTGGTGTATTACTGAACGACCCAGTAACGGCTATTGCTTTGCAAATGCAATTTGAAAGCTTGGTTACAAGAAATATACTAGGTCGAATTCCTGGAATCTGACTATTTTAAGTAATATTTTATGAGCTACATTAATGGAGAAAAACAATGAAGACAAGAATACAGCAAATATTAACTGAACTTGAGTGTGTTCAAGAAAGTTTCTTAGGATTGTCTGATGATATTTGGCTAAATATTGAACATAATGATTCCCAGGCAGTTCAGAAAGGTTCTGAGTTTAAAGTAGCTTTTAACAAAAAACTACATGAATTTAACCGAATCTCTAGTGAAATCTCTGATTTAATTGAAAATTACACTAATATTCATCCTGAATCAATAGATATTGTTCAGAAAAGCTCACTAGAGCATGAGCGTATTATACGAGAACTTGATTCTAGTGAGCCTCATAGTATTGAAGAGACTTTTACATTTAAACGCCCTTATGGTTTTGTATTTGAAGGGCAAGCTTACAAAGATGTAAAAAATTGGCAACGCCTATATAGATTATTTTGCAAACAATTAGCTAAAAAGAACATTCAATTATTCAAAGAGTTCATAAATAGTACAGATGCTAAAACTGTCCGTGGTAATGTATTTTTTGCATCTGAGAAAAAGGTTTTAAGGAAAGCATTAGAGATTGATAGTGCTATCTATGCAGAAGGTAATTTATCTGCAAATGACATTCGGGACAGAATTAAAAGTTTGCTAAATGCCTTTAAAATAGAACCTAAAGAATTATCAATTTATCTACGTGAAGATAGAAATGCAATGGAATAATTATGTGACGGCATCCACAACTTTGAGCAGATGTCTTGGCTTATCCTCACTAATTAATTTTGAACTGGTTATTGATATTCGACACTTTTCACGAAGCATTCAAACAAGTTATCAGAAGAAATATCTATATGTCTACATTTGATTCTACTAAAACAAGACTAGAGACTTTACTGAAAGATATCATCACAGGTGAAATTCAACTACCCGATTTCCAACGGGGATGGGTTTGGGATGATGAACACATTCGTTCACTGTTAGTCAGTATTGCGCGTTCTTTCCCTGTGGGAGCAATTATGCTGCTTGAGGCTGGTGGTGATGCTAAGTTTAAAGCCCGGCCTGTTGAGGGAGTAGATCCAACACAAGCAACACTTGATAAATTGAAAAAGCTTATTCTCGATGGGCAACAACGGCTGACTTCATTAACGCAAGTATTAATATTTAAGCAACCCGTTCAAACTCGTGACTCTAAGAAAAAATTAGTACAGCGTTATTACTATATTGATATTGAAACGGCCTTATTAGGGCCAGAACATTACGAAAGCGCAATTATTAGCATTGATGCAAATCGTATTCAAAAAGAGAACTTTGGGCGTGATGTCAAACTTGACCTCAGTACGCCAGAAAAGGAATATGAACACTTTTACTTTCCTTGTAATGAAATTCTCAACGCAGGTACTTGGGAAGTAGGATTAAATAAGTATGATGCAAATCATGGCTCAAATAAATTGAGCCGCTATATGGAATTTCGTACCCAAGTTCTTGATGAATTTCGTTATTATGAGTTACCCATCATTGAACTCAATCGCAACAATAAAAAGGAAGCTGTTTGTCTTGTCTTTGAGAAAGTAAATACTGGTGGTGTTAACCTCTCGGTTTTTGAACTTTTAACTGCCACCTATGCTGCTGATAACATCAACTTGCGGGATGAATGGTTTGGTAATATTCAAGAAGGAATTGAAGGGATTCAACCGTACCTCAGAAAACAACGTTTATTACATGAAGTTGAACCGACAGAGTTTTTCCAGGGATTAACGCTACTGTACAGTTTGGAGAAACGCCAGCAAGACTTAAAAGCAGGTAAAACTGGCAAGCAAATAACAGGTGTGACTGCCAAGCGCGAAGCCGTTCTATCTTTAACTGTAGATGCTTTACAAAAATGGAAACAGCCTCTTACGCAGGGTTATTGGAAAGCAGCTAAATTCTTACGTCAGCAATCGTTTTTCTCAACTAGCGATTTACCCTACCGCACTCAACTTATTCCTCTTGCCGCAGTCATGGCGTTGCTTGGCGATCGCTGGCTGGAACCAAAAATCCATGAAAAAATCGCCCGTTGGTTTTGGTGCGGTATCCTTGGCGAATTGTACGGCGGGGCAGTTGAAACTCGCATGGCTTTGGATATTCAAGAGCTTATCGACTGGATTGAAGATGCTAAGGAAGAACCTGCAACTGTTCGGGATGCTAATTTTCAACCTGCACGTTTAGGGACTTTGCGTTCCCGAACTAGTGCTGCATATAAGGGTATCAATACCTTGATTCAACGTGAAGGTTCTCAAGATTTCTTTTGGAAGTCCACTATTCGGGATTTGGATGAAAGCGATTGGGAAGAGCGCAGACTCGATATTCATCACATTTTTCCCAAAAGTTGGTGTGACAAGCAGGGTATTCCCCCATCTCGCTATAACTCTATCCTCAACAAGACTCCAATATCGTTTAAAGCAAATCGGATGATTGGCGGTAAAGCTCCAAGTGAATATCTGGTTCAACTTCAAAAGCATGACAGTGTTCAGCTAGATGATGCAGGTATGAATGCAATTCTGGCAACTCATCAAATCGACGCAATAACACTTCGACAAGACGACTTTGAGGGTTTTATGGCATCGCGTCAACGGATGATACTTGCCAAAATTGAAGTTGCTATGGGCAAGCCTATATTGGCTGTGGATGATTTGGTGTTGGCTGATGTTGCAGATGAGGAGGAGTAATTAAGGAATAGATTAGTTTATGACTTGATGCTTTGATACCAGCCACGTCTTTACTAAACCTTCTTCTCGAAATACGTTTATATTATTAAACTGTAACATTGCTAAATATATAAGCTTAAGTAAATAAGCTCTCTAGATAATTTTCACAGTTTTTATCTAAAAAACTAATGATTTTATCTTGAATATTTTTATGACCAAATCTTTCAAGGATAATTGTATTTCCTTCTTTACGAAAATATAACCGATAATTTTTACCAACTCTATACTCAAAATGAGTTATGGCAGTATTGACTATACGTGTAATTCTATAAGCCGAAGGATTCTCTTTAATTCGTTTTAAGTAAGACTGTAGTATAAAAAACTGTAGTCTGTCAGAAGTAAATATTTTTTTGACATCGGATAAGAATGTAGGAGTCAAGAAAAAACCATAAAGGAATGGAATAATAGAATCAAAACTACCAGGAATTAAGTTAAGAGTATCAGCAGCTTTTTTGTAAGCCTGAGCAATTTCGCTTTCTTTATTACTTGCTTTTTCTAAGTCATGAATTAACTCGTTATAAGCTGCTTTTAAAGCTTGATATTGATCTAACAACATAGCTGAATCAGCATTTAACTTTTCTATAGAGTCAAGTAATCCCATTTCTTGAAGTAGCTGATATGCAGATTCCCAATTTTCTTTCTCATCCACATATATATATCTACGCTCTAACGCAGAAGCGATAGTTATATAAAACTGTACTTCTGATACTGGCTTAATTAAATGCCCAATTGCTCCAATTTTAGCGTATTCTCTCGCTAAAGGAATACTACCATCTCCAGTAATAACTATAATACGGTGCTGGCAATAACTTAAATCAATATATTCTAATAAATTCACTCCTTTTTCATCACCAAGATTATGATCGAGTAAAATTAAATCAAATGGTTCACATTCTTCTTCACTTTTATCTATAGCCTCTATTGCTTGATCAACATCTGCTGCTTCTACGTAAGTGTTATTTTCTTTATCTAAAAGAAACTTCCACTCTCTACGAATAAAAGCTTCATCCTCAACAATTAAAAAATGCGCCATAATTACCTTGATTAATCAGATGTTAATGGGAATTGAAAACTGACTCTTGCACCTTTATCAAGATTTATTTTTTCTACTTTGCCGCCATGTAAGCATAGGTAAGCGAAAACTATCATGCTACCATTGCCAGCTATTTCGCCAGCACTTCTATTTAAACGCTCAGAAGATTCATAAAGCAGTGGCAGTATATCTGAGGGAATCCCTGGCCCATTATCCTCAATATCAATAATTGCTGTATTGTTGTTACTGTGACAGCGAACTGAAATATAACCTTGGAAACTATTATTTTTAAGCTTACGGCGATATTTTTTAAGTGCTGCGCTTGAATTATATAAAGCATTCTTTACTATGCTTCTCAAATGCCAAGGATTACAGTTTATCCATAAGGGAGAAGAATCGAAATCGAAATCTATTTTCCAATTATCGAGACTAGGTGGCAAATTTTGGCTCAAATATTCAATTTCTTGTTGAACTAGGGTTGCTTCACTCTCTATCCTTGTTGTTCCCCTTAAATCTTTGACAACCCAATCTAATGTTTTGAGCGTTTCGTTTGCTTCTAGTAAAAACTCAATTATAGGCTGATAAACTTCTAAATTATATGTTTTGCTTATTATTTCATTTATAATTTTAGGAGTGCAACTTAAATTAAATAATAAAGGAGCTTTATATATATCATGAACTATATTTTGAATATCTGAGTCTATTTTTAGTAGGATATTTTTCAATATACTATCCAGTTCTTGTATGCGATTAGCAATTACTGAAGAAAAGTCTTGTTCTATAACTTGTCCAAATACACTATTAAATGTTATTATTTTCAGCAGTTTATTTTCAAGTTCAAGCCTTTCTATTTCTTTATCTTTAAGTCGCTTTTCATATTTTTGCTGATCAATTTGCTTTTGCGTTTTGTAACGATACGTTATCCATTGAATTATACAAAACAATAGTATCCCCATCGTGAGTAACATTATAAAAGTTAAGGTGTATACAATATTTACTCCTTTTAGATTAAAAGGTTTTCGTAACCAAAGTAGCTGAGAGGTAATAAAATTAGGGCGATTAACACGGATATAATAAATTCTCCCAATAATTTTGCCTTTATTAGTTCTACCAGTTTTAAGCCTATTTCCAATATAAGAATTTTGATAGAACCTTTCAGCAACTACTGGAATAGGGTCTTTTAAATAATCAAAAGGGCTATTTACTATATCACTAATAGTATATGTTTGATATTTAGAGTTTGTACTAAATAATATTTTTTGTTTAGGACATTTATTTTCTAAACTCTTACAGTCTGTGATTACTAAGCCAAATAAGCCATAGTTACTGTCTAAAGTTCTTTGTAACTCTTCCAAATCACCTTTTATAAGTGTATAAGATACTTTCATAGGTAAAGTATAAGATAAAATATTAAAATCAACAGTTTGAACAGCAAACATACTGCTGTTATATCTTAGATAATTCCCATAATTAAGAAATAGTGTCATACTGAAAGATACTATTAGTATAGAAAATATTTGTTTTATCTTTGTATAGTTACTTTTCATGTTTAATTAATGTACTTAATGTACTAAACTATTTTATTTATTAGTTTATAAAATTTTATCTAACAGTTAGTTTTTGAAGTTGGATGCTGATTAATAATATAAAAAATGGATGTATATACTGTGAGGAATAAGTTGCTGAACAACTTAGAAACACGTACTTTTAATTTCCGCATTTTCTCAGTTTTTTAATTCTGATCGCTATATTCAAGGGTCACATCAATGCTGTCATACTGAATCAGATTCATGACATTCATGTTAGTATTCTTGAAAAACTGGGTAAAAATGCCTATAACCAAAATAGGAACGTCATATTATGAAAGCAAAATATCAAAAGCCTTGTACTAAAAATATTTCTTCTGTTATGATGCCCAGTTCAATAGCAAAAACTACATAAGTTAAGTATTTTTTATATAAATATTGCAAAATTAATACTCTGCCAAAATAAGAGCCTACCAAGATTCTGGCAAAATCTGCCAAAATTTCTATATATAGGCGTTTACCTTATAAGGTACCTGAGACTGCCAGAACCTTTATACTGTGGACAATACGTTAAAAATTTTGTGGGAAACCTTAAAGGAATTTTTAGGACTTATTGTTTTTGCGAAACCTCAGAGAATAGCGAGTTAATAGTCAAAGCGTCGTCAACTCACCCTGTTAAATTGGCGGAAGTATTAAAAATAGTAGGCATTAACACAGATGACGCAATTACTTATATCTTAACGATCGCGGAATCGCCGTCTTATGTTAGTTTCTATAGCGGTTAAGGGAATACTGATAATAATTACATTCCCTGCATCATGCAAGACTTTTTGAAATTGTTCAAACCCAAGCCTAAAGCAGTTCAGCCAACCATCAAAAGTTATGGGCAACTTAGCTGTGGTATTGGACAACAGCAAATTCAATCAAGAATGGACTCGCTGTTCGCTAGTTCGCTAGTTACACTGAAAAGCCGTATATATTTTGGTGCGATGGTAACAAACCTGGCCCGAATTTAGAACAAGTCCTGAAAAAAGCCATGTGTTAGGGAGAGCCGATTTTTCTATATCGCTGTGGTTGCAAAGTACAACCACCTCCGAATGCATACTACTGGCGAATTATGAAACACCCATCCATAAGAATTTACCAGCTAGAGATTTAGGCGAAGGGTAAATTAATATTTTGAAGCAATATGTTTTTTAAAAAACTAGCTAAATAAAATAGAGGCAATTATGGGAAATGACAGAACAAAATGGAGATTTTTGATATTAGGGATAGCTGTAGCCGGATTTGTAAGTATTCCTTTTGCCAATTATTGGCAAAGTCCTAAAATAAATGAAAAGTCTTTAGTTATTGGGACTTTAGGCAGCCCCAAATATCAACAATCGCTTGTTAAGTATTTAAGAGATGAGCTTAGTCCTAATAATTTCATAGATTTTATTTTAAGGAAATCTATTGATGTTCGTGTTGACGGTAATGAAAACCTTTCTTATCAAGATGCTAAAAACGCGTTGATACAGAAAAAGTGGGACATAGCTTTTACCTTATCTCCTATGCTTTCAGTGGTAGCTAAAGATAACAAGTATCAATTTGCTGCCAGAATGTTTCCAGATAGACCATCATTTTACCAATCTGGTATTTATGTCCGTTCAAATAGCTCTATATATTCTCTTAAAGATTTAAAACCAACAACCGTCATTGCTTTAGGAGCATTTAATTCAGCATCTAGCTTTTATATGCCTGTATACGACTTATTTGGTAAGACTTTAAAAATTAATATGGGGCATCGAGGAACTGCAATCAGAGAAATGCTTAAGAGTGGAAATGTGGATGTAGGAGCAGGAGCAATTGGTGATACAGTTGACCCGAATGACCAAGATTTCCGCATCATTCATCAAAGCCGTAATATTCCTAGTGCTGGAGTTTATTTATCACCTAATCTTACAGAACAAGACCGTAACACAATAAAAAAACTATTATTAAATGCTCCAAAGGCAATAAAAAAACAAGCAAATTATGATGCAGATAAAGAACCTGATTATAGTGCATTTTTAGGAATTGTAAGACGAACAGAACAAGTATTGTCCTGTTCAAATTTCCAAAAAAATCCTGTTTCTTTATTCTGTCAGTCTCCACAATCCAATGTTTTATCTGAAAATACTACCACAAATGGTGTTATTGGTACAGTTAATGGATGGAAAGCAATTAGTGAAAAAGTTATTTGGTTGAACTTAGTTAGCGCTTCTGACAAAAGAATATATAACGTTGAAATATCACGGGAAATTATTAATCAAATTCCAGGTATTACTAATATTGTAGAGATTAATAACCGTAAAATCCAAGTAAATTCCCAAGCTAAAGAACTCACTGATGCTTCTTGGATAATAAGAATAACTCAAGCAAACCAATTGGTACTGCTAAATTAAATATAATTTTGTTTGGAGAGCTATTTTGTGATTTACTCACCTAATTTTAATTTTCTAAGAATTCATGAAGTTTATTTAGTTGAGATTGCTACATTAGCTGAAAGGTATTTTCAAGATGATCCTCTTGCTTGCCTAACTAAACTACGGCGTTTTGGAGAATTACTTGCTCAGTTAGTGGCGGCAAAATTAGGAATTTATGTAAAAAGTGATGAAGATCAGTATCGTCTACTCAAACGCTTAAAACAAGATGGTTGCATTCCTCAAGAAGTTTATCGGCTGTTTGAACAAATTCGTTGGACTGGCAATCAAGCAATTCATGGGGATCTAGGAGATCATCAAACTGCATTAGACACTCTTCAAATTGCCTGGAATTTAGGTATTTGGTTTCATCAAACTTTTAGCAATAATCCAAACTTTAAAGCAGGGGCTTTTATCCCTCCGCCAGATCCGCATCAGGAAACAGAAGCGCTTAAAAGACAATTAGAAGCACTACGTAAAGAAGCTCAAGCCAATCGTGCTAATGCTGAAATTGCACAAGCTCAATTGATTCAAGAAGCAGAACTAAGGCAATTAGCTGAATATGAAGCTCAACAAGAGAAACTTAATGCCGAACGAATAAAGCAACAATTAGAGCAGATGCAAATATTGGCTCTAAACAAATCAGCTGTTAGTTCTCAAAAAACACATATTCTCATGTCCCAGGCAGCTAGTAATCTAAATTTACAAAGCATTAGATCATCAACGACTACGACAATACCCATACTTTGCTTAAACCCTGATTGTGATTACGAAAACCCACCTAGCTCTAAGTATTGTATTAATTGTAGTTCACCTTTAATTTTAAATAAAAGATATATTCCTATTCGTTTTTTAGGACAGGGCGGATTTGGGCGTACTTTTGAAGCTATCGATATAAACAAACTGGGCACTCGCTGTGTTATTAAGCAATTATTGCCAACGCAACAGGGAACAAAGAAAAAGCAAGAGTTCTTAAAACTATTTGAAAGAGAAGCACAGCAGTTAAATAACTTAGGAAACTATCCTAACATCCCTAATTTACTAGCTTTTTTTGAAGAGAATGAACATTTTTATTTAATACAGGAATTTATTGAAGGGAACAATTTGTATCAAGAAATATTAGAGCTAGGAAAACTTTCAGAACAAGAAGTAAAAATTCTTCTTGAGCAGTTATTGGAAATAATACAATTCATTCACAAAAAAGGGGTAATTCATAGAGATATTAAACCAGAAAATATTATTAAAAGACAAGATGGCTCCTTTGTTTTAATCGATTTTGGAATTTCTAAAGATACAAACTTAGAATGTAGTATAAGTAGCCACATGGCGACTCTGGTTGGTACACCAGGATATGCACCTATTGAGCAGTTACGAGGTCGAGTTTATCCGTGCAGCGACCTTTACGCACTAGGTGTGACAGCAATCCGATTGCTAACAGGTATTTTTCCAGGTAATGGGGTTGATGATAACCTTTTTGACGAAAATAATAATATTTGCGAATGGAGAAAATATTGTAAAGTTAGTAATAAATTTGCCAAAATTATTGATAAAATGCTTACTTTTCAATATCAAGAGCGTTATCAGACAGCAACAGAAGTTATGCAAGAGTTAAGTTCAAAGTCATCGGGTATATCTAGGCAAAAAATTATAGGATTAATACGCATTACCTTAATATTTATGTTTCTTAGTACAGTAATAATTCAACTATCTTTGAGACTTAATAAGTTCTATAATCCGGTTCATGGATCTGATGTAAACTATCAAACTAAATTATTAATTACTGGACAAATACAACAATATAAACGTGAAAGTAACAAATTAACTTTCACATTATTAACTAAAGAAAGCCAAAGTTTCTTGATAGTTATAAGTCCTAATCTTTTAAACCAAGTTGCTAATGCTCCGCCACCTTATGGTCTAATAGGTAAAACGGTAAATGTTACTGGAGTTCAGCCTTTAGCTCAGAAAAATACGCTTTTACTTCAGATTCAAAAACCTGAGCAACTTCAAATTAATTTATGAAGAGCTTTTAGGAAGGTTTATAGAAGCTAATGTCTTGGGAAACGCAGGGCAGTATCATACGCTCTATTCGTACCTTGCAAACTGTAAGTTGGTAAATAGTTATTTATCAGATAGCCAACGGATTAAAGACTCTTTACGTTGTTGATTTTTCTGTGATGGACTCATATCCCAAGCATTTTGTTTTTGAACAGCTTGGGGACTATACAATCCTGTCTCCCAATTGCCATACATAGGATTCGGAAGGGCAATATATGCAGGTTCAATTGTTTTACTCTTGGGATCTGCATCAAATATTCCGTAACGCTGGCGATTATTATCGACATGACTGCGTCGTTCCTGATTACTCTTGCCTGCTGTCTCATCAAAATCATTGAGATTATCGCCTAGTAGAGCAATTACGGTATATTTTTTTCCATTAGCTTTACCATTTTCTATAGCTTCTCGTCGCCATTGCTTTGACGTATTTTCTTTACCATCAATAACTTTAGTAAACTCACCCTTTAATAATACTGTCGTAGTATTAACACCTTTAAAACCAACTGATTTTAAATTATTGATAGTTGCTATCTCCAAATCATTGTTTTGGCTACCTTTTGTACTACTCCTATCCCGGTTAGAAATAAAAAAGACTGTACCACCATTATCGATAACATAATTCACAAACTTGGCTGCACCAGGGACAGCCTTAGCTTTGGCTACTGCCACCCATTTATTCCATGTTGACGATTCAAAACTATTGTTGGTATCAATAAAACCAGCTTGATAAGCACTATTATCAAGAACTGTCTCATCAATATCAACAATGATGGCCGGTTGGCGTACTTTTTTAGCTTTGGCTTGCTCAAAGATAAGTTTGGCTATATTGAAAGCTTGGTAAGTGAGGGACTGATATTCCCCTGATTGCTGTACCCAATTAACTGCTAATAGGGACTGTTCGTTTAGCTGTGCATTAGTAATATTTGCTGTATCTTGTTTGAGTCCTAAAAGAAGCAAACTTGATGTGACTAATGTAGAAAATGTAATGAGCTTAAAATATGGGTGATACATTTTAGAGATTCAACCTAAGTATTTAGCTAAGTAAATATCTACTGTAAGCAGATTTATCTGTACAGTTCTACACTTATAACATACTTAGAAAAAATGTCACCTAAATTTTCAAAGATTAGGTTAGTTTTAATACTCCGCGTTGTAGTATGCCTGTTAGTAACCCAGTACTTCGACTAGTCAAGAACTTGAGAAGATTTATGTGAAACCTTGCCAGGGCAGGGTGTAGTGGCAATAATCTCAAGGCAACTCTAAGTTGCTTTGGCTCCACACTCCAATATGAGATGCTTTTGCTATCTCTTGAGCTTTTTCAAAAGCTAGATGATTTGGGCATTCTAACCCGGAATTACGCGTTTTAGCTAACCCATCTTTGAGCAATTCCTCTTGAAAGCTGATATCAGCCTCACCCTTGCCGTAAGCCATCACTTCAGCAACAGTACGCCCCTTGAGGTCTTTTCCCACGGGAATGATCATCAATTGATTATCGGCAGCTGCGACTAGCTTGAGCAGTTTCTGTTTTGCTTTATTAGCCAATGTTTGTTCCGGTGCTTTACCTTGTTTCATTTCAGGGACATCAATGCCGCAAAGCTCAACTTCCATTTGACTGCCATCGGTTTGCCCAACTGTGATGCTGTCCCCATCTGCCACTTGGGTAGCTATCCATTCTTCAGTAAATGCGATGGATGGCTGGTTAGTACCTCGGAAAATCAAGATAGCGCTGGTGATAGCTCCAGCGATGGTAGTTAAAATTATGCCAGTTCTCCACAATGGCTTCATGTTGCTAGCTCTATTGTTGCAATATAAGAAACCACAATCTTAACCGCATTAAACCATTACTACGTCAAACTTATAGATGGGTGCATTTAGTAATTCTGTTATGAGTCGTTCATTCCAAATCAAGATATCAGAAAACCGAGAAGAATGGCAGAAGTAGTGGTTATGTTTGCAGAAAAGCGAGCAATTCCCATTGCAGCTTAAACGGGATGTTACAACCGATTCTCTCTCATACTCTAGTTAAGAATCTTACTTCGGCTAAAATTAGTGATTATTTTGCTCAGACTACTGTTGAGTTAAGAACCATAAAAAATCATTTGACAAGTAGGATAATAGCCAAAGGCAGGTTCTTAGATCCACTTCAGCGACAATCACGGTTACTCCTGACTCCTGAATTGGAAGAGCTATCCGAGATATCAATCACAGACTTTCATAGAGAAAAAATGTTTACTCTTGAAATGAAGCTGTAAGTATTTATGCTGAATGATGAGGATAAGTGTGATCGCGGCTTTGGTGTAACTTTTTCTAGTTGGAATTCAAGTTCAACATCACTTAAAAATTTTCTTAATTAAAACAAAAAAATATTATAAAAATATATTTTAGGCATATTCACTGATGTAAGTCAGGATTTTGTCTAGTTAGGATGTAACAAATAATATAGCATTGGCTAATTAAGCAGAAGGGAAAGTTTTTTTCGTTAAATGATTATAAAAAAAACCTTGGCTATTAACCAGCCAGAGGTGGGGCAGCTCATTCGTGATCTGCGACTTGCCTTCGGGCTAACGCAAGAACAATTTGCAGCCACTCTAGGCGTTACTTTTACTACGATTAACCGTTGGGAAAATGGACGTTCCAAACCGTCGCCACTAGCAATGGGTAGAATTGAAGAAATGTTAAAAAAAATGGCTGACAAAGAGTAATATTTTTTAGCTAAGTATTTGCTAGATTAGTATCAACAAGATACTTTTATTGTTAAACGTAAAACAATACAATTAACACAACCAATTTAGTGATTTTTAGATAATACAAACTACTACTAATTCAAAATTATGGCAGACTATGTAGGTATGACTCCGACTGTAGTCATAGGACTAGGTGGAACTGGAAAAGAAATATTAATAAAAATTCGGCGGATGATTGTAGAGTCTTATGGCTCTTTAGATGCTCTGCCTATCGTATCTTTTTTACATATAGATACAGAGCAGAATGCCAAAGTTTCAGAAGCGCAAAATGTCTTAAAGCAAAACATTGCTCTTAGACCTTCTGAACAAGTCTGGGCTAAAGTAGAGAATGCTAAGGCAATGCTTAATCAACTTTCTTCCTATGATTATTTAGCCGAGTGGTTTCCGAGTCAGTTAAGAGGAACAGATTCAATTTTAGCGGGAGCCGGGCAAATTCGCTCTTTAGGGAAATTCGCATTTTCTGTTAATTATCAAACTATCAAAAATAGTTTCAGCAATGCTTTAGGAAGAATTGTTGGACATGAGAAATTTTTGTTAGATAAACTCGGGCTACAACTTGATAAAGGAGTAAACATTTTTATTGTTTGTTCTTTATCAGGTGGTACTGGTTCAGGAATGGTACTTGACCTAGCTTATAACTTACGTGATTGGGTTCCTCCTTCAGCCATGCCCCAAACATCAGCTTATTTAGTCTTACCTGGAGCATTTTCAGGATTAGGCGATCGTGTCATAGCAAATGCCTATGCTGGTTTAATGGAACTCAACCATTATTCTCGCAACGATACTCGTTTTGAGTGCCAGTATAGTAGTAACGCATCAGATCGGATTACTTCCCAAAGTAGTCAAGATGTACCTTTTAACTTCTGTTATCTTGTTGGCAATAGTAATGATAAAGTCACCTTACCTAGCTTAAACTCCGTATTGGAAATGGTGGCTCAAAATGTATTCTTAGATTTTAGTTCAGGATTTAGTCAGTACAAAAAATTGGTACGAGATAATATTCGTAAACAATGGGCAAGTCCTGACTCCCTTGGTTATCCTCAAAGTTTTATCGCTTTCGGATTAGCTAGTATTCAGTTTCCGATTCAACGAGTACTTCAAGCTTGTGCATCTCGTTTAGCAAAGCGTGTTGTCACATGGTGGGAAAATCCTACACCAGCCCCAGGAGCGATGCGGGATTTAATTCAAACAGAAATTCTACCTAGTCTTAATCTATCTGAATCAGATAGCCAGCACCAACTTCTTGATAGCATTAGTCTAGGGAACAACATGAAACCCTACACTAAGGAAGTCGCTGATTGGATAGCTATTTTACGTAAGCGTCGTAATGATTTAAACATTCCCTTTGAGAATCTACAACGTTTTATCTCCGTTGAACAGGAAAAATATAACCCTCATTTTAATGATGGTGATACTGATCCCAGGCGTTGGAGTGATTACTTTCAAAAGATGTGGGACAATCTGAATCAGTTAAAAGCTCAAAAGAAGCAAGAACTTCGCCAGATTGTTCATCAGATGATTGAAGACCGTTTCCGAGGCCCTAAATTTGTTCGTCAATTTTTAGAAGTTCTGTTAGAGGTATTTAATAATTACCGCAGTCAATTTGATCAAGAACGGCAAAAAACTTTTCTTCCTAAAGAGCAGTCTGCTGCTAATGCATTACAAGTTCTACTGAAACAAATCGACAATCATGCTAAACAGTTTAATCCACTGAATAAAAAGACAGTGATTGAGGAAGACTTCAATGCAATTATGCAAGCACTTCAATCAATATACACTTCTAAGGTAGAAGTAAAATCTCGAACTCTAGGAGTTTTATTATTAGATGCTCTGAAGGAGGAAATTAATAGCTTAATTGTAGATTTAACTGCTTTTGATCAAGTTATAGAAACTCTTCAAGCTCAACTGACTGATCGAGAGCAAACTTACATAGGTGAGACAGGAACATTAACTGTTAATGGAATATTACTTTATAACCCTAAAGATATAGATCAAGCATTTAATCAAGTTTTAGAAGGGAAAACAGAGACAATATTTCAGACTGTTTCTCAAGATATCCTAGATGATTTAGGAATTCATCTATTTGACTTGTATTCTTTTGATACACTCCGAATTAAAGATTTATTTGAAAGACTTTTAAATCGTTCTGTTGATGAGTTTATAGATAAATCACAATTACAAGTTTCGGCTGCTCGAAAATTTTTAGAACAATATCCTACCTTAGAACAGCAAGAAGCTCAAATTAAAACTACCTTTGAAAAAAGTGAATCGTTCTTGCGCTTTAGCCAAGAACAAGTAAATCTAGGATGGGAGAATAAGGTTGAAAAACGTCAAACTCTAATTGGTATTCAAGGCGGCAGTAAACCGACTGATGTAGCTGTCGCTGCAATTTTACCTCAAATCCGTAAATCTAGTACTCTTACTGATAAAGATATTAGACCTTTAAATGATCCCCATCATATCTTTTTTGTTCAAGAAGTTGGCGCTTTTCCCTTGCGATTAATTGAAGGGCTGGAGAAGATGCGAGTTATTTATCGAACTATTTCTCAATCTGATAAAAATCCCTTGCATACTCATCAAGATTACCGTCAGTTTGAAGATATTATGCCCTCAAGCCAAGAAGAGGTGCAAGTTAAGCAAAATCTGCTTTTAGCTAAAGCATTAGGATTAATAATTCAACATGAAAATAAAATTACAGGATTTGATGAAATTCGTTTTTCCTATCATGATAAACAAACAGGTATCGAGAAAATACAAGTGTTAGGAGAAAATTGGCAAAAAGCTGAGGAAAATCTTTTAAATGATCAAAATCGCAAAGTAAGAGATATTCTAGCTGATTCTCTCAAAAAAATTGGTGAAAATGCCACAACCAAAACCCAAAAGCAGCAGTTATATCAAAAGCTAATAAGTTGTTTGAAGGAAATAGAAAATACTTTTATTGGTGGTAAAGATAATCCTGATTATCATAAAGCAGAAACAGCACTTGAGGAATATATCAAGCAACACAGTCTGATGATTATTTCTCCATTACTGAATTCATCAGTAGTAACTGAGCCTAACAAAATTCCGACCAATCATCAAAATAGTGAAAACCTAGAAAAGTTTAAAAAGCTAGTTATCACTTGTTATAAGAGCGGCAGCCCTTCTTCCACAGAGTTGCAGCTTTTGGAGAAGTTTCGTCAAAAATATAATATTTCTCAACCAATTTTCGAGCAGATTATCGCTGAATATAATCCTAAAAAGGATATAGTAAATGCGATTGGTGAATATAGTTTAATGTATCAAGCTTTTTTAGGTAATGATCATCAAATAGACTTAGATGAACAAGCCCAGTTACTTGAACTGCAAGAGGAATTAGGATTAAGTAATGAACAAGTCGCTAGGATTGAAGCAGAATTTAATGTGTTGAATAATTCTCAAAATTAAAGAGGTATTTATGACTGATAACTATAGTTATAATAATGTTCAATGTTCTAAATGTGGGCACGATCAGAATTCTTCAACTGCTCGTAAATGTGAGATTTGTGGCAAACCATTGAAAAAAACATCAGTTCCTCCCTTTGTTTTTGCAGCTTTGGCGGGACTGATAGTTGCAGGAGGTGGATATTTTGCTTTTCAAAGTAAGTTAATAGGTAAAAGTCCTTCAGAGCCTACTACTAATACTGTATCTATTCCTACGGTTTCAGAACCTTCTAAATCACAAGCAATAACTAATGAACAGCCTAACACTGTTCAGGAAACTCAATCTACTCCTCCAACTTCTATTGAATCTACTGCTGCGTCTATTGATATATCATTACCTAATCCAACTGTATTAGCTATGGATGGTAGCACAACTATGGTTGCTTTGATGCAGAAATTGCGTAATGCTTATGCTCAAATTAACCCTAATATGCCTACTATTTATGGGCAACCTGATGGTTTTCCAAAAGGCTCAACTAAAGGTATTGAAGCCTTAATGAACAATTCTGTAATTATGGCAGCAACTTCCCGCCCTTTAAAACCTCAAGAAGCACAAGCCGGAATTCAAGTAGTAACGATCGCCCGTGACGCAGTAGCAATTGTAGTAGGTGTTAATAATCCTTTTAAAGGCAGTCTTACTCAAGAGCAATTAAGTCAAATTTATCAAGGGAAAATTACTAACTGGTCACAAGTTGGGGGTGTAAATGCTCCTATCAGAGTAGTTAATCGCGCCGCTAGTAGTGGCACTAGAGACTTCTTCCAAAGTGTTGTACTGCTAGGTCAGCCTTTTGCAAGTGATAGTGCTAACTTTATTACATTTCCAAATGATGAAACCACTGGAATACTTAGGTTATTAGGTAACGATGGTATTAGCTATGCTACTGTTTCGCAGGTTGAAAACCAACAACTAGTTAGAGTTGTACCACTTAATGGCATCTCACCTGTGGACAAAACTGCAATTCAAGATGGCAAGTACCCCATTAGTCGTAATGTTTACTTAGCTATTCGTAAACAGAATAGCCCTGCGATAAAACAGTTCATAGATTTAGCACTATCTCCTCAAGGGCAACAGATTGTACAGCAATCAGATTTCATCCCTTTAAAGTGAGCTTTTTATTAAACTAAAAGTTTTTCACAGCATTATGTTTTCTAACTTTTGCTTTGTTGCGATTAATGTTTTCTTTATAGCTCAAACATACTCCATATTTGTCTATAACCTTACTTTGTTTGACTCATAATGAACTTTTTATGGCGATTATCACAAGATTTAAAGGAAAATAGATGTTACTTATTAAAAAGCACACACTATTATTAATAACAGGATTATTAGCACTAATATTGTTTAATGCCAATAAATCAACTGCTAGTCAAAAATGGGTAAAAGTAATTACTGATGAAGACCAAATAGCCAACTATCTTGATTTGAATTCTATACAAAATCAAGGGAGAGAAAAGTCTTATACAACAGCCAGGATATCTCCTAAACAAGTAACAAATGACGAGGAAATGTTTCTTCGTCGTCCTTATCACGGGCAAAGATGTCCATGTCCTTATGATTTTGCGATAAATGAATCGCATTGTGGTGGACGGGCTAGCGGTAAGACTACTTGTTTTGCACCAATAAAAGCACAAAAGTTATTAGTTTCAAATTCCGTAAATTGCAAAACAAGAGTACGCAGTATTCTTAAGATTGATGTATACGATATAAAAGACAAGTTAATTACTACCTATTCAGCAGATACTATTACAGGTGGCGCATATCCTGTAGGAGTAGAAGTTAGTGATAGAGCAGAACTTAGTATTATTAAAGCTGTTTGCAAAAAATAGAGCTTGATTACAAAACAGAATACAAGATATTGGTCGTACTGACAAAGTAGTTACTCTGGCTATCGAGAAGCTGAACGAGATAATGAGGGTTATTGGACTTACGAGCGGTTTCTTTGTTTAATTCAAGTACATAATACCAAACTAAAAACTGGCTCACATAATGTTGATTGCTGTATTAGTAGAAATTTTATTTAAATCGCTAATAAAACGGTTAAATTAGCATTATACTTCAGTTTTTGACTCATCACAGATTAAAGCTATAAGTTCTTCACTATCTCTTTAAATATTCCCTTGGAAGTTCATGATTAATGCTGATGTGGTTCTTAGCTTTAACGAGAGAAGCTGAACTAAATACTAAATTATCAAAACAACAGTTTACTAAAACATGGATTTCATCAACCAAGCACGAAATTTTGCGGATACGCTCAAAGATAAAGCACAAGAAGCAGCAACTAATACAGCAAAGGGGATAGAAGAAGTAGTTGATGGAATCAAAAATACTACTGTAGAGATTACCACCTCAAGTATTAATGCAATTAATGATTTACCTGCAACAGCACAGCAGGGTTTTCAAGCTGTACAAAATATGGGTAAAGCATTAGAAGGCACTGCAATTGGTGTGACAACTTCGAGTGTAGCTATAGCTGAGGCATTACAAAACTTGCCTAAGACAGCTGCGGAACTAGCCCTAGAGATGCCCAAGATTGCATATAGATTGAGGTATCGTGCTGGTCTGAGAACTGGGGATTTACCTCGCTCTGATACAGATGTCATGAAGCTGTTTGAGAAAATTCCCGGTACATCAAAGCTAGGAGGTAATGAAAGAACCATCCGTGAATTCTTGAGCGATAAACATGGTAGCCATATTATTCCACGCTCCCAAGGTGGCTCAAACGGTGCTGACAACATTGTGTGGGAAATAGGTGTTGATAATCTGCGTCGCGGAGCCGAAGTGATGACTGTTGGGGAGCAGTTTTATATTCGGGTTTACAATGCCGTAGATTCTATTATCTGCAATTCTGGAACAATTGCTAGGCTAGGGATCACTGCTACAGGAACCGCTATTCTCACACAAGTTATAGTCACAGCGATTTCATATTCCTTGGATCTTTATCGGGGTGATATTACTGTAGAAGAGTACAAACATTTAATTGTAGAAGCGGCAAAGGCAGCAGGCATTGCGACACCTATTGTTTTTCTAATCTTAGTGGCTGTATTGGCGTTATTTCCAGAATTTACAGTTATATTGTCAGCACCAGTGGTTGTGGCAGGATTCAATTCATTATTTGGTATAAGCATCGCTATGCCAATTATCCAATCGCTACTCCGTCATGCTCAAGCTGGTGGTTTTGGCACAGAAACTGCTGATGCTTATAAAAATGTGCTTGGTGGTTCTGCACCTGCTTGAGATTTAAAGTAAGTATTACACTTCTATTTGGGCAATATAGGTTTAGCACCTTTTTTCTATCCAAATAAATGAGATTTTTATTCAAGTTACTCGGTTTAATATTACTACTAGCCGGAGTTTACTTTCTTGGTCAAAATATCTACTTCAGCACCAATGTATATCCCTATTGGTGGCGTGGTATAGCTGCTGATGGTTCTATATTATTTCTGACTTCAGGAATTCTGATGTTATTTGTCTTGCCCCGTCAGGAAAAGGCGTTAGGTTGGGTAGCGCTGGGTATAGGAATACTTCTGATTTTTTTTAGTAGCCGCGCTGTCCTCACCCCTACAAGTTTATGGCAGTTCTGCGTTTCAATGGCTTGTTTTGTTGGGGGATATCAATTGTTTACTACAGGTCGCTTGAATATTTAAACTCAATCCTGTTTTGTCTCTTTGAGAGAATGCAATAACCGAAAAGACATCTCCGAAAACAGTTAAAGCCTTTGTTTGAACAGGCTGTAGCCCGTAAATGCAATCATCTTAAATTAGCTAGTCTGTACGATAAAATAAGACTTTGAGATATTTACTGTTGATAATTAGGCAAAAATATCTAGTTATATGCGGTAATTTCAACCGGATGATATAGCCGATATTTCTAAGGGTAATATTAGCGCTCGAATTCGTAACCTTACTAATCCACAAATCGTTAAAATTACTTGCTCATATTTGTGTGGATTTAACCTAAATCTTTCTTGGACAACTCGAAATATTTTGACTGACCGAATTCGATGTTCAACAAAGATTCGTTTAGATGAAAATACTTTGTTTTGTTCCTTCTGTTCGGTAGTTAGTTCTCGATTTCTTGGTTTCTTAATTGGAGTTGTAATTAAATCTTCTCCAATATATGCCTTATCTCCTTTAAATCTTTGTTTGGCATCAAACTCTGAGCGATATTCTCTAAATATCGTTATATCGCTTTTTGGACCAGGCTCACCTGCCACAGCATCAACGATATCACTGCCATCAGGTAAAATAATCATTTGGCTTTTAAATGTATGATTACTCTTCTTACCTGAGAAATATTTCTTTTGCTCATTATTATCTCCAGGTCTTTCTCTCACTTGTTCATAGCTATCTATTATTAATTCGTAATCTGTGAGTATTTCTTTTACTACTTCATAGTCAGAAGCGTTTTTTTTTACTTGTTCAATCAAGCTGGATGGCATTAACTCTCGCAAGTAAGGCAACCAATAATTAAATGTATCGTTCGCTGTAGATTCACTGACTCCAAACTGGATGCCCAAAAGTTGAAAGGTTGTCAAATGCCGAAGATAAACCAATGTTAAAATTATTTGTTCTCTTAGAGATAATTTTTGTTTTCGACCTCCACCACCAGCAATAATTCTCACTTTCTGGGATTCTAATAAAGCTTGTTTTTCATAATGCAATCGTTCCGCATTTTGAATTAACTGTTGTAACTGTTCGTACTCCAGACCAATTAAACGCTGTGTTTCTTTAGGATTCTCTTCAATATACTTCAGTATGTTGTTCATATCTCTGTGTCAAAAAAGCTCTTTAATGTTCTTTTAGCACAGAATGTTACTATTTCGGAGAGGTCTAAAGAGTTGCGAAGCTTTGTTTTCCAGTTCTTGTCTATAAATTCTTGCTCCCCTACAGACGATTGTTACAAAAGAGCTTGGTTATGAGATAACCAAGCTCTTAGCTATCTCAATCAATCATTGGAGGTAGAGAAGTTTCAGACTATGCAGTAGGAATTTCTAGATTAACCTTGACAACTTTGTTCTTTTCTTGCTCAGACTTGGGCAGTGTCAGATTCAAAATGCCGTCTTTATAATCTGCGGTGACATTGGTATTTTGAATTTTAGCTTTAAAAGGAATTACACGCTGGAACTTGCCGTAGTAAAACTCGGAACGAGTACCTTCTTTATGTTCTA
>NZ_JACJTR010000033.1 GCF_014698795.1 Nostoc sp. FACHB-892
CATTTCATGTGCATTTTTATAGTACAAAAATACTCTTTATGAGCGATCGCCTCTGCCAGTTACGTCAGTTATATAGTACTAAAGTACCAGTAATTAGCGATCGCCTGTGCCAGTTGCGTAAGTCCTGTTAGCGTAATAACGCAGGGGTTCAATGGTGGCATCTTGGTCAGGAATTACATTCAAGGATGTACAACGAGAAGGCGATCGCAAATCTGTTTCGATAATTAAGGTTCTTTTACCAGCACGGGCTGAAGCTATACCCAAGTTATATGCACTTGCTGTCTTACCCTCTAGGCTACTGGTGCTAGTAATCAACACCACTTTCAAGGCGTTACCACCAATTCGGCGCAGATTACTACGGAATTTTTCATAAAATTCTAAATAAGGAGAATCCGCAGAAAGTACCACCGGCACTGCTTCTTGAGGCAAATCATCAACTGGCATTAAAGGCAATTCTCCCAACAGTGGCACTTCCCGTTGCTTGAGGCTCTGGCGAATATCTTCTCTGGTTTTGAAAGTCCCTTCCAGCGCTCCCAACAAAAATATTACCCCACCACCAATTAAAGCACCTAATAAACCACCCACAGCAAGGGTAATAGGTACACTCTTAGGAGGTTTTATCTCCGCAGCTGCTGTGGGGCGTCTGGCAATGCTAAGGCTGCTGGTAGTTTCTGCCTCTGCGGTTTTAGAATCGGTTAGCTTTGCCTGCATTTGGTCATATATGGCTTTTTTAAGTCCAACCTCTTGTTCTAAACGCGATCGCTCTAATTGTTTATTGGGTATCAGAGAATACTCTCGCCGTAGTCGCGCTTCTTGTCGGATTTCTTGAGCTAGTTGTTGTTGCAGCGTCTCCCGTTGGGTTTGCAGAGACACCATTTGATTTGCCAACTGCTGGCGGGCTGGATCCAAGCTACTTTGGGCGCGGATACCTGCGACGCTACCCCGAAGCGGAGCCGCCGTACCATCACCACCTAATACTTCAGAAGCACGTTGTTGCAACAATTCCTCAGCAGCTTGTTTCTGACGCTGCAACTGAACCATCGTTGGGTGTTCTGGTCGCAAATCTTTTCTGAGTAAGGCAATTTGCGACTCACTTTGATAAATTTGCGCTCGCAAGTTCCCAATAATTGGATCGGCACTCAAAGCAGAAGAAACATAAGCCTGTCCGACTGATAAACCTAACTTATCTTCTAAACTGCGAACTTGACCATCAACCCCAGAAATAGTTAATTGAATTTGCCGTTGTAGATTTTGGCTGTTAGTAATAGCACTTAACAAGCTACCATTCTCTGCTGCTAATATTGCCGTTCGCTCTATGCGATCGTACTGTTCCAGCCTCTTTTCTGCAATTTGCAATTCCCGTTTAGCTTGTGGTAAACGCTCATTAATCTTTTCAATAATTGCTTGTAATCGCCCAGTATTGATGTCACTACTCAACTTAATCATCGATTGCATCAATTCAGTCAAGACCTCTATGGCTCGTTTGGGGTCACTATCTACATATTTCAGTTCAAAAATACTTGTTTCAAGTTCTCCAGTCCTGGGATTTTTTTTAGGTAAAGTAAGGACAACATTTGTACCCAGTTGTTGCGGTTTAACATTTACTTTCTCTGCCACTGTCGCAATTATCTGGTTTGATAATAAAACATCCTGATTTAGTTCCTTTCCTTGCTGCTGGATTTGACTACCAGTTGCAGAGAAAGAAACTGGTGGCCCAGCATAGGTAAGTGCGGCAGATGCTATGTAGTTAATAGGTGGCTCTGGCTGCATAGCCACCACCGTTGACCCCACTACAACTAAACCAAAACTAGCTAGTCCAATCCACTTGTATTTTTCAAAAGCAATAAGATAGCGTTTAACAATTGGTGGGGTCATGGTCGCTTCGCTCCAATTCAAAATTCAAAATTCAAAATTCAAAATTTAGGAAGCACCAAACTAAAAATAGTGGCTTTGATACAAGGCAAGGGCGCTATTAACTTCCTACTGTATATCTCAATTGATATCTTTAAATATTTTAATAAATTCAAAATGAACTTGGAGATGTGGCTTTCTCCACTCCAAACTCTTTCCAACCTGTATCCTTCTTTTAGAGCCACTAATTTTACCTACCGCCAAAGTTGTCAAAAAATCGGAGGAAGGACTGGACATTGAAGAAGGGTTGGGTAATGGTAGTCAAGAAATTAGTAATTCTACCGATGAGGTTCCTACCAACAACAAGAACATCATTATCTTGAAGAGCCACATTTTGAGATGCATCGCCTCCTAGAGCTTTTTTTGCATCAAGTTTCTGGGTAACAGCTTGACCTCGTTCAGGATCAAAGCGAACCAGAGCGATGTCCCGGAGATTAGCAGTGTCGAGATTTATTCCTCCCAAAGCATCTACAAATGTACTCCCGTTAGGTAATGCTTGAATAGAAAGACCTCCGGCGGAGTAGTTTAAAACCCTGACTCTAATCTGTGGTGTAGCTAAGGATGAACGTGCAACTAAATTGCGGTCATAACCGTCATCATTACCAACTTCACGACGGGGGATGAGTATCGCATCTCCGTCTTGTAAGCGTAAATTAGGAATTGAACCGCCATCTTGCAGTGCTGCATATAAGTCAATAGTTTGTGAAATCACAGAACCATCGATTAACTTCCGGCGTATTTGCACTTGTCGCAGGTCTGCATTTAATGTTGAACCACCAGATATTAGCAAGGCATCAGCAACACGGGGTGTTGATGAATTAATCGGATAAATTCCTGGTCGAAATATTTCCCCGCTAATGGTAACTTGAACTGGTCGCGTCCCTGCCAAGGCTACTACTACGATTGGATCGGGTACAATGCTACTTAAACCCAAGCGAATTTTTTCTTGAGCTTCTTCCAAAGTTAAGCCTTGTAATGATACCGTTCCCACTTGCGGCACTACAATGTTGCCTTCTGGACTAATTACAGCTTGAAAACTTAAGTCTTGACGCTGCGTTGCTAGACCTAAAACTATTACTGGATCAACTACATAACGATTTAAACCTAAGCGGATTCTTTCTTGAGCTTCTTCCAAAGTTAAACCTTGTAATGATACCGTTCCCAGTAGCGGCACCACAATGTTACCTTCTGGGTTGATTAAAGCTTGAAAGCTCAAATCTGGAAAGCGCTGAACCGAAACGCTAATTCCATCTCCTATTCCTAAGCGGTACGGGCCAGGAGGACGCTGAAGCACAACACTAATTACATCTCCTGGCCCCAAAAGATAGCGGGTCAGTTGAGGAGAAATTTCGTCATTTGCACCTTGAGGTACAACTTCAGTACCTGGCAAAGGCGAAGGGGGTTGCCTTGGTGATTGTCCTTGAGGTAGAAAAGGCTGGGCAACAACAAGTTGGATAGGTGTTGTTAAGAAAACTCCCACTTGAAGACTGACAAAACACAGGGCGCTGGATGCACGCATATAATAACTAGAATCTATAAACATCGGTGCAGGAAAACTGATATAAGAATTAGTCGCGCCGAGTGGTCATTTTACTCTAAAAATAAATGTCCTAAATGTTTTTTTTGTCTGCAAATATTTTACCAACAAAAAGTAGAAAAATTTTGCCAATTTTAATTTATAACTTCATAATTTTACCTAAACGCGATTGTAGAGATACAACTGAAGAATCTCTGCACCAAGGCATCTTTAACAGACTCTACAAAGGGCCCGCCATCAATGCTGCTTGCACTGTTTCTCCTATAGACTGGGCCAAAGACCAAGATGTTTCTACTTGCCCTAAAGGTTCCATTGGAATCAGAATACTCACACCCACCCAAGGAGTGCGTTGCTTGCGCCACTGTGCCAATTGATCCGCCAAGAACCAGCGTAAAGGTGATGGATTTCCGCCGTCTGGCATAGCATACCATTGCAATACAGCGAAGGTTTGTTGTGGGGTGGAGGCGCGAAAAAACCTAGCTTCTACTTTCTTATCGGCATTCGAAGCCAACTTTGCAGGTGGTTTCACAGTAAATTCAGCAGAACGATATTGAGCTATATCCCACTTCCCCCAGCGCAATCTTCCCCAACCGTTAACGTCTGTCCACTCTACCTCTGGTTGATCCATAGGCCCATTTTGCGGCAGCAAAAGCAAGATTGCCTGAGATTCGGAAACTTCTTTTTTAATTACCTGCAAAGACCATTTATGTTCGCCAATTGGCTGTTCTGCTTGTTCAACAGTTTGCCAACCAGGAAGGGCTAACCCAGTCTTGCGGATCTGTTTTAGCTCGTTGAGGGTAGTAACAGGTGGTGGCTGCTTCCATTGCCATTTTCCTGTCAGATATCCGGGAACCCCTCCTATTGCTAGCAGCAGTAGCAATAACAAAAGTGCTGCTACCTGACTTAATTGGTTTTCCTTGAAGAACTTGGAGAAGGAAATCATCAGTAAAATTTTATAATACTTAGGCAAAATTTTACTTTATAAAATCACACCATGAGTTCAGTAATATTTATGAGTAGAGAAGAAGCAAGGGAGCATGGGAGAAGAGTTTTCCTCTCCGCCTCTTTTCAATGCCCCATGCCCAATAATTCTAACTTTCTGCTTCTTGCTCAGTTTCTAGAGATGCTGAAAAATAGCTATTAATCCAATTGAGTAAGGGCACTAATGACACTAACATACACGCCGAGTAGAGATCACCACCCCAACCGTCATGCAGCCATTTAAAAGCCGCTTCTTGACCTGTGCCGTGAAAGAAAGTTAGTAAAGTATTACGAATGATATTAGCAATAGTACTAACGATCGCAGCAAGAGATAAAAACGATATAGTTATGCGGCGTGAATATAAAGCGTCTGTCCAATAAAGCAGCATCAAGCCGACGTAGAGAGTCGTGAACAACATTTTCAGCCCTGCACAATAAGGGGCAACTTCCACAATCCGCCCTCCTACGTAGAGATTTATCTCATCTACGGTTACATCCATACCGAATTGATTCAGTATGAAGCCTGCTGTGCCAGCAATAAAGCTTTGCAGAGGCAATGTATAAGGAGCAATAAGATAGGGTACTGCTGTTGGGGTTGCCAAAAATACTAGTAGCAGGGGAAATCCTTGCAATCGCAAACCTGCTATTCCCTTAAACCACAAGCATAATCCCGCCAGTATCACGGGCAAGGAAAGGTTAACCCACTCTGTAACACCGCTTAGATAAAACACTGCCCCTAATAACAACAAAACAGCGCTCAAAGGATGGATCGTATCTGGTAAACGTGTCCACTTTTTCCGGTTCATCCAGCCGACATAAGCCGCAAATGGTAAACCAATAATCCCGTGGCTGAAATATTCGTGTTCTGTACTGATATTTTTGTGCAGCCAACCATCTAACCAATGTAGCAATATAGGAGCATAAAGCAGCAGCAAAATGCCTAAAATAGCTAGATATAATAAGCCTGACGCACTTCTGTTTTTAATCTGTTGCTGGAGTGCCATGATTTTTATTAGTCATTGGTCATTTGCAAAGGACAACTGGCAACTGACAAAGCACAAATGTCTAATTGCTAGATGCACATTAGGTATGAATTAACTTCAGGCTACCACGCTGCCAAGGTCAATAGGGGAGGATTCATCTACCTGAGAACTTGTTGAGACTGCATAAGCGATCGCAGCTACAACTTCTTTGACTTGGCTACTGCTCAAACCAGGATACATCGGTAATGATAAGATTTGCTGTGACAGTTTTTCTGCTTCAGGAAAATCTCCAGGCTGATAGCCTAAGTTGCTGAATGCTGGCTGGAGATGACAAGGGATTGGGTAGTGAATGCCAGTTTGAATTCCTACTGCTGTGAGTTTTTCCTGGAGTTGCTGGCGTTCTATTGGGCAAGAATCATCAACTCTAATCACATAAAGATGATACACATGGCCTGTATCACTTTGGTTTTCCATAGGGATAATACCAGCATCTGCCAAGGGTGCTAGTTCTCTATCATACTGCTGGGCAATAGTCAAGCGATCGCGATTCCACTGTGGTAAATATGGTAGCTTCTGGTGCAAGATCGCTGCTTGTAAAGTATCCAAGCGGCTATTTGTACCTGGTTCAGTATGAAAGTACTTTTGCGATGCACCATAATTTCGCAAACGCACCATCTTCTGGGCTACATCTGAATCTTGTGTCAGCAGCATTCCCCCATCCCCAAATGCTCCCAAATTTTTGCTGGGATAGAAACTAAAAGCTGCTGCTATGCCTACTGAACCGGCGTGATATCCATCTCTTTGGGCGAGGTGTGCTTGTGCTGCATCTTCAAAAATTAGAAGTTTGTAGGTATCGGCAAAGTTCAATAACTCGCGTGGTGATACCATCTGCCCATAGAGATGTACAGGGATAATTGCTTTAGTTTGAGGCGTAATTGCTTTGGCTGCGGCTTCTAGATCAATTAAGGCTGTTTGGCGATCACAATCTACTAGAATTGGCTTCGCGCCAGCCCGTTGCACCCCAATCAAGGTTGCTATAAAAGTGTTTGCGGGTAAAATCACTTCATCGCCAGCACCAATATTACACGCTTGCAATCCGAGAGCGATCGCATCTGTTCCTGATGCAACACCAACACCATAAGCTGCGCCCGATGCTGCTGCAAATGCTGCTTCAAAATCTGAGAGTGCTTGCCCTAAAATAAAATCTCCCTGTTCCAATACAGATTGGATTGCTTTTTGCAATTGTGTTTGGATTGGTTCGTGTTGTAACTTCAAGTCTACAAAAGGAACTCTAATAGTCATTTTATTCATTACCAGTTGTCCTCAAAGAGAGATTTCCTCGGATGGAAAAAATAGAAAAACCTGTACAATTTCAGTGTTAAATTGTAATAGGTTCAATCTATCGGATAAAGAGTTATATAAACTATTTTGGATTGTCAGACATCAGTGCTAACTGTCATGAGTAATAATTGCTATAAAAATTACATAAATATAATTATTGTAAGTAAATTTCCTTAAACATTGCAATAGTAATTTTCCTTTCTGTACATAAAGAATTGCAGACATTTGGTATTGTATCCTTAGCATTAGGTTACCCTGACTGAATCCAAATCTAACGCAGTCTGATCGTCAAACTCAAGCAATAAAGACTACATCAGTGATAAATAGAGAATATTCAGTACCAGTAACTAGTAACTGCTCAAGACTGCGTTACTGGCTTAATGGAAAGGGTAAAAAATTTTTGCCCCCAACTTGTTTGTTAGAGGCAAAATTAGGGAATGCTTAAAAATAGCAATTGATAACCTAGAAATAGGATTTGTATCAATTTATCAATTACAGGATCAAGAAATTATTAAGGTAGCAGTGGCAATGGTAGAGCCTGAAAACAAATTATTTGCCCTAAAGGATGGTTGGGATTCTCATGAATCGAGAGAACAACAACGCCTCAAAGCTTTGTCAGATTTAGGTTTGCGGCAATCAGAAACAATTCCGGTTTTTGAAGAAGCCACACAGACTGCTGCCCACTTTTTGGAAGCACCAATTTCCATATTGGGATTTGTGGATCAAGAACGCCATTGGTTCAAGTCAGCCGTGGGCTTATCTAGGTTGGGACTCATGAATCATTTGGCACAGAGCCGCCAACTAGCACGCCGGGAATCCTTTTGCACTCAAGTAGTAGAGAGTTCTCAAATATTTGTAATTAATGATACGCATAAGGTTACAGACTCAGTACTTGCTAGTAGTAAGTTGGTGCAAGATTATGGCATTCGTGCTTATTTAGGAGCGCCACTGATTGATGCAGAAGGAAATTGCTTGGGTGCATTGGCGGTGATGGATTTAGTGCCACGCAATTTTACAAACCGAGATATTGAGTTTTTACAAATCATAGCTCGTTGGAGCATGAGTGAATTTGAGCGTAATCGGCTCCTGCAAGGGAAACTCCAATCTAGCACTCCTGCGATCGCTCCTATATTTTCACTTCATGACGAACGTAATACTGAGATTAAAATCACCCCAGTCGCTAAAGATAAAGATAGTGGCTCTGTTTCTACCAAACAACTGAAACTGGAACTTTTAGATCAGCTAACTCAGGAGTTACGCACGCCTTTAACATCTGTACTCGGTATGGCTAGTGTTTTAGGACGTGAGATTTATGGGCCTTTGACGACTAAGCAGAGAGAATATTTAGAAATTATCCAACACAGTGGTCGGTACTTACTTTCCCTAGTAAACGAAATTACCGAACTAGGAGCTATGGATGACAACTCAACTGTGCTAAATATAGCTCCTGTAGATATCGAAATGCTATGTCAACAAGCTATCAATACCCTTGAAGAAGTAGCTAATCGCCGCGAACAAGATATTCGCCTCTCTATTGAACCGGGACGCAACCGCATTTGGCCTTTAGATAAAGACAAAGTGCGGCAAATCCTCTATCACCTGATTTTCAGTGTGATTCAACTTTCGGCTACAGGTAGCATTGTTCGGATTCATGTTTCTTACAAGGAAGATACACTCAACATTACCATTTGGGTTTCCCATCCTTGGCTAGGGGACGGGATCACTGAGGTTGATCCCTACTTCCGCCTCAATTCTTTATCACTGCTGGAGCTTACAGGTGAGGTAGCAACTTACAATAGTCATACAGAAAGCCAGGAGCAACGAGATATTTCATCAGTAGCAGTGGACAATTCAAAAAATTTGAGTGATGCCCACTCAAACTTATTTGCTGCTAGTTCAGGTATAAATGTAGCTAAATCACATGGAAGTATTTCTCGTGAAAGCTTAGGTCTTTTGCTAAGTTGTCAACTGGCAGAGTTACATAGTGGGCAAATTTTGATTCAAGGTTCACCAGAATCAGGATATCGTTATGTGCTTTCTTTGCCATTGCAACTGGCGGCTCCTTCACAATCCATTGGCGATGTCTAATCAGATCGGCGTTGGGCATTGGGAAAGACGTACTTTATAAGCTATTATGCCTTTAAATTACACAATAACTCATCAGGTTTGTTGAGTGCTGACAGTTAACAGTCAACGGTCAGCACTCAACAGTCAACACAGAAAAATGTGCAACTTAGATGGGCGATAGCTTATCTACTTGTTGTGTAATAAATATTACATTTCATTAATTCGTAGCGAATTCTCTACGTGCCTCTGCGCTTAACTCTGTGCCTCTACTCTGTGGGAAGATAAAGCGCCTATGCGTTTAAATTTCAACCCTCAATTCGTCACGATCTTACATAAAGCTGTACTAGGTACATTAAGAATTATCTTAACTTCGTATTGCCTAAAGTGGTTTTTGATTAAAGGCAGTGGCTGATGGCTGGGAATAAGAGTGTCATTATGCGATGTGCAATTTCTGTTATTACCTTTTTATAGCCATAGGCATTATGATCAATTCCAAGTTCTGCGTCGGCAGGCTAATTGATCGCAATGTTTTTTATGAATTTAGTCTGGCAACGATTTACTTTATCATCTTTACCGCTCAAAGAATACCTTGCTAGCAGTTACGTACACCGTTTTCTAGTAGGACTGTTAAGCTCTTGGCGGCAAACCAGCATCTTGATTCAGTGGGGAGATGCGATCGCAGCAGCTTTACTGAGCTTAGTATATGCGCTTGCACCTTTTACTTCGAGTACATTGGTGGGCTTGTTGCTGGTGGCTTGTGTGGGATTTTGGCTGTTGTTGACTTTATCTGATGAAGTAACACCAGCAAATGTCTCCTTAGTCACTCCCATTCACTTACTGGTATTGCTCTACTGGGGAATTGCCGCAGTAGCAACAGCATTATCACCAGTGAAAAAGGCTGCACTTAATGACTTGGCAACGTTGACCTTGTATTTGCTGCTATTTGCCCTTTGTGCCAGGATACTCAGGTCGCCTCGCCTCCGATCTTGGATTATCACACTTTATCTGCACATATCGTTAATTGTCAGCGTATATGGGTTGCGGCAATGGTTTTTTGGAGCCACAGCACTGGCAACTTGGGTTGATCCTGAATCTCCTCTGTCTAAAACAACAAGAGTCTACAGTTATTTAGGCAATCCCAATCTATTGGCTGGATACCTCTTACCAGCAGTAATTTTTAGCTTGGTGGCAATTTTTGCATGGCAAAGCTGGCTTAAAAAAGCTTTGGCATTAACAATGTTCATTGTAAATACTGCTTGCCTAATCCTCACTTTTAGTCGTGGCGGGTGGATTGGACTAGTGGTAGCAGTTTTGGCTGTGATGACATTGCTAGTTTATTGGAAAAGCGTAGAAATGCCTCCTTTTTGGCGCACTTGGTCAATACCGATTGTCTTAGGAGGTTTGATCGGGGTATTAATACTAGCAGTGATATTTGTAGAGCCTGTGCAGATCCGGGTCTTGAGCATTTTTGCTGATCGCAAAGATAGCAGTAATAATTTTCGCCGGAATGTCTGGGATGCAGTCTTTGATATGATCCGCGATCGCCCGATTTTCGGCATTGGCCCTGGCCATAATTCTTTTAATAAAGTTTATCCCCTTTACCAACGCCCTCGTTACACTGCTTTGAGCGCTTATTCTATTTTGTTAGAAGTGGCTGTAGAAACTGGCTTTGTTGGTTTAGCGTGCTTTCTCTGGCTAATAATCGTCACCTTGAATACGGCATTTCTACAGATGCGACGATTGCGACGATTGAGAAATGTAGAGGGATTTTGGTTAATTGGAGCGATCGCTATTTTGTTAGGCATGCTAGCTCATGGAACCGTAGATACTGTCTGGTATCGTCCTGAAGTTAATACCCTCTGGTGGCTCATTGTTGCCTTAATTGCTAGCTATTGGACACCTTTAACTCCAAATCAGACAAATTCATCTAACTTAGAACCAACAGTAAATTAACATAATCAAGTTGTCAGTTGTTTTTCTACTGAACAACTGACAATTTTGAAATTTTGAATCATCTACTAACAGGTCGGCGGAAATAAACCTACGATTTCATTACAGTCAAAAAGCCGAAAATTAAAGCCTTTTGACTTTTGAGAGCTAGTTGCTAAACAGCGTAGCTTGCTCCCCAGTAAGGGTACAGGTCAGGAAAACCAACGCTAGTCGGTCATGAGGGAAACTCCCTTGGCCCTAGCTTCTCGCTTTGAGAGAAGGCCGCACGCGCTGGCTCCTTTTAACTTCCGCCTTGTAGTACTAGTCCCTATAGGTAGTGGCTCCTGGAGCATTAGGGTCGCGGTAAGCGGTGGGTTGGTTCTCACTCTTTTTACCAGCCAAACCAGCCAAACCGGCTAGACCAAGTAATCCTAGCCAACCCCAATCAAAACCGTTGCGATCGTCGGAAGTGGTCGTTGTGGTCGTTCCTGAAGTAGTATTTGCTCCGGGGTCATTTGTCGTCTGAGCTTGTGCGGATAGAGTTAAAGGTAAAACTCCTATACTCAAGCTGAGAACACCAGCACTAACAGCTGTAATGAAATTACTTTTCATAAGTTGTGACAATTCCTTATGCCATCCGAAGTTACCTACCACTTTATCGATTCCCAACCTAAAGAAAATCAATCTGTGGCTATAAACTAGGAATTTTCACAACTCACGCTGTGGACATACAACATACTTCTTACAGCAATGGGTTTCTCACTCTGGTGTGGTAGTTTAGCGGCATTAACGCTCAATAGTTTTTCATTGCCCGTTGAATGTCACGCTGGTCTTGGCGTCGTTTCAGGTCTTCTCGCTTATCGTGGAGCTTTTTACCTTTGCCAAGGGCTATACTTACTTTTACCCAGCCGCGTTTGAGATACATTTTTAAAGGGATTAAAGTTAAACCCTGCTGTTCTACTGTGCCAATTAGCTTGCGAAGTTCTTTGCGATGCAACAGCAGCTTGCGTGTACGCCGTGGTTCATGATTAAAATATTGTCCACTAGCGTTATAAGGCGAGATATGCACATTGATCAACCATGCTTCACCATTGCGAAGCAAAGCATAGCCATCTTGAAGATTGACTTTACCCGCACGAATCGACTTAACCTCGGTTCCCGTCAACTCGATTCCAGCTTCGTAAGTTTCTAGAATTTCATACAAATAACGGGCTTGGCGGTTGTCGCTAATAACTTTGTAACTGTCGCTCTTGTCGCTCATTGATAATTTTGTGTGCTTTAAATGTACCTAAAAAATTATTTGGATTGGCTTGTTAATTATAGGCTGTATCTTAGAACCGCTATAAATTCTGAACTGTATATCACTAATTTAGCTTTTATAAGTTCAAAATTAAGAGTTTTATCGCAACTTTAAGTTACCTGATCCCAATTACCTGTGAGGTTGAATAGAAAAATTAGCTTAAGCTCCAAGTCTGACGAGGCCCGATTTTGTGTAGTTTTACAAATAATTGGTATGACGCCAATAATTATTAGTGATTGACTAAGGATTAATTACAAGGCACAAAGAAAGGATACTTATACTTACTTAGTTTTTAAGCAATTATTAATTATGTCAATATTAATTTACACTATGGTAAGCATTTGCTCTACCTTATTGATGAGTTGTTACAAATTACCAAGTTTTCTGTGCCTCCCAAGCGTACGGAGTCAAAGGTGAGTTTAAATTCCTTAATCCTTCCTAAGGATTTAAGATTTATTTTATAAATCACCCTTGAAGGCATTCATTACCTGGTAATCCTGTCATAGTATGAAACATAAGAACACTATTCTTGCCTGTGTTCACTGATGAAGCGCGTAGAAGCAAATTTCTGAGTAAAAAAATGCTAGGGGTGTATTGTCCATGCCCTTGACGATCCTTGTAGTGGATGATGATTTGGGCACTCGTCTGTCTGTTAGCGACTATCTTGAACTGTCTGGCTACTCAGTGATCACGGCTAATGACGGTCAAGAGGCTTTGGTTATGGTGGATGAGTATCATCCTGATTTGATTGTTACGGATATCGTTATGCCACAGATGAATGGTTATGAACTAGTGCGTCGGGTGCGTCAACAACCAGTGTTTCGGTTATTGCCTGTCATTTTATTAACAGCCCGAACGAAGACCCAAGAAAGAATTTTGGGCTACCAATCAGGGTGTGATTTATACTTACCCAAGCCTTTTGAATTGGAAGAGTTAGCAGCAGCAATCCGCAATCTTTTGGAGCGATCGCAAATTATTCAATCGGAGTACCGATTTTCTCATAAAGAGAGTTTGGGCATTTCCGCCTCGACAAAAGCGGCGGATGCCCATAATTCTCTGTCCACTCAAATTCATAAATCCCATCTGCACTCATCCCTAACTCATAGAGAACAGGAAGTCTTAGAGTTATTGACTCATGGTCTTTCTAATGCCGATATGGGTCATCAGCTACACCTGAGTCCTCGCACAGTGGAAAAGTACGTCAGCAGTTTATTGAGAAAAACCTCAACCAGCAACCGAGCAGAATTAGTGCGTTTTGCGATGAAGCATGGTTTGGTGGAATAAAAAAATGAGGAGTTAAAAGTGAGGAGTGAGGAATTAAAACTCCTAACTCCTAGCTCCTAACTCCTAACTCCTAACTTTTGTGAGCAGACCTTCACAAGCATCAATGAGTAAATCAATAACCTGATTAAATCCCTCTTGGCCGCCGTAATAGGGATCTGGAACTTCCTTTAGGGTGTGCCGAGAGCAAAACTCGCACATCAAACGCACTTTATGCTGATACTGCTTAGTTTGATCAAGAGCGATGATGTTCTCATAATTTTCCTGATCCATCGCTAAAATTAAATCAAAGTCTTGAAAGTCTGACTTTTGAAACTGGCGTGCTTGACCACGCAGTTTAATTCCCAACTTTGTAGCAGCCGCAGCACTCATGCGTCTGTCAGGTGGGCTACCAATGTGATAACTAGATGTACCAGCTGAGTCACAGAGGATGTGTTCGTTCAAGCCAGCCTGCTCAATTAGATGATTCATAATGTTTTCTGCCGATGGCGATCGGCAGATGTTACCTAAGCAGACAAATAACAACTTGTAAGCCATAGATATTTTCTGTCTTTTGTCAAGAGTCAAAAGTCATTTGACCAATGAGCAATGACTAATGACTTTTGACTAAAATCCAGGAAGTTCCAGTCCACTGGTCAAATCTTCCATGCGTTCCCGCATTGTTGCAGTGGACTTGTTGTAGGCTTCTTTCATTGCTACCGTTACGAGATCAGAAAGTACTTCTGCACCTTCCCCTAGAGCATCTGGAGAAATTTCTACCCGCTTGGGTTCTTGGTTCCCACTTACAATCACCTTGACTAGACCACCGCCAGATTCTCCTTGAATCTCCATTTGCTCCAATTCTTCTTGGAGTCGCTTTGCACCTTCTTGAACTTGCTGTGCTTTTTTAAAAGCTTCGGCTAGTTCCTTCATTTTTCCTAAGCCAAAGCCGAATCCCTGTCCTTTTCCTGTCATAATTATATTTACGCTTGTGCGTTGAATAACAAATCAAATTCAATTATAGATGCGGTAAGTAATTTGCCTATTTTTTTACTAATAATTAATGCGTCATAGAATGGGGAGTGGGGAGTAGGGAGTAGGGAATAGGGTATCAGTTATTTCTCTCTGCCTGCCCTGCTTCCCTTTTCCCTGATTCCCCACTCACCACTCCCTACTCCCCATTCCCTATCCACAAGCACCTTGAAACTCTCCGAGCATTTTGACTTCTGGCTCTAAATTAATAGACCAACGTTCTTGTACCTGATGTTGGATGTGGCGAATGAGGCAAAAAATATCACTAGCTTTTGCCCCACCCCGGTTAACGATAAAATTAGCATGAAGTAGTGCTACTTGCGCTCCACCAATTTGGTAGCCTTTCAGACCAGTTTGTTCAATTAACCAGCCAGCACTATAAGGTTTGGGATTGCGGAATACACTCCCACAGCTAGGGAAGTTGTATGGTTGGGTGCTTAACCGATGCTTTTTGTGTTCTTTAGTGATTGCCACAACTTTTGCTGGGTCTGCACCTGGCGCGAGTTGTAAGGTGGCTTGGGTGACTATGCGATCGCCACCTTGCAATAATGAAGTTCGATAGCCATAACCTAACTGATCGGCGGTAAGAGTTTCCAGCGTACCATCGGGTGAAAGTACCTCGGCACTAACTAACATATCTGCGATACAGTTATTATGTGCCCCTGCATTCATCACCACTGCACCTCCGGCTGTTCCAGGGATACCAACAGCCCACTCCAATCCTTCCCACCCTAACTCTGCTGCCGCCAATGCCAAGCTAGGAATTGATTCTCCAGCAGCAACAGTTAATTGACCGGTTTGGGGGTCAAAGTTGCTGAAGCGGAGATGACGAGTGGCAATGACTAAGCCTGATATGCCGCGATCGCTCACTAGCAGGTTAGAACCTGCTCCTAGTGTTGTTACCTTTAAATCACGTTCTTTTGCGTATTTAAGACTTGCTTGCAGTGCTTCTAAGTTTCGGGGGGCAACATACAAATCAGCTGCTCCCCCAACTCGATAGGAAGTAAACGCTGACAAGCAAGCCTGGGGCTTGATCGTACAATCAGTATTAGGTAAGTAAATAACTTCACTGTCCACCGAATTAACCGTTTGATGTTTCTTTGTATTCAAAGCAGAAACTGTGCAGACGTTTCCAGCTGCCTGGGAAATGGTCATCTTTACTTTTTTTGGGTAAAATTTTTACGTTTATTTACCGCAAAGATACGGTAATAGAGTTCACAAATGAAACCGTTGCTAGAAGAGTGCTTTGTTCAGAAATAAAACTTCGCAAAGTTTCCACTTAAGATGTGGCTTTAGCAGGTTCGCAAAGTGTCGTAATTATTTCAGGAATAACCTGATTCAAGTTCCCAGCCCCTAAAAACAGCGCCAAGTCTCCTGGGCGTAGTGTTTGCAGCAAGAACTCACACACTGAGGATAAAGTTGGTTGATAAACTACAGGAGAATGCTGTTTAGCAATTTCCGCCGCTAGATGTTCGCCAGTAATTTGCCCTAAATTGGGTTCACCTGCACTGTAAATATCAGTCAGCACAACCAAATCAGCATGAGTAAACGACTCGGCAAATTCTTCTAAAAATGTGAGTGTCCGGCTATAGCGATGGGGTTGGAAGATTGCAACTACTCTTTGTCCTGGTCTTGCCTGTAAACGTGCTGCGGCAAGAGTAGCGCGAATCTCGCTGGGATGATGAGCATAGTCATCAATGAAGGTAATACCATCAACTTCACCTCGGAACTCAAAGCGACGTCTTGCTCCTTCAAAGGTGGCAATACCTTTAGCGATTTCTCCAAATTCTAAGCCCAAGGCGCGACCAACGGCCACTGCTGCTAAGGCATTACTGAGATTGTGCCGACTGAGCAGCCGCAATTTCAACACGCCCAAAGCTTTGCCTCTTTCCCAAACTAGAGCCGTGGTGCCATCAGCACGATAATCAATATTAGTAACGGTATAGTCAGCGTCTGTATCTGAATGTAAACTGTAGCTGATTGTAGGTTGCAAGCGATCGCGCACTGTAGGACAGTCAATGCTACCTATCAACGTTTTACAACTTTGAGCAAACGTCTGAAAGATGTCAATTACTTCTTCTAATGTATCGTAATGGTCAGGATGATCGAGTTCAATATTGGTGATGATGCCAATCTCTGGAGCGTGTTTTACCAAGGAACCATCAGATTCATCTGCTTCGGCTACCAAATATTGGCTTTGTCCCAATCGAGCATTACCTTCCCAAGCATTGACTTCGCCACCAACTAAAATCGTTGGGTCTAGGCCAGCTTCTAAAAGCATATAGCCAATCATGCTACTGGTTGTAGTTTTGCCGTGTGTTCCTGCCACTGCAATACTGTGGTAATCGGCAATCAAAGCTGCTAGTACATCTGAACGATGAAAAATTGGGCAACCTAGTTCTAGTGCTGCTTTGTATTCTAAATTATTTGTGTTAATTGCTGTTGAACAAATGACTTGAGGTAGTTTTGACTTAGTATCAGCAGGTAATTGTTCTTGTGAATTTAATACTACTGCATTAACTAATACTTGAGGGCGAAAGAATTCAAGATTGCTTGCCTCTTGTCTACCAAAAATATGAGCGCCGATAGATTCCAATTTGTGCGTAATGTGGTTAGGACGAAGATCCGAACCTGATACTGGAAATTGACGCTTGGCAAGAACGTATGCCAGAGCAGACATACCTATGCCGCCGATACCAATGAAATGAAATGGTCTACCACTAAAATCTACAGAATTAGTCATTTCTTGCTCCTTTTACACCACACCACACCATGAATCACAAATGACACGCGTATCATAACAGGAATTTGATTTTTACCGTAACTAGCTCCTATATCATGTTTATGTTTAATGCCCAAATGATGATTCCGCTTTGGTTTTCCTTGTTCAGAATGATTTTACCTTGGTTGGAGGTTTTTGCTATTTCTGAACTGTTGTTAAGATTATTCTGAAAATTTTGACCGCATCGGGAAAGAAATTCTTGTAATGTCAAATACATATTTTTGACTACCTTACTGGAATTGGCTACATCATACATTGTTAGTGAAACTGATTTTAAATTGCATCAAGTTTAGGACTGAATTGAGTACAATAGTACATTGGTAATGAAACTATTTTTCAATTGCATAAAACCCAGGCATAACTGGATGCAGCAATTAGCAATTTTTGGTGGCACATTTGATCCAATTCATTGGGGACACCTGCTCGTAGCCGAGACAGCTTTGCATCAAGTATCCCTTGAAAAGGTAATTTGGGTGCCATCCCTAAATCCTCCTCACAAAAAAGCAGCTTTGTTTGAGCATCGTGTAGCAATGCTGCAATTAGCCATAAAAGATAACCCAGCGTTTACCGCCTCACTAGTGGAGGCAAATCGCTCTGGGACTTCCTATGCCATGAACACGCTGAAGGATTTATCTGCTTCTTACCCAAATACTCACTGGTACTGGATTGTGGGCTTGGATACTTTCCAAACCTTACCCCGTTGGTACCGTGGACACGAACTAGCACAAATGTGTGATTGGTTAATCGCACCCCGACTGCTAGGTGGTGAGACTATAACTCAAAGCAAATTAATCTGCAAGCAAGTAGAGGAACAACTCAAAGAGCAATCACATACCATTCACTGGCAACTCTTAGATATACCTTTAGTAGGAGTTTCGTCAAGTCTAATTCGCAAATTTTGCTGCGATCGCCAGTCAATTCGTTATTTAGTCCCGGAAACGGTTAGATCATATATCACTAACAACAATCTCTACTCGAACAAATCTGAATAAATTATGTGTTTTTTTATTGATCTAACACTTTATCGTTAAAAGTGCCCCCCCCCTTTGCGATATGATTGGGGTCAACGATATCAACATATAAGCATAAATACAGAGGGCAAGACACTGTGATTAGAGTTGCAATCAACGGTTTCGGGCGGATTGGACGTAACTTTGCACGCTGCTGGGTGGGTAGAGAGAATAGTCAAATCGACCTTGTGGCCATTAATGACACTTCAGACCCTAGAACCAATGCTCATCTGCTGAAGTATGACTCAATGCTAGGGAAGATCAAAGATGCTGAGATTAGTGCCGATGATAACTCTATCATCGTTAACGGTAAGACCATTAAGTGCGTATCCGATCGCAACCCAGAAAACTTGCCCTGGAAAGATTGGGGAATTGACTTAATTATCGAAGCAACCGGGGTGTTTACTAGCAAAGAAGGAGCGCTCAAGCATGTCAATGCTGGAGCCAAGAAAGTTCTGATTACCGCTCCTGGCAAAAATGAGGATGGCACTTTTGTGGTTGGTGTGAATCATCACGACTATGACCACAACAAACACCACATTATCAGTAACGCTAGCTGTACTACCAACTGCTTGGCACCAATCGCCAAGGTGTTGAACGATAAGTTCGGCATCATCAAAGGCACGATGACCACCACCCATAGCTACACAGGTGACCAACGTTTGCTAGACGCTTCTCACCGGGATTTGCGACGGGCGAGGGCAGCAGCGATAAACATTGTACCCACCTCTACTGGTGCAGCAAAAGCAGTAGCGCTGGTTATCCCAGACCTCAAAGGCAAGCTAAATGGTGTTGCCTTGCGTGTACCTACCCCGAACGTCTCAATGGTAGATTTCGTAGTTCAGGTTGAGAAGCGTACTATTACTGAAGAAGTTAACCAAGCTCTCAAAGATGCTTCCGAAGGGCCACTCAAAGGCATTTTGGACTATAGCCAACTAGAATTGGTATCTTCCGATTATCAAGGTAGCGATGCTTCTTCGATTGTCGATTCCAGCTTGACTTTGGTTATGGGCAATGACCTAGTAAAAGTTATGGCGTGGTATGACAACGAGTGGGGTTACAGCCAACGAGTTTTGGATTTGGCAGAATTAGTAGCCGCGAAGTGGGTTTAATTAAAAAGTTAGGAGTGAGGAGTGAGGAGTTAGGAATTAAAACTCATAACTCATAACTCCTAACTATTGAAATGTTGAAATCCCTGGCTGAGACTGAGAACTTGGTCAGGGAATTTTTTTTGTTCGTCGTGCAATAGTACTGTTGATCCAGATGTAATGCTGCCTATGATCGCAGCACCTTCACCAAGATGTTGCACTAAAGCTGATGCTAACTCTTCTGGTAAGCACAGCACTAATTCAAAATCTTCGCCACCATATAGAGCATATTCCAGCGCTTGCTCTTGTGTCAGCCAATGGTTAAAAGTTTTTGCTACAGGAATTTCTCTTCGTTCTAAAACAGCGCCAACACTACTGGCGCGGCAAATTTGAATAATCGCATCTGCCAAACCATCGCTGCTATCCATACCAGCAATGAGGAATTGAGAGTTAGGAGTTAGGAGTTGGGAGTTAGGAGTTAAGATTTTCCAGAGGATTGGTAAAACATCTAATCGTGGCTGTGGGCGTTGGTGGGCGCGGATTAGAGCCGTGCGTTCTGTATCTTTGAGGTTTTGTCCTAATTCGGGATGCAAGAGTAATTCTAAACCAGCTCTTGAGGCTCCATGAATGCCTGTAACCACGATCGCATCCCCCACTACAGCAGCAGAACGGCGGATAATTTGACTAGGGTTAACTTGACCAAAAGCGGTGATTGCTAGAGTAGTCACGGGCGATCGCACGACATCACCCCCGACAATTGAGGTATTGTATTTTTGCAAGCATTCTGTCATTCCCTGGTACAGTCGCTCAACCCAACTCACCCTAACTTCACCGGGGAGTCCTAACCCGACAGTAATTCCCAATGGGGAAGCACCCATTGCTGCTAAATCTGATAAATTGGCAGCAGCAGCCCGCCAACCAGCATCTTCTGGGGAAGTGGTAACGTTACTAAAATGTACGCCATCAATCAGCATATCTGCTGTTACTACCAAAGATTGCTCTGGTGCAGTCACAAGTACTGCCGCATCATCCCCAATAATTTCTGGTGGACAGAAACGCTGCAATCTTTCTAAAAGACCTTGTTCACCAATCTCTTGTACTTGTAGAGAAGATAACTTACTGTTCACAATCGGTTTTCCGCGTTGCAAAATTACTAAGAAAACTGATGATTTGCTTTACTGTTTAATATAAGGGTATCGTCTAGGAGTCAGTTGGGATGGTAACAACACCAGTAACCAGCATCACATTTGAGGAGTACTTAACCTATGATGATGGTAACGGTTCCCATTATGAACTGATGGATGGCAAGCTAGAGCTAATGAACCCACCTACTATTGAACATTTTCTGATTCCCAAATTTCTTGAGCAATTACTAGATGCAGAAATCAAACGTTGCAGCTCACCTTGGCTGAGTTTTCGGGAAAGTGGGGTGAGAACGGGTAGAAATAAATCTAGGTTGATTGATTTGTGTGTAGTGACAGTGGAACAAGCCAGAGAATTGTTGAATGCCTCGGCAGTATTTCAGTCTCCCCCGTTACTAATTGTCGAGGTGGTCAGTCCAGAGTCGGTGAAACGGGACTATCGCTATAAGCGCTCTGAATATGCGGCCTTAGAGGTTCCTGAATATTGGATTGTAGATCCGTTAGAAGGAAAGATTTCAGTGTTATTACTGGAAGATGGATTTTACGAAGAAACAGTTTTTAACGCCAATCAGCAAATTGTATCACGGACTTTTCCAGAATTAGCGGTCGCAGTTGATCAGATATTCACCGCCGGAAATCTGAATCAGGGGAGACGGGATTAATCGCGCCTGTACAAAAGTTAGGAGTTATTAATTAATCTCCCTTATCTCCCCCTGCTCCCTTCCTATGCTGCTTGCGGTTCAACCAGATTTTCTATTCCCTGAACGACTTTTGCCGATTCAATTTTGTCACCTGCCTTCAGTTGATCCAAAACTTCTTTGCCTTCGGTGAGATAGCCAAAAACGGCATAGCGACCATCTAATAGGTTGCGTCCGGCGGGGGTAAGTTCTGGTTCAAAGAGAAAGAAGAAGAATTGTGAAGAACCTCCATTTACTTCACTTTCGGGACGAGCCATTACCACTGCACCAAAGGCAGAGAAGGGCAGAACTGGCATATCAATGTAACGACCGGCTTGTTCTAGCGTAATCCCATAGGTAGGTTCTTTATCACCTTCAACTAAGACTTCTAAGGGAATAGCACGATATTTTTTGGTATTTGGATCAATGAAACCTACGTCTTTGCCGACGGGATCTCCAGTTTGCAGAAAGTAAGATTCTTCAGAACGGGTAAACTCTAAGCCATTATAAAAACCCCTCTGCACCAAATCTACAAAATTCCCAGCAGTGACAGGGGCACTATAACCGTCCACTACGAGGATCAAATCGCCTTTGTTAGTTTTGATTTCTACAGTGGCACGACCTTTAAGTTGTGGCAGGTTACTGTACTCAGCAGGCACTTCAAAGGGGAATTCTTTCACCATTGACTCTTCTAGCTGAGTAACGAGATTGAGAAGTTTGCCTCTTTCTTGGAGAATTTGTTCTTTATCTTTGCTCTTCGCCAGTTCTTCTAATTTACCCACCCCAGATTTCAACTCGGTAATCCAAGCTTCCGCTTGGGGTTGGCGTTCTGCGGGAACGCTTGTTAATATTTGGGAGGGTTTATCGAGGATTCGGGATGCTTTGCTGATGTCTTTGGAAATAGCACCCCATCGCCGATTTGCCCGGAGTTGGGCAGAGATGTCCTCTAAACTGGCTTGTAGTTGCCGTACAGGTTTGTTATCTATCGGGAGTGCATACCGCAACAAAGCCTTGCCGTCGGTGATTGCGTTGCCGGCTGGCAGCGCGGCGCTACTGGAGGGAGTCCACCCAGCTGTAGTTATGCCTAAAAATATTGTTACCAGCAGTATTGCCATTAGGCTGTTCTTCAGCCAGGATTTTAATAAGTTAAGCATGGGATAACTCAAATGCAGCATTAAATTGTTGATTGGACGTAACCCATAAATAATCTTCCCACGTTAAGTGATGAGTGGATCAGAGGTCTAGGGCAGAGGACAAATGACAAATGACAAATGACAAATGCCCAATGACGACTCTAGAAGGGTACAATAAATGCCGATTGTCTTCCAAAATTTGAAAGCTTCATGATCTCCAGTAACGACTTTCGACCCGGTGTTTCAATTGTATTAGATGGGTCTGTATGGCGAGTGCTTGAATTCCTGCACGTCAAACCAGGCAAGGGTTCTGCCTTTGTACGAACTAAGTTAAAAAATGTCCAGAGTGGGAGCGTGATGGAAAAAACGTTCCGGGCTGGGGAAACAGTGCCGCAAGCCACTCTAGAAAAAAGTACGATGCAGCATACCTATAAAGAGGGCGATGAGTTCGTCTTTATGGATATGGAAACCTACGAAGAAGGCAGATTGACCCGCGAACAAATTGGCGATCGCGTCAAATACCTGAAGGAAGGTATGGAAGCTGAAGTTATTAAGTGGGGCGACCAGGTGCTGGGAGTAGAATTGCCTAAGTCTGTGGTTCTGGAAATTGTACAAACAGATCCAGGTTTAAAAGGTGACACTGCTACCGGTGGGTCAAAACCAGCAACTCTAGAAACTGGTGCAGTTGTGATGGTTCCTTTGTTTATTTCTCAAGGAGAACGCATCAAAGTTGATACCCAGGAAGATAAGTATATCAGCAGGGAATAACTTTCATCTCTACGGAGATGCTTGTTCCCGATGGAAATCCCTACATAGGGATTTAATCCCTGCCACACTTAAGATGCTAATTTACGGATAGGTCGAGGTAATAAAAACTGTGCCATTGGACTTTAATGAAATCCGCCAACTACTGGCAACTATCGCACAAACAGATATTGCAGAAGTCACGCTCAAAAGCGATGATTTTGAACTAACAGTCCGTAAGGCTGTGAGCGTCAGCAATCAGATTTTGTCAGTAGGTCAACCGACCTTAGGCGGTGTGGTAGGTTCGGGACTGACATCGGGTTCATCTGGAGGAAACCAGATGAACGCAAGTCAGGTAACGGAGGTATCTACATCTCGTGTGTTTGAGAATACTGGTACTAGCACACAATTGCAGTTGTCAGTAAATCCTCCCTCAACCATTGACCAGAGATTAGTAGAAGTGCCTTCCCCAATGGTGGGAACGTTTTATCGCGCTCCTGCACCTGGGGAAGCGGCATTTGTGGAAGTGGGCGATCGCGTCCGCAAGGGTCAAACAGTCTGTATCATTGAGGCCATGAAGCTGATGAATGAAATCGAAGCCGAAGTCTCTGGACAGGTGATGGAAATTCTTCTCCAAAATGGCGACGCTGTAGAATATGGTCAACCTTTGATGCGAATTAACCCTGATTAAGTATTAATCTATATATGAAATGAGTCATCCTAAATGAGTCATCGTTAAAACTTCAGTCCTTGCGGGTTAATCCTGATGAAACAAATGTTGCCTTTACCGCCAGAAGTGGTGCAACAAGTAGCTGAATACTTCAGTCTGTTAAGTGAGCCGATGCGCCTGCGGCTGCTCCACTTATTACGGGATGAAGAAAAATGCGTGCAAGAGTTGGTAGAGGCAACACAGACTTCTCAGGCAAATGTGTCAAAACACCTGAAGGTAATGTGGCAAGCAGGTATCCTTAGCCGCCGCAGTGAAGGAACTTGCGCCTATTACCGGGTGGAAGATGAAATGATTTTTGATTTGTGTAATCGGGTTTGCGATCGTCTTGCCACAAGGTTAGAAGAACAAGCCCGTAATTTTCGTGTATTAAATAGTAAACGGTAATTCTATGAAAGTTATGAGTTATGAGTTATGAGTTATGAATTAAAACTCCTCACTCCTAACTTCTAACTCCTAACTTTTTTAAAGCGGATAATTTTTCTCAAAGCTTTCACGAGTTAGTGGCTGTTGTAACTCTACGCCTTCACCACCCAAAACATCTAACGGTTTGCCGTTCACATCAATGTACACCTTGGCTTTGGGATTTAAACTTGTCGCAGTATAAACAACTTGTCCCACGCGACCCATCATTGATGTGCTACCGCCACCACTGGTAAAATCTTCAGATAAATTAACGTGAACTTCGTCATTTTCCGTCTTCAGCCCCAAAAGTTTGGTTCCTTTGGGGATAGTTGTGGAATCTGTCCCTTCTGGTGGCCCTGCCAACAAACTTTGGAAAGCTGCTTCTAATGGCTGGTTGGGTCGTATAGAAGCGACTCTAACAGGCTGAGGGACTAAAGCAACATTTTTGTCTGTTGATCTGAGCCAATAAACATTAGGGGTTTGCTCATTAGCTGGCTGTCTAGTTGATGGCTGTGCTGGCTGTTCGATGCGCCCAGAGGGGTTTGGAGGTGTGGGAGTATTGTTGGATTGGGAAGTAAACCAAGCCACACCGCCACCCACCGCTACAACCACTGCTGAAACGGCCGCAATTGCGCCTGAAGAAATACGATTAGATCCTTGTTGGTCTTTCATGTTCAAAACCTTCCTGACTGAGGGCTGATATGGTAGTTATATGGGGAGCAGCCTGGTTAACGACGATACTTGTAACTGAAGAGTTTCCCACTATCTAGAGGAGACTTTATGCCTCAAAAGGCAATTATTTTTAGTTGTGCAAGTCCCTGATTTAAGTTTAGAATTTCTATTTCTAATCCGTCACCTACCAAATTATGTAAATCTCATTCTTTTTAGAGATGAAATTTACAACGCAGAGGAACGCTAAGTAAAGTATTGATTCCTCTGCGTAAATGTTGAAGTTTAATTTTTTACGTGGATAGCGGCGGTAATCCACTGTTTGAGTGTGGCTGTAACTTCCTCAATGATAATTTCTTGAGAGTTGCGGGTTGCTCTTTCTACAACTTCAACTTTGCCATTAGCGATCGCCCGCCCGGTTACAATCCTATAAGGTATGCCTATCAAGTCAGCATCTTTAAATTTCACTCCAGCCCGTTCATCGCGGTCATCTAGTAGGGTTTCAATTCCCACTTGATTGAGTTCTGTGTAAAGTTTTTGGGCGATTTCAATTTGTTGAGCATCCTTAATGTTAGGAATTGTGATGATCGCGTGGAAAGGTGCGATCGCAACTGGCCAAATAATCCCATCTTTATCGTAAGATTGCTCTACGGCAGCTTGTGCTAGTCGTGATACACCCACGCCAAAACAACCCATAATTAGCGGCTTTTCTTCACCCTGTTCATTGGTATAAGTTGCTCCCATCGCTTGGGAATATTTAGTGCCTAATTGGAAGATATGACCTGCTTCAATTCCACGGGCGCTTTGTAAGGTTTGTTCTGGATTATGGATGGCGCGATCGCCTGCTCTTGACTTACGAATATCTACTACTCGTCTTGGTAGTGCAAATTGCTCACCCCAATTAGCACCAACTACGTGATAACCAGCTTCATTCGCACCTGTAACAAAGTTTTTTAAATCAACGGCTGTTTGATCCACTAAGCGCAAAAACTTGGGATGGATCTGTTTGTTGGCGGTAATATACTCATCTGCGATGTCTGGCGCAATGTAGCCTAAAGGCAGAGATTTAGCTGTCCATGCTTGCTGCGCTTCTACATTTGGCACATTCAAACTAATAATAGTTTTAGCGCTATATTCAGGAGCTACTTTGGTCAATTCATTTTGCAACTTAACTTCATTAACTTCCTGATCGCCTCGGATGCTCACCAAAACTAACACCGTTATACCGTTATCATAAACTGTCTGATAAAGGACATTTTTCACTAATTGAGTGGGAGAACAGTTGAGGTGTTGACAGACCTTTTCAATCGTTTCTGTTCCAGGTGTATCCCGTTTTTCGTAGGTTGTAAACCGTGAGGTTTCGGCATCAATTGGTAAAGAAACAGCCTTTTCTACGTTAGCGGCGTACTTACCGTCCTCAGTGTAGAGAACTTCATCTTCACCAGCTTCCGCCAAAATCATAAATTCTGTGGAACCAGAACCACCAATTGCACCAGAATCAGCTTCCACTGCCCGAAAAGCTAAACCAGAACGCCGCAGCATATTGCTATACGCCTTATACATATCCTGGTAAGTTTCTTTGAGGCTGGCTTCATCGGCATGGAAGGAATAGCCATCCTTCATGATAAACTCCCGTCCGCGCATTAAACCAAAGCGGGGACGAATTTCATCGCGGAATTTGGTTTGAATTTGGTAGAGGTGCAGTGGTAACTGGCGATAAGAGCGAATCATATCACGAGCGATCGCTGTGACTACTTCTTCATGAGTTGGGCCTAATCCTAATTGTTGCTCACGGCGGTCAATTAGGGAAAACATGATCCCCTCAGCTTTGGTATAAGTGTCCCAGCGTTCCGATTCTTTCCATAAATCAGCAGGTTGTAATTGTGGTAGGAGACATTCTTGTGCGCCTGTAGCGTTCATTTCTTCCCGCACAATTTGGGAAACTTTTTGCAACACCCGCCACATCAAAGGCAAATAAGCATAAAGACCACTACCGATGCGACGAATGTAGCCTGCACGGAGTAATAATTTATGGCTAGGAATCTCAGCATCAGCTGGATCATCCCGGAGTGTAACGAATAACATTTGTGACAGTCGCATCGTTTATAGCCTTTCTTTGATCACTAATTTCTATGTCAACTAAAGTATGAAGTATTAAGGATGAAGTACAAAGTACACAGTGTTATTTCTTTTTCATTTTTACCTACAGGTTAGGGGCTAAGGGCTAAACAAGAGAGATTTGCATCCTTCTTTATGTAAGAAGTATATGGAGATTTACTTGAAAAAGTGCTGAGTAAAAAATACTAGTTCCCAATCCCCAGTCCCTACTCCCACTCCCCAGTCCCTTTAGGAGAAAACTACCTTGGCAGATGTAATTTATCAAGCACAGCCACCCTTAGAATTTATTCCTCCGGCGTTTAACCCCTTATTTCTACGAGCCGTCCATCTGTTGCTACCCAGTTGGATAAATTGGCAAACATCTATTACCCAAATTGAAGCAGACAACGTAGAGGTTCTGGTGGATCTCTATCGCCAGTTTCAGGAGGGTAAAATCCGTTTTATGCTGGCATTTCGCCATCCTAAAACAGACGATCCATTTTGTTTGACCTACTTGCTGTCTCAGCTTGTACCAAAGATAGCGCGATCGCAAAACACAGCGCTAAAATTTCCGATTCACGCTCATTTTATCTACGATCGCGGCATTCCTTTGTGGGCAGGTTCCCATGTAGGCTGGATTGCTTCTCATTTAGGTGGGACTCCAATTCAGCGAGGTAAGGCTGACTGGACAGGGTTACGTTCGGCGCGTGACTTATTTGCCAATGGGAAATTCCCGATGGCTGCTGCGCCAGAGGGTGCAACTAATGGTTTATCGGAAAATATCAGCCCCCTGGAACCCGGTATTGCCCAATTAGGCTTCTGGTGTGCTGAAGACTTGCACAAAGCTGAACGCCCCGAACAGGTTCTAATTGTACCAGTTGGGATTAAATATAGTTACGTTGATGCTCCTTGGGGTGCGATCGCAAATCTTTTAAGTGAATTGGAAGCGGCTAGTGGTTTACCTGTCAATTCAGCAGAAAATGCTTCTATAGAGTCGCTTTATCCGCGATTATTAACCTTGGCAGAACATTTACTTTCACTAATGGAAAAATTTTACACGCGGTTTTATCATCTAAAGCTGCCAGATGCCAAAACATTATTCGGAGAAATCGAAGATAGAAATAAAGCGTTAGCAGTTCGTTTACAAGCTTTATTGAATGCGGCACTACTAATATCAGAACAGTACTTTGATTTACAGTCAAAAGGTACATTAAGTGACCGATGTCGGCGAGTAGAACAAGCAGGGTGGAATTATATATTTAGAGAAGATTTTAAAGATGTAAAAGGTATATCTGCTGTAGAAAGAGCCTTGGGCGATCGCGTGGCTGAAGAAGCGAATGCGCGGATGTGGCACATGCGTCTAGTAGAAAGTTTTGTGGCAGTATCTGGTAATTATATTCGTGAAAAACCAACGGTAGAAAGGTTTGCTGAGACGACTTTAATTTTATGGCAAATGATTGCTAAAATCAAAGGCGATAAAGGTATACAGCGTCCGCAATTGGGTCAGCAAAAGGTAAAAATTACTGTGGGTAAACCCATATCTATCTCTGAGCATTATCCGGCGTATAAAGAAAATCGCTTGGCTGCTAGACAAGCTGTTGCTGATGTGACGAATGATTTGCAGCACGCATTAGAAGGATTGATTTGATTATGATGGTGAGACTATTCCTCTCCCTTACCATTATCTGCAATTTAAATGAGGAAGAGTAAATACCTCACATTAGTAACCTAGCAAGCAAACTCATCGATAAACAGAAGAAATTAGTTTTAGCTCTCTAGAAGCATTTTAAGCTATTTATCTATTGGTGGGAATTTTGCTTGTAACACAGTTTCTATCGCTGTTTGTTTTTGAGGATCTACTCCTTGGGCATATTCTAGGGGAAATGGAATATTAATGTCTGGTATTACGCCTTTACCTTCTAGCCTTTGATTGCCGTTTACAAATACATTCGTAACTGCAACATAAAGTAAGCTGCCATCTCGCATTAAATAAGGACGGCCTGCAAGTACGGCTCCCGCCGTTTGAGTTCCAATCACTGGGCCAATCTTACTTTGTTGAAACCCAAACGCCAGAATTTCTTTACTACTACGACTGCCTGAGTTCACTAACATTACTACAGGTTTTTTCCATTGATAGTTATAGGTATAACGGCTTTGGTTTCGTGGAATGTTAGTGACACTGAGATCATGTTTGGCAGTAAACATATTGAGATAACTAACATCTCCTCCACCCCATCCATCTCTTAAATCTAAAACTAAACCGTCTGCATTTTTTAAGCGACCATAAATCAGTTCATCTTGAAGTTGTTGCTGATAGGGGTCTGCTGCATTTGACCATATATGAATATAACCAACTTTCTTACCAGCTTGCTCAATTAGCTTAATACTGGCTGTCTGAGCTTGCAAGAACATCGTGCTAGGATCAAAAATTTTTGGCACGACAGCAATTTCTTGCTGGCTGCTCGGTTCGGGCGATCGCTGTATCAACATTTTGACACTTTGCCCTGCTTTTCCAGCAAAAGAGTGTATTGGGTGATATGGATAATCATCAACACTTAAAATTTGATCCCCTACCTTTAAGCTAGCTTTCGCAGCAGGACTTCCATCAAGAATAGAGCTAATAAATGTTTTGCCATTGATATCTTTGGTGAATAAGCCAATATCAGTGTATTCAAGTTTCCCTTTGGGTAAAAACTGTTTTAATTGCTTATTTAAGTCAGGACTTTGAGGTAGGAAAATTCCTAAAAGCTGATAGTAAGCAGGTTCGTCTTGAGTATAAAACCGAGTATGAGAAGATTTGAGCTGAGAAAGCATTTGATTAAGCACAACAGCAGCATCTTTGCTTGAGTCAGCTTTTATTAGCTGAGGTTGATATTGTTTTTTAATAGCCTTCCAATCTACTCCATTAAAGTTGGGATCGTAAAAGTTATCATTTACTGTTTGCCAAACTTGCTCAAAAATTTGAGTTTCTGGTTTTGCTAATATTGGCAGAAGCGGCGAACTCAACCACATTATAAGCAAAAGAGAAATACTTAAAATAAATACTCTAGCTGAAAGTTTTAAGAAAGTAAGCTGGAATTTTCTCATGTTCTTGTGTCTCTTAAATCAGCAACTTCATCACAAGTGATGAAAATTCTTAGTTATTAGTTACGTTTGTACTATTTTGAATTTTTGTACACTGAATATTTATCTTTGCGATAATGCAACAAATGAAATGTTTGTGATTACTGGCAACGCTAAAATATGAAAAAAAGCCTACGTTTAGTCTTAGCAGTTATTGCATTAGTGTTAATTGCTCTTTCATGGTGGAGTGTACTTAGGGTGCAGACTTCTCTTGTAGTACGCAAGATGGAACGTCAACAGATACCGTTATTATATGTAGCGCCAAAGAATGCTCAAAATGTTCCTGGTGTTTTAATTGCACATGGTTATGCAGGCTCTAAACAATTAATGCTTGCTTATGCCTACACTTTGGCTCATGCAGGTTATGCTACCATGCTGTGGGATTTTGATAGCCATGCTGCTAATACCAAACCTCTAGAAAAAAACTCACTTCAGCAGAATTTAAATCTTGCATATACAGTACTTGTAGAGCAGCCAGAGGTAGATAAATCACGTTTGGCCACATTAGGACACTCAATGGGTAGTGGTGCTGTAATGTCTGCCGCTATCAATCAGGCTTTGCGCTATGCTGCAACTGTAGCAGTCTCACCTACAGGCGCGTCAATTACAGCAAATGTACCCCGAAACCTCTTATTACAGGCAGGAAGTTGGGAAAATAGATTTGTTGGCAATGCAAAGGGTTTACTCCAGGCTGGTGGTGGAGAAAATTACAATTTTGCTCAGGGTAAAGCAAGAAAGTTAGTTATTATCCCCAATGCCGAACATATTACAATTTTGTTTCGCCATTCTAGTCATCAGGCTGCTAAAGATTGGCTTAATAGCACCTTCGGGATAAACAACCAGAGTAACTATGTTGATTACAGAATGCTGTGGTATTTTTTACACTTGCTGGCATGGTTAACTCTGCTTGCAGCGATCGCCCCTATTTTGGCTGAATCTTCTATTACTTACAAAACAGGACAGTTAAAAAGCTGGATGGGTTTATTAATAGCACCTTTTGTAGCTACTGGTATACTCATGTTAATCAATCGGGTAAGCGATATTGATGGCTTGGGTGGAGTATTAGTAGGTGGAGCAGTTAGTATTTGGTTTGGAGTAGCAGGTTTAAGTTGGCTGATTGCTATGGCACCACTACAACTGCCATCAGCCAGAGCTTTGGTAATTGGCATTACCTTGTTTATCATATTATCAGTTGGTTTTGGGGCAATGGCACAGGTAGTATGGTTAGAGTGGTGGTTAACCGCGGCACGTTTGCAAATTTTTCCTATCCTGGCAGTTGCTTGTTTTCCTTGGTTTTTAGCTTCTGGAGTGGCACAGCAAAATCTTAATTTTGGTCAGCGAACTTTGTGGTGGCTAGGACAAAGCACAGTCTTAATTGGTGGTTTTATTCTAGTGCTTTATTTTCTGCCACAACTAAGCTTTATTTACCTTTTACTGCCATTATTTCCTGTATTTATGGCGATTTTTTCATTTTGTTCTGGGCTACTGAATAATGCTTGGGCTTATGCTATTGGTAGTACTTTATTTTTTGGTTGGGTATTAGCATCTGCCTTTCCATTATCATAAATTTTTCATTTTTCTATTTCTACTCGAACATTCCCTGCTTTAACAATTTGATGGAGAAACTCACGACTGGGGTGAGCAGTCTAGTACGTCTAGTTGGTGCTTACAGCGATCGCAAGCACCACTGACTAAGGTACAACCTGCAACCAACCTATTAGACGAAATACTGAAATAGCATCAAAATGAGTAGAAAATCTCGAAAACCATTGATTGGCATTACAACTTACGGTCGCCTTGCAGCATTACCATTTTCTCTACCAAGCGAATATATAAATGCAGTCCGTGCCGCAGGTGGTATTCCCATATTGTTACCACCGGGGGAAAGTGACCCTGTCTTAGTTCTAGACTCTTTGGATGGATTAATTCTCTCTGGCGGCGGAGATATTGACCCTGTTTGCTACAACGGTTTTGCTCATCCTACTATTTATTCTGTTGATCGCGAACGTGATGCTTTTGAATTGCAGCTTGCCAAGTTTGCCCTTGAACGCCATTTGCCAATATTTGGTATTTGTCGGGGTTTACAAATTCTTATCGTCATTTGTGGGGGTACTCTAATTCCTCACATTCCAAATGTCTACGGTACATCTACATTACATCGTCTAGAGCCTGAACCTGGACGACGCTTACCGACAGAACATCTTGTCAGAATAGATGTAGAAAGCCGTCTAGCTAAATGTGTACAGAATTCTCATATATCTGTAGTTTCTTGGCATCATCAAGCAGTAGATAAAGTACCATCTTCTTGGCAGATTGTTGGTCATGCTCCAGGTGATGGGGTAATTGAAGCTGTGGAGCATAAACATCATCCTTGGGCAATTGGTGTGCAATGGCATCCTGAGCTTTCAATTTCTGATCCTAATCATCAAAAAATTTTTCAAGCTTTTGTTGAGGCTGCGCGATCGCTTCCTCCAAAAACTGCTTGCGGCTAGTGTAGGTTTTGGAAAGCTAAATCAACAATTCTTGATAGTATTGTTCGGGTTCGCTAGGTAGATATGTGGTCATTTGCAAGGTTTGTTCGCTCAACTTGTAAGCTTTGTTAATATCAATGCGACTTAATAAATCCAAATCGTGGGAAATTACCCAAAGCGCACCCTGATATTCATTGATACCTTCTACCATTTGATTAACGGTTTCGATATCCAAATTGTTTGTTGGTTCATCAAGAATCAGCAGATCGATTTTGGAAATACTGATTATAGCGATCGCTAACCTTGCTAATTCACCCCCACTCAACACCGATGCTGGTTTGTTGACATCATCATATTTAAATAAGAAGTGTCCCAACTGTTGGCGCAAAAGCTGATAGCTAAGATTGGGGTTGGCAGTTTGCATATTTTCGATAATTGTCTGCTGGCGATTGACGATTTCGTAAGCTTGGTCGAGATATACAGCTTTAGTTGTGGATGTTGAAGCCTGCATAGCGGATGTGTTATCTCTAAGTATCGATAACTTATTTGTTACATCTGTTGCGTTATCTGTTGCCAATGTTGCCAAAATAGCTTTTGCTAGGTTTGATTTGCCAGAACCATTCGCACCAGCTATGGCTATGCGATCGCCCGAAGAAATATGAAGCTGAATATTTTCAATCAGCAGGCGTTCGCCTACCCAAAGATTTGCACCCTGAATATCAATGAGATTTCTCCGTTTTTGACTACTTTGTTCCAATTGAATACTTGTAGCCTTTGTCGTTCTGACTTTTGTCTCTGTAAATTTCTGTGTTGCCTTCTCAACAATTTCTCCATGTTTTTGTTTTGCAATTCCTGCTGTCACCTCTGCTTTTCTTTTCATTGCCCCAGCTACAATTTTAGGAATGCTACCCGCTAGTCGCTGACCTGTTTTGCGGGATTGGGCTGCTCTTTGCTGTTCTTGTAGTGCTGAGGCTTTAGCACGTTTGAGTTCTTTTCTAGCAACTTCATGCGATCGCAATGCTGCTTCTGACTCTGTTTCTTTTTGTTCTTGATATAAAGAAAAATGACCTCCGTAAACTTGAACTCCCTCTGGCGTGAGTTCCCAAGTTGTATCTGTAAGTTGGTCTAGGAAAAATGGTTTGTGGGAAACAATGACAAATGCTCCTTCAAAGTTATTGAGAAAGTTTTTTAAACTTTCTAACGCTATCAAATCCATGTGGTTAGTTGGTTCATCTAATAGCAACACTTTTGGCTGTTGCGCTAAACCAATAGCCAAGAATAGTTTTGTGAGTTCTCCACCACTGAGATTGAATAGTGGTAAGGATAAGTCAAGCGTGGTATTGAATTGTGTTTCCAGAATTGCCTCAATATTCCACCATTCTTCAGAAACAGAACTCAGAAAATCAAGAACTGTGTCTGCTTTGATTTCCTGTTTGATAGTGCTGATTTGAGGTAAGTAGTATATTGTGCTTTGAGGCGTAATAAAACCCGTTGTGGGACTGAGTTGACCAGCTAAAATTTTTAAGAGAGTTGATTTTCCTACCCCATTAGAACCAACCAAAGCAATGCGATCGTTCTCTGCAATGCTGAGATGAACACCTTTAAATAAAGTCCTAGTTGAGCTAAGTTCATAGCCTAAGTTTTCAGCTAACAATATTGATTTTTTCTGCATTCTTTCCAAACTCCTTTAAAATTATAGGCTTACGCATAGCCTCCCAATCTAGGGAAGGGTTGGGAGGTCTGCAATATGTGAAATCCTCAAAATACCGTTGAGGTTGCGTAAGTCCTGAATTAATGCGACAGACTACTAGACTTCTTCTCTCTTCCCTATAAGGAGAAGAGTTGTGAATGAAAGCAATCCATGCTTCTATTTAGTAAAGTGAATATTTGTCACCTTGCTATGACGGGCGGTAAGTCTATTCCTACAGGCGCGTTTCCTGCCGTAGGGAAATTAGCCAACCCGAAGGGAACACTAATTCCAAAAGTGGTGAGATATTGCTTAAAACCAAAAAATTCTTTTGTCAGTCCCTGTTGCTTATAAGCAAGGGTTTTTGCTACTACTTCATTTCAGCTATCTGAGGCGTATTAAGGTTTGATTCTAGCTACATTATGGTAGCACGGGATTCCAGAAACGTAATTAAAAATGTGGGATTACTAGCTTAAGGGTTCAATCAACCCACGTTTGACAGCTTCGCTTAACGCAGTGGCTTTTCTTAAAAGTCCTTCTTGATATACCTGCATCAGGGTTTGTAAATCTGAGCGATCGCTGTGAAGTGACACCAGAATAACTGCAAAAAAAGTTTATATACTAAGAAGTATTTGCAATAGTATCTAATTAAATCCGTGGAACTCAGATTGTTTCAAATGTTGAGTGGAAAAATTTCTAAAACTTTCTCTTTTAATACTCTATGTTTATCTAAATTTCTAAATACTTGGTAAATTATTTTACCTGGATACTCGGCATAAACTGCTTCTAGGGTTTTTTCAATAACTTTTCACCTGTCTTAGGTTCTCCATTCCCTGACTCAATCCATTTGGATTGAACTAACCAAAGAGTATTTTTGTGTTCTTCATAATAAATTGCATCAATTCCATTATCGTTAAAACCATCAACAATTGCTTGTGCAGTTTCTTCTTCGGAAGCAGAGGCAAGACTTACTAAGCTGTAAGCAGCATAACTTCTTGATAAACAAGCTTTTTTTCTTTCCTCTTCATTTTTTTTTATGTAATCCGACATATCAATTAAGCTTATTAATTTTTCATTAAGTTTATTTTTAATATATGTTAGTTGAAGTTGCGCCATTTTGTTATCCTTGAATCTTAAAGCTAAGAATTTAAAATTTAGATAAAAATCGGGACTGAGAAATACATCTCAGTCCCGATAAAAAAGCGGGCTAACCGCTATTTATATGGTTAACCCGTGCAGCTTTGGGAACGCGCAGAGAAATTGTTATTGCAATACCAACTTCACATTGGCGTTTTGCAGACCGCGCTGTTTTACTTCAGCCAAAGTTTTGTTAACAGCATACTTTTGGTTGATGGAGTTGATCAACTCGGTTTGGTTGTGCTTTTTAGCAACGCCCCACAGGTCAGCGATTAGGTCAAAAGAACCATCGCTGTTGCGAGACCAGCCGAGGTCATATTCGCCATCCAACATAGCTACAATGTCAGAACGGACACGCTGACCGTTATAACCACGGACATCAGCTTCAGTCTTTACGCTGATACCGAGGTCGCGCAAGGAAGCCTTGAGGATTTCGGCATCGGTGATTTTGGTACGCAGGGTGCTAAAGTGAGACATTTGGGTTTCCTCCAGTGAGAAGATTGAGAAAAACGACAACGGTTTGTTTTGGGCGAAGCCGCGTTAGCAGGATGCGGCTTTTTTTTAAACTGCTAGCATTCAGAGCTAGCCTTTCCCCCTGGGATGGCAGAGGAAAGCTTTTAGAACTCCATTCGCTGATATTCAGCTACGGAGGACGCTGCGGGGCGTGCGCGCTGTCTGGCCCAATCTCTCAGAGCCGTTACTTGTTCTTGCATCGTTCGAGACAGCGGCAATGTTGCCTTCAGTGCAGCAATAATATCTAGTTGGGTGAACTCCCGATCTTGGGCAAAAGCTTCATACATTGCCGCAACGATCGCTTGCTCAATTTCTGCTCCAGAAAAGCCATCAGACATCTTGGCTAGTTGCTCAAGATCGAATCGAGAAATGTCTTCACGGCGTTTGGTCAGATGAATATTGAAAATATCCTGCCGTTCTTCTGGTGTTGGCAGATCCACAAAGAAAATTTCATCAAAGCGTCCTTTCCTCAAGAACTCGCCAGGTAAACGTTCTACTCTGTTGGCAGTTGCCATCACGAACACTGGTGATTTCTTATCTTGCATCCATGTGAGGAAAGAGCCGAAGATTCTGCTTGAAGTCCCCCCATCAGAATCAGATGAACCTCCACTACCAGCAAAGGATTTATCCAATTCATCGATAAACAAAATCGCTGGGGAAATAGATTCTGCTGTTTTCAGGGCGTTTCGCAGATTTGCCTCACTTCGTCCCACCATTGAGCCGTCGTAGACTCGCCCCATATCTAACCGCAGTAGTGGTAAACCCCACAACCGGGAAGTAGTTTTGGCAATTAATGACTTACCGCAACCGGGAACTCCTAGAATTAACATCCCCTTCGGTTGAGGCAAACCATACTCTCTTGCTCTTTCTGTGAAAGCGTTAGAGCGTTGTTTGAGCCATCTTTTTAACTCTTCTAAGCCACCTACAGCATCAATGGTTTCATCTTCTTCAATGTATTCTAAGATTCCATTGCGCCGAATTAGTTGCTTTTTCTCAGATAAAACGATATCTACTTCATCTTCCGTCAAACGCCCTGTAGTTACCTGCGCCTTTCGGTAGACTTTCTCAGCTTCATCTTTAGTTAGACCTAAAGCTGCCCTGAGAAGCTTTTCTCTAGCCTCTGTTGTCAACCGCCGACCACGATTTTGGTCTACGTGCTGAGTCAGTACTTTATTTAACTCTGCCATATCTGGCAGTGTAAAATCGATAACAACAACTTCTTTTTCTAACTCTATAGGCACTTGTTGCATTGGAGACATCAAAATGATGTTCTTTTGCGTACCTTTAAAGCTAGCGATCGCATCACGTAACGATCTGTTTGTTGCAGGCGCATCAATAAAAGGATGTAAATCTTTAAGAATAAATATACTGGGTTCTTTCTGGCGAATTATCCACTCAATCGCCGCCTCTGGAGACACGGTATTGTGTTGGGTAACATTCCGAGGCTGACCATACTCCACAATTCCGTGTGTTACTGTCCAAACAAATACTCGGCGCTGGGGCTTTAACTCTGACTGGGCGATTGTGGAAATTGCTTGCTCGGCCCGCTCTTCCTCGGAGGTCACAAGGTAGATTAAAGGGTATTGAGCTTGAATTAGGATCTTGAGCTCTTGGTTCATACTTCGACCTACTTGAGACCTTATAGAGACAGTAGAGACATTGCTTCTGGTAAAGACAACCGATTTATGAATTATTCATTCATGATTTCTATTTATCTAGCAAGGAACTAATTCTTCCTCACCCTTGGGATGGGTTTCATCTTCATCCATTTCATCAATGGAAAGATGCTCTTGACCAACTACTCCTGCTTGATTGCCCAAAGTAACTAGTTCCCCATCACGTAAGACTAACGAGCTATCACAAGTTGGGCATGAATAAACTCTATGAGTCCGCCCATAAGAAGAATCTTCTACCTCGTCAACCAATTCTGAATTAGATAGGTAAAAAACAAGGGCACGTTCTGCAAGTTCTGACATTGGTTCGGAATCGACTGCTGAACGAATCTTCAATTTTCTGTGCAACTCTGGCGATAAATACAAAGTGACCTTTTGCTTAGTTTGCGTTTGCATATAACTCTTTAACGGTCTTACCCGGGTATGTATATCAAGTTATCGGTTTTTCTATTGGTTGTCAAGACAGTAAAACGTTTTGACGCTATTTTTGTTACATTTGTTTACATCTGAGGCTGAAATGCTGTTTATTGAGTGATAAATCCCTCAGAACAAGCCTTTCAGAATTAATCAGGACTTAAGACTTAAATCCTGAAACCTCAATGGGAATTAGCGATCGCTAATTCAACGATAAAGCTAAGAGTACCTGACTTGGCTTATTTTTTAACTATTTTGAGCGTCAGCGGGTTAAAGTTGAACACCTTTCCGGTTGTAAACAACTGATATCCACAGGAGATACCAGCGAATGACATCAGCAGGGAAAAAAGGGATGCAGAGCCGATAACAACACCACTAGCGATGAATAGAGCAATTCCTATCCCAATCAACACCCATCCTAATTTCCGATTATCGCGCCCACCCCAATTTAGAGCTACTACACCTCCTATACACAGCAAAATTCCAGGTGTGCTGCGTAAGTAGACACTCACATAAATACTTGTACTTAAAAATGTAATGCCTGCTAGGATGAGTCCTAAACCAATAAGCTTACTAACAAGGATTACTTGTTCCTCTTCTTTACTGGTGGTAGGTGCTGTAATTTTTGTTGGCGTGGAGTTTGGTGTAGGATTTTTTGTGGCAGATGCAGAGTACTGCTGCACCCTCAACATGAAAGTTATTTTGTCTCCCTGCCCAAATGAAATTCTATCTCCTGGATGCAGTGGACAAAAAACTTGAGGTTGAAGTTTCGCACCATTAACATACGTACCATTAGAACTGCCCAAATCGGTGATATGGTATTCATCTCCATTCACCCAAATTTGCGCGTGGATGCGAGATACCACATCCGAATTTGGTAAGCCAGAAATATCAATATCTGGTGGTTTTTGGTCGTTTGGCTTACCGATGCAAATTACAGAAAGATTTGGTGGAAATTGCAAAGGTGTGTTGGTTTGGAAGTGAAAAAGCTCCAAAGTTACCTCAACTGTCTGAAATGCACTGTACAGGACTTGTGTGATAAAGTACTTACTTTGAGCTTCCTCTACTGAGAACTCAAAAGAGAATCGTAAATATCCTGAAAAAATATTGAATTTTTAATAAGCGCTCTTTTGGTGCAGTTTATTCAGCAGTTTACGGATTCGGGAATAACTCGTAAATTGGCGAAGGTATTGATCTGAGTTTTTAGTATTTCTATAAAATCAGTGACTTTGGCAAAATGTGTAATGTAAATGGCTACTGCTAATAAAATCTATAGTTTGGGGCCAAGAATTTATAGGTTTGCCGCCAGCGTTAGCGGAGTTACTGCCCTGTTAATAATCTTATGGGGTTGTACTGCAAATAATTTTAACGCCGGAGCTATCACCTGGAAAACTTACAGTAACTCCCGTTACGGCTTTGAATTTCCATATCCGAGTAACTGGACATCTTTAGCAGCCCCAGAAAATGATGATGGGATTGCGTTTATTTCACCACAAAATAACACCGTAGAAATTCGGGGTTGGGCAAGTCAGCAGCTACCAAATTCGATTGTTACAGAACAAGAGCCTGTGAAAAAGCTCAAACCCAACTTTCAAACTGCCCAAGGAATATCTGGAGTGCTGCTTGTAGAAGTTAATCAACAAATAGGTTCGATGACACTGACACTAACTCAGGGTCAAGTGAAATATTACTGGCAGGGACGAAGCAAGAGCCAAGATTTTCAAGATTATTATCGTTTGTTTTATTACATTGCCCAGCAGTATCGGATTCCGAAGTCTTGAGTGAGGAGTTAGGAGTTAGGAGTTAGGAGTTAGAATAATTCCGTTTATTTTCTACCATTTTCCCCTGCTCTCTGCTCCCTAAATCCACATCTCTCTCAGAATGATGATTAAGAGGGTACAGAAACCTGATAGATTTAGCTATCAGCGAGTAAAAACTGGTGAAGATGAAAGTCCTGGTTATTGGTGGTGATGGATATTGCGGTTGGGCAACTGCTCTTTACCTTTCCAATCGAGGTTATGAAGTTGGAATTTTAGATAGTTTGGTGCGGCGGCATTGGGATAATGAACTTGGAGTCGAAACTCTCACTCCGATCGCACTAATTCAACAACGTCTCCAGCGCTGGCAAGATTTGACGGGTAAATCTATCGATTTGTTCATCGGCGATATTACAAATTACGAATTTCTCCATAAAACATTACAGCAATTTCAGCCAAATGCTCTGGTGCATTTTGGTGAACAGCGTTCGGCCCCATTTTCCATGATTGACCGAGAACATGCAGTTGTTACCCAGGTCAATAATGTAGTTGGTACGTTGAACTTGCTGTACGCTATGCGGGAAGATTTCCCCGACTGTCATTTAGTGAAGCTGGGGACGATGGGTGAATACGGTACACCCAACATCGACATCGAAGAAGGGTATATCACCATTGAACACAATGGACGCAAGGATACCCTACCTTATCCCAAGCAGCCCGGTTCGATGTACCATTTAAGCAAAGTCCATGATAGTCATAACATCCACTTTGCTTGCCGGATTTGGGGATTGCGGGCAACTGATTTAAATCAGGGTGTAGTTTATGGCGTCTTAACCGAAGAAACGGGGATGGACGAACTATTGATTAATCGGCTGGATTACGATGGTGTGTTTGGTACTGCACTAAACCGCTTTTGTATTCAAGCAGCGATTGGACATCCGTTAACTGTCTACGGTAAAGGTGGACAAACTCGCGGATTTTTGGATATTCGGGATACAGTACGATGTGTGGAATTAGCGATCGCTAACCCTGCCGAGGCTGGTGAATTCCGCGTATTTAACCAATTTACCGAACAATTCAGCGTCGGCGACTTGGCATTGATGGTGAAAAAAGCTGGTAACGCTATGGGATTGAGTGTAGAAATCAATCACCTAGATAACCCTAGAGTCGAGAAAGAAGAACATTACTTCAACGCTAAAAACACTAAATTGCTTGATTTAGGTTTACAGCCTCACTTACTTTCTGATTCTTTACTCGATTCTCTGTTAAACTTTGCCATCAAGTATCAGACGCGAGTTGATCACAAACAAATTCTGCCCAAAGTCTCTTGGCACAGAAATTAGGATAAACCCAAGTAAATCGTGGGTTTAACACTGGTCGTCATGTTTTAGCACAATATGACGACCAATTAGTTATTATTTATCAGGCGTATCGTCCAGCTATTACTAAATTTGCGTTTACTACAGTTATTTTGACTATGCAGAATTGATTACAGAACGCGAGACAGTTTACTCTGGTTTAATAGCAAAATGCACTCTAAGCTGAGATTATCTGCCTGGACTGAATAGTTTTATATGAGAATTGCCCTATTTACCGAAACCTTTTTACCCAAGGTTGACGGCATTGTAACGCGCCTGCGCCATACTGTTGACCATCTACAGCGCAGTGGTAATCAAGTGCTGGTAATTGCCCCTGATGGAGGCATCACAGAACACAAAGGGGCTAAAGTTTACGGCGTTACTGGCTTTCCTCTGCCATTGTATCCAGAATTGAAAATGGCACTTCCCCGCCCAGCCATTGGGTACGCCTTAGAAGAGTTCAAGCCAGATATTATTCATGTCGTGAATCCAGCAGTTTTAGGTTTGTCTGGGATATTTTATAGCAAAATCCTCAAAATACCCTTAGTAGCGTCTTACCATACCCATTTACCTCAATATCTCCAGCATTACGGCTTGGGAATGCTGGAAGGTTTTCTTTGGGAACTGCTCAAAGGCGCTCATAATCAAGCAGCTTTGAATCTGTGTACTTCCACAGCAATGGTGGAGGAACTGACAGCACATGGTATTGAACGTGTAGATTTATGGCAACGCGGGGTGGATACGGAATTATTTCACCCGGATTTAGCTAGTGTAGAGATGCGATCGCGCCTATCAAAAAATCATCCAGAAAGTCCATTGCTACTTTATGTGGGGCGGCTTTCTGCTGAAAAAGAAATTGAGCGCATCAAACCAATTTTAGAAGCAATTCCCGAAGCGCGGTTAGCATTGGTTGGGGATGGTCCCCACCGTGAAGCATTGCAAAAACACTTTGCTGGCACAAACACTTATTTTGTTGGGTATCTCATGGGACAAGAGTTAGGTTCTGCTTTTGCAAGTGCTGATGCCTTTATCTTTCCTTCCCGTACAGAAACATTAGGCTTAGTACTATTAGAAGCAATGGCAGCTGGCTGTCCGGTAGTAGCAGCCCGTTCCGGGGGGATTCCTGATATTGTGACAGATGGGGTAAATGGATATCTTTTTGAGCCAACAGCAGATGTTCAAGGAGCGATCGCCGCTACTGTTCGCCTCTTAGAACAAAAGCAACAACGAGACATCATCCGTCAAAATGCTCGCCAAGAAGCAGAAGTTTGGGGTTGGCCATCTGCCACCAAGCAGCTACAAGATTACTACCAAAAAGTAATATTTTCTGAAAAGTTGGCAAAATCAGGGAGTAGGGAGTAGGGAGTAGGCAGATGAGGGAGCAAGGGGAGAAGAATTAATAACAACCAATGCCCAAAATCTAAAATCTAAAATTCCCATGACCGAAACAGACTCATGATACAAGCCCATTTATTTATGGGGATTATTAATTTTGAATTTTGAATTTTGAATTCGGAGCAAAGCGACGTGACACTCCCTAACTCTGGCAGCGTCTTGGCTACATTAACTGAATTGACTCAAGTTAATCGTACTCATGCCCTACTGCGTCGTGTTAAAGATTTATCTGTTAATGAATTTGTTTGCTTACTCGACTTCATAACGGCTGAGTTCCAGCAATTTCTTAGAGCCATTGAACTGATTAATAATGAAACTCTAGAAATTATGTTGGAGAAGGTGCTAGAAGCTATCACCCTCAAAATTGGTCAAATCCTGCAAGCAGAACACACAGCTATTTTTTTAGTTGACTATGATAAAGGTCAACTGTGGTCAAAAGTTCCTCAAGATAATACCCAAAAGTTCTTAGAAATTCGGACTCCCATTACAGCGGGTATTCCCGGTCATGTTGCTAGTACAGGTCAATATCTAAATATATCTGAGACTTATACTCACCCTCTATTTAGCCCAGAACTTGAAAAACAAATGGGCTACAAAATACATAATATTTTATGTATGCCTGTTCTCAGTAGCAAAAACCAGACTGTAGCGGTAGTGCAACTGGCTAATAAAACCGGGAATGTTCCGTTTAATTATGATGATGAAGAACGGTTTCGAGACTTCGCCGCTTCTATTGGGATTATTCTGGAAAGCTGCCAATCTTTTTATGTAGCAGCTCGCAATCAACGAGGTGCAACGGCTCTGTTGCGGGCAACTCAAACACTGGGGCAAAGTTTGGAGTTAGAAGCAACTTTGCAGATAGTCATGGAGCAAGCTCGAATTTTAATGCAAGCAGACCGCAGCACACTGTTTTTATATCGTAAAGAGATGGGCGAACTCTGGACGAAAGTTGCAGCGGCGGCAGATGGCACAAATTTAATAGAAATTCGCATTCCTGCAAACCGTGGCATTGCTGGCTATGTGGCCTCCACTGGTGAAGCATTAAATATTTCTGATGCCTATAAAGATCCCCGTTTTGATCCGACTATAGATAGAAGAACTGGGTATGTAACTCGTAATATTCTTTGTTTGCCACTATTTAATTCTGCAAATGAATTAATTGGCGTTACACAATTAATTAATAAGCAACAAAACAGTTTTACTGCTTCTGATGAAGAGTTTATGCGGGCTTTTAATATCCAGGCAGGAGTTGCTTTAGAAAATGCTCGCCTATTTGAAAATGTACTGTTAGAAAAGCAGTATCAAAAAGACATTTTACAAAGTTTATCAGATGCTGTGATTTCTACGGATATGACAGGATGCATTGTGACGATTAATGATGCAGCCCTAGAGTTGTTGGGTTGTCCAATAGGAGACGCTAATACTAAAAACAATAAGCTTTTGTGGGAACAAAATTTGATTGGTCGCCTAGTTTGGGAAGTTGTACCGATTGAAAATCTCCAAATGCGGTTAGAAGATAGTTTAAAAACTGGAGCTAAACATTATGTACCAGAGCAAAGTTTGATAGTGGGAATTTCTCAATTTAAGAGTGAGGAGCGATGCCCTGAGCCTGCCGTTGGCGCAGCATCTCGTAGAGAAGAGTTAGGAGTTAAAAGTGAGTCTCAAGAATCAAAATTCAGGACTCAGGACTCAATTTTAGCAGTGCGTGATCGCACTAACCCCGATATTTTCATTCCCTGGAATCTACCCCTCACTCCCCAATCTGAATTTCTCACCACTGATGAGGTGCAAAAATTAGAACGCAGCACTAATCTCACCGTCAATCCCCTAACTAACCCAGAAGGCGGTGTCCGGGGTGGTTTGGTGGTGTTAGAAGACATCAGCCAGGAAAAACGGATGAAAACTACTATGTCCCGCTACCTAACGCCCCATGTAGCCGAGCAAGTTATGGCTTTGGGGGAAGATGCTTTAATGGTGGGTGAGCGCAAGGAAGTAACCGTTTTGTTTTCTGATATCCGTGGCTACACAACACTTACAGAAAATCTTGGTGCAGCTGAAGTGGTATTGCTGCTCAATGAGTATTTTGAAACGATGGTGGAGGCGGTTTTTAACTGTGAAGGCACTCTCGATAAGTTTATTGGTGATGCCTTAATGGCGGTATTTGGTGCGCCAATACCGCTAACTGAAAATCATGCTTGGAGAGCTGTGCAGTCAGCGTTAGATATGCGACAACGGTTAGAAGAATTTAACCATCGACGAATTATTCAAGCGCAGCCACAAATCCATATTGGCATTGGGATTAGTTCTGGAGAAGTAGTTTCGGGTAATATTGGTTCTCGCAAACGGATGGATTACACCGTAATTGGAGATGGCGTAAATTTAAGTTCGCGTTTGGAAGCGGTAACTAAGGATTACGGTTGTGATATAATTCTAAGCGAATTTACTTACCAGCTTTGCAGCGATCGCATTTGGGTGCGTCAGTTAGATAAAATCCGAGTCAAAGGGAAACACGAGGCTGTAAATATCTACGAGTTAATTGGCGATCGCAGCATCGCTCTAGATGCCAACACTCAAGAGTTTTTATTTCACTATCATACTGGACGATCAGCTTATTTATCGCGCAACTTCTCACAAGCGATCGCCTGTTTTGAAGCTGCTAAATGCATCAAACCCCAAGATCAAGCTGTTGATATCTACATAGAACGGGCGCGTAATTATCAACAAACGCCACCTCTAAAGTCTTGGGATGGTGTCTGGGCAATACTTAGTAAGTAGTCATTAGTCATTCGTCATTTGCCCAATGCCCCATTCAACCTTCAACCTTCAACCTCTCCCTGATCATCCTTAAACGGATCTTCGCCAATTCTTAGCTCTATTTTTGAGCGTTTCAACTGTTGCCATAGATCCCTTATTTGTTCGTAAGCTTCACCTGGAGGCAGTTTTCCATTTGTTTCTAAGTTGCAAATGTAGCTTACTCGTTGGGCAAATTCCTGTAGATTAGCATTAAAAACCAAGTTTTCTGGCTTTACCTGACCGTAGTAGCGGCCGCGAGGGTAAAGAAAATCATCTTTGTTCACTATTTTGTTCTCCAATTTATCAACTCCCTTTGTGTTTGAGTCTCTAAAGCTGAATCATTTGGTACCCTGATATCTACGTTTTGTCATAAAAGAGTCAAGGGGTAGGGGAGAAGACCACATAAATGTAGTTGCTCTGAAAGCCTTGATTGCTGTAAAGTTCCAAATCCTCCCCGCTCCTTTACCTCTTTGGTCAGACTGCGGTAACTCGAACTATATGAACTCCTTTTCCAACTTAATGATGCGGGAATTGGTTGATTTAGATTTTGAGACCAAAAAATAAAGCCTGAAATACTTTTACTGTAAAAGTTACAAAAAGATTTCTCCTAAAGTAACTAACAGAGAATATTTGACTTCCCTCCCAGTTGTAAATTTATCTCATCTTAAATTTATAAAGTTCTGATTGTAATTAACTTCGGTAGAAACTCTGGGTTAAATTTTGCTAAAAAACACCCGTATTTCTAGTAATTATCATTTTTGCAAAAATAACTACAGATTTTTAGGGAAAAACCACTTAGGTAAATATACTACGCGTTAAAGCGAATTGTCCTCTGTTAAAAGTTAGAGATTCAGTTGTGAATGTTTAGCAACTTTCTGCTGACCAGTGACCAAAAACAGGGAAAGGAGAAAATAGAAAGGTGAAAAAATTTTCCTCTGTGCCCGTCTGCCCTTTTCCAGTGTTAAGGTTTCCTGCTATAGACCTCTGCCTAATTACCCTTGTCCTTGCACCCTGTTAAATAATCATCAATGGCTAATAGTTAGTAACTAAAGATAAAATGGTAAAGCCTCAAAGGACAGATTTTATCCATCGCCTAGAACTTTACTGCCACCATGTCTGTTAATTCCAAGTTATACGAAGGCAAAGCCAAAATTCTTTATACAACAGACGATCCGGAAGTCTTGTTGGCCGATTTTAAAGACGATGCCACGGCGTTTAACGCCCAAAAGCGCGGCAGTATCCAAGAAAAGGGAAAGATTAATTGTAGCATTTCCAGCCAGCTTTTTAAACAGTTGGAGGCAAATGGTATAAAAACTCACTTTATTGACAGTCCTACCCCGAATCAGATGCGGGTGAGAGCAGTAAAAATTTTACCCTTAGAAGTGGTTATCAGAAATATTGCTGCTGGCAGTTTGTGTCAGCAAACAGGATTACCAGTGGGTACAATTCTGAAACAGCCTTTGGTTGAATTTTATTACAAAAACGATCAATTAGGAGATCCTTTGTTGACACGCGATCGCCTGTACCTGCTAGAACTAGCTACTCCGGAACAAGTAGACGCAATTACACATCTAGCATTGCAAATCAATGAATTTCTCCAGAAATTTTGGCAACAATGTGGCATTACCCTAGTAGACTTCAAACTAGAGTTTGGTTTGGACTCACAACAGCAGTTGCTCTTGGCAGACGAAATTAGCCCTGACACTTGCCGTTTGTGGGATACCGCAGAAGAAGACTCAAACCGCCGGGTAATGGACAAAGACCGCTTTCGCCGGGACTTAGGAAATGTAGAGGATGCCTACCAGGAGGTTTTACAAAGAGTGCTAAAAGCAGTAGAGAGTAATAATTAAGTGGGTAAAAATCAATTAAACTCGTGTGGATTGTCCTTTGTCACTTGTCCTTTGTTATTCACCAACGGCTAATGACTAATGACTATTTGTGATGGTGTGTGTGGTCGTGAAGAGGAATCAAAAGTAAAATGCGTTTATCTCCCTTATTGCTGGCAGCAGTAGCAATTGCAGCCCCTTGGGGCGGTTCATTGAGTGCAAGTGCAGAAACCGCCAACAGTTCAAAACAGACAACAGAAGTTTTGACACTAGAAACAAATCAGCAGCCAGAAAAGGACACAGATCAGGTTGAATCTAGTAAAAGTCTAGAATCTCGACCTAATCCCACAGAGGTTATGGAGGCGGATAAATCCCGCATTGTCGCAGTTTACCCTGCCAATCCAGCAGCGATGACTGCGGCGGACTACGCCTACGTGGTACCAAAGGTAATAGTGCCAACCTCCACAACCCCAAAAACTGCACAAACCCCTCCAATAGATCCTAATTCTAATCAGCAGCCCTCTCCCCCTCCCGACATTCCACCGCCAGAAATTCAACAACCAACCCTTTCCCCTACTCCTGAGACAGCTCCAGTTCCAGAAAATGTCAATCCACCGACAACGGAACCTTTATTACCCACTACTCCAGAACCATCTACCGCTCCTGATGTTCCATTCCCAGATAGTCAACAACGAACACCTGCTCCAACCCCAGGTGCGACTCCCAGTCCGCAGAATGTTAACCCGCCGACAACTCCGGGAGAGACTCAACCCAACACAGCCCCAGAAGCCAATGATCCCCGCGTATTGGTGTCGGAAGTATTAATTAGATCACAAACTGGCCAACTATCACCAGAACTGGAAGAACAAGTTTACAAAGTAATTCGTACCCAACCAGGACGAACGACAACCCGCACCCAACTGCAAGAAGATATTAACGCCATCTTTGGTACTGGCTTCTTCTCCAACGTGCAAGCAGCGCCAGAAGATACCCCCTTGGGAGTCCGGGTGAGCTTTGTTGTACAGCCTAACCCCGTTTTAAGCAAGGTAGAAGTGCAAGCCAATCCTGGCACTGGTGTTGCTTCTGTACTTCCAGCTAATACTGTGGATGAAGTCTTTAAGGATCAGTATGGCAGAATCCTCAACTTACGTGATTTGCAAGAAGGCATCAAGCAGTTAAACAAGCGGTATCAAGACCAAGGTTACGTACTAGCTAACGTGATTGGAGCGCCACAAGTCTCTGAAAACGGGGTTGTTACCTTGCAAATAGCAGAAGGTGTAGTAGAAAACATTCGAGTCCGATTCCGCAATAAAGATGGCCAGGAGACAGACGAGAAGGGACAACCAATTCGGGGACGGACACAGGATTACATCATTACCCGAGAAGTGGAGTTGAAGCCAGGACAAGTATTCAATCGCAACACAGTGCAAAGAGACTTACAGCGAGTGTATGGACTAGGACTGTTTGAAGATGTGAATGTCTCCCTTGACCCTGGTACTGACCCTAGCAAAGTGGATGTGGTCGTGAATGTAGCTGAACGCAGTAGTGGTTCTATTGCAGCCGGGGCAGGGTTTAGTTCTGCTAGTGGACTTTTTGGAACAGTTAGCTATCAACAGCAAAACCTGAACGGTAGGAACCAAAAACTGGGGGCAGAAGTACAAATAGGAGCGCAAGAGTTATTCCTGTTTGATGCGCGGTTTACAGACCCCTGGATTGCCGGAGATCCCTACCGGACTTCCTACACAGTCAATCTTTTTCGCCGCAGTTCTATATCATTGATTTTTGATGGCAAAGATCAAGATATTAGGACGTTTCAGGAAGGACAAACGGATGATGGCGATCGCCCCCGCATCCTCCGTCTAGGTGGCGGTGTCACCTTTACCCGCCCCCTTTCCCCCAATCCTTACAAAACTTCGGTATGGACAGCCTCAGCCGGTTTCCAGTATCAAAGAGTTTCCGCCCGTGATGCCGATGGCGATATCAGAAGAACAGGAGCGGTGTTTGACGACGATGGGAACCGCATTAGCGGCGAAATTCCACTTAGCTTCTCTGGTGCGGGTGAAGACGATTTATTGCTATTGCAACTAGGGGCACAGCGTGATCTCCGTAATAACCCTCTGCAACCCACTAGCGGTTCTTATCTCCGCTTCGGAATAGACCAGTCAGTACCTGTGGGACAAGGTAACATTTTGCTGACCAGATTGCGGGGTAGTTACAGCAAATATTTACCCATTCAATTGATTAACCTCAGCAAAGGGGCACAAACCTTAGCATTTAATGTGCAAGCGGGAACCATCCTTGGTGACTTGCCTCCCTACGAAGCTTTTACCATTGGCGGTAGCAACTCCGTCCGAGGTTATGAAGAAGGAGCATTAGCTAGTGGACGCTCTTATGTGCAAGCATCAGTTGAGTATCGGTTCCCAGTTTTTTCAGTAGTCAGTGGCGCACTATTTTTTGATATTGGCAGTGACTTGGGAACTAGTACCCAGGCAGCTGAAGTGCTCAATAAGAACGGCAGTGGCTACGGCTATGGTCTCGGCGTACGCGTCCAGTCTCCACTGGGGCCAATTCGTATTGATTACGGTATCAACGATGACGGTGATAGTCGGATTAATTTCGGTATTGGCGAAAGATTTTAACTTGTCATTAGTCAGTTGTCATTGGTCATTAGTGAATCACAAAGGGCAAATGACAATTATCTTTTTTGGATTAGCTTGCTAATTTTTACATTTACCTCAATACTGTTCCGATAAAGGGATTAATGACATTAATAAGGGAATATCAGGGATTTTACCAAAACAGACGATGAACAATACTAAAAGAAATATACTGACTTTTAGACCATGCAACAGCACACTCTAGCCGCCCAAATCACCCAAATAGGGGTGGGATTGCATAGCGGTGTGAGTACCCAGGTGCGGATACTACCGGCTGAGGCAGGAAGTGGACGCTACTTTGTGAGGGTGGATTTACCGGATTTGCCGATCATTCCAGCCCAAGTTGCGGCTGTTAGTCACACTGTTCTCTCAACTCAGTTGGGCAAAAGTGAGGTATATGTTCGCACGGTAGAACATTTGTTGGCAGCCCTTGCGGGTATGGGTGTGGATAATGCCCGGATTGAAATTGATGGTTCAGAAGTTCCACTTTTAGATGGTTCAGCAAGTGTATGGACAGCTAATATTGCCCAAGTTGGCTTAGTATCACAACCTATTAACAACCAAGCTCCTTTGGCTGTTACAGAACCAATATGGGTCTATCAAGGCGATGCCTTTGTATGTGCCCTCCCAGCAGCAGAAACCCGCTTTAGTTACGGTATTGATTTTGACCTGCCCGCTATTGGTAATCAATGGCACAGTTGGTTGCTAAACGCTGAACTTGAAAACGCTTCTGCTAGCTTTGCGACAGAAATTGCTCCTGCCCGCACTTTTGGGTTACTGCATCAAATTGAACATTTACAACAAACAGGGTTAATTAAAGGTGGCAGTTTGGATAATGCACTCGTTTGTGGCCCAGAAGGCTGGTTAAATCCACCATTAAGATTTGCAAATGAGCCAGTCCGTCATAAAATCTTGGATTTAGTAGGAGATTTAAGTTTACTAGGAACTTTTCCTATTGCTCATTTTTTAGCGTATAAAGCCAGTCACAATTTACACATTCAACTGGCTCAGAAAATTTTAGATTTTGGATCTGCTCTAAAGGTTAAAATCCAGGATTATTAAGGCTTTCTATCTACGCCTGCCTACTCAATCAAATGAAACATTAACCACACGGCCAATGTCAATCCTCACTGAAGTGAATACCATCGATACAACTACATCTACCAAACCACAGGCTATAAATGAGACTACAATCAACTCTGAGATTAAAACAACTTTTACATCTGAAGAAATTCAGAGATTGCTACCCCACCGCTATCCATTTTTACTTGTAGACAAAATAATTGACTACGTTCCAGGTAAAAAAGCTGTTGGCGTTAAAAATGTCACTATCAACGAACCCCATTTCCCAGGACATTTCCCTGAACGACCACTGATGCCAGGGGTGCTAATTGTCGAAGCAATGGCACAAGTTGGAGGCATTGTTTTAACTCAAATGTCTTCGGTAGAAGGCGGACTCTTTGTCTTCGCTGGTATCGATAAAGTTCGGTTTCGCCGCCAAGTTGTACCCGGAGATCAACTAGTCATGACAGTGGAACTGTTATGGGTAAAACAACGTCGTTTCGGTAAGATGCAAGGTCGTGCCGAAGTTGACGGTCAACTTGCTTGTGAAGGGGAATTAATGTTTTCTCTAGTTAACTAAAAGTTTGCTTTCGTGGTATTGGCATAGCCGTGAAATGCCCTTGCTGAATCCTGAAAAAGGATGAAAGTAAAAAAATCCACAACAGCATCTGATAATTTCTTGATTTTCGACGCCCTCTTTACGAGACGCACTCACGAACACACTTAACTTGCTTTGCCCGACACTCTCGTTCACTGAAATACTTAACGCTCAACAATGCCAGTCGCCTCAAATGGGATGGCAGTCAGTATAACTCTCTTAACCAGGGTAACGCACTGCTTTAAAAACCCCACCCGGCGCTGGCTTATCAAGACAGTTCTGGAGATTCACCCTTGAAAACGCTAATTCATCCAACTGCTGTAATTCATCCGAAATCGGAACTCCACCATACAGTGCAAGTCGGTGCCTATGCTGTGATTGGAGCGCATGTCAAAGTGGGCCCTGAAACAATAATCGGCGCTCATGCTGTGTTAGAGGGACCTTGTGAAATTGGGGCGCAAAATCAGATTTTTACAGGTGCAGCCATCGGCATGGAACCCCAGGATCTCAAATTTGTGGGAGAACCAACCTGGGTCAAAATTGGTGATAACAACTTAATTCGTGAGTACGTTACTATTAACCGCGCTACTGGTGCTGGTGAAGCAACAGTAATTGGTGATGGTAACCTACTGATGGCTTATGCCCATGTAGCTCATAACTGCGTGATTGAAGACCAAGTAGTGATTGCTAACTCTGTGGCGTTGGCAGGTCATGTGCATATAGAGTCACGCGCTAGGCTGAGTGGGGTTTTAGGTGTCCATCAATTTGTGCATATTGGTAGACAGGCAATGGTGGGAGGCATGGCACGTATTGACCGGGATGTGGCCCCATATATGCTAGTGGAGGGAAATCCGGCGCGGGTGCGAACCCTTAACCTTGTGGGACTCAAACGCTCTGGTATGGACTCAGCAGATTTGCAAATGCTGAAAAAAGCTTTCCGCATCCTCTACCGTTCTAATTTGTCCTTTAAGGATGCCTTGGAACAACTAGAACTGTTAGGGAATAGCGAAGAATTGCAACATCTGCGTCGCTTTCTGCTACTTTCTCAGATGCCAGGAAGGCGTGGTTTAATTCCCGGTAAGGGGAAAAAAGGCGCGAGTGATGAATCGTGAGTTAGGAGTTAGGAGTTAGGAGTTATGAGTTATGAGTTGAGAAATTACATTTTTTAACTCTTCACTCCTCATTCCTAATTCTTCACTTTTAATTCTTCACTTTTAATTCCTAACTTCTAACTTTAATTATCTAATTATCAAATGCGGATATTTATCAGCACTGGCGAAGTATCTGGCGATTTACAAGGGTCGCTGCTAATTACAGCGCTGAAGCGTCAAGCTGTGGCGATTGGGTTGGAATTAGAGATTGTGGCGCTGGGTGGTGAAAAAATGGTGGAGGCTGGGGCAATTCTGCTAGGCAATACCAGTAGTATTGGCTCAATGGGTATTTTAGAAGGGCTGCCTTATATTTTACCGACTCTCCAGGTGCAACGTCAGGCGATCGCTTTCTTAAAGCAAAATCCACCTGACTTAGTGGTGCTGATCGATTATATGACTCCCAATCTGGAAATTGGGACTTATATGAAACGTCAGTTAGCAGATGTGCCTGTGGTGTATTACATCGCTCCCCAAGAGTGGGCTTGGTCAATCAGTTTGCGTAGAACTAACCGGATTGTTGGCTTTACAGATAAGCTGTTGGCAATCTTTCCACAAGAAGCCCGTTACTTTCGCCAGCAAGGGGCAGAAGTTAGTTGGGTAGGGCATCCTTTGGTTGACCGAATGCAAGACGCTCCTAACCGCCAAGCAGCCCGTGCAAAATTGGGGATTGCGCCAGAACAAATTGCGATCGCACTTCTCCCTGCTTCTCGTCGCCAAGAACTAAAATATCTTTTACCAATTATTTTTCAAGCTGCCCAAACGATTCAAGCTAAATTACCTGAAGTTCATTTCTGGATTCCACTATCTTTGGAAGTCTATAGAAAGCCAATTGAGGAGGCTATTAAGCGTTACGGTTTGCAAGCTACAGTTCTATTAGGCCAACAAAAGGAAGTTTTTGCCGCGGCTGATTTAGCCATCAGCAAATCTGGTACTGTCAACTTAGAACTTGCTCTGTTAAATGTGCCGCAAGTTGTAGTTTACCGCTTAAGTCCCCTAACTGCTTGGATAGCTCGTAAAATCCTCAAGGGTTCTGTAACGTTTGCATCGCCACCTAATTTAGTAGTGATGAAGCCGATTGTGCCAGAATTTTTACAAGAGGAAGCCACAGCAGAAAATATTATCCAAGCAGCGATGGAACTGCTACTTAATCCCAGTCGCAGAAACCAAACTTTGGCAGATTATGAAGAAATGCGGCGTAGTTTAGGAGAAGTTGGCGTGTGCGATCGGGCTGCTCAAGAAATTTTGCAAATGGTGGCGGTGAGTGGCGATTAGGGATTGGCGACTAGGGACTGGGAAAATTTTGTATATTTAATACTCAATACCCAATACCCAATACCCAACCCCCAATCCCTTTAGAGGTGTCATGGCTCATGAGATGAGAAAACAACGAGCGATCGCAGTTGACTTATTCGCTGGTGCGGGCGGTATGACTCTTGGCTTTGAGCAAGCTGGTTTTGATGTGCTAGCGGCTGTAGAAATTGACCCCATCCACTGTGCAACACATGAGTTTAACTTCCCTTATTGCTCAGTGTTATGTAAAAGTGTTGTGGATACAACCGGGGAAGAAATTAGGAGTCGTTCTAAAATTGGCGATCGCGAAATTGATGTGGTAATTTGTGGCTCACCATGTCAAGGTTTTTCTCTAATTGGTAAACGAGTTGTTGATGATCCACGGAACTCTTTGGTATTTCACTTTCATCGGCTGGTTTTTGAACTAAAACCAAAATTTTTTGTGATGGAAAATGTTCGGGGGATCACAGTTGGTAAACATAAACAAATCCTCGAATCTTTAATTAGCGAGTTTAAAATTCACGGCTATAAAGTACAAGAAAATTACCAAGTTCTCAATGCTGCAAATTACGGAGTACCACAGTCGCGTGAGAGATTATTTCTCATAGGTGCAAGAGAGGATGTAGAGTTAGTAAAATATCCCCAGCCGATTACTAAACAAGCATTATCAAATAATTTAACTTTAAAAAAAATATCTGATATTCCATTAGGCCCGACGGTATGGGATGCAATTAAAGATTTACCTGAAATACAAAAATATCCTGAGTTACTAATAAGAGATTGGGTTATAGCAGAATACGAAAAGCCTAGTAACTACGCTCGTGTACTTCGCGGATTAAAATTCCTAGACGATGATTATTCTTACAAACGTGAATATGATTTGCGAATACTTTCTTCCAGTTTAAGAACAAAACATTCTGTAGAAACTATTCAACGTTTTCAGGAAACTCAACAAGGCGAGAGAGAAAAAATTAGTCGTTTTTATAAGCTGCATCCTGCTGGTGTTTGCAATACTTTAAGAGCCGGAACAGATAAGTACAGGGGTTCTTTCACATCTCCTAGACCAATTCATCCATTTACACCGCGCTGTATCACTGTCAGAGAAGCAGCGAGATTACATTCTTACCCCGATTGGTTTAGATTTCATGTAACCAAATGGCACGGATTTAGACAAGTAGGTAACTCTGTGCCACCGCTACTAGCAAAGGCTGTGGCCGCGGAAATTATTCGTAGTTTGAATATTTCGCCTTTGAAGCCCAGTTTTCAATACGAGTTAGGAGAGGAGAAGCTACTACAATTTAATATGTCGCAAGCGGCACAGTATTACCAGCGTGACTGATAAAAATACACTCTGTAATATGTGCAAGGTTGAGCTAAGTCCAGCTACGGAAGAATGTAGTATCTTCCCAAATATTAGCAGTTTGCCTTGCGATCGCTGTTAATTCTTCCTTTTTAAGAGGCACAAAAGCCCGCGCTATCTTGACATTATTCTCTAATTGTGAAATAGTTTCTGCTGCAATTACACAACAATGAACTCCAGGTTGAGACATTGTATAACCTAAAGCTTGCTCCATACCTCTCAATCCACCCGGTTTAAACAGCCGTCCATAAGCCGGAACTTTCATCGCAATCACACCAACATTTTTTTCTTGAGCAACTGGTAAAACCACTGGGATAAATGGCTGTGGGTGGTGTTCATCGGCGGCATTCACAGGAATCAGTGTACTGTGGAAAGGATAGCGACGTAAGCCTTCAGCAATCACTTGAGGGTCGTGATGTCCGGTAATACCTGCGAAGCGCACCAGCTTTTGCTCTATAGCTTCTTCTAAAGCTTTAATTGCACCAGATGGACTAAAGATGGTGTCGAGTTCTTCAGAAAAAGAGACGCGATGCAACTGCCACAAATCGAGATAATCTGTATTGAGACGTTTAAGCGATCGCTCTAATTCTCGCCATGCACCATCCCGATCTCTTTGATCAGTCTTGCTTGCTAGAAACACCTTTGAGCGATGGGGTGGTAGCACTTTACCTAAATAATCTTCACTTGGCCCATAACTAGCTGCCGTATCAAAATAACGAATACCAAGTTCCAACGCCCTTTGAATAATTGCCGCAGCATCATCCTCTTTTCCTTCCCAGGATAGCGGCGTTTGTCCTGCTCCTCCTAACCCGAAGATCGGGAGTTTTACTTTCGTGCGTCCCAGCATCCGTTCTGGCATACTTGCTGGCGGTGTTGCGGTGTTGGTAGTATTTTGCCCAAAAGCATTAGTTGCCACAATACCTCCAGTTACAGAAATGCTGGTTATTAGGAAATTACGCCGCGTTTTTCCTTCTGTCATGATTGGCTCCGGGGGCGAAATTACTTTTATTATAAATTTTAGCTAGGGATAATTAATTTCAGAAAGCAGAATTACTGATATAGGAACACTAGGAAAGCATTGATCGTTGGTTAAAAAAGTAGAGCATTGAGTAAGGCTAGCTTCACGCCTAATCAAATAACAGCGACAATGCTTAAAAGATTACGAGTCTGAATATTTAGAAATCGGCATCTTTTCTTGCTAAAAAGTAACCAAATGGGTAGGCAAAAAGAAAATAATTATACCTTTAGTCGTTGATAGAGAGCTATAAATTGCTTTAGCTTATTATCGGGTACAACTATTAAATTTGTCTCTGCCAATAGTAATTAATTCAACTCAATTAAGTGACTTCCATAGATACCCTTTGACCGACTGATTGTTGCTACAGCTAGATTTCATGATTTTCCTTTGCTAACTGCGAATGGAAAAAATCTTAACTATACTGATGTGCAAATTCTTAATTTGTGTTAGCGCTTGAGTATTAATTCATCCCAACTTATCTCGTCTGCTTTGCGTTAATTCCGCTTTATTTGCTTCGTAATTCTGTTATGACCTCGAAAGATCCTGTTGCCTTACCCGTGAATGGATTGGTTCTATCTGAAGAAGCCTTTTTCTTTGAGCGATCGCTTGATCTGCTGTCGGTCATTGGTCTGGATGGCTACTTTAAGCGGATCAACCCTGCATTTACCCAAACCCTCGGCCACTCAGAAGCAGAATTATTAGCTAGTCCTTTTTTAGACTTCGTGCATCCAGACGACCACTTCGCCACGTTATCAGAAATGGAGAAGGTGAAAACTGGGATACCAACGCTCAATTTCGAGAATCGTTACCGGACGAAAGATGGCTGCTACCGATGGCTGGGATGGACAGCATCACCGCAGATTGCCCGGGGATTGATATACTGCGTTGCCCGTGACATGACCCAGCAAAAAGAGACCGAAGCCGCCCTACAACGCGCCAACCAGAAACTAGAACAACGCGTTGCTGAACGGACTGCCCAGTTAGAACAGACAAATGCAGTCCTGGCAGAACGAGAAGCCTTGTATCGAACGCTGACACAACACATCCCCAATGGCGCAGTTCACCTGTTTGACCATGACCTGCGCTTTTTGCTCATTGAAGGTAGCGAAATCAAACAATTGGGATTAGATGGAGCGGCACTGGTGGGGCAAACCATTTGGGAAGTTCTGCCTCCAGAAACCTGTGAGCAAATTGAGCCGATGTATCGTGCGGCACTGGCGGGTCACATTTCAGTCCAGGAAGTGCTTTACTCCAATCAGATTTATGAAGTACATACTTTACCTGTCCGTAATGAGCAGGGTGAGATTTTTGCAGGCATGGTACTCACCCAAAACATGACGTATCGCAAGCAGGTAGAAGCAGAATTACAAGAAAGCAAATCAATACTGCAACGGCAACTGGCTGAGATTGAAAGCATTTACCAGTCTGCCCCAATTGGGTTGAACGTTCTCGATACCAACCTGCGTTTTGTGCGGATTAACCAGCGATTGGCACAGATCAATGGATTTTCCGTAGAGGAACACATTGGGCGAACAATTCGAGAATTATTGCCTAACATCGCTGATACTGCCGAAGAGTTGCTACGCCCTGTCTTAGAAAAGGGAGAACCGCTACTAAACGTCGAAATTCGGGGGGAAACTCCGGCACAACCGGGAGTAGAGCGTGTGTGGTTGGAGAGCTTTTTGCCATTAAAGGATGGCGATCGCATTATTGGCATCAATACCGTTTGTCAAGAGATCACCGAGCAGATTCAGGTCGATGAAGCCCTGCGCCAGAGTGAAGAACGATTCCGCACAATGGCAGACAATGCACCTGTAATGGTTTGGGTGACGGATGCCACCGGATACTGCACCTATCTCAGCCAAAGCTGGTATGAGTTCACAGGGCAAACCGAAGCAATAGGGCTGGGGTTTGGTTGGCTGAATGCGGTGCATCTAGAGGATTTTCCATTTGCTCAAGAAACATTTATAAGCGCTAATACGCATCAAAAAGCCTTTCGAGCAGAATACCGTTTACGCCGTCAGGACGGTGAATATCGTTGGGCAATTGATGCGGCAAGTCCCTGGTTTGAGGCAGATGGGCAGTATAAAGGCTACATCGGCTCAGTTATTGATATCACAGATCGCAAACAAGCAGAAGAAGCCCTGCGGCGATCTGAGGAACGCTATCGCACGCTGTTTGAAACGATGGAAGACGGCTTTTGCGTTATTGAAATGTTATTTGATGCAAACAATACGCCGATTGATTATCGCTTCCTAGAAATTAACCCTGCATTTGAACAACAAACCGGATTCCAACAGGCAGAGGGTAAAACGGTACGCCAACTCCTTCCCAATCTGGAAGAATTTTGGTTTCAGACTTATGGCAGAGTCGCTCTAACAGGTGAAGCCATTCGCTTTGAAAATGGCTCTGAGGCAATGAATCGCTGGTTTGATGTTTATGCGTTTCGCATTGAGCAGCCAGAGAGCCACAAAGTGGCCATCCTGTTCAAGGATATTAGCGATCGCAAACAGTCTGAGAAAGCCCTGCGGGAGAATGAAGATCGTTGGCGGATGGCGATCGCCTCTGCTCAATTGGGAACCTGGGATTGGAATCTAGTTACAGGAGAATTGAAATGGGATACTGGCTGCAAAGCCATGTTTGGGCTACCACCCGATGCCGAGAGTAGTGGAGAGGTGTTTTTTGAGGGCTTACATCCCGATGATCGCGATCGTCTTCAAGAAATTATTCAAGAGGCGTTTAACCCAGCATCAGGTGGCTCTTATGACACTGAGTATCGAACGATTGGCATTCAGGATAAAGTTGAACGCTGGCTGAGAGCGAAAGGGCAAGCCTACTTTGATGCAAACGGAAAACCGATCCGCTTCATTGGTACGGTGTTGAATATTACGGAGCAAAAACAAACCGAAGCACAATTAATTCATGATGTTTTTCACGATTCACTAACTGGATTGCCAAACCGTGCTTTATTTGTCGAAAGATTGGAGCAGGCGCTGGCGCTAACAAAACGTCATTCAGACTACAGATTCGCTGTCCTGTTCCTAGATGTGGATCGCTTTAAAGTTATCAACGATAGCCTTGGTCATATAATTGGGGATCAATTGCTAACGGCACTGGCACGCAGATTAGAAAGGTGCCTCCGTGCAGGAGATACAGTTGCCCGCTTAGGTGGAGATGAGTTCACAATCCTATTAGATGATATCAAAGATTTAAATGATGTAAAAAATGTAGCGAACAGAATAAATGTAGCTTTGACAGGAGCTTTTAATCTTGGTGGAAATGAAGTAATTACTACTGTAAGTATTGGTATCGCTTTAGGCACAAACACTTATAATCTATCAGAAGAACTCATCCGTGACGCTGACATTGCAATGTACCGTGCTAAAGCATTAGGAAAAGCACGCTATGAAATATTTGATTTTAGTATGTACACTCAAGCTGCCCAGTTATTACAGTTAGAAATGGATCTACGACGGGCAATTGAACGCCAAGAATTTCAGGTTTACTATCAGCCAATTGTCTCGTTAGAAACTTATCAAATTATTGGCTTTGAGGCTCTTGTGCGCTGGCAACATCCTGAACATGGAATTGTTTCTCCAGAAAAGTTTATTCCCTTAGCAGAAGAAACTGGGCTGATTGTGCCGATTGGTTATTGGGTGTTACGCGAAGCTTGTTGTCAGATGCGGGCTTGGCAATTTAAATTTCCTACTAACCCACCCTTAAGCATCAGTGTCAATATTTCTAGTAAACAGTTTTTCCACCCCAATTTGATTGAGGAAATTCGCCAAATTCTGCTCGATTCTGGTCTAAAAGGCAGCAGTTTAAAGTTGGAGATTACTGAAACCGTACTGATGAAAAATTCTGACTCAGCCACTGCTATGCTTTTGGAATTACAACAGATGAATATTCAGTTACATCTAGATGATTTTGGCACAGGTTATTCATCCTTGAGTTATCTGCATCATTTTCCCTTTAGTGCATTGAAAATTGATCGTTCATTTGTTATCAACATTGGTGCTAATGGAGAAAACTTGGAAATTGTTCAGGCGATTATTTCTCTAGCACAAAGTCTTAACATAAATGTAATAGCAGAGGGTATAGAAACAATAGAGCAATTAACACATCTTAAAATTAAAAAATGCAACAACGCACAAGGATATATTTTCTCTCAGCCACTTGATAGCAAGTCGATAGATGCATTAATCGCATCCAGCTTGTACTTTAAGCTCAATTAAGAGTTCTTAGATTTGTTATATATTTAAGTCTATCTTCAGGTTAGATGCCGTGATACTACCAATCCTAAATGTGAGAATATCGCATTTAATCAGGATAGGTGAAAATAAGAGCGATGCCTATGGCGGTAAACTATACACTACTTTTGATAGTTTAGCTTTGAGGTGCGATGCCAACTCTTGGAGACGCTACGCGTAGCAAGTACGCCTACGCGCTCACAAATTCTCTATAAACTCTTCTGGTGAAACCTTTGCTTGCTTAAGAACACCACTGAGTGTGCCAACTTTTAACTCGCGGTGAAGTGGTACAACACAAACAATTTCTCCTTCTAAAGTTGGTTTTTTAAGTACAACATGACTACCAGTTTGTCTAGTTTGAATAAATCCTAAGCGCTCTAATGCACGAACTGTCTCATTGCCTGATATTCTTGGTAATCTAGGCATAGCTAACCTCTATGCTAGTTACAAACCTGGGACTAGTATCAGTGTCGAGTAAAGGACATTCTTCTAAATATAGCTTTGTAGCTTCTTTAAGATTAGCAAGAGCTTCTTCAATTGTTTCACCTTGGTCAACTGTGCCAACTTCAGGACACTCAGCAACATACATATCTTCTTCTTTGTGAATAATGACAGTTAATGTTTTGATTTTCATGGGATTTTGTTTTGATAGGGATAGTTGAGCGATGTCTATGGCGGCAAGCTACGCACTGCTTTTTCTAGTTTAGCTTTCAGGTAGTGTTTAACTATTACCTCAATTAATCAGCTTAATTATTATTGTCAGATAATTCCAAAATATCATCAATTTCATCAGAACACTGTGCAGCTTTCATCCAAATGGTTTGTACTATAGAATCAAAATCAAAATAAACTTTTCTCCCTTTCAGCTCAGGAAACAAATTTATAATTATTTGCTCTAAATATTCATTGAATATAATATTATGGAACCTTTTATCAAAACATTGGAAAGAAAGTTCATAGTAAAACATATTTTTCTTAATCAATTCACTCAAGTATAGACACACATGATAATCTTTTGATTTTTCAAACAGTTGAGTTGCTAATTTGGCTGAGGCTATAACACTAGGTAAGTCCATATAACTGACACCTACACTTAATCTGGCATTAACTTTGATGAATTCATTGATACAATCGTGAGCTAAATTTGTTTTTAGATTTCGTACTTCAGACTTGACGTTATCTATCAACAGCCTTCTGGCTTCTTCTTGCTGTATTTTCTCGATATTCTTTTCTTCTTCTTGCTGTATTTTTTTCAATCTATCTTCTTCGGCCTTTTTTTCAGACTCTAATTTCCGTTTTTCTGTATCATATTTACCGGCTGGTGTTCCTTGATAGATGTTATAAGCTATCATCGCTACAACAAATGTTGTTAATGCAAACTGCCAGTTAATAAATAATAGTATCAACGAAGCTAATAGAAGTAAACCGCCTAGATTAGCCCATTTTTCTCCCTCTAATGTGTTTGGTGATTTTGAATTTTTACTTTGTATAGAGGGTTCCGAAACCTTACTTTCCTCTGTATCTAAGCTTGAAAGAGATATCTGACTTGTAGTATCTTCTTCTATATGTAAAGACGACCAGTTATTTTGTACTACTAGTTCAAACTCTTGGTTCCAAGCTGAAAATTCCTCACCTGTTTGTCGTCCGTAAATTTTTACTCTCTCAATAGATGCAGTACCTAAACCAGTTATCCCTTTACGGAGAAATGCAACCAAGGCTTGCTGATTTGGTACTTGGGCAGATTCTAGCATTATCGCAAGCATCCTTGAGTGCTACTTTCGCTGTAATCCCCTTGGGTTGTAATTGACGGTTCATCAGAGATGCGATCGCTTGTGCATCTCCCTGTTTTGCAAGTTCTAAAAGATTTGGCTGTGTCATAACCAATAAATCCGAAAACCTAAGAAAATATCTTCTATCTCAGGGTTCCCCATTTACAGATAAAAACAACATTTTAAAAATCTTTAAAGTCTTATAGTTAAAATATAGCGAAATTTATTATAATTGCTGCAAAAACAACAATTTTAGACTATTTTTCTGCGTCATAAGTTTTAAACATTAGCGTTCCTTTGTAATCACAGAACTACCATTAGTAATACTTACTTTTTGAATAAAAATTTCAGAACAAGATGATAAAATATCAGTGCTGATTTGATTAGCAATAAACTCAAAATCTTGGTTTGTTAATCCCTGTGCAGTATCGCCGCTTAAGTTAATACAAATAGTTAGGGGTTGAGGATTACTAGAAGAGTGTTCATTATCTACTGCTTCTAGTTCAGCTTCTGCTATGCCTAAATTAAACTCTTTACTCCAAGATGGAAACTCCTTACCAGTTTGTTGCCCGTAAACTTTCACTATTTCAATAGATGCAGCCCCTAACGCGGTTAACCCTTTGCGGATAAATGGAACTAAAACTTGCTGATTTAGTACTTGGGGAGATTCTAGTATTACCTCCAAGCAAGTATCTTGGAAGGCAACCTGTGCAGTGATTCCTTTGGGGTGTAAGTGGCGGTTCATCAGAGATGCGATCGCCTGTACATCTCCCTGTTTTGCAAGTTCCAGAATATTTGGCTGTGTCATAACCAGTAAAAGAGAAAATCTAAAAAAATCAACTTATATTCTCAGGATTCCCTCTTGACAGCCTTAAGTAACATTATGATGCAAGATATCAGCTAACCTTGGCTAAAATGTCTAGGATAAAGATAGTCATTCACAGACTTTTGCAAAAAATAGATTTTACCTGTATCAACATCAAAAACTCTTGTTTTTGTGCTTGCCATAACAGGATTAATATTAATCAGTTTAATTCAAATTTTAAATATGAAGTTTTATCGAGATCATACTTGGCCCTCGACGCTGGAAGAAGCCATCGTTATCCAAGAAAAGCTGCGCGATCAAGTAATTACTGAGGATCAACTCCAAGAACCTATCAAGTACGTTGCTGGAGTGGATATGGGTTTTGAAGCTGATGGAACAATTAGCCGTGCAGCTGTCGCAGTACTGAGTTTCCCTGATTTGCAAGTAATCGAGACAAGCCTAGCACACCGTCCTACAACCTTTCCTTATGTTCCTGGGTTCCTCTCATTTCGGGAAATTCCAGCTGTTCTCGATGCCCTGGAGAAGATTAAAACAACACCAGATATCATCCTGTGTGATGGTCAAGGAATCGCCCATCCCCGTGGATTAGGTATAGCTAGCCATTTAGGATTACTCATAGATATGCCGACAATTGGTGTAGCCAAGTCCAGGTTGGTAGGTAAGTATGAGGAATTGCCAGAAACAAAAGGCAGCAGACAACCACTTATATATAAAGGTGAAACAGTTGGCGCAGTTTTACGCACACGCGTAGGAGTAAAACCTCTCTACATCTCCAGTGGCCATCGAGTTAGTTTACCGACAGCGATTGACTATGTATTACGCTGCACGCCCAAATATCGGCTGCCAGAAACTACGCGCATCGCTGATAAATTAGCGTCGGCTAAATAAAGCTTGTTGAAATTTTTCTCAAATACTTGCTTGTACCGACTCAAGCGTGTTAGGAATCGCACAGAAAGAAGTTGAAGTAGCTAAATACGATTTACGAAGTTAGAACAATGAACGCACTAACTTTACAGTGGCACGATGCAGGTCAAGATAAAACTCAGAGCATTTACGAACAACAGCCAAGCCAAAATCATGGTACTGTCCGCATTGGTCGTGATCCACTCCGGTGCGATATTGTTTTGAGTCACCCCACTGTCTCTGGTCTGCACGTTGAAATATTTTTTCATCACCAGCAGCAGCGCTTTTATATCAGGAATTTGCGATCGCAAAATCCCCCCCTGATCGATGGACGGCAATTAGTCCAAGGTGAAGTGCCTTTAACTGAAGGCAGTAATATCTCTTTGGGACAAATACAACTCAAAGTTACTAAAATTTCCACAGGCAGTATTCCAGTAACAATTTTGCTGCCACCGCATCCATTAGTCCATACAGGACATCACCAGTATTCACCAACACCAGGAGTTTATGGCTTAGAATGCCCCAAATGTCATAAAGTTTCCCCAGGAGAAAATCTACAAATTGGCTGTCGTTGGTGTGGCACATCTTTAGCTGCGGCTGTGAGTGTGTTGGTAGGAGGGAGTTAGAAGTTAGGAGTTCAGAGTTAGGAGTTAGAAGTTAGGAGTTAAGAGTTAGAAGTTAGGAGTGACAAGTAGAGACTGGAGAAGAGTTTTTTCCATGCCCAATGCCCAATGCCCCATACCCAATTACAAATGACCAATGACCAATGACTAATGACTAATGAACAAATCCAATTGAGTTGGGAAGAACCAGCGACGGGTGAACGGCGAGAACCAAGGTTGAATATGCCGATCGCTTTTGGTCGAGAATTCGTTCGCTTACCTGCTGAACTCCGAGGAATGCGCGTTTCTCGGATGCTGCTTAACAGTAACGAAGTTTCTCGTTACCATGCTCTAATTGACTGGGAACAAGATCATCTGGTAGTTATTGACCAAGGCAGCGTTAACGGTGTGTATGTCAATGGCCAACCACAAACGCGCAGTGTTTTGGTTAATGGCGATACGTTGCAAATTGGCCCATATCTAATCACAGTGACCTTTGCTGCTAACGTACCTGCACCAGATACCACCCCTCCTTCAACGATTCACTTCAACGCAAATACCAATCTTCCAGACCCTAGTTTGCCTGTAGCCCAGCCGTTAACGCCCTTGGCGAGTAATTTTCCGCCACTAGCGCTTCAGGCGGAAAATGTTGCTGTGCAAGCACTTCATGCTACAGGTTTACCAGTAGATGAATCTGATTATCTAGCGATCGGAGCGGGACTGGGTAGCTTTGTTTGGGCTGATTTGCTGCGAATTAGTGGTGTGCGTGCTGACAAAATTGTGGCTTTGGGATTAGAAGGAGAACCTTATGCTCGTTACAAGCGCCTTTGTTTGAATTCGCAAATTCCCTTATATGAAAGACTGCGATCAAATTCTGACTCTTGTCCTGATAATATTTGGGGCTGGCCTAGTTATGCCTTGCGTGAGGCTTGGCACGATTGCACTAAGGGGGAGATGAAATCAGCATTCAAGTATTTATGGCAAGTGTTTGCTGAACCAACATTTGCGGAAACTTATACACCCCGTGCAGGTAACGTCTTTGATTCCATAGACCGGGAGGCGAAGCGCATTGGTTGGAATCAAATTTATCGTTATGGGCGAGTTAGGGTAATTCGCAAAACTGATGATGGCAGGTATTGCGTAGCCTATTCTCGCGCCCCAGGAAATTATGCTTTTTTAGTTACTCGTTATTTACATTTAGCTACCGGGTATCCAGCAATTCAGTTTCTTCCAGATTTGCAAGCTTATAGAGAAAAATATCAAGATTTTAAATCTGTCGTGAATGCTTATGAAGCACACGATCATGTTTATGAGCAACTAGAGCGACATGGTGGTACGGTATTGATTCGTGGGCGAGGAATCGTGGCTTCGCGGATTGTACAGCGCATTTATGAAGTAAGAAAGCGAAATCAGAATATTGCAGTTTTGCATTTAATGCGATCGCCAAAACCTCAAGGCAACAAATTTCAAAATACCCAGCGCCTAGTCAAAAATCATTACGAATTTCAACCCTTTAACTGGCCCAAAGCCTGTTGGGGCGGTGAACTCCGGGCAATGTTAGAAAAAGCCACCCCCGATGAACGCAAACGCTTACTAGCAGACTGGGGTGGAACTACCACCGCCGACCGCCACGACTGGCAACAAATTACTGCCCAAGGGATCAGCGAAGGCTGGTATCAAATTACTTTTGGAGAGGTTTTGGATGTAGAACGAGATGCCCAAAACCGGACTATTACCCATATCCGAGAGCAAAAGTTTGGGGAAATGAAATTGCTAGCTGATTTTATTGTTGATGCTACTGGACTGGATGCCAAGGTAGATGCTAATCCCCTAATATCAGATTTGGTGAAACATTACAAACTTCCACTTAACCATTTAGGGAGATTGACTATAGCGAACAATTTTGAGCTAGTAGAGATGCGTAGTGGCAAAGGTCAAATGTATGCTGCTGGGGCTATTACTTTAGGTGGCCCTTATGCCGCAGTTGATAGTTTCTTGGGCTTGCAATATGCTGCATTAGTCGCCGTTGATGGACTCGCCGCCACCCGTGCGCCTGGAGTCCATCGTTTGAATAGTATAAGTTCCTTTAGGCAGTGGTTGAAGTGGGTGTTAAATCAGTCACCTTAGTCTCAGAAGGAAGAAGGCAGGATGAATACAGTATTTATATTTTTATGTCGCTCATTTTTGCTCAACACCGATCAAGGTTCTACTAACACTGATGTACCAAGTTTGACCATTTCATAGAGTTCACGGACATGCTCGTTATACATCCGAACACAACCAGCAGAAGCTGCTTTTCCGACGGATGATCTATCAGGAGTGCCATGAAATCCAATGTATTCTCTGCCAACATTCCAAAACGCAATCCAGCGTTCTCCCAACGGATTATTTTCACCCGGAGGAACTAAAATTCCAGTGTTAGGATTTGTCCAATCGGGGTTTTTCAGCATTTCAATAACTTTGAACTTCCCTATTGGCGTTTCCAACCCCGCTTTACCAACAGCTACTGGGTAACTAGCTTGTAAATTTTCTCCTTTATATACATACAGCTGCCGTGTACTTCTTTTAAGCACTAGACGGATGGGTTGTTTAGAAGCTATTGGAGTAGCTAATTTTCCTATAGGAGGTGTTGGCTTCTCAATTGTCTTGTGGGAATTTACACTTTGGCCAACAGTGACGTTAGCGTTATGTTGTGATTGCATCCAGAAATATAATCCAATTGCACCAAAAGCAATACCCAAACCAGTAGAAAGATACAGGCTATTCTTTATTATCTTAATCTGCATAAACTATTTGTCTTGATAATAGGCTTAAGAATTAGGATGGATTAAATAAATCACGACTATCAGGTTTACTTAGAACCTAATAGCCAAGTTTTAGTTTCTCGTTGCACCTTCCTCTCGACTCTACTTTGCAGTAAACCACTATTTGGATAAATAAAAATATTCCGAATTAAAGTATTAACCAAATGATTTCTGAACTTTCGATTTTTCCTTTTCCAGGTTGCTCTTTGTTGTCAATCTTTTCAGAAATCTATCTATTTTTACCCTCGTCTGATTGGGAAGTTTTGAAGTATTACAGGTACTTTTGGAGATGGTCTAGTAGGTCTTCTTATCGTTCTTTTTTGAACCCTTTCTCTCTGTGGTGTGTATGTTACTGGCCGAACCCGTGGTGTAGATTTTCGTCTAACACTGGCACTTCCACGTCGTACAGCCCGTGTTGTAGATTGTCTTCTACGAAGCGATTGATCTGGTTTAAAAGCTAATTGGTTACTTTTTGGTTCTTCTATTGCCCGTCCTGCAACAGGCGGTTCACTAAATGTATTTTTATTTGGTTCTATTGCCCGACCTGCGACAGGAATTTCTTGCGCCAGTAACCTTTGTGCTGGAAGACAAATTAAACTCACGAAAACAAATACAGCAGTGGTAGAAAGTATAAATTTCATTTTCTTTAATAAACCTTGGTTATTAGCTTACTTCACTTCAATAATTTTCAGAATGCCAAACTAAATTATCGAAAGTTACGGTTGAATTCCTTACACGACAAATTATTATTTCCTTCTAACTTATCTTCACGCCATATTCCATCTTGCTCAGTCTTATCTTTAAAAACATATACTCCTTTTCCTTGACATTTATTGTTAACAAACGCTCCTATATATTCATTTTGATTTCTCAGTTTCAAACGTCCCATCCCTTGGAACTTATCACCTTCAAACTGACCTAAATAATAGTGAATATTGCTTTCTACCGGATATGATAATCTTCCACATCCATTCCGCTTATTATTTTTAAAGTCTCCATAGTATTGAAAACCATTATTTTTGAAAATCATCAATCCTCTACCATTAGCTTCTTTTGTTTTTGGATTTATCTTTCCATAGTATTTATAAGTGCTAGTTTCCCACGTTGGTTTTCCTGTAGCTGGAGGAGGTGAAGATAGTTGTTGATCGTTATCACAAGGTAACGGTGTTGTTGCAGAATCCGGTACAGTATTTAATTCAGGAGTTGTGGTTGGTGTTATATCTGGTGTTGTTGTGGAATCTGGTGTTGTTGTGGAATCTGGTACAGTGTTTGATTCAGGAATTGTTGGAGATGTTTGTTGCGCTAGTATTTTTTGTATAGGGATAAAAGTTAAACTCGTGGAAATAAATAGACAAGAAAAAGAAAGTACGAATTTTATTTTCATAAAGAAAATAACCTTTGTTTTTAACTGTATGTACACTACCATTACTAATGGTAATAAACTAGAATTTAAAAAAATTATATTACATAACTTAGCGCAACTTCATTAAAAATCGGTATATCTTTTTAACGTATCAAAGCAATTAATTATCAATTCATAAAAGTCCAATATATAGAGGTAAAGTCCTTTGAAGCGAATTGACAAAATCTACATTTAATGTATTACCAATAAAATAGGATTTATGGTTCTATTGATTTCTATAAGCTGATAGCGATATTTACGACGGGCTACGACTACATCTAACTTCTTCTCAATCAATAGGGCTTAATGCAATTACTTGTGTCTTTATTGAGATTAGGGCTTTCTTAATGAACAACTTCGCTTGTACTGGCATAGAGCGGATCATCACTTAAGCCAATAAACTGAAATAATTAATATTTTTGGCTAAAAAGCTGATATTGAAATAATAGGTGCTGAAGACTCATTACATAACAAATTCTCACTTCCTTTTAATTTATCTTCATGCCACAATCCATGTTGCTCAGTCTTATCTTTAAAAACATATACTCCTCTTCCTTGACATCTATTGTTAACAAATTCTCCTATATATTCATTTTGATTTTTTAATTTTAAACGTCCCAGCCCTTGAAATTTATCATCTTCAAACTGACCTAAATAATAGTCAATCTTACTTTCCACCGGATATGATAATTTTCCACATCCATTACGCTGATTATTCTTAAATGCTCCATAGTATTGAAAACCATTATTTTTAAAAATCATCAACCCTCTACCATTGGCTTCTTTTGTTTTTGGATTTATCTCTCCATAGTATTTATAAGTGCTAGTTTCCCACGTTGGTTTTCCTGTAGCCGTAGGGGGTGAAAATAGTTGTTGGTCATTATCACAAGGTAATTGAGAAAATTCTAAAGAAGTTGATGTTGCTGTAGGTATTGGTGCTGTGGTTGGTGTTTTTGTAGGTACTGGTACAGTGTTTGGTTCAGAACTTATTGGAGATGTTTGAGGCTGTTTTGTAATTACTGGTTGGGGATTTGGAGGGTTTTGTTTTTGAGTATTTTCAGTAGAATTAGGTACTGCATACTTGAATGCAAGAAACACAAGTAAAACTGCTCCACCTATCACCATCGCTTTCCAATGAGAGGGAAATCTCCAGCTTGCTGGCTTTAGTTTTGGTAATGGCCGAGGATGTGGCAATGAAGTAAGCGCTTGCAACGCTTCTGCTGCTGTTTGGTATCGCTGACTAAAGTTGTAACGTACCATTTTGGTTAAAACATTAGCCAGTTTATTGCTAATATTCGCCTCATGTTGCCAAATTATTTCTCCGGTTGTAGGATCATCTTGGAAGTCTTGAGGTGATTTTCCTGTCAAAGCTTGGATACCAATCACTCCCACTGCATAGATATCACTAGATAGTCTTGGCTTGGAATTAGCTTGTTCATTAGGCATATAACCATTGGAGCCAATAACAATAGTTGAACTAACTTGACCTTGAGTATCCGCACTCAAACCTTTAATTTCTTTAACTGCGCCAAAGTCAATCATCACAATTTTGCCATCATGACTACGACGCATCAGGTTTTGGGGCTTGATATCGCGGTGGATGATATTCTCCCGATGAACGACAATCAAAACTTGTAAAATTTCTTGTAAGAGTTTGACAACCTCAGCTTCACTCCATTGGTTACCAGGTATTATTTCTGCGCTTAAGTTATACCCATCTACAAATTCTTGCACTAGATAAAACTCGCCGTTTTCCTCAAAATGAGCAAATAGTTTAGGTATTTGGTTGCTAAGATTACCTAAACGGTATAAAACTTCTGCTTCACTCTCGAATAGTCGTCTAGCAACCAGCATAACTTCCTGTTCGGATGCTTTAGGTTTAAGCTGTTTCACGACACATTTGGGATGACTAGGTAAATCTATATCTTCTGCTATATATGTGTCACCAAACGAACCACTTCCTAAAAACTGTAAGATTTTATAGCGGTTACGAAGGACTATGCCTTTCATATTGTATTTTGCAGAGTATTTCGATTGTACTTTAGATATTTTCTTATCTTATCTATTAAGTTGCTATTATAGTCCCATCTGAAAGCAATTACCCACTGCTGTAAAGGAAGTGTGTTCATGGGTTTGTTCTTGTAAGTCTTTATTAGGATATAGCTAACTACAGATATTCACAGCGCGATTCCTGAAAAGACTATACACAATTGGCAAAATTTTTACAAGTTGTGATGAGTTCTGTAACTTCTTTATTTTAGACAAATCATTGATATTAATGAGCTTAAAATAGGGGCCTATTTTACTTTTAGCAGAGTAAATTGCAACAACAAAAGCTTAGAGGGGTCAAACTTTATACTAATCGCCTCACCATGAGCCGGATCATGGCAATAATGTAGATAAACGTCTCCGATGTTCCGGGTAATAACTCATAGTCTCTAAACAATCGTCGATATCCCATCAGCCCACCAAAAGTGCGCTCTATGACCCAACGTTTTTTGGACAATACAAAGCTTATGGGTTGTTTTGATGGCAGAATCACCTGTTTAACCTTAGCAGCGATCGCTCATCAATTGGAACTTTAAATGGTAATGTCTAACGACAACCTACTGCGCGTCTACTCTCCCTCTTCTCTCTTCTTCAGCGCTCTTTGCTTTGCGCCCTTCTGTGCGAAACCCGTAAGACCACTCCTTTTAAATAGTTTTTATGAAACAAATAGTATTTTTACCCCAAAGAGAGGAGATTTCCAAATGCAGACAAAGTAGAATCTAAAATAAAGTATATATACAAACTGTTTATGCAATGGGCTAATTTTCTAGCCAAAGAAGCTGCTACTCATGGCTTATCCCTAAAGCAAACAGCAGCGTTTCTAAAGCATTTTAAGATTGAAAATTTAGGTAAAAGTGAAGCTAAACTTGCTAGCGAATTAAACGTTGATATTGCTGCTTTCAGACAATTGATGGGTGAAGTATATAACAAGTTCGCCCAGAATTATCCTGAGTTAGCGATTTCTAACAGTCGGGATAAACTAGAAAAGTTACAAGCTTACCTGACGGCAAAATATAATAGCGAATTCGATGCTCTCAAACCATTGGCAGCCATGCAATTATTAAAAACGCTGGTGGTTCGGGAAAGACTGCAACAAGAACCTTTGGTTGCGAGAAGAATTTGTAAATTTTTAGGATATTTGCCTTTAGCGTTAGAGTTAGTAGGGCGATATCTGAATAAAATACCAGATTTGTCTCTGGAAACAATACTTAAGCGGCTAGAGCAAAAACGAATAGAACATGAAGCAATCATCAATGATAACTCATTGATAACTTATGAATACGGTGTAGCTGAAGCTTTTGAGTTGAGTTGGGAACAGTTGGATGAAAATGCACAAAGCTTTGGCTGTTTGCTAAGTTTGTGTGCTATAGCTGACATTCCCTTATCTGTTGAGGCGATAGAAGATGACACAAAACAAGAACTCAATCAGAAAGCCATAGCCGATTTACTAGAATTGCATTTGCTACAACAGAAAAGTAAAGGAATTTATCGTCTAAATCCACTGATTCGCCAACTTTTCCAAATTAAGTTAGATAAGTCAAGCGAAGCGGATGAAGCAAAAACTAAATTTGCAACGATGATGTTAGAGGTAGCAAAGCTAATTCCGCAACAGCCTAACTCTAAAGATATTCTTAACCTTACTTCACATATCCCGCACATTACAGAAGTTGCAACCCACCTATCTCAATATCTCAGTGATGAAAATCTAATCACTTTGTTTACCAAATTAGCTTGGTTTTATCAAGGTCAAGAACTTTATCAGCAAGCAGAATCTTGGTTAAAACAGTGTGTAAAACTGGCTCAAAATCGTCTTGGTTTAGAACATACTGATGTCGCTGCTAGTTTGAATCATTTAGCAGGACTTTACAAATCTACAAGACGTTATAGCGAAGCTGAACCCTTATATCAGCAAGCTTTAGAACTCAGAAAACGCCTGCTGGGAGACAACCATCTTGATGTTGCCACTAGCCTAAACAATTTAGCATTACTTTACGAATCGGCAGGACGTTACAAGGAAGCCGAACCTTTACTTGAGCAAGCTTTAGAATTAAAAAAACGCCTGCTGGGAGAAGAGCATCCTGATGTAGCCACTAGCGTCAGTTATTTAGCATTACTTTACGAATCTACAGGACGTTATAGTGAAGCCGAACTTTTGTATCAGCAAGCTTTAAAACTGTGGAAACGCCTAGTGGGAGAAGAACATCCCCATTTCGCCACTAATCTAAACAATTTAGCAGCATTGTACTGTTATACAGGACGCTACAGCGAAGCCGAACCCTTGCTTGAGAAAGCTTTAAAACTGAGAAAACGCCTGCTGGGAGACAACCATGTTGATGTCGCCACTAGCCTGAACAATTTAGCACAACTCTACGAATCTACAGGACGCTACAGCAAAGCTGAACCCTTGTATCAGCAAGGTTTGGAACTAAGCAAACGCTTGCTAGGAGACAACCATCCTGATGTTGCCATTAGCATGAACAATCTAGCAGCGCTCTACCGTCATACAAGGCGCTACAAGAAAGCCAAACCCTTATTTGAGAAAGCTTTGAAAATTTGTGAACGGACTTTAGGTGTCAGTCATCCTACTACTATGACGATCCGGGCAAATTATGCAAGCTTTTTAAGAGAATCATATCACTAGCGATCGCTGCATATAATTCGTAATACTCGTCTTTGGCAATAAGCAAGCTACGTAATTTGTAAAAAAAAAGATCCCCCTCTTCACCAGCGAAGAAGGGGATAGATTCTACTTACATCCTAAAGATTCGCGAGTATCTACATTAGTTTTAGAATTAACACCACTTGCTTTAACACAAAGTTTTTTCACTTGCGTCCCATCTAAAATTGCATTCGTAAAATCAGCACCTGTGACATTTACATCATCAAAAATAGAACGCAGCATCATGGCATCAGTCAACACAGCATCAGTTAAATCAGCATCCTTAAACTTTGTTAGATAGGCTATGCCTTCACTAAAATCAGCACCATGCAGATTTACTCCCTCCAGCAGACTACCGTTAAACACGACACCACGTAAATCAGTATTGCTAAAATTAGCATTCTCTAATTTGAGATTGGTAAACTCAGTACCAACTAAACTTTGACCAGAGTAATCTTTACCCTTGAGTTCATCATTACCTACAGAACGGGTAATACTGGAAGAACTTGCAGCTTGCGCCGATAGGGGAAACCAAAAAAGAACCATCGCTAAGACAAAGCTAGCTATTATTCGCCAATATTTCATAATGTCTTCTTAATAAATCTCAACAATTGCACTATTAACTATTAAACCTCACAGGAGGAGACAAGGGAGTGGGGAGTAGGAGATATGAGGGAGACAAGGAGAATAACTCCTTAGCCAAGAGTCAACACTCCCAAATTCAATACACAAAACTGTAAAACCAGAAAGCATCTCGTAGGATTATAGATGTTGAGGTGCGATGCCTAACGGCAAGTTGCTCCGCATCTACGCAAAATTACCTGTGGCTAATCAAGAAGACAACGCCCAATCTCTAGCGCGAACCCCTTTATATCAAGTGGGTGTAGAACTTAAAGCACGCTTTACCAGCTTTGGCGGTTGGGAAATGCCTGTGCAATTTAGTGGCATTAGCCGTGAACACGAAGCTGTAAGAAATACAGCCGGAATGTTCGATATTTCCCACATGGGCAAATTTACCCTCCAAGGTAAAAACCTCATTTCCCAACTCCAGTCTTTAGTGCCTTCAGACTTGAGTCGATTGAAAGCCGGTCAAGCACAATACACCGTCTTGTTAAATTACCAAGCGGGAATTATTGACGACATCATTGTTTATTACCAAGGTGAAGATGCCACTGGGACACAGAGGGCATTCATCATCGTCAATGCCGCAACCTCCAGTAAAGATAAAGCATGGCTATTGCAACATCTTGACTCGGATAAAGTACAATTCCAAGACCTTTCACCAGAAAAAGCCTTAATTGCCGTGCAAGGACCAAAAGCGATTAAATATCTCCAGCCACTAGTGCAAGAAGATTTACAACCAATCAAAGCCTTCGGACATTTAGAAGCAACCCTACTAGGGAAACCTGCCTTCCTGGCCCGCACAGGCTACACCGGAGAAGATGGCTTTGAGGTGATGGTAGATCCAGATGTGGGGGTAGAATTGTGGCGAAGTCTCCATAAAGCTGGTGTTACGTCCTGTGGACTCGGTGCAAGAGATACTCTGCGCTTAGAAGCGGCTATGGCACTGTACGGACAAGATATCGATGATATCACTACACCCTTAGAAGCAGGTTTGGGGTGGCTAGTTCACTTAGATACTAAAGGCGATTTTATTGGTCGGGGAATTTTAGCACAACAAAAAGCCGTTGGAGTGCAGCGTCGATTGGTAGGTTTGCAAACCCAAGGACGTAATATTGCTCGTCACGGCTATCAAGTGTTATCCGCAGGTAAAGTTGTGGGAGAAGTTTCTAGTGGCACTCTTTCGCCTACACTTGGTTATCCCATTGCCTTAGCTTACGTTCCTACTCAACTAGCATCCGTTGGTCAGCAGCTAGAAGTCGAAATTCGCGGCAAAGCTTACCCAGCAGTTGTAGTTAAACGTCCCTTTTATCGGTCTAAAAATCGTGTCGCCAACTGATAAGTGCCAGGGTTTTTGAGGAATAATGTGTTGTGAGTTAGTCAATCTCCAGTAAGATTCATTACCAGATATGGCTTGGATGACTGTTGGGGCAATTATTTTTTTGATAAGGGAGAGGAAGTGATATGTCTTTTGAATATCCTCAAGATTTCAGATACTTGGATTCTCATGAATACGTGCGGCTAGATGGCGAAATTGCCACCATTGGCATTACTGAGTTTGCCGTACATGAATTGGGCGATATCGTCTTTTTGGAACTGCCAGAAATTGGCGATGCTCTTACTAGGGGAGAAAACTTTGGCACAATTGAATCAGTGAAAGCCGTTGAAGAACTGAATTCACCAGTAACAGGAACAGTTGTAGAACGTAATGAAGCCTTAATTAATTCTCCTGAAGAAGTGTCAGAAGACCCCTACGGGGAAGGGTGGTTTTTAAAAGTGCGCGTCAATGACCCTGGTGAAGTTGAGGATGCCTTGACAGCAGATGAGTATCGGGCGCAAGTAGAAGGAGAGTAACGAGTGGGAGATGAGGGGACAAAGAGGACAACGAGGACAAGGTAAAAATTTTCTCCCTCATCTCCCTCATCTCCCACTCCACCCGAAGATAAGTTATGAAATTTAGATGAACTGAAAAATTACACCTACTTCTCATGAGTATTTATTGCAAAATATGAAATAGTACTATCTGGAGAGTAATTTGTGGTATTGAACGCCCCTATTCTCAAGTCTCATGAGCAGCAAGTGCTGGACGAAAAAAGTCAAAAGTTAAGTAGTTTTGCGCCAAGGCACATTGGCCCTAACTCTGATGACATGCAGCATATGCTTAAGGTTTTAGGGTTTCCCAGCCTAGATGCTCTAATCGACCAAACAGTTCCACAGGCAATTAGGCTGAAGCAACCGCTAAAGTTACCAGAAGCAGAAAGTGAGTATGCAGCACTGACATTCTTAAAAAAAGTTGCTGTCAAAAATCAAGTTTTCCGCTCATACATTGGTATGGGATATTACGACACTATTACCCCACCTGTGATTGGGCGCAATATCCTAGAAAATCCAGGTTGGTACACTGCCTACACTCCTTATCAACCAGAAATTGCCCAAGGGCGACTAGAAGCGCTGCTAAATTTTCAAACCCTGATTATCGACCTCACAGGTTTGGAAATCGCCAATGCTTCGTTACTTGATGAAGCCACAGCTGCAGCCGAAGCGATGAGCCTAAGCTATGGTGTTTGTAAAAATCAGGCAAATGCCTATTTTGTCTCTCGTGACTGCCATCCCCAAACTATCGATGTGTTACAAACACGTGCTAAACCATTAGGGATTAAGATTATTGTCAGTGATCATCAAACATTTGATTTTGATCAACCAATTTTTGGGGCTGTTCTCCAATATCCTGCAAGTGATGGCACCATTTACGACTACCGCGCTTTTATAGAAAAAGCTCATGCTAAGGGTGCATTGGTAACGGTAGCAGCAGATCCTTTAAGTTTAACTTTGCTCACCCCTCCTGGAGAATTTGGCGCTGATATTGCTGTCGGTAGTACCCAGCGCTTTGGTATTCCCTTGGGGTTTGGGGGACCTCATGCGGCATACTTTGCTACGAAGGAAGAGTATAAACGGCTGGTTCCAGGGCGAATTGTGGGAGTATCAAAAGATGCTCAAGGTAAGCCTGCATTGCGTCTGGCGTTGCAAACCCGTGAGCAGCACATCCGCCGCGAAAAAGCTACTAGTAATATTTGTACTGCACAGGTGCTACTGGCAGTGATGGCGAGTATGTACGCGGTATATCATGGGCCAGATGGACTGAAGCAAATTGCTGAAAACATCCACTCTTTGACGGTGTTGCTGGCACAAGGACTGAAACGTTTGGGTTACATTGTCGTTTCAGAATCTTTCTTTGATACGCTGCGAGTAGAGCTAGGAACACACAATTTAAAAAATATTCTAAAAGATGCTGAACAACTTCAAATTAACCTGCGGGTTTTTAATGCAACTGCTGTTGGTATATCATTAGATGAAACTACTACACCAGAAGATTTAATCGACCTTTGGCATATTTTCGCTGGTACAGATGATTTACCTTTTACCTTAGAAGAATTAACTGCTCCGCTTCCCCATCTTCCCCTCCCCCGTACCAGCACCTATCTTACCCATCCCGTTTTTAACCGCTATCATTCAGAAACTGAGTTATTGCGCTATCTGCACAAGCTGGAAAGCAAGGATTTGTCGCTAACAACATCGATGATTCCTTTGGGTTCTTGCACAATGAAGTTGAATGCAACAGCTGAGATGATTCCGGTAACTTGGGAGGAATTTGGCAAGATTCATCCGTTTGCCCCTTCATCTCAAACGCAAGGTTATCAATTTCTGTTTAAGCAACTTGAGGCATGGTTAGCTGAAATTACTGGTTTTGCGGGAATTTCTCTACAACCAAATGCTGGTTCTCAGGGCGAATATGCTGGACTTTTGGTAATTCGCCAATATCACGAAAATCGGGGTGAAGCACACCGCAACGTCTGTTTGATTCCTACTTCGGCACACGGGACAAATCCGGCGAGTGCTGTGATGTGCGGGATGAAGGTAGTAGCAGTTGCCTGTGACTCACAAGGTAATATTGACGTTGATGACTTGAAGGCTAAGGCAGAAAAACATAGCAATCAATTAGCCGCCTTAATGGTGACATATCCCTCAACTCATGGTGTTTTTGAGGAGCCAATTCAGGAAATCTGCGCTATTGTCCATAATCATGGTGGCCAAGTTTACATGGATGGGGCAAATATGAACGCCCAAGTAGGGATTTGCCGTCCTGGAGATATTGGCGCGGATGTTTGCCATTTAAACTTGCATAAAACCTTCTGTATTCCTCATGGCGGCGGTGGCCCTGGTATGGGGCCTATTGGGGTAGCCTCTCATCTTGTGCCTTTTCTCCCCGGACATCCTGTGGTAAGAACTGGTGATTGGGAACTGGGGACTAGGAAAGAAGAAATTCCCAATCCCCAATCCCCAGTACCCAGTACCCAGCATATTGGTGCTGTTGCTGCTGCACCTTGGGGTAGTGCGAGTATCTTGGTGATTTCTTGGATGTATATCGCCATGATGGGTGCAGATGGTTTGACCAAAGCAACTAAAGTGGCAATTCTCAACGCTAACTACATTGCTAAGAGACTGGAATCGTACTATCCGGTTTTGTATCAGGGGAAAAATGGTCTAGTTGCCCATGAATGTATTTTAGATTTGCGATCGCTCAAAAAATCAGCTGCGATCGAAATTGATGATGTTGCCAAGCGCCTCATGGATTACGGTTTCCATGCGCCGACTGTCTCCTGGCCTGTAGGGGGTACAATCATGGTAGAACCTACAGAAAGTGAATCTAAACAAGAGTTGGATCGTTTCTGCGATGCGTTGATTTCTATTCGCCAAGAAATTGCTGAAATAGAATCAGGCAAGGTGGATACCCAAGATAATGTTTTGAAGAACGCACCCCACACTGCCGAAAGTCTTATCACTGGAGAATGGCAGCATTCTTATTCTCGTGAACAAGCTGCCTACCCTGCGTCTTGGACTCGTGAATATAAATTCTGGCCAGCTGTCGGTCGCATTGATGCAGCTTTTGGCGACAGGAATTTTGTTTGTTCTTGTCTGCCAATGGATGCTTATTAAAATCAAGTGAAGAGTTAGGAATTATATCATGTCCACTTGATTACTTATTAAATCCCAAGAACCCCATCCCGACAAACCTACGTCGGGATGGAGTTTTTGACTAAAAGTAGTAAGAGGCTATTTATAAAGTAAATCTAAAGGCGAGTAGGAGGGGATTACTGCAAGGATTAAAATACATCAGACACAGTGTATTTACATAGTTGCTTATGGCACGAAAGTCTTATCCCACAGACTTAACT
>NZ_JACJTR010000034.1 GCF_014698795.1 Nostoc sp. FACHB-892
CCAGACCAATTAACCGCTTTGCTTTTTTAGGATTTTGTTCAATATGATTCAGTATGTCGCTCATGTTTCTGTGTCAAAAAAGCTATTTGATGTTCTTTTACCACAGAATGTTACTATTTTGGAGATGGCTAAAGTAAATTTACATCTTTACATAAAAAATCACAAAAAGAAATGATATATTTAAATCACTCAGTATTGAAGCCAAATTCTTATATTTAGTGATAAGAGCTAAAAAAAATAATGTAGCTTTATTGCTTAAACTTTTAGGAGGTACAGATTAATACGGAGAATTGCAATATATGACTACAATTCTCAAAATTAAATATTGGCGAATGTGTGCTATACGTCAAAGCTGTTTAAACTCATTTTCTACATCTCCTCTCGCTTTAGGTATCTAGCTTTTTAATGAGGCAACAGGTAGGGTAAACCAAAATGTAGTACCCTCATCGGCGGTACTTTCCACATTGATAGTGCCTTTATGAGCCTCCACAATTTGAAGGCATAAGTAGAGACCTAGTTTATCTATGTTATTTCGACCACGTCCTTGAATAAAGCTATTAAAAAGGCTTTCCTTGTCTAAAGGAGCAATCCCCAAGCTATTGTATCGCACTGATATTTTTACTTTCTCAACTCCAAAAACTGCTACCTCAAGGGTAATTTCCTGGTCTGAATTATTTATTTTTAGAGCATGTTCAAGTAATGTTTGCACAACTCGTTGAATTTCAAGAGCATCACCATGTACAATCGGCAGCGAAGAAGCAATTTTGTATCTAATTGCAGACTTTTGTTTCTGAGTACCATTGCTGCGGATAATAGTTTCGAGAAAAATGTTTTTCCAACTAATAATTTCGTACTTCAAGCTTTTAGAAACTTCGGTTTTGTAGCGAGATACATTTAACAAAACTTCGACAAACTTCAATAGGTCTTCGTTAGCTTGGCGGCAATCTTCTAGCACATCTCTCCAAGTGTTGCTCACAGAACCAAAAGCTCCGCCTAACATAGCATATAGAGTACCACGAGTGGCTAGCAGAGGAGTACGTAAATCGTGGGAAAGTGCAGAAATTAGGTATTTAATCTGTTTATGTTCATCACTAGTTATACGTTGTAGCTTGTATAAATTACGCTTTAATTCCATTTGAGTCATGACTTGACGGCTCAACGTTTGCAACGCTTCGAGTTGTTCTAAGTTCAGTTGTCGTGGTACATAGTCTATTACACAGAGTGTTCCTAAAGCATATCCTTCCGGTGTTATCAACGGCGCACCAGCATAAAACCGAATATAGGGGTCAGAAGTTACTAATGGGTTGCTAGCAAAACGCGGATCAAGTAGTGTATCTGGAATAATCAAAGTTTCATGGGGCTGCAAAATTGCCTGGGCACAGAATGCCAGATCACGGGAGGTTGATTCAGTGTCTAATCCGACTTTCGATTTGAACCACTGACGAGACTCATCAATTAAGCTAATTAAAGCTATGGGAGTACCACAAATTTGTGCTGCTAAACGAGTGAGATCATCGAAGTCAGCTTCAGAAATAGTGTCTAAAATTTGATATTGGCGCAGGGCTTGGAGCCTAAGATTTTCATTGTTAGTTAATATAATTTCATTCATTAGAAAAATGTGAAGCATGATGATCTGCTTATATAAAGATAAATCCTAAGATTTCTTTTGTCATCTTTCTATCGCCATAAATCTGCTATTTTCATTATATTGGTAAGTAGCGATTCTGTACGGGGTAGATATTATAAATCAGGATGATAAATTAGCTACAGCTAAGTGGATAGCTGAGTGGATAATTTTATTTAACTCTAGAGGATGCTGTCTACATCAATACAATCTTGACCATTAGACAGTTTTGTGATTGCTGTTTAAGAAGGAAACTTTATTTAGTTCGTTCTTAGACAGATATATGCCTCAGTATTATCTCTTAGTTTTTTCAGAAATCAAATATGTAGGATTCCTATAGTAAAAATATTTACTCTTAAAAAATAAGTATTATTGATATATGCAAGTATAATATCCAAGCGGATAACTTGGTGGATAACTATATATTTGCCGAGAACGGTATCTATAGATAGTATTACTCTTTGAGCTTTCAGAGGATGCTATAGGAGTAAAGATACTTAACTACTTAGTAAAGCGCTCAGTATGTTGGACGTGAAAATACAAGCTTAATTAGCAAAAATTTTTACATAGGAAAAGCTACAAGAACATTGGCGAGGTATACTGAGATTATATAAGTCATGCATAAACCTGTTTTAACTATTTTTTACCAGTTTAACCCTTGGCACTCCACCATTGGAGGAATACAAACACTTATCAATACATTTATTAAATACGCTCCCAGTGAATTTGAGGTGCGACTAGTAGGGACAGGAAGCGATCGCACTCAAAGAGTCGGGAAGTGGCAAGAAGCAGAATTAGCAGGTAGAGAAATTAGTTTTTTCCCGCTATTTACCTTGGAAAATGATAACTTTAGAAGTTTGATCCCGACAACCCTCAAGTATGCGGCTGCACTTGCCGGTCGTAGCTTTGCCTCGGACTTTATGCACTTTCATCGACTGGAACCAAGTTTAGCAGCCCTGAATTGGCAGGGAGAAAAAACCTTGTTTATTCATAACGATATTCAAACGCAGATTAAGGCTGCTGGTGATAAAAATGCGATTTTGTGGCGCAGATTTCCCGCAGCATATTTTGCTCTAGAAAGCTTGCTAGTTCGCCAATTTAGCCAGGTTTTCTCATGTAATACAGATTCGGCACAATTGTATAGACAGCGTTATCCCAGCATGGGAGATCGTGTTAAATACATCAAAAATTCATTTGATAACGAGATTTTCTACCCCTTAAGTCAAGCGGAACGGGAAGCACAAAGGCATGAACTAGCAAAAAGGCTGGGTTTGAGCGAGGAAACACGTTTTATCCTCTTCGCTGGTCGGTTACATCCCCAAAAAGATCCGATTTTGTTATTACGTGCGATCGCGGCTTTAAATGAACCGCATATTCACCTACTGATAGCCGGTGATGGAGAATTGGCAGCAGATATACGTACAGAAATCGCTCAGTTAGGATTGTCTAATCGGGTAACAATGCTGGGAGCAGTTCCAATACAGGAACTAGCGCGGTTGCATCGTATCAGTAATGTCTTTGTCCTTAGCAGTGCCTACGAAGGTCTACCTTTAGTAGTTCTAGAGGCACTCGCCAGTGGAACACCAGTAGTTACCACTAGGTGTGGTGAAACTCCAAAGTTACTAGCGCCTGACAATGGAGTTGTTTGTGAGGTGCGATCGCCAGAGTGTTTAGCAGATTCTTTGCGGCAAATAATTCTACATCCAGAAAATTACCCAAGTACGTCCTGTGTGCGAGCAGCACAGCCTTATGCTGCTCGTACTGTTATGAGGGATGTTTACAGTGACATGTTTACTCGCTGGGAGAAGCGAACTTTATCAATTGCTAGCTAATTATCAACTTGCGGTTAAATCCGCTACGAGGATGCTGTTGTTGAAGAGAACCAATAATAGGTAATTTAGCTCTACAAAACAAGCACCCGTACATCTTCATCATTGCTTTTTACAACTTTTTTTGAGCATAACTTTTGACTATGAAAATTGCTGTGATTGGTGCAAAAGGTCTACCTCCCAAGCAGGGTGGAATTGAGCATTATTGTGCGGAAGTTTATCCCCGTATGGTTGCACAAGGCCACTCTGTAGATTTATTCGCTCGCTCTTCCTACACTCGTATTTCATGGCTTGAAAGTTATGAATTTCAGGGCGTTCGAGTTATATCTGTGCCCAGCCTGGATTTTAGAGGGATAGATGCTTTTGTCACCTCAGCACTGGCAGCGATCGCTGCCAGTGGCAAAAGCTATGATATTGTTCATTTCCATGCTCTGGGACCATCTCTATTTACTTGTTTACCAAGAATTAGCAATGCAAAAATTGTAGTTACCTGTCAGGGATTAGACTGGCAACGTGCAAAGTGGGGCAATTTTTCTACTCGCTTAATTCTCACAGGGGAGAAGGCGGCAGTACGTTTTGCCCACGGAATGATTGTGGTATCAGAAGCACTACAGAAGTACTTTTGGCAGACTTATGGTAAAGAGACAGTTTACATCCCCAATGCCCCCGCCAGCTACGGTGAATCAGACCCAAACTTTACCTACGGTAAGCAACTAGGTCTTCAGCAAGGGCGCTATGTTGTGTATTTAGGTAGATTGGTACCGGAAAAGCGTCCCGACTTGCTCGTTGATGCCTTTTCAGCCCTGAAACCAGCTGGATGGAAACTTGTTCTGGCTGGAGGTGTTAGTGATACTAAATCTTTTACCTCAAACCTATTAGAAAAGGTTGCAAATAATCGAGATATTGTATTTGCCGGTGAACTCCGAGGAACTCGTCTTTGGGAGATTGTTCGAGGAGCGGGGTTATTTGTCCTTCCTTCTGATTTAGAAGGGCTACCTCTAGCGATGTTAGAGGCAATGCAGGAAGGTATACCAGTTTTAGCAAGCGACATTCCACCCCACCAGCAATTGATTAATGGGGGACGGGGAATGCTTTTTGAATGTGGAAATTTAGACTCTTGTATTAATTCCTTAGACTGGGCAATTCATCACCCCCAACAATTAGCAGCAATGGCTAAAAATGCACAAAAGTATGTGCAGATAAATTACAATTGGGATCGAATTACTGCTGACAACTTAAAACTATATGCAACACTTATGAACTCGTCTGAGCCAGTAAGTATATCCGAGGCTACAAAGTCCAGGTTTGCTGGAATTGTCAGTAAAAAGTAGATACTGTTTTTCAATTTTATTTAAATGCAAAAATTTTAAACTGCTAGGAAGTAGCTCCAATTTCCACGTACTTATAAAAAATGTGGTTTTTAGCAGTATATGATTCTGGTTAGTAAATATTTTTGCATTTAATTTTCAAACTTTATATATGTTAAACCAAAAAAGATGTATAATTTGTAAATACGAATGATGTAAGTTAAAAATACCTCTTGTATTATAAATATTCCAAGGCTTAATTCGCACTAAACCTAAAATACATTCAATCTTTGGACGAAAGCATCCTACTTAATTTTGCCATATATAATTATAGGAATTAACAAATGCCAGAGTTGACAGAAAGCTCTAATTATTCTGCTAAATCAATTAGTGCTACAAAGGGCGGGAAACTGTATTTAGGGCTATGGATATTAAGTAATCTATTCATCTGGAGTACTGCTTTATTTTATTTGGCAGTAAGGCCTACCACTTACGCCAGTGAGTGGTCAATCAACCTACCTGCTTTATTGCCTGGGACAAATGTCATCTTACCCAACATTGCTCAAGCTTCTTCAGCAATTGATTCTCCTTATAGGAGTTTTGCAGATCCTAGAGAAAACTACAAATTCTTAGCTCTAAGTGACGAGGTTATCAAAGCAGCGGCTAATCAAGTTAAGTTACCGATAAATAAGTTTGGTAAGCCTACAATTAAGATTTTAGATAATACCACCTTGATGAAGTTTGAGATTAAAGGCAATACCCCTCAAGAAACTCAAGCAAAAGCGTTTGCCTTTCACAGAGCTTTGACAGCACAATTAGAACAACTCAGAAAGCAAGAAACTGCTCAACAAGACAGTAACTTAGAAGCGGCTCTAAGAGCGGATAAGCGAAAATTACAAATAGCTAAACAACGTCTTAATGAATACAAAGCTCGTTCGTTATTAAATTCCAGCGAACAACTACGGGATATCAGCGTTAATATTGAAAACTTGCGCCAGCAAAGAGCTCAAACCTTAGCCCAACATAAGGAAATAACTGCAACACTAAAGCAACTTTCCGTTAACTTAGGTTTATCTCCACAAGAAGCTGCTGATGTTTTAGTTCTGCAATCAGATCCACTATTTCAGCAGTACTTATCTAATTACAGCCAAGCTAGCGCTGATTTAGTGAATTTGAGCGCTAAATTTACGCCGGATAACCCCATAATCATTACCAAAACTCAGGCAAGGGATGCAGCTCAAACATCACTTTTTCAATATGCTCGAGACCTTATTGGAAGAGCCGTATCTGTCTCTACCCTAAAACAACTGATCACAAATGGAGGAGTTTTATCCAACACATCTTCACAAAGAGCTAGCCTATTTGAAAAGTTGATTTCATTTAATACACAAGAGCAAGGTATTAAAGCTCAGGCACAAGAGCTAGGCCAACAAATTACGCAACTAGAATCCAGGCTGAAAATTTTGTCACAGCAGGAAACAAGGCTAGGAAATCTGGAACGTGATGCCAACATTGCAGAAGCTATTTTTTCATCAAATGTAACCAAACTTAGCCTTAATAAACCTAATTTTTCGGTTTCTTATCCACAAATTTCTATAGTAACGAATCCTAGCTTACCAACAGAACCAAGTGGGCCTAAGAAGCTATTTGTGCTAGCAGGCACGACTATATCTTCTTTGTTCTTAACGACAGGTATAGCATCTTTGTGGCTTCGGGAGCGTAAACTTCGACAAGCAAAAGAAACTACCTGGAGAGCATCTGCTAACTCTCGCTCTCCCTCTATAGAAAGTCTTAATTCCTTTTCACCTAAAAAATAATATCCAACTTATGTACATACATCTCTCTTTATGAATTTTTATTTATTTAAGATTTAGTACTTAAAAACTTAGTATGAGCGGTATTTACCTTAAGCCACAGAATCTTCCAGAAAAGCTGATTTGGTATTACATTATTGGTACTTACCCAATTTACTTTTTAGGAGCGCAATTTGTTGTAGCACCCTTATTAGGGTCTTTCTTGATATTCTACTTGCTACTTAAATGGTGGAATCAAACTGAAGAGACTTCTATCTCTGAAAAAATTACCATCTCCCTATCAGTTTGGGTGTGGGTTATTGCAGTTTTAGTAATAGAGTTTGCTCTTATTGTCGCTCATATAAATTTTAATTTAGGTACATTTACGCTTATAAAATCCTCATTGCTCTGGTACAGAACATGGGGACTCTTTGCACTTTTTCCTCTAGTTGGTCATCTCAATATTCGACCGCAATTAATATATCGAGCAGTTTGTATTCTTTGCTTACAAAGTTTAATTGTTGTTTTAATTGGTACTATAGCTGAGTTTATAGGCATTCCCAACATAGTTTATATTTCTCCTCTCAAAGCTTCAGGCGGAATGCCCATACAATATGAAACACAAATTTTTCATGGCATACAGAGCAGATTAAAATTATTCGCAGTTTGGCCGACTTTCCTAGCCTTATTAGGCAATATATATTTTTGCATGGCTATGCGGGAAAAAGACAAGAAATGGCAATTTGTTGGAATGTTTAGCTCTGTTTTTATGATTGTTGTTTCGCAATCTAGAACGGCTACAGTAGGCTTGCCAATTGTTCTTGTAGCCGTATGGTTCCTGACAAATTGTTGGCGTCCTAAAGTACAATTAGCTACAGGGTTATTAGCTTTTCCAATGGGATTATTTGCCCAAGAATTGATTAATCTTATAGAGAGTTTTAGAGAGCAATTTGATAAATTTCGTGCTGGTTCTTCAAAAATAAGAGCTATCATCTATCGTATGACTTTAGAACGTTGGTGGTATGACGCTCCAATATGGGGATTTGGTCTCAGAGATGAGGCACCAGCCATTGTAGTAAACCTACCCCTCGGTACTCACAATACCTGGTTCGGTGCTTTGTATTCTCACGGATTAGTTGGCTGTGTGGTTTTAGCGATCGCTTTTCTCTGGAGTTTTATCCATTTATTAATAAAAGCTCAAACTTCTGATGTCGCTAAAGTTGGATTAAGCATTATTTTGTTTCTCTTTTTAGGTTCATTGGCTGATAATCTAGAAGTTTTTGCTTATTTGCTATGGCCAGGATTAATACTTTTAGGAATTGCATTTAAAGAGAATCCAACTTAATACAAAAAATATATTATTTTAAGCTTAAAGAAAGTTTAACTACAACAATTTGTTAGCTACTAAACCCTAAATTCTAGAATATAAAAATCAAATATTTTATTATGTTTTTTATTTGTAAAGTAATGAATACTGCATTAAAAAATAAACGCTATAAAAAACCAGATTGAGAAATAATAAAAAAGATAAAGATATGAATAAAACCATAAAAATAATCACTAAACCGAGGCTGATTGGTATTGAATTATGTAGAGGTCTTGCAGCTTATGCTGTTGTAGTAATTCACGCTAGTGCGTTAATGGGATATTCTGATATCTCTACAGATAGCTTGACAGTAGCAATTACTGCAATTAGTAGATTTGCTGTGCCGTTTTTCTTAACGGTATCCTTCTATTTTATGACAAGTAAGATATATGCTAATGTCAACAATTTTTATACGAGTTTCAACCTAAAATCAAAATGGCAAAGGTTACTTATTCCCTATCTATGCTGGAGTGGAATTTATCTCTGTTTCCGATTAATCAAAGCTTTAAGTAAACCTGATGGATTAGCTACACTCTTCCAAGACCCAGTTGCGATATTTTTCTTAGGAGGTGCATCGATCCATCTTTATTTTGTACCGCTTTTGTTTATAGGAAGTTTTCTGATTACAATTCCAAAATATTTAATAGGTAGGAAGGTTAACATAAAAACACTTGTTTTTCTTTTCGTTTCTAGTATGATTGTTTATGAACTAATGATAGTGTCTGGTAATGGTTTCCAATTTGGTTCTAATTGCTTAGACAATCCTAGTTCTTGTTATGTTTCTTTTCAGGCTTTATTAGAATCAGCATTACCAAATGCAAAGGCTAATCAAATACTTAGATTAGTATTGGTTGCATTCTCATGGCTTATACAGTGCTTCCCCTACGTTTTGTTGGCAGTATGTTTAAACCACTCAGTTATTCAAAAGAAGATTAATCTTTTTAATAAAAATCACGTAGTATATTTTTTGCTTTTTAGTATTTTTCTTTCTATTGGGTGGATATTTGATACTTGGAATTTAATCTATTTTCCTCGTTCCTTGTATGAGGTTGGTACAGCATTATGCCTGTTAATTATTAGTATTACTCTTTCCAAAAGCATAAAAGAGAACCGGATAATAGAAAATTTGGGTTCATGCTCTTTTGGTATTTATCTCATGCACTACTTAATTTTAGTGATTTATACAACCGTTATGGATAAGTTAGCGCCTGAATTCCTAAAAATATCATCTACCTTTACAATGGTAACACTTGCTACGCTTACCTTTTCAACAAGCTGGATAATAACATCTCTAATTCTACGACAAAAATTGGTATCAAAGCTTTTGTTGGGTAATTGATTTAGCTGTCAAATATTCGTTTTTTTTGCAATTTGGAAATTCAAGATTATGCCAAAAGTTTCTGTAGTTATCCCCGCATACAATGCCATGAGTTATCTTCCCGAAACTATGGCAAATTTACTGAGTCAAACCTTTAATGACTTTGAAGCAATAGTCGTTAATGATGGCAGTTCAGATGAAATAGAACAGTGGATGTCTCAGATAACAGATCCACGAATTAAACTGATTTCACAAGAGAACAAAGGTTTAGCGGGAGCACGAAATATGGGAATCGCTTATGCTCAAGGTGAGTATTTAGCATTTCTGGATGCTGATGACCTTTGGGAACCAACCAAGCTAGAAAAACAAGTGCGTATTCTGGATGAGAATTCAGAAGTTGGTCTTGTATACACTTGGGTTGCTTACATCACTGAGCAGGGTGAATACACAGGTAGAGTCGTTAAATATTATGCAGAGGGCGATGTTTGGCAGGAACTTACTCAAAAAAATATTGTTGAGTGTGGTAGTGTAGCTATGGTTCGTCGCTCCTGCTTTGAGACTGTCGGATTATTTGATTGGAATTTAAGCAGTTTTAATGTTAACGAAGATTGGGATATGTGGCTTCGTATTGCCGTCCGCTATCCTTTCAAACTGCTTAAGGAACCACTAGTTTACTATCGACAACGTTCATCTAGTGCTTCCAAAAATTGGAAAGCAATAGAACAGAGTTTTCGTATAGTTATTGAAAAAACATTTGATTCTGCTCCCCCCGAATTCCTCAATCTGAAACAACGAAGTTATGGCTTGGCTAATTTCTGTTTTGCCTGGAAAGCTCTGCAAAGTGGCGACAAAGATGTCAAAAAAGCAATACACTTTCGTCAGCAAGCTCTTGCATATTATCCTAGGCTACGCTTTTCCAAAGAATATATTCGCCTCAGCGTAGCAATTACTTTGATGCAATGGTTTGGTCTTGAGTCTTATGAAAAATTCTTAGCCATGTTTCACACTTGGCGTCGGCGGTTAGTACCTATTAGACGGTAAAGCTTATCACATCAAAAATTAAAAAATTTAACAGGTGAATTTATGCCTAAGATTTCTGTTGTTATTCCAGCATACAATGCAGAACCAACTATTAAGAAAACAATTGAATCAGTTCAAAAACAAAGTTTTTCAGATTTTGAAGTGATCATTATCAATGATGGTTCTATAGATAGAACTCTAGAGATAATTCATAGTATTGATGACTCGCGATTAAGGATTTTTTCTTATCAAAATGGTGGGCTTTCTGTAGCACGTAATCGGGGAATCTCTCATGCGACTGGAGAGTTTATTGCATTTTTGGATGCTGACGATCTCTGGACATCAGATAAGCTGGAATTACAACTTGCAGTTTTAGAGCAACATCCAGAAGTAGGGATAGCCTATAGCTGGACTTATTTCATGAATGAAAAAGAAAATTGTTTGTTCCCTGGTAGTCCTTTATTTTATGAAGGTAATGTTTATAGAGATTTATTAATTAAGAACTTTCTATCTCACGGTTCAAACCCTTTAATTCGTAAAGAAGTAATTGAGTCAGTCGGAGAATTTGATACCCAATTATCACATTTTGCTGACTGGGATTATTGGTTAAGAATTGCATCTAAGTGGTCTTTCGCGGTTGTACCTAAGTACCAAATCTATTACTTTCAATCTTCTAGAACAATGTCATCTAAAGCGGATGGAATCAAAGAAGCTGGCTACTTCATGATTGAAAAGGCATTTCGCTCGGCTCCTAAGGAATTACAATCTCTTAAAAAGATTAGTTATAGTAAACTACTTTTGTACTGTACTGACCTGTATTTTCAGCACAGCACCGATATTAATGGTATACGCCAAGGTAGGGATAACCTTTTGAATGCAATTCGTTTACATCCACAGTCGTTACTTAGTAAAGATACTCAAAAGTTAGTAGTTAGATTTATATTTATACGGCTATTCCCTACTCAGATTGCTAGTTATCTGCTTCAGGTTTTCAGAAAATTCCGTAAAATACCTCAATATCAGGTTCAACGATAAGAGCGAATTTTTCTTATCCATAAAGCTATCAATGATATAACCTAAATCATGCCTAAAATTTCAGTTATTATTCCAGCTTATAATGCTGAAAAAACTATTAAGGAAACAATTGAGTCAGTTCAACAGCAAACATTCACAGATTTTGAGTTGATAGTTATTAATGATGGTTCCCAGGATAAAACGTTAGAAATACTACATACTATTAAAGATGAGCGCTTACAAATTTTTTCATATGAAAATGGTGGACTTCCCGAAGCTCGAAATCGTGGTATTAAGCGAGCAAGTGGCGAATTTGTTTCATTTCTAGATGCTGATGATTTATGGACACCCGATAAATTAGAACTACAATTAGTAGCTTTGCAACAAAATCCAGATGCTGGTGTTGCTTATAGCTGGAACTTGTGTATGTTTGAAAAAGAAGGAACCCTATCTTTTGTTAACGCGGCTTCTCCTCCTTTTGAAGGCAATGTTTACCCGAATTTATTACTGGAAAATTTCGTAGGTAATGGCTCAAATATTTTACTTCGTAGGCAAGTAATCGAGTCAGTTGGAAATTTTGACAGAACACTCAAATCATTTGAAGACTGGGAGTTTTATTTACGAGTAGCCTCCGTCTGGAATTTTGTTCTAATTCCGCAGCGCCAAATCATCTATCGTAAAGTTTCTAGTTCAATGACTTCCAAAGTTAAGGTTATGGAAGAGCAAGGTTTGCGTTTGATTGAAAAAGTTTATCGCTCAGTTCCGCCAGAACTTCAATATCTTAAAAATCAGACGCTTGCCAACTTTTATAGTTTTTGTGCAGACTTGAATTTAAATGTAATATATAATACAAACGATAATAGAGGTTTCCAAGCTCAAAGAAAGTTGTATTTAGCTATTCAACTTTATCCAAAAATTTTACTTAGGAAAAATATTCAAGGATTAATAGTTAAATCAATAATTCGACAAGTAATACCAGCAAGAATTACCACTTATCTTATGCAGTCAATTATAAAAATTGGCTCTAACACTGTTAGTAGGTAAAAGGAGTGAATACGTAATTATTGGAAAAAGTATATTTTTTATAATGATGTCTATTAATAATGTCAAGCAATTATTATCTGGTAAATTTGTACGGAATGCTAGTTGGTTAGGCGGAGCCGAGTTAATTAATCGTATCTTTCGTTTGGGAACAACAGTTACTCTAGCTCGCTTGTTTAGTACTCACGATTATGGCTTAGTAGCAATTATTTATACTGTCTTTGACTTTGCCAGTGTTTTCACTCTCCGAGGTGGTATTGGAGCTAAAATTATCCAAGCGGATGAAGAGGATGTCACCATTATATGTAATACATCTTATTGGCTGAACTGGATTTTATGTGGAGCTATTTTTCTTTTACAGTGTATTGCTGCCTTTCCTATTGCTAATTTCTATAAAGATGATCAGCTTATTTTACCTTTATGTACTGTTGCCTTAGTCTACTTAATGTTTCCCTTTTTTATTGTAAATTCTTCTCTAATTGAAAGAGCTAACCAATTAAAAATAACGGCAATTTGTAATGCGACACAGTCATTAATCAGTAATACAGTAACTGTGGTTTTAGCTTTTTTAGGTATGGGTGTGTGGGCTATAGTCTGGGCTATTATACTATCAACTCCAGTTTGGATAATAATTACTTGGATGCATAATTCTTGGCGACCACCTAAATCATTACATCTAACGCAATGGCGTGAGGTTACTAATTTTGGACAAAATCTACTTGGTGTAGAGTTATTAAATAAGTTAAGGTTTAACCTAGATTACTTAATAGTAGGTAAATTTTTAAGTATTAATGAATTAGGAATATATTATTTTGCCTTTAATGCTGGATTTGGTATTACTTCAAATACAATTTATGCTTTGATATCAGCTTTATTTCCTTATCTTTGTGAAGCTCGTAAAAATCGCCAAGAATTGAAAAATCGGTATTTCAGCAAATTAAAATATATAGGAATAGTTGTAATTAGTACTGTAAGTCTACAATCAGCTTTCGCTCCCTTTTATGTACCCATTATTTTTGGAGAGAAATGGGTACAGGGAATTCCGATATTGATAAATATTTGTTTATCAGTTATTCCGCTTACCTTTAGGTGGACCTGTTCAACTCTTCTTAAATCAATAGGCAAAACCCAATTTATGCTAAAATTTGATATCTGCTATACTGTTGTTTTTGCTCTAGCTTTAATAATATCAGTGCGATGGGGTATTTTTGGAGTTTCCGCCACAGTACTTCTTGTTCACTTATTAATGTCTATCATATTTAATATTTGGGCTTTGAAATCTATATTTAACAAAAATGATGCTTATATTTAACTTGAACCTAGCAAAATTATTAGGTTTAAATTTAGTCCATCAAAAATTTATATGAGTAAAAAAAATAACCAAATATATCCAAAAGGACGATCAAATGCAAACTTTCTAGGTGATAGGCCCCATATTTCTTTTTACATATATCAGCTATGTGGTGGTGGAGCAGAACGAGTTCTTGTGAACTTAATGCAAGATTTTGTTCATCGAGGAATTAAGGTTGATCTAGTACTGAATAGGGTAGCAGGTCCCTATTTATCTGAAGTTCCACCAGAAGTCCGGATTGTGAATCTAGAGGCACTTTTACCATTCCGAGATACTATCCCTAAACTGGTAAGTTACTTGCGAGAGGAACGACCTTTAGTAATGCTCGCTACTGTGCATCCATATGTCGAGGTTGCGTTGTTGGCTAAAGCTTTGGCATTTACCTCAACGCGAGTTTTTGCACGCGAGGACAATACTCTTTCTTTAAATGCGCCCATAGGAACCGATAAATCTCGTTGGTCGCCTTATTTTACCAAGCTATTATATCCTTTTATTGCTGATGGAATTATAGCTATATCACAAGGTGTCGCTAAAGATTTAATGCAAATAACTGGGTTATCCAAGAAACGTATAGAAGTTATCTATAATCCTTCTATAACTCATAATATGTTGCAAAAATCCCAAGCATCTTTAGATCACCCTTGGTTTCAGCCAGGAGAACCTCCAGTAATACTAGGAGTAGGTAGATTAGAGTTACAAAAAGATTTTCCTACCCTGATTAAAGCTTTTGCTTTGGTACGAAAAGCACGCTTATGTCGTTTGGTTATTTTAGGGCAAGGTAATGAGGAAGATAACCTCAGAAATTTGGTTACCGAGTTAGGTCTAGAAAATGATGTAGCGATGCTTGGCTTTGTGGAAAATCCCTATAATTATATGGCTAAAGCATCTGTGTTTGCCTTGTCTTCAGCTTGGGAGGGTTTTGGCAACGTAGTTGCTGAAGCTTTGGCTTTGGGAACACCTATAGTCTCTACTAACTGTCAAAGTGGTCCGGCTGAGATTCTCGATAATGGCAAGTACGGATGGCTAGTACCAGTAGGTGATAGTCAAGCAATGGCGACGGCGATTTTAAGTATTTTTTCTGGTAATTCTAAGCCTGTTAATACAGAATGGTTAGAGCAGTTTATTTTAGAAAATGTTGCTCAAAAATATCTCGATGTTTTAGCTATTTATCATAAGGAAAGATAGTGAGAATAAATAATTTAGAGGGCAATATCTAGGCTAATTTATTCTGTGGAAAACGATATGTCTGAATCTGCAAATTTTATTAGAAGGTTATGCTCAGAGTTTGATTAGGTGGTTTATTAAGACGTGGATAATACTGCTAAAACCAGGAAAGATTGTAAAAAATAATACTCTTTTTTTAAACTCTGGCTACACACAGACTTCCTTAATATAGCATCTTTGCGCCAGATATTCTCATATGTTGCTCTTTAAAAACAATTGGTATATAAAATAACTATTAGCTAGCAAAGATTAGTGATATGCCAGCAAAAAAATTTACCTTCCTGCTCTGCCTCTTTGCCATAGTACTTGGCTGCTGTTTTGCCTACAGAGTAGATCCACAGACTCCAAAACCAATTAATTCAATCGCAACTATCATTGATGATATGCAACCACCTCATGAGGATATGCCACGTGGTGTCCCCAAATCTTACGATTGGGCAACTAAACCTCGTGTAGGTAGCGACAACTGGCAAAAATTCAAAGCAATGACCGCCTGGGGGCAACTATATGAAGCAGCTCAAGGTAATCCTGCAACTAATACCCGCGTTCAAATAAAAAATATCAAGGCTTATTATCTCAGTAAGTCGGACAGTAAATGGTATCTTCTCCAAAGTTCAACAAAAGTTGAAGGGGCTGCTTATAAAGAAGATTTTGCTGGTGATATCAATAAACCCGCAGATATTCGTTATGAATCAGATGGTAGTATTTCGGTCAAAGCTGGTAATGGCTACAACTACCATTTTTGGCCTTCCACCGGCAGAGCCGCAATTAATCCCAATGATGTGCGTGGTATGTTTACTACAGTTCAAGCACGGCTTATAGTTGACAATCCTAAAAAACGTGACGATCGCTCTCAGGCTCGCTATTTGCTTAGTATGGGTGGTGATTACTGGTTAAACTTAACTGCAAAGTGGGACAATTGGACTACAAACGAAGATTTTGGTATTAGTAAATTTAAGTACGTTACAAGGAACTGGCAGGCTTTTAATATGATTACTCTGTCACCAGACCAAATTCGTCGTAACCCACCGCCAATTAAGTAGAAGCAAGTTTAAAAGCTAAATTTGCAGGATAAGTTTCAGTCTATTCTCAGTGAGATGCTACGCGTAGCTTGCTTAAGCAAAAGGGTACGAGGAATTCGCTCATTTAAAATTGAAGACCCCACAGATGAATCTAACGGCTTGAATAATGTTGGCTTGCATTTTTTATTCTCCATAAATAAATTAAGTCGCGGCTCAATACTTTTTTTGGTCATATTTTTCTCTCCCCAAAGTCACAAAAGCGATCGCCCATGAATGGCTAACTTGAAAGCACTGAGTACCAAGCCATTTAATAGTACAAAGGTATTGTAAATTTTATCACATCTGCCATTTGCATAATTACTATTTTAAATTGCTATTTAAAAAGTAGTGTGTTATAAAAATGACTGCAAACTGACAGCATTTAGGCACTATATCTTGATAAATACCGTGTTAATACTTGGATATAATCTTAGGAAAATTAAGTTTTTATTAATTATAGTATGTATATTTACTGCAATAATTACTAGCAGCTTTTCCTACAGAGTAGATTCACAGACACCCAAACCAATCAACTCTATTGAAACCATTATTTATGATATGCAACCACCTCATGAGGGGATACCACATGGAGTTCCTTTATCTTATAATTGGGCTACCGGACCACGTGTAGGTAGTGATGATCCAGGTACTTTTACAGCAATGACAGCATGGGGGCAATTATATGAAACGTCTGAAGGTAATTCTGCAACTAACACTCGTGTGCAGATAAAAAATATTAAGGCTTACTATCTGAGTAAGACAGATAAAAAGTGGCATATTCTGCAAAGTTCTGTGAGAGTTGAAGGTGCTGCCTATAGGGAAGATTACGTAGGGGATATTAATCGACCAGCTAATGTTAGATATGAGTCTGACGGAAGTATCTCTGTCAAAGCAGGTAATGGTTACAACTTCCACTTTTGGCCACCCGGTCGGGCATCTATTAATCCCATTGATGTAATGGGGATGTTTACCACAGTTCAAGCTCGACTTGTAGTAGATAATTTTAACAAACCTGACGATCGCTCTAAAGCTCGCTATGTTCTTAGTGAAGGAGGAGATTACTGGTTCAATTTAACTGCAAAGTGGGATAACTGGACTACTAATCAAGACTTTGGTATTGGTAAATTTAAGTATGTTACAACCAAGTGGCAGGCTTTCAATTTGATTACTTTGCCAGAAGACCAAATTCGTCTCAACCCACCGCCAATGTGACTTTTCACGAGATAATGGACATTGAGTTTAGGGCTATATAAAGTGATAACAATCACACAGGACTACAAGCTCAATGAGCTTTAACGCGGCTTTTGGAGCGAATCACTCACTTGAGTACCTGTATAATTTGGAATCCAACCTTCTGCGATCGCAAAATAGCGTATCCCTTTAAATTTCAACAATGCAGTTGGACTGCACCAATGCTCAACGCCGGCGGGGATATAAAGATAGTCTTGTGCCTGAACTAAAAGCGGGAGCAACGCGAAAAAGTAAGATCATCGTCTTCGAGACAATAGCCCTTTTGAGTGATTCAGTGGCTAATCGAGTCTATTCTCACTCACACTACAGTCTCCCCTTGATGCGGTTGCAAGCCTTGGCATCTGTTCAAAATCGCGGATGCCGTCTACTTAACTACTGGTTGCCAACTGAACGTAAGTAATTTATCTTTCTTCTGTAATTCTTGGTATCTCTGCACCTGAAAATATACCCTCCCAAATTACCGAATTTCTTGCTGCCAGGGATTCTATATCCTAATTTTTATCCTCTGAGATAATTCCGTTGTGTAATCGAGAACGGTGAGTAATTAATTAACGCCGACGCTTCACAAGCATGATGTGGGCGATCGCACTCATACCTAAAAGCCATCCCCCTGATGCTTCAGGTACGCTAGCTTCCAAGGGATTAATGGGTTTAGAAAAATTTTCCAAAACATTCCCAACTTTCCCGTCAAAGCGATCGCTCTTTGAGGAAAAACTTTTTGGTTTACCGTTTTTTAGTTAATGTGTCAGTTTATTTATTGTCTACTCAGTAAATACAACAAGCTTTGGGCTAAAATTACGTTATTAGTATGTGCAATTATCCAAATATCCTTATTTTAGATAATATGGCTATTGTCTAAAATCAGAAATACAAGGATTAGCGAGCGCACCGAAATTTGGTTGTTCACCAATCGTAAGATTTTTAGAGGGTACTACCATGCAAAATATGCTAAAACGCGCATTCCTACCTGGCTTGATGGCTGCTACTTTAGCTGGTACTAGCTTAATCCCGGTTCAACCTGCTTCTGCCGATGACCGAGTTCTTAATAATGCAGCCATTGGAGCCGGGGCAGGTGTATTAAGTGGGGTTTTAACAAATTGTGGTTCGGTATTAGACAATGCTTTTAAAGGTGCTGCTGCTGGTGCTGCTGTTAATGCTGCCAATGGTGCAAGACGCACCGCAGCCAGAAGAAGAAAAGTACGTTTACCTGTTCAAGATATCGCTGTAGGTGCTGGTGCTGGTGTATTGGCAGGTGCAATTTCTGGTGGTTGTAGAACTACGTGGAAAAATGGTGTCAATGGTGCTGCTGCTGGTGCTGCGGTTAATTTATTAGATAGCAGACGCAGAAAAAGATAATCTGTCATTGATCTGACTTTTCACGGGAAGTCCTCAAGCCTCGAAAAAGCGTGGCTTTTAGAAATTGGATAATTTATTTTTTGGAGTTCCCTAAGAAAAAGTTAGGAGCGCCCGATGAAAATTAATCCTTATCTCATGTTCAACGGCAACTGTGAAACAGCATTCAAGTTTTATGAGCAATGTCTGGGCGGCAAAATTGTCATGATGCTCACTCACTCTGATGCACCTTCAGCAGAAATATGTGCCTGCTGGATGGCATGACAAAATCATGCACATCTGCCTCACTTTTGGTGATCGCCTCTTAATAGGGTCTGATAGCCCTGGGGTATTTTGAAACACTCCAGGGCTTCTACGTGGAAATCAGCGTTGACGAACCAGCAAAGGCAGAACGTGTGTTTCATGCCCTGGCAGAAAACGGAAAAGTGAAGATGCCGCTCGAATCAACTTTCTGGTCTGTCCGCTTTGGTATGTTGGTCGATCAATTCGGTATTCCGTGGATGGTCAACTGCGAACAGACGGCTTGATCTGTCATTACCGGAGGTGTTTAGTGCGTAGGTTCTAGTATTATTTTGAGTAATACCAATTTAATATGAAGCTACATATAATGGATGGAAGCAAACTTAATAAATTTGAATACCCATGAGCCGTCCTTTTGAGATTGAAATCGCAGAGAGCGAAGAAGAACTAAAAAAACGTCTGCAAACAGCCAACTTGGGAAACCAGAAAGAAAAACTTATTATGTTGTGGTGGATCAAAAGCGGACAAGTAAAGGAACAGCAAGAAATCGGAAAACGCTTGGCACGAGATACTTCAACAGTCACGAGATGGTTGCAGAAGTACAGAACTGATGGGCTGTCAGGCTTATTAGAAATCAAGAAAGCACCAGGGGCAAAGCGGAAGATCGATGATGCTGCGATCGCAGCACTCCAGGAGGAGTTAAAAACAGGGAAAGGGGTTGCCAGCTATGGTGCAATAGTTGAATGGTTGAAACAAGAACATGGACAAGATATTGAATATGCAACGGTTTATGCGTTGGTTCGATATCGATTAGGGGCAAAATTAAAAGTACCACGTCCTCAAAGCTATAAGCAGGATGAAAAGTTGGTATCTGAGTTTAAAAAAAACTCGGCATTATTCTCAACTGTCTAGAAGAAAATCTAGCACCCGGCAAGTGTGTTCGCTACCTGTGTCAGGATGAAACAAGGGTTGGACTAAAAACTCTCACAGGCAAAGTAATTACAGCTTCAGGTGTTAAACCCACGGTTGAGGTGAAATGGCCGAGGGACAATTTTTGGATTTATGGTGCAATTGAACCATTAACTGGAGACCACAACATTACGAGTATCCGAAATTGAATGGCGAGTGTTTTCAACAGTTTTTGGACTGGCTATCTCAACAATTAGGTGGGGATTACGCGATTTTACAGGTTGACCAAGCACCTGCTCATACAAGTTCAGCGATTTGTTGGCCAGAAAATATTATTCCTCTGTTTCAACCACCTTCAGCCCCAGAACTCAATCCGATTGAAAGACTTTGGCATCTCCTCAAAAAACCACTCAAAAATCAACTTTTCTCTTCTTTACAAGCTTTACGTGATCGCATCCAAGAAATATTCGACCAACTTACATTTGAGGAGGTAATTTCTGTCTCTTCTTATAACTTTATCCTGGAAGCTCTATTCTATGCAGCTTCATATTAAATTGGTATAAGACACTAATTGTGTTTTAACTTAAAAAACAAAGGACTATCATGCTCTGTCAAAAAGTCACATGGTTCATTCCCGTAGCCTTAACTTTGTTTAGTTTTGGAGCGAATGTACAAGAAGTAACCGCACAGAGTACGGAAAATATTTATAACTTTAGTATTACTTACGACGCACTAGCTATCTTTGGTCCAGTTTTTAATGAGGAAAAAAACATTCTAGATGTAGCCGTTTTAGGTGAAAGTATTGGTGATGCCCCTTTCGGATTAACTAACTTTGACAGCAGAACTTATGGGCGTTTTGAGGAACGCGGAACCCAAATATTCAGCACATTTGATGCAGATCCATCTGTATTTGGCGTAGAAGGCAACCTTCGTGGCGATCGCTATTTTGGTGGTTCTAATGAGTTATTTGGAAGAGCAAGCGATAGCGCTGTTATCGATCTGGTTCAACAAACTATTGTCGGTGGTGGCATCATAAATGTTACTGATGGAACTGGTATATTCGAGAATGCTACAGGCTTAATAACTTTTACCCAAGAAGACAGGCTGACTCCAGGTTCAACTGATGGACCCTTAACCTCTAGGGGTATAGCTGTACTAAATTTCTCTATACGGACTCCTCAAAGAGTTCCAGAACCAGCAGCTACAACGATGTTACTTGGCTTGGGTTTTACTGGAGCAGCTTTGTTGCTACATCAATATCGTCATCGGGTTAATAATTTTGAAAGTGAGTTCGACGGGTTGAAAAAAGTGCAAAAAAGCTGAGGCTAAGTAATTAACGAATAAAAACTCGTCCGTGCCGAGATCGCATCTTCTCACGCAAACACTTTGGATATCTGCGGTTTGAGCCAACCTGAATGGCTTCCCAAACAGCATGAACATACCGTACCACCTTCGATGAGGATAAACCTCCGCCCTGCTACCTTGGCTGATTTGGATCTGCTGCAACTTTTTAGAATCGCCAAGATTTAAGCCTTACCTATTCCCTTTAAGAGATTTCCAAATAAAAAAATATACCATCCCTGCGGGAGCTTGCTTCCCCAAAGGGGTACGCTATAGAGGCAGGGAGCAAGGGGAGGGAAAGTCGTAGTGAAGTCCAGAAATGGATAATTTATTTTTTGGAGTTCCCTAAACCAACTAACCCGAATTGAGGTGTTGTAATTGCGTGACCACACTTAAATAATTTTATTTACTAGTGCTTTTTTACTCAAGTTAATAGATAATAAGAGTAAGTATTAGCAAAATAGAGAACTCATATTTAAGGAGCTTTAATGACTAGACGTATTACCAGTGCTGTTAACTCACTAGTGACAAACTTCTCACGACGAAATGCACTTTTGTGGCTTGGAGGTAGCGGAGTAACTACCGCCTTGATGGTGGGAACACAAAAGGAAGTGAGCGCTAAAGACAACAAAGAGTTGAAATTGGTGAACCCACCAACGTTATATGATGCAACCCAAAATGGCTATAGTCATATAGCTGTTGCACCATCAAGGGCGAGAACCGTCTATATTTCTGGTCAATTTGGGTCGGATTTACAAGGGAATCTTGTCTCCGATGACTTTGAACAGCAATTAATACAAGCTTTTAAAAACCTCCGTTTCGCCTTAGCAGCCGTTGGTGCACAACCACAAGATGTAGCAAAAACTACTATTCTTATAGTGGATTACAACCAAAATAAATTGCTCCCGTTAGGACGTGAAATTAGAAATTTTTGGGGATATAAACCACCAGCAAACACTCTTATTCCCGTTCCAAGGCTTGCACTTGACGGTATGTTATTTGAAATTGATGCTTATGCAGTAATTCCAGAAAAACGTGATTGAGGGCTGGTTCAAACATAACCCTCCCCAATGACAGCCGACAAAGTAACAAATTCCTGCTGCCCATCAATAATAAAATAGTCTCTCCAATTTAAGCAGCTAATTGCCTCTAGTTAGACTACGAAACTTAACTAAAAATCCCAGCAGGTATTAGTAGTTCACTCTGATGAACTTGGCTCTTTAAAGGTTAAAGTGGAAAAAGGAAAGCGATTCAAAACCTTTCCCTTTTCCTAATCCTTAGCGCATTTTTGTTACTAGCTTACGCTTTGCAGCTTCTTACTGAGTACCTCAAAGCTTTTGTATGGGGTATTCTATATCTGCATTTGATGACTTAAAAGTTTGTCCCCACTACTGGACTTTAGAAACAAAGTCTGGATAAATTTGGTTGTCACCGAGTTTTATCAAGAACCTGGGAATTCTAAATTTAAAGTTAGCTCATAATATTTAGTGATTAACATTAAATTGCCGTTGCTAATTTGGGAATAATAAGTTTAGAAATAACTCGGATTTAGCAGTATGTTCAGCACTCATATTAGTATTTATGGATATCAGATCATCGAAGAAATCTATAATGGTTCGAGAACTATAGTTTATCGAGGGTATCGAGAAACTGACTTATTACCTGTAGTGATCAAACTGCTGAAAAATCCATATCCCTCCTTCAATGAACTGGTGCAGTTTCGTAATCAGTACACGATTGCCAAAAATCTAAACTCATTGCCGATCATCCAAACCTATAGCCTGGAGGCATATCAAAATAGCTATGCGTTGGTGATGGAAGATTTTGGCGGCATTTCTCTCAAAGATTATTTTGCTTGTAACGATACACGAGATATCAGGTTTTTACAAGAGTTTTTACAAATAGCGATCGCGTTGTGTAATACCTTAGAGATACTCTATAGTCAGCACATCATTCATAAAGACATCAAACCGAGCAATATTTTAATTAATCCTAAAACAAAACAAGTTAAATTAATTGACTTTAGTATTGCATCGCTATTACCAAGGGAAACGCAAACGCTAATCAGTTTCAATGTTTTAGAAGGGACATTAGCTTATATTTCCCCAGAACAAACAGGGAGAATGAATCGGGGGATTGACTACCGGACTGATTTCTATTCAGTTGGGGTAACTTTCTACGAGTTACTCACAGGAGAATTACCTTTTCAATCAAATGACCCAATGGAATTGGTGCATTGTCATATTGCTAAAGCAGCTCCTTTAGTACATGAAATTAACCCACAAATCCCGTCTACGATTTCGGAGATAGTCAGCAAATTGATGGCAAAAAATGCTGAAGATCGCTATCAGAGTGTATTAGGGTTAAAGCATGATTTAGAAGTTTGTTATGCTCAACTGAAGGCAACAGCCAAAATTGAAAATTTTCCAATTGCACAAAGGGATGTGTGCGACAGATTTATTATCCCTGATAAACTTTATGGACGAGAAGCAGAAGTAAAAACCCTACTACAAGCATTTGAAAAAGTTAGCTTGGGTGCAGTTGAAATAACCCTGGTAGCTGGTTTTTCGGGTATCGGTAAAACTGCTGTTGTTAACGAAATCCATAAACCTATTGTTCGTCAACGCGGTTATTTTATCAAAGGCAAATTTGACCAATTTAATCGGAATATTCCTTTTTCTGCATTTGTCCAGGCTTTCCGTAATTTCATGGAGCAATTACTAGCAGAAAGTGATGTACAAATACAAAAATGGAAAAATAAAATTCTTCATGCATTAGGTGAAGATGGACAAGTAATTATTGAAGTCATTCCCGAATTAGAAAGAATTATTGGCAAACAGCTACCTGCACCAGAATTATCAGGTAGCGCAGCACAAAATCGATTTAATTTATTATTTCATAAATTTCTTCAAGTATTTACAACTAAAGACCATCCCTTAGTAATATTCTTAGATGACTTGCAGTGGGTAGATTCGGCTTCATTGAAGCTCATGCAATTATTAATGAATGAAACTAACCAGGGATATTTATTATTAATTGGTGCGTATCGGGACAATGAGGTATTTCCAGCACATCCGTTGATGGTGATGTTGGATGAAATTCGCAAAATAGGTGTAACGGTGAATAGCCTTACCCTGAAACCGCTCAACCAATTACAATTGAATCAACTTGTAGCTGATACGTTAAATTGTACAGAAAATGTGGCTTTATCTCTTTCACAATTGATTTATCGTAAAGCTCAAGGGAATCCATTTTTTGCAACTCAGCTTCTCAAAGCATTACATCAAGATAAACTAATTCAATTCAATTTTTTAGAGGGATGCTGGCAATGTGACATTTCCCAAATAAATCAGCAAACTCTAGCAGACGATGTTGTTGAGTTTATGCTTTTCCAATTACGAAGATTACCAGAATCAACTCAACAACAATTGAAGCTAGCTGCTTGTATTGGGAATCAGTTCGATTTAAAAACATTAGCGATTGTTTCCAAACAATCGGAGTTAGAAACCGCAGATTGTTTGTGGAAGGCTTTGCAAGAAGGGTTGATTTTGCCACAAAGTGAGGTTTATAAGTTTTTTGTTGGTTCAGAAAATCAAACAGCTACTCAAGAACATTCTGAGATGGTTGTATATAAATTTTTACACGATCGCGTCCAGCAAGCTGCCTATTCACTTATTCCAGAAGCACAAAAACAGTCAACACATCTGCAAATTGGTCGATTGTTGTTCCAGAATACACCTCCAGACCAACAAGAGTCAGGAATTTTTGCGATCGTTAACCAATTTAACTACGGACTGAGTTTATTAGAGGAACCTGCCGAACGAGAACATCTATCCCGATTAAATCTGATAGCTGGTTGTAAAGCCAAGAACTCGACTGCTTATGCAACAGCAGTGGAGTATTTAAAAGTTGCGATGCTTCTATTACCGATAAATGCTTGGCAAAACAGCTACGAGTTGACCCTTGCTGTTTACGAATCTGCGGCTGAAGCAGAATATCTCAATACAAACTTTGAGTCATCAAAATCATTAGTAGAGATTATTCTCAAAAACGCTAAATCTCCATTGGAAAAAGTTCGTACCTATGAAATTCAAATCCAATCTTATACGGCGCAAAATAAATTTATTGAAGCAATAGCCACGGGTAGAGAAGCACTTCAATTACTAGATTTGACCTTACCTGAAGACGGTAACACTCAAATGATTTTTGATGAACATGACCAGTTGCAACAAATATTGGTTCATCAGTCAATTCCAGCATTGGCAGATTTGCCAGAAATAACTGATCCCCAAAAATTAGTTGCACTCCGCATTTTATCGGGTTTGTTTGCCCCGGTTTATATAGCTAAACCGATGTTATTGCCGCTCAAGATTTTTACAATGATCAGAATTTGTATCCAGTATGGCAACTCACCACAGGCGGCTGTTGCTTACAGTCTCTATGGATTATTTTTGTGCAGTATTGGTGCAATTGAAGATGGATATAATTTTGGAAAGCTAGCAGTACAACTTTTAGAAAAATTTCAAGCTAAAGAACTTAAAAGTAGAGTTTATCTAACATTTAGTCTTTTTATTAAACACTGGAAAGATTCAATAAAATCCACATTGAATTTATTTTTGGATGGACTGGAAAGTGGATTAGAAACTGGTAATTTAGAATATGTAGGCTATTGTGCCAATTGCTATTGTCAATTTCTTTTTTGGAGCGGAGAAAACCTAGAGAATGCTGTGGTGGAAGCAGATAAATATTGCGACCTCATGCAGCAAATTAAACAAGAGGTATCTCTAGTTTGGGGAAATATCTGGCGGCAGACAGTTCTAAATTTACAAGGAGAAGCGATCAATCCCTGCTGTTTAATTGGTAAGCATTTTCACGAAGTCGAGATGTTACCAACTTTGATTGAAACAAACAATATCAATGGTATTTGTTATGTCTATCTAGCAAAAACGCTATTGGCTTATCTTTTTGGTGAATACGAATCTGCTTGGGAACATTCCCAGAAATTTGAGCAGTATGAGCAGGGAGCAGCAGGCTTATTAATTGTTCCTTTGCGGAATTTCTATCAATCTCTAAATTTGTTAGCTCTTTGTTCTCAGGTAAATGAAGCACAGCAACAGCTTTATCTCCAGAAAGTAGCCGAAAACCAATCAAAAATGCAAGAATGGGCGGCTCATGCACCAGTCAATTATCAGCATAAGTACAATTTAATTTTGGCTGAACAAGCTCGTGTAACTGGCGATCGCCTACAAGCCGCAGATTATTATGAAATCGCTATCCAAGAAGCGATCGCCAATGACTATATTCAGGAAGCAGCGATCGCTAACGAACTTGCTGCCAAATTTTACCTAGAATGGAGTAAAGAAAAAGCCGCAGAAGGATATCTGCAACAAGCATATTACTGCTATGCCCGTTGGGGAGCCAAAGCCAAAACTGATGACTTGGAAAAACGCTATCCCAAATTACTCAAACCAATTTTGCAACAGCAAGAATTCAACTTCAATCCCTTAGAAACCATAGCCAGCATCGCCCGTACATCTACTTATACCACCAGCAGTACTAATATTTCTGATGCTCTAGATTTGACCTGCATTCTCAAAGCTGCTCAAACCATCTCCAGTTGTATAGAATTAGACGCACTCATCAGCAGCCTCACCCGCATTATTTTAGAAAATTCTGGTGCAAAAACATCTGTATTAATTCTTCCTCAAGAAGACATTTGGCAAGTGCGGGCAATTACCTTTATCGATCAACAGTCGAATTCCCAGGCTGACGTCAAAACCATTCTTGAATCACAACTACTAGATACTTGTCAAGATATCCCTAGAAAACTGATCAATTACGTTAAGAATACTCAAGAAACCGTCATTATAGACAACTGCCAAACAAATATTCCTGGTGTAATTGGTGAATATATGCTCCAACATCAACCTCAGAGTGTATTATGTACACCTATTATTAAACAAGGTCATTTGTTAGGAATTCTTTACCTAGAAAATCAACTGAATCAAGGGGTATTTACTAGTAACCGTTTACAGGTGATTAACCTACTGTCCTCCCAAGCAGCAATTGCTTTAGAAAATGCGCGGCTTTATCAACAAGCCGGGCAAGCTTTACAAGATTTGCAACAAGCTCAACTACAAATAGTGCAAAGTGAAAAGATGTCTGCATTGGGTAACTTAGTTGCTGGGGTAGCTCATGAAATGAATAATCCTCTCGGTTTTATTGCTGCCAGTCTCAAACAAGTTAAACCAAGCTTTATTGATGTTATTGAACACTTGAAACTATATGAACAAAAGTTTCCAACTCCGGGAAATGAAATTCTCACTCATGCCGAAGAAATCGACTTGGAATATACCTTAGAAGATTTTCCCAAGATCATTGATTCGATGACTATAGCGTGTGACAGGCTCAAAAATATCAGTACCAGTCTTCGCACTTTCTCTCGTGCCGATAGAGATTACAAAGTACCGTTTAACATTCATGAAGGCATTGATAGTACAATTCTAATTTTAAAACATCGTCTCAAAGCCAATGACAGCCGTCCGGCAATTGAAATAGTGACGGAGTACAGTAACTTGCCCCAAATTGAATGCTTTCCAGGACAATTAAATCAAGTATTTATGAATATCTTAGCGAATGCTATTGATGCCTTGGATGAATCAAATATAGGTCGGAGTTTTGAAGAGATTAAAGCCGATCCTAATTTGATTACAATTACCACCTCATTGAAAGAGAAACAGGTTGAGGTAAAGATTGCTGACAATGGTCAAGGTATGAGTGAATCAGTCAAACAAAAAGTATTTGACCACTTGTTTACTACGAAAGGTGTTGGTAAAGGAACAGGATTAGGATTAGCGATCGCTCAGTCTATTGTTGTAGAAAAACATGGCGGAACTTTGGATGTGAATTCTACTCCAGGCGTTGGAGCAGAATTTATGATTACCTTACCGATTCTGGTTTAGACTCAAAATTAACTTGGCCCTTGTTGCGACGTGTTGACTTCTTAGCAATCCTCCGATAGATGTGAAACCATTGTCCACAACACCCATCCATTTTTCTCGGCTATCGATTATGGCTTGTTGATTGTGTTGCTGGCTACTTACCCCGCTATATCAGTGGATTAGTATCTGGCTTACCGGGAGCAGGCAAATCATTGTTAACCAGGACTTAGGCAACTGGCACAGGCGATCGCTAAATTTTGGTACATGGGTATTAGCATAACTGACGCAACTGGTACAGGGCGATCGCTATCTAGTAGTACACTAGTATTCCAAGAAAGATTTAGCTTATAACACTGGTTAAACCATCTATCAAATTATTTAGTTCAACAACTCAAACGTCCGACTGTTCCCATGTTTATCGCATAATTGTTTGGTGTGCGGCGCGGTTACACCAAACAATTGCTTGTGCCAGTTGCGTAAGTACTGAGCAAAACCTGTCCCTCTCCTTACTAAGGATGTCTGATAGGACAGGGTGAGGTTTGGAGGTAATTCGATGACTTGTGTGTATACCGTAGGTTTGCTAAGGAGAAGAGGTGGGGCTGAGGTTTAGGCTGTATTGCAGCGAAGTAAGAATCTTTATAAGTCGTTGGGAAGAATCCCTAGTGATATAAACCGAGAGAAAATCTGTTTGATAAACTCGATTTTGGGTTGCGAGTGCGATCTTTCAGCTACCCTGAAATTGATATATAAAAGAGCAATTTTCAAATGACCATTTACTTTTATAAGGTTTGGCAGCCTTATGGCTGTTTTTCTAACTTTTCTCCCCACGGAATCCACATCCAGGGTACTTACTGGCCAACAGTTGAGCATTATTATCAAGCGCAAAAGTTTGTAGGCAGCACAGATGCGGCAATTATACCCCTCATCCATGCTGCCGCTACCCCAGAAGAAGCTGCCGCTTTGGGAAGATGTAGCACTCGCCAACTCCGTCGAGACTGGAATTTAGTCAAAACTCAAATTATGCGAGAAGCTGTACTCAAAAAGTTTCTCACTCATACTGATATTAGAGAAGTTCTCCTAAAAACAGGCGATGAGATTTTGGTTGAAAATTCCCCAACCGATTCTTTTTGGGGCTGTGGTGCTAATAAAGCCGGCCAAAACCATCTCGGTAAAACCCTCATGAGTGTTCGTGAAGAAATTCGTAAATTACTATCTTTAACAGTAATTTACGAATAATTTAATCAAAATATAGGACTCATATTTGATTTTTTAACAAAACTCAGCACACCTTTATTCCTTCTTCTCAGTCCCTAACCCCCAGTCCCTTACCTCTACGAGTGATTCAGAAATCAAAGACGCTCGATGACTCGCTACCGCTTCGCTATCGGATTGCTATAGTTACATTCAACATAAATTCAGTAATTAGAGGGGGAATAGTAAAATTCCCCAGCCAAAAATATTTAAAAAAGTTGTCAGTAATTTAGTTTTTTTTGAAAAAATTTTAATTAATTGGATTAATGGGCAAAAATTGGAAAAAATATTTTTAATTTAAAGCAATTATTAAGACTTAGTTTATAAGTAATTTTACTCAAATATTTTACTGATTAAGAATATAAAATTAATAGGTGTCAATGATTAAAATTTTCTTAACTTAAAATTTGAAAGGATCTTTGGGAAGTCTTTAATGATATACCAAGCGGTTTGATATTTCCTTAAATCAACTTTAAAAGGGCTATGGGGATCAAGCAGAATATCTGCTCCTTTTCAAATATGCTCTGATCCAGTTCCAAAAATATTTGCAACAGATGTACGGCTTTAGCAACGCATTTGTAGCAGGAATCTCTGGAAATGGAATAAAACTCAAAGCATTGTTAAGTTGAAAACTCTGATTAGTGACAATTATAAAAATAATTATACTTCAGTCGTGGTGTATATAGACAATGGCATTTACCGATGAACCAAAAGGGTTGCAGCAAAGCTTAGACCAAGAAAGTTTACTGCACCGGATGATAAAACAGATCAGGCGATCGCTCGACCTCCAAGAGATATTAACGACTACCGTTAGCCAAGTACGTTTATATTTGGGTGCAGATCGGGTAAAGGTGTATCGTTTTGATGCTGATGGTAGTGGTGAAGTAATTGCTGAATCTATCCATGACCAGCGTCTGCCATCCTTATTAGGGTTACGCTTCCCAGTTCATGATATTCCACAAGAAGCCAGAGAGATGTTTCTCTTAGCACAGCAACGTTCGATTGTTGATGTGGCAAACGGGAAGATCGGGCTATCGCCTCTACAATCCAAAGAAACTGGCAAACGTCTACAAACTAATATTTACTATCGGCAGGTAAACCCGTGCCATATTCAATACTTAAAAGCAATGGGTGTGCAGTCTTCGTTGGTAGTGCCAATTTTAGATTGCGATCCACAAGAACAATTGGCAAAGCCTAAATTGTGGGGATTGTTGGTATCTCACCAAAGTGAACCGCGAAAGATTTTGAAGCGGGAACTAAAAGTATTGCAGCAAGTAGCTGACCAAGTTGCGATCGCGATCGCTCAAAGTAATCTACTCACCGTAGCCCGCGCTAAACAAGAGCGAGAAGCTACTATTAACCGAGTTACCACACTATTGCATAAACTGCCGACAATCCAATTGCAAAGGGCGCTAGAAGAAGTTATTACTGCCTTCGATGGAGTAGGTGGCAGGCTTTATATTGAACAGAGTGGGGAACTATACACTTCAGGCAACCAACCGACACTTGCCTACGAGTTAGATAACAGTATTATCGAACAGCATCCCATCTGGCAAAACTGGATGGCTGAGTGTAAAGAAGGCAATATTTGGGCAATAGCTGACCTCTATAAAGAACCACGTTTGCGAGTTTTGGCTTTAGCATTCCGTTCTACTCCAATTCGCGGACTTATGGTAATTCCCCTACATTACCGAGAAAAATTTATTGGTGTATTAAGCATTTTTCGCTCTGAATTTGAAACGGAAATCTTATGGGCGGGACGATGTGAAAAAAATCGGCGACAACTGTTACCTCAGCTTTCCTTTGAGGTTTGGCGAGAGCAAAGAAAGGGGCAAGCGCCTGAGTGGAAGCCGGAAGACATTTCATTAGCGCAAGCTTTGTACGACCATTTCTCAATGGCAATTCAGCAGCAGCAAATGTATAAACAGGTACAATCCCTGAATACTAACCTAGAATTGCGGGTGCAAGAGCAGACTTCTGAACTCGAAAAATCATTACTGTTTACCAAGGTACTCAAGCAAGTTACAGAGCATATTCGCCGCACATTAGACTTGCAGACAACTCTGCAATCGATCGTTCGGGAAGTTCGTCCTCTGCTAAACTCAGACCGAGTGCTGATTTTCCAGGTGAAGACTAAATCGGTGATTGTAGAAGAGATTAATGGCAATTGGCAGTCAGTTTTGGGGGTGAATGCAGCACCGGAATGCTTTCCTGATGAGTGTGCCCATCTATATTTTCAGGGCAGGGTACGGGTAGTTAACAACGTTTCCACAGCTTCTTTAAGTAAATGTCATCGAGAGTTTTTGCAGAGTCTGCAAGTGCAAGCAAACTTAATAGTTCCGATTAATATAGGTATAGAACTATGGGGCTTATTAATAGCCCATGAGTGTGAGGCTCCTAGAGATTGGCAAGATGCAGAAATTGATTTATTGCAACAGCTAGGAGATCAGGCTGCGATCGCTATTCAACAAGCGCAACTCTACGAACAAACTTGTGATGCCGAAACTGAAGCTAGAACTCAAGCTGCACAGTTAGAGCATACCCTACATGAACTCCAAGAAACACAGGCAAGATTGATTCACACCGAAAAAATGTCCGGTTTAGGACAGTTGGTGGCGGGTGTCGCCCACGAAATCAACAACCCCGTTAACTTCATCTACGGTAACCTCTGTCACGCCACTGACTACACCGAACAACTGCTAGAAATTTTACGCCTCTACCAGTTCCACTATCCTTACCCTCATAGTGAAATTAGCGCCGCAATCAAAGCGATTGATTTTGAATTTTTGCTAGAAGACCTCCCAAAAATTATGGCCTCAATGCAAGTAGGAACCGATCGCATCCGTTCAATAGTGCTGTCGTTACGCAATTTTTCTCGCTTGGATGAGGCTGAAAACAAGCGTGTTGACCTGCATGAAGGTATTGAGAACACTTTATTAATTTTGCAACATCGGCTGAAAGCAAATTCTGAATTTCCAGGCATTCAGGTAATCAAAGATTATGGCGACATACCAAGGGTAGAATGCTATGCCGGTCAAATGAATCAGGTATTCATGAATATTCTCAGCAATGCCATAGATGCCCTGGTAATGGGGAGTGGGGAGACGAGGAAACAAGTGGACAAGGCAGATAACCCATGCCAAATGCCCACTATCCACATTTCCACTCAAATCTCAGCAGACAACTCTCGTCTGTTGATTCGTATTTGTGACAATGGGCCCGGAATGACTGAAGAGGTGAAAAAGCGGATTTTTGACCCGTTTTACACTACCAAACCTGTGGGCAAGGGTACAGGGCTGGGGCTGGCAATCAGCTATCAAATCATTGTCGAAAAACATGGTGGAATAATGGAGTGCATTTCAGAACCTGGCAAAGGTACAGAGTTTTGGATTGAAATTCCCGTGAAGCCTCCAGTCAAAATTAACTAAAGTAAAGGATTGACCTTTATAGGCAGTTCTTGCAGGGGAAAAGATATTAAAGCTTTTTATTTACTTTTCTTATTCTCCCATAAGAATGGTTGTTTTATTTCTGCTGTGTTGTATCAGAGCGATCGCTTGAGAATTTTTCAGATCAAACAGTGAACGATCATCTGTCGTTTGGCATAATATCATCCTGTACTGTTCGCTTCCAAACCATGTGACATCATAATAACTTTCTATTAAGAAATAAACATTTAAACCCTTAATGAGCAAGGTTTTCAAGAATTTCATCGAAATATATTTATTTGATATTTTCCTAGTACAACTACAAGCAAGTTGGAACCTCATATCTTGAAACTACACTTAGGTTCAACATTAATGAGTAGATATATACTCCTTGCGCTAGGGATAATTATTAAGATTAATAGTTAGCTTAATAATGAAGCTAATTTAACGGATAAAGTATTATGAATGACAACAAGCAACCTTTGAATCAAACTGATGCCAATCGTCTCGTCCGTGAGGAAAAGATTGTTAAAAGTGAGAGTGATAAAAAATTGTCTTCAAATCAAGCTGAAGAAAATTTTGAATCCCAGCCAGAAGAAACCTCAGACTCTTCATCAGATTCAGGCATTAGTGCTAGGGTAGCTGGCGCTGCAATTGGTGGCGTACTAGGCGCTCGCTCTGGAGGCATTATCGGTGCTGTCGCAGGTTCAGTTGCTGGTGCCATAATTGGTAAGGGAACTGCTGATACGGTTAACCGGGCTGTTGATAATTTAGGAGATGCAGCTAACTCTGTAGCAGAGGGTGTTAAGCATTCTATAGAAGACATAGGCACAGCAACCAAGGAAACGATTGAAGAAGTCAAGCCATCTATCAAAGGGACAGCAGAAGCCGTCAAGCAAACAGTTGAAGAGTCTAAGCCTTCTATTAAAGGTATAGCTGAATCAGTTAATGAGACAGTTAAAGAGGCTAAACCTTCTGTAGTAGATGCAGTTAAGAATGTATCCGAAGAAGTCAAACCTACGATTAGAGGGGTAAAAGAGTCAGTTCAGCATACAATTGAAGGTGTTCAGCCTTCTGTAGAAAACGCTGCTAACTCTATTAAAAGCGCTGCCGATGAAATTAAGCCTTCTGCCAAAGCTGTGGCTAAGGAAATTGAAGGTGCTACTAAAGATGTTCGCTCAACTGTCAAAGGAACAGCGAAGGCAGTCGAACCCTCTGTAAAAAGTGCTGCTGAATCCCTTAAATCATCGGCTCAGAATGCGACTGAATCGTTGAAATCATCGGCTCAGAATGTTACTGAATCTGTCAAAGGTTCAGCCCACGATATTAAGTTATCTGCTCAAAATACGGCAGAATCTGCCAAGAAAGAAATTAAGGATTCAGCTCAGAATGTTACTGAATCTGTCAAAGGTTCAACCCATGATGTTAAGTTATCTGCCCAAAATACGGCAGAATCTCCCAAGAAGGAAATTCAGGATATCAATACCCGTGTTTCCAGCAGCCCAATGCCTGAAGTGATTATCATCAAGGAACAGGCAATTATTGAAGATAAGAGAGACTAGATCAAGAATAAAGACTAGCCTCTAGCTTTGTCAAATGCATCTAAGCTAAAGTTTCAAGCAGGTGAACCTAATAAAAGGTTCGCCTTACGTCTAGAAGAAGTAAATTAGCGCTCTTGCATGACTCTTATGAAAAAATAAGGGACATCCAAAAATTAAATTACTCAATTCCTGCGTCCAATACGACTGTCCGATTTCTTCCCCCCTGCTCCTCAGTAAAGTTTAGTTGCAAACATAATCCTTCCTATCCAGAAGTGATAATCTAATAATTGAAGTTAATAAATAAGCTTCCCTGGCAGATAGAAGAGTTGCATCTGGAATGTAGTAAGAGGTAAAAGACGCTGTTTAACTTACATCTGTCTCGTCAAAACACAGCAACACCCAACGCGAAAACTGCTATTTCCTCAAATATGGAAGATTAGGGGGCGCTGTAACTGGTTTTCATAACTTGTTTACACAAGCTATGGAAGTTAGTACATCCCTGGTTAGGATAAAGAAGGAGAGGAGATAGTTCAGCGAGTACAGGTTTGGGTGTTGTTGTGTTTAAAGAGAAGTCTGAGATAGGGACTGCTCTTAGTGTAAGATTATACGAAGTTGAATAGTGAAAAACAGTTTAAATAGCGCCTTATGTCAATTATTGCGCTCAGAGCGTGGTATCTACAGGATTACGAGCCGATTCCAGAACTGGAAAAACGTCCGCCAGACATTCGCTTAAGCAAAAAAAGCCTGTTGAGATCAGCATTACGAGCAGACTTTTTGGAAGAAAGCGACGAGGTTAAGAAATCAACTTGGTTTGGACGCTATCTGGAAGGGGAAAATATTGAATTTTATATTGAAGGTAGTGGTGGCTATTGCGTCGCCAACATTGACTTAATTAGTCATGAAATTTATTTCACCAAGCAGGCGCTATTGGCTCAGTTAGAACCAACGATTTTTTTATCCTATCAAACTGAGTATGCCGCAGCGACTAATATTCTCAGAGAAGAACTGCGAAAAAGTTTGGACAGTTTAAACTTGCGATCGCGCTTTCCTCTAACATTAGTAGAATCCTCTCGCCCTATCGGTGCTTCTGTACGGATTAACCGCACGATCATGCGAAAAATCCGTAGGAGTTTATTATTTATCGCTGACACCACACCCATTGCTAGTATTGACGGTAAAGAAACTCCTCAAGTAATTCCTAGCCCGAATGTCTGTATTGAGATTGGCTATGCCATCCAAAGTAAGCGGTCTGAACAGATTTTACTAGCGCATATGCAACGTCCAGACTTTGAAGGGCAATTTCCCTTCGATTTACCGACACAGCAAATTTTGCAATTCCAAGACATCGCAGAACTAAATAGCATCCTCACAGGAACGATTCAAAACCAACTAGCACGATTCAAATTGTTTTTTTGAGCAATCTGTGATGTCAACTAAAATAAACGGACAGGCTTTTTTTGCAGTCCAGAAGTAATGGAACTGACTCGATCAACTACAGAAATCATGTATTTGTAATCTGGTACTTGTCCGTTGGGTACATACCCTACTTCTTGAGCTAAACTAGAAGGCGCATCGCTCATTACTTTGCGGATGAACTCTTGACGGTTACGTTCTACATTAGGCCCAATCAAGACTACGCCTAATGGTACATAGTGAGGGTCTTTAAATAGGATGCGGAATTGGGTTGACCCCAACTGAGAACCGTAGAGGCTCAATTCAGCCTCCGAGACAGCACAGGCGATCGCTTTTTCTTCAGCAACTAATTCCAGCGCGGCTTTGGGCGTGGGTGCAAAGAGGATGTCAGCCAGTGTTGTACCAAAAAGATTGTAAAGTGGAAAATAATATCCTGTGGCTGAACCTAACTGACCTAAAGCCACTGTTTTACCTTGTAGCTGTTTCAAGTCGGTTATCGGATTATCATTGCGAACAACGAAGATTGAACGCAGATTACTAATACCTATTAAAGGAAACAGGGGAACATATTGGTGACGTGCGATCGCAACAGCTGCTAAACCCGGTGGAGCAAATACTAACGACCAAGCACGAGCCTGAAGGCGCTCAACCGCTTTGTTTTCATTAAAAGCAGGCTCTAGCTGAATATATGAGTTTGTTTTTTCACCCAAGTAGCTATTAAATTTAGCATATTGGCTAATTATCTTATCGCTTCCACCATAGTTGATAACACCAAGAGTTAATGTGCCCTCAAACTGCCGTTGTGATTGGCAGGCGGCAAATGTCAAACCTAGCAGATTAAATAGAAATAAACGACGGGGAAATCGCAAAAACATCATTAATAATTATGGTTAAGGAAATAACTTCGCTTTCAAGACTAATTTAGATGAGTTTGACTACTGCCTAAATAGTTTAAATTTCAGCAAAAAATTAATATTTATTTAAATATCGCTGACATGGTTTCTAACAGGTATAAATAAATATTAGACAAACTCAGATACTACCTTCGTTGGTTAGCTTATGTTAAACAACATTACGTTAAAAAACCTAAAAATAGGTGCTAAATTTAACTTACTTTTAATATTAATTTTCATAGTCAGTATTTTAGGTAGTGGCGTTGCCTTATCTAGTGTACTTCAGCGAAGGGCACAAAATGAAGTGGCTTCCCAAGCGCAGATTCTTATCCAAATGGTGAATGCAGTTAGAAACTATACACAAAATCGTATAGTTCCCCTATTGGAACCTAGTCTAGATACTAACCCAACGTTCATGCCTGAAATAGTACCAAGTTTTTCCTCTAAAGAGGTTTTTGATAATTTTCGTAAAAAGCCAGAATATAGAAATTTTTTTCATAAAGACGCAACACTTAATCCAACTAATTTAGCAGATAAAGCCGATAGTTTTGAAACTAAACTTGTAGAGCGTTTTCGCAACGAACCCAATACTCTAGAAATTACTGGCTTTCGCAACTTGGCAGAAGGCGAAGTATTTTACATTGCACGACCACTCAAGATTACACAGCAGCAATGTCTGCAATGTCATACTACACCAGATCAGGCTCCTAAGAGTCAGTTGTTAACCTATGGCTCGGAAAATGGTTTTGGCTGGCAACTCAATCAAATTGTTTCTGCCCAAATAGTCTCTGTTCCTTCCGAAGATATTTTTGCCAATGCTAAACGGACTTGGATATTAATTATGGGACTTTTAATTGCGATCTTTGCGCTCATAGTTTTCTTAATTAACTTCTTAATCAAAAAATATGTGATTCAACGCATCAGAAGAATAGAGAAAATAGCTCAAAAAGTTAGTATTGGTGATATGAGCGCTGATTTTGAAGAAAGCTCTAATGATGAAATTGGCGGGTTGGCGGAAGCATTTAATCGGATGAAAGCTAGCTTAAAAATAGCTATGGAGATGCTGAATAACCAAAGCTAATACATTGATCAGGCGAAGCCTTCGGCGGGCTACGCCAACGCATCTCGCGCTAAAGCCTTTGGAGTTAGAGTTTGGGGTAGTCGCCGCCATCCCGAACCGCTACCAAATTTTGATAACCACATTAAATGAAGGATGGATTGCGGGTGCTGGATTAGATACAGTGGCTACAGAACCTCTACCACCGGAAAGCCCCTTGTGGTCGTTGCCGAACGCCTTTATCACACCCCATTGTTCAGCCCTGTCACCACGACTGAGAGAGCGTATAGCACAACTGTTTATCGACAATCTCAAACGCTACCAAACTGGTCAACCCTTATGGAATGTCGTAGACAAACAAGCGGGATACTGATTCCGAATTTACTTTTGATTTTGACTTGGATTGATTGGATCTATGCGTTTTTCATGATTTGACAATCGTTCAAACATTTGCATTAAGCCTAACTGCATTTCTGGCGTAAATTCCAACGTGCCAGAACGCATATGTAAATCTAATTGAGGGAAGGGGATTTCAATTTGTCTTTGCTGTAATATTTCGTAGATATTGTAGTATAAATCACTTTTGAGCAAGAATTGTTTATTAGGTTCCGCAGTCCATACTAATAACTCAAAATTTAAGCTGTTGTTACCAAACTCTTTAAACAGTACTAGAGGAGAAGGAGCCTGTAATACATTGGGATGCTTAGAGGCTGCTTCTAACAAAGCAGCTTGTACAACTTTGGGATCTGAACTATAAGCAACGCCAACAGGGAGATGAATCCGGGAAATCGGGTTGCGGTGGCTCCAATTGATTACTTCTTTTTCCAAGAAGCGAGAGTTGGGTACAATAATTGAAACGTGGTCAAGAGTCCGAATCTCGGTACTTCTGCCACCTATTCGCTCGACAGTACCTGTATATTCCCCAACTTCCACAAAATCTCCAACCTGAATTGGACGCTCAAATACTAGTACTAAACCACTACCAAAATTCTTTGCAATATCCTGTAAACCAAAGCCAATTCCAACGCTTAAAGCACTTGCTAAGATTGTCAAAGAGCTAATGTCAAGCCCCCAAATTTGTAGCAGTACTAGTGTGCCAATAAAAATTAAACCATATTTGAAAAGTATTACTATCGCTTCTTGAGCGCCACGATTGATTCCAGTAAAAGATAGAATGCGAGAACGTAAAAAATTGGTTAAAGTTCCAGCAAAGATAACTAAGCCAAACAACAAACCAATTAAAATTATTAACTCAGTAAGAGAGTAAGGATTCTTGCCTAATGTCAGAATAGGTGAGGTGAAACTGGTGATTAGGATATTTGAAATTTGGTAGCTCCATTGACGAGTGAAAGGAAAGAGATTAGTGATATAAAGAATCGCACTTATCCAAAGTGCAACACGCATACTCGCCAACACTAATTTGAAAAATAACTCCAATAATTTTAGTAGTTCCGAATTTGGTATCTCATTGTTAGGAGTAGTTAAACGTTTTGATGCTACTCGGAAAAAGTGATGCTTAATCCATCCTAATAGCCAAGTGAATCCGGCAGTTATGAGTAAAATTGCTACTGCTACAAAAGTTGTTTGTTGGAGATAGGTTCTAGTTCGCTCTAAGCGAGCTTGCTGTAACGCTTGTTCAATTTGCTGCCCCCAAATTCTTGCCTGCTCATCAACTGTGCTACCTGGAACAGTATCTTGTTCTGTAACTGTTAACAAATAGCGGTCATTTAGCAAAATAGTAGGTAGCTGGTTACGTTTTTCAATTTTAACTTGAACAGATTCAGAAGTTTGAATCGCATTTTCTAGTTGTGAATTGATTAAATTTGTTCGTTCTTTAGCGCTATACTGTCCAGAATCGCTGATCTGAAAAAGCTGTTGCCCATCCAAGATAACTGGAGCTTTGGTTAATGCTTGAGCAACGACAGGAGTGAACCAGAGAAAGAAAACAAAAGCTAGTACTGCGATGAGAATATTGAAATATTTTAATTGCAGTTGCAAACGACGAAAATAAAGCATTCGGATTCTAACAAGATAATTTGAGCCAAGCTAATTAATATTAACTAGATTTTGTCACAACCAATTGTTTACCATAAAATAAAATCAATAGAGATAATTTAATTTAGAGTTACATAACTGTTAACGAACGACAAACCAAAGAAGCATTTATGCATTGTTCAGTGCTACAGACAACCGATGCTTTTGATGCAGAGTTTGTAATTGTTGCGATCGCTTCACTTTTGTAGCAAGCCGAGTGACATCGCCCAAAATCTAGACTCCGGTTCCTTAGCGATACCTGTGACGAGCTGCGCCTATGCCTTTCCCCCGTAGTATAGCGAGTCTTATCTGCGACACGCTACGCGCAGCGTCTTTGCAAGAGAAGGGGTTGACTTTCCCTCTGCTGGGGTTTGAGAGACAATCAATATAGAAGTATAATTACTCATACATCTTCCGAGAGAAGCCAGCTAACTAAAATATTTGTAATAATTCTCAGTAATTGTTGTTACATACTTTTATTCATGAAATTTTAATGCCCTAACTGATTATGACAACTTGATTAAAGGAAAGTTTTTTATGTCAGCCCACGACTTGGAAGGATTTTTTCACACACAATTAGTCAAACACGGTGTGAACTACGACTTGGCTGCAAAAGCAGCTAAAATATTGGCTTCTGGCAAACCTGATGAGCTATTAACAGCAGAAGAGAAACATTTGGCTACAGAAGTTTGTCAGCAATGGTCGAAACAGCGTCAATGTATAGAGCGACTCAATTCTCTTTTATAAAAGCGAATAAGAATATTTAGTAAAAATTGTTACTTTAGTTATATATCTCAAGGATAAATTAGCCTTGAATGTTTATCTCTAAAGAATCATGAATTTAGTAGATTTGCAGAGCTAACTTAAAGCATATAAGACAACTCAAATGAAAAGTATTTTGAGGTTTCCACTACCTCAAAAACTACAACGCTTTAATTAGTTGCAAGGAGTTCTTTTATGTCAGATACTAGTAATCGTGGCTTTGCTTCTATGGATGAAGACAAGCAACGTGAAATTGCCAGCAAAGGCGGACAAGCAGCCCATGAGAAAGGCACTGCTCATGAGTTCACTTCTGAAGAAGCTCGTGAAGCTGGGCAAAAGGGTGGCGAAGCTGTAAGCCAAGATAGAGAACATATGTCCGAGATTGGTCGTGAAGGTGGCAAGAATTCTCACAGTGGTGATTGAGCTTTGGCTCAGTGCCGTAAAGTCCTTTGGGCATAGCTGCGCTTACCGCCTTCTTTAGCAGAAGGCGATCGCAATTAAGATAATCATGCCACTTAATTAAGTGGACAAGATAGGTAAAGAAAAGTTTTTTGACAGGATTTGAAATTACGCATTGTACAATCAGCAGTGTCTGATTGTACAATGCTGTTTGTGAGTTCAAGCATAAGTTTGTCAAAACTATGATTAAAAGACTGATTATTGCGTAAGGCGATCACACATAAAATTCTATTTTTTAAAGCATAACTTTGCCATAATTATATTTTTCAAGTTTCAGCTTGCCGTAATTAATTAAGATCATCTAAGAGTTTTCTATAGTAGTTTTTTGACTAATATATCTTCTTTAACTTTCTATTAAATCCCTTTGAAAACTGCAAATTGGGAACTTGTATTGAGCGCAGCCGAAATATTATTAATTGCGAATTGGTTGAATGCTTCATGCCGATTGAGTCATTGTCTGAAAATCGAATCACGCTCATCATGAGGGGCAACAATTGCGTAGGCGTAGCCCGCCATAGGCATCGCTTGCATTGGAGTATAACTAAATTTTACTAAGAATCGCTTGGACAGCTGCTTCATCGGTAATCAATCCCGTAATTAACTGGCCACGTAAAGCAGCCAGAATCGCTTCTGTCTTTTTCACGCCGCCTGCCACACCAATGATCAGCCGACAAGCTGGTTGTTCAAGTGGTACACTAGCAACCCGGTTGTTCGTTCCTTCTTGCACCAATACTCCGTAACGATCGTAAGCCCAACCCGCAATTTCCCCTACTGCCCCCAGTTCAATCAATTCAGCCACCTCATCGTCATTGATGAAGCCATTTTGATGCAATGGAGCATTCCAGGCGATGTCGCTAATGCCGACAAATGTTGCTTTAGCTTGCTCTGCAAGAGTTTTAACGGCGATAAACGATCGCTGAGTCTGCAACAATTCCCGTTCTTCAATGCTAGTTGCTACAACCGGAGTCGGCACTGGATAAGCTTGGGAACCGACGCGATCGGACAAATGCATTACGACTTCGTGATGACCTGCACGCCCACAGTGTGACATATTCCCAATAATCGAAACAATTTTATGCTGGGGTTGGTTCATTGAGGGGATTTGCTCCACCATTGCTCGTAATGTACGACCTGAGGAAAACGCCAGTATGGTTGGGGTTTTTGCAATCAGATAAGCCTCTAAGTGGGTGGCAGCAGATACAGCAATTCCATTGAATGTATCACCACTACCTGCGTCAGTTGGTACTACTTCACAAAGCGACAGCCCAAACTTATTGCGTAACGACTCAGCCAGAGCAATGCATTCACTCAGGGGATGATCGAGTCGAAATTTAATCAATTTTTCACTGACTGCAAGTGCCACTAGGCGCTGTGCAGCTTGCCGGGACACATTGAGCTTTGCGGCAATTTCTTCTTGCGTATTACCAGCGATGTAATAGAGCCAAGCAGCATGAGCAGCCAAATCTAATTTGCGATCGCGCCGTTCCAAAAAAGGTTGTCCCATATACTACCTGCAAAAAGTATGTATCTACTAAAAGAATGATTACATTTTTGAATATATGTCTAAAGAAATACTTTTTGCTCAAACTTTACATTTTTATTCCCCCCCAGTAACCTCTAAGTTAAACCCAGTAATGTAGCTTGCCTCTTCGCTCATCAGGAACGCTACTCCATTCGCTACCTCCTCCAAACTTCCCAAACGCCGCATTGGCACTGAATTGATCATCTGTTGCTCAACTACCTTGGGATTGGCATCAAAGTATTGTGACCCCACTGCTGCCTGCAATTCTGTTTGCCGCGTCCACATAAAACCAGGGCCGATGAGCGCAGGTGAGAGCGCATTCACCCGAATGCCGTAAGGAGCCAAATCTTTTGCTGCTGTCTGAGTCATTCCAATCACCGCAAACTTGGAAGCACCATAAGCTAGCATATTTGGCGGCCCAACTACCCCTGCATAACTCGCCATATTAACGATCGCACCTCCACCTGCATCGCGCAAGTGCTGTGCAGCCGCCTTGAGAACGTGAAAAACGCCAACAACGTTAATGTTGATGACCTTTTGAAAGTCTTCCTCAGGATATTCGTCTGTTTTGGCAAATGCTCCTTGATAACCCGCGTTATTAAAAACATAGTCGATCCCCCCAAGCTGCTCTACCGCACTAGTAAAGGCTTTGACAACATCATCAGCAGATGTAACATCACAGCGAAATGTGCCAACTGGAACGTTGTAGCTTTTTAATTCCTCAGCCACATCTGTCATCTTCGGTTCATTCAAATCTAGCAGCACTATACCTGCTCCATTAGCAGCAAAACGGTGTGCAGTTGCTTTGCCAATATCTCCTGCACCACCTGTAATCAGGATAGTCTTACCTGCAAACTGATAAGTTGCTGTTGCTGTCATAGTTTCAACCTCATTATTGAAGATTTGTTGCAAATGTTCGTCATTGAAGTGGGGTTGGTATGATTCTATTATTGAGCTTTTACTCAAAATTAGAGCATAAAATCAAAAAATTATTTCGTTAGGTTTTTTACTTTAAAGGAGTCATGCGATGCGTATCCCCCGCTTCGCTAAAGTGCTGGTTGCATTTCTCGCTGGAGTGATGCTGGTGCAACTTCTACACGCTTGTTCACCACGTTCACAAGCCGCAGAGAAAACTAGACTGACGATCGCCACCGTTAATAATGGCGACATGGTGGTGATGCAAGGGCTTTCTCGCAAATTTGAGTCAGCTAATCCCGATATTCAACTCAGGTGGGTTGTGCTAGAAGAAAATGTGTTGCGCCAACGCACAACTACAGATGTTGCTAGCCTTGGTGGGCAGTTTGATGTCATGACCATCGGTTCTTATGAAACACCAATCTGGGCTAGGCGGGATTGGTTAAGACCCTTGGATCTAGGCGCAAACTATGACGTAAATGATCTGCTCAAACCCATACGAGAAGGACTTTCCAACGATGGCAAACTTTATGCCGTGCCCTTCTATGGGGAAAGTTCCATGCTGTACTACCGAAAAGATTTGTTTGAGAAAGCCGGGATTACGGTTCCTCAACAGCCAACCTATCCCCAAATGAGAGAATGGGCAAGCAAAATCCATAATCCAGCAAATGGGGTTTATGGAGTTTGCTTGCGCGGAAAACCCGGTTGGGGTGAAAATATGGCATTTGTTTCCACATTGGTAAATACCTATGGTGGGCGGTGGTTTGACATGAAGTGGCAGCCAACGATTAACACTCCAGCCTGGAAAGAAGCGATCGCCTTTTATGTTGATTTGCTTAATAAATATGGGCCGCCGGGAGCTAGTTCCAATGGATTTAACGAGAATCTGGCGTTATTCTCCACAGGCAAATGCGGGATGTGGGTAGATGCAACCGTTGCTGCGGGGTTGTTATCTAATCCGAAAGAATCCCAAGTTTATGATAAAGTTGGCTTCGCCCGTGCGCCAATTGAAAGATATCCCAACGGCTCAAATTGGCTTTGGGCTTGGGCGCTAGCAGTTCCGAAAACATCAAAATCACCCGAAGCCGCACAAAAGTTCGTTGCTTGGGCAACCTCTAAAGAATACATCCAACTGGTTGCCAAGGAAAATGGCTGGATTGCTGTACCACCAGGAACTCGAACTTCCACTTATGAAAATCCCAACTATCAAAAAGCTGCACCTTTTGCTGAAATCGTGCTGGGAGCAATCCAATCTGCTGATGTTACCCGTCCATCCGCAGAACCAACTCCTTATAAGGGAGTTCAATACGTTGATATTCCAGAATTTCAAGCGATCGGTTCTTCCGTCGGGCAAACCTTGGCAGCAGCGTTAACCAATCGGATTTCGGTAGATCAAGCTTTGCAGCAATCGCAGAGATCGACTGAACGCTTCATGAAACACACGGGTTATATCGAGTGAAATCTTTATTTTTCTCTCTGTGTCTCTGTGGTAAAAAATTAATTTATTTAACCGCAGAGGCGCAGAGAACACAGAGTAGTTACCCACAAAACTTTCACATAGATTATGTCTTCTTCATTAGCGGTAAAACCTCAACACGAAACGCCACCACCCACGAAGCAACGGACTACGCGGCAAGTATCAACCTTACCTCTGGTTGCACCTTCGGTTGTTCTCCTACTGCTGTGGATGATTGTGCCTCTGGTGATGACTATATGGTTTTCCTTTCAGCGGTATAACTTGCTGAATCCAGATGCACGCAAATTCATCGGGATTGAAAATTTCACGTTCATCCTGAGTGACTCAGCTTTATGGACATCGATCGCCATCACAATAGTTTTGGTTGTTTCTGTCCTGGCAATCACAATTGGTCTGGGTACATTACTAGCAGTGTTATTTGACCAAGACTTTTATGGTCGTGGAGTGGCGCGAGTACTGGCAATCTCGCCGTTTTTTGTGATGCCCACGGTTAGCGCCCTCATCTGGAAAAATATGCTGATGCACCCAGTAAATGGGTTGTTCGCGCAAATTACCAGAGGCTTGGGTTTAGGCGCAATTGATTGGTTTGCTAGCGTCCCTCTGCTGGCAATCATCATGATTGTCTCCTGGGAATGGCTTCCCTTTGCTTTGCTGATTTTATTGACTGCCATTCAGTCACTCGATCGCGATCAGTTAGAAGCAGCACGAATGGATGGGGCAAATGCGATCGCTCTATTTCGGTTCGTCATGCTACCGCATCTGAGCCGCGCCATTTCTGTGGTTGCTATGATCGAGACAATTTTCTTCCTAACCATCTTTGCGGAAATCTTTGTCACCACAGGCGGCGGGCCAGGGCTTGCAACTACTAACCTTGCCTACTACATCTTCTTAAAAGCCTTGCTGGAATTTGATGTCGGCGGTGCTTCAGCAGGTGGATTAATTGCCGTAATTCTTGCCAACATCGTGGCAATCTTTTTGATGCGTAGTGTTGCTCGTAATTTGGATACCTAACATGGCACGTAAAACCTCAAAGCTTTGGCTATGGACATTGCTTGGCTGGCTTGCCGCTTGCATCTTGTTTTTCCCGATTTTTTGGATGTTTATCACCAGTTTCAAAACGGAAGTAGCGGCAGTTTCAACTCCCCCGCAGTTATTTTTCCGCCCGACATTGGAGAACTATGTTGCCATCCAAGACCGGGCAAATTATTTCAATTATGCGTTTAACAGCGTAACAATTTCCCTGGGAGCGACTATACTCGCGCTGCTGCTTGCTGTACCTGCCGCCTACGCAATGGCGTTCTTCCCAACGAAACGTACCAAGGGCACTTTACTGTGGATGCTGTCCACCAAAATGCTGCCACCTGTGGGTGTGCTAGTGCCAATCTACATTTTGTGCCGCAACGCCGGGTTGCTGGATACTCGCATCGGTTTGATTATTATTTATACCCTGATTAATTTGCCAATCGTCGTCTGGATGATTTACAGTTTCTTCAAGGAAGTTCCTAAAGAAATTCTCGAAGCCGATCGCATGGATGGAGCAACCACTCAGCAAGAACTTGTGCATGTGTTGTTGCCATTGGCAGTGCCCGGAATTGCATCCACTGCCTTGCTTTCGATTATTTTGTCCTGGAACGAAGCATTTTGGAGCTTGAACTTAACAACAGCAGATGCAGCGCCACTTACAGCCTTTATTGCTTCATTTTCCAGCCCTCAAGGATTATTCTGGGCAAAACTTTCAGCAGCATCAACACTCGCGATCGCACCAATCCTCATTTTCGGTTGGTTAAGTCAACGGCAATTAGTTCGGGGTCTGACTTTTGGTGCGGTGAAATGAGTGAAGGCAGACATTCTTACAGCTTTGCGTAAAATCGTGGCGAATTGAGGGTTGAGATTTAAACGCAAAGGGGCGCAGAGGTAAGCGCAAAGGTACGCAGAGAATTTGCTACGAATTAATTAAATGTTGCACTCTTCTCTGTGTGACAAAAAACTTAAACCCATTAATGGAAACAACTTATGTCAACAGTTGCTTTAAGAAATATCCATAAAACCTACGCCGACACAGAGATCATCAAAGGCATCGATCTCGACGTTAGCGATCGCGAGTTTGTCGTCTTCGTCGGCCCCTCCGGTTGCGGAAAATCAACCTTACTCCGCATGATTGCTGGACTTGAGGAAATTTCCTCCGGCGATTTATTCATTGATGGGCAGAAAGTCAATGATATACCTCCTGATAAACGCGGTTTGGCAATGGTGTTTCAAACCTATGCCTTATATCCTCACATGACCGTAGCGGAGAATATGGCGTTTAGCCTCCGGCTTGCGGGTATGCAGAAAGCCCAGCGTTATGAAAGGGCGCGTGAAGTTGCTCGTATCCTGCAACTAGAGCTGCTTTTAAATCGGAAGCCCAAAGAATTATCGGGAGGACAACGCCAACGGGTAGCGATCGGTCGTGCTTTGGTGCGTAATCCCAAAGTATTTTTGTTTGATGAGCCGTTGTCTAATCTTGACGCTGCTTTGCGGGTGCAAATGCGGATTGAGCTTGCCGGCTTACACGACAGCTTGCAAGCTACGATGATTTATGTTACCCACGACCAAGTTGAAGCAATGACCTTGGCTGACAAAATTGTGGTGTTGCAAGGCGGCATTATCGAACAAGTCGGTTCTCCTCTAGAACTGTACCACCATCCCCGTAATCTATTCGTCGCCGGATTTATTGGTTCACCGAAAATGAACTTTATTTCGGTGACAGTTTCAGCCGTTAGTGACTCTGGAACAACAGTTAGACTTCCTGGTGACGCAACTGTAATGATTCCAGTGAAACCTAAAACCCTGTCGGTTGGCGATCGCGCAACATTAGGAATTCGTCCCGAACATCTGCTGCTTGATCGCAATAACCCAAGCTTGAATGGCGAAGTATTAGTCGTAGAACGATTAGGCGGAGAAACCTATCTCTACGTCAAGATTGCGGGTGGTGAAACCATAGTTATGCAAACAGACGGAGATAATCCTGCCCAATTGCACGATTTCGTTCCTATCTATATTAATGGTGAACTTTGTCATTTGTTCGATCAAAGCGGTCAAACCATTCCCAAAGCTCATCGTCACCATCTAACTCTGAATGAATCCCATGAACAGCAATATCATCAGCACAGGATCAGCAATCAAGCTGAATGAAGCTTCTCTGTTTAATTTAGGAAATAACGTTCGCGTACCCAATTACGAGCGCCATCAAATCACTAATGGTATTGTCCATATTGGTGTGGGTGGGTTCCATCGGGCACATCAGGCGTTATACCTGGATAATTACTTTCATCAAAATCCCGGTAGTGAATGGGGAATCTGTGGAGTTGGGCTACTAGAATTCGACAAACGGATGCGGGATGCACTGAATTCGCAAGATTGTTTGTATACCTTAGTTGAAAGATCCACAGAAGGCGATCGCGCTCGTGTGATTGGGGCAATTACAAAATATCTGTTTGCCCCAGATAACCGCCAAGCAGTAATCGACACCTTAGCAGATCCCAAATGTCGCATCGTCACCCTAACTATTACTGAAGGAGGCTACTACTATATTGAAGGTAGCGGTGAATTTGATACCAATCACCCAACAATTCAGTACGATTTGCAGCATCCTAATGAACCAATTGGAGTATATGGTTTTTTGACAGCAGCCCTTGATCGCCGCCGTCAACAGGGAATAGCACCATTTACAGTATTGTCCTGTGACAACTTGCAAGGTAACGGTAACATTGCCCGCAAAATGTTGACCGCATTTGCCCAAATGCAGAACCCGGAATTGGGACGTTGGGTTGCTGAACAGGTGGCCTTTCCCAACTGTATGGTCGATCGCATTACCCCCGCCACCACCCCAGCAGATATCAAAATGGTGGCGGAACAATTCAACATTGATGATGCCTTTCCAGTTGTTGCCGAACCGTTTCTTCAGTGGGTAATCGAAGACAATTTCAGTGCAGGTAGACCCGATTGGGAATCCGTTGGCGTTCAGATGACTAGCGATGTTCATCCCTATGAGATGATGAAAATCCGGCTACTCAACGCCAGTCACTTGTTAATAGGTTATCTCGGCTCCTTGGCAGGTTATACATACGTTCATGAAGTCATGGCAGATCCATTGATTCGCCAAGCCGTTGATAATTTGATGGCAGAAGTTACACCCACACTCCAACCTGTACCGGGGATTGATTTAGATAATTACAAAAAAACTTTAATTGAACGCTTTGCCAATCCTAAGATTCGAGATCAACTGCCGCGTCTTTGCTTGAATAGCTCCGCCAAAATGCCAAAATTTGTTTTAGGCTCAGTCCGTGACGCGCTGCATCAAGGAGGGACAATTGATTACATGAGCTTAACTGTTGCTGCTTGGTTCCGTTACCTCAATGGGCTGGATGACCAAGGTAACGCCATTGCCATTGATGATCCAATAGGAGGTACTCTGACTCAACTAGCTCATACCAGTGATTCCGATGCCAAACCATTGCTCAACCTCACTGAGATTTTTGGCGATTTATCGCAGTCGTCGCCTTTTGTTGAGTCAGTTACGAATCATTTACGCCGATTGTATGAGTTTGGAGCTAAAGAAACACTAGCCCGATTCTGAGAGAAAACCGATTTTCGATTATGAGTGGAGTCTATACCGAAATGCGAATTGAACCATACGAAGATAGTCATCTTGATGCCATCAAGAGCCTTTCGATTCGGGCATGGACTCCAGTTTTTGATTCGCTTGAGAAAGTGATGGATCTTGACGTGTACCGTTCATTCTATCCCGATTGGCGTGTCAGCCAAATTCATGCTGTCGAGGGAGTCTGTACTGCTGCGGACACAAAGGTGTGGGTTGCGATCGACTCCGGTTCAATCCTGGGCTTTGTAGCTGTGAAACTCCACCACGAGAGCAGCATGGGAGAAATCTATATGGTTGCCGTCGATCCAGACTATCAACGTCAAGGTATTGGCACCGCTTTGATGGAATTCGCTCTTGATTGGATGCAAGTTGCTGGGATGTCCGTTGCTATGGTTGAAACCGGAGGCGATCCAGGTCATGCACCGGCACGTTGTACCTATGAAAAGCTAGGTTTTAGGCTGTTCCCAGTCGCCAGGTACTTCAAGAAGTTGGGTTAGTTAACGATAAAGGATTCGGAGGGGCTATTGAGCGACATTGTAGTTGGCTTAGACTTGGGTACAGGAGGAGTACGAGCGATCGCAGTTGACCTGCAAGGGCAAATTATCGCTCAGGCAACCAAAAGCTATCCCCTGTTAACTCCACAACCTGGTTGGACGGAACAAAATTCATCGGATTGGGTCGAAGCAAGTTTGGATGCTCTTTTGGATGTTACTCAACAACTAAACGGACATCAGCCGATTGCCCTCGGTTTGTCTGGACAAATGCATGGGATGGTTCCTCTCGATGTAGAGGGGAAAGCAATTAGAGCAGCAATTTTGTGGAACGACCAGCGCACGGGTAAAGCTGTTGCCGAGATTGAAGCCACCATTCCCCGTCAGGAATTAATTCAGCGCACTGGAAATCCGGCAATTACTGGCTTTCAACTGCCGAAGCTCATCTGGTTGCGGACTGAAGAACCAGAAGCATACACTCGGTTGTGGCAGATTCTTTTGCCAAAAGATTATCTAGGATATGTGCTAACCGGCGAACCAGTTACAGAACCATCTGATGCGTCTGGTGTCGGGTGTCTGAATCTAGCAAATCGGCAATGGGATACAGATATTCTCCATGCTCTCAATATCAATCCAGCGTTGTTTCCCCCAGTGAGCGAATCTACTGCGATCGCCGGACGGCTAAAATCAGAAATAGCCGCCCGTGTGGGATTACCCGTCGGATTACCTGTGGTTGCAGGCGGAGGTGACAATGCCGCAGCAGCAATCGGTTTGGGCATCTCATCAAGCAACTTGAACCGGGGTAGTTTGAGTATTGGCACATCGGGAGTTATTTTTGCACCGTGCGATCGCCCAATTCCCGATCCAGAAGGTCGGGTACATTTGTTCTGTCATGTGGATGGTGGCTATCATCTCTTGGGAGTGACGCTAGCAGCAGGTGGTTCTCTGCGTTGGTATCGAGATACATTTGCACCGCATATATCCTACACCGAGTTGATGGATATGGCAGAGCGATCGCAGCCTGGTGCGCGTGGTGTTCTATTTCTACCCCACCTTTCAGGAGAACGCAGTCCTCACCTCGATCCAGATACTCGCGGTGCTTTAGTGAATTTGTCATTGGCTCATACGCCAGCAGATATAATTCGTGCTGTTCTCGAAGGAGTTGCATTCAGCTTGCGTTCAGCCTTGGAAGTTATTAGCGCGATCGCTCCTGTGAATCAACTTTTGGCAACGGGTGGAGGGGCACGCTCTAATATTTGGTTACGCATTTTAGCAGATGTTTTGCAAACAGAACTTATTGCTCCCAAAGCCCAAGAAGGAGCCGCTTACGGAGCAGCTCTTTTAGCAATGGTAGGGGTTGGTGCATATCCAAACTTAGAAACTGCACTCAATATCTTCGCGCAAGATAGTATTGTGGTACAGCCGCAGGCAAATCTTTTGTATGAAGTAGGGTTTAAGCGCTACAAGCTACTTTACGATACCTTGAAAGCTGTTCGTTAACAGAACTTAGAGCAAGTTTATAAAGAAAATCTAAAGGTAGTAAATAGCGATCGCCTGAAAACAGGATAATGCAGCTGAACTGTCAAATCCTTCCCATTCAACCTAAAATTATGGCATCTACACCTAAAATTCTCGCCTTTGCCGGCAGCACCCGGATTGATTTTTACAACAAAAAATTGGTAAAAATCGCGGCTGCCTGAGCGCCAGCAGCCGCAGAAGTAACTTATATAGACCTCCGCGATTTGCCCCTACCTCTTTATGATGAAGATTTAGAAGCTCAAGAAGGACTACCAGCCAACGCTTGGACTTTTAAGGACTTAATGATTTCTCATCAAGGATTGCTGATTGCTTCGCCTAAATATAACAGTTCACTCACAGCAGTTTTGAAGAATGCGATTGACTGGGCATCCCGTCCAGCCCCAAATGAAGCACCTTTGGCTGCTTTTGCAGGTAAGGTTGCTACTATTATGAGCGCTTCTCCAGGCGCTCTTGGTGGTTTGCGCAGGTTGGTTCACCTGCGGTCTATTTTGGGAAACATCAAAGTTTTGGTACTTCCCGATCAAATAGCAGTATCCAAAGCTTACGAAGCCTTTAATCCTGATGGCACGTTAGTAGATCCTAAACAGCAAGAATCTATTGAAAAGCTAGGCGATGGCTTAACAAAAATATTGCTGAAGCTTAATTAAATTATTCAATTTGACAGTTTTTTGGAGTTCCCTAACTTTGAGCCTGAGCCAGAATCGGTAAGGTAATCACAAATTCTGTTCCAACGTCCGGAGTAGAATTCACATCCAAAGTTCCACAATGTTTTTCTACAATAATAGACTGAGCGATCGCTAATCCTAATCCCGTTCCTTTACCAACACCTTTCGTAGTAAACAAGTGGTCAAATACTTTTTGTTTAACTGATTCACTCATGCCTTGACCATTATCAGCAATCTTCACCTCAATTTGTTTGTTTTGTAATAATGTGGTGGTAATGATAATCCGATTAGGATTGGCTTTAATCTCCCCAAAACTCCGGTCTGTATTTGATTCATCCAAGGCATCAATAGCATTCGCCAGGATGTTCATAAATACCTGATTTAATTGACCAGGAAAACATTCTACTTGAGGTAAATTACCATAGTTTGTGATAACTTCAATGGCGGGACGTTGTTCATTTGCTTTCAGACGATGTTTGAGAATGAGAATGGTACTATCAATGCCTTGATGGATATTAAAAGGTACTTTGTAGTCTTGATCGGCACGGGAAAAAGTGCGGAGACTGGTACTGATATTTTTCAACCTATCACACGCTATCGTCATCGAATCAATCATCTTGGGCAAATCTTCTAAGCTATATTCCAAATCAATTTCTTCGGCATGCTCAATAATTTCCTCATTTGGATTTAGCAGACTTTCTTGGTATAGTTTCAGATGTTTAAGGATATCTGCAAATACAGGTTTACTTTGTTCAAGGCTAGCAGAAATAAAACCAAGAGGATTATTCATTTCATGAGCTACCCCCGCAACAAGATTTCCCAACGCAGACATTTTTTCATTTTGTACTAGTTGAAGTTGAGTTTCTTTGAGATTTTGGAGTGTTTCTTCTAATTGGGTTGCTTGTTGGCGAGTTTCCAGCAGTAGATCGGTTTGTTGGAGTGCAACTCCCATTTGTGCAGCAATTTGTTGGGCAAATTCAATCTCAGAAGGTTGCCAGTGACGCGGGCGATCGCATTGGTGAATGCAGAGTAAGCCCCAAAGTTCGTGATCTTGCATAATTGGTATAACCAATGATGCTTTAACATTAAACTGTTGCAAAATTGCCCGATGACAATCTAAAACTTCTGCGGTTTCAATATCCGATATTGCACAAAAGCGTCCCTGTTTGTACAGGGTTGCATAGTTCTCTCCAAAACAATGGTCTTGAATTTTTACAGCTAAACCAGAAGGGAATTGAGGTAGGACATCTTCGGCAATAAATTCGCCATATTCGTAATTTACCCCAAGATGAAATTGATAAATTCCGACGCGCGAGACATTAAGGATTGAACGAATATTTTGAGTTACTGCACGAAAAATTGCACCTAAATCTAAAGACTCCCGGATCTGATTCACAACATTAAATAAGGTTTTTTGCTGCTGGAGAGTTTGTTGGATATGTTGAGATTTTTCTTGAGATTCTTTATAAAGACGAGCATTTTCTAGAGAGATGGCAGCTTGCACAGATAACATTTGGATAACTTTGATGCGATCGCTAGTAAATACCCCTGCTACTAATTTATTTTCTAAATAGAGAATACCTACTAAATGTCCTTGATTAATAATCGGCGTACAAAGTACACTCTGGGGTTTAAATTCGAGCAGATATTCTTCAAATAACCCAGCTACATCTGTTTGGCAGTTATCTATAACAACTGTCTTTTGAGTATTTTTGACATAATTGATAATTTTTCTAGGAATATCTTCACAAGTATCTAGTGATTGTGATTTAAAAATAGTTTTGATGGGATTTGAAAAATTATCTTGGTGATTAATAAAGGTAATTGCCTTGACTTTTAAGTTTCCATTTTCAGAAAGAATTAAAGCAAATTTTTTTGCCCCAGAGTTTTCGAGAATAATTTTCGTCAGGCTAGCAATAATTTCATCGAATTCAATACTACTAGAAATAGCTTGAGCCGCTTTCAGAATAGACATAAAGTCTAAAGTGTTGGAAATGTTGGTTCTACTAATAATGGAAGTTTGACTGGATAAAGATATCGAACTGTGAGCAATAGGAGCGATGGTTTCTAAGGAATTAAAGCTGAGTTTTTGTTGATGTAGAATGGGTTGGAGTAATTCAGGATAGCGTTTTTCTAAGTCATCGATTTTAGCTTTTGCTCCCCACCGAGCATAACAGTAGTATGCTTCTTGCATATATCCTTGGGCTGCTTTTTCTTTATCCAGTTCCAGGTAAAATTTGGCAGTGAGTTCGTTGGCGATCGCTTCTTCTTGCAGATAACCGTTGGCTTTAGCTTCGGCAATGGCGCAATCGTAAAGTTTCATGGCTTCCAGGTATTTTTCAGCAATTCGCGATCGCTCTGCTTCGACCAGCAAATACTTATGCAAGAAGTTTTCTGAACAGCTTTCTGACCAGATTTTGAGTTGGGCTTGATTGGTTTCAATCTGCTGCAAGACATCGCTACGCTCTGCTTCTGTCAAACTTGAATAGCCGTTGCACAAAATGATAGAGCTGTAGTAATAGTAACCAGCAGAGGTGGTAAATCCTGCACAACCATTCAGAAATTTACCCGCCTCCGTAACATAGTGAATGTCTGGCTTGAACCCCTGAATTAGGCAAGCTCGATGCATTTGTAAAATGTAATACGTACCAAGTGCTGTGTGAGACTGTAATGCTTCAGAACGCTCAACCCAAGCCTGCTCTAATGTTGCGATTTGTTCTTGCTCATCTAGAGATTGCGAGAGTTGGTTGACAAAGAAACGGCAGGCTGAAAGGATACTTAGCAAAAAATCATGCTTTAGTTTCTCTCCAATTAGCCAATATTTATCAATGTCGAGCGCAATATCTGCTAGATTTTCACCTTGAAACAGTCGATTACAAATATTACTGTAGAGGTTGTATCCGGCATGGGGGATTTCTCCAGACTCCACTCCCGCAAGAAACCCTTCATAATTAATCTCAGCTGCCCCCTGTATCGGCTTCGCCCACACCTGAATACAGCAACCTAACATAAAGCTAGCCCCTGATTGCTGAAATTTACTATTGAGCTTATAGCTCAGTTGTAGGGAAAGGTCAGCGAATTCAAGTCCTTGCTGGTACTGACTATGCATCAGTCCAATTAGAAAACCGTAGGTAGCATAAGCTTTGATTGATTCAGCAGTATTACCCTGCTCAATCGATAAACGGACTGCTCTGAAGGTAGCAAAACTGTACAGGTCGAAATCAGAGACAATATAGGCTGGTGGTTGCAGAATAATCAATAATTCGATCGCGGCTCGAACTTCTGGATTAGTTGCAGCAGGCAAATTCAGTAAAGTGGCGATCGGGCGATTTTTCATGCGTTCTTGAACAACAGCAAACTCTTCTTGAGCTAATTGTTTCAAGCTATATCGATCAACAGTGATACCAAGACTTTGTAAACCTTCCAAACCCGCCTGGATTGATTCGGAAAATTGCCCTTGCAAGGAATACTGAGTAACCTTTAAAACATAAATTTTTGCTCTATCGATATTTGAGTTGGCAAATTCGAGTAAGATTAATACCGTTTCTTCTAATAACTGAAAATCTCCACTCATCAATGCGGCTTCTGCTAAATTGAAATGGAGATCAAATACCAGACGATACCCAGAAATTTCAGCATCTTTTGTCAGCAATATCCCGACTTGTAAATAAGTCTTTGCCGCTTCATAGGCTGTGGAAGCTTTCGCTTTTTGACCCGCACTTAAATTGAGTTCCGCAAGCTGTTTTTTCTCGCTTTCATCTTGAAGTAAAAATTTACCAATGTTGATTTGGTTAACTACATCAAAAATTCTGTCCTCTAGTTCTGCGGTTGATAGATTTCCTAGCAGTAGTTTGCCGATCTGGTAGTGAGTTGCTTGCTTTTGGCTTTCAGGAATCAAAGAATAGGCTGCTTGTTGAATGCGATCATGCAAAAATTTATATACAATAATTTCAGAATTGTGTTGAGTAACAGCTTGATTTTCTGACCCAACAAAAAACTTATAAACCTCACTTTGGGGTAAAATTAAACCATCCTGTAAGGCACTCCATAAACAGGCTGCTGTTTCTATTTTTGATTGTTGAGAAACAATTGCTAAGGTTTCTAAATCAAACTGATTACCTATGCACGCAGCTAATTTTAAAACATTTTGAGTTGATTCTGGCAATTTTTGTAATTGTAATGCCATGAATTCAACTACATCACTGACGAGCGATCGCTGACTAATTTCTGCTATGTCACATTGCCAATGACCTTGCTCATAATTAAAATAAATTAACCCATCTTGATGTAACGCTTTGATAAATTGTATAGCAAAAAATGGATTACCTTGAGTTTTTTTATAAAGTAATTTTGACAGTGGCAAAGCTAGATTTTCTGTACAATCTAAACTGTCAGCCACTAACTGATTTAATTTGGATTCATTTAGCGGCTTGAGAGTAATAGTATTAATTTCCGCGCCATTTTTTTGGATGTCATCCAATGTCAACATTAAAGGATGGGTTGCAGAAACTTCATTATCTCGATAAGCACCAATGAGTAGTAAAGAGGCGTAATTTACCTCACTCATTAAAGATTGCAATAGTTTCAATGAAGCAGAATCAATCCATTGTAAATCATCTAAAAATATTACCAGTGGATGTTCTTTATCAGTAAATAATTCAATAAATTTTTGCAATAGTAAATTAAATCGATTTTGTGCTGCAATGCCTGATACTTCTGGCACAGGAGATTGTTTGCCAATAACTAGTTGTAACTCCGGAATCACTTCAATAATTACCTGGGCGTTATCGCCTAATGCTCCAGTAATTTTATTTTGCCATTGTTTGATTTGTTGATCGCTTTCAGTAAGTAATTGCCCTATTAAATCACGGAAAGCTTGCACAAACGCCGAAAAGGGAATATTTCGGTTAAATTGGTCAAATTTGCCCTTAATAAAATAACCGCGTTGTTTGACAATCGGTTTATGAACTTCATTAACTACCGCAGTTTTACCAATACCGGAAAACCCTGCAACTAAGATCATTTCACTGTTGCCGGCGGCTACTCTCTCAAACGCTTTTAGTAGTTTCTCGACTTCCGTTTCTCGACCATATAATTTTTCTGGAATAATAAATCTGTCACAAATATCTCTTTTGGCAATTTCAAAATATGTAATTGTTCCGGTTTCTTGGATTTGATATAAACATTCTTCTAAATCATGCTTTAATCCTAAAGCACTCTGATATCTATTCTCAGCATTTTTTGCCATTAATTTCATGACGATATCAGAGAATACCTGGGGAATATCTTCTCTGTTACCTAATATGAGCGGCATTTTCGCAATGTGACAATGCACCAACTCCATTGGATCATCTGATTGAAAGGGTAATTCTCCAGTCAGCAATTCGTAAAAACTCACACCCAAAGAATAAAAATCACTGCGATAATCTACCCCTCGGTTCATCCGCCCAGTTTGTTCGGGAGATAAATAAGCTAGAGTTCCTTCTAATAAATTAGGATTAATTATTGTTTGAGTTTCTCTGGGAAGAAGAGAAGCAATACTAAAGTCGATTAATTTTACTTGTCTTGTTTCGGGATGAATTAAAATATTTGCAAGTTTAATATCTTTATGAATAATATCATGATGATAAAGATGATTTAAGGTATCGCACAGAGATATTGCAATTTGTAAAAACTTAATTAGATTTTGTGGTTCTCCCCCTATCTTCCCCTCTCTACCCCTCCATTCAGAAAGGGATACTCCCCCAAAGTCTTCCATTACCAACACATAGCCGTTTTGATAGGGTTCCAAGCTGTAAGTTTGGATAATTCCGGGATAGTTAAGATTTTTGGTAATGGTGTACTGATTACGAAATTGTACAAGTTCGCTAAAGCTAGGATAAGGATTTTTCAGCAGTTTAATCACCACTGGTAAGGAGTCAGTTTTCCGATATCCCCGATAAACTAGAGTTCGAGAACCGTTGTAAAGCTCTTCGCTAACTTCATAACCGAGAATACTGACTTGGGTGCTAAACATACTATGTTTTTCCTTTTAGATTTCTTCATGCCTTCTCTAATATCAATCATTTGAACTCTGACTGCATTGGTGTAATTAATGATATTCTGATCAAGAAATAATGAAGAATGCTCTAGAATTTTAATTAGCAATGAAAGTTAAGAGGGATTAGCAAATATAAAGTTTAGCTATCTTGTGCTACGCCGTTCTCCTGTTATCGATGGCAATTGTGGTACTTGCTGCCAGAGATTTTCCCATTGGTTGCAGAAATCATCTACGTCGCAAAAAATTTGTGTAACGTCCAGGCGAGATACAAAGAACTTCCAACTAAAAAAATATCCCATCCCTGCGGGACGCTAGGCGTAGCAAGATCCCCAAAGGGTACGCATTTAGGGCAGGGAGCAGGGAGCAGGGGGAGAAACTAGTCGTGTTGAGTCCAGAAATTAAAAAATGGTCGCTGAATTGTAAATTATAAATTCATATTATTGGAGAATATTGATTTTGGTAGCATTCCATGCACACCTTTGTGGGGACTGTTCACAACTTGAGTGATATGAAAATTCACAGCTAAACTACACAATACATAAGCATCTTCTGGCGACAAATTTGTAAAGCGTTCCAGAAAATCAATCATATTTTTTAAAGCTAATTCTAAAGCTTCATCTAAAGTTTGAGCAAAGCCCATTGTGATGATATGAGTTGGAGTTTCAGCAATTGGTGTTGTCAGTTGTAAATCTTTGCGAAGTTTGAGGGTAATTCTACCGTTCATCGAAGTTTCAATGGCGGTGACATTTACTTCACCGTCTCCCTGTGCAGAATGGCCATCACCAATAGAAAATAATGCACCTGGTACGAAAATCGGCAAAAATAAACGAGAACCAGCTTGTAGTTCCCGGTTGTCGATATTACCACCGTAAGAACCTGGTGGAACAGAAGTTCGAGAAGTTTCTGGGGTAGCGACACCAAGAATCCCAAAAAATGGTTTGAGGGGAATTTTTATGCCAGCACCCGCCGGAAATTCCGCGATATTGTTTGCTAAATCTAGAGGAATGAATCTCAACGCAGGTTGAGAAAACTGATGTGGTAAAGCTCCCCAACCTGTACGAATGGCATTGAAACCGATGGGTAAACTAGGTGCGATCGCATCTAATTGTACTTCTAAAACATCCCCTGGTTCGGCATCACGCACATAAATCGGCCCTGTTAGTAAATGCGGCCCCCCAGCAATTTTGCGTTCTGGTAGAAGATTTTGGCAGATATCGAGAAATTCTGGCGTGACAAATTTAGGTGGTGCTTTGTCATAAACGTAGTAACCAGTATAAGTTTCCACATCAACCGTATCACCTGAATCAATAGTGAGTGCTGGTTCTAGCAGATGGGAGAAACCACCTAAATGCACAGTTTCTTTTGAGGCTTTTAAAATGTAATGAGTCACGTTGCTTCACTCCAATTAAAAATTTAAAATTCAGATGAAAGAATGCCTACTAATACTCGTACTAAATCTTCTAAACCTTCAGGAACACGATAAAGTTTAATGTCTTCTGTAATTAGCTTTTGTTGTCTATTGAGTGTACCAAATTTCCAGTCATCTCCATTAGTAACTGCGCCAAATAAAATTGATGATTGGTCATCTAGAGACTGATCCAGAGCTATTAATTCTACTGCTAGCTGTGTAAACCCTCTTCTGATATCTGATTGTTTTGCTTCAATCACCAATAGGGAATTAGATTTATGTAAATAATAATCCAAAGTACCTTTGAGCTTTTCATCCACATTAATTGGATACTCACTATATAGTTGAGCTTTTGTCTGATCGCAAATTTCGGCAAGGATAGGAGCAATCATAAATTCTCTGATTGATATCTCAGCCGTTGGGTTAAAAAGCTTTATATTGCGCTGTAAGTAATTTTGCAAAAATTCTAAATAGCTAATATCAGCAAAGTATCTTGGTAATTCTAGCTCTGTACGATCGTAGCTATACTCAAACTCAGCTACTACATCTATTGTTGGGTTAGTTAACAAAAAGTATTGACTAAAAGTGTAACTTTGCTCAGGTTTTAAAATTCTATATTTGTTCATGATTTTTATTGTTAATGAGCTACACCAGAGATATTACGAATTACAATTAGAAATTAATAATTGATCTGATTATCTCAATAATTTGCTAAACTCCAACTTTAGGGATAGCAAATAAGAACAATTTGAGCAGGGAATTTGGAGGGGTTGTAGAGTGGCTGATGATGAACGCATAGTCAATGCACAACAGATAAATCCAAAAGACTTTTCATGGGGATTATGGCCTGTTGTGCCACTCTACCCTTATGGCAGGCGGCAGACAATTCGCAAAGAAGTGATCAAAGACACAATTTGGAATTTTGACCAGATTCAGGGCATTTTCTATGTTGTTGTACCGATTCGCATGACTGTGGTTAAGCTCGTAGCCGGGGGTCTTCTCATCTATGCGCCTGTTGCACCAACCCCAGAGTGCATCCGGCTTGTAAATGAGTTGGTGGCGGAACACGGTCATGTTAAGTACATTATCCTGCCAACTATCTCCGGTATAGAACATAAGGTATTCGTCGGGCCCTTCGCCAGATATTTTCCGACTGCACTGGTGTTTGTGGCTCCCCATCAGTGGAGTTTCCCGCTAAATCTCCCACTTAGTTGGCTTGGCTTACCTCCGAAACGAACTCAGGTACTCCCAGAAGATAGTAGCAAAACTCCCTTTGCTGACGAGTTTGATTATGCAATGCTGGGTCCCATCGAGCTTGGCCCTGGTCGGTTTGCGGAAGTTGCTTTTTTCCACAAGCGATCGCATACTCTTTTAGTAACAGATTCTGTACTTTCTATCCCAGAAGATCCACCTGCGATCGCACTTTTAGATCCATATCCCTTACTATTTCATGCCAAGGATAATGCTACTGATATTGTTGCAGATATTCAGGCAAATCGCCGTAAGGGTTGGCAGCGTATCTCGTTGTTTGCTTTGTACTTTCAACCCAACGCACTAAATATCCGCCAATGGAGTCAGGTGTTGCAAGATGCCTTAAAAGCACCAGAACGCTCAAAGAAAGCTTATTTTGGATTGTATCCTTTTAAATGGCATCCAGATTGGCAGCGATCGTTTAATGCTTTGCGAGGTGATGGGCGTTTGTTTGTCGCGCCAATTTTACAGACGCTGATTCTCAACCGCGCACCGAAAGAAACCATTGACTGGGCTGATAAAGTTGCTAGTTGGGACTTCGAGTGGATTATTCCCTGCCACTTTGATTCACCGATTAAAGCCGAGCCGCATCAGTTTCGCCAAGCTTTCTCTTTTTTAGAAAAGCAGCCTGCTGTCAGTGCGGGTTTGTTCAGCAGTAGTAGCTATCCCTTGCCAGAGGAGGATTTTAAACTACTTAAAGAAATCGATACAGGTTTAAACAAGTTTGGGATTGTGCCATCAGCAAAGGAGAAAGTGTAGGGCGTGAGTTTGTTTTTCGGCTCAAACCCAGTTATGGTAACAATGATGGCTATATGAGGTTGTCACCTTTTCATCAAAGGAACGGTAGAGCCAGCAAAGTGAATTTCTTTAGCAGCGTTAAGTCCAGATTCTAATGCTCCTTGAAGCCAGCCTCTCGTCTTGGAAGTATGGTCTCCAGCGAAATAAATCTTTCCTTCTGACTTCCCTAATTCTGAAAATAGTTTCTTTTCTTGTTCATCTGTTGGATAGGCCCAGCCTCCTTTTGACCAGATATCTTTTGTCCATGAATAAAAGTGCGATTGGACAGAGTAATTACTTACCCCAGGCAAAAACTTTTCCCAATGCTGGAGTAATTTTTTCTGTTGAGCTTCGCCCTCAAAAGCATCCATCTCAAGAGCTTTTTCTCCTTTGAGATACGCATGAAGAATACCTGTCTTTTCAGGTTTATCCCAAGTAGTATGCCACAGTTCTTCATCCTCGAAAAATCCCCAGCCATTTAAGTTATCCTTTTCCCAGAAGCGATTAGGAAATTTCACAAAGCCACGGGTTGCTGCTCGATAGTTATATCCTCCTGCCGCCGCCTGTTTTTTTGCCGGAGATAGCTCAGGTGAAAAAGTAATTTGATTTAAAACAGTTAACGGGACAGTACACAACACACAATCAGCAAGATATCGTTGCCCTGATAAGCTCGATACTTCAACACCATTAGATGTTTGTACAATCCGAGCAACAGGCTCATCAAGTTTAATTTTTCTAGTCAATGCTTGAGCAAACGCTTGGGGAAGTAGATCAAATCCATCCGTTAGTTTTTGAATCTCTTGGGGACGCATTTGTGGTTGATTTTGAAATAGTTCTTTCGCTGTAAATAATAGACGTTTTCCGTCTTTCATCGTGAGATATTTTCCAGATGTCGGCGCAAACTGTGAAAGTCTCAAACCAAAATGTTTGATGTAACCAAGGGTTAAATGATGATCTGATGGGATTCTGGCCGCTCCAAGTTCTAGTAAATCCTCTCCTTGAAACGCTCCTCGCAGAGTTAAAATTCTACCACCGACACGCTTTCTTGCTTCTAAAACGGTGACATCATGACCAACTGCTGTTAATTCATACGCTGCTACTAAACCGGAAAGACCTGCACCGACAATCAGCACCTTTTGACGCGGCAATCCTTTGGGCAAAGCCCCAGGGGAAGTTGGTTTTTGGGCAAGTACTTGATCGTAGGTGATAGTTGAGGCGATCGCGAGAGTACTCCGCAATAAAAACTGACGGCGATTTAGGTTGGGCATAGAGGCGGAACTAGTGATTGGGGAAGGACAGCAATTTAGGGTATTCTTATTTCCTTGGCTAAATAAAGCTACAAATGTACAGAATAGAATTCCAGACTGAATATAGCAGTGTCAATAGTAGATTTACGATAGTAGTTCGCTTAAGCAAGTCTTAACGTTTGATCCCCTTAAACCGTTCTTGTGCCGCCTGAAATGCTTCTTGCATCACCAATTGAATTTTCTGGGGATCGGGTTTCTTACCTCCCATTAAATCACCAAAGTAAACGCAGGCTGCTTCCCCTAGTGCCCAGGTATAGGCAGCTGCCCAAGAGGCTGCGATCGCACTACCAAAACCTGGTATAAATTTAATTAACTCTCGTGCAATTGCTTGTGCTAAAAAACCACCTGCGATCGCACTCACAACGCCTCCCGCCTGAGATGGAGTAACTGTTTGCCCATATAATTTACCCAACAGTCCCACCATTGATACTTGCAATGCAGTCAGTACTGGCATTGTGGCAAATGGCAAAGGTACAGCCGCAAGAGTGGCAGACATAATCGAAAATGGCAAAATATAACGGCGTGCAGCATCTCGATAAAGATTACCAAGTTGCTTCCCAGCTTCTTCTTGATCTAATAGCTGATAAATGGCCTGCGCTTCTGCTTCTGGGAGTAGTTCTGCTAAGGAATCTCGCAGTGCTTCTAAGCCATAAAATACCGGATTATAACCATCTTCTTCTAAGGTAAAGTCAATGAGTACAGAGCGATCGCTTATTCCTGCAAAGGCTTGTTGGATTGCGGCAAATGCGCGGTTAACTTCTTGATAATCTGGTGGATAGGCAGGATGATCGACGGTATCAAGAGGATAAACCTCATGCAAGCAAGTAACTACCAGTAAACAGGGAATATTTGGATACTGCTGGCGCAACTGTTGAGCAATTTGTCGTAGCGTGTCAGTTGCAAAATCATTAATTTTGACGGTGAGAAGGAGGATTCTAGCAGAACGAGTCTCTTTTTTTAAATCGCCAACTAACTCCTGAATGATTAATTGAGTATCTTGTTTAACATCACCCAGTCCTACCGTATCAGTAAAAATCAGTAACGGCAGGTCATTGGAAGGATAGGCATAGCGCTCTGTATGTTGCGTGTGAGGACGAAATCCCTGACCGACAATTTCAGCAGAAACTCCCGTCAATCCCCGGACAATTGAACTTTTTCCAGCTTGGGGTTTACCAATCAGCAGCGCTTCAGTAGTTGGCAGTTCGGCTCGAACTTTCTCTAAAATCTCTGCAACTTGAGTTTCACTCACACTAAACCATTCAACAACCGTCTGTGCCACTTGTTCTACGGGTAGAAGTTGCGTTAGACGTGTTGTTGCATTGTTCCAGACACCACCAATCCGGTTTGCCCAAGAATTATCGACCGATTTGGTAGTTGCTCCCTTGGTCGGTTCAGCCAATTGCGGAGAATCAGTTGAGGGTGAGTCAGCATCACGTTGCTCAGTCATTTTCATCCAAACGTAGAAGACCCTTTTATAATCTTATAGCGATTCTCAAAGGGATAACCAGTACCGTTAGTAGTGTATAAACTTAGGCAATCGCGTTCTGAAGGTAGCGGTGTTTCGCAATCCTAAACGAACCACCGCCGTAGAAAAACGTAGTAAGGGAAATTATTGTTTCGGCTGACAATATTAATACAAAACTAAAGTTATGGACAGCTAACGGAAGCTTACTTATATCAGGTATCAGCTTGGCTCAATCAAATCGGTGATTGCCTTCACCAATACATCTGGATCTACTGGTTTGGAGATATGCATTTGAAATCCGGCTGCTATTGCTTGCTGCTGATTCATTTCGCCTGCATAGGCTGTCAGAGCGATCGCTGGTATGAGTCCTCCTTGTTGAGGCGATCGCGCTCTTACTTCACGCATCAGCATATATCCGTCTGTCTTTGGCATTCCAATATCGCTAATTAAAACATCTGGTATTGACTCAGACAGCGCTTGTAATGCCTCTTGTGCTGAAGATACGGCGGTTACTTCTACACCGTAGTCTTGTAAAATAAAGGTCACTAAGTCGCGGATATCTGGTTCATCGTCCACCACCAAAATTTTAGTGTCTGAAAGGATTGGGAAATCAGGTTCACAAGGTGAAGGCTCATTTTCGTTAGACATTACCTGTTCATTTTTGGCTAAAAGCGGTAGTTCAACAGTGAAAGTGGTACCCGATCCTTCTCCAGGACTTTCGGCGTGAACGTTTCCCCCATGCATCTCTACAACCTTACGCACGATCGCTAATCCTAAACCTAGTCCACCAAATGCCCGGGTAATTGTACTATCAGCTTGGCGAAAGTAATCGAACACATAAGGCAAAAACTCTCGCGCAATTCCCTTACCTGTATCGCTGACCTGAATTTGAGCTTGGTTACCAACTTCCATCAGTCGAATTTCTACCCGTCCGCCTGCTGGCGTAAATTTTACCGCATTGGAAAGTAGATTCCATATAACTTGCACAAGCCGATTTGGGTCGCCCATGACTTGCCCTAAAGCGGGATCAAATATCGTCTGAATTTGAATTGACTTAGCTTGTGCTGCTAGTTGTATTGTCTCTAGCGCGGCTTCAACCACCATTACCAAGTTCACTGGACAGATATTCAAGTTTAATTTTCCTCGGAGGATGCGAGACACATCCAACAAATCTTCAATTAGCTGGGTTTGTAACTTGGCGTTGCGTTCAATGGTTTCCAAAGCATGGTTAGTGGTTTTTTCATCGAAATTACGAGTCCGCAGCAATTTTGACCACCCCAGAACGGAGTTGAGTGGGGTTCGCAGTTCATGGGAGAGAACCGCCAGAAATTCATCTTTGATTTTGTTGGCGATTTCTGCTTCTTTGCGTGCTTTCATTTCTCGTTCGAGGAGGCGATCGCATTCTTTCTCAACTGATTTGCGATCGGTAATATCCAGTACAAAAGCAACACCATTATCCTTGGAGTCATTGAGCAAGGCTATCCCCAAAACAATTGGGACTCGTTTACCGTCGCGCTGGAGATACTCTTTCTCATAAATTCTGGAAATTCCAGCGGTTTGCACTTCCAAGAGGGCGCGATCGTCTAAATCTTTATATTCAATAGGAGTAAGTTCTCTCCAATTAATTTTACCCAAAGTGGCAAACTCATCACGAGTGTAGCCAGCTGACTGGAGAAAGGCATCATTGGCATCAATAATAAAGCCATCCACATTCCAAAAAGCGACCCCGATCAAGTTAGATTCAAACAAACGCCGAAAACGCGCTTCACTTTCGCGTAATGTTTTTTCTGCCCGTTTGTGTTCGGTAATATCACGAGAAACAGTAATTACGCCTTCAATAGCTTGGCCAAAACTACGTAATGGAGTGAGAATGTATTCATAATAATGCACCCCATCAGCAGTAACATATTTACACTCATCCTTGATTGGCTGCCCAGTTTTCATCACAGCTTGTCGTTGATTATCTACCTGTTCCATAAGCTCTGCGGGTACATCCAAGTCTTGCAAAGTTTTTCCGACAAGATCCTGGGGCTTGAAGCCTAGTAACGTAGCTGCATCCCGACTGACATACTGATAACGGCCTTTGCGATTAAAGATATAAATGTGATCAACTGAGGCGGTGAGGATGGCATTTAAAATATTTGCCTGTTCTTGCACTTGGGTTGTTAGTTCACGAGTACTTTCTTCTGCTTGTTTGCAGACAGTAGTTTCCATACAAACGCCGATCATCCGCACCGCTTGTCCGCGATCATCATAGATAAATTTTCCCTTGGCAGAAATCCAATGAAGACTTTTGTCTGCTCGAACTATCCGAAATTCATCGTTATAGTCAGTCTTTTGTTCTAAAGCCTGGGCAATCCCTTGCATTACAGATTGCCTGTCTTCAGGATAAACGCACTTCTGAAATGTTTCGTAAGGGCCGTCAAAACTACCTGGAAGCACACCAAAAAGCAATTCATAGTTTTCAGACCATATGACTTGATTGGTAACAATATTCCAATCCCACAAGCCCATCTGGGAAACTTCTAAAGCTAGTCTTAGCCTTTCTTCACTCTCCCTCAGAGAGTCTTCTACCTGCTGTCGCTCTGCAATTTCTTGTTGGAGATGCTCTAAAGTGACTGCTACATCTGTTGGTACATTGAAGCCTGTGGATGCCCCTTTTTCAAGATGCCGCTTGATCTCATATTCAACAGCTTGAATATGGGGATATTGTAGTGCAAGTGCCAGTTTTTTTTCTAACTCTATTACTTGCTCTTCAAGCGCCGCTTGCCTTTGCTGATAAAATATTTCTGATTGCTCTAACTCAGCTACGCGCTGCCGCAGAGCTACTAATTCATCAGTGACTTTAAAGTTAATTTTATCAACATTTGACATCTTGCACACTGCTTATAACTAAACAATACCGATTTGAAGAGTAGGCATCCCCTAGCTTTAACAGTATGGATTTTCAATCTAAGGAATGTAATCCATCAAAAGGCGTATAAGGTTTTACCCAACAGACATCCTCTGAGATTAAGAGCGATGTCTGACAACAGATATTTTCCATCAAGCGGTGATTTAGTGGTAATTTATCTCTTCAAGCGCATAAAAGATCCACCAATCAATAATCCCACAACCTGCCCCCAGAAGACAACACCCGATTGGTTTACGCCAACAGGAGGAATATTTAAACTACCGATGCCATAAAATAATTGTTGGACAAACCACCAAAATAGATAAAAAAAAGCTGGAAGTTCGATGGGGATATACAAAATGATTAGTGGCAAAATTGTGTAAATTTTAGCTTTAGGAAACTTCATAATATATGCTCCTAAAACAGCTGCGATCGCACCATTGCCTCCAATCAATGGTACTGTCAAACTTGGTTCAGCTAGAATTTGCACTACCCCTGTCATCGCGCCAGCAGCTAGATAAAATCCTAAATAGCGTCTATGTCCTAGAATATTTTCGACAGTTTTCCCAAAAACCCATAAGAATAGCAGATTTCCCAATATTTGACTAAAACTGCCATGCAGAAATATTGCAACAAGTAGTGAAAATGTTCGCCAAACTACAATTATCCAAGCAGCAAAGTTGTTGAATAACAATGCATTTGTAATTGCCCCACTAATCTGGGCTGGAATTACACCCCAAATATTAACAAAATAACCTAATCCACCACTAAGTTCTAGTTGAAGTTCCCATAAAAATACGCCAACATTAATACCAATCAGCCAGTAATTAATAATCGGCTTCTTCCGACAACGAATATTATCACTAATAGGAATCATATAAATTAGTCATTGGTTATTAGTCATTAGTTATTAGTTATTCTCCCCCTGCCCCCTGCCTCCTCTACTCCCCCTAAACGTGTGGCAAGATTGAAATCAGATCGCATCGCACTTAATTAGGTAAACGAGATGCTGGGAAACACACTTGTAGGAAGATACCAAATTATTAGTCACTTGGGAGGTGGGGGTTTTGGTGAGACTTTTGTGGCAAGTGATACCCAATTACCCGGTTCACCTCCATGTGTCGTTAAGAAACTTAAACCCCAGGCAAGTGATCCCGTAACTTTGGAGACAGCTAGGCGTTTATTTGACACAGAAGCGCAAGTTCTGTATAAATTAGGAACTCACGATCGCATTCCCCAACTTTTAGCTTACTTTGAGGAAAACGCCGAATTCTATCTCGTACAGGAATTGATCGAAGGGCATGACTTGAGCCAAGAATTAATCCCAGGTAAAACTCTTAGTCAAGACGAAGTAATTTCACTTTTACAAGAGCTTTTGGCAATCTTAGAATTTGTCCATCAACAGAATGTAATTCATCGTGATGTCAATCCGCGAAATATCCTCAGACGCTACCCAGATGGCAAATTAATCTTAATTGATTTTGGTGCGGTTAAACAAATAGCTACTCAAGTTATTACTCCCCAAGGTCAAACGCAAGCTACTGTTGCTATAGGTACGCCTGGATATATTCCTAGTGAGCAAGCTCATGGTACGCCAAAATTAAGCAGTGATATCTATGCTGTGGGAATCATTGCTATTCAAGCTCTGACTGGATTATCACCAGAGGAAATAGAAAAAGATGATGATACTAATGAAATTATCTGGCACAAGCAAGCTACGGTAACGCCAGAATTCGCCCAATTCTTAGATAAGATGGTGTGCTACGACTTTCGGCAACGCTATCCTTCGGCAACGGTAGCATTACAAGCTCTGAAAGAGTTAACACAACCACCCCCCCAGACAATTGCATTAACTCCTATTTCTTTACCAAAAAATATAAACAAACCTCAACCGAAAAAAGGAATATTGGGTAAAGTTTTCCTAGCGATATTTTTAATTAGTGTTAGCGGAGTAGCATCAATAATAATTTTAAATCACATTAATTCAAATAACGCCATAGAATTATCCAAGCAAGGAAATACGCTTTTTGATTTGCAACGTTATCAAGACGCATTAGAAGTATATCAAAAAGCCGTTAATGTTAGACCAGATTATGCTCAAGGATGGAATGGTCAAGGGAAAACGCTGTCTAAATTAAAAAAATACAAAGATGCGCTAGCGGCATATGATAAAGCAATTCAAATTCAGCCAGATTATTTTGAAGCTTGGAGTGGACGAGGCTTTGTATTAGGAAACTTACAGCGATATCAAGAAGCGATCGCTTCTTTTGACAAAGCCTTACAATTAGATGATAAAAACTCAGAAATCTGGAATGCTAAGGGTGAAGCTTTCAGTAACTTAAACCAATATGACCAAGCAATTAAATCTTATGAAAAAGCTATTGAGTTGAAATCAGATAATTACGAGGCTTGGTACAAGAAAGGATTAGCCTTGCAAAATTCTAACCGATACGAAGAAGCGATCGCAGCCTATGAAAAAGTTGTTGATTTAAAACCAGATTACGAGGAAGCTTGGTATAATTTGGGAAATTCTCTAGTCAATTTACGGCGTTACCGAGACGCATTTACAGCTTATGATAAAGCTGTTCAGTATAAAGCAAACTACTATCAAGCCTGGTTTTCAAGAGGAAATGTACTTCTCAATTTACAACGTTATCCAGAAGCAGTTGAATCTTTTAATCGAGTAATTAAATATAATCCTGCCAACTATCAAGCATGGTATAATCTGGGCTGGTCGCTGCACCAAAACCAACGCTATGAAGAAGCAATAAAAGCTTATAACAAAGCGGCAACACTTAAACCAAAAGGCTATCAAGTCTGGTACAATCTAGGAAATTCACAATATAATTTGCAAAAATACGAAGATGCGATCGCATCTTATAAGAAGGCAGTTGCTTATAAACCAGACCATTCTGAAAGCTGGTATAGCAAAGGCAATGCTCTACTAAATTTGAATCGGTTTCAAGATGCGATCGCATCTTACGATCAAGCAATAAAATACAAGCCTAATTACCAACAAGCAATAGACGCTCGCAATCAAGCCCAAATTCAACTACAAGGTGAAATCTCAAAGCCTAAACCTGTAATTGTGCCAGTTCTCCCATTTCCTAATGCTACTAAGTCCAAGATTTTATAATGAAGGCACTTTTTCTATATATCAATTTCGTCAGACTTTATTACAAACTTCTCAAGGTTATGACGCTGAAAGGATCGTAGAAGCGGAACCAGCAATTAGGCAATTATTGAAGTTAGATTTTGAGCCAAAAGTTTCGCAAACTATTCGTAAATTTTTCCGTCAAACCATTAATCAAACCGTCAAAACTCATTTGTTACCAATGGTAACACAGCAAGCGGATGAGATTTTGCAACAATACCCACAGGCGCGTGCTTATTTAGAGAAAACACTGCAACAAAAAGCTGAAGAAAAAATTCCGAACAATCGACGATTATTGACTGTTGTTGAAGAAAATATTGCAGCATATAATTCAGCAGTTTCTAGGATTAATAATTGTTTACAGTCCATGCAGTTATATGACCATCTTTTGCCTGTAATTGGTGAGCCGTTTGAAGCTGATAGTAAGTTTGCTAACATGGATTTGTGCTTTCAGATGTGGTACAAAAGGTTTAGTTTTACATATCGCAGTTCTATTTGATTTGTGAAAATTCGCACTGTCCAGATCCCCGACTTCTCTAAGAAGTCGGGGATCTAACTTTTTAACTCGCAATTCAATAATTATGCTTATCAAACGTCGGCAATTTATTACAACTTGTGGAATAGCTACTCTAGCTACCCAGATATCACCACTTACTGCTGAACCCGCAAACACAATCCGCAAGCCGCCCCGCTTGCAAGTAGGTGATACTGTAGGATTAATCGCCCCTGCGGGTGTCGTTGATGCCAAAGACATCGAAGCAGCGCAGCAATCAATTTTACAATTAGGGTTAAAAGTCAAGCTGGGAAAGCATATTTTAGACCGTTACGGCTATTTAGCTGGTAAAGATAGCGATCGCGCCCAGGATGTAAACTTGATGTATAGCGATCGCACCATAAAAGCAATTATCCCCATGCGTGGTGGTTGGGGCTGTAATCGCATTTTACCTCTACTTAACTACTCGCTAATCCGCTCCCATCCAAAAATTATCATCGGTTACAGCGATATTACGACTCTGTTGTTGGCAATTAATGCCCGTAGTCAAATGATTACTTTTCATGGGCCAGTTGCCACATCTACCTGGAATCAATTTACAGTGGATTACTTCAAGCGCATCCTATTTAATGCTGAAGCGGTAACTATGCAAAATCTCAACCCTAGCCAAGTGCGGGTGGAGACAATAGCACCGGGAAAGGCGAGAGGTAAACTTGTGGGTGGAAACTTATCCGTGCTATCAGCAATGGTAGGTTCACCTTACCTACCTTCCTGGAACAAAAGCATCCTGTTTGTAGAAGAAATTGGCGAGGATATTTACCGAATAGACAGGATGCTGACACAGTTAAAAACTGCTGGAATACTTAACCAAATTGCTGGCTTTATCTTTGGGCAATGCACTAATTGTAAACTTGGAGATGAACCATCATTTACCTTAATGCAAGTATTGCAAGACCATATACTTCCTTTAGGTATTCCTGCTTGGTACGGTTCAATGATTGGTCATATTAAAGATAAATTTACTTTGCCAATCGGTGTAGAAGTGGAGATAAATGCCGAACTTGGGAAAATACGAATGTTAGAGGCGGCTGTTAGCCTTGTGTGAATGAGCCAAGAGGTTGGAATAAAAAAAATAGTGGCTCACATTTTATCTAAATTGCAAGCCACTAAATTGGAGATTTTGAGGTTCTTGACTTTAATCCTTGCTCGTGTCTGACTTTTCACTGTAACTGCGCCTTGACTCCCCCACTATATTTGCAACATCCAGACAAAGGACTATGTGTATCAAGTTTGGAAATGCTTACTTATGACAACCAAACCATTTAAATAAAATCTTGCTGTATCTTTTTATAAATTACACAATTTAGTTTAGATACACCTTCTCTCCAAGTATTGAGTTAAATTGTCTTGATAGTTAATTAATCGAAGTAATTAAATATATTTTCATAACCCATAAGTAGGATATAAAACAAATTTCTAGTATTAATCTATTATTAATTATAAGATTTATTTAAACTAGTTTTTGTAAATACTGTGACTAGTTTTTAGCAGTAAATTTCAAAACCAAAGTTAGCTAAATCAATACACAGCATCAAACTTAGCTAGTTTGATCTGCTTATTAACACCTTACACTTAAATCAAATCCCCTCACATTGTTAAATCTTTATTTGGTTAAGTTGTAATACTTGCTTTATCACTCTTCTAGAAGAAAAAATCTCTGCCAAAAGATTGATGAGAAGGAAATTTAAAAATGCCTAAATATTATTAAAGTCCTAACAAATTTGCAAATAAATATTTAGCTGTGCCGCTAAGGATTAAGAAATCTAGTTGCAAAGCAAGTGTTCCAAGAATTGATAATAACAAAGTGTAAACTTTAAAACTGCTCCCATTGCAGAAAATCAGGAGATAATTATGGATACAGAATTACAGCAAGAGCAATATGCCGATACTGCCTCCCAAAATCAGATAGAAGCATTTAAAGGTTCAGAGCCTGGAAACCTGGCAATGTTGCCACCCGCCTCGGAAAATGAAGAACAATGGCAAAAAGTTGGTAGCCAGATTTCTATATTCTTGGCAAATATACCTGAGTACATAGGTAGATTCTACCAAGAATACAAATCGCTGTTTATCAGCTTTGCATTGCTTGTGATAACAGTTACGGCACTAAGGATTTTTCTAGCGGTACTCAACGCCATAAATGATATTCCCCTACTTTCTCCATTTCTCCAATTAATTGGACTTGGTTACACAATTTGGTTTACTTTCCGCTATTTGCTCAAAGATTCCACTCGGCAAGAATTAGCAGCAGAAATTCGCTTGCTTAAAAAACAAACTCTAGACAGAGAAGAATCACAGACTTTAAGCTAACTAAAGTATGGTGGCGGATACAGTGTATGTGAGCTTTTGGTCAAGTAAAAAACTGAGTTTTGCTTGACCATTGTATAGAACTGTAGGCTCTTATATCACATCAGTTAAATTAGCAGGAAAAGAAAATATATGATCAAGACAAATAGATTAGCTTCGCTGACAACAACAGTATTTCTTTCAACATTGCTAACAGTCCCTCTGCTTTCTAGCTGCGGCGGAGGTTCCCAAAATGTTACGCAACCTCCAATTGACGATAGTGTTGGGAGAAATTTAAATAATCGCGCTCCTGTAAATCAACCCCAAGCTAGGAGGGGATTAAGTACAGGGCAGAAAGTGGCAATCTTGGCAGGAGCTGCTGGACTTTACTACCTCTACAATCAACGAAAGAATGCCCAAGGAGCGGGAGCGCAGGGGAAATACTACCTTTCTAAGAATGGGCGTGTTTACTATCGAGATGCTCAAAATCGCCCTGTCTGGGTAACACCGCCACAAGGGGGCATTCGTGTTCCAGAGGAGGAGGCACAACAATACCGGGACTTTCAAGGATATAACAACAGTCCCACAGGGCGAGACTTAAGGGGTTTGGGTGCAGGTACTGTTCCGACATACTAATTTTTGTACAGATTATAAATAGATGGCGTTTAACCGTCATTCTATTTTTTAATAGAAACTTTTTCCGAATTTAAAGTTAATAATACTCATAAGGATAATATCAAGCATTATTATACTTTTTCAGAAAAGTCTTTTTTAAGAATTTAGACGAGTATATAAAAATCCTATTTAATTGTTGAGAAGATTTTGACCTCTAATTTTTGTACAACAGGGTTTTGAGTCTCAGAATGCTTTCAAAATCCAACCCTGATTTTTATATACTAATAGTTATACTTTTATTAAAGTAAAAGTAACTTTTGATAGATGATTTTGAAAAGATATAACAATTAATATATTGAAAGTAATTAATTTACCGTTGATAGTTTAGTGAAATCACAGTTTAGGAGTCACAAATGAATATATTAGAAAAAATTTTCGGTGGCGGTGAGGTTCCAGAAAATGACTACCGCAATTTTGTCAACCGCTATGAGCAAGGTTTACCTCATGAGGGATACTCAGATGAAGAAGTTTTAAACCGTTATCAGCAAGTATCTAGACAGTTACCTCCAGACCTTTATCAGGAATCTGCACAAGAAGCCTTTAGTCGGATGTCACCACAAGAGCGGATGCAATTTGGTCGCTCTCTTCAACAGCAGACGCGCTCTTCAAACTTGAATTTCCCCGATCTAAATCAAGATGGTATAGACGATCGCTTTCAAGACCCAAATTATCTTGCTCAAACGACAGGCCGGGTTCACCAGCAACAACCAGATATACTCAGTCAAATTATGAGTGGTGCTGCGGGGAGCTTTATGGGTGGTCAAGGTGGTAACATTATGAGTAATCCATTAGCGAAGGGAGCGATGGCTGGTATCGCCGCCCTAGCTATGAAAAAGTTGATGCAAAGAGGCAACCAAGGAAATTCCGGGCAGTATGGTAACGTCCGCCCAGCTAGCCAAGACCCCTACGGCGATCCGGCGGATTACGGGCAGTATGGTAACGTCCGCCCAGCTAGCGAAGACCCATATGGAGATCCGGCTGACCAACAGTACCGCTAGTAACCTCAAGCAGCAAAGCTGCAATTCGTAATTACAATCAGTGAAAGCTTGAACTCATCACTGATAAAAAGTGGTCAAGTAAAAATCAATTTTACTTGACCACTTTTTATTAAATTAGTATCACTTAGTAGAAAATCTCTTGGATGATTGGTAGTGTTTAAAGCGACGAAAAGCGGCTGATAGTTATATTCTAGCAAAGTCAACTCGAATCAGTTAAGTGCAAACAATATCCAGCCTCTATCAGGTAATCTCATTAGAGAATCGAGAAAAGCAAAAGGTTGGTCTAGAGCATTTTTCGCTACAACGATGGAGAAAAGCGTTTCCTGGGTTGATGCAGTCGAGACGGGTACACGTCAGGTTTCTCAAAAGGACTTGCCTAAGTTGCTCAATACACTGGAACTACAGGTTAACAGGTATTGATTTCAACTAAACTTTTATTGTTTCTCTGGGGTAATTTTTGCTAGATATTATTACTCATTGCAACTGCGTCGGGAGGGGGATTAGGTTTATCGTGGGTTTTTCCATGACATGAAAAGTCAGTGTTTATGTAAGGTTTCGGCAAAAGTCAGTATTCGTCCTGCCTCCTGCCTCTCTTGTTAATATTTTGATAGACAGTATGCATTTCTCCTCGCTATGTTACGACTAACTGAAGTAAAGCTCCCGCTTGATCATCCTGAAGATGAGATCAAGACTGCCATCCTCAAAAAGCTGCAAATCACGGACGAAGATTTGATCAGCTATTCCATCTTCAAGCGTAGCTACGATGCGCGTAAGAAAGGAGAGATTACCCTTGTTTATATTCTGGATGTAGAAACGACTCAGGAAACTCATCTACTCAAGCGCCTGAAAAAAGATCCTCATGTGATGGTCACTCCAGACATGAGTTATCGCCCAGTGGCAAAAGCACCTAGCAATTTGGCGATTCGCCCCATCGTAATTGGTACTGGGCCTTGTGGCTTATTTGCGGGTTTGATGCTCGCGCAAATGGGGTTCCGTCCCATTATTTTAGAACGTGGGAAACAAGTTCGCGATCGCACTGCTGATACCTTTAACTTTTGGAAGAAAAAATCAGACTTCAACCCAGAATCTAATGCCCAGTTTGGCGAAGGTGGGGCGGGTACATTCTCTGATGGCAAACTCTACAGTCAAGTCAAAGATCCTCAGCATTATGGGCGCAAGGTATTAACCGAACTTGTTAATGCAGGAGCCTCACCAGAAATTCTCTATATCAACAAACCGCATATCGGCACTTTTAAACTAGTGGGAATCGTCCAAAGTATGCGTGCCAAAATCGAATCCCTCGGCGGTGAAATTCGCTTTCAAAGCCGGGTGGAAGATATCAACATCGAAAATGGACAAGTGCGGGGAGTCACCCTCGCCAGTGGAGAATATATCGCTAGCGATCATGTGGTTTTGGCTGTGGGTCACAGCGCCCGCGATACCTTCCAAATGCTATACGATCGCGGGGTTTACATCGAGCCGAAACCATTTTCCATCGGTTTTCGCGTCGAACATCCCCAGTCTCTCATCGACAAATGTCGTTTCGGCGCTCAGGCTGGTCATAAGCTTTTAGGTGCTGCCGATTATAAACTGGTTCACCACTGCCAAAATGGACGTTCTGTCTATAGTTTCTGTATGTGTCCGGGGGGTTTGGTGGTTGCAGCCGCATCAGAGCCAGGGCGACTTGTCACCAATGGGATGAGCCAATACTCTCGCAATGAGCGCAATGCCAACAGTGCGATCGTTGTGGGCATTACACCCGAAGATTATCCGGGCAATGCTTTGGCGGGAATTGACTTCCAACGGCGCTTAGAAGAACGGGCTTTTGAGTTAGGCGGCGGGACTTATGAAGCTCCAGGGCAGTTGGTGGGAGACTTTCTCAACCATCGCCCCTCTACAGCATTGGGCACAGTTAAACCGTCTTATACACCTGGGGTACATTTGGGTGACTTGAGCCAGATTTTACCAGATTATGCGATCGCAGCCATCCGTGAAGCCCTTCCTGCTTTTGACAAACAAATTAAAGGGTTTGCGATGGACGATGCTATTTTGACCGGGGTGGAAACCCGCACATCATCACCGATTCGGATTAAACGCAACGAGGATTATCAGAGTTTAAATACAGTCGGTCTTTATCCGGCTGGTGAAGGCGCGGGATACGCAGGAGGAATTCTTTCGGCTGGTATCGATGGCATTAAGGTAGCGGAGGCGGTAGCTTTAAGTATTTTGAAGAATTGCGAACATCGCTTCTAAATGACAACTTTACTGTAAACAGCAAAAAATCCCCCCCTTATGAGTATGAAAATCCAGAACGAAAAAGACTCTTTTACTGCAAACACTAATATAAATATCAATCAAGAAACAGAAAAGGAAAAAGTTCTATGTTCTCATTGCCAGCGCACAGCTACGAACGGTATTAAATGTAAAGGAATTTGTGTGGCTGACAATGACTATTAAGGTATGGATTTTAAACAGTCCTGTTTATCTCTACGATAGTATTTCTGTTTACCGGAAATGCAATCGCACAAACTGATCTCAATATTAATAATACCAATCTGATTCGATTGGGTGGAAATGTCACGGTTGTAGAAAAACAAGTTGTAGAAAATGCTATTGCCATTGTCCAGATGCGGCTGAATTGTCAGCTACATATTGCACTATTTTCCGTGTAGACCGTCATTAGTCATTAGATATCTTCGAAAACTATCAAAGCTTTGCTGTGGCTAGCTTATTGTTAAACATCGCGCAAAGCGAATGTTTTAATTACGAATTAATTTTTTAGCCAATCGCCACAACAGAGAAAACGGTAAAATTAATATTGCTAACAAGATTTGCACAAACTGACCTAACCAACGTAACTAGATAGCACGGGGAGTAGACTGGCGTTGCAGGATTGCTAGATTTTCTCTAATTGTCTCTGTAGTGGGATGATTAACGCCTAACACCCGTTGGCACATTGCCAGAGCTTCAATCAACAGAGGTTCGGCATCACTGTAGCGTCCTTGGCTATCGTAGAGGTAAGCTAAATTGTTCAAGCTAGTAGCCACATCCGGATGCTCCCCAGCAAACAAGGACTGGCAAACATTTACGCATTCTTCACTCCAAGGTTCTGCTAATTTATATAATCCCTGTCCTTCGTAAAATCTTTTTATCCCCACAAATACCCAAATTACTTCATCGCTAGTGACTGATGCTAGAGAAATTATCTGTGCTTCTTTTGCTTCTTTTATCTCTGCAATTATACGTTTACCCAAGTCTTCGAGATGGAGAACAATATCTCTGATATTTTCAATCTGCTCAGAAGTGGGTGAATCAGGAAGAATTTGAGCAAAGCCTATCATCGCAGTGGCGAATGTTGTTTCCAAAACTGATTGTATTTCGCCAGCCTCGGCTAACTGTGCTTGCAAAAACCACCGCACTAATACCAATTTAATATGAAGCTGCATAGAAAAGAGCTTCTAGGATAAAATTATAAGAAGAGACAGAAATCACCTGCTCAAATGAAAGTTGGTCGAATATTTCTTGGATGCGATCACGTAAAGCTTGTA
>NZ_JACJTR010000035.1 GCF_014698795.1 Nostoc sp. FACHB-892
TTTGCAGCTTGAAAAACTTGAAACTACTAAATTTACGTATTAAAGCCCAAAAAGAGCAGGTTTTAAAGCTCCATTTTCAACCATAAGCTGTCCATCGCGGACAACTTATGGTGTAAGTCACACACTCCCCTGCCTCTTTGCTGGGGTTCGTTGGTTTTAATCGTAGTTTTAGTCGGATAAAAGATAAGGGTATCTTATTTTGTGTTGCCGGGGCGATCGGGTATACTCAATTATCTAAATTTCATGCGATCGCTTAATTATTGTGAATAACCCTGAACTAAATAACTTACCTCCGATTAAACTTATTCCCTTAGACGCTGAGACTGCATCGTTTTCTGGGCGCACAGCGAGTAGAAGACCACCCACGGATATTCGGTGGGTAAAGGTGCTAGAGTTTTTACGCAGCAACAATCTCGCACCCAACAGCCGCAAGCTTTATGAGCGCGAACTTAAAAGGTTTTTGGCTTGGAGTGAGCTGCATTATCATGAACTACGCCCCCGTCACTTCGCACTATATAAAGAGTATCTGCGGGATGAACTGCGGACTGATGCAGGTAATCCCCTTTCAAAAAGCAGTATAAATGCCGGAGTTGCGGCACTCAAAAGCTTTTTTAAATGGATGTGCTATACGTATCCTGACATTATTGCTACTAATCCCACACTGGGGATAAAACTGGAAAAAGTACCACTGCCACCAGCCCAGAGTTTAACCCCAGAACAGATGGAGCGGGTGTGGTCAGCGTTGGAATTGTTGGGAGAAACAAAACAACGAGATACTGCGCTTGTCCACATCCTTAGTCATGGTTTAAGAGCTGGGGAAGTTGTCGATTTAAATGTTGGGTCTTTTGATGGCAAGCTGCTGTTTTTACCAGATACCAAAACCAATGAACCACGCTTAGTTCCACTGCGAAAAGAGAGTCGGGAAGTTTTAGCAGAGTATTTGCTTACGCGCGAACAGCAAGGAGAGGTGTTAAACAGTCTTAGCCCACTGATGATTTCACACCATGCTTCATACAAAGGTGAACGCTTGAGTTATCACGGCATTTACTTCGCTGTGGAAAAAATCGGTGAAATAGCTCACATTGAGGATTTACATCCTCACTCCTTTCGACATACTTACGCCACTGATTTATTACTGTTGGGTGTTGACCCAGGCCATGCTCGTAAGCTAACGGGACATCAAAGCGAGAAAGCGTTTCGGCGCTATACCCTTCGCAGCGAACAAGAAGCGGCGATCGCTGCTTACTATCGCGCGATTGGCGAAGAAGCGGAGTAAGGTATGCCGAAGCCGTTAGACCCCAAGTGTCAGTTATGTTCTAAACTACCAACAACCCAAGCAAAACTACTGCATGGGCCACAAGGGGATGGGTGCTGGAATCCAAAAGTCTGTCATAATCGCCGCTCATTCTATCGCCACCGCTCCCAGAAGAATTCAGCAGAAATTGATTCAGTAACAGTCGAACCACCAGCAACGTATTTTGCAGTGCTGTATTTGTATAAAGAACCAGGGGATAAACCATTACACGCTATGTCGGCAGAACTCTGGCTAGGGCAAAAACCTGTTTGTCGCCTGGAACCAATTCACTGTTTTGGGCTAACGGCTGGCAAGATCCGCGCCTATACAGATCAGGTGTTGCAGGCGTTTGCGAAACAATATGGTGTTTCACTCTATCAATATAAAGATATGTTTGAGATTACCTCAAGCTACTGCCCAGTGCGACCTTGCCCGTTAAATCCTGAATTGTAGCAATGACCACATACCACCAATTAACAATCTGGGATGTGCTTGATGAGTTGTCCGAATCTCCAGCGACATCCTCACTTGTACCGATGTGGGAATGTTTAGATGCGGAGCTTGAAACATTACCCTTGGAGGCACAGTTATCAACCGCAGCGCTTGCCTTCAGTCAGATTGCGGATATTCTCAAGTCTCGTGCCGAAATGCTGTTGCAAGATACCCGCGATCGCAATAGTTTTTTGGGGCCAATTGTTAGCACCAATCTCTTTGCTGGTCTAGTGCGGACAACAATGCACCTAGATTTAGATGATTTAATTGAACCGGAAACACCACAAACCTTTAGATCGCATGGCCCACACCAATTTTCACATTCTACTGAAGAGGGCGATTCTGTAGTAGCACCAGTTGAGAAAGCGAATGTTTTGGCAATGCTCGATCAGGTGACAACTTTAGAAGATGTCCGCAATTTGGCATCAGATGAAGATGTGCCAAAATGGCAAAGTGCCATCGCCAACTACTTAATAAATGTCAAAGATGAGATTTCTTTAGTTAAACTGCAACGTGCGTTGGAAATGCCGATGGTAGAAGTATGGTTGGGATTATTGCTGGGTGGGTTTACATTAGAACAGCGTGGTGATTTTTATCACAACCAAAGTATCTGGGTGAAAAGCTCTCCAATTATGACCAGCAACATCCTTGAGGTATGACGGTTCTGGGAAAAGCGATTGCCCCAATAAAAAAATCCGGCGTTATGGAGATAAGTGAAAACAGTGATCGCTGTCTTCACACCTCAAGGCTGTTTTATCTATTGGATTTTTAATCGCTATTTACAAGCGAACGCGAGTAGCGTCTCGTAGAGAGGAAACTTGAGCTTTAGGGGGGAGCGATCGCAGTCCGGCGTTAGCGGAGCTTATCGTAAATATCGCCTGTTGCATTGCAAATGATTTATGGCTGCACCAAAGACAGGATGATGCCAACTAGCGAACCTAAAAGTAGCACCATACTGCTGATAGAACTAATGATGCTAAATTACAAATATTGTATATAAATGAATTCTATTCTATGACTAATGAAATTACTGAAAAGCTCAAGCAAGCCTCTGATAGTTTGCTAATGATGAGTGAATCAGAGTATCCTTTTGAAGCTTTTTTGTGGTCTAATCAAGCTCAAGAACCAATGACCGCTCAAAAACTTCTCCAATTAACAGGACATTCCTTAGAAACCTCAGTTGAAGAAGTAGAACTAGATTATTTATTTCATAACTGTGCCCAGGAAAAAGAATGGCACGATGAAATACAAAAACAAAATGTACAAAAGTATCAATCACTTGCCAAAACATTAAAAGATAATCTGATTGATATTCAGGTTTATCGCATAGGCACGATAAGTATTGATGTCTATATTGTTGGTAAAACTTCATCTGGGGATTTAGCCGGAATTTCTACAAAAGTTGTAGAAACCTAACCCAGAAATCATCAGCCTGTCTATAAATACAGACAGGCTTTAAGTTTTAAGTGAGCTAACTATTCTTACAAATTGTCAACTCTAGCTTCAATTGTACTTTGAACAGATGTAGAGACATTAGAGAGCAAATTGTAACCAGTGTTCGTTTCGATAGAATCAACACTGACTCTGTAGTTTCTCCAATCCACATTTCTGATATCTTGTGTATTTGGCATATTGACAGCAATTACTCTTGTGCTAGTATTGACGCTGCTAGCATCAGAATTTGGTGAATTTAATATTACAATAACTTTCCATGTTCTGGTCGGAACTGTAACGTTACCATTAGCAATTGTGTTTTTTGTTCCACTAGAACCTGTTCCACCAGTACCATAGGAACCGGAAATAATATAAAGTTCTTTCCCCTGGTTTACTAAATCTCTAGAATAGTTTTCTAGCGCCGCCCAAGGACCCTGATTATTATCAGGTGATTGAGGAATTATATTCGTCATTAAAAAAGTAGCAGAGTTATTGGCAATAGTATTTGTCCTATCTGCTGAAGCAGTCATGTGTCCTCTGTCAAAGCCACTGCCAGTGTAATCGGAAGAAGTGACTCGGTAGCAGCCTGAAGGTAATGTAGTATCTGCACGAAAATCATCTTGGCGAGGTGCGCTTCCTAACCATGAATTGTTTAACTGCCAACTCACCCAATTTGGGGTTCCTCTAAAGCAGTTATAAGAAACCGCATATTGAGATTTGCTCAACAAAAGATTACTAAAACTACTACCAGCACTACTAGGATTACCCATTCTCAAATGAACACTTGAGGTTTGGGCAGTTAGTGGCTTTTGTAGATAATTAAGCAGAGTGAAAAATATTGCTGTACCAGCAGCAATAGGTAAAATAGCCAGGGAAAACTGAGACTTCTTCATTTGTTACTAATTTATTTGTTCTAAAAAACTACAATTGTTTCTGTTAAAGTTACAGAAATTAAGTAAAACTTACCAATCGTAATATAGCTTTGATTGTATAAACAGAGGTTAAAAAGCTGTGAATATTGCATTAACATCTGGTAATTATTTAGGTGATTATCTGAAATTAAATAAAGTCCCAAATAAGATGAAAAACTTATATATTATTTAGTTTCATAATTAAGCAATGGCGTGGGCGTAGCTTTCCGCCGTAGGCATCGCTCTACTTGTTGTTGTTCATTATTTGTGCTAAGTGCAGCATCAGCAAAGTCTTGTAAATGTAATGCTGCGTGATAAAAGTCTAATAATTTATAAGTTTCAAGTGGGCATTTTAATTTTTTCAGTAAAGGCGAAAAGCGCGTAAGTTTCTGTTCGACTGCTCATTTCACCCCGTCAGTGGTGGCTTTAGTTTTATAAAGTTTCCGTAAAAATACTCCCTTTAATCTTTAATTAACCTAAAGTTTCCGTAAAAATACTTGTTTTAATTTTTAGTTAACCTTTAGTTAGTAATTAATTAACTTAAAACTCATAATTTTGCAGATGTACCTATGATTGATGGTTCATCTAACTCAGCGTGACTACTTCCGGCTAGGCTAATTTAGTCTACCCGACGCAGAGATAAGACAAATCCACACAGCTAGTAACTAGCTGTGTAGAGATATTTTTGTGCGATTGATTAGCAGTAAGGAGTGTCTGCTTGTCTGACTGACATCAAAAAAGTTAAACATTTAACATTCCTCAAATTATGACTATCAAAAAGCTTGTCGGCCTACTAGTTCCATCTGCCATTTTGTTGGGAGCAATGACAACGCCAGCAGCAGCGTTGTCGCTCAAAACTATTGGTACTTATAGTACAGGTATCTTTAATGAAGGAGGGGCAGAAATCCCCACTTATGACCCTGTAACGCAACGGCTATTTGTGGTCAATGGAGGTACTAAGAGTATTGACATCATCAATATTAGTGACCCAACTCAGCCTTCACTATTTAAAAGTATCGATATAACTGCCTATGGTGGCGGGGCTAATAGCGTTACTTTCAAAAATGGCTTACTGGCTGCGGCAGTGCAAGGATCTGTGACCCAAGATCCAGGTAAAGCAGTGTTTTTTAACGCCAACGGTGATTTCTTAAATTCTGTCGCCGTGGGAGCTTTGCCTGATATGCTCACCTTTACACCCGATGGAACTCGTGTGTTAGTAGCTAACGAGGGTGAACCAAATAGTTACAATCAGCCCAATAGCGTTGACCCAGAAGGCTCAGTCAGTATTATAAATCTTACTGATTTTAGTGTAGTTAACGCTGGCTTTACGCAATTTAACAGCCAGATCGATCAGCTGCGAACTGCGGGAGTGAGAATTTTTGGCCCTAATGCTACCGTTGCTCAAGATTTAGAACCAGAATATATCACTGTTTCTGAAGATTCTACAAAGGCTTGGGTGTCGTTGCAAGAAAATAATGCGATCGCCGTCCTCGACCTAATTAACAATCAAATTACCGATATTCTACCTTTAGGCTTTAAAGATCATAGCCTACCAGGAAACGGCATTGATGCCAGCGATCGCGATAATGCTATCAACATTGCTAACTGGCCTGTCTTGGGGATGTACCAACCTGATGGTATAACTTCCTACAAAGTCAACGGCAAAACCTATATTGTCACAGCTAACGAAGGTGATGCTCGTGCTTACGATGGTTTTTCAGAAGAAGTAAGGGTGGGTAATAATGCTTATCAACTCGACCCTACAGCTTTCCCTAATGCTAGTGCTTTAAAACAAAATAGCAACCTGGGTCGTTTAACAGTCACCAACACTCTTGGTGATGAAGATGGCGATGGTTTGTTTGAAAAGATTTACGCTTTTGGTGGTCGTTCTTTCTCAATTTGGGAGTGGGATGAAGCAACAAAAAAACTCAAGCAAGTTTACGACAGTAGCGATGATTTTGAGCAAATTACTGCCCAACTGTTACCGAACTTCTTTAACTCTAATAATGAAGAGAACAACTTTGATGATCGTAGCGACAACAAAGGCCCAGAACCAGAAGATGTCAAAATTGCCGAAATTAATGGTCGCTTTTACGCTTTCGTTGGGTTAGAGCGTATTAGTGGTGTGATGGTTTATAATATTACCGATCCACTCAATCCTACTTTCGTTAACTACGCTAACAATCGTGATTTCACAGTTAGTCCAACCATAAACGATAAAACTAATCCAGAGGTAGGGGACTTAGGGCCAGAAGGTCTATTATTTATCTCAGCCGTTAATAGTCCCAATGGTAAACCTTTGTTGGTGACAGCTAATGAGGTCAGTGGAAGTACAACAATTTTCTCAATTGATGATGTAAAATCTGTACCTGAGCCTGGAACTATCTTTGGATTTTTGGCAACTGCTATAATGGGCATTCTGAAATTTAAGCACAAGAATTAGAACTCTCAACAATAACTATAGAGAGTTGAAATGGAAAATAATTTATTTTTTCCCTTTTGTCAAATTCGGCATCACCGTGCCAATCCGGGAAAATAGTACTAATCGAAAATTTCTTGTGCCTGAAACGACGATTTTTCGTTCAAACTAGATCAAAACTAGCAGCATAACCATAGTTATTTCACAAATTTGATGGTAGACAGCACTTCTTGTAAAGCTTGTCCAATCTTGGTTTTAGCCAAAGCGTACAAATTATCTCTTTCGGCACGGTGATGCCTTGTTTATCGCCAGTATCTCCAGGGGTGCAACAGTACCAAAAAACAGCTTCTTCAAGCCGAAGCTAATGCTAAAAGTAAGAAGCTAGAATTTTGGAATCAATCTCAGCCTGTGATGCATTGGGATTTCCGGCGAGGTAAGAAAACAACTCAAGCAACAAATACGCGATCGCAAACACAACAGTACGATCCATCGTACCCAGATATTTGCGTTCCACCAAATTCGGCTGATTTGAATTGTCCTGATATTCCTTATCGCAGATTTAAAGTGGTTCCACCAGACCCACACGGGTTTGATAGAGATGGGGATGGCGTGGGTTGCGAACGGTGATGAAAAGCCATCAACCTAAATTTTTCTCTAAATATTCTGTCATCATCCGTTTGAGATCAGCAATTAGACTATTAACATCGCCACCTTGAATGTGAATCTCTTGTTCCTGTCCAATGAGATAACTCATACCTTTATAAAGGGCTTTCATTACCCTTGCAATCTGTAATCCCTGGATAGGACTGAGATGAGGTCTAACCCGTAGAAGTAAATTATATATATTGGTTAATATTTCTTGCTCAACTCTTTGAGCCCCTTGGGCCAGCGTAATTTGCCCTTCTTGCCCAGCATTAAGATGTCTAAAGGCCGGATATTGACGTTCAAAAGCAACCATCGGGTCAATCACCCGCGAAACGATAGTAGCAAAATCTAAACCGGAAACATCCTGCTGTAAAACAGTTATTGTATTGTTACTTAATTGTTGTATATATCGCTCTCCCAAAGCAGTTAAGATTGCTTCCTTATTTGAGAAATACTGATACACCGAGCCAACAGAAATACCAGCACGCTCGGCTAAGACATTAGTGTTGATAGCTTCTACTCCTGCTTCGACCAGCAAATCGGCGGCGGTATCTAGAATTAAATCACGTCGTTGCTGACCACGCTTGCCGGAAGGATGGCGACGAGTTTTTTGAGATATTGAATCGTCACATGAAACTGGTGAGTTGGGTGCTTTATTGCTTGGAGATTGACTATGTGAGCTTTTGCTCATATACTGCCTAATATGAATACGAGTAATAGCTCACATTAACAAAGTTGGGACGAAATCTACAAGCAATACAATCACTAGGAGATAAAGAGCATGAATGGTAAAACAGCATTTGTGACGGGAGCAACAGGTTTGCTGGGTAGTAATCTTTGCCAATTGCTAGTTTCACAAGGATGGCAAGTCAAAGGGCTGGTGAGATTTATTGATAAGGCTAAACGTTTTCAGCCAAATAGCCGGGTTGAATTTATTCAGGGTGATATTGAGAATGTGCCTGCCTTTGCTCCAGCATTAAAGGGAGTAGATGTCGTATTTCACACCGCAGCCTTTTTCCGGGAGTATTATCAGCCGGGTGGTCACTGGGAGAAGATGAAACACATCAATGTGGATGCCACAATTGAACTTTTGCAAGCGGCAGAGGCACAAGGCGTAGCAAGAACAGTTTTCACCTCATCCAGTGGCGTTATCCAAACCTATCCCCATCAAGCGGCAACTGAAACCGCCCCTTACAGCAAATTCGCTCAAAAAAACCTCTACTTCAAAACTAAAGTTCTGGCAGAAAAAGAAATTTATCAGTTTCTAGAAACTAGTCGAATGGATGTAGTCATGATTCTGCCTGGCTGGATGATGGGACCTTACGATGCTGCACCGACTTCTGCGGGGCAGTTGGTGTTAAATCTATTGGGCAGTAAACTGCCGGGAATAGTTAATGGTGGTGCTTGTTTGACTGATGTTCGGGATGTAGCGGCAGCGATGATTAGTGCTTCCCAACGAGGAAAACGGGGTGAGCGTTACATCGTAGCAGGTTCCTTAAAAACTATGAAAGATATTGCTTTAGAATTAGAAGCGATTTCCGGGGTGAAGGCTCCGAAGATGGTAATTCCTGATGGGATTGCACTCTCAATTGCATGGTTGTTAGAAATCTGGGCAGGTTTAACAGGTAGTGTCAACCCTATGCCATTTGTTGGTGTCCAAACCTTATTAGAAACAGCGAACTTAAGTTCAGCTAAAGCTATGCAAGAATTGGGAGTCAGTTTTCGACCTTTGACAGCTACATTGAAAGATACAGTTATGTGGTATCAGTCTCAAGGTTATTTACAGAAATGATTGTTTGAACGCAGATTTTATTTGTTCAAACTCCACACTCTCACTTTAGACACGTAGCGGCTTGCCCTTGGACACCGCCAACCTTTGAGCATTCTCAAAAGCTATCTGATTCAGGCATTCCACCCCAGACTGACGCGTATTAACCAAGCCGCTCTTAAGCAGTTCTTCCCTAAAGCTAACCTCAACCCCACCTTTGCCATAAGCCATCACCTCTGCAACAGTTCGCCCTTGCTCATCTTTCGCCACCGGAATGACGGTTAACAGTTAGCTCTTTTTTCTTGGGTGAAGTTCAGTTTAGGCACTAGCAGATTTTGTCACAACTACCACTGTCGGTTTTGGTGGCGCGTTAGAATCTTTACTAGGCCAGTTGGAACCGATGGGGACTTGACGGGTTTGTGTAAATTCTTCCCCAGTTATGGTGGTGACGAGAAATTCCCTGGTTTCTATTGCCTGATTTTTACGAATCCCATTTGCTTCTCCTGGATGCTGTATCGACAAAAACATATTTTGTTCGTCTGGTGTAAAGCAAAGACCTGTGGTTTCACATTCCATCGGCCCCATACCAAAGAGAAAAGCTTTGCCAGCGTTGTCACCGCTTGTGGGAATATACCAGATAGAATTGTTGCCAAATAGACCAGAAATGCTTGTAGGTTTGCCGTCATCGCTTGTGCGACTCTTGACAGCGCTATTAGTTTTTGATGTTGAAATATCTGTCACCATCCAGAGATTCCCATTCCGATCTAGCAGTAAATTATCTGGGTTGGCAAAACCAAAACCACCTGTTGCGGGTTCGCCTCCTGTAGCTATCATTTGCCAGCGAAAGGTGTTAGCGGCGGGATCGTTACCGTCTTCGGTGAGGCGCATTATCCAACCGTATTCATAGGGGGCTTCGCCTTTAGGACTTTTAAATATCCGCAGGTCGGGTCCTCCTTGTTTGTCATGGGAACCGGAGGTGAAGGAAATATATAAGTCGCCGTTAGGGGCAACTTCGGTGTCTTCAGGACGGGCTGTACAGGTTGCACCAACGGCATTAGCAGCGTAGTGTGCATCTATGAGGATTGTGCCTTGTTTTTCTTCGGCATTCCCTGTATACAGGGCATTAAGTTGTTTGAATTTCTGTTTGTACTGGATGATTTCTTCGTCTTTGCGAACTTCTAAATAACCGCTGGGTATGGGGTCAAGAAGTTTTCTTTGGGGCTTTCTAGGGGTGATTTTTTGGTTTGGAGTTACAGGGCCTCTGGGGAGGCTAACTAAATTACCAGCTATATTGCTGGGGATACTTGGGTCAATTGGTGTGTCTGATTTCAGGGCTATCCAGCGTCCTGTACCATCGGGGTTAAATTTGGCGGCGTAAAGCATTCCTTGCTGCAAAAGTTGGGAATTGGCTTTATCTTTGGGATTGCTTACCGTTTTGCTACTGACAAATTTATAGATATGTCCGCCTCGGCGATCACACCCAGAATAAAATGCTAATGGTTTTCCTGTCTCTACCCTTATCCCTACAGCTTCATGGCGGTAGCGTCCCAACCATGTATGTTTTGTACCATAGTCTTGGGGATTAGCAGGGTCTACCTCGACTATCCAACCATATTTATTTGCAGCTAACCCCAAGACATTACCTTGGCCGTAAAATTCTTCATCATCAAAGGCAAAGGGTCGCTTACCGGGGTCAAAAGAAGTACCATCAGCATAGACTGATTCAGGTAGTTGGGTTTGGAAATTTTCCTCGGCACTCAATACTGTACCCCAAGGAGTTGTTCCTCCAGCACAATTAGCAAAAGTCCCAATAATGCGATCGCCTAATTTATCTATGTATCCCTGTCCCTGTTGTTTGCGAAATACCCTAACAGCCGGACCTGTGGCTTTTAAATACTTTCCATCAGACAATCCAGAAATACCACTAATCCGCCTATCGGCTGGTGAGTTAGTCCTTTCCCACTTGCCATTGGCGTTTTTACGAATCGAAATAATACCTAATCCCTGATCTAAAAGTGCTTCCGTACAAATTAGGCGAATTTGTGCTTTAATTGGGTCTTCATCTGGTAAAGCGAAAGCATTAATCTCACTTTTCCCTGATGCTTGCTTTTTCAGCGCCGCCTTTACTTCTTCCAACGGTAGGGATTTACCAATCACCTGTTGGTAGGTTTGCATCCAGGGAAGTGTACTAATATATTCAAAATTTATTGATAGATATCCCTCTTCATCATTAATGGGAATAAAAGACAAGTAATCGTTGTTATAACCAAAGCGAGAATTGCCGACTTGATCTCCCCAACTAGCAATAACTTGATATTGAAAATTTTCTGGTAATACCAAATCATCAACTACTTCATAGGTATTGTAATTTTGTTTCTGTTGTTCTAACTTCAATCCATCTGTTTGTAGAGGAATTGGCCCTTTAATGGGTTGAAAGGTGAATCCAGGCTGAGTTACAGGTGTTGCACCTGGGGATGTTACCGCAGCTTTTCTCTCACAGCCCACTAGCGAACCCAGTGCAGCAGCACTAGCGCTTCCCCCGAATAAAAGTAAAAATTCCCGACGTTTAATACTCATCTGTCCTGTATTAAGATTACTGTTTGTTGGTATATCTTTTATTCTGGTTAATATTTGGGTAAATCTTCTTTGGGTAAGAATTAGCCTTAAAAGAAAAGGTGGGCGTTTGATTTATCGCCAACTATTTGCTCTTAAACAAATGTTAGCCTTCTTATGTCAAGCTGTCGAACGCAAATATAGAACCGTCGAAAAAATCCCAAAAATTGATGGTAGTAAAGACACATACGTAAACCTCCAGTTGGTTCACCTCCTGTGCCATCAACAAATCCATCTTGGAACAACATAGCCATAGTGACTTGCTTGAGCCGGATACCTGGAAACTCGTAAGTCCGGTTCTGAGGGGGGAAGGAGGCAGCAATGCTTCCGCCCTAACCGCCAGAACTTACGCCCTTGGATTAGATGACCTCTTTTCAAGATCCTGTAAAAAAGATCGGGAGATGTGCATAAAAATACTTCATTCCCATGAAATAAGGAAGGAGCTGTTCTAAAGGTGTTATTGCACTAAGAGAGAAAATACCGAATTAAACAAACAGTGTGCAGCACTAAAGCGCATGCCAAAAGTTACAGCTTGCCGAAAGTTACACACACATCACACACCGGAAGCGGAAAATTATATTATGTCCAGACTAATTGTTTCTTTGCCCCCATTAGAAGGCACTTCTGGTTCTGATCTAGTGGTGGGACAAGAGGATAATGCATTCCCAGCAATTGGAATTGAGGTTCTAAAAAACGGAGTCATCGATACTAGAGGAGGTAACGACGCTATCAAGGGTAGTGCCACTGGTGGCGACGAAGATTTCTCGGACGCAGGCACTGGCACTGGCATTGCTAACAGTGGCATCATCAATGCAGGGAAAGGAGATGATACTATCTCTGGCACTGGCACTGGCGGTTTCGACTATCTAGGCTCTGCACCTGGTATAGGTATCTCTAACACTCAAGGCGGCTACATTAATGGAGGAGACGGAAAAGATCTGATCTCCGGGACCGGAAACAGAGGCGGCGATTTTGTAAGAGGCTTTGCTAAAGGCATCAATAATACTCAGGATAGCCGCATTGATGGAGGCTTTGGGGACGACTCTATCTTTGGAACTGGAAATGGACAATCTGGAGTTGCTGGTATAGGAATCTTCAACAGTGGTGGCAGCGATATTAATGGAGGAGAAGGGAAGGATTCCATCAAGGGAACTGGAACTAGTAGTTTTTTTGGAGGAGATGGTACAGGCATCTTCAACAGTGATGGTAGCGTTATTAGTGGAGGTCTTGGAAACGATTCTATTACTGGTATCGGCAAGGGCGGTAACGCGTTAGCATCGCCCGATAGGCTTAATACCCCTTCAGGTAACGGTATAGGAATCTCTAACAGTAAGGGTAGCACCATAAGTGGAGGGCAGGGAAACGACTTAATCTCTGGCACAGGCACCGGCGGTGCAGGGGACAATGGCCCTTTTGGGGATTATGAACCTGGTGTAGGTACAGGCATTGTTAACAGTGGCAGCATCAGTTTAGGCGATGGCAACGATACCCTTGTCGGTACTGGCATTAGTAAAGGCATAGGTATTGTTAATACTAATGGCATCATTTGTGGAGGGGCAGGAGATGATAGCCTTACTGGGTATGGTGCCAAAATTGGCATCCAAGGTGGCACAATTGATGGCGGAAACGGTAACGATTACTTCAAAGCCCGTCTAATTGATGATAGCAGTAATGCCGTTTCACACCAAGGAGGCGCTATTGCCGATGTCGTGATTAAGGGTGGATCTGGAGCCGACACATTTGATGTTGGTTACGGTAATGCCACAATCAATGGTGGTTCGGGATGGGACAAACTAATTCTGCCTGATGTCAAAAGTGATTACACCATTCTAGGCAGCTCGAACAATTACACTATTAAGCGCGATCAGTTCACGTTGAATGTATTGAATGTTGAGGAAATTGCCTTTTTTGGCGTTCCTCCACAGGAAAGTGTGCAAGGCATTACTCTTTAGGGATTTCCAACAAGCACACTAGTTCTGGATGTTCCTCCTTGTTGATGTTTGAAAAGTTTTATTGTAGGTATCAAAAAGTTCTGAACCTCCTAAATTCCCCGGTAAATTGGAGGACTTAGATTCCGGTTCTAGAACATTTTATCGCGGAGTGGGCGCAGTAACAGGGGTTTCCCCCATGAGCGACTAGCTTGGGTATTGGGGGAATCAATAAGTCTTAGATACAGCCAAATACTTTTAAACATCATCTAAGACCGCTTCGTAGCGGAGCTTTTTTTAGCTTACTTTAATACGAATTCTTAAACTACCGTAATTAGATTTTTTACTCTCATAGCAAAATCTATACCTCTCTATACACCAGTCTGTACAAGGGTTGGGGGTTATTCCAAGTAGTGCTAACTTGAAGCGGATTTTTTAGCACTACCTTTGGCATAGCTGCGATGAAGCGATCGTCTACGGTGCGATAAATTCAGCTTCATGAATCGCACACTTGTAAATCCTTAGCTAACTCATAGTCGGCTTCTTCTTATAATTAATACTTAGTATTAAAGTGAAATTATTATCAAATTACCTGCCAGTAATCTTTTTGAGACAACTATCAACTCGAGAATGGGGCTTCAAGCGGTGTAGACTGTCCAGTTATGGCGGCTATAAAAGGACACTCCTCATTCCCTACTCATACCATTTCACGAAAAATCTGATACAGATGTAACCCCTGAAAGCTTCGCTGCATCTAAGTTTTTTAATTGCGTACAGCCCTTTGGGCATGAAAACAGCGTAGCGGTAGCGAGTCCGCGTTCGCGCAGCGTCTCGTAGAGAGCGTCATTGCGTTAGCGGAGCGGGGCGTTAGCAAGAGTGCGAATTGCGAATGGGCGAAAAAGCGAATTGGTATCATCTTTGCCCTGCTTTAACCAAATACCATACCGCAGAGGAATTTACCTGCAAGCGATACCTTCTCTTCTCTTTCAGAGACGCACTCGCGTTCGAGAGGCAATGCCTTTCCTGCGGAACGCACTCGCGTTCGGTACGTCTTCTCTACCAGACGCACTCGCGTTCGACGAACGCCACCGATTCATGGCGGGTACGCCATCGCAGAGTGGAGATATATGCAAATCTAAAGAATTTATTAAATCACTACCCAGGTAAAACAGGTAAAAAATGGGTAGTTCTCTGCTATCTTTAACCAAGCGATTCAGGGATGATTAATTCTATAGAAAAGCGCTGGCACAAATTTTCGGCTGGCATTTAATAAACCGCATATAAAGCAAAGCCCTGAACTTTTATCAGGGCTTTTTAAGTTTAACCTCATCAATTGCAACAAGTATTGAGTTATATACTTTCATTGAAGCGATAAGCCATTCCGGCGTGACAACTCTGCCAGACGCTCCGCGCTCGCTTACCGCTTTCATACAATAAGGTAATTTTTGAATTGCTGCATTAACAATCAAGTTTACTTTGGCTGTCTCCACACAAGGTTATACTCCCTTTCAACAGCCGCTAGCAGCTTTGCCTGCAAGGATGACAGATAAGGTTTGGCTTGCTTCCCCAACCCCTCCAACAGCCAATCTACAGCCTCGTCACGGCTAGCCACTTGATGCAACTGCCGTAACCTCCCACACAACTGCTGCATAAAAAAGCAATCTTCATCAAGTAATTTCAGTGATTTCATCTGTTCGATTTTTACAGTGTAGTCGCCGTCCCATGTCTGGACTGTACAATTGTATTCCCCAACGTGGCTGACTACTCCCCAATAACCCGCTTTACCTCTCAAGTCTGGGTTATCTTTGGGCAGAAGAATGCATATTTCCCCAATGTGGTAAGGATTCGGTACTTTCGTGCTTTCGCGCATCCTATCCACAACATCTTTCACTATGCGACCAGAAGGAATCTTATTCCCAGCTTGCTCTACTGCTTGTTGCCATACATCCGCTTGTACAGTCGGTTCCAACTCAGCTTTTGCCAAAAACCGCAATTGTCGTTCATTTGTCGGCATTGGAATTTGCCGACCAATAGTCGGCAAAAACTTTTGAAGATTTTCATAAACGACAGTAGCCGAAATCTTTAAGTACGCCGCATCACGACTATAACCAAAGCGTTCGCGGCAGTATTCCTCAAAAGTTCGGTGCGTGGAACGGTATAGCCGTCTGTCTCTCAACTCCATTAACGCCTGACCCGCTTCTAAAAATGCACGTTCTACACGGCGTTCCAATTGCAAGCGTAAGCTTTGTTCTTGGTCGGTCAACTCTTTTACTTCAACAGCCGTAACCGTGATAGTTGCTGAAGCTGGGTTTTCGTGCAAAAAAGAAGTATTTTCCTGAGCAGGGTCGGTTGCTAGTTTTGGTTCTTCAGATGTCGCAGGGGTAATTTTCTTGCGTCTAGATGGTGGTTTGTTCATTATTCCACCTCCAGGCTGACAGCAGTCGAACAAATATTGAATTGTGTCATCATGGAATATAGAGTTTTTATTTATGCCCCCATCCTTTAAACAGGTTGGGGTTTTTCATTGCTTTTTATATTTTGCACCGATGAAAGAATACTTTGACGAAAATCAGTCCAATACCACAGTTAACAAGAAAAACTTCAGAAGTCAGGAGCCTGAATTCAATTCTGACTTCTGACTTCTGACAACTGAATTCCATTTCAGCTTATTCTAGAAAATACCCAGGGTAAGCGCATCTCATTTTGTAGCTCTTGATACAGACAAGAAGTTTCAAACTCTATCTAAATATCAACTTTTCATTCAAAATAGGACGAATTGTTGTAAATGATTGAAAAAACATCGGTCAAATCGGTTTTTATGTTTTTTGACCACATAAATACGATAATGTCAATCCTACCCCTTGGCTCAGTGTAGTAATTTTGAACTTATTTGTGCTTTAGGTGAACCTCAAAACTACCGTGTCAATAGGGTTTCAGATGCGCTTACCCTGTAGAAAATACCCTCTTCAACACATGGGTAAAACAACGGCTAATGCTTGATTATTTGACGGCGGGTATTGCATTTTGGATGACTTTGTTTGGAGTACAAGAGTCGTTGTTAGAATTTCGCCTGGGTTATCTCGGTCGCTACTGGTTTATTGCCATTAGTGCTAGCTTACTCCTGAGCTTTTTGCTCTCTGCTCCGATTACTATCACGCTAATCATTAGATTTACAGTAGATCCGTTCACTTTTCCAGGTAATGTTATTCTCTGTGCAATCGCTGCGGTAATATTTGGTGTGATTCTCAGTCTGGCGCAGTGGCTGATACTTCGTCAAACCGAGATGACACCGAGAGTTTTTGCACTAATCAATACAGTTATTGGAACTTTCGTTTACTTTCTACTGGTATGGTTCAATGAGGATACTCTGGAGTGGAGCGGTAATCCCTTTGGCGGCTGGAAAACTGGACTCGTCTTTTTAGCTGGTGGTGCAATTACCGGGGGTGTCACAGGTAAGGCTTTGGATTTTTACTGTGAGCAAGTGGAGCGGCGATTAATTCAGCTTGAGAGAGAAAGAGAAGAAAAAGAAACCAAAGAGAGAGAACGGCTTGAAAGAGAAAGGCTCCAAAAAGAAAAGCTTGAAAGGGAAATTCTAGAAAGGGAAATTCTAGAAAGGGAAATTCTAGAAAGGGAAATTCTAGAAAGAAAAAGGATGGACAGAGAAATTGCTTTGGAGGAAGAAAGAAAGTGGTATGAAGAACATGGTGATGATGATTTCGATTATGAGGATGAAGATCAAGAATAATATTTAAGTATTACTTTACACTGAGTTAGTAGTTCGAGAAAAATTGTATTTAGCGTAAACCACTTGCCCCAAAGCTTTATCTTTCATCAACACTGCACTCTTTCTTTATCAAATTCAACAGCTTCTCTAAAATTTATATCTAGCAGATTTATTTTTTCTTAACCAGTTGTAAAATCTTTAAGCCTATCCCCAACAATTATCTCATAAATTACTTGAATTATTACTTGATTACAGACATAGTAAAACTATTATAATCATCAGATGCTAAATTACCAAAATTGTTCAGGGCGTTATCTTTCCCTATACTCAGGCTCCAGAAGATTCGACAGCTTGTCCTCTAAAGATGTCAAATAGATCGATTCAGCAATTAAAGCAATGGTTTGTCTGCGACACGCTACGCCAACGCCTGCTATAGGTATAGGATGCCTGAAAAGCTATAGAGCGAACTCGGCAGTATTCTTCAAAAGTACGATGTGTGGAACGATACAATCTGCGACAACAAACAGCCCGTCGTAGACATCGTAAGAAGGCGGGGCGTACCCCATCTCACATAAGCTGTATTTTATTTTTGGAAATCCTAATATGCCAATTAGAGGTCTTAATGCTGGAACTTCCAAATGTACGCATGGAGCAGCTTTAATATAGTATAACTGCTTTATTTATATACATCTGTAGATATATATCGATATTACGGTAACTATGGTATACCAGCGAATAAACACATAACAAATTACACAATTCAACTGTCAAGAGTTTTAACAAAGAAACCTCACTGTTGAATCAGGACTTTAACTTTTACACCACTTCTTATAAATACTTAACATTTTTATTTCTTACTATTATAATTTTACAATCCAGGTATAATTACTAAAGTTCTTTATTAATACCGCATGATAAATTCAGTCATAATAGATGCCAATTCTCAAATTGTGAGGTTTTTTACAGTCATATTATTGGAGTTCAGCATGGAACGTGGACTATATAACTCATAAAAATAAATAACCAAACTGACTTGTATGAGATATAAACATCATTGATTACTAGCGTTTGGTATTGGCAGCAATGTATACAACCGCATTCAAATGAATCAAGATATGGTAGAGAATGACGCAACGAGACTTGCCTTAAAATCTGAGCTTCTGCAATGCATAGATAAATTAGGATTACAGCAAAGCCTATTTCCGATTCCTGATGAATCTATTGATAAACTGGTGCGACACTTGGAAAGCATAAATCCGATTCCGCACGCACTTCAGGCTAACTATCTTCCTTCTCTATTTGGTAACTGGCAATTAGTGTATGCATCTCAAGGGACAATTGTCACACGTCAGATCGCATCAATTCCAGATTTTTGGGGTGCAATCAAAATTAAACGAGTGTGGCAAACATTGGCTAGTGGCAGCAATACCAGAAACATCTTAGCCTCTAACAGCGCCCAGCTTGAATTACCTATTTTAGGTGAGTGGCAGTTACAAGCTAATGGACATTGGAAATGGGGCACAGATGAGAAAACTGCCACAGTGTCCTTTAACTCATTTTCCATCCAAGCAACAAAACCTTTTGGGTTGTCTAATTGGAGCTTTCCTGAGCTAAAAATACCAGTATTAGAATTCCTACAAAAAGAGGCTTTATGGATAACCTCCTACTTAGATGAAGAAATCAGGATAGGACGAGGGGCAACAGATAATTTATTTGTATTTCGTCGTGAAGTAACGCCTTCAATCTAGTCCTAACAGAGAAATTTTGCTCACTGAAGTTAATTTTAAGTATAATTGAAAGTTTAGATGAAAAATTTTTCAAATATTTCTTTTACTTTTTGTCAGCATTTAGTTTCGATATCTTATGTGTTATTATCTTCATCTGCAATGGCACAGATTCTTCCAGATAACACATTACCTGTCAATTCTCTAGTTATTCCACAGGATAATATCAGCAATATTAATGGAGGAACGCAAGTAGGAAGCAACTTATTTCACAGCTTCGAGCAATTTTCTTTATCCACAGGTAGCACCGCCTACTTTAATAATGCTTTGAATGTTCAAAACATTGTTAGTCGAGTAACTGGTTTATCTATCTCTAACATTGATGGTTTGCTGAAAGCTAACGGCAACGCTAACCTGTTTCTAATTAATCCTAACGGGATTATTTTTGGCCCCAATGCCACCCTAAATATCGGTGGCTCGTTCTTAGCTAGCACTGCTAACAGGATTAACTTTGCTGATGGCAGCCAATTCAGTGCAAAAACTCCACAAAATCAGCCTTTATTAACAGTGAGCGCACCTATTGGCTTAGGATTTGATGGTAATCCAGGCGCAATTCAGGCTCAAGGTATAGGACACAATCTGACTCTCAATAACCCATTCTCACCATTTATTAGAACCATTAGCTCAAATGGCTTGCGTGTCAAACCAGAGAAGACTTTAGCTTTAGTGGGTGGTGACATAGCTTTAGAGGGAGGAAAGCTTGAGGCGAGTGGAGGGCGGATTGAGTTAGGTAGTGTTGATAAAGGAATAGCACGCCTTAATACAGATGACAGAGGTTGGGCTTTAAGCTATGAGGATGCAGTTAGCTTTAAAAATATTCAACTATCTCAACAGTCAATAGTAGATGTCAGTGGCTCCGGTAGTGGTTTCATTCAAGCACAAGGTGCTGATGTGGAACTAGTTGATGGCTCAATCTTTTTGATTCAAAACCAAGGGAATAAATTATCCGGTGACATTAGTGTAAATGCTTCTGAACAATTGAAAATAGTAGGAACTTCTCGAAATGGAGCAATTCCTACTAGCTTGGTTAATGAAACCTTAGTAGGAGATGGAGGAAAAATTAAAATTTCAACTCAAAATTTAATTCTTCAGGATGGAGCAGCAATCATTACTAAAACCTATAGTGCAGCCAGGGGAGGCGATCTCATTGTGAATGCTTCCGAACTCACTCAAGTTGCTGACGGTTCTTCTTCAATTTTGCAACTACCCAGTAATATCATTACTGCAACCTTTAGCTCTGGAGATAGTGGCAATCTTACACTGGTTACGAAAAATTTGTCTGTACAAGATGGCGGAGAAATCCTAACTTCAACTTTTGGTACTGGCAAAGGTGGGAACTTAACAGTGAATACTCTTGAATCTACTCAAGTAATTGGGTCCTTATCGGGCGCTTCACAGCTTTCTAGTACTATTCTTACTAGAGCTTCTGGCTCTGGTAATGCAGGTAATCTAATCCTTTCAACAGGAATTTTAAGTGCCAAAGATGGAGGTATTATTGGTTCTCTATCTCTTGGAAGTGGCTCTGGAGGGGATGTAACTGTAAATTCTAAAAACTTTATAGAACTTGTTGGAGTAGTACCAAATGTCTTTACTCCAAGCTCTTTGGCTACTGCAACTTATAGCAGTGGTAATAGTGGTAAATTAATAGTTAATACAAAAAAGTTAACGGTTAGGGATGGCGGAATAATTAATACTTCTACTCGTTCAACTGGAAAAGCTGATAGCCTTATAATTAATGCTTCTGATTCTATCGATGTAATAGGTAGAGTTCCAGGTGCTGTAAATCCCAGTCTTATCAATTCATCTGTTATTGATTCCGATAAAGCTTTTCAAGAGCTATATCTCCTGCCTTCAGAATTGAGAGGAGATTCGGGAAGTGTAACGATTAATACTAAGAATTTAAATATTGAAGATGGCGCATTAATTAGTGTCAAGAATGATGGTTCTGGCAATGCTGGGATAATTAATATTAACGCTGATACAATCAACATTTCAAATAACGGAGGTCTTACCGCAACTACTGCTGTTGGTCAAGGTGGAAATATTGCTGTTAACTCAAAATATGTTCAACTAAACGATGCCAGTATTTCTGCGACTGCTGGACAACAAGGTACTAATGGTGACGGTGGCAACATCATCATCAATACAAATATCTTAGTTGCAATAAAAAATAGCAGCATTACAGCGAATGCTTTTGAAGGGCAAGGCGGTAATATTAGAATTGATACCAAAGGACTATTCCTTTCTCCTGATAGCAAAATTACAGCTAGTTCACGGTTCGGATTGAATGGTACGATTCAGATCAACAGCTTATTTAGTAATCCTGTACAGGCTAAAGCAGAACCAGAAGCGATTCGTGCAACTCTTGAAATTGCATCGGTTTGTCAAAGTAGATCAGGTGGAGGGAAAAATAAGTTTGTCGTTACTGGGATTGATAACTTATTACCTAGCCCTAACGATTTGCCATCTAATAGCCCTATTTGGCAAGATAATTCTCTTTCAGGTCTAGCAGCTAACAATAGTTCAGGAGAACTAAAATTCATAGCTCAAGAGGCTACACCAATCATAGAGGCGCAAGCTTTAATAAAGAAATCTGATGGTACAGTCGTCTTGACGGCAAAGTCCGATCAAGTTATCGCCGATGCTGCGTTATTTGCTAGTCTGTGTTCTGCTGAAATAAACTCATCGAAAAATTAATAATATTAAAAAGATCACAAAACGATGATTAAACGTCGAATTTGGATCAAGTATTTGTTTCTAAGCATTTTAGGATTATCTACAGTTGAGAGCAAAGCATTTCTTTCTCCTGTTTACGCTACAAATAAAAAATTACAAAAACACAATCAGGCGCAACTGTTGATCCAAAGAGGGAAAAAGTATCTTGATGAAGGTCGAGCAGCAGAAGCGCTTCAAGATTGGGAATCAGCCACAAAACTCTATCGTCAAATTCACTATGAAGAGGGCGTTACTGGCAGCTTAATCAACCAAAACCTTGCCTTACAAGCTTTAGGTTTAAATCGTCGGGCTTGCAGTACACTTTTGCAAGCTTTAAAGTTAAACGCGGATGCTGATATTTGCGCCATTCCGTCAGAGCAATCTACTGAATCTACAACAAAACTACTGACAGCAGCAATTGAGCAGCAAAAGCTAATGCCTCTAAATCTGTTGGCATGGCATAACCTGGGAGATGTATTACGTACAATTGGTAAGCTAGATGAATCAAAAATAGTTTTGGAAAAAATATTTTTCACTGCTAGACAGGTATCTTCTACTGACACTAGCGGAGTTATGCTCTCGTTGGGCAATACTGAGCAAGCTATTTACCAACAAGCGCGAAATAAATACTACGAAGTAGAGGAGCCTACTTTCAAGAAAGAAATCGTTATTTTGATTCAGCAAGAGGCGCTCAAGTCAATTGACATTTATCAACAGGTACAGAATACGCCAAGAATTCCTCAAATGACACAACTGCTAGCTCAATTACATCAGTTGAGCTTATTGTTAGATTTTGAAAAATGGTTAATAGCGGAGTCCAGAGCAGGTAACACAAAACTAGCTAATACTCATACTAAAATTACTCAACAGATTCAGCCTTGTGTAAACTTAGTGCTGAAAAACTCTTCAGCATTTTCTCAATTGTCGGCTAGTCATTCTGTTTATACAAAATTGAATTTTGCCCTGAACCTGAATCAACTACCAGGTAATCAATTGCATTTAGTAGCTCTTGAATACGCTGAATCCGCTTTACAAACGGCTAAAAGTACCAACAACGAGCGGCTGAAGTCATACAGTTTTGGCGCTTTGGGTAGATTAAAAGCAGGGCAATCAGAAAAATATTTTACAGAAGCTTCAAGTTTAGCACAATCAATTCATGCTTGGGATATTGCGTATCAATGGCAGCAGGAGTTAGGAAATTTATACAAGAAACAAGGAAAGTTTAAACAAGCTCTTGAAGCTTATAGTGCAGCGATTAATAACTTAAGTAAGCTTCGTGATAGTCTTTTAGCAAGCAACGCAGATTTACAGTTCTCTTTCTCGGAAAAGGTAGAACCTGTTTATCGCGATTATATGCGATTGCTTCTAGCATCTCCTAATCCAAATCTGGAGCAAGTTATTCAAACAAATGAACGGCTGCAAATAGCAGAGTTAGAGAATTATCTCAAGTGTGGCAAACTCGATCTTGTAGCTTTAAACGAGCTTCAAAACTTACCTAGTGCTCCAGCAGTAATTCACATTGTTGATTTGGGTAGTCGTATAGAAATACTCGTTCAATCCCCTGATAAATCTCTTCATCATCATTCTGTTGATTCAAAGACAGTTAAAGAGCATATCGAGAATCTATTAAAGAATTTACAAGATAAGAAACTTGTTAATACTGATGAATCGGTGCTTCTTCAACCTTCTCAAGCACTCTATAGCTTGCTGATTGTACCTATCAAGAAATATTTGCCATTGTCAGGAACACTGGTATTCACTTTGGACAAATCTTTCCAAAGCTTGCCGATGGCTTTGCTGCATGATGGGAAAGATTATTTGTTCCAAAACTACAGTATTGCAGTTACTTTAGGGTCTAGAGTTCGCCAACCAAAAGCTTTATCTAAAGAACAGTTCAAAGTTCTCATTGCTGCACTCTCTAAAGTTAGTCCCAGCTTCAACGATCCAAACGCTCCTAAAGACTTGAAAGCGCTACCAGGAGTAGAACAAGAAGTAGCAGATATTAAAAAACAAACTACTTTTTCCACTACCTTACTAAATGAAAATTTTACTAGCCCTCGGCTTGAGAAAGAATTGAGTACGGTCAATTTTCCAATTGTTCATTTGACAACTCATGCTCAATTTAGTTCAGATCCTCATCGGACGGTAATTTTAGCCTATGAGAAGGCAATCAATGTATTAAAGTTTGATAGATTATTAAGAAATAAAACTCAAGCTGATGTAGACGGGATTGAGTTATTAGTTTTAAGTGCCTGTCAAACCGCTAAGGGTAATAAAAGGTCAACATTAGGAATTGCTGGAGTAGCCGCACAAGCAGGAGCAAGAAGTACGTTAGCAACATTATGGCTAGTAGATACTGATTCTACCACTCAGCTTATGAGCGAATTTTACAAAGAACTGAGAAAGGGTGTACCTAAAGCAGAGGCACTGCGTCAAGCACAATTGAGTTTATTGTCAAATCCTGATTACACTCATCCTTACTACTGGGCGGCTTTTGTTCTAGTCGGAAGCTGGCTCTGAACTACTTTGGGACAACTTGCTTACAGTTGTTGAAGACTTTCAAACAACTTTAGGCGCTCCTCCACCTTTTCTAATTCATCTAAGCTCCCACTACTTTGGGCTAACTGCGCTGCCATCACATATTCACGACGAGCCTCATCTGGCAACCATGCCTCTAAATAGCGATCGCCTAATATTCTGTAGAGAGTCGGATTGCTACTACCTGCTACCACTCGTTTCTTTAACGTATTGATTGTTTCATTCAAAAGCCTTTTTGACATATATACAGCATCTAAGTCTAAAAAAGCAGCTTCATCTGGAGGTAGGTTGAGAGAGTTAATTTGCTCTACCTTTTCTAAAATCTGTTTAAGATCACTCTCTGGCAACAAATTGACTACTGATGTATCGGCGCTCACAGGAAAGTCACCCTTACTAGCTATAACGGTAATTTTATAAGCATTCCCATATTGCAATTCTCTTTGCTCTTTAGGATATAGAAGCGTGGCGGTTTTTACTTCTTTTTCCCAGTTCACACCATTACCCTCGACAATTACTGTGTAATTATCAGCTCCAGCGACAGAATACCAAGAGATTACTGGACGAGAATTTAAAATCGAACTGCCATAGGGACTAATTACCGTTGGTGTACCGTTCTCATCACCTGGCCCTTTAGTTTTTGGACATTTATTTCGAGTGGCAGGTGTGCATCGTCTTTTCACTGCTTGTGGTACACATTTGTCAGGTGCATTTGAGATAGAGCCACTTGGTAAATCCAGAAATTTTAGATTCAAGTAGCACAAAATCTTAACTGTGCTTCCATTTGCTACTTGAAGTTTATCTCCCTCACAAAGTTTGCTTCCTGCTCGCCAGCCGAGATCATTATCATTGACAACTCTGGCAATAAAATCACACTTTCGCTCTAATGAATTTAATGAATTGCGTCTTGCTATAGGCTGGAGTTGGGCCAATACACTACTCTCATTAAAAAAAAGAATTATTGACGCGATCACTGCAACTTGACATCTGAAAACTTTTTTCTTTAATCCATTAGTTGGTTTAGATATGGAATGATTTAGCATCAAAAGTACTTATGTAGTTATTTGCTAGTTTTTAGCATATAGGATTTTAATAGCAGAAAAAAGTTTAAGACAGCAATACCAGATTAATATTTGTTCAAAACACGCTCTAATATTTGCTCTCTCCATTTTTGAACCTCTGGCAGACTTGAATTTAATATTAAACAAAATTCCCAATACATTTTAGCTTTGCTTCTTATGTTCAATGCTTCTTGCACTTGTGCTAGTAAGCAATAAGCATCTGTTCGCTCTGGATCTAGTTCCGTCGACTTCTGTAGATTAGTTTTAGCTTCAGCGTAACGCTTTTGCTCTAAAAGCGCCCAGCCCAAATTCTTGTACAACGAAGCCTGTACTTCAGGGTCTTTACCTTTTTGTAACCCTTGCAAAGCTAAAGCTTCTGCTGCACTATAATCACCTATTATATTCTTCAACCTTGATAGATTATTAACGGCTGGAATTGATTGTTCACTACTCTGTATAGCCAATTTATATTCTTGCTCTGCTAAATCATATTTTCCGTGGTCATCGTAAAAGCTTCCCAGACCATAACGAGCTTCCCACATTTTAGGCTGTAATTTAAAAATTATTTGGTAAGTACTCTCAATACAACTTAAATCATACATTTCCTGACATATTAATGCCAAATTATTATAAGCACTCACATTTTTAGGGTTAAATTTGATGGCTAATTCATAATTTTTTCTAGCAAGTTCAGGTTTGTCTTCGTGACGGTCCCCTTGGTCAAAGTAGAATTCTGATACTGAATCAGTTAAATTAGAATTATATTTAATCGCTGCGTTAAAGTCTGACTCAGCATCTATAAACCGATTTTCTTTGTGAGCTTTCTTCCCTTGATTTAGGTAACTGTTGGCTATCACAGGTAACGATGCATATCCCAAGGCAACAAGGGTTAAAGCAAACGTAATGCCTGCACTGATTAGAAATAGCTTCGATTTAACTATTCGATTGATCTTTGATTTAAATGGTAAGCCCTCCAATCGCTGCAAAATTACTTTAGTCGTTTGCGGACGTTGCCCCGGCAAGGGAGCCATTAATTCTTCGATAAAATCAGCAAATGGATTGTCAATCTGCGGTGCTTTATCTCTCCAAATTAGGTTTCCTGTCTTTTTATCTATTGGCAGATCCATCAATTGAATGCCTGTAAGTAATTGCACAAGAGTCCGACCAAGAGCATAAAAATCTGATTGAGGTACTGCTTGACCATTAACTTGCTCCAATGGAGAGTAACGAGGTGTACTGACAGATGTAATTTCGTATCGTCCTCCCCTACCTGTGTTAGATCCCCCACTTCCACTGACTTTTGCCAAGTAGGTATCAGTCACTCGCCGTGCTACACCAAAATCGATTAATGCAAGTTGTCCACTTGACTGAAGAATTATATTAGAAGGTTTAATATCTCTATGAAAAAATTCTGTACGGTGTACTTCATCAAGAATTTCAACTAACTGTCGAAGCCATTGTAATGCTACGGATTGTGAAATTCGCCCATTAGACTCTAACCATTGTTCCAAGTTTTCTCCTTCAAATTTATCCATGATTAAACAATGCAATATTAGAGAGCTATTGTTCGGAATAAAAGTGAAAAAGTCATCTATAGTACTTTTAGGAATGCATGGGTGTTCAATAAGCCGTAAGGTGAGAGATTCCCGCTCAATGAGATCAACCAACTTAGGTGTGTTCCATTTTAAAACTTTCATGACTCGCCGCTTGCACCCAGGATTCCATTGAGTGCCGGTATCGTCCACTTCAAAAACTTCCGTATAGTTAAATGGGTTTTCAGTAAGCTCTCTTAATGGCTTAACTAGACAAATGCGGTCGTTAATTAGCAATGAAGTCCCACAGAAGAGACATTGATTAACGTCATCGGGATTTTGACGTTGTTTGCAAAGAGGGTTGATACAGTAACCCATATTTTAGTATGTATAACGTATTAGTATGTATAACCTAATGCATAATAATTTCCTCACACTACCCCCTGCTGTCGCAATGGAACAACATATAAATTGAGAATTTTAGGCAGCCTCATTTTAAACATCAATGTATACTACCAATAAGTACCTGCATTACTTATATATTTAAGTAGCAAATATTACTGTGTATCATACTTACTAGAAGACTCACTGTTTAGCTGAAATGAAAATTCAGTAGCCAATTTCAGTAAATAGCCTTAAGTGTAAGTGCTAATCTTCCTCTTTTCTCTGACCGTACTCCATCCAGGATGTGTCTACGAAAGTAATTCTTATTGTAAGTAACCGACATTAGAAATTTCTATAGTACTTTTTTGAAAAAAATTAACTATAAAATGAAAAATCAAATATGATTGATACAATGCAATCTCCTCTTAAAACTAAGCCTAATCTATAAAAATGCCCATTTCGGGCATTTACTGTGTAAAAATGATTAACAAGGTTACAGTTTTTAGTACTGAATCGCAATTCCAGCCTCCTACTCACTCCTCCCTTAACCAAACAGGACAGGAGTCACCAAAAGTACTTTTTACGGTAAAAGTTACTTTTGAACTAGCCCTAGCTGTAGTAAATAAGTTAGTATTTGCCAAAAAAGGTAGATATCTATCCGAGGCTGAAATCCTTGTTATAAAGGGAGCGTGGGATGACAATGACTATGAAGAAATAGCAAGTAACTCATCTTACAGTCCTAACTACTTAAAAGGTGGCATAGCCCGTCGATTGTGGGATATGCTTTCTGAAACTATTGGAAATGGCGAACGGGTTGGCAAAAAGAATCTGCGTGATTTTTTGGAACAAGTTACTGAAGAATATTATGCTCAATCTGCGTCAAAAGAGGAGCCGAACTTCCCTGCCAACGACTTAATACAAGTTCTGGGAGGACAACTACCTGATGTGTCTAGTTTTTACGGACGAGTAAAGGAACTAACTCTTTTAAAAGAATTAATAGCTAAACAGCGATGTATATCCTTGGTAGGAGTAGCAGGAATCGGTAAGACTGCATTAGCGGCAAAACTTCTAGCGGAAATTAGTGCAGAATCTCAACCTAGATTTGATTATTTGATTTGGAAATCAGTTGCTCATGCACCACTACTTCAGGATTTAGTAACCGAACTGTTAGATATAATTGAGCCTTTAGAAACACCCTCAAGCTCACCTAAGTATACTCAAGCAATGATTACAATGTTGCTGAAGCAGATGCAATCACGCCGTTGCTTGGTTGTGCTAGATGAATCTGAAGCGTTATTTCAGACAAAAAATTTAGAGCAACGACTAGATTACAGACTATTTTTTCGCCGTTTAGTAGAAGAACAGCATCAAAGCTGTTTGCTCTTGACTAATCGAATTCTGCTTGATGAGCTGAATGATCTGATAGTAGCGAAGCGACCTCTTCGATTTTTTAGAATTGAAGGTTTAGATGAAGATGCGGCAATGCAGTTTTTGTCTGAAAAAGGATTGACTGACACAGAAAAGTGCCATCAATTAATTCAAACTTATCGTGGTAATCCTTCGGAACTAGAGGCAGTAATTGAGAGAATTAATCACTTTTTTTCTGGCAGTACACAAGTATTTTTTCAAAACCCAACAACTCTTGTCAGTAGTAAGTTTGAAGCAATGCTTAATCATGTTTTTGGTCACGTATTGACAGAAATTGAGCGAAAAATTCTGATTTACACAGCAGAGGAGATAGTTTCAACTACAGAATTTATTAGCTTTGCCAAGTTATTAAGTGATATCAGGCAGAGACAGAAAGCGTCTGTGTCAACTTTAGAGTTGATTAAAGCACTAGAAAATCTGGAAAAACAATCATTGATTGAAAGCAGTAAAAATCCAGTTACTAAAGAAATTAGTTTTACTCTCCAGCCAGTAATTAAAAAGTATATCTTAACCGATCCACAAGGATTGGTGCGTGTATCCAATGCTTTGCCAAATTTAGCGGTCGCATCTTAAGCAAAAGCTTTTCATAATATTGCAGGGTAATCTACCCTACACAGAGGTGCTACCAACCCTCGATTACCCCTAAAAGAATCCTTAAAAAACGTGGAGGTCAAAAGCAAAAATCAAAACAACTTTAAACACAGAGGGCATTGTAAGATCAGAACGAACAAAAGATGGAGGTAAATATAGAGGAACACAAAATTTAAAGGACAAAACGTACTTAAGAAGTAACGCTTTGTCCAAGGAGCAAAAAACTAAATAACTCCAGAGCGGGGTTATCTCACAAAAACCAAAGCGGTGGTAGTTAAAGTTTGGCGACTTGATTCCACTAACTGGTCAAAAGAGATTAAGTCCACGCTGCTTCTTGTATTATACGAGAAACCACACGAAAAGTACCAGTTTCGTGTGGCAGTTTTTGCTGTTGAAATTCCTCAAAGGGGCGATACATTAAGTTTGATTAAGAAAAAACCCGAATTTCGTAGTTAAAAACCCTTAGCAGCGCAACAACCCCCTCTGAAGCTTGTAAACCGAGTTATCAGGGGAAAATATTGTGATAAATAAAGAACGCCCCAAGAGCGCAGTAGTAGAGCGCATGGGGTCGAGTGCAGCTTTCGCATGGCAATTTTGTGCTGTGACGAAGGGAAATTTTCGGAATATCCAGGCTAGAGCAAGGGTTTCGCAGCTTGAAAGAGTTCTCTCTAAGGAATTCCGAGGGGAGAACCGATGAACCATACCCCTAAGAAAACGGGGGAAAGGTTAAAGGGAAAAGGGAAAAGGGATGGGGAAGAGTTAACAAATTCTTCCTCCCCTTCCCCTTTGCCCCTTACCCTTGACCCAGGCGCAGCCTCTCCAACTGAATATCCAAACAATCTCACGGCAGCGGAATACCATGAGTTGTTAGCTGGTAGCGCCATTCATCCGGCGCTGATTAAGCCCAACTTCTTCCATGTAGAGGGAGAATCAGTTTATGATTTCCTGTTCATATCTGATAAAATCCCACGCAAGAATGCGGGTCGGGTCACGGATGGATACATAAAAATGTATCAGCACCTATTACTAGGTGGGACGTGGATTCAGTCACTTGACCCATTCAAAAACTGGCAACCGATGGAATGGGGAAGAATTAAGCCCAACTTCCCGCGCTTTGATTGGCAAACAGGTAAACCAGTCAAATACGAGTCACCGCCCAAAACCCCCAACCGCGTTACCTACTTTGATGTCGCTAACCCCATCTGGGACAAAGTTGCAAAGCGTTATTTAATTAAGCGCTATCATTCGCTTTTAGCATTGCGCTTGCTGGATCAACTCAATCCACTAATATTTTGGGAGTGGGTGAAACAGCATCCAGAGATTCCGATAATATTATGCGAAGGGGAGAAGAAAGCCGCTTGCTTGCTGAGTCTGGGGTTTGTAGCGATCGCACTTCCGGGAATTTGGAACGGGCGCGTGGGCAAACAAGATTTTGATGAACGGTTGCATCCTGACTTAGTACCAATGACTCAGGCGGGGCGCAAGTTCATTATATTATTTGATTACGAAACAAAAGCTAAAACCAGGTGGTCGGTGTTTCAAGCCACTGTCCGCACTGCAAAAGCAATCTTAGCTGCTGGTTGTGAATGTGAAGTTGCATTACTGCCGGGGCCAGAAAAAGGCGTTGATGATTTTGTGGTTGGTCGCGGTGAAGATGCCAATGCCCTGTTGACTGCAATCATCGATGATGCCAAATCACTTGCCGATTACCAACGCTCGTATCGGGCTAAAAAATGGGGACTAAGCAAATATAAACCAGATGTCACTATTAATATCAAGTATCTCTCTGAGGCTTTGTGCATTCCTGAACTTGAAGAAAAATGCTTGAGAGTGCCTGAGCTTTATGAGCTTGAAAAGGAACAACTTTTCACGCCATCTATAAAAGGACATCCTCCAAACAAGGAGTCTACCGATTCTGGCGGAGTTGATTCAGACAAATCGAAGAAATCCCCTACCTTCAATTTCCCAAAATCAGGACTAGTCGTACTCTGGAGCGACATGGGTACAGGCAAAACTGAACTTATGCGCTGGTGGCGTGACCAAAACCCCGATGCCAGATTTCTCAACAATGGGCATCGCGTAAATTTGTTGAAAAATCTTGCCGAACGCTTGCGGACGGCGATGTACTCCGACTTGGGTTACACAGGTTTAGCCCAGGCTCAAGCTCTTAGTATTACTATCGACAGCTTGCACAAACTCAATACTCAGTCTCTCACCTACGGCTGCATATTTATAGATGAAGCCTGCCAATACCTTACCCACCTACTGCACAGTAATACTTGCAAACAGCACCGTGCAGCAATACTAGAAGTACTGGAATATATAGTATACAATGCGCCACTGGTCGTCATCGCTGATGCACACATGGATGACCTGACGGTAGACTTCTTTCTTGCAATGCGACCACTCGGTGAAGTCCCCTACATTATCAAAAACGAGTGGCGGAACGGTTCACGCACAATTTATTGGTATGAGGGGGATAATTCAAGCGCCCTAGTCGCCCAAATCTCGGCAGCGCTGATGCTTGGTGAGAAAGTCATGGTTGCAAGTGATTCTAAGCGTTTTATCAAAAAACTCGACAAATCCTTTACTATCAAATACGAAGAATCTAACTCCGAAAAATCACGTATACCACAAAAATGGCGCATTTGGTCGGTTCATTCCGATAATTCTGGCAGTGATGAGAATGTCGCTTTCATCAAAGATATCACCAACGCCGTCAAAAACTTTGATGCCTTGTTCACTTCCCCTAGCCTGGGGACTGGTGTCGATATTTCTGAGTATCATTTTGATTTAGTGTTCGGTGTCTTTCACGGCGTAAGCCAGACAGCTACTGAGTGTGCCCAGCAACTGTACCGTTATCGTCCAAAAGTCCCGTTTCATATTTGGGTGGCCCCGCGTCCTCCCTTTGGTTACAAGGATACAAACGCATCCAAGATTAAAGAGCGCTTGCTCCAAACCAATGAAATGACCGCTTTTCTGTTGCGAATTGACAGAGAAACGGGTAAGCGGGGAGCGGAGAAAGATTGGGCCTTAGATGCCTATTGTCAAATTATGGCTAACCGCCACTATTCTCTCAATAATCTGCGTGATGATCTGCGATCGCTTCTCACAGAAATGGGCAATACATTTATATGTGTGGGCAGTGATTCAGATCCTCAATCCCTTGAAAGTCTAAAAGCGGCAGCACAAGCTTTGGATAGTGCCCACAATTCGGCTGTTGCCAAGGCTAAGAATATTACTTTGAGCGAGTACCGTGCCCGTCAGAGCAAAGATTACCTTGACCCTAATGAAATTTTTGAATGTGAAAAATTCCGCATTTCTGATTCTTACGGCATCGAAGTAACCGAATCACTCGTAGAAATGGATAAAGGTGGTCGCTTAATAAGAGCAATTGCTGGACTTGAGGCAATTTTAGCCCCGCCCGAAGAATCGTTTACTGACCCCAAAACTGGGCAAACTTATCCTACCCCACCAACAATTGTCACCCAAAAAGACCGCACCGAGCGGGACAATTTACCTTTGTGCATCGACTGGGGCAATTACTCGGCACGGTGGCTGGCTAGATTTAACCTGGGGCTGCATCAGATTCTCTTAAGTTTAGTGAGGGGTGAAGAATTTACTGCCTCGGATACCACCTTACTCAAGATGAGGGAGATCGCTATACATTGTGCTGCTCACGTTAAAGCAATTCTTGGGTTTACTATTCCCAGTGACTGTAAGCCTATTTGGTTGCTGGGCACAATGGTAGAGCAGCTGGGGCTAAAACTGACCTTCCGTAAGCAGGGTAAACGGGGTCAACAGGTGAAACTTTTCTCTTTAGATAAAGAGCAATTGGAATTTGCAATGCATGTAATTGCTCATCGTGAAACGAAGCGTAATCAAAAAGAAAACCGAACCTATTATGCTGCCGAAACCCCTGCTGCGTATAATGTAAACCCCAATCAGCAGGCCGTATCCACACCCCCCCTTGATGCTATAGGGAACTCCCATTGCCAAGGGGAGGATACTACCGAATTTGAGTCGCCTCCGACCGATCGCACTACCCTACTTCATTGCGTGGAAATGCTACGCTCTGGTATCAAGCAGGGGGTGGAGGCGATTAAGGGCATCCTTAAGCGATGGGTTGAGGATTTGCGCTGGGAGACGGTGTTGGAGTTGGAGACGGTCGCGGCAAATGAGCTGCGACTTGTGGAATCTCAAGTTCCTGAATTTTATGCCTTGCTGAATGAAGAGGTGTTGCCTATCGAGGCGTGATTTCATGAACTAACTAATATTATTGGTGTTCCCGCTCAAGGGTTTTGTCCGGGCGGCTGTCAGCCGCTCATTCTCCAAGGTTAGCGAATGTATACACAAGTCTGGGGCAAAAATCAACAGAAAATCGTTCTGGTATCGACTGGGGGGATGGTAATAGAGGTATCCTCTGACCAACGACAAATGTATGGTTTCACGCCCTAAGATCCGAAAACTAATGTTATCGGATCTATCTAGGAACGGTCGTTTTGGGTCATATTGAGGCAGTTTTTATATAGGGGAGGTGAGTTCTTTTATTTACAGAGGTAAACGTATTAACACGATGAACTGGTTAACTCAAGGATTTAGGCGTGAATTCACGTCTAAGAAATTTTAGTAAATGTTGCTCCCCTGGAATCGATAATTGAAAAAGGGACACACCATTCGGAACAATCTTTTTTTGTGTAAGAGGCTGATTGGATTTTATGTAGGAACCGAACTAACTCTCGATGCTAACACCAGGGGCAGAAAACTCGGTGCAGAGGATGGCAGATGTTACCAACACTGCCCAAATAGTGGAGCTGTGGAAGAGTAGCAAGCGATCGCCTTCAACCCGGCGTTCTTATGAGACAGATATCCGTTATTTCATTGCCTTTGTGCTAGGTATAAGCCCAAAACTTGTACAGTTGAATGATTTGGACTTGCGAACAGTAACAATGAACGACGTTCTAGCGTTCGCTGATTATCTGGAAACTAAGGAATATGAGAACTCCACCCGCGCCAGAAAACTTGCGGCGATCAAAAGTCTGCTGCGGTTCGCTCTGAAAGTGGAATGGACAAAATTCAATGTCGCCGCCGAAGTACCGTTACCCGAACCCAAGGATAAGTTAGCCGAACGCCTTCTAAGTGAGTTAGAGGTGATGACAATGATTGCCCTGACCCCAAAGGGTCGCGATCGGCTAGTAATCCAACTGCTTTATTATACTGGTGCTAGGGTGAGTGAGATTGCTGTTTTAACCTGGCGCTCGGTACAACCAGGGCGCGATGGCAACGGACAAGTTACACTCTACGGCAAGGGGCAGAAAACCAGAACCGTGGTAATCCCCAAAAGCATTTATCAGGAATTGCTGGCACAAAGAACCAATAATAGTCCCGACGCACCCGTGTTTGTTAGCCGCCAGGGTGGTGCTGTAGGTGAGCGGCGAATCCGTAAGATTGTTGCAGAATCTGCAAAAAGAGCAGGGATTTCTGGTAATGTGTCGCCACACTGGCTGAGGCACTCTCATGCAACACATAGTTTAGACCGGGGGGCACCTGTGCAGCTGCTGCAAGCAACCTTGGGACATTCATCGCTGAACCAAACTAGCCGTTACACCCACGCTCGTCCCAATGATAGCACCGGGCTTTATTTACCAAAGTAAAGTTGTTGTTGGTGTTCGGTAAGCTCAATTTTAATGCGATCGCTTCATCTTCAGGCAAGTCAATTTTCCCGATTTGGGTGGTAAGGCACTTACCCGCTCATAAAGATACGAAAGTACGATCCAGATCCACGCCACACAACGAGCAATTAAGAACAAGGCTGGTATCTTTTTTTTGTAGTTCCCCCTAAAAATACACCTCTAAAATAAAAAACTAAAAATAGGTGAAAAAAATAAACTAATAATGACTTTATAGTTAATAAGTGATGCATTAGGTCAAAGAGCATACTCATAGCATTTAAATACACAAATATTACAGGTGTAGGTTTGGGTTAAAGAAAAGGGGCAAAGGTGCTTATTTTAAAGAACTTGTACAAAATTCTTCCCTGCTTCTGTTGCTTTCATACCAAATCAAGCTTATCGGAATAGCCCGCTATTTAATCGCTATCACGCCATAAAACTATAGAGTCATTTTCAGTTTATTTTTTGAGAGTGGTTTGATTCCTCTATAAAAAATTCTTTAAAAAACGGACGGGTAAAACTTGCTCCCCAAAAACTCAAACTTTTCTCAGATTGATTCCGAACTTGTCCTGAATCAATTTTCAGGGTGAGGGAGATCCAAATAATAAAATGCTATGAGCCTAGCTTTCGCCCCGAACGCGAGTGCGTCTCCCTTTGGGAGAAGGGCGAAAGCGCCTAATTATTTAAAACTGACAACTAATTCTTTAATGGACACCAGGGCTTAAAAGCAGGGGCAACTTTTAGAGACGCTATGCGTAGCAAGATCCCCGTAGGGGTACAGACTTACTGTACTGGATGCAATTATTGCTTTCTTACTCAGCAATCTAACTAGGTACTCAGCACTGTTTCGATGAGCAAAAATTAGATAAAGCAATCCTGCAAGTGTTTAAGCCTGAGATAATTTTTGATCGCCAATGATAGCCGTTGGCAGTAGCATCTCTTTACAAAAACCATCGCTTGAAGAATGCGCTGATACATTTGGCGATGATACTATCAAGGTAATTCATCATGATGAATTACACGATTTAATAAGCGTGGCCAGTCCAAGTTTACCTAGATGATACGTGAACATGAGCAATACAGGGCGTAAAAAAAAGCTGGCATCTTTCAACTGTGACCAAAGGAAGTGGGAGCAGTTTATCGCCTGTTGCAACTCGAAAGGCACAACAGCAACAGCCACGCTGCTCGAATTTATCGATCTCTACTTAGGCGATTCCCAAGATAAGATTGATACAAAAGGTGGTAACGATTTAGACGAACGCCTAGACTCAAAGATTAAGGCAAGTGTTGAGAAGTACTTAGTTACGAGTAACAATAGTAACAGCAGTCCAAGCAATGAAACGATAATAGCTATTTGCGAAAGACTTGATAAGCTGGAGTCAGAGTTTTCAAATGAATCTAATAGCAACCAAACCACAGTAATTGATAATCTCGCCAATTTAGAACAAAAAATTGAAAAGATGACAGCCCAAATGACACAGTTGGCTGAGGCGATCATTAAAATTCAAGACTATCTCAACAACCAACAAAAGCGGGGCCAAAAATCGTACTACAACAATTCATCCTATTCTGGGCAAAGTCCGCGAATGCAACCGTTAACTGAAGAAGGTTTGGCCAAGAGGCTTGGTGTAAGTGAGGAAACTGTACGCAAGGAGCGAATTAATCTTCCCCCACCGCTTTTTGTAGCATGGTGTAAGAACAAGGATAGAGCGGGATTAGGATGGGAATTTAACCAAAATACGGGATTCTATCAGCCAGCAAGTTAGTATTTTATCGAAACAGAATACATGTGTCAGTCGCCAGAATACAGGAAAGGTATTTTGAACTTAATAGTGGATGAATCCAGGGCGTTTTTGCACCCCCACTAAATCTTTTATTTAGTGGTCAAGAAGACAGTGGTGGGTCTGAATCCCCGACTGATAGCGAAGCGTTAGCGAGTCCGCGTTCGCGCAGCGTCTCGTAGAGAGCGTCTTAATTCTGACTCCTGAATTCAGAATAGCTGAATTCTTCTTCAAAAGTTTTTCCATTTCTCAAGGGTGAGACAAGGTTGTAAAGCAGTAGTAGGTATAAATCCAGAGGAAGAAACACCGAAATTGTTTAAAGAAGCAATTTCGTCTTCGGCATTATTAATGGCTACTTGTATAGCTTTGGTTTTATCTTCAGGGGAAAGTTTCTCAATTTTGGCGCTGTCAGGATTTGGAAGGGCAGAACCTTGTCTGAGTGAAAATTCGTTTATTTTGTAAAACTGATCTCCTCCTTGGGGTTTACCCAATAAGAGACAACCTTTAGATTTAACAAACAAACCAACATTTTGCATACTGAAAGCAAAATTAGGTTTACTGATAAACTTCACCTCTTGAACAGGCCCCCAAACAAGGACGGCTTCACGAAAACCTTTAGATGCGACATCTCGACTTTCTTCACAGCCGCTGTGGTTTCGCCCTGGAAAACCGTCACTACAAACTTTCCAATTAACTCTATACAGATCGGGAGTAGTATCAACAAATTTTTTAACTTCATCTGCTTCTGCTTTTTGCTTTGCTGCAATCAACTCAAGTTCTGTAACGCGTGCAATCTGTTCAGGCGTTTTACTCTGGCAAGAGATGATACCACCACCGACGAGCAAAGCTAAAGTGATGGCGATTTGTGAAGTTTTGAAAAGCATACTATTCTCGCTTAATAGCTAACTATTTATTCTCGGAAAAACTGGATAGTAAAAAAGCTAAATTTAGTTCGATTTGGAAAACTAATTTGATGTATTTATGAAATCAATGAGAGCTAAATTTCATTCTAAATAATATATAATAATTTGATTTCAAATAGCAAGCTAAAACCAGCAATTAACTATTGAAAAACTTGAACTTTTGCAATGAATCTATTTTGAATCAGGCAAAAGGGCTAATTCTATAACAGGATGTCAACAAAAAGCAATAGCCAGAAGTACGATATTTTTTTAGACTTCGAGCGATTCCTTTGAAGTGGGGGAATATGCCATAGTGTCTAAGTAAGACTTCAGCATGGGCAACACTCATTCTGGCAAAGTGAATTCTGATTAAAACAGAATACATGCGTCAGTCGTCAGAATTCAGAAAATAAGTATAAATTCTATACGAATTGCGGGTGAAGAAAGGGGTTTAAAACCCCCACAAAACAAGAAAATTTAGTGGTCTTAAATCAGTGATGGATCTGAATTCTCCATTGATTTATTCTGACGGAGTGAATTCTGACGGAGTGAATTTTGATGTATTTAATGTATCTTCTTATAGTAAAAAGTTAACTTTTGCAGTAAGAGGAGGGAGAACAAAAAAGTTAGTAGAGAAATGGTAGAAGTTTGGCGATATTGGGAATTTGAGCATCCATCAAGTTCTGTAGTAAGAGTGATAGCAACACCAACAGGGCTAGAGTTATTTGCAGTGGATGTATTGCAAATAGTAGCTCCAATTTTAATTGATGATTTGGTGAGGTCAATAGAAGTTCAGAAACGATTAGTGATGATGGAAAATAATCAAGTGAGTTTGGTATCAACACTCAGCGCTCTATCGATTCACTCATTAATATCACGAACAAGTGTAGTAGAACACAATGTAGTCAGGCAATTTATGCAATGGGTAAGAACAAATGTGATGCCAGTGTTTAAAAATGATGTCACGATGATTGCAATCGAGCAACCCAAATACTTATTTCAACAAATAGATTATGATCAGAAAGATTCTTTGATTAAGTATTTGTATTTTCAAAATAGTGATTCTTGGTCATCAAATAATATTGATTTATATTTAAAGTTTATTTTAAAAAAGCTTCCATTGCCAGCTAGCTGTCCTCAGACTATTGATTTAAATAGTATTGACTCCAGAACTAGATATTTTCAAGCATTGAAGACAGTACTAAGGTCAGTCAGCAGTTATGAATATGTTTATGAAGATTTGGTGATAAGCTCGGCAAATTTGTTGATAGCTCAATCATTAGATTTATTAGTTTATTACCATTTAAATAAATTAAATGAGTCCGGTTTAAATCAGGTATTAGAACAGGGATTAATTTTACAAGCTATGGGAACAATGGTTAATAAATCAATTGACAATTTCAAGGATTTAAAACCAATGTATTTAAACCTATTAGACTACTTTTCAGCAGAGATGCTAGCACTGGACTGAAGCCCGAAACTGATTAAACATGAAATCGAGGAGAAAATCAGATGACAGATATTTTAAACGATGAGGCGGAGATCCTTAACGGAGTAGAAGAATTACTCTTAGTAACAGATGAAACAACAGAAGCAGAAAGCACAGAAAATATACAGCAGATGCCAGAAGCAGTAACCGCAGGTGAAAAAACAGAAGCAGGAAATACAGTCCTGCCACAAACAAAAACCGCAGTCACCAATAAAAAACACTGGAGTCGGAGATTAGTGATAGTGACAGGAGATAAAGGAGGAGTAGGGAAAAGTACTTTCGCCAGAGGATTAGCGCAAACATATTTGGATATGAAAAAAGAATTTTTGGCTTTTGATGCGGACATATCTAATTCTCATTTAAGCAGATTTTATGGGGATAAATGTTTAGTGAGAGAATTAGATTTTTTTACAGAAGGGAATGTAGACATTTTTCTAGATGATTTGAAAGAGTTAATAGAGGAAAGTCTAGACGCAGAAGGGGCAGTTATCCCCGGAAAGTCTTTATTCTTATTGGAATTACCACCACAGTCCATGAGAATCTTAAAAGATGTTGTACAACAAATGAAATTTTTGTCTACAGTTGATGAATTATATGATATGCGAGTAACAATTGTAGTTGTAATTAGTCGAGTAATGGATTCGGTAAAGCAGTTAATAAGTTTATATGATTTTTGTCAAGACCAAGTAGATTATGTCGTAGTGAAGAATTTGTTCTTCGGTTCGCCAGAAAACTTTGTCAGATATAAAGAATCCTCAGACATAACAGCGATGAAGGATATATTAATAGAAAGTAATATTCCGTTTTTAGAAATAACGATGCCAGATTTAATAGAACACGCTTATGATTATTTAGACAAAAATAGCTTGACATTTAATCAAGGAATAGAGCAAAAAGAAAAGCCATCAGTCAAAGGAAGGGTAAGTACTTGGATTAGCAAATTCAAGGAACAAGTTTGGTTAGCAAAAGGTATTTTAGGATTAGAAAATGTCCCCCGTTTGTAGACGTGTAGTTATGACTGTAGGTGACTCGCGTGTGGGAAAGTCTACAGTTATCAAGTTATTGATTGAACTATTCCTTAGCCAACATCAAGCTGTTAAGATTTATAACCATGATAGCCGTAATAAGTTCAAAGCTTATGAAGGAATAGTGCCAATAGAAAGCTTAAACTTTTTCACAGACAACCCAGATTTGGTATTAGACGATTTACTTAATGACTCATTAGATGTAATTTTTGTAGATATGCCGGGACAGTATATCCAAGAAACCTGTAACTACATATATGAGGCAGATTTTTTTACTGTTTTGGCTGAACTCAACTGGAAACTAACATTCTTACAGCCAATTTCCCATAGAAGTGATTGCATGGAATATTTCTTGCAGCTATTAGATTTTGCAACGGACAATGCTAGTTATGTCATAGTGAAAAATCAACATTTTGATACGAGGTTTAAAGAGTATAAGCAATTAATCCAGCAAAAATTGCCATTGGTTGGGGGCACAGAAATTATATTAACAGCCTTGCACAGAGATCATTATCAAGCAATGGAGGATTTAGCCAAACCTTACTCAGAATGTTTTCATGAGCAATCCCTATATGTGTTGTATCGCTCATATATTTATCACTGGCTAAAAAATTTTTTTAAGACTGTAAAAAATAATCAAGTCGCTAGTATTTACTTAGGAGTGTCAGCAGGTGAGAACATCAGAAATATTGCAGGGGTATTCTGAAGCCGAACAACAGAGGATTGTTGAAACAGCGCATCAAGTGGGGTTAGCGGAAGATGACCCGATGTTTCAAGTCATGGCAACACTTGGCAGATATGAAGAGACAATGATTTCACTGCAAGCACGAATGGAGGCAATGATTGAAGCTTGGGTACTAACAGTCGAAGAGAAAGTGGCGAATACTTCTAAAACAGCCCAATCAATGAACAACACTGTAGTCAGTAATGCTGTGCGTGATGTATTAACTGAACAAATACCGAAGCTGATACAACAATCATCAACATCATCTGCATCCTCAACATCATCGCCACCAAAAGAGATGCGATTATCTACAGGAAATTCTCAGATGCGTTTTTGGTCTATCTGCGCTCTGGTAGGAGGAGTGACAGCAGCCGGTGCGATGCTTGCTTCATTTACAACTTGGAACGTGATGACTAACTTGGGTCAGAACCAATCAGTCATGTTGTCAAACAACGATCTGAAGATTTTACAATGGGTAAAATCTAGCGAAGGTAAGCAAACTTATAAGCTCTTTGTTGAGAATCAACAAACTCTGGCTGCTTGTCAAGAAGAAAATCGCTTGAAAGGATATTGCTTGATTCAAATGCAAAAGAACAAGAAATAATGAACTACCCAATATCTCTCCAGTCTTGGGTTGAAGGTTCTAGGTAGCCCAAACTTTGAGCTTTAATAATGGCATTGACCCGATCTCTAGCTCCCAGCTTCAGAAAAAGGTTGCCAGTGTGGGATTTAACTGTACTAATACTAATAAAAAGTTGATTAGCGATTTCCTTATTGGAGTAGCCACTGGCAATTAATTTGAGAATTTCAATTTCTTGAGTTGTAGGCAACTCATTATATCTTTTGCCTTTAATTTTTGTACTCTGACGATGGTTCAATTCCAGAAATCTCTTGATAATTGCTTGGTCAAGATATTCTTCGTTTTGATAGATACTACGGATAGCGTTTTTAATCGAGTCGATCTTGGTTGTCTTTAAGAAATATGAATCAGCACCACAGGCAAAAGCTTCGTTAATCATATTTTGACTAGAATAAGCACTGAGGATAATAACTTTGGATAGGGTGTGCTTCTTAATCCTGGTTGCGATTTCCAGTCCGTTGATATCTGGTAGCCCAATATCAAGTAAGACAATATCAGGATTTGTTGAGTTGACTAGCTCTAATCCCTCCAATCCGCAGCTAGCCTCACCGCACAGTTCCATGTCTGATTCTTGTGCGATCGCCGTTCTAATGCCAAGTCTACATAGTTCTTGGTCTTCAATTACTACTACCCGAATTGTCATGATAGTCATATTTGCACCGAGAATATTTGCACCGGAAGTTAATCTCTAACCTCTCCTCTTTTTATACCATAAATATTTGAATGGAAGCAGCTAAATTTAGATATATATATTTTTGTTTCTTGCAGAACCAAGAAATAAAAATATTTCTGGATCACCGGAGAATCTTCAACCTAAGCAAGAGATATTATTTGATGATTTAGCTATAATTAGAAATAGTAAATTCTGCTAAAAAGTATTTTATTGAGATCAATTAAATCATGATAAGGAGTGTTTCTATGTCCCAAAAAAAATTAAGAGATAAAATTAATATTTCTGCCTTAGTGCATGATGTATCCAATGCAGTTGTGAATGAATCAATTGTGTTAAAGCAAATGATAGATGGAGAGTACGGTAGTACCTTACAAGAGATAAAAGCAATTCTTGGGTCATTATGGCAGACTAATAACAGAGTTATTCAACTGATAGATATGTATCGAAGCGCTCGTTCAATAGATAGATTTATAGGGGTAAATCCATCTGGGATAGGTGAATTTGATATTTGCGATTTATTGAATAATGTATATCAAGAATATTTGCCGTTAGCAAAATCAAATGGCTTAAAGTTGCACTCCGAAATATGTGAAGAATATAAATATGGAACAAAGGTAAATGGAGATGCAATACATATTTATCGGATGATATCAAATTTGGTAAAAAACGCATTACAATATACAAAAACTGGTGATGTGTTTTTGAAGCTTGTTAACCAGGGTAATGATTTAACGGTATTAATTGAAGATACTGGGATTGGTATTAAGTCAGAAGAACTGGCAAATATATTTTTACCTTTTTACCGCACTGAGGCTAGTACAAACGTGGACTCATCTGGTTCGGGACTAGGGTTATATATTGCCTTAATGGTAGCTTCTTCTCATGGACTAAGGCTATCCGTAGATTCGATAGTTGGTAAAGGCACAACATTTACAGTAATATTTTCCTACAAAAAGGATAAACCTTACGGCTTAGATGATACGATGTTCATAAAAATTGGTCAGGCTCATGCGCTACCTGGACGACACTAAGCTATGGGACAAGATAGAGTATGTAGTTGGATGTTTGATATTTGGGGGGCTGTTTATTGCTGCCGTTATCACATTCAGCACTGATATATTTGAAGCCACATTTTACATATTTCTTGCAACAATAATTGCTCCTTTTGTGAAAATAAATCCAATATTAAGACGGTATCTCTTAATCAGTGGATTTATATTTGGATTAGTCATGGGGTATTTTAGTTGAATGCGCCTAATCTCCTAGATCGGGATTATCATCTTTGTCAAAAGAAAATTCCTGATTTTTATTAGTTTGAATAGGAGGTTGAACTTGTTGTTTTGCAATTCGCTGCTGATTAAAAGCAACAATTTTTTGTGCTTCTTCATTTGAGAGGTTATTGGAGGTAATTGTAAACTCGTTAGTGTGGTCTTTATATGCAGCAAAAGCTTTTTGATTGGATTGGGTTTTGCGGTTAATATTGATAAACTGTATACCTTCTTTAATGAGTAATTGAAGTCTATAAAGAACGCCTTCATAAACGCGGCCTTCATTTTTAGTATCTTGACCTTTAGCAATGATAGTTTGAACAACGGCAGGAATCAGGGACTTTTTGCTAAAGTCATCGCCTTGATGTTGTTTATTAACCTCTTGATTTGCTGGTGTGGAAGGAGTAAAATTAGTGTTTGCTTCCCCTTGAGCCATCATTTGTTGGAGGAATATATGCTTTCTTTGGGTAATTAGATTTTCAACTCTAGAGAAATTATTAGGCTGCTCAGTCACAGTTTTTTCGGGTTGAGATACACCAAACTTTTGAGAATATTCAGCCAGATATTGATTTTTAAGTTGTAGTCTATAATCTTCAACATTTTGAGTACTTTTGGTCAAAATATTTCTTAATTTATCTTCAAGATTTTGACGCGATTGTGAATCCAACTCAATGGGGGATTGTACTGTACTCTGTGGCGCTTTCTCTATCATTAGAGCCAGCCGATAAGCCATCATATTATTCGAGATCCCACTGTTGCGATTAATAGAAGCGATGGTTTCTCTAACATCTGTGGATTGCATAACTAAACTTCCAAGTTGTTTAACTGAGGTTCTGGATTGCGAGGCTGGTTTTGAGTTGGCTTCTGTGTTTCGGCATTTTGGGAAATCTTCGGACTATAAAAATTATTAATCGATTGTTCGCGCAACAATTTTAAATCCTCTGTGATTTCGCTAAGTGGTGGCAAAATAATGTCAGTTTTCCCATAAAGAATAATCTCTTCTTTAGTTTGAATTAAAAATTTAAAATAAAGTTGTGACTGCTCACCTAAAGTTAGTTTAGCATTGGGGTCTTTTTGAAATCGCTCACGAAAACCTTCGTTACCTTGGTTTGCTCCAGATGTCCATCTGACAGAAGTTTCCAGTAAGCTCCAAACTTCAGCTAATGCAGGATGAAGTGGCAAAGGGATATCACGAGTAGCATGAGTATTAGCAGCAGAATTAATTGTTGGGATTTGAAGTTTAGTTGCCAGCAGGCGGAGTTTGTCAATTTCTAATGAGTTAATAGCCATAGAGTGAACTTGATGACTCATTTCTTCATCAGTACGTCTCAATTCTAGGTGTACAGCAACTCTCGTAGTTCCGTTATGTTCAGTTTTTAAAAGCTTGATATCACCACTATTTTCATCATTAGGAGTATAAGTAATGCGATAATTACCTAATTCTAAATCGTGAGAGTTAAAGGCTTCTAGGGTACTTGTAAGTATTCTTAAAACTTCTAAAGATTTAAAACTTTCAAGTATTTTATGAGTGCCATCAGGAGAAAGGGAGCTTAGACTGTTAGCAATTCTCCTGGGGTCTTCATCGAGGGAGGGTAGCTCTTTACCTTGCTTTAAGGTATCTGCAACCGTTAAAAACTCCTGGCGTTCTATAGGTAAAAAATTATCTAAAGGTTTTTGAGTAATATTAATATGATATTGTGAGGCTTCAAACTCCATAATTGGATTATCTAAGTTTGTCGCTTGAGGACGATGAATACTATAAGTAGATTTCTTCTTTTTAATAAGAAAAGTATCGGCACGATAAACTGTAGAGCCATCATCTTGTTGAACGCCATAATTCTTGATAAGCTCTCTGGCAGCAAAAGCAATGTCTTGATTTTGTTTAGCTTCTAAAAACCTTCGAGGAATTGTTTGTTTATAAACTGTTACCTGTTTGATATTGACCCAAGTGTTACCAGTAGGTATGCTGCTAGATTCAAAAGAATCCTTGTTAAGACTAGAGGGTTTTTCAACAAAAGTTTTATTATCCTCTATGGTGTCAGAAATAATTTCGGATTGGCGACGACGGCGTTTCAATAGGTCTAATTCATCTAATTCGTCTAATTCATCGACTGATATTGATTCCGTGTTTTGTGAGTTATGAGTGCTGCTCTGTTCTGAAGGCGGACTAACTTGGGATTGAGGGGCTTCGGGAATAATTACTTGATTATTTGTTTGGGAATTAGTTTGCAAACGAGGCGCAATTTTTGACTCTATCTGTTGGGTTAATAATGCTTGTTGTATTCGTATGGATTTGATAATAGCAGCATACAGAGGGCGAGTACGGGATAGAGGAGATAGAGGACGCAGGGGAGTCAGAGAGGCTTCGGGAATAATTACTCGATCATTTGTTTGGGAATTAGTTTGTGGAAAATCTGCAATTTTTGACTCTGTTTGCTGGGTTAATGATGCCTGTTGTACTTGTATAGATTTGATAGCAGCATACAGAGGGTGAGTACGGGATAAAGGAGATAGAGGACGTAGGGGAGGTAGGGGAGGTAGAGGAGGTAGAGGAGGTGTGGGAGTTGTAGAAGGTGTGAGGAGAATCTCGCTTCCCCCCACACTCTCCACACTCTCCACACTCTCCACACTCTTCGCACTCTTCGCACTCTTAAGCTTTAACTCTTGTCCATTTTTGAGAAAAATAAATTGTCGCAGGTCAGGTAAAGGGTTATTTTGCTGCCAATCTTCAAAAGAAACCGCCAAGGCTTTGAGCTTTTCATAAGCAGCTGCGCCAAGTGCTGCAATCAAATCGTCAATACCTTTTTCTGGCCCGGGTAAAGTGATTATTTTGACAGCAACCCCATGATTGAGCAAAAGTTGACTAGTTTTAATCAAAGCTTTACCGACGTTGACTTGAGTTTTACTTTTGGAATCATGGTCAAAGCAGATTCTAATTTCTCTGTCTGGAGTGGCAAACATGGCAATTTCGGAGCGTAATTTGCTCTCAATTGGATAACCTTGGTCATCTTTAGAGCGATATGCAGCATTAACCCCTGGCAAGCCGATGGCAGCATCACCTTGAGTCAAAATACTAGCAGCTTTCTTAGCGCCTTCAGCAATGGTTACTGGTATATTGTGTTTCCACACAGAAAACCAGAAACCTGATTGGCGATCGCTGGCGCTTGGATTAACGCCAGCTTTCATGTAAATCAGTTCAGCAATATTTTTTGGTACTTCTAATAAGAAGATACTAAGTTCAGCTTTGTAGGGATGTTCATATTTAATAAATTTCCCAGGTTTTTGAGGATCTGGTCTAGGAGAATCAGGCTTGTAACAGCCCCAAAGCTTCTCTTTTGGTTTATCCCCAGGTTGTAAATCACAGAAAGTGCGGGGGTCAACACCACCATTGCACCACCAACCATCAGTAGAATCAAGATATGCGTAAACTTGGAGAGTTTTATCAGTTAAGCGACCAGCATTTTTACGCCCAATCTGGTCACTATACATTAAGTATTCCCAAGATTCATGGGACTGCTCTATGGAATCATAATATAAAGACGTAAAATTAGCAGAGGCAATAATCGGATGAATAGCGCTATCAACTACCAGTTCATGCCAGTGTTTAGGCTCGATATGATTTGGGCGTAAATTAACGAATTCATCCATATTAGAACTCTATTTGGGAGCGAGAATCATCAGAGGTTAAAGAGTTGTTTGTCCTGGAGTCGGTTATAGATGTATTCGTTGATAATGATTCTGTAGAAGCTGGCGAATGCTGAGGAGCGTTTGTATTTGCTAAAGATTGTTCGACAATTTTTTCAACTTCTTTAGCTTCATCTGGGTCTACTGTTACAAAATTATTAGTTTTTGGATCAACTTTTGTCCAAGAATAACCTCCACCTTCATCAAGGTTAAGAGCATAAGTATCTTTTCCAAGTTCAATTCTTGCTCTTTTATTCCATTGTTCTACAGTGTCAGCGCAAACATATTTTATTAAAGGTGCTATGACATTTCTGGCAAAATAATCGCTGCTTTTAGCATAATTGGAAACCAGTTGTAAATGCCGTTCATCAAACATATTTCACCTCAGTTCCCATGTTGTTTTATTGAAGGAGGCAGTTCTTGCTGGAGTCAGAATGGGCGTTTACCCGGATTTCTCACCACATCTCGAATAAGGCTGCGCTTGAGCAGGGGAGCAGGTTCGCTAGTGGGAGCAGAGGAGAGTTCAACGTGCCAAGTTCAATCCCCTCTGCCCCTCTGCCTCTCAAGGTTGTGAGAAATGCGGGGTTAGCCCATTCTGACTTCTGACTTCTACTTCCTGCCTAGTGCCTGACTTGATAATATTTATTAAAGATTTTTGTAAAACGTCATACTGCTGTGGTTTAGCACCGAGACAATTTAAATCAATCACTTCCCCCGATGCCATCACGCGATTAAAAATAAGATGAAATTCTAAAGAGTCTTGATGAAATTTTAAGAAAGTGACATATTGTAAATCATCCCAGCCGATACCTTGGATATATTCATTGAGAATTTGTTCAGAAACATCTGAGGATAGAGTAATTGGGAAACTTTTCAAAGTAATATGAACATAAATTCCGACCTTTTTCAATCTTGGTCTTTGCTTGCTAAAAACTTGATAACTATTAATTATCCAAGCGGGAGCATGAATGTTAACAAGATGACCGGAATGAATGGTCAATGTCTGCATTAATTGGTTAATTATCTCAAAATCAGAAAGAGCATATTCTTTAATCATCATTCTCATTGTTTACTATCCCTGGAATTGGAATCTGAGTATCTTTGTCTAGAATTGATTTAATTTCTCCAACACTTAAAACTTTATTGTTATGATTGTTGTCTTGTTTGACAGGTAAAGGGAAATGCTTATTGACATCATCCACCCTCAAATCTAAGTCGTGCTGAGTCGGATATCTTTGGGTACTTCTGCGAGCTAATCTACTGACAACTGGCTTCCATTTTTTTTCGTTGTATCTGTCGATATCGCGGAGAAATTGAGGAATATTGATGCTTTTTAACTGAGGAACAGACCCCTCTTTTGTATTGGAGTATGCAGGATTGATAAAAACACACTTCCCAGCTGGGAGCTTCAAAAACTGGGCGGACTCAAAGAGCTTTTTAGTTTTCTCTTGATCGCTAATGGTATTATTGCTCTTTCCACCACCAGTAGAACGGCTTTTGTGTTTGTACCTAATTTCTTCATCTCCCAGAAACGAAGAAAACAATTGTGCTGATTCGTTCTCTCCAGGATTAAAAATAAATTTCGTACTGCAAGCACCAAGGATAGTCTTAGCAACTTCCCGACCATAATTCTTTTCCAACTGCCCCATATTCTGCCAGCCGAGGATGCCGCAGAAACCCTCACTTCGTGATTCATTTAACCATCTGAATAAATCGGGCAGATACAAGGAAGGTAATTCATCCAATGCAACTATCAAGGGGTCAGAGCGTTTTTTGGCTATATTTCGGGCGATGGTCATGTGGAGAACGCTAGTCATCAAGGGTGCAACAGCATCGCGGCGCTCTCTGTCTAAACCAAAGATAATCATTTGTTTACCCTTGATTGAGAGTGGTAAAGTCGTTTTACCAATAAAGCAACCCAGTGTGTTTTTGGCCATGAAGCGGGTAAACATGATACTAGCTGTGGCAACAATGCCAGCAACAGTTTTCTCACTTGCGGCGGAACTGAACAACTGACCAAAGGCAATCTTGACCCAAGGGTTGAGATTAGCAGACATTAACCGCGCAATCATCTGCTCACTAGACAAGATGGCAGCACTGGTCATGACATCTGCTCTATCTCCAAATTCTTTGGTTAACATCAATACAGCTTGGGTTAACTGATCCCCAGACGGGCCGAAAAATCCATCTTCATTAGAATTATTCAGAATGCGGAAGTTTTTATTGATGACCGTGGCAATCTGCCGAGCGTTTTCAGCGTCAGAAGAATTTCTTAAAAAATCTAGAGGATTACAAACTTCTGATTCGGGAAAACCAGGGGCAAAAATATGAACATCGTAGCCAAGAACTTTAGCATAAGCAGCGATTTTCGCCTGAGATGGATACTTAAAGTCATATAGTAAAATAGGAAACCCTTGGTCAATTGCGGAGAACAACATGGGATTAATGGCACTGAAAGTTTTCCCACTTCCGGGTGCGCCAATGGCAGCAGTTCCCCTTTGTACTTCTGGTACATAAATCGGTACTCCTCCACTACCAATTTGCTTTTTTGCACCTTTGAATTGATGTCTGCCAATATACAAAGCTACACTATCACATCGGGGATAGGCTATTTGTTGCAATGCTTTTTTCTTAGCTGTACTGCTCTCCTTTCTGCCTCCCCAGTAGCTAGTAGCAATCTTCTTTTTACTACTGCCATCCCCCAAAAAGACTCTCATTAAAATGTAAGCACCAACTAAACTTAAAACTGTCAGTCCATTTGGTGTAAACAAAGCATTGGTATACTTGCCAATGCTGTCATGAGGATTTTGAAGCTGCTCAAATCGAAAGGGTTGATTACTTGGCGAAGTAGTCAAATTATTGCTCATAACGTAACAATTCAGGAGTAACAATAGTTAATTGGGGACGGAATGGCACGCTTGTTAAGCGTAAATCATTGATATTCCTGGCTAGGTTCCACATGAATCTTAGTGGCATTCAATCGGGGACGCTAGAAGGACTACCAAAAATAATTGGGTCTTTTTCATGGTAAGTAATAAATGGCACTGGCCCGATAAAATAGGGGGTACAAGTCCGACCAACAAAAGGAATAGTCTTGCAGAAACGGAAAAACATAGCAGTGTTAACGGAACCCCTTGATTCATCTATATCCCAAACAACTTGTTTAAATGATTTACCAAAGGGATGACGACCTGTTGGCTCAAGACCCCCATTAGCTACAGCTAAAATTCCATAGCCACCTTTTACTTTCTGAACTTTTCCCGAAATCCATTGCGCTCCAGTAGTCTTACCAAGACCTGAAGCTTCAAAGTGGGCGCAATTATTTTGATTACAAGGGATATTAAAACCCTCTTGATAACTGCCAGAGATGCTGCGAATCCGGTTAGCTTCTATATCTCCTAAAGGCAAATCTACTTGACCAACGAAAGAAAGATCCGGCTCTGGTACGCTAGGAAAATTATTCCAAGATAAATCCTTCAATCCAGGGATGTCTGAAATGAGAGTATCTTGCCAATTAGCAAATTCATCAAATGATGAGTTTTCAATTCCCGGAATCGATGTCAGCTTGTATTTAGATAAATCAATTTCACTGCCGAGAGGGATATTGTCTAAGTTGTAATAATTAGCGACATTACCAATTCTTTGATTAGTGCTGATACCCATTTGGCGAAAAAAGTCAGCTATTGGCGCTACACTACTGGCTGATTGATTAGCTAATTCAGGTATAGCCTTGACTAAATCGCTAAGGGTTTGACTTTTAATGACTCCAAAATCGTCAAGATTTAAACCATCTAAATCAATAGCTAATGCCTGAGAGATCGTCGATAGGGTAAGCTTTTCAATATTCAAATTGGCATCTTCAAAATCACCAAGCTCCATAAAATCGCCAATACTTTGTCCAGCTTGCCAAGTTCTAGTCTGATTACCTCTCACGGATGGGTAAGTCACATTACCAGATTCAGATACAATCATGTCTTGAAACTTCATTTTTGACCAGTCTGGAATCAAGCCATTATTGCTACTGACAAATGGGACTTGTGCCGAGGCTTTGGGCAGTATAAATCCAATTACCTGATTCATAATTCCATATTTCCAAAAACTGTGAATAAACAATCCTCCGAGCAACCCAAACAATATTAAATAGCGAATCATGTCAAAACTAATTTTGGGCGAACGCTTTGATGATTTCATATTTGTCCAAGCTCGATTAATTTGTTAACTAATTTAAGTGAGACACCAGCAATATCTGCCGCAATAGACATTTGCTCTCCAGCTTGAAAATGAGTCAAGAATTGCTCAATCCGATTGTGAAGTTCATCAGATGAGGAGAGCAAACCATTACTAATCGCTACGCTCATCCCCGCCCTGATTTGTTTTGTGGTATTGATAGTTTGTACTAGGGGTGATAATAAGGGTCGAGTAGCTGTTGAAGATGGTTTATCCGAGATAATTGACACTTGACTGTATTCAGGACGGGAATTGGATGGGGTAACTTGAAAGTGGTAAACTTTGCGCGAGCCAGAAGTAGTTTGAGTAATCACTGTAAGCAAAGTTGCACTTGTTTGTGGCAGTCCTGGAACCGGAAGCTTTTTGATCCGGCGTAAGTGAAGTAGTCCAGCACTACTGTTTTGACAGTTCTGGTCGATTCCCTCTAAACAACCATCAGTGTCAATCAAAACTTGTGAGGGATCGTCAATCCACACCCGCTTTACCATCTCATTGACTTCATAAAATGAAATTGATACGCCCGAACCATTCCAGACCTTAATTTTTTGCAGCTTGGCAGTACTGCCACTAACCTGAGATTGCTTTATGGTGCGGACTGTGCTTTGAGCATAGGTTTTGACTGGAACTAGACACACTGCCAAAAAAGCAGCAACCCCAAGCTGGAGCGCTGTCATGAGTTTTAACTTCTTCATGGCAACTCCAGAGAACGGTTCACCAAAAAGATAATCTTCGTCCCTTGTGGGATATACCAAACATTGGGGCGAGGGGTGATTTGTTGGTTAGAAGTTTCTGCACGACGAGTAATAATGTCACTAAGCTTGCCAAAAGCACCTTGTAAAAATGCCCCGCCAATATTGCGCTGGCTGTTTGAAGTCGTGCTAGAGCTAAATGTCCCTGTAGCAGAATTAACTACACTGCTCGTAGAATCAGATTGATTCAGGATAGTTCCTACTTGACCCAAACCACTGACTAATCCCACAGTCAAGTCAGAACCTCCCCCTTTCTTATCTTGGAACTGTTTAGCTATCAAGGGTTTGCCGCCTTCTCCTAATACAGAAATTGCACCGCTACTAATTGGGTACTCAGTGTTATCTTTGATAATGCTGGTGACTTGCACACTTGCATAAGAGCCACCATTAACCTGTAGGGGTTCAACGGCCAATAAAGTGCCTTTATGAATTGCCACATTTCCATAGTTGTCATGCAAATCAGCCGTTAATCTAGCAACATAGCGTTTACTATCATCTGGATCTTGCTGTTGTTGGAAGCGATTTTCGCTTTGCTGCTTGACGACTGAAGTCACTAAAATACCATTTGCGAATTCCCCGACAATTAAATAGCGAGTTTTACGCTGTTGCAGAATTTGGTTTTCTTGAGGCAAGTAATTAGCATCTGCTATTTGTTTATCAGATTTAGAATTGGCTGACCAACGAGGGCGAATTTTCTCAATTTCTGTGGGTGTACTGTTAGAGAAGTTAGGACGTGTTTGCTGTGTTGTATAAGCACTATTAGGTGGCTGTAGTTGAATTCGTGTTGTACTCGGTGTTTGAAAGGATGTTGCCTCTGTTGATATCTGCTGGTTATTTGAAGTAGGTGTATAAGCGATTTTTCCGTAAGATCCTAAGCTGCGAAGTCGATTAAATTCAGCTATCACGTCTGTTGGCGTTTCTGTTTTCGGCGTAACAGTCCTAACAGGATTACTAATTCTTGGCAATATTTGATTACGAGGTGGTGATGAAATAGTCGAGTTAGTTCTACTCGGAACGTAATATCGTCTAGGGCTAGGACTTTGTGTTTGTGCTACAGGTCTAGCTGTTGATGGTGGTGGTGAAGCTGCAACACTTACAGGCTTACTATTAACAAAAACTTCTTCCTTACTCTGATTAATTTTATTCAATTCATCTTCTTGTTTATTCAAGGCTAATTTGGCATAGACATCACCATCTTGTTGCTCGACTTTCTCCAAAGCTGGGGATGTTTTATCAGCTTTAGCAGTTATCGCTTCTGGACTTCTACCAGGATTGAAAATGCCATTGAGAAAATAAAAGATTACTAAAAACCCGAAGCCAAAAGGAATAGCGATTATCCCCAATCTTGACCAAGGAGAAGTACTGACAGTGTGCTTGGTAATCGATGGAAATTCTTCAGAGTCTTCCCGGTTAGGCTTTTCTCTCCTTTGTCCATCATTTGTATCCTCTGAAAATCTCAAGATTTGATCTATAGTCAAATTCTGGTGTTCGTTTTTTAGTGACATAATTATTAAAGGAGGCAGGAGTTGAAAGGCAGGAGGCAGGAGGTCGATTAGAGGGAGACTTAAACCCAAATGGGCGAGGCAAAAAGGCTTTATTTTTAATTCCAAATTTTTCCTTCTGCCTCCTGCCTCCTCCGAAGGGTTATTAAGGTTTTAAATCATTGATTTGTGTAATTTCTAAACCAGCGCTACGAGCTTCATAGATTTTCCGAGAAAGTTCAGTGAGAGCAGTAATTTCTCGTGGCGTATTCACTGCTTCTACAGTTACAGTCTTATTGAAGGTAATTCCCTGTCCCGTATTATCAGAAGTTGTAAAAGTCACAATAGTTGCGACGATATCTACTTGCCAGACCCCATCTCTAATTAATCGCGGCTCTCCAATATAACGAGGAATTAAAGATGCTTGCATATTTCCTTCAAATATTTTGCTGGGGGTGAGTTGTGCCAGCTTTTGTAAAAAGGCTGCTCGAAAGTTCTGATTTTCACTAATTGCAAAAGCAGCTTCATAAGCCTTAGTTGTAACTTTCTTTTTTCCACTTGCTGCGTCAATATCTATTCCTTTGTCTTGCTTGGTAATTGGTTCTCCCAAGTCGTTGTAAATTTTAACTAATCCATCCCAGCTAAACATTCTAGTGAACGTATCGCCAACAAACTTCTTAATTACTTCTGGTGAACGTTGATTTTCGTCTACTGATTTAGCAGTAATAGTTTTGCCAGAATCTAACTGTACTAAAGCTAATTGCTTTTTACTTAATCCTCTGATTGCTCCATAATTAAGAAATTGCAATAGTAATGAAAGTATTGCACAAGAAAATCCTACTAATGAAATGATTCCAATTCTTGTTGGGACTGATTTATTAAATTGCAGTAGTTGTAATGGCTCTAATTTTCGGTTTTTCGTGTTGACCATATCTCTTATTTCCTAGACTTCGCCAAACTAACACCTCTAGTGATTATTGCAATGCCTGCTTCTGCAACAATCGCACCATAAGTCTCTGAGGCTTTATTAATTTGTTGTAGCAGCGCTAAACCACCACCTGCGGCTAATCCCGTAGCCAAGAAGGGAGCGCAAATCCCAATTGTAAACAGGAAGAACATCGGTTGATCTGCTTGAGAATCAGAGATTAGTTGTCCAGCAAAACCAACAATCATGTTAAAAGAGAGTTTACCTATACCAATACTGAAATAACCAATCAGCCAAGTGTAAATTGATTTCGCTCCGTAAGGTAATAAAGAACCTCCAACAGCAAGCGGGCCGAGAAATGCTGTAACTAACATTGTTAATTCAATTGCCCATTGATATGAACCATTCATCGACAGCATCACTAATGAAATTGTTGAAGTCACGCCGGAACCAATAAAGCCACTAATGGAAGAAAATAATATCTGAATGGGATTTTTCTTCTCTCTAATTGCCTCAATCGGAGCTTCGATGACTTTATCTATTGCACTCGAAAACCATTTGAAAGGGCCAGTATTTTGATCGAAAGCTGACGGGTATTTCTGGCTTAGGTCTTCTTTAGCCTGTTGTAAACAAGCAATTGCTTCATTCGGCTGTAATGAAGAACTGCGACATCTTTCAATTGCTAATCCGATAGCACTACGAGCAGCTGATAGCCCTGCTGCTTTTTGAAATGCAACTCTTAAATCTAGCCCATCAGCCGTTTGTACCAATACCATATTATTTACATTGTTGATGTAGTTCCTAATCCCTAACGTCGAGTTTCCTAGTACTTCGCCATGATTTGACAACAACACCACTACAATCAAAGGCCAGATAAAATCAGTGAAAGCTCGTTGTTCATCACCATTGAGCATTTGCTTTGTCCACTCAATCATGAAAAAGGTTAATGTCGCAACCGCAAATAATACTCCTACCTTACATATAGTTTCGTACAGTTGCCCATTTAAAGTCCTATCCCATAAATCATTAAATCCTGCTGATATGAATACATTTGTTTCAGATGCTTTTTTGACTAACTCACCACCAAGCACTTGCTGCGCTAACAAATACATACAATAATCCTTTTTTTTGCGTAAGAGGTTTAGGGAATTGCAAACCCCGGATTTCTCACCATCCATCGAAGGGAGGAGTAAGGAGTAAAGTCTTCACTTATTACTCATTACTTAGTATTTCCTATTACTCATCATTCAACGAAAAGGAGCTTGTGATAAATGCGGAAAACACACTTTCTTCAGGGTGAGTAAGTAGGATCTAACACAGACATAGCAGCAACTTCGAGATTGAGAGAAATTAATCCTTCTTCTCGAATGTCCTCTTTTTGACGATTTGCTGTTAATTGTTCTGCAATTTGGGTCAGCATCATATTAGACTGTGCGGTATCAGAGCGTGATTGTAATGAATCAGTGCGCTGTTGTGCCAGCATCGAAACCACCAGACCATTTTGGGCTGCTATTACTTTTAAAATATTCTGTGAGGCATTCATATCTTGCGCTTCCTGTCCCAGGTTTGAGGCATCTTGAGCCGTTTGTGTAGTTTGATCAATTTTGTTGGCAGTATCTTGCTGACCAAGTTGCCCTAATACACCAGATACTGATGCTTTAGTAATTTCTCGCTGTAAGTCTTGTGCTTGTGTCGATGCTGTTGCCCAATCAGAGTCCGATGCTAAAGATATTTTCAAACGCTGACCACTTTCAACTGGATCTGGCGCACCCATTACACCAGTAGCCCCATTAATTGCGGAATTAGCATCCTCTTGGGCTGCTGCCCATAAATTATTAATTTTATCTGAAGCTATACTGCTAATTTGGCTCATTTCGCTCTGAATCTGACTCCTAATTGAAGCCAAAAAAGTATTTAGGTCTAGTGATATTCCATAACTCGGTGCAGTAATTAATAGAGTCGTAACTCCACTAGATATAATGACGGCTAGACTAATCTTTTTAAGTCGCTTCATACTGAAATATTCCCTTTTTTAAATTGATGTGATTACCAAAGTTTTAGAACTTAAACTCTTAAGTAATTCTTGGGCTGTTGAAGATAACGGCTCTCCCCGAACCATTCTGATATAATCTTCAGAAAACATGACTTGTCCTAGTATTGGATTATCTTGATATTTTTTCAGGAATAAAGTTCGTAATTCTTGCTCATAAGGGTTATTAGCGACTGCGGCCAATAAACAATAGGCTGGATAATAACGGCAGAATGTAAGTTTGCCTGAATCATCCAATAACCACTGTGAGTAAATGCCGGATTTCGTTGGATAGAAAGCCTCTGTACTATTGGTTTGAATGATTTCGTAAGGATATTTAAATCTATCAACAAAGGGATCTACTGCCGATGATTGGATTCTCCCGATCAATCGGGTTGTAATATTGGCGAAGATTTTCGCTGCGGCTTTGCTTTGGTAAATACTTTCTGGTTCTTGAGCCGAGAGAATTACTCGTATCCCTGCTTTTGCGCCATTGGCACACAACCGCCCAATTAACTCGGCGATCGCCTCGAATTGGAATAAAATCGGCGCTTCATCCAAGAAAAAGATACTGGCTTTAGAAGACAAAGCACGTCGAAGGGCTGCGGCATAAGCTGATAAAGCTAAAATCGCTGCATCTGCCTCACTCGATAAATTCCGCAGCGCAAATACCAGCAACTTAGCATCAGTTCGGAAAGTTGAGGGACGACTAATTGATTCTCCAACTCTGGTTGAGAGCCAGTACTTTAATCTCAACCTGATTTGCTCCAAGGCTGATAAAATTTCCTGGCTATTGCTGGCTATAGAATCTATCTTGAGAAATGCTGGCGAACAATAATTCAAAAAATCTTGTAATGTGGGAGTGTCGAGCCAAGCTTTAGTGCCAACTCCTGCGGCTAATGCCAACTTATACCGGACTTTGATTTCATCATCATTAAAAAACGTTTTCAAAGCTAGGGCAATGATAGATTCAATATTAGTAATCATGGAAGGGCTAACGCCAATGACGCTAGTTCCAATCACCATTGTGATTAAGACTGATTTCAAGAATTCCTTAAAATCATTCAATCTTTCATTAATGGTTTCTTGATCCATCCCCCTCAAATTAGGTAGTTCAAACAAATTATTCGACTCTTTGGAAATATCGAAGTATGCACCATCCTTACCTAGCAAATTCGTATAGTCACTAAATGTCGATGTCCCGTCTGGTTTGGGGTAATCTAATGCTACTACTGGTATATCTTGGGCAAGTGCAGGTGTTAAAATTCCTGCCACCAGTACTGATTTCCCCGAACGAGTTGCACCAAAAACTGCTATATTTTTATGCTGTTCGTACAAATCCAGGTGTACTGGCGTACCCCCCTCTTCGGCAATCAACTCAAAGCCAGTCTGATCTCCTGTAGCTGTACGAATCAAAGGCATCAGCCCTGGTGCTTCGGAACTGAAATAAGGTAATCTGCGGTTAAAAGGTTTTGCCAGGAGTGGCTCCCAAACAAATGGACAACATTGCAACCATGTCTTCCAGGCGTATTCTTTTTCTCGATCTACTGCTGCTGGTCTTAAAAAGTAGGAAGCTAAGTATTTGCAAGCCTCATTGAGTTCTCTTGTCGATTTTCTATGGACAAGAAAAGCTACTCCGGTATAAACGACAACGCTCCCTTTATAAATGGTTCGTTGCGCCTCTACAGATTCTTCAATATTTATTCCGGCTTTGACATCGATGTTTCCTTTACTTGTTGATAAGGCAGTCGATGTAATTGACTGTTTAGTAAGGCGTTGTAAATTAGTTTTGGTAATTGCCTGATTAGCTTTAGTAATTTGACAGATAATTTCTGTATCTGAGATACTTTCTTTGGAAATTAATTCCCAAAGGTATCGTAATTGAGAGCGTTCATCTATCCAGCCCCCCGGCTTTTGGCTAAAGTTCATCACCCCAATATATTTATCTTGAATCTTTACCCATTGCCGATCTAAGAATGGAACTGATTCTTCATTTTCCAACAGATGATGTCGAATATGAAAATCGCTTGTTTGAGTTTCTACTAATCCTTGGGTTTGACTAATCACTAAGGGATTAGGAATCGCTGTTGGTGATGTCAGATTAAATTGATGCCATAAGACTTTCCAAATATCTTCAGCGCTCAGAACTCTGATCCCTAGTTTCATTTTGTTACTTAGCAACGATTCCCACTGCAAAAAACCGTCGCTAAATGAGTTCTTAAGAATATTTTCAATCCTACTATTGTTAAAAGCGTGAATTTCTCCGGTGAATTTAAACCAAACTTTTTCTAACTTTCGGATTGCCGATTCTACAATGTCTTGGCTGATCTCTGACTCAGCTAAGGCTGTATAAGTACACCATAATCTTAAAAACTTGTTCTTCCTGACTCCAGATTTGGTTAATTCTTTGATTCGTAACCTCTCGCTCCTAATTAGTAATTTCAATTGCTCAATATCACAATTGTTTTCGATCTGCTCTAATTCTGATTGCCTCGAATAATCGTCTGTAAAGGAACCCAAATGTATGGTTAATGACTCTCCTGATGGGATCTCTTTTAAACCTGCCTCTATGCTCTCAAAGATTGGGAAAATTTGCTCTGAGGCTAAGTTAGAATGAATTCCTACACAATCAAAACAGAATTTGATTTGAATCGATTCCCCATTTTTGAGAATTAATGCTCCTATCCCTTTTCTCCCTCCCAAAGCGACATCGCAAACCCCAGCTAAATGGATAATGTCTTCAAAGGGAGTAAGAGTTTTTACTACATTAACTTGCTCGGTTTCTAATCTTTGTTTCTTGATCTTATCTGTCTGCTTTGTGACCATAAGTTTTATAGTTATTCCGCTTGTATCCTCTGGTAATCCGAGGCACTGCCACAAACTTGCCAAAAAATTCTTGATTTGATGACAGTAACCACCATGTAGCCCATCCCCAAGCGATGCTTAATCCTGTGCCTAACCAACTTGTTTTCAATATATAGTTGAAAACGAATACATTTAATATTGCTATAACTGACCAAGGGAAAATCTGATCGGCGGGAAATGGGCCTAATCGGGGTCTATCTCCCAAGATTCTATTTACACTTCTAAATTTATTTTCATCTCTCATCTTCTTTAATTGGTTGTTAATATGAAGCATTTCTTGAATCAGGGCATTTTTCTCATTCAAGAAATGCTGCGACTAAAGTGGTGTTGTTTTTAACAGTTATGAAAACAGGATTCAGGAGTCAGGAGTCAGAAAACAGGTATGAATTCTGTAGGAGTGGCAGAGGAATAAACGGTATTTTTACATCCCTATAAAGAGTGGTTCTGACTCCTGAATCCTGGCTTCTGAATTCTTCTTCAAGCTCCAGTAATTAAACCAGTAACTAAGTCTCCAACAAACACTGAAAGTACGATAATTAATGGAGTCCGGGCTAATGTCTGCCAATCTTCATCGTTCCGGGCTGCTTGAACAATTCTTACCAAACTAATACCTACATAAAGTAGGAATAAACCTCTCAATACGTTGAAGAACAATTCTATAACTGCTTGTGTTTGTCCGTTACCAGCATTACCAAAAGCACCAGTCATCCAGGTTTGAGCATTGTTAAAAAACTGGGCTTCGGCTGGCGAAGAAGCAAAATCCAAGAGAAATATTAACGACAGAAATGCAAACAATATTGCATATAAATTCACCCCCCATTTCCGTTGTAGTTTTTCAAAATTTGTTAGCAATGCCTGTGTTTGTTTTGGAATTGCAACTGCTATTGCTCCTGCAATCATCAATCCTCCAAGCATTATGTTGTGGACTGACATCTCCAAAATCATTAATGCTCCCGTTACTCCCATCAGCCCAATTGTGCTACCTTCAATCACTTTCTTTTTTCTTGATGGTAGGGCTGCTGTTTGTCTTGTCCCAGAGGTTGTTGTGTTGGAATTTTCGTAGTCAGATATTTGCATAATTTGCGAGTTCATGAAATCTTATCCACATTATTCACAACTCACTTTCAAACTCCTACAGACTCTAGTACAAAAAAAACTAGTTCTTTTGGCTACAGAGAATATTTGTTACAATTTCTTAGGTATAGGCTCTATTACTAATTTCTGCCCAACTTGAATATTACTAGCACCCGCTTTTAGCTCTAAAACCTGTGTCGCAGTGACACCGTAATAAATTGGGCAAGGATTTTTCATACATGGTGGTGCATTGTGAATTATGGTTGTCACCACATTATTTTTAAGGTATATGATGTCTAACGGCACTTTTACTTGGTACATCCAAAACGGTACATGATTATACTCTCGACCCAAGTTAAACAACATTCCGCGATCGCTCTCTAGATTATTTCTCCATTTGAGTCCTTTCTCTAGTTCTTGTGTTTTATTTGCCGCTTCTAAATAAAAGGTCTGGTTATTGTGAGTAAGCTTATACTGAAGAGGCAATTTTTGGGGACGAGTTTCGATATAAGATACTACTGCTGTGAACAAGATTACTGACACCCCAGCTAGTGGCCCAGCGATGTTTAGCAGCTTCAAGCCAGCAGCATACCAATCGATTTTTGACTGAGATTTCAGCATTTGCATAAAATTAACTACCAAAAATATCGATATCGCCCAGACTATATATTGATGAATCCACCGGACTAGATGGTAGTCCTTGCAAATCTGCCTTATTACGCATACTTTCTATTCGGTCAGCTTCACGTATTGCCAGAGGATTTACGCTTTTTCTTGATTCTAATAGTGCAGTTAGGGTAATTTGTAATGGCGGCAAATCCTCTAGTGCTGGAGTTTCTTCATCAAAGGATTGACAAAATATTGAGAATGCTGCCCTTTCGACGATTGCCTGAATTTCTGCACCAACACAGCGATGTGTTACCTTCAATAATCTTTGCCATTCTTCTGGGGTAAAGGCATCTCCACCATCAGCAAAGCGCTTGTCAAATCTTGCTAGGTGAATCTTAAATATAGAATGTCTTTCGCCGTTGTTTGGTAAGTCTATTTTGAATATCTCATCAAACCGTCCACTTCTGGTTAACTCTGGTGGTAGCCATTGGATATTATTGGCTGAAGCGATTATCAGTACATCACTTCTTCTTTCCTGCATCCAGGTTAACAACATCCCCGCGAGTCTTCGTGATAAATCATCGTCACCAGCAAATCCCTTGTCAAAGTCATCCAGGTATAATATTATACGATTAATTCGGTCTATTAGTGCCAATAACTGTTTGAGCTTGTATTCCGCCATATTTCCATAGCTGCGGAAATTACCCCACTCCACGATTACTAAGGGTAATCCCAGTATTTGAGAACAAGCCTTAGCGGAGTGAGATTTACCTGTTCCGGGTGGGCCAATCAATAAAACACCTTTTGGTAGGCGCAAGTTGTAAGACTTCGCTAACGGTGTCAGGAGGCGCTTGTATCCCTTAAATGCTGACTGCATTAACTCTAGTCCCCCGACAGGAATTGTCATTGGTTGCAGAAATTCTACATTGTAAACTCGTTTGAGCAACTCAATTTTATAAGCAGAAACTTTTTTGACTAATTCACTGTTGTCAAAAATAGGGTGTTGGGGGTAGGGTGTTGGGTGTAGTGAAGACGGGGCTTGTACGAAGATGGTTGTTGGAGCTTTCTCTACACCCCACACCCCACACCCCACACCCTGCCCCAAAGGGGCTTTGTCAATTGCTAGGGCAGTTTTTACCCCTGTTTCAATATCTGCCAAATACATCCCTACACAAGTATTCGCTATTTGATTGATTTGGACTAGTGTAATTGAGTCGGGTAATATTTGTGCCAGATAATCATTAATTTCCTCAACTGTGGGTAGCTCTTGGGTAATTGTGGGTATTAGACCAGCTATATCTGACTTGAGGCTTGCGTTTGACCCCAGCAACAAAGCTGTTTTACAGGAGTTATGGTTGTAAAGCTTAATGTTAATCAGCGCTGACTTAATCCATTCTGCTGTCAGGAAGGAATCTGCATCCGTCGCTCCTTGTCCAAGCCACGGATATATCCCTTCCAGGATCAAAATCCCTTGTAACTGGGTTGTCTTCCAAAACCGCAAAATCTCAAAGGAATCTTCGCGTACAACTTTAAAAGCGATTCTGTTGTATTCTTGAATTTCTGAGAATGCCAATCCCCAATCACTTATTGTTAATTGGTATAGTTTGTCATCCTCTAACATCCAAAGATAACAATTAATACCACTATTAATGCATTTTTGAGTTAGGTTTTTGAGTAAGCTTATCCTCTCTTGCAATGGGGATTCCACTGCTATTAAAGGATTGTTTTGTTCGTAAAGAGAAAATATTCTTTCTATCAGTTGTGAACTCATGGGTAAATTATTGAGCATCAAACTGATAATAAAGGCTGACTCACTTTTTACTCACAACCTGAAGTCCCTAATTTTCTCGTACTTCTGGCCATTGTTTTCATAAGGCGCGTTTCCTATTTCTAGTAGTCTGCCAACCCAAAAATGCGCTTGTGAGGACTAGGGAAAGGGAAAAGGGGACTGGTTTTGGGATTTAAACCCTTTCCCCCTGCCCCTTATCCCCACTTCGTGGGACCCCCCCCTTCCCCTTTAAAGAGCCAAGTTTTTTTGGCAAACTACTAGCCTTTCATTCGCACTCAAGCAGCGTGAGCCATTAAAGACTTAGATCCGCCTCTGACTCACGCTGCGGTTGTTGGTGCGGCGACTTTTCAAGCAACAGATCCTGGTTCCAAGAGAGTGCTTTGGGTCTTGAGCGTCTAGCATGGGGCAGTAATTTCTTAACAGCTAGTGCGGTGGCTTCCCCGAATTCATCAGAGTTGAACGCCATTTTAATTTGAGAAATATCCTCTAATCGCTCTACTGGTGTACTTTTGGGATCAGCAAGTGCCATGTACAGTGTTCGCTGTTTTGGTATTGACCCAGTTTTGGAATATTCCAACATTGCGTATGAGAAAGCATCAATCGTTGAGGAACAAAGTACCACTTTTTCTACTTTGGTCGTTCCTCGCTCCCCCAACTGGAAATGGAACCAACTGTTTGTGCGATCGCTTCCAATGGCCAAACCCTTAAATTCACTCCCTTCAAGGTAAGCCCCTTTAACTTGATGGTTTAAATCTCGCATTAGAAACACTGCATTTTGCTCCTTGTCAGCGTAAATCAACCCCGATTGGTGAAATCCGTGTACAAAGTTTGATGGCAATCCCCAGAAGTGAGTCAAGTAATCATGTATTGCAAGCCACTTGCTTTTATCCTCAACTGGTGGGACAAACTTGGGGGCTGGCTCGGTTTGAAGAATATCTGCTGTTTGTTTTTTGACTGCGGCGATCGCTGCTCGTTCTGCCCCCGATTCCCCAAATCTGTCATTGAGCCACGCCAAACCCTGTCGCAAATTGTAATTGTTGACTTGAATCACCAAATCTATCGCCCCGCCCCCCTTTTCTACTCCTGGGGAGGCAGACTGAAATTTATCCCCATTTATATCAATGATGTGGCCATGACCCACCCAAGAGTTAGATTGACAGGGTTCAAAGTCTAAACCTAACTCCCAAGCCACATCTTCCAAGGCTAATTCACGCAATTGTTGAGTCTGTTTAGCTAATTCCTTTTTCTCTTTCTCTAATTGAGCAATGCGTTGTTGAAGCAGTTCATTAGCTTGAGCCAGTTCTCTAGCTGTTGCTTCCATTTGTTGAAGTTGACGGGCTACCCTGTCTCGATCTGCGGCTTTGGCTTTGATTTGCTCCAAATTTAACTCTGATACTTCCAGGTTCCGTCCCGTTTCTACTATCCGGTAAAAATCCTTTATATCCTCGTGTTTGGCTCTGGAACCCTTCAACCCCCTCTCCAAGCCAATCAGCCGCATCGTTTCATAGTAGGAGTCCTGAAATGCCTGGATTTTTTGCCGCCCATTGAAAAAGTGATTACACCGTAGCTGACCCCGGTCATCCACTGGCACAAAGTAAGCATGAATATGTGGCGTGGCTTCATCTAAATGTAATTCTGCCCTGACTATCCGCGAACCGTATTCCTCAGACAACCATTGGTGCGTCGCTTCTAGCCAAACATCTAATTTATTTTGCTCATAATACCCTGCCTGGGTTGGACATGAGGCACGGAAGTAACTTGGCGATGCACTCAGTAACATCTCGACGCAGTAAACACCGTCAGTCCTTATCTTCCTGTGTTGCGGAGCCTCATTTATCTTTGCCATCACCAAATCTTCTAACCTTGATTCGGGATCGCTGCTGCCTATAAACCTAATATTCTCTACCGACAAATCAGCGTTCGGTGTTTCCCTTTCACGAGATGTGTGAGACGCGCTACTCCCTATATCCTTCTGCTTTATTTTTTTTAAACGAGCGATCGCATACGCCATTCCCGCCCACCTTTTTTTCTCTTGTCAACAATATTTCACCTGATAACTAAAATTATTTTTTCGGCTCACTGAGTATTTTTACTCAGGCTTAAAAATGGCATTTTGACCAAATCAAGAATAGCAAAAATAAGCGTACTAGGTACGTTTATTTTAAATGCGGCTACAGGCTAATTTTGACCAAACTTTACACCCGTCAAACACCTGTTAAACACCTGTCAAATGACAGTCGTAGAGAAAATCAAAAATCAACTACCTCGTTCCTCTATAGCAGTCATTCAACAGGTGCTTGACAGGTGTAGAGTAGCCCTAGACCTGTCAAACAACAGTCGCAATAAAATGTATAGTACTATACATTTTATTGTTTTAAAATAAGAGGAGTGCTAATCATTATTGGCGATTATAATACAATCTATTAGTGCCAAGAAATTGAACAGATTTAAAAGTCACTAAGGGATATTTAATTCTTGCGAAAAGGGTCAGCAGAAATTTATGTGACCTATGCTAGAAAATTTTCACTTTTAAACATGGATGAAATAAAGCAAGTAATAGTTTCGATTAAGCGTGGGACTGATACTGGAGATGGCAAAGTATTTAGTTATTTACAATCGAATCCTTTTCAGTTAGGAAGCTTATCAGAAATAGTGATATCGACTATCAAAGCCTACTGGCTACCTTTTGTGATGCATTCTGTAGGAGTGCGTGACGAGGAATTAAGACGAATAGCAATCTGGTCAATTAAACAATTAGAAGGTCAGGCATCTCTTATCCGCGAGGTTTTTGGGATTTCACCTCAAATGAGTACTGTTGTTCAACTGATGAATACCACTGCTGACTACCCAGGTGCTATCCCAGATCAGGGCGGCTCATTCGATAAGACAGAACAAGTTAATTCTCAAGAGCCTGACTCAACGACTGCACTATCTATATCTTCTATATCTAATGATGTTGAAGTTAGAGAAGAAATTTTGCTCCCAGATGAAGAAGATTATGACTACGAGAACGATTTAATAGCCGTAGAAATAACAGAGGAGATGAAAAGGGCTAGTAAATTATTTGGGGTTTAGTCGAATAGTACATTTGATTTCGATAAATCTATAAGGATGAGAGGGGTAGGGAGCAGGTATTGGGGTGCAGTAAAACAATATCGGTTCTCTACACCCAATACCCTACCCCCTATACCCAGCCTTGATAAGGGTTGTAGTATTTCCCGTGAAAAGTCAGACATTCTTCATCCTTAATACCATGCAACCCCTACACATTCAGCCCTTTGAGGTAATTCATGAATAAACCGAATCCAAATCCTGAACCTGCTGTTAATACTCCTAAAATCGTTATCTCTGCTGACATTGGTGGCAGTGAGACAAAAGCGATCGCTCAGATTTATCCTTCAGGTGTGCCAATAGTATTAGCGATGCCACCAGAAATCGCTGATGTCTCTAAAACTTCTGTGGCGCGTTTCGTCCCAAACTCATATAACACCAGTATTTGGGTCGGAATGGGCGATGAGTATTATGTTTTGGGTGCATTGGCAAAAAGTGTTTTTGCTGGGACTTCTGCACTGCGAGATTTAAAATCTCATTATGCTTTACCAAAACTGGCTGCTTTGTTGTGGTTAGCTTGCCGTCAGTTTCAGTTCGATACCAATAATATTGATGCCTTTATCCAAGTATTGATGCCACCAGGAGAAATTAGTAATGCTCATAATCTCGGTAAAAAGTTAGGGCAATCACTCAACCGGGGAATTGTAACTCCCACCAACAAATTAAAAGGTAAGCTGCGTAATTTTCATGTTGCCCCGGAAGGTAGTGGGATTATGATATACCGCAGTCGCACTCTGGCTGCATCATATACCCAAAAAAATATCGGTTTGCTGATGCTTGGCTACCGGAACGCGAGTTTCGTTCTCAGCCAAAAAGGTAATCCGGCTTTAGCTGAAACTACTGATTTAGGTATGAATTGGTTAGTACAGCAATTTGTTCAACGCACTGCTGTTGGCTTGTCCAAAGAAGATGAACATTTAGTGACTGCAATCATTGCTGCTGGGAAGGGTAACTTTGAGCCTTTGCGTTCTTTGTCCCGCCAAGCCACACCCGAAGGTGTATCTGCTGACTTAAAATTATTTCAAAACATTCTCCCTGAAGTTCGCTCTGATTACTGTCGCGCTCTAGTACGTTGGATACGAAACATCCCTTCACTTGATGAAATTCTCATTTGTGGTGGGACTGCTGATTTTGTCAAGAAGGAGTTAACTGACCATTTTCAAAATGAAGGTATACCTATTGTTTGGAATGGCGGCGTACAATTTCCCGCTCCTCTTGATACTAAGGGTCTTGGTGAGCGAGTCGCTGATGTCTGGACGGCACACATTACTTATATATTGATGTTAGACAAGAACTTTGCTTACGACCGCAAACAAGATTTAGTCCCTGACCCCAATAAACCACGACTTTCTACCCCTATTTCTGGCCTTGCCCAATTGCGTGAATACGCTAAAAAACGTGAGGCTGAACAACCTTTGAACAGTTGAAAAATTATGAAGTGCGATCGCACCGATGAGAGTTGGCTTACTCCTGAGCGATCGCATGATTCAAGCTAACTATTTAACATCCCAGCCATCAAACAGATTCGGTTGCTCTACCCCATACTGTCGCTGCACCAGCCGCCTCAGTTCTGCTACCGAATTGGCTGACTTCATTAAAATCAGCACTGATGTGACGTGTGGGGATAATCTCTGTTTTGTTTCATGAGAGAGCATTTGATGAATTTTGTACTTCCTTCGTCCATTTTCAAGAACAGGATTAACAATGTCGAGCTTGGCTTTTTCTTCTGCTGTCATCCAGCTATAGATAAACTCCCAGTAGTACAAGCCATTCTTGATGTGCTTTTTATGCAGCTTACTAATCCGAGCCAAATTTTCTTCAAACTCAGTTTCAAACATTTTAGTCCACGGGCAAGGTGTAGACAGAATGCGGCAATCATCTATCCGGCGTTGCTCAACTGTGTGTTGCTTACCCCAGACTTGATTAAATCTACTCGTGAGTGAGTCTTCAGCAAGTGCATCTATCAACCTTTGAGCTTGTAGGTTTCCTTTCGTGTCAAAATACCGCCAAATGATTCTGACATCATTTATTGATATTGTTTCAGCACGAGTTCCTACACCATTAACAGTATATTCCGCTGAGAGTGTAACATGATTTAAGCCTTGCTGTGTAAGCTTTTCATTCAGTTTAGGTGACTTCAAAGGTAACATGATTAACCAGTTACGATTTATACCTATAATTGAAAGAATTTGATTTTGAGACATCCGGTACTCTTTCGTCTCAACAATTCTAATCGCGTCAAATCGATAGTTGCCGATGTACAACTCAACTGCTTGGGCTGCGGCAAAATTTTTCTTAGCCATGATTTAGCTGTGCGAGATTTTCATCAACTCTTCGCGCAGCGCTGAACTCAACTATTAAATCGCTCCATCACGACTCTAACAATATATGAATAACGACCAAGAACTTTACACCCAACAGCTAGCCCAATTTGCTGCGTCTCAAAGTTTTGATGAGCGTTCAGTGGAATTTTTCGATGATGTTTGGCAAGAAGCCGGAGTTAAAGACATCACCAAAATGACTACTGCTGATGCTGAGTCTGTATTGCAAGTCTTGGGCGAGAGTGAAGCATCACCAGAATTTACTAAAGCTTTACTAGCCCAAGCCATAACAGCAGGGATGCCTAAACACGTTGCAGGATATATCTTGGAGAGCGATACTGACGGGGACGGTCGTACACTTGCACAAGAAATCTTCAATGACGGCACAAGTCCCTTCCAATCAAATCAATCATCAGTAGTTGGCTCGAAACAAAACCAGTTTCAATCCTCTACTGAAGAAGACATGGAAATCCAAATTTAGCCAAAAGTACGATTTTTTTGTAGACTCCTGGTTATTGATTTTTTAAGAGTAGAAGACCTAAACTTTGGCTTATTCGTTAGCGTTTCACATGCTCTAAAGGTGTAGCTCTTATGAAGAAGGGTCAGGGGGAAAAGGGAAAGGGTCAGGGGGAAGAGGATGGAATTTTCCCTTTCCCTTTAACCTTTCCCCCTCTTCTAAATATTTGTTCTACACCTTTTTCCAACTTTGAACTAAAGCTATGACACTACAATTACCAACTCAGAACAACGGTACACATCCTCAAAAAGCAACAGACTCATTTACTATCCCTCAACAGAAGGAACGACTAGAAAATTTGTTGTATCAGAAGGTTCAACAAGGGGAAGACATATCCCCTTGTATTGAAGCTCTCTATTATTTAGCTTCAAAGCAAACAACACAAGACCAACTGCAAGTAATGTGGGCTGAAGTAATCAAAGAACGCTCGGCATTCAATTCATTGCAAAGAGTAATCATTACAGCCTTTGCCATCTTAGGAATGATTGCCTTTTTTAACGGGGCGTTTCGCTCTGTCAAACCATCGGCAGCGGCTAACCCACCTGCTGTTCAAGCTCATTAAAAGGATTTCACTAAAAAGCTGAAAGCCTTAGTTGAGAATGCTTTCAGCTTATGTTATCATTCGCTTTGCTTCGGCTCACTTAATATGCCGTGTCTCTGTCGAAAGGCAAGCTATCTTCCGGCTCAAAGTTTTGCAAGTCTTGCTCCATCTGCTGCCGACGTTGAACGTAAGTTCTGCTGTCTTCAATCCTTTCTTTCATCCGTTCTTCACCAAAGTTAATACCTTGTTCTGCGTGTTTAGCAGACACTTTGTTGAAATTATCAACTTCTATTTTCTTACGCCACTCAAGCTGTTCCAGCGCACCTTCACTGATCCCAATTTTTCGAGCGTATTCTAAATATTCAGGTTTGAGAGAACCATCAGGGTTAAATTCCCTTTTCTCTTGTTCAGTGAAGAAATCATAAGCTGTATACACTGGCCACGGCTCTGGGTCAGTCTCGTCCAGGTGTTTCCACTCGTCATATCCTACTTTTACTCTACGAGCATAACTATCTATTGCTCCCGGATCTTCACCTTTAGATAACATTTCTTGTCGGGCTTCGTCTTTTAAATTTCCTTCTGCATTGAATTCTTTTTTATGCATATTTATCCAACGCTTAATTCTTGACATATAAACCTCCCAAAATATTAACTAAGTTTCATTAACTTCTTAAATAATGACACTGGAACTAAAACATTTTGATCCCAGGCTTAATCAATGGATTTATGCAGATGACCGTAAAACAATTTTAACCGAAAAGCTCAATAATACTCTACTTGAATCTTATTTTACTGATAAAGAATTCTCATTTGGGCACTCAGATGAATACAGTACAGACGAGGATTTGAGGAATCATCCAGATGGACATATCTTATTATTATCTTCTAAAACTCGCTTACTTTATGGAGAAAAAGAATGCTTAGATACGATTCAAAAAATTTGTCCAGATAGTAAAGACCGTGGAGCTTATGGTTCGATATTCCTTGGAGCTTGTAAAAATGCGATTCACGAAAAGCTAAACATTTTGGTAGTAGATGATTCTACTGATAATAGGGGTGAAAACGGAGGAATATTATCAAATGATTTAGCATATAAACTAGTTGGCGATTGTTATGGACAGATTTCAACCCAACTTTATGACTTGCTCACTTTAAGAGAATCACAGCCAGATAAAAGCTACCGTGTTATCCAGCATCGATTTGGTTGGGTAGAAGGAGACGGAGCAGATACTACTAAATATCGCTTTGGTAAAGGAACACTCCGACCATACAAACTAGATGAGATAAAGTACGCAGACTCAAATAATGAACCCAAAATCGATATAATTCTCCCTGTAAGTAGTTTCAAAGGAACAGATAAGGATAGACCAGCAGGGGCGACTAAACCTCAAATTAAGCCAGGATTATATCAGCAAAATATTTGGTTGGCTGAAAAAGGACAATCTCAGCAAGGCCAGATGTCTATCTCCCAACTCTTGGCATCTTTTCCCCAAGGAATTAAAGATTTTGCCGAAGAATTAGAGCTACAAGCTGAGAAACTAGCCTCTATTCAAGATGACCCAAGAAGAGTTGCTGCTGACTATTGTGAAAAATACGAAAAACGCAAAGAATCATTGAACCAAGGTAAATTAAAAATAGGAGAAGTCACTAGCCTTGAACCAAATGTTAAAAATTCAGGAACAAATGACGATTTAGATACAGATGAGGAATTAGATGACGAGAGTACTAAAGATGACTTGTTCATGTACAAGCTCATCAAAGCTGACTTACTTGGTCATCAGCAGTTATTAGAAACGGAAAAAGTTAAACAGGAATTAAGTCGGTTTTTACAGAGCCAATGGCGAGATATCGCTTTGGGGAAAACGCTTACTTTTGACCGAGGGATGATTATTCCATCCAAGGAACTCAAAAATGGTGAAATTTGTGTCCCTTGGCTTGATGAGCAAGAAAAAGTTCTTAACTTCCGTTCTCCTTTTCTTAATTCTAATGGTTTGTGTGTTTCTAATAATAAATATGTTGAGGATCGACTTGGGCCAGATGGTAAAGACCTCAAAGGCATAATTGTAGTTAGTGACGAAGATCACAAGCGCATACAACAAAGAATTGCACAGTTAGCCCAAGGTATTGATGTTGGCGAAGTTGACCCAGCCGAAACCGAATCAGAACGCCAAGCACGAGATTTTGATGGTGACTGCATTGGTGTAGCACTAGCTAGTAAATACCCTAACTTAACAGCCGAAGCCGAGTACAGAAACCAACCCCAGAATGCTTATGCTCCGACAGTTAAGCTCAAAAAGCAATCATTTTACGATCCCACCGATGGAAGCCAGCGCCCATTTGAAGAAATCGCTATCCACATGAGCGATAGCATTAGTGTGGGAGTAATCAACAATCAAGTTACTGCACTGGAGGCATTAGAATCGGAAATTGAAGTACTTAAAACTTACGGTACTTTTGAGCAGAAATCAAATTATCTAGACCAAGTTTCTAACCATTACGAGACCCTCTTTAAGCAAGAACAGCGCAAAGAGCCAAAGTTAATTAGAGAGGAATACAAGCCTTATATGCAAGGGTTTGTTGAACTTGCCCAAGCTCAAAGAACCCCAGAAAATATGCATCAGGCGATGGATGTTAACCGCTTGATGTATCGGAGTATGATTGAGGAGGGATGTTATCAAAACCAAATAGCGGTTGATTTATTCAAAAGTGCTAAAAAACCTGAGATGGATAAAATCAGGGAAAATAGCCGCTACTTGTATCGTGATGTTAACTATATTAAAGATAAAAAGTCGCGTTCAGTTTATTTAAACACGGGGATAACACCAAAGGGCTACTCACCAGTAGAATTATTGATTAGCCAAACCAATAAATATTTCCAAGAATCACAGTTAGAATCGCGCCCCATCGTCCAGTTTAAAGACTTATTCAAAGGAGTGGAATTTACACCACAGCAAAAATTTGCAGCGATCGCCGCCAAGCACGAGTTTGATCTGAAGTTCAACGCTGCGGTTCGTGCCTCAAGGCGGCGAGAAACAGAGTCTGGCCCTAGCGCAATTGTTCAAACGGATTCAGGAACGCAACTCGAAATTACCAACCTCACCCGCTACGGACATCCCCTAATCTGGAAAGCCCAAACGTTGAACATTCGCCTAGATGAAATAAGAGAGAAAGTCAAAAGTTTTGAACGCCCTCACCGATTATTAGCAGTTGCACAGGTAGATGGTGAGAAAGGTTCGGATGGGAAACCCGCTTACCGCAACCTGGGGACAGTTAGCCAACAATCTATGACTGACTACAACCTCAAGGCGGGGATGACTATACAAGGAGCTAAACTCTTAGAACTAAAACCAGAACTTACTAGAAGCCAAACTAAACTACTCTTTGCCTTGGCAAATGACGCAGCAGAAGCATTTTACACGAAGATCCCAGAGTCAGAAAAACTTGCATCTGCCGCCGCCGCTTGGAACATCTGTGCATCCCGCCAAGATGAACTTGAAGTTGCAAGGAAAGAAAACGCAAACCCCCAGGCGATGTCTAGCGACAAGCCGCTCCGCGTCTACGCTAAAAAAGTTTCCAATTTCGCCTTCGCTGCTTTCCCAACTGAGATTATATCCCGCTTAGATAAGTTGCAATTTACTGAACCGAAGTTAGTCACACTTTTGAATGAAGCAAATCAATTTTTGGGTCGAGACTGGAATCCAACCGAAAAACACCCGATAGAAATTAGGGCTAGCCACCACCCAGTCGGACATGAACGCCACGTTTCCAGGCTAATGTTTGTACAGGATACTGACGGCGAATATAAGGAATTCGCCATGCTCGAAACCAGAACCGCACAACTTCCCATTGGAACGAAAGCGCTCTCTCGTATGGTTGGGGTAGAACCTGCTACTGCCAAAGCAACTATTGGGCTGCCAGGAAACGAGCCGATTGAAATTACTATCCGTGAACTTAAAAACTTCTCTTACGCAGGACTTGTTTTTAACGACCAAGCAGTAAATTTAGAATTTGGTACTGTACCGATTCCTGACAAAACAGTAAAAATTAAATTAGATGCTTTGACTCTGGGCGAGTTAGACAACGATTCTCTTCAACAGTTAAAACAAGTTGATTACCTAAAAAATGGTAATCCCCTCAAATTAAAACTTACCTCTATCTCCGAAGCTGGAGATCAAGCTTTTGTGCTGGGTGAATCTCCCAATGGTAATCTCCTGAAAATTAATAAAATTAACTTTTATGATTTTTCTGGTCAGACATTCAATGATCAAGATTACCGAAAACTGACTATCGAAACGCCACCTTTAAAAACTAGAGATGCAGTATTTCTCAATGGTGAACCCTTGGGGGTATTACACTTTAAAAAAGACAAAGACGCGCTCAGACAACTTGGGCTACTCAAAACCGGACAACTTACACTCGCGCCTGCAATCATTGAAAGTAACTTTTCTGTTATTTGCGCTCAAATTGACCCTAATACCGTTGAATATCCCCAGAAGTGGACGAAGGAATTTCAGGCTTTTGGGATTCAATCGGTTAACCCTCAACAACAAGAGATGATTGAGAGTAGTGCGAAAATTCTACATCAGATTAAAGAGCGCCCTACTTTCTTATTTTCGACAGAATCAAACAAAAAACTTGGAGTCATGGGTCTGGCTGTTGACAACCAGAAAGCTGAGACTGTGACTAAATGGTTAACTGCTCAAAAAGTTGAATGGGAGCAAGTACCAATAGAAGATGTTATCAGGGAAACTAAAAAAGGTCTAGCGGTATTTAACTTGGTCAGTAGTTCAATTCCCCCCAAAAGTTTGTCGAGCATGACGAAGAAATTCGGGGCTGTGATTGAAATGGATAGTGACTATCAGCAAAAAGTTAGCTCCCTTGCCACACGACCACAATTTTTGAAACCACCAGAACAAACAGCACAATCCCCACCTAACCAATCTATAACTCCATTACTCCCCACTACTCCTTCTACACCAGACATTAGTAATAGTGTGAAAACCGAACCTCTAAGTGTAGAGAAGCTCCCGACAGTCACTATTGATGACTTGAGAAATTGGTACAATGCCGCAGATAAGTTAGGGAAGTCGGAGAATTACAAAAAACGCATTGTAGAAGTGGCAAATGGGTTTAAAGCTGGTGAGCAATTATCAGCCCAAGCGTTGATAGTAATGAATCAAGATACATTTGAGCTTGAAGCCATCAGTCGGTTGACTAAAATTGCTCAAAGGATTGGTATGGTCTGGGGTAAGTCTGATGAAAATATTACTCAATTTCTTGGAAAAATTTATGATATAACCTTTAATACCCAACAAAGAGATTTAACTATTTTGCAGAAAAATGGAGAGATAATTTTAAACTTGCAATCTGGTCAGGTGCAGACTAATAAACTAACTCCACAGATATTACAAACTTTTGAGGATGCTAATACTCAAATTGATAGAATACTAACTAAATCTCAAACACAACAAATAGACATACAAAGATAAATTGTATGAATTCAGGAGCCAGAATATATAAGATAAGGAGTTTATTAAAACTAAGATACTTATTTATCAAAGCTTTATTTAATCCTTTAAAAATTCAGAATAGCTGAATTCTTACTCCTGAATTCTTACGAATTATTTAGCCATTGTTCAAGTTGATTTTTTAGCTCAGAATCGTTCTGAATCCTGACTTTTGCCGTTAAGTATTGATTTGATTTTTGAAAAACTAAGTTGGCTAGAAGGTTGCTCTATAAAGGGTTACTTCTGAGTGTACTTAAGAAAATTCAACTTTCATTGCTACATATGCATTTGCAAAGCGTTTGTATAGAAGAATTGCTCCTAAATTTGCTCCCAGACAGATGCTTCCTAGTCCCAATAAAATGTATGTGGGAGCCATGACAACTCCAATCATGAACCAAGCAAATACGTGCAGTATGATTAATAAAGCAAAGGTACTGGCAATTGCAGCACTTCGCCAAATCTCAATAGCTGGACGAC
>NZ_JACJTR010000036.1 GCF_014698795.1 Nostoc sp. FACHB-892
TGGTAGCAGGTTGTATCTTCTAAGCAATATTGCTGTAAATTTTGTATAAAATACTAAATATATACATAAGAGTTTATTAGCGATCGCTCTCCAGGTGGGGTCATCTCACAAAATCGCATTGCTCCCTTAAAGAACTTAGATACAGCAAGGTTTTCAGAGTTTACATCTGCATAAAATTTTTCGTTACATGGTATGACAAGTAATTTCACTTTATCTGCGAATTGCTGTGGCTGAAATCCCTATAAGTTCGTTGCCGCAATTTCATCTTATCTGCGAACCCACACAAACTCACTATACAAAGACTGTCAGGAGAGCAAAGCATAACAAAGTTCTAAATGGTGCCGAAAGTAATACCCTGTTGTTTGAGCCACTGACGGTATGCAATAGAATAGCGATCGCTCGGTAAATGTACTTCTGCTTGCAAATTTAAAGGTAAGCGTCGGGGTTGCTGGGAATTGACAATGGCAATATCTTGACTAGCAACAAGATTTTGAATATTTAGATAGACTTCAACTGGAATTTCACGGGCGCTGTTTACCATTAACCAGTATTGGGCCACGCACTCATCTTCATCAACTGGCGTAATTGTATAGAAGACATTTAGACGATGCTCTCCAGGTCCGAGTTTAAAGTATGCCACTAGGGGACGGAAGATACGGTAATGGTAAGTGTTGAAAATCATTGGCGCTTCTTTCGGATTAGCCGAACTAAAATCTAGTTCCCACAAACCACATTTGAAACTAATCTGATCTCCAAGAGACTCTAATTCATAATGCGTCAACTCAGGACGGCTAGCGTGGGCGAATAATCCTGAATGCATAATTGGGAAGTGTGCCGGATCGATAAAATTTTCCAGCGTCCGCAGGGGGCTAGAGTGATAGTGGTAGGGGCCACAGAAAATTTTGCGATAAACCGGATTGTCCCACTCAGAAAATGGAGCTATATCTTGTTTTGGTGTTCCTAAACAAACCCAGAGCAAATCGTAACGCTCAAGAAGTTGGTAAGTTTTAACACAAGCTCGTGCGGGAGGCGATTGGTCTGGATTAGCTGGAGCGAGTATACATTTACCTTCGTTGTTAAAGGCTAAACCGTGGTACGAACATACAAGGGTCTGTTTATTGACATATCCCAAAGAAAGACGAGCGCCACGATGAGGGCAAAGGTCTTGCCAAGCTAGTACTTTGTCGCCATTATGCCAAAGTACTAAATCTAAGCCTAATAAACGCTTGTGCAGAACTGTTCCAGGTTGGAGGTCTTGCGAGCGGGCTATTACATGCCAATCATTCAGCAAAATCTGGTCTTGCACCATGAGTATCGACACCCTTGAGGTCAAATACCTATATCTTAATCAGAGTGAACATGAAACTTGAACTTGATTTTGTCAGCGATCTGGTACGCTGGGCGCTTGCTTTTTGCTACCATCAACTACAGAAATCATCTACCCGAATATCCCGCCAGACATCAGAAACCTGCCAACCGGAATTGCCCACAGATTGTACTGGAGGATTGTCAAGGAATGGAACATAGTCAGGAACTCTAGGCTCTGAAATCGCTACTGGTTTCTCCTCAACCTCAACTACAGGGGCAGTAGAATTGTCACTATTAGCTTGAAGAAGTTGGTCTTCAGCCTCCTCGATTAGTTTCATCTGTCTCAGGGTAAGCTTGTCGGATTTTTTGATAATTTTTTTTGTATCTATATCATTAGAAGTTTTCATTGGCTGTTCCCTCGAAGGCATTGGCTTAAAATTTGTCTGAATAAAGTTGCGAGAAGATGGGTATAAATAATTTGCACGGAATTAACAAATTACACCAAATCGATGGAAAATACGAGTCCCAAATTGTAAGAATTTATTAATTGGATATAAATCTTTTTTTCGGGCAGATGCCTTAGCATAATAGGAGCAGAGATGCAAGTATTAAGCGATCGCTTCTTTCCTCATGACTGTACCTGAAGATTGTTTTGCAGTTTTGACTCCTAATAAGCAGATAATGGATGGTTAAGAGTTCTCGCTCATTAGGAACAGTGTTGAGAAACTTATCAGGTGATAAAGCCACAATCTTAGTAGTAGATGACGAAGCCAGCATTCGCCGAATTTTACAGACGCGGTTAGAAATGATTGGCTACAGTGTAGTTACAGCTAGTGATGGTGAAGAAGCTTTGTCAGCTTTTCGCTTGTTGACCCCTGATTTAATAGTTCTAGATGTAATGATGCCAAAGCTGGATGGCTACGGTGTCTGTCAAGAATTACGGAAACAATCAGACGTACCAATTATTATGCTAACAGCATTGGCAGATGTAGCAGACCGAATCACTCGGCTGGAACTGGGTGCTGATGACTACATGACGAAACCTTTTTCACCCAAAGAACTAGAAGCTCGAATTGCCTGTGTACTAAAACGGCGCTCCCACAAAACCAGTATCAATACTATTCCTAACTCTCTTATAATTCATGCAGGCGACCTGAAAATCGATACAAGTAAGCGGCAAGTCCATAAAAATGAGCAACGCATTCGGTTGACAGGTATAGAATTTAGTTTATTAGAGTTGTTAATTAATCATTCGGGAAAGATTTTTTCAAGGGTCGAAATATTACAGCAATTGTGGGGCTTTGTACCAGAAATGAATACAGACACCCGTGTGGTAGATGTGCATATTTCACGATTGCGGACAAAGGTAGAATCCGACCCCAACGACCCAGAATTCATTATTACAGCAAGAGGTAGCGGTTATTTTTTCCCACGAATTATTGATTCAGAGCAGGAATAAAGCTCCTGTTCGCTCTGTTGATTTAAACAGCTAATCATTTGTAATTGCTGTGTACGCTCGATAGACTTTGGCTGCACCAACAATTAGCCTCCGCCTCAAGTGAAGAGTAGTCCTGCACCACTCTTGATTGCCATTGGCGGGAAACGAGATTGTAGACTTGTACCGAAGTTGCGATCGCACTTTTAGGGGGCGTTACGCGATCGCCGCCTCTGCAATGACCTCTACATTCTTCCAGGCGCTTTGAGTTTCTGAAAGTTCGGCTTTTTTGGGCTTCTTGTAAGGTGTGGTAATAGATTCTTCTCCTATATAAGCTTTATCTCAACCACTTAAACTACAAGTGTTTTAGCTTTTCTTAATGCCATTCGGGCCGGATGAGTATCACACTGCTTATCCAGATGCCAAAACTCCCGGCATCAACAACAATACCTACACAAACGTCATGGCAGTCTGGACGCTCTGCCGAACGCAAGAAGTTCTCGATCTGCTGCTAGCTTCCTGCCGTGATGAATTCTGGGATCGCCTTAACCTCAGCCAAGAAGAAATCAACCATTGGGATACTGTGAGCCGGAAGATGCACGTAGTTTTTGACGACGGTATTTTAAGCCAGTACGAAGGGTTTGATCGCTTGCAAGAATTTGATGTGCAGCCATTCTGTAAGAGCCATTGAACTTGAGAGGTAGATATTGTATTAATGACTCTCCAATACACACACAGTTGTTCTCTTTCACTAGGAAGACGCGATTGCACTACTGTTTCCGTAGGATGGTAAAAGTTAAGAGCTTGTAAGAAAGAAGATTATGAATCAGACGTTGACCCGTCCTCTGGCCGTTGTAACAGGTGCGTCTAACGATATTGGCTACGAACTCGCCAAACAGTTTGCTCAAAATGGCTTTGATCTCCTTGTCACAGCCACCGGATCTAGCATCAATGAAGCTGCTGATGCTTTTAAAGAACTAGGCGCGTCTGTTGAAACCGTACAGGTGGATCTTGCCACTTATGATGGAGTCGAAACCCTCTATAACCAAATTCAAGCCACTGGTCTTGCAGTGGAAGCGATCGCCATTAATGCCGGAGTTGGGGTTGGTGGCAAGTTCACTGAGACTGACTTACAGGAAGAACTCAATCTCATCAACCTAAACGTTGTTTCATCGGTTCATCTCGCTAAACGAGTGGTGAAGGATATGGTTGATCGCGGTAAGGGCAAAATTCTCTTCACATCGTCAATTGCTGCGCTCATGCCTGGGCCATTTGAGGCGGTGTACGCAGCATCGAAAGCCTTTATTCACTCATTTTCAGAAGGACTCCGCAACGAATTAAAAGACACAGATGTAACAGTCACAGCGCTCATGCCAGGGCCAACAGATACAAACTTCTTTCACCGAGCCGGAATGGATAATACTAAGGTAGGTGCAGACAAGAAGGATGACCCAGCTATTGTTGCTAAACAGGGCTTTGAGGCTCTAATGGCTGGTAAAGACGACATTGTTGCGGGCTCATTGAAAACCAAAATTCAGGGCAATATCAGCAAGGTCTTACCGGATACTGTTAATGCAGAACTGCATCGCCAACTGAGTGAACCAGGCTCGGCTAACAAGTAATCGCAAGCAAAGAAAAATCTTATGGTCAGTCAATTACAGAAGTTACCGACAGATGAACCATTAGGCACACTGGAGCCAGTTGCACACTTTGATGGTGCTATGCCCACGGGTGTAACGGTATCTCATCAAGGGCGCATCTTTGTCAATTTTCCTCAGAAGCCTTATAGTCTTTTCCGAATTCGCATTAATGCTCAACCTGTGCTGCTGCGATAAATTATTCAATGCAACTGATTGTTGGTAAAGGAAATACACATGGCGTTGAATATCAAAGATTTACGGATTCACAGCCCTGCATTCACTTCTGGTGAGCGTATCCCGAAACAGTATACTAGCGACGGTGAAAACATCTCACCTCCCTTGGGATGGAGTGGACTGCCAGCCGGAACCCAGCAATTAGCACTCATCTGCCATGACCCAGATGCGCCCTTGCCACAGGGGTTTACTCACTGGTTAATCTATGGCATCCCGCCAAGAATTAACCAGATTCCAGAGGGAGATGGTAGTAAATTTACTGAAGGCATGAACAGTACCAATCAGCGAGGGTACACCGGGCCTGCTCCACCACAGGGGCACGGGCCTCACCATTACTATTTCTGGTTATATGCCCTAGATGCAGAGCTTGACCTGAAGCCAAATATGAACCGCGAGCAACTACTGAATGCGATCGCTGACCATGTGATTGAGCAAGCGCGGCTGGTTGGAGTCTATGAGTCCTGACATCTATATAAATAATCCTAAAAATCCAAAGAGGGTGCAAGCATGGCAGAGATGAGAGATAACTACACACCGCAAGAGCAGAAAAACATTGAGCTTGTTAAGGAGTATATGCAGATTGCTTACGATCCCAAGCATGCCAACGCCGAGGCAGTAGAGCATCTGTGTGCATCAAACAACAGGTTCATTGCTCCCAATACATTTCCTAATGTCCATACATTGGAGGAATATGCTTAGGAGCATGGTGAGATCATGAAGCAGGTGAACGATCTCCACTTTGTTAGTCAAGAAAACGTTTAATTTAAAATTTGTAAAGTATTCATGACACAAACATCAATCGTCCGCCAAATCCTATTAGATCCGGATAGTGGATTGCTACCATATCTTAGTGAAAAACTTCAAGCACAGAGCTTTTCCCATTTTAAGGCTCAGTTTAGTTTTCATGTAGACGAGTATTGTACTCAAGTTACCTCTAATGATAATTCTTCACAAATACAAACGAAACTTTTGTCCACTCTCAAGTTATCGATTGTTATAGATAGCCAAACTCCCTCAGAGGATGCGACGTTACACGCTCTTGAGTTTCAAGAATTACTAGATGCACAAATTATTAGATGGAGCCAAGACAACGAAAAACTGCTTAAACCAATCTCAGAAATTAAAGGGGCGCTCAGTCAACTATTAGAAATCCCGTTCCACGGTGGTTATGTTCCAGGTTTTGAAATTACGAGGCAGTTTTCTCTAATTTATAGTGCTGGTACTACAGGGTTAAGGCAAGCAGAGGAGCCTCAATCTTCATTGCATAGTCCAGGCGAACGCACTCCCATTAGCGGACAGTACGAAGTAATCAATTCTAATGGAAAAGGCACAGGGCTAGAGGTAACATCAACTGCTGGAAATCCGTTTCCTCCAACGAGTGAATCTGAACAATCATATCGGTTAGTTGACCCTACAAAGCACAAAAAGTCTAATAGATAGCAGATCGAAACATTGGCTGTATGGCGTTCGCCAATGTTTATACTAGCTAAAATAAATCTGAGAGTGGGCAATAAAAGTTAATAAACATCAAAAATGCTTGAGAAAGAAGTTAACGTCAGAGATAGTTTTCACTCAAAACAGCCTGGGGGCGGCAGCGATCCAAATAGTTTTGATTGTAAAGAGACATGGTATCCCATCCATTACTTAGAGGACTTAGACAAATCAAAACCAACCCCTTTTACAGTGTTGGGAAGAGATATTGTAATTTGGTGGGATAAACTTGCCCAATCTTGGAGAAGCTTTGAAGACCAGTGTCCTCATCGTTTAGCACCGTTGTCTGAAGGCAGGATTAGTGAGGATGGGCTTTTGGAATGCCCCTATCACGGTTGGGCTTTTTCTGGAGATGGAAATTGTCAAAGGATTCCTCAACAAGTCGAAGGTGGAACAGCAGAGACATCAAAACGAGCTTGTGTGGCATCATTACCAATTATTGAAAAGCAGGGACTACTATTTGTATACGTTGGTGAATATGAAAATGCTGCCAAAACCGAAGTCCCAATAATTGAACCATTAGAAGAATCTCCCGAAGGATGGGTTGTAATTAATACATTTAGGGATGTGCCTTATGATGCATTAACGCTATTAGAAAATATACTAGACCCTAGCCACATATCGTTTACACACCATAAAACGGTAGGAAATAGGGCAAATGCAGCACCTTTAGAACTTGAAGTGATTGAATCTGGGAAACATGGATTCAAAGGGATTTGGAAACAAGGTTTGAAACCAGGGCAATCAGGAGAGTTATCTACAACCTTCGTCGCTCCAAATTTAATGTGGCATGATATCAACTCCCAGCGTGGGAGAATTCTAACCGTTGTTTATGCTACACCCATACGTAAAGGAGAATGTCGTGTATTTGCACGTTTTCCTTTTAAGTTTCCTGATAAACTTCCAGGTTGGTTTATTAAGCTTAGACCGCGTTGGTATTACCACATTGGACAAAATGGTGTTTTAGAAGATGATCAAATTTTTCTCCACTATCAGGAAAGGTATCTTGAAGCAAAAGGAGGTAGCCCGAACTTTACTAAAGCCTTTTACCTTTCAACCAAAGCAGATAGTTTTGTCTTTGAGTTGCGTCAATGGGTAAACCAATATAATGCTGAACCATTTGGCAAAGAGACTTTTTCTCCCCCATTGGTAAAGTCCGTGCTGTTGGAGAGGTATCATTCCCATACAGAAAAATGTGCCAGTTGTAGCTCGGCACTTTCTATTATTGAGCGATTGAGATTTGGGAGTGGAGTTGCAACAGTAATTACTTTGGCTTGGACTCCAATGCTTTTTTTATTTTTCAAGCCAACATCAGTTGTAGTAGTTGTGATTGAAACTGTAGCTCCTTTAATCTTTGCATTAGCATGGATCGGACTAAGTAAGTTAGTTATTCAGTTTTATGATGGACGAACCGTACCTCCACGAAACCGACCGGAAAAAACTGAAATCTAATAATACCAGAATAATATGACTAAGCTCATCTTAATTACAGGCATAAGTAAAGGTCTAAGTTATGCGATGACCGAGGGTTTTATTCAACAGGGGCACACTGTTATTGGTTGTGCCCGTTCATCAGGTGCAATCGATAAAATACGTCAAAAGTTTAGTGCGCCCAATGATTTCACATCTGTAGATGTGGCGAATGAACAATTTGTAAAAACATGGGCCCGAGACATACTTCAAAAATATTCACCGCCAGATATAGTGATAAATAATGCAGCAAATATTAATTACTTAGCACCTTTGTGGGAAATACCATCAGAAGAATTTTCTGATCTTATAGATATCAATATAAAAGGAGTAGCGAATATAATTCGCCATTTCGTACCAGCAATGGTGAAAAACAAACGGGGTATTATTGTTAACTTTAGTTCTGGGTGGGGACGTTCGACTTCAGCCCAAGTTGCACCATATTGTGCTTCTAAGTGGGCAATAGAAGGATTAACTCGTTCTTTGGCACAAGAATTGCCAAGTGGTATGGCAGCCATACCCCTCAATCCAGGGATTATTTATACAGATATGCTTTCTATTAGCTTTGGAGAAGAAGCTGCTAATTATACACCCGTGTCCGATTGGGTATTGAAAGCTGTTCCGTTTATTCTCAATTTAAAACCCAAAGATAACGGAATTCCCTTAACTGTACCATAAAGAGTAAATCTCAATTGTAATCGTTACCCTGCGGTGTAGACAGTTGAATCATTTCAGAGAACCGTGAATACTTAACTACATCAGTAGCAGGATAATCCTCTGATACTGCAATTAAGCCAATTTTTATATCCTCGAAATAAATCACACCTCCAATACGTCCTTCAAGAAAGAAAGCTCCATGAAATAAATGATATTGAGCGATATAGATTAGCAAAAAGTCACTAATCTTTATTGCCCTATTGAACATCTGCTGACAAGTTTTTTGGAGGACAGCATCTAGATATTGATTAGCGGCAGGTTCACCCAGGTCAGTGAATTCCGGCAGATCCGCAAAATGATCCATATAAAATAGCCAGATATCGGACAAGTCTGCGTGATTCGTCAGTTTTCGCTTAAGTTCATGTAATCGGTCGATATTCATATATATTTTGGATATTGAGTAGATGGGATAAACAGACAGTACTGTTAAAAGTTATCAATTATTTTTGCATTAATGGAGGATAAAGAATCGCCACCAAAGGTTTATAGCAAATTGTGGGGGACTTAGATCGCGGAATAAATAGACCACTGATAACTTGTTCACTGTTAAAAAGCTAGCGAGTGCGATCGCATATCAGAATCAGGGACACTAGATTTCAATCAAATTATGAGGTGATGTCTTAAGTTCACTTCTTAAACTGGGACAATCTCTTTCGGATAGTGCGCTTATGTATCGGCACTAGGGACTGTGCAATTCTTATTGGCCTAAATTGCTACGCAGCTTTGCGATGTCACGATGCGGGGGAATACCAAATAGTTTTTTATATTCCCGGCTGAAATAAGACGGGTCATCGTAACCGACACGAAAGCTAGCGATCGCCACGTCCATGTTTTCGCCGAGCATCAGACGGCGCGCTTCTTGAAGCCGTATTTGTTTCTGGAACTGCAAAGGACTCATCGCCGTGACGGACTTAAAATGTTGGTGAAAGCCTGACACGCTCATGCCGATCTCGCGGGCTGTATCTTCGATTTTCAGAGGCTGATCGATGTTCTCGCGGATTTGCTTGACCACCCTGGAGATGCGCTGCGCGTCGCCTTCGGTAGTGATAAGCTGGCCCAGGCGTGCGCTCTGTTTTCCCTTTAAAAGTCGGTAGATGATCTCGCGGATGATGAGCGGCGCGAGAAACTTGATTTCGTCCGGCGTATCAAATAGTTTCACCAATTTGACGACAGCATCGAGCAAATCAGCATCAACCGGGCTGACATCCATCGCCTTGACTCCAGTGCCGCTTTTTTTAGTTTCGATGCCAGATTCAATCATCACCGCAGCAACAAGTGCCGGATCGAGGTCTATGCGAAGATTCAAATAAGGTTTTTCCTCGGATGCTTCGACGACATTACTCATAATCGGCAAATCAAGCGTCGAGATTAAGTAATGACCAGAATCATAATGAAATAATTCATCGTTCAAAAGCACATTTTTGCTGCCCTGCGCGATGACGCAGAAGGCAGGCTTTAAGACGGATATCTGGCTCTCGGTCGGTTTCGACGATTGATATATGAAAATGCCCGGAAACACTTCCAAAAGGCTGTTTTCGAGAGCGAGACGAATCATTCTTTCGATCAGCTCTTCCCGATTGAGCTGCATCTTTCGCTTTTCAAATTCTGCTTCTTTTTGATTCATAAATTTATATTAAACATTTTGTTTCTGTTCAGCACGCTGCACGACGATTTTTTGGAGAATTGTCCGGTTTTTTTCGACGAACGTCCTCACGCTATCCGTTCTCACGCCCGCATAATTGAACTCATACAGCAAACGGTAGAAACGCTGCTGATAAAACCAGATTGATATTTGGAGAAATTTCAGATTAATAGAGCAACAATTTCAATCTGTAAATCTCACAATCAAAAGGGGATAAATTATATGAAATATATATTAATTTTAGCGATGATAGCTCCTATGATAAGCGGGCAAGCTTACACACAAACAGAACAAAAAGGACAATCAGAAAAAACAAAACAAATGGAACAAATAACACCAAAGGGATATACAACTTTTAAGGTAAGCGACAACGTTACGATGTATAAGGTTACTTTTAAAAACCAATACAAAATGAATGTTGCGGGACATCTATTTATTCCCAATAATTTAGATCAGAATAAAAAACATTCGGCGATCATTGTTGGGCATCCTATGGGAGCTGTAAAAGAACAAAGTGCCAACGTGTATGCTGCAAATATGGCTGAACGAGGGTTTGTGACATTATCTCTTGACTTGTCTTTCTGGGGTGAGAGTGTGGGCGAACCACGCAACGCTGTTGCGCCTGATATTTATTCTGAAGATTTCAGTGCAGCAGTTGACTTTCTTGGGACGCGTCCATTTGTTGACAGAAACAGAATCGGAATAATTGGAGTTTGTGGTAGCGGAAGCTTTGTTATCAGTGCCGCTAAGATTGATCCGCGAATGAAAGCTGTTGCCACAGTCAGTATGTATGACATGGGAGCAGCGAGCCGCAATGCGCTTAATCTTTCGCAAACCCTAGAGCAGAGAAAGAAACTTATAGCTGAGGCTGCGGAGCAGCGTTACGCAGAGTTTACCGGCGGCAAAACCAAATATACGGGCGGGACTGTTCATAAGTTGGATGAAAACACTCATCCTATTCAGCGTGAATTTTATGAATTCTACCGCACTCCGCGAGGTGACTATACCCCAAAGGGAGGGTCGCCGGAACTGACGACGCATCCGACATTGAGCAGTAACACTAAGTTTATGAACTTTTATCCGTTCAATGACATTGAAACGATTTCCCCTCGTCCGATGCTTTTCATTACAGGTGATAAGGCTCACTCAAAAGAGTTTAGTGAGGATGCTTACAAACGCGCAGCCGAACCGAAAGAACTGGTTATTGTTCCGAATGCCGGACACGTTGATTTATACGACAAAACCGATCTGATTCCTTTTGACAAGCTGGAAGGCTTTTTCAAAACGAATCTAAAGTAATCAGGAAGCAGAAATCAAGAAGTCGTTTCACTTTGAAAAAAGACAAATGAGCAATATGAAATTCTTAATCGTAATGATGTTTTCAGCAACATTTCTTTTCGGCAGCTCCCTCGGTTGCAGTCAAGACCAATCGGCATTTGCTGGTAATACGAATATTAATAATCAAAGCAGTAATGCTGCCAATGAGACTAAAGGCAATAAGATAAAGATTAAAATCGGGTCAAAGACTTTCAATGCCACACTCTTTGACAATGCGACGGCAAACGCTTTCAAAGCGATGCTGCCGTTGACGCTGAAGATGGATGAACTGAACGGCAACGAGAAAAAATATGATTTCTCGAACAATTTGCCGACCGACTCTTCCAATCCCAAAACAATCAACAAAGGCGATCTGATGGTTTGGGGAAGCAATACCTTAGTGCTTTTCTATAAAACATTTCCGACGCAATACAGTTATACAAAACTCGGACGGATGGACGATCTTTCAGGGATTGAAGCCGCAGTAGGATCAGGAAACGTAACGGTGACGTTTGAATTGGAGTAATCACCGGGAGAATAAAATTATGAAAAATATAACAATCGGATTGATATTATGCGCGGCACTTTTTTTAGCTGTTGGATGCAGCAATCAGCAATCGGCTAATACGGAGCAAACAACAATGGAAAAGGCGGAAAATAAAACTGAAAACACGATTTTTCCGAAGGGCGAAAAAGCCCCGGCGGAAACTTTTACAGGAACGGTTTATGTGCAGCCACTCGCTCCAAAAACCGAAAACAATAATTTTTCAATCGCCAGTGTGACCTTCGAGCCGGGCGCACGGGCAAACTGGCACAACCATCCGGCAGGACAAACTATACTCGTGACGATGGGCAAAGGGCTTTATCAAGAAAAAGGCAAACCCATCAAAACGATTAACAAAGGCGATGTAATTCTTTGCAATCCCGACATTGAACACTGGCACGGCGCATCACCCGAAAGCAGGATGACGCACGTTGTAATTACCAACTACAAAGGCGACAGTCAGGTGAATTGGCTCAAGCCTGTGACGGACGAGGAATATAAAGCTGACGCGAAATGACGGCTTTCAGAAATCTTGATTGGAATAAAAGTTAGGAGTTAAAAAATGACAACGAACGAAAATGGAAAGTACACAGGAAAAGTTGCGTTTGTGACTGGAGCAGCGAACGGCATCGGTCGAGCTACGGCGCTGGCATTTGCCCGTGAGGGCGCTAATGTAGTGGTCGCCGACGTTTCAGAACAGGGCAATCAAGAAACAGCACACATGATCGAAAAACTCGGTGGACGAGTGATCGCCATCAAGTGCAACGTAACGCAAGCACTTGACGTAAAGGCGGCTCTTTCCAAGACCATCGAGACCTTCGGGCGGTTGGACTTTGCTTTTAATAACGCCGGTGTGGAGCAGAAAAATACACCAACAGCGGAAATCGAAGAGTCAGAGTGGGATCGGATCGTAGACATCGACCTGCGCGGCGTTTTTCTGTGCATGAAGTATGAAATTCCTCTGTTACTCAAGCAAGGGGGCGGCGCGATCGTGAACACATCATCGGGCGCTGGGGTCATAGGCATCAAGGGCGGAGCCGCATACACCGCCGCAAAACACGGCTTGATCGGACTCACCAAGTCGGCGGCTCTCGACTACGCCTCGCAGAACATCCGCATCAACGCCGTCTGTCCTGGCTATATTGACACGTCGATGATGGATCGCTTCACCGGCGGCACTCCTGAAGGACGAGAACAGGTAATCTCAGAGGAACCGATTGGAAGGATGGGACAGCCCGAAGAGATCGCCAATGCCGTGGTCTGGCTGTGTTCGGATGCGTCTTCCTTCGTTGTCGGGCACGCCTTGGTCGTTGATGGCGGTCAAACCGTGTAGTGAAATCCCAATTGGCATCACTGTGGTCGGGTAGTAGGACTATATTGCTATAATCCCGCCCCAAGAGAACCGGACTTGCACCTTGCGACGCATCCGGCGATAAGCAAGTCATAAACTACAAATTGTTCCAGAATGTATTTGCTGATGGCAGTACAGATGTACAAGTTGTAGGTTGCCGTAATTATCACCACCACCCTGAGATGAATGGCTTTTTATGATGAAGATGTAACTCTTCATTATTTAATAGCGATTCCCCGCAGAGAGGACAGACATATCGTTGCTTTTGGGCTATCTTCTGTCTACTTTTGATTAATTTGGATTTAGTTTTAGCTTCTTGCCGTATAATCCAGTAGTCTCTTAATTTGGGGTCATCAGGTGATGATTTACCTTGTAATTTGAATGTGCCTTTCAATCTTGAACCAAGCAAATTTCAACCTTGTGGGGCTACAAAAAGGGCTAGGATGCAGATAGAATAAGCCTCATAGCCCTCTGAAAGAACTGGTAGTACTTACGCTTGATAACTTGTTCACTGTTAAAAAGCTAGCAAGTGCGATCCCATAGAAATATGGAACTTGGCTGTTGCTCCCGCATGAGTATAGGCTAGATAGCAACAAGAGATAAGCTAATGTTGTCCTTAAGAATGTCTATCTCTCCAGTCGAAAGTACTTTATCTTTCATTTGTTGTAGCTCATGTAGGGCAGCGTTAGCATCGGCATCACCAAATTTGAAGTACTCAGTTAAACTACCAATGCGATAATTGTAATTATGATAGCGGTGTTTAAAATATAGTTCGACATTACCCCTATGTGGCCAAGTTCCAAGTATTTGAATAGCAACAGTTTTATACTGGGGCAGTAAATCTGCTTTTATTTCTGCCAATCGCTGTTGGATAGGTCTAGTAGTAACTCCTATCTTGTACAAAGTGCCAATGTGTGTTTTAATCTCTAAAAAATACAGAGAACAAGATAAAATTCGTTGAAATTGAGCGCGATAAAGTGTTAAGTCAGTAAGGCAATATAACTTATCTGCTGCATTTTTGTATAATGCGTGTTTGGCTGCTAGCTCTAGTTTCAATAGCTTTTTGAGCAACAGAGGTTCTTGCACTTCGTTGAATAAACTGAATTCTAACGCCCCAACAGGAATTTTCCCTAAACTAGTAAATTCATAAGCTGGAGGGGTTAAATACACGTTTTTCTTGAACATTCCAGCTTTAACAAGTCCTGGAGTAACTAAGCCAGGGCTGATAGGATAATTGATTGAGCCGTATTCTTTCCAAAGCAATTTTAACTGTGCTAAATCTTTACGCGATAGGTAAATATTAAAATTATCATACAGCGGTAAAATCGGGAAATCACGATTAGCTATAGGTAAGCAGGTCGCTGAAGAATGTGCAAAATGATGTTGTTTGACTTTACCTTTTTTAGCAGTTAGTCCACCGTAACAATAAGGGCATTTAAGCTCGGTTTTACCACTACCAACATCTTCAACATAGACTAATTGTCCATCTGGAGCTATACCAAATTTGAGCCACATTGTTACACTTACTCATTAACAGAAAAACCGATTGGGGCTGATAGTAGAAAGTTCAAGCAAGCTTGAATAATTTGCAAATATGCAAAATTTGGCTCAAACTAGTGCTAGTGTACTATAGGATTTCTAATTTAGGATTTAATTTGCTTGAAAATGGTGTGAAAAGCGAGACTGCTTGTAGTGGAGCTACCCTTGGGACAAGAATCTGTCGCTAAAACGAGAAAAATAGTTCACGTAGACATGGATGCCTTCTACGCATCGGTGGAACAGAGGGACAACTCTAGTTACCGAGGTAAACCGTTAGTAGTCGGTGGTAGCCCGAATCAGCGAGGCGTGGTTGCAGCAGCCAGTTATGAAGCTAGAAAATTTGGTATTCATTCCGCGATGCCCTCAGTAACTGCGATCGCTAAATGTCCCGCACTTATCTTTGTCAGACCGAGATTCGACGTTTACCGAGATATTTCCACTTCAATCCACGCTATCTTTAAACGCTATACTGACTTAGTGGAAGGGGTTGCGCTTGATGAGGCATACCTTGATGTTACAGAGAATAAGCAAAGTATCCCCTATGCTTCTACTATCGCAAGACATATCAAAACTGCAATTTTCCAGGAAACCCAGTTGACGGCAACCGCAGGTGTGTCAATTAACAAGTTTCTTGCAAAAATGGCATCAGGGCAGAATAAGCCCAACGGACTGACGGTGATTTTACCGGAGGAAGCGATCGCATTTGTAGAGCAACTGCCGATTGAAAAGTTTCACGGCATTGGTGAGGTGACGGCGGCTAAGATGCACTCACTGGGGATTCATAGTGGTGCAGATTTGAAAGAGCGAACTCTTTCTGAGTTAACACACCATTTTGGTAAAGCAGGTAATTATTACTATAAGATTGCCAGAGCAGAAGATGACCGGCCAGTTGAGGCGAATCGGGTTCGCAAGTCCATTGGTGCAGAAACCTCGTTTGCACAGGACTTAAGCGATGTCGGTCAGATGTTGCAGGAACTCAAACAGATTGCTCAAATTGTCGAGCAACGGTTAGAGCAGCATGAAACGCGAGGACGTACATTAACTCTAAAAGTCAAGTTTTCTGACTATCAGCAGCTAACCCGTAGTAAAACAATGCTTGCTCCCATCAGTGAACTCTCTACGATTTTTGAGATAGCCAAAGCACTGTTTGAGTCGATTGATCTAGAAAACCGCAGTATTAGATTGCTGGGTATTTCCTTGTCCAATTTGGATAACGCCAAACAAACTCAAGTAATTCAACTGCCATTATTTCAGAATGGGAACATCATATTTTAGCGTAGGTGTAGTCTGTTCAGACGCTGACAGCTCGGTTATGGAGAGAGAGCGAATCAACTCCCGAATCACATCAGTTGCAGGTCTACCTGTCATTGCACAATATTTTTCAAGTTTTTCGCTTTCAACTGATGCGAGATTTATTGTGATTCGTTTGATAGCCCATTTTTTGTTCATGACTTGCCCTAATAATTAAATTTAATGAATTATCTAGCTTTAAATGCCTTGTGCAATACTTAAGAAATATATAGATGTTAACCACAGCATACTTGCCGTAAAACTATTTTTAGCACATCCCTTTCCAGAGTATTTACTTGTAACCCAAAACTTCACTGATAAATCATTTATATGAACTTTAGAATATTTGAAACGAGCTTGTATTTTTTGTAAATATTGTTAAGCAAAGCGCAATAGAAGTGAGCCTTCCAAGAGGCGTATCATCAGCAAGTATTGCCAATTGAATTTAGTAAACCTTATCTTCATACAATTGCATATAATATTCATTTGCTCTTTACCCAAAGGTGAAATTGACTAACTACTCTGGATGTAGACTTTTATTCAAGCACTATATTTAACTCTATAACTTAACGAAACCTTAGCAAGCTAGAAAATTTTCTAGCTTGCTTAAGGTTTAATAATTTTGGTTCTTCAGTAGCTCTTATGCCAAATTATTAGTTAGATATCAAAACTAGGCTCGACAATAAAGCTCAAAAGCTCGAACCAGTGCTAAACCCCATGAATAACTAGTAAATAATATTTATTTTTCTTGCTTAGTAAGCGGTTCATGGCTTTTTTGAAGGTAATTTAGCATGATATATTAATTTTTCTTCAGTCAGAGCTTAATTTACCCGCAGAAATCATCAACCCTCAACTCTCGCCAAACATCAGACGGTTGCCACCCGGAGTTACCCACAGAGCGTAGAGGGCGATAGTGTTCAGAAATGTATTCGGATTCGGAAACGTAGTCTTCAATGTACACAGGTGGATTTGGTTCAACCACCAATTCAGGAATATCTTGACTCTTAGGCATCTCAATGGGTTCACTCGGTGGTGGGGTTACTGCTATTTTCTTGCGAACTGGGTTAGAGGTTTTTTTAATGAGTCGTTGCATATCTATAGGAATCATTTGGCTCTCCATGAAGAACGGATATTCCAGAATACAGTAAGTTATTAGGGAATCCGAGACATTTTGCCGAAAGTTTGTCTCTTCTGGGATGATCGCTGTAGGCAAGATTTCTAGTACTTATACAGAGGTATAAATAATTTCTAAAGTATAAAATGAATGCTGGTAAGAGATGATTATAGTAAATTTATATACTCTATTGATGTGAAGAACTCAGTAGAGTATTTTTGTGAGATAGGTTCAAGTTGTTTGGGTAGATACTGGTCAAAGGGTAGTACTATTCGGGTGATCGCCCAATTATCTATTGCCCGACGGCAGCAATAGCGAAATTTCAGGTATAACTAATAACTTTAAGAAACCTGATTAAAGAGAGCAACGTCTACAAAGGTAAGCATTCAATTCATTATGAAACCTTTGCTCAAATCAACTTTTAATTTTTTGGGTTCACTACCTGCCAAAACGGGAGCAGGTACTACTGCGATTATAGTGTTATGCGCTTTCATGACTAAACCAGTAGTTGCCCAAGCGCCAAGCTTTACCGATGTTAACGCTGATATTTATGGTAAAGAGATTCAAGAGGCTGTTCAGAAAGGGCTTATTGCAGGCTTCACCTCTAATAATACCTTTCGTCCCACGTTAGAGCTAACACGGGAACAAATGATATCGATGTCCAAAGCAGGAGTAAGCGATCCCCTTTATGCTTAGGCGAAAGCTTATTGCCCGTCACCAATGGTGATTAACAATCTCCTTCCATAGCCGTGCGATCGCTACCTTGGGGTAATGGTGCATTCATGTTTAACCAAGTTTTAATAACCATTGGTTTACAGCCATACAAATGATGGGGTTGTATTGGGCTTGGTTTATTAAGTTATAGCAGTTTGATAGCACCATTCAGTCCGCTAGTTTGGGAGCATTTCACATCTCGAACTTTCTAATTGATTAGATGGGTGGAGAGCCTATGAACGACATTTACCAGCACAGCATCATGAGATAGTTAAACAGAAGATTCAACGAATTTAACAGAAGCACTTGAGATTAAGAACAAGAATCAAACAGCTAGCTCGGAAGACAATTTGCTTTTCTAAAACAGAGGAGATGTACGGCATAGTTATAAGTTTATTCATCAACCGCTATGAGTTTGGTTTACTAGTTTAAGGACATAGCAACCGATCTAGAACATTGCCAATTTATCTTTATGGGTGCAGACATTAGCAATATTGCCCCTCTACAAAGAACAAATCTCTTTTATCTTACATTTTATTCTAGCCGCCTACTTAGCTGAGAACCACCCAAGCGTAGCTAATGACTCCTAAAATTGCTATACCAAGAATTGCTTCTCCTTGCTCATTTAAAAGATGGTAAAAGCTATTCAAAACGTAGTTTAATGCTGCCTGGCGACTTTTACCTAATTCAGTCATCAGCAATTTAACCCTCGCATCTACCTCTTCAATAGAGACTTCACCTTTTTGGTAAGCAACTTCTAACTCATTTAACTTGCACCAGTATTCTTTGGTATCTTCCACAAGGTTAGGAAACATAATTGAAGATATATTTAACAATGTTAACTTTCATTACAATTCTATCTTGCCAGCTAAAGCAGATGGTTCTGTCGATTTGGTGATATTTTTCCGAAGATCAAGGGTTGAGCTATATAAGTTGAGCTATATAAATAGACGCAACAAGCGTAGAGGATATTATTGTTTCCCAAGGTTTCCGTCTGCTGTAGGCTAGGGCATCGTTAGGATTAATCTTGATGGCTTAGTTATAATCGGTGATTGCCCTTTGTTTGTCTCTCAATTCAGAGCGGGCAATACCCCGGTTGTAATAGGTATTGGCAAAGTTAGGATTAATCTTGATGGCTTGGTTGAAATCGGCGATCGCCCCTTGCAAGTCTCCTTTTTTGTACTTATCCCCAGCCTGAATATAGAAGTCATCAGCTTTCGGTACTGTGGCTGTTGGTATCTTAGGTGTACTAACGCCCACATCTGCCCCAGTTTTAGCTGAGAGTCTCAAAAAGGTATTGACTCGTTTAGTGGCTTCAGTACCAGAACTATCATAATTATCAATTTCTACAGTAATAGCTTTGGCAACTTTAGCAATTTCGGCTCAGGAGAGTGCAAAAGCATTTTGAGGTTGTACAAAAGCAATTGATACACCTATTAATGCTGGAGCTAGAGAATAATAAAATTTCATTTAATTTATAATCAAAGAGTAAATAACAGTAACAGATACAGCAAGGTTCCTAAAATTTCCAAAAAAGACGATTTCAATAAAATACCGTAATTAATTATAGAAAGTCGGTCGAAATAAATGCAGTCCTTTTATAGGCGTATAAATAATTACTTTTATATAAGTTAAACGTTAGTAAACTAAGCATTGGTTTTTATATACTCTGCCCAAGTGGATAATTCAGTAGAGTATTTTATGAAAGTGCGCTTGTCGTAGGCGTTCGCGTATCCGGCCACCTAACAAAGCGATCGCCAAAAGCCTAAGCTTCTCTTCGAGACGCTTCGCGAACGCTTCTCGCCGCCCCCGCCTCATCCCTGCCTAAGTAACAATCGCGCCTCCACAGCTTACGATTGCTCCTTGGGGTAATGGTGCTGTGTTTATTGACCAAATTTTGATAACCATGCCGTCAGTAACAGCGTTCGTCTTTGACGTTGCCGCAGGCATCGCTAAATGTCCCGCACTTATCTTTGTCAGACCGAGATAAATTTAACTCTGCTCTTGTTCGTTGTCCGGTGGCGGGGAAAACTTCGGACGCTCACCAGTACCCAACTGCCAAAGGGTGACTTTAGCCAAATTTATTTTCTGTCATTCTTTCAGTTTCAGCCAGCTGCTTGAGGGTGGTAGGGGTCAAGCCTAGACAGCGTATGATTTCGGTTTTACTCTATCCCTTAGAGGCTTCTTTGACTTAGTAGAGAAACTTACTGCCCTCAATGCTTTTGACAAGCTTGCGTAATTTATTCAAAAAACACAGATATAAAAGTAAGACATTCATCATTTAGTTGCAAGATTAAGGAATATTTCGGTGTATCACCTTTTCTTGGCTTTACTTAAAAATAGGCTTCACCGCTTCACCTTGTTGAGTGCAACTGTGCTAGTGTCTTTAACTGCGACACCACTGACTGTAACTAATTTAGGGATGAAGATTACATCAGCACAAGCGCAAACGACACAAAAACCCGATGTCAAGACGTTGAGGTTCTTAGAAAACTTGGGAGGATTAGAGACGTTTCAAAACGTTTTAGTTAATTATAAAGAGATTGGTAATCGTCAAGGGCAAGCTCGGACTTTGACTGCGATCGCAGGCTTACACTACAGGCTTGCTCAGTATACTAAAGCCTTAAAGTTCTATCAACAAGCCTTAGCCATTCACAAACAAATCGGAGATCGAGAAGGGGTAGGTGCGAACTTTTACAAGATTGGGTCAGTTTATTACGGCCTCGGTCAATATACTAAAGCTTTGGAATTTTTTGAGCAAGCATTAGCCATACATAAACAAATCGGAGATCGAAAAGGGGTAGGTAGGAACTTTAACAACATTGGGTCAGTTTATTACAGCCTCGGTCAATATACCAAAGCTTTGGAATTTTTTGAGCAAGCATTAGCCATGCGTAAACAAATCGGAGATCGAGAAGGGGTAGATACGGACTTTAACAACATTGGGGTAGTTTATTACAACCTCGGTCAATATACCAAAGCTTTGGAATTTTTTGAGCAAGCATTAGCCATGCATAAAGGAATGGGCAACTTTATGGAAGGACATACTCTTTACACCATTGGGGTAATTTATTACGACCTCGGTCAATATACCAAAGCTTTGGAATTTCTTGAGCAAAGTTTAGCTATTAATCAAAAAGTCGGTAATCGGACAGGGGAAGGTGATAGCTTTAATCGTATAGGGTTGGTTTATAGCGATCTCGGTCAGCGCACCAAAGCTGTAAAGTCTTATCAGCAAGGTTTAGCCGTTTATAGACAAATTAACGACAAAGCGGGAGAAGCTACAACGCTTGACAATATCAGGGGAGATAACCTTTTTAGGAGTGAGTATCTCAAAGCCTTCAAATCTTATCAGCAAGCGTTAGACATTTACAGAAAATTTGACAATCAGGCAGAGCAAGGAAAGACTCTTTACAAGATTGGGTTTGTTTACAGGAAAATGGCTCAGTACGCCAAAGCCCTAGAGTTTTATACTCAAGCATTAGCAATTTTCAAACAAACTGGCTTAAAGGCGGCGGAAGGTAAGACTCTGACTTACATTGGGGAAATTTACCACAATCAAAATCAGTACGCCAAAGCCCTAGAGTTTTATACTCAAGCATTAGCAATTTTCAAACAAACTGGCTTAAAGGCGGCGGAAGGTTATATTCTGACTAACATTGGGTTCATTTACAATAACTTGGGTCAGTATCCGAAAGCTGAAAAAACACTATTCGCTGCCATTGAGGTTAGAGAATCTCTGCGACCAAGATTAAAAGATGACCAAAAAATCTCAATCTTTGAAACTCAAGCAGTTTCCTACCGCTTGCTGCAAAAAGCCTTGGTAGCTCAAAATAAAAATACTACAGCATTAGAAATTGCCGAACGCGGTAGAGCCAGAGCGTTTGTGGAATTATTAGCCTCAAAGCTATCCCCTAACCCTAATATTCAACAACTCAAACCACCTAACATCAAGCAAATTCAACAAATCGCTCAACAACAAAAGGCAACACTTGTTGAATATTCAATCATTTACGTTCCCTTTCAAGTTCAAGGTAAAGAAGAATGGCATCCACAACTCTACATTTGGGTAGTCAAACCTAGAGGTGAAGTCATCTTTAAGCAAGTAAACCTCAAATCTCTGGATAAACCCTTAGCAGACCTCGTTACTAAAAGCCGTACATCCATCCGTGCCAGAAGTAGTGATGCAGTAGCTATTCCTGGAGAAGCATCAGCGAATCCTCACCAGAAAAAACCATTACAGCAACTCTATCAAATACTTATTCAACCGATCGCCTCAAACTTACCACAAGACCCAAATAGCCGTGTCATTTTTATCCCCCAAGCCGAGTTATTTTTCGTTCCCTTCCCAGCTTTGCAAGATGAGTCCGGCAAATACCTAATCGAAAAACATACTATTCTCACCGCTCCTGCTATCCAAGTTTTGCAGTTAACCCATCAGCAAAAAATAAACAAGCGCAAAGCAATAAAAAATCGTACTGCATTGGTAGTTGGTAATCCGACAATGCCTCAGCAGTTGTCACCGCTACCAGGTGCAGAACAAGAAGCATTGCGAATTGCCAAAATACTGAATACCCAAGCATTAACTGGTAGCAAAGCTACTGAAACCACTGTCAAACAATTAATGCAGTCGGTTGACGTGGTACATTTGGCAACCCACGGGCTACTGAATGATTTTAAAGGCTTAGGTGTACCGGGAGCGATTGCCCTTGCTCCCTCTAGTCAAGATGATGGGTTGCTAACAAGCGGTGAAATTTTTGACATGAAACTTGATGCTGATTTAGTAGTACTGAGTGCCTGCGATACTGGCAGAGGAGACATCAAGAACGATGGTGTTATCGGTTTGTCTCGCTCTTTGATTAGTGCCGGCGCACCCAGTGTTATTGTATCTTTATGGAAAGTGGCGGATGACTCTACAACATTGCTGATGACAGAGTTTTATCAAAATCTGCGGCGAAACCCTGATAAAGCTGTTGCATTGCGAAATGCTATGCTCTCAACAATGAAACAGTATCGCCATCCTATAGAATGGGCAGCATTTACTTTGATTGGCGAAGCTGAGTAAATTAGCCTTATTACCACAACAGTAGTGAAGGGAAATTATCGCTGGCAACCTGTAACAACTCGTAGCCAATTCCCGCTGTACCTCGTAAGATAACTGGGATGGAAGATTAAGCTAGGTAAATTAACGAACATTTTGTATACTCCGGTTCGTTTAGCTTTACCTACGACATTTACTGAATAAGGGACTTGAATGCGCGAGCTTTATCTCTAATGCCAACGGTTGGGGTGAGGCAGCAGTGGTGTTTAAGTTCCGCCCTACAGAGGAGCATAAGGTTTTATTTAAGAAATCGCCTGGGCTGTAATGCTTTTAACCAATGCTTTGAATTAACGTGAGTTCGATGGCATTGGTCAGAACATACAAGCGCAAAACTTTCAAGACGTTTGGGTGATAGTGGAACATTTGCCCAGCTTTTGACAACAAGTTGTTGTCAAAATATGACTGATGTTATCTAGTTAGGCTGTTTAGAACTGGTTCTGACCAGCATTTTAGCATGATTTTCGCTGAATATGAGTGTATTTGTCTTATTTCAGGCTATATGTATGCTGCTGCCTTAATTGAACTGACGGGATTCTGGAGCCGGCGATAAGCTCTCGCTTAAGCCTTCTCCCAAGGATACGAAGACAGCGTAGCTTGCTTCTCCGAAGGAGTACGGCGATCGCTGGATGAATAGCAATCGCAATGAAGGACAATCATGTGGGATCAATCCCTGTGTGGAGTTATTCGGGGTAATAATGGTATGCCGCTTCAGTGGCGAATGACAACCATTGGTTGTCAAAATCCAACTGGATGGTGTCTACACAGGCTGAAGAGGCTCAGTTGAATTTTTGCAAGGAATTATCAATGTCGATCCCGTTTCAAGTCATAAATGACTTTCTCCAAATACCAGTTTGCAGACTTCCCAGGATTGATCTGTTGTTGGTGCTTGAGCAATCTGATAGCAACAGAACCGTTACCAGAAAGCAAGTTTAGTAAATCATTCTGTAAACTTTTGCTTGCGCCATTAGCAAAATACTCTACTTCTGGTGGGTGTGTTCGTACCTCTAGGCTTTTGAGTTCTACTATCTGGCATTGCACAAGGGACTCTTTTTGACGTGCTTGCTCCATGAGCTTGTCAAGTTCAGACTTGTTTTGGAGTAGCTGTCTGATTTGCTTGTCCAATTCGGCTTTTTTCTTGTCTACTTGAGACTGTAACTTGCGTACCTCTAATAATTTTTTTTCTAGGTCTGTTAAACTTTGCATAATATTAGATTGATTTGGTTCTCAATCTACCATCTACGGGTTATCCTAATATCAGCATCAGAATATACTCGTAACTACGCAATTTTTTTATAATAATCCAGTTTTTGACTTAAGGGTAGACAGTGCAGTGCTTGAGCGGCAGATGGGTGACAACCAATAGTTGTCACCTATGTGATTAGGTTGCATCAAGGCTGTTTTGATGCTGGCGCTTAACTCTTGTGTAACGGTAGTTTCAATATGTTTTGTTATTTCTGCATAAAGAGCAAAAGTTACTAAACCTGCTGCATGAAGAAAGCGATTGCATTGGGCTGTCTGGAGTCAAAATTGTTTGTGGCTTATTTAATGACAAGGGGAAGAATTAAGAGATGCAGAGCGCACATTTCCAAGCTGGTTTAAGCCAGAGGATATTTACAACCATTTCAACGGGAAGCCGATTGATTTTGATACTTAGCTCTATCTTGCAGAAAATTACCTAAGTCTCGGCTCAATACCATTTTCATCAATCTTTATTATTTTTCTCTTCTTTTCCTGTGACTAACATCATAAATTTTTTGCCTATAGTTGTTAATTGAACTGTTGTATCATTAAAGTCTATAAGAGATAAATTAGGCATTTTGCTTACTCCACCTATATTTATCAAGGATTTATTCAATAATATTTCCAGACTTTCTATTAAATCTTCTTTGCTCATTTCTGCTTTGATGTTTACTTCTGATATTAACCGAGTGATAGAAAAATCTTTGATTAATTTGATTTCAACCTCTTTAAATATAATGTCTAGTACCTTTGCGTCATTCGGTGATATTTTTTCCAAAATATCTATATAAGATGGATGAATAAATATCCCTTTAATAGACGATTCTAATAACTTAGACCATTTTTCGCTTAATATTTCATCTTCTTCGAGTGAAATATTTTCCAGTATTGGTATTAAGGTTTTTGTGGGTACTTTTTTCGGCTCTACTCCTGCATTGTTGAGTTTTTCATAAATCTCTTCCAAAGCCTTTGCTGTTCTTTTTGCATTAAAACATCTCACTTCATTGATAACTGTTTCAATAGCGATTCCATCTACTCCTTCAAAAACTTTTGAAATAAATTTATATATATCGCCTTTAACTGTAAGAGCAAATGCAGCGCCTTCAAATATTGCTAGCCAATCACTCATAGAAATCCTTTTCTTTTTAGTATTTTTAAATCGGCTTCACTAGTATTATAGTTCCGGCATAGCTCCAAAACCTGCAACCATTATAGGGGGTCAGCCGAGATACAGAAACTGTTGGTTATTTCCTCTCTGTCGCTAACTTCGATGGTGCTTACCTTCTTAATATTACTTGGGATGTAGTATGAGGTGTAGATTGTCTATAATCGCACCCTCTCCAAGTCATAGTCAGTCACTCGTGCGATGGGCGAAGTCCCGCCAAGGGCGATCGCATCTCTGAAAGTAAAAATCTCATCAAACCAATTCGCAATTCGCAATTCGCAATTGCAGAGGAAATTAGAAATTAAGCCCTTGGAGTGCAAAGCTAACATGCTAATCTTTGATTAAGTGATAAGTTTCAGTTATCAGTAATTTTAATTGCGAATTGCGAATTGGTAATTGCGAATTGTTTTGGCATCCATTCGATGCAGTAGAACCAGGAATCGCAAATCAGTTGGATGCCTTGAACAATCCTTGCTGGTGGCCCGTCGCCATGAAATCGGAACTCGACTAATTCACCCAGTTCAAACACAGGCTTTTCTTTGGTAACTAATTGTAAGTTGCCTGTACCAATAATTTCACGTCCTAAAACAGTTAGATTATCGTTGCCAGAGACAATCTCATAACTCCAGCCTTTAGCTGACCACTCTACACCGCAACAGTAACCGAAAGATTTGGTGGTAGTGACGTAGACTTTCTCCAACAGGGAAACTTCTAAGGAGGGAATCTTTTTACCCCAAGGTGGTGAAAGATACCAACAAGTTTCTAGATTCTGAACAAGGTTAATCATGGTTATGCCTCCTGACTGGACTTTAGACCTCACAAGTAATCAATTCGTTTCCAAGCGATCGCAGCTTGCCGTGGAGAACAACTCAAACCATAAGCACGACGGGCATCGTAATTGCCCTTGATTCCCTTGGCTACTCCAACGGGAATCCCAGAAGCCACCTCACGAATGCCGGGTTCAAAGCTTCGGTCTTCATGAGAGAGCCGTACTTGCGTAATCTGATTTCTAATTTGGTCTGCCCAGGGGGTCAAATCAATTCGCAATTCGCAATTCGCAATTCGCAATTAATTGAGCTTGTTGATTTTCTCTTTCACCTTTCGAGTAGATGAAACCAGAATCTTTCCAATTTCTCTAGTTTCTTGAAGCAAGGACTCAAACTTATTTTTATCAACCAATTCTGCCTCGATTAATATTTCTAACCAGTACTCAGAACAATTCGCAATTCGCAATTCGCAGTTCGCAATTAGAAATATGTAATTAAATAGTTGATTTATTTGGCGGTAAAAATTCCCTAAAATTATAATTGCGAATTGCGAATTTACAATTGCGAATTGGATGGGAGTACCACTTCGGAGTAACTGTTTTGATAATGTTCGACAAACTCCAGGCTTTTCATCTAGGAAAGTATAAGCTTTAACTATTCTTATTGCCAAAGCTTTGGTTCTATCAGCAATACTAAGTTGTTGATTCATCTATTTTACTCCTAGTTAATAATTGCGAATTGCGAATTGCGAATTGCGAATTGCGAATTGATTCTTGGCAGTGGTAGTTGGTGATATCTGCGTGGATTGGAATTCCTGGTTGTTCATGGCGCAATTTTGATTGAGAATAAGGGGAGATTTCGACAAATTGCTGGACTCGGAATTTGTGGGATAGACGAGCAGCTGATATTCCGTGGTGGCAGAGTCCGCCGATGCCGGAGAAAAGTGAGAGGACTGATTTCATAAGGCGATGTCTACGACGGGCTACGCCTACGCACTCCTGACCAATTCATCAGGTACTTCAAAAATTCCCAACCGCCCAATGTAAGGAATTGGTGTGATTTCTCGTGGATTCTCCAGCTTCCAGTGATACTGCTCAGGCATCCCCCAGCCAGATGCAACTTGTGAGAACCGACAGTCTACTATTGTGACTATACCAATGACTTGACCGCGACGTAGACAGATTAATTCTGGGATTACTACCCCCATGCTTTGACAAAATTCTTTCGCTACCTGGTAATCTTTTTTGGTGCAGGTTTTTGCAGCGTGAATCAGAATGTCGCCGCGATAATGAATGGGCCAGCCACGGTTTTCAATATTTTTTAAAGCATAAATTATCGCCCATGCCCAAGGCTGTCTGACTGAAAGTGCTTTCATGGGTTTTAAAACTCCAGCAATTGAACGTAAGCGTCTAATGCCGCAAGTGCCGGATGTGGATGTATTTGCGACTTCAGCCCATTGCAGATTGTGACGATAGTTCCAAGGTCTATGAAAGTGAAATGAATATTGGACTGACGGTTAGAACAGCGATGTAAAACTGTTAGAAGAACAAAATTCAACTGTCTGAGAATTACATCTTCAGCTACATCAAGTCGCCAAGTAAGATTTTCGGAAGTAATCGAACGCCAGGGGTTATCGAAAGAACATTTTTCAACTTCTCTTAGTATTTTGATTTTGAACCTGTAATCCCTGTCAGTGGTAGAGCATTCATCAGGGGCGAGAGCCGCCCATTGTTGTAAAAGTTGTTGGTAAGTTTTAATCATTCTCTGTTCCCGCGTAAAAGACAATGTTTATTCTCCAGTAGAGCCTTAAAAACTACGACCACGAGATAAATTTTTGAATCTGGTAAACTGATGGTCAAATAAAAGCTTGACTGTACCAGTAGGTCCATTGCGTTGCTTGCGAACGACTAACTCAGCAATGCCACGATCTGGGGTATCGGGGTTGTACATTTCTTCGCGGTAAAGCATGATTACAACATCACTGTCTTGCTCAACAGCACCACTGTCTTTTAAATCACTTAGTACAGGGCGTTTATCGTTACGGTGTTCAACTTCGCGGTTGAGTTGGGACAAAGCCAGTACAGGCACATCCAAATCTTTGGCTAATCTTTTTAATCCCCGGCTGATTTCACCGACTCGTTGAGCCATGTTCACCCGTGAATCAGTATCAAGAGCCATCAGTTGTAAGTAGTCAATGATCACAAGCCCAACACCACCGTAATGGGATGAAATTCGGCGGACTTGGCTACGGATTTCATTAAGAGAAGGGCAAGATTCGTCGTTGATGAAAATCTGTTGTTCGCTTAACGTAGCGATCGCCACACTCAAGGGTTGCCACTGGCTGTCAGAGACATTCCCAGTTTCCAAGAAGTTATTTTCAATGCCAGATTCGCTGCTCAAGAATCGCTGTACGTACTCATCAGTAGACATTTCCAAGCTGAAAACGCAGATAGGCATCTTCCCAGTTTTGGCAACATTGAGAGCGAGATTACCAGCCAAAGCGGATTTACCAACAGAAGGACGAGCAGCCAGTACATACAACCGTCCTTTGCGAAAACCACCGCCGAGTATACTGTCCAGGTCATAAAATCCACTGCTTGCTGCTGGTGAGCCTGTACCAGCATGACGCGCTTCAATTTCGGTAAAAGTGTCGGCTAGGGCATGAGAAATATGAACCAAGTCAGAGGCAGAATGCTCAGACTTAATGCTGTAGACTTTTTGTTCGGCTTCGTCGAGAATTACAGGTAAATCGGTTTCGGTGGCATAGCCAAGTTGAACAATCTCAGTGCCAGCAAGGATTAACTGCCGCCTTTGGTATTTTTCCATTACCAAGTCAGCTAAAGCATCGATGTTCACAGCTGACACAGTACGGTCAACCAGACTGGCCAGTTTATTGCGTCCACCGATACGGAACAATAAACCATTATCAGACAACCAGTTGGTAATGCAAAGCAAATCCGTTGGTAATGAGAGGCTGTACAGTCGTAGGGCTGCTTGATAAATGTCTTTGTGGGCATTGATGTAAAAAGCATCTGCCACCAAGCGATCACTGATTCGGCTCATGGCACTTGGGTCGAGCATGATGCCACCGAGTATCACTTCTTCAGCCTCAATGCTTTGTGGGGGTAAGCGGTCTTGTTGCGATGTGAAGTTTGATTTGTCTTGTGTCATAGTTTACCTCATTTGAAAATTTTGATTTCTAGAAAATCTAAATTCCATATTGTTTACGCAGCTTGCGGATGTAAATACATATACATTTGAGGATGTGTCAGCTTTAACCAATCCAACCATTTGAGCGTTGCGCCTACGTCTTCTCGGTCATAGCGAGTGCTGAAAGAAGCGATAGCTTTGTCCTTGCCAACTTCATCCATGCGGTCTAGAAGTTCACTGAAGGTGGCTTTATGCCAATCAAGAGAACGATTTGAGTAGTAACCGATGGGTTGGTCATTGGCTTTTGATTGTTCAGTTTGTGGTGTAGATGATTCAAGAACTCTTGACCAATAGACCAGCAGTTCTTCTAAACCAGCTTTACTCACCTCCAAATTGCTGATTGATTTGATCACAGTGGGGACTTTTTGCTGCCAATTAACCTTGTCCCACTCGGCTCTCTCCTTGGCGATTAACTCCACCAAACGGCGATCGCAGGTTTGGTAAATCTTGTCTCTGCAAGAAGTGCGCCAAGGGAAACGCCAAGAACGGAGTTTGATTTCATTTCTGTAAACTGCGGGTAAAGGCTCAGATGCCAAGATGCTGGGGTCAAGCAAGATGTGATTGAGCAAATCATCAATCGACTGAAATCTTGGTTTGCTTGGTTTCTTGTTCGCTTGTTCGTCTTTATCGAACAACCCCGCCGCAATAGTAGGTTTACATGAGGGAATGTCTGTTTGATGCAAAGTCTCGGATTGATTTGACAACGTTCGCGCAGCGTCTCGTAGAGAAGTGAGAGATTCGGGAATTGGTTCTTCCTGGTTTGATTGTGAAGACGAAGATTTAGAAATTGGTTCTTCTTCCTGGTTTGGTTGTAAATCCAAGTTAGTTTCTTCACACACACACTCGCTTGTGGGGGGTACTGCACTTAGTGTGAATTCCTTAGATGGGATTACCTTAATGGGAATACCTTTGTGGGTCAAATTTGACCCCACCCCCCATGCAAAATTGACCCCCCTACTAGGTGCAGAATTGACCCCACCCCCCGTGCAATTTTGACTGGGGTTAATTTTGGCTGGGGTTTCTTTTGTTGTCTTGATTTGGGAGCGAAGTAATTGAACTTGGTTAGGAGAAACCCACGAAGAAGGTGGAGTGAGAGTATAAATATTAGTAGTTCCAATACGTTCTTGTATTTCAATCATTCCGACGGCTAGTAAAAGCTTGATGGCATTTTTGGCAGTTTTGAGAGCAATGTAACAATGTTTAGCCATTTTCGGAATAGACTCAAAACAACCGCTTGCGCCTGCTCTTCTTTGGATATGCGCGTACAGCCTAAATTCTGATGATTCAAGTGGATAATCATCAAAAAAACCGGGAATGAAGACTTCAAAACCTGTCCAATTATTAAGCTGATTTTCTGCTAAACTCATAGATATATTTTCCCTGATTACTTGATTTCCTTTTCCCTCGATTTGCGCCAAAATATCGAGGGTTTTGCTTTTGAAGAGAAGTGAAAATTGTTCATCCTCTAAAACTTAAATGTTGAGTGCGGAGAAATTTATACGATTCTGGATGCAGGTTTTAGCCTCATAATTGGAGGCAATTTACCTTGTTTGATTTCTGGCTGGATTAAAGTTTCAATCCAGACGAAATACTTATCTCTTACCCCCAACGTGGGGTCGAAAAGTTAGATTAATCCGTGTGCCAACGACCTTATTAGTCTTCGGGACTTGATGCAGATGAGTACTCTGACAACCCGGAAGCATCACCAGCAAACTTCCATGCTCCAACCAAAAGTCAGTCGGCTTACCCCCGATGGGCTTGATTTGGAATTTACGAACCGAACCCAGACTGACAGAGGCGATCGCTGGGTTAAATCCCATTGAAGCTTCACTGTCGTTGTGCCACCCTATCGAATCTTGGCCACTCCTATATTGATTGCCAATGACGATGCGAAAGTTATAACCAGCAGTTACGGTGATTCTGTCGCGTAACTGAGCCAGAGGATCTGTCCAAGGTAGTGGTTTGAGTAGTACGCTTTTAGAGTAAAGGTAATCACAGCCTTCATCCCCGTAAATACATTCCAAACGAGGTACAGGCATAGTTTTACCCAGCATTCTGATTTGATTTTGTTTCCATTGCAATTCTTGGCAATGTTGATAGAGTTCGTCAGCTTCTTCCTTATTCAAAAATTCTGGATAATAGTTGACTGGTAAAGTAGAAGCAGATTCGGGAAATAAAGTTAGTTGTTGCATAATTCTCCTTTGGCAATCGCTCGAACAATTTTTTCTGCCCGTTCTTGTGAAATAGCCTGTTCTGGATTTTTGTAAAACCCAACGATTTGAGATTTGGGACGCACAATAATGCGCTGTGTGGTTGCACATTTGTCCCATACAAAGCACGAGATGGTAATGTTGTCTGTTGCCCAACGAGTACCCCGTTTGTCTTTCCGAAAACAGAAGCGCGGCATGATTAGAACAAGTGATGGCGGGTGCTGCTGTAAAAAATCAGCCCGATCATCACAGGGTTCGAGAAAGCTGGTCAGAAGGAATGCGGCTACACCGATACGCGCTTTCTGGTAGGCATTCTTGATGATTGGTGCAGCAAATTCCGCGTATGGTGGATTAGTACAGATCCAGTCGCATTCTGAAAATTTATCCCAAGACTCGGTTAATGTTGCATCGTAGTGAAAATGTGCCTGCTTGTTCGGATCGATGTCGTTAGTCCAGATATGTTCTGTATGAGGCCACACATTCAACAAAGAAGCGATCGCTCCCATTCCCACACAAGGTTCACCAATGACACCAGATAACGGAACATGGCGTAGTAATTCCGTAATAAACCATGAAGGTGACTCATAGAAGTTCAATGGATGCCTACCAACAGTTTCTCCTGTAGATTTAGGAGAGTATGGTTGTGGTGTCAGCAGTTGTGCAACAGTCATAAGCTCTCTCCCGCTTGTTTGACAACAAGAGCGCTGATTGATTCAAAATCCACTTGAAAAATGTTCATATCAGTCAGCATCTCGCCACTGTTATAGCGGTCTACAATATGCTGCCTAATACCTGATTCTGAAAGCCCATCGGGGATATTAATGTGAGCTTCACTAGTAATTTTTTCGGTGACTCTAACAATGACTCTCATGTTGGTTATGCCAAATATGAAGGAGTGTTTAACGTGGCGATTGCTACTTGTTTTATAGCGATCGCTTCTATCTCCAAGGTGTAAAATTATTCCATTGAAACCAGCTTGAGCCAGAATCAGAGTATGCAGTGGTGCGGTGGATTGCTTCTGGATTACCCCAGCAGCAGCAAGCGTTGATGGCAAAGGTAGGCTTATTCTGAAATGTTCCGTCTGGTAAAAGAATCTGGTAAACTTCGTCCTCAGCCCATATTTCCAACCATTCCCGGCTCATGTATTCGGCGTAAAACTGACTCCAGCGAGAGGAAAGCCAGCGCGATTCTGTTTCGCGGTTGTAACGCCACAGCTTGAAGGCGAGGTTCCAATGTGCAAGAAAGTCGAGTGCCACCGGCTTGGACTGCATCAATATCTCTTTGTCACCAGGAACGAGCATCAACTCCTCACACAGCCGGGGAAGAACTAACGCCATGCCGCCGTACTCAACGGTGTACCATTCGATTCCACTAATGCCTTGGCTTATTTGTTTTACCCAAATTGCTTGTCGTTTACCCTGTGTATCTTGCGCTCTTTTTCGGAACATATCGCAACGCAATACTGTTTCTACTGGGGATAATTCCCCTTTCGCTACATGTTGTTGTAGTGCTAAGTCACAGGCTCCTTCCCAACCGATTGCATTGATTTGGTCGATCTGTTGGGCAAGTTCTGCTGCTCTTGGGTCTTGAAATCGTGTCATTAACCTTTCCTTATCCGTTACTTATTTTCTGTTTAATAAACAGGCTTTACAATTACTTATGTAAATAAAGTATGAATTCTTACAAGTAATGGTTACGTAGCCAGTAGTAAGAAAGATGCAGGCAACTGAAGATTGAAGACTGATGGCTATTAAACCAATACCTGTTCTTTCTTGCTAGCGAAAGCACCAGCCTGTCTTAACGCTGCACCAGGACTGGGGTGAGCGAAAAATTCTTCTACAGCTTTGGTCAGCCCAGCCGCAACAGCCGGATCGTGGCAAGCGTAGACATAGATAGGCTGCTGCACACCATTGACCAATCGCGTTTCTTGGCGATCGCCTAATTGTGGGTAAAATGTTCTCACCCATGTGCCAAGATGTCCCCGGTAGTGAGGGCCACTGATAGGGACTTTCTTTCCAAGTTCGCTCTCTGCAAAATTCACCACGCCCATCCACTTTTCTTGTGTGCTGGTAAGGGACTGTCTGTTGTAGTCAGCTATCAGATTGGCAGCGAAGTCTTTGCAATTCTGTTCCATGTAAGGGTTGAGTCTGCCACCGGTGAGTTCGGCTAAAGTCTTCATGGCCTGTACAAAAGTATGTAGCCGTTGCTCGACTGGAGGGAGGGCTGGGATAGGTGAATGAGTTTGAGAGGGAACACTTTTAATGGCTGCAACTAAATCTAAAATGATGGTTCTAACTTGTGCTGCGATTGTGGATTGCTGTAACATCATTGCGATTCTTAACGCCCCAAGAGCCGAAAAAACTCTCGCCTGGGATGTTTTTGATGGTAGACAGAGCATCTGTCGAGCATCCCTTAGCTCTTTACCTGTAAGGGTTTTAGTTTCTGTAGCTTGGAATTCTGAGTGATTAACTCTGTAGATTTCTTTGACTGCGGATTCTGTGACTGAAAAATATTCTGCAATCATTCCAGTAGTCGCCCAACCATTACCCTCCCAGACAGCGAACACTATTGCCTTGGCTTTGCTTAGAACCATTTCTGCGCGTGAATCATCAAGGTTAGAAAGTGCAGAAGTTCTCAATGAGGGAGACTCGATAAAAACATTTTGATTCAAAGGTAAATTCATATTGACTCCTAACTAAATTTCCAAATTTTAGATATTGATTTCCACACCACTTCTTAAGTCATATTTCACCTCAGCGAAAGTTTCATTAATTAATGCTTTGTGTGTGATAATTAGAAATCTGTAGCGGGAGAAAAACTTCCGTGCGTTCATCTAAAGTAATGGCATTCCTTTAGGTGAACGCTTTTGTATTAATCAGAAAGGTGTGAATTGGAGGGGGAAAGGGGAAAGGGGAAAGGAGGAAAGACTTTTCTCAATACAGTACAGAGCAAGTATTTTTAAATATGGATGTTCCCATTACCCTTTAACCCTTCTCCTTTTTCCCTATTATTTACGGTCTAACTCCTTACTTCCTTAGCCATTGTTTGCATTCTTAGTTAATGCGGTTAACTGACGGTTGAGAATATTTATCTGCTGTTGGTAAAAGTCAATTTCAGCAGTGATTTGGTGGAATAATTCTTCTGGTGTGAGCGGTTGGATTTGCTCCTCTTGCAAGTATGATGTTTCGTTAGAGTTTTTATTAGGCATCAGCACATAGCGCCAACCATCATCAAATTGTTCAGCCAACTCTGTACTCAAAGGATAGTAATAAAGTCCCAGGATGATGCCCTGTTGTGTACGCTGTTCCAAGTTAAAGCGAGGGTACGGCCAGTGTTGTGGGATCGAGATTGTGGGTTGCATAGATGAATAGGTGAATGAAGGGATTATTGAGGGAAAGGGGGAAAGGGCAAAGGGGAAGGGAATGAAGAAATTTACCTTTCCCCCTTTCCCTTTAACCTTTTCCCAGGCGAAGCCCAAGACTTACGCTGTTACTAACTCCGCTTTTTCCAGCAGTCGTTGCAATCTATCGCCAGTTAGCTGTTCTAACGGTTGGTCTAAAATATATTCATCAAGAATGGATTTACTATCAGTAGACACATCCAGCATTGACAATGAGCGCACAGCATCATAGACCGAGTTAGAATACTGCTGCTGGACTGAATAACGCCTCTTCACCCACCAGTCACTAAGCAATTCGCAATTCGCAGTTCGCAATTCGCAATTGTGAACGTAATTAGTAATTGAATCATTACAGGTGCAAAGCTTCCTGTTTTTAGGCATGGGGTGTAATTGCGAATTGCGACTTGCGAATTGCGAATTGTTGTAGTTCTGGCACTCGTTGAAGATATGCGCCATGATTTGGTTTTCGGTCGTGGGGGGTGTTGCTTCTTTCTCCTGCACAGGTAATGAACCATCTTTGTAGTGAGTGCAGATGAAGCGATCGCAACGCATTAGAGTGTTGGCACGAAATATTTCTTTATCGTTGACCATGACTACCCAGCGTTGCGTTAAATGGTTGTCGTCATAGCTAATGCTGGCTACCAGTTTGTCATCAGCGTAATATTCGTGATGGTCAAACGAGATTTCGACTATTGTGAGGGGTTCAGGAGCTACGGCTTGGGCTTGGTCGGCTATGAAGTGGTCGAGTTCGGCTTGGGCGAGGGCTTGGTTGTCAACCTTCTGAAGCTGGGCGGATTGGTGGGTGATGATTGCGTTTACCCAGGTTTGGGCCGCTCTTTTGTCCCCGGTGGGTGTAACGCCTAATTCAGCAGCGATTCTTTTGAGACGGGGGAGAGTGTAGCGCGAGAGGGCTTGCTGTGTGTATTGCGGATGTGTCATGATAAAAATTCCTTATTTTTAAGGGCAGAGAAAGCGCTTTTGATTGCGAGTCGGGGGCGCTTTCTCCATATTTTTATAGTACACTACTAGTTTATAGTGTGTCAACTATAAGCTAGTAGTGTATAGTAAAACTATCAGTTAACGCTTTACTCTAAGGAGGTGGTAGTGTGATTAGTACAAGAATGCGGATAAGACAAGTCAAAGAAGTAGAGATTGAAGGGCTAGGAGAGCGCATTAAGCAAGCCCGGCTGGATTCTAGTAAGTCCCTAGAGCAAATATGCGATGAAGTTGGTGTTTCGCGGACTTACTGGTATGACGTTGAAAAGGAAACTCTCAAAGGAGCGCTTTCAATTGAAAATCTTCGCAAAATTGAAGGAGTTTTAGGGGTTGATTTTGGTGTAAGCCTAGAAGGAGATCCTGAGATTTAATCATGCTACTGTCAATCCACAAGTTTTGTTGGTAAGGATTTTGGGGTAGACAATTGCAGCAAACCATCACACTTTAAGAAAATGTCGCTGAACTAAAAGAGATGGAAATATGACTAAGCCATCCTCTAAGCGTAAAAAGGCCACCGTCCCTGCATCTAATAACAGCACGCCACCAGATAGCCTTGTCCAAGAAGAAAATCCAAGCGTTGCAACAATCACCGTTACTGCCGTTGAAATACCCGAATTAACTGAGCAAGAGATTTGCGATCGCCTGCACCTCGAGCGGAAGGTGGAACGGGCGTTTTTTGAGGCAGGTAAGGCACTCTCCGAATTGCGTGATCGCAGACTGTACCGTTCGACGCATAAAACATTTGAGGATTATTGCCGCGATCGCTTTGGTCACAGCCGCCAAAAGTCGAACTACTTGATTGCAGCAGCTGATGTGTACGAAAATTTGACAACAATTTGTTGTCAAAATTTGGGAATTGAGGATTTGACAACAAATGGATCACAAATCTTACCTACCAGTGAAGGTCAAGTTCGACCAATGACGAAGCTAGAACCTCAAGAGCAATGGCAGGTGTGGCAAGCAGCAGTGCAACAAGCTGATGGCAAAGTGCCAACTGGGCGTGTTGTCAAAGATGTGATTGAGCGAATTCTAGAGCGTACTAAAGCCCCTAATCCTTACCACCTTGGCGAAGTTTGCCAAATCCTTGCAAAAGACAATCCCGAATTAAGAGGCAAAGGTGGCTGCTGGGGTATCGTTAACCATGTGGGCGAATTCAGTTGCACAGTCACAATGTGGAATGGGGAGTACACTGTCAGAATTGACCACCTGAAGCCACTGAATTACCTGGAGTCGGAATGTCAGCAGATGCAGCAGATTAGCGATCGCATCAGTAAGCTGCGAGAAAATGAGAGCTTAGAAGAGGCTGCCCGTGCTGTGCTGAAGCATCTGGGGGAACTGAAGCGACCGTATTTGACTGTGGTGGAGGAGAAATTGTTAGGTTTGATTGAGAAAGAATACGGGGATGAAACAAGTTTTGATTGAAATGGGTATACCCTGAAAACTATGAAGGCAAAATTTAGCAACTGCGGGAGGAGATATTGTACCAATTCAATTAATGATTGCAACACATTTTTGGGTAGAGACGCGATGAATCGCGTCTCTACAGATGATCTATTTGTCGCATTCTTTTTTCAAATTGGTATTACTAATGCAATCTAGTATGAAAATCCAATCCAAGGATGTACAAGTTATAGTAAATTAAAACTATAAAGCCTACGAACACCATAAATTCTAATGTTCAGGATATGAATATATCGTAGCTTTCACATCTTTATAATTTTGAATACATTGTAACTTGTGATTATAATACTCCTGTATAATAAGAGTGATGCATACATAAACGGAAGCATAAAATGTCTATTGAGCTAGTCAGGAATCAGATCAATAAATTCTTGATCAATGAAACGCCAGAAGTACTGGCAATCCGAGGTAAATGGGGGGTTGGTAAAACATTTGCCTGGAATAAATTTCTTGAAGATGCTAAAAAAGAGAGAAGAATTACTTTAAGACGATATGCATACGTATCATTATTTGGCTGTAACTCATTAGACAGTCTGAAACTCAGAATATTTGAGCAGGTAATAGATACTGATTCCATTGGTTTGAAACCGAGCATTGAAACATTTATAAAAAGTATAGAAAGCTTAACTCTTGGCAGAAATCTTTTAAAGTTTATTCCTAGCTTACCTTCTTTTAAAAATGCAAATTTATCTTTATTTATAGATAGTGTTGCTTTTCTATCTCTTAACAAAGTACTTATTTGTATTGATGATGTTGAACGAAAAGGAGATGGGTTAAAAATTCGTGATTTATTGGGTTTTATTTCGGTATTAAAAGAAGAAAAAGATTGTAAGATTGCTATTATATTAAACGATGAATCGTTGAGTAATAATGAAGATGAGGCATTGAAGACATACCGGGAAAAAGTTATCGATATAGAGTTACTATTTGATCCAACACCAGAAGAATGTTCAGAAATAGCTATTCCTTCGGAGTGTTATTATTCATCGAAAATTAAAGAATTTTCTAAAAATCTAAGAATAAACAATATCAGAATTATTAGAAAAATTCTTAGGTTATCTAACCAACTCGAACCCTTGTTAAAGGGGTATGAGCCAGAATTGTTGCATCAGTCCTTACATACTATGACTCTCCTCGCTTTATGCTATTTTCAGAAGGACAATAACAAAATTCCTAGTTATGAATATTTAAAGAATCTTGGTTATAAAATGTATGGGTTGAATGATAAAAAAGAAACCGAAGAAAACAATGAATGGAAAGCATTTCTTAGAAAATATTCATTTTATAATATAGATGAGTTTGATTTAGAAATTGCAAAAGCTATAGAGAATGGTTTTTTTAATGAATCTTCACTATTAGCAGAGGCAGATAAATTAAATGCTAAAATTATAGCTAATAAATCAAAGAATTCCTTCTCAGAAGCCTGGAATAAATATCATAATACTTTTGATAGTAATGAAATAGAACTTGTAGCATCACTCTATGAGAGCTTTAAAGAAAATGCTCAGTATATAGATCCTATGAACTTAAATAGTACTGTTAAACTTTTGCGGGACATAGGTGAAAATGAGAAGGCAGATGAAATAATTGAGCTTTATATTCAGAATAGAAAAAATGATAAAGAAATATTTGATCTAAAAAGATATCCATTTGCCAGTGATATAGATGACCAAAGATTGATCGAAAGATTTAATTCTGAGAATAAGTGTTATAACGATGATAGAAGCCCAGAAGAAGTTATTAGTAGTTTAGTGGGTAAGAATGGATGGAACCAAAGTGATATAGAGATACTTTCTTCTTTGACTGTGGATGATTTCTATCAAATATTTACCAAGCAAAATGGTGATCATTTATCATACTGGATCGATGCTTGTCTTCAGTTCGCACAGATACTCAATCCTTCCGAAGAACAGAAAGTGATATCTAATAACGCTAGGGAAGCACTTGTCAGAATTGGAAAGCAGAGTTCACTAAATGCACGGAGAGTTGCTAAGTTTGGTATAAAAGTTGAAAGTGATGCATAACAGGTAAGCTTTAGCTAGTAAAAAAGTTGACTTACAGTTATACTGGCTCCTGCCAAGAGAATAGCTTGAAAGTACATTTAGTTCATTAGCTATTAAAATTACAAATTCTACAAACAAATGCAACAAATGGGCAACACTAGACTCCACCAATCCTCAGCAGCTACAGTAAGCTTCAATAGCTTAAACTTCATCAGTTAGGGGCGATGATATAAGTGTTGGCAAATGTGTTGATGGTGCTGTGGCTTCACCAGATAAATTAGAAGATTTGGTTCTAGGTTATAAACTTGCTAAAACAAGCAATTCAGTTTGCCAACCTTCACTATGGCTTAAGGTAAGGACAGTATAACCAGTCTCGTACCTAAGATTATCGCGCTCAATTTTATCTTGCTTGCGCTGATCGGGGCTATCATGAACTGAACCGTCACAAAAAACAGCGATCGCCTCTTCCTGATAAACAAAATCTGGTTTACAGTTTGCCTCTGGAATAAATTTCTGAGCAGCATCAGGTAATTTGTACCCCCGTTGATAAATTTCTTGCAAAACCACACGCTCAAAATCAGAGTTAGGGTCTGTTTGCTCCAGCAATTTTTGATATTGCTGATCGCGAGAAAGCCCTTTAACTTGAGTAATAACGCTACTCTCCAGTAATAGGTCAAGCCAAGGTTTGATGAGGTGACGATTTATCAGTGCATGGTCAAATTGATTGCGGTAAGAGAGCAAACATTCATAGCAAGCTTGAATACAACTGTCTTTAGGTTGTGTAAAATGACAAATATCGAAAGCTGCATCAGCAATTTTTCTAAATGCCTCTGGTTTTTCTAATAGCTGAGAGAGTACACCTGCACCACCTTCAGCAGCTTCCCAGAACAGTAAATACTTGCCTTCACCTAGTCGTTCGGAGTCGAGTTCATCAGCTTCTAATTTGTAAACGGCTTGAATTGCAGTTTCTAAGGTGTATTGCAAGGTGGCAATAAAAGCTTCTCTGTCCTCAACAGGAACATTTAATGGCTCAACAATCAAGATATTGCAAGTATCATCGACCATTAAATTCACTTCGGTATGCAAGCTATCGGGTGTCTGTTGAGTCTGTGGATTTTTATGGTCGCCCCATACACCCGTTGTTGGATTGAGCTTAAATCCTCGTTCTTCTCTATTCTTCTTCAGTCCCCGATTAATTCGCCAAATGGTAGCTGTAGCTCCATAGGTTAATTTGAACAGTGGCGTACCGTCAGCAGCTTGAACAATAGCTGATTCCCGCTTTTGGCTAGCGTAACGGAAATGTGTGGTGATGTTGTAGCCATACTTGAGCCGTTCTTCTTCGTCGCAGGTAATGCGTTCTCGACGACGAGCGATCGCAGTTTCCATTGGCAGTACGCGAGTCAATTTGGCTACATTGCCATGAGCATCAGGTTTAATTTCTGCGCCGCAGTTTTCACAAGTGTCACGAAAAGCGCCATCGTGGTAATACCCGCAGTTAGCACAAACGCTCACCCGTTTATACTCGCCTTCAATGCCACCAACAGGTACTTTAGTTTTGGCCACCATGAATTTACTACCTTCGTAGTAAAGGATGTTGTTGGGAGCAAATTCCCGTAATGCCATTGAGCGGGGGCGAGAGATGAATTCACCACCTTCACCAGCCGGAATAAATGCTCGGACTGGCAAGCGAGGGAAGTTAAATCCTGGTAAAAATCCTTCGGCAGCAAAGTAACGATAAGGATAAAATTCAAACTGGGAATTACTTTTGCCTTGGCTGTGTCCGACGAGTAAATCAATTTGTCGTTGTGCTTCTCGTGCCTGTGCTTCCGCATTGTTACGTTCTTCCTGGGCAACATCACCTCTAGCAAAACGGTCAATAGTACGGCGAGCAGATTCTAACTGCTTGACTGATTCTGTGTACAATTCTCGCCAGCGCTTACAGGCTCGGTCAAAAGCATTCAAAGCATTTTCAATGGTTAAATGTAACCAATTTACAGAATACCAAGAAGCTTTTTGCAGATCCTCTTGGCAGAAAAAATCTGAGAAAATAGACTGAGCGGCTTGCAGACATTGGGTTAATTTGGATTGGCTCAGGGTAAGTTCTTGGCGAATTCTGTCTTTGAGGGGATAGTTTTCTAATTCCAAATCCAAGATTTTATTCATAGAATCTTCCAAGTAAACCCCAGTATGTGCCAGCCAAATCGAGTAAACATGAGATTTAATTAAATCCTGGTTGGCTAGCTCTAGTTTTGGTGGAGCAACTACCCCAGCAACCATTTGATTTTGGCGTTTGAAAAAGTATTGATCGTGACCGCTACCAATGGAAGCATAAGTAATGACTAAAGCTTGTTGTCCACTTCTACCAGCACGACCACTACGTTGGGCGTAATTTGCGGGGCTAGGAGGAACGTTTCGGAGATGGACAACGCTAAGGTCGGAAATGTCGATGCCTAATTCCATTGTCGGAGAACAAAACAATGCAGCTAATTGTCCTTGACGGAATTTTTCTTCTCGTTCTTGACGGTCTTTGTTGCTTACCTGTCCGGTATGTTCTCGCCCTTCCATCGTTTGGATTTGCAAGGCATTGGTTTGGTAAAAACCTTGGAAAAATTGGTTAACTGATATATTGGGCTTATCGTTACCCTGCAAACGACGCGATGTTAAGGGATCAGTAGGGATTTCCTTGAGGTTGGTTGCTTTCCATAGTAGTGAGTCTATGCGTAGCTGTACCTCAGATTTTTCTTGCACTAGGTAGCCAGCATCACACAAAGCATCAATTAGAGTAGTGATTAAGCTGTTGAACTCTACATCTGTTAAAAGTTGGCTGCGGAGTGACCAAGTGTTTGGCGATCGCAAAAATCGTCCAATTTTACTTCTAGTAGTAAGTTTGACTTTTGCTTTTTCATTACCACCAGTGCTAATAGTTGCCCAAGTTGCTAAGTATAAATATTCGTTCTCATCAAATACCCAAGGTTCTTTAAGAGCTTGAATGACTTCGCTTTTGAGTGAATCTTTTTGGTTTGGTTGTAAAAGTTTGGCATCAATTGCTAATTCTCGCCTCAGATGGTTGAGGAATGCTTGGGTAACGATGAAACGTTCTTGTGGAGTGGCTTGTAGTAAAAGAGAATGGCGGTGTTTTTGCCAAAGATTGTTGTCAGCACAGGCTTCTTGGAGTCCGTCATACTCAATTATCAACAGTCCGCACTGTTCAAGGTTGGGTTGAACAATGCGCCACCCTCGACGCAAGTCTTCGTAAAGACGATATTCAATCAGTTTACGAAAGGCTTCTTCATTGCGTCGCTTCCCGACCCCAAACTCTGCTGCTTGCTTGGCATAGTCGTTTTGAGTAATTCCCATGTATTGGACGACAACGCTGGCTAATTCGCTGTGGGTGAGTTGCCCTTTGGCTTGAATTGCGCCTAAAAGTGCAGCCCGTAAGAAACTGGTTTGGACAAAATCATTGAAATGTCCCGCTTGTAATGAAGCATCTTGACGGTTATCGGTAAAACTGAGGATTTTGGCAGCTTTAGCTTTCTCCCCTGTAAAGACTTGCTTGAGGCGGCTGGTAGTAGAAAGACAAAGTAGAGTGGTAGCGGTACTGCGTCCTTCACTGCTGAGGCGAGAGAGTTTGGCAAATTCGTTGCGTTTCTTGTCATGAAGTACGCCGCAGTTGAGACAGGTTAGAAAGGGCTTAGGAATAAACCAACAAGTGGTTCCTTGCAACAGGGAGGATGTAACTTTACCATTGGGTAGAATTTGGAGTTTTCGGGGAATAAACCTTACAAAGTCTTTTTTGGCAACCCGTCCTTTCTTTTTGGTTTCACTAAACCAAGAGTCAGGAAGTCTATCTTCATCGCTTGTATCCCAAAGTTCTGGTTCATCAAGGGTAAGATAACCTTCGGTAATATCTGCATCGTCAGGACTAATATCTAATGCAGTGGGCAATTGAGGCAGGATAATATGCTTATCAGCATCGTAGCGAACGACATAGTAATCCTGTCCGCATTCACGGCAAAAAACGAGGGGATAAAGTAGGCGGTTGTCGGTGGTTGTATATTGACCTTCAAGGGTTAAATGGCGTTTGTCTCGATTTTCAATAGTGGCGTAAACGCTTCCCCCTTGGGAAATGAACTGATGTAGGCGAAAGGCAAGTCCATTAGTTTTGCTTCCCCACAGGAACATCTGTTTGAGGACTGTTAAACAAGTTTCCTCTAGAAGCTGGGTTTGTTGGGCAAGTTTGGTTGCACCTGTTTCTAAGCTGATGGGTTGACGGCGAACGAGATGCCCTTCTCTTTCTTCTAAACCGAAGTTCATCTCGATCCAGTAGCTTAGAGAATGGTTTCGGAATTCTGTTAGTGTTTGTTCTAAGTCGGTTGGTAAACCTGCCAAGATTCCTTGGCACAGTTGTTCAATAGTAGGTTCAACACGTTGGATAGAACGTTCTAGGGTTTCATCAATAACATTGTTGGGTTTAATTTCCACGCCAAATAACTTACTAGCGACATCTGCTACAACTTGGCGGCGTTGTTCGCGGGAACCGACCGTTGACATGGTGGCACTTGTGCCAATGCAGAGTAATTCCTCATTACTTTTGCTACGCTGACGGAGTTTGCGGATCAATATGGCAACGTCTGCACCTTGTCGTCCCCGATAGGTATGTAATTCATCCAGTACCAGGAATTTTAAATTGGGAGACTCGACCAGTTTATTTTCGTGAGTGCGTGAGAGCATTAACTCTAGCATCACGTAGTTGGTGAGCAAAATATGGGGTGGGTTGTTTTGAATTTCGGTTTTCTTGGTTAAACTTTCTTGCCCAGTGTATTTTTCAACACGAATGTGAGTATTAGGAACTTGGCGTAAAAATTTGTCGAGTTCTTCTTTTTGTGAGTTAATTAAAGCATTCATGGGATAAACCAATATTGCCCTGACTCCTGAAATTTCAGGATGACCCAGTAAATCGTCGAAGATCGGCACGACGTAAGTCATGCTTTTACCCGAACCTGTGCCTGTGGTAACAACGTAGGGTTCTTGGCGTTGTGCAGTTTCAAATGCTTGCTTTTGGTGGTAATGGAAAGTAAAGGGTGTACCGTCTTTTTTGTAGAAGTATTTCTCGCAGTCTGGATGAAGCGTTTGCTGTTGTACTAACTCTTTAACTGTTGCACCTTTTTTATAGCTAGGATTGAGTTGAACTAGGGGGTCAGTCCAAAGTTGCCCCTTGTCCAATTCTGTGTCTACAAATTCTTTGACTTTGCGATCACGGATTTTGAGGAAGCTTTCTATATAGCGGCGGTAGTCGCCTATTACCTCATTACGGAAGTTAAAAATATCAAGATCGTTAGTATTGGCTAATTGATCATTTGCAATTGAGTATTGAGGCTGAGTCCGTCCTACACGCTGGTCGATGTAATTTGAAACTTGGTTGGCAAAGGTATCTGTAAATGTAACGGGGTCAAAAACTTCGCCTAATTGTAAAAAGTCCCAATCTTCAGGAATTTTACTAAAAATTAAATCAAGTTTTTCAGGCGGAACTGTCTTAACATTTGTACAGTCAACTATTGCTTTTCCTTGACCGATAATATCACTAATAGTTGAGATAAAAGCTTCTGGCTGCTCTAATAATTCTTGTAACTTTACAGGTAATTTCATAATTAGTAATTATAAATCTATAGTTGATGTATTAATTTTGAACGATTTCCCAATAAACATTATTTAAAGCTTGAACAAATTGAGAAGGAGAAATAGCAGAGCCACAGACCATCAAGGCACGCATAGCGCGAGAGCAAGCAACATAGAATAAACGTTTTTGTTCATTAATCATGATGTTGGATTCATCTATAGGGATTTGAAGGTTTATATGTGGTAATTGTCCTGCTTTCAATCCAACAACCACAACAGCAGGAAACTCTAAACCTTTCGCAGAATGTAAGGTCAAAACTTTTATATAGGGTGCTTTCAGATTGATTTCTTTACCTGAAACAAAAATTGCTTTGAGTCCCAACTTAGTAAGTTTTTCAGCATATAACTTTCCTGCTTGATTGCTGGGACACAGTACAGCACTACCGTGAAGAGGAAAACGAAATTTTTTAGCTGCGGTAATGAAAAAATCCTTGATAGCTTGGATTTCTTGTTCAGTATTATCAATTAGTAATAGAGATGGTAAATCTCCTTGATGGTTTGATGGCTCTTGATATAAACATTCAGAATCTCCGGCTTCCGTACCTTCAATAATATTGATACAGGCGGTAATAATTTGCTGGGTATTACGATAATTACGTTTAAGAACAAGGGTTCGTCCAGCCACTTTTAAGTCAGAGTGAATTTGTTTCCAACTAAAACCACGTTGATAAAGCGATTGGGAAGCATCAGCAGTTAAGTAAACTCCACACAAGTTGGGTACTAATGCCAAAAGAAAGCGTAAGGAAACAGGTGATAAGTCTTGAGCTTCATCAATCACTATTGCTTGATAAGGTTTTTCTGAAAGTTGCTTAACTACTCCCAATGCTTGTAAACGCATTTGTTCTGTGGTGATATACCCCTTAGCTGCCATCAATGATCGCCAAGTTTGGTAAACTGTCCAGATTGCTTCTCGGATGTTGGCTTTTAAAGCTACTCCTCGACCGTGGCGCTCCAAATTCTGGTATTCTTCCAAGCCTGGAATACCCCAAGCTTGAATTACGTTCTGAATTTCTTGGAGTAAATAAGGAAGTCCTAAATTTTCTAGAGTTTGTCGGCGTACTCGCTGATCAAAAATATTGCTGGCAGGAATTTCTGTAGTGGCAAGGGCTGATTGTAAACAGCCTAAGCATTGTTGCTGTGTAGCAAATACAGGTTTGTCGTAGCTTTTAATGTAATAGTCATAAATTAGAGAATCAACTGTAACAACTTCTACACCTAAATTTTGAGGAGATTGCCCCAACAGTTGTTCTAAAAGTTGTTGGGAGTAAGTAACCAGGGCATTGGTATAAGTCGTGAATACAATTGAGCGATATCCTTGCTGTAATAACTTTTGCACTCGATAAAGAGCTAAGGTGGATTTACCTGTTCCTGGGCCACCTTTGACAAGAATAGGCCCACTTCCACCGAAATCACAGAGTTTTTCTTGCTCAGGATCAAGCTTGAGGAGAAAAGCACTCAAGTCACCTGTAAAGAAACGATCTAAATCTTCAGTCCCTTGGAGAATATATTGTGGCTGGTTCTCAATTTCTTCAATGGGGCGCGGAAAGAGATTATCAAGTATCCGACTAATCAGTTTATCTGGGATTGGTAATTCCAGAATTGCTTCTGAATTATCTACTTTGAGAATATTTGCCCAGTATTGTTGAGGAATTTGCCACTGTTGCAGTAATGATGCAGTTAGTTCAACGGGTAAAGCAGTTGTAATTTGGCAAGTTGCAGGGGAATTAAAAGACGATGAGAAAAATACCGGATCTTTTTCAACAACAGCCTTTTGTTCCTTGTTTTCCCGCACTACTACATTTTCTTGATGTCGTATTGTGGGTGTTTGAAATTGTGGAATTTCTATTTCATAAGTACGTTCATCTCGTTTACGCACACTCAAAAGTTTTACCCAACCTTGACCAAAGCTGTAAAATACGCGATAGTCAGCTACGCGGATACGATAAGTATTGTTTTGATAACCCTTGAGTTTTTTAGCATCTCCTCCAGCAGAAATTGGGTCTTGTTCTAAAACTTTGACAGATTTAGTAACTTTCTTGCTGATACTTTGAGGTAAATTTAATAGTTCATTCAGGAAAGTGTCGGTAACTGATAATGTCCACATGGCTTTAGCCCACATTTGTAATTTTTATTCATTTTTTGAGAAAGCCACAAATTATCTAAACATCCTATCCCATGCCTCTAGAACTAATCTTTGTGTGCGGTATTCACCAAACTGCTTAATTTCGTTATTCTTCAACACGCGGAATGTTTCGCTGGGGAAGTCTGCGCCGTAGATATCAGCAGGGTCAAGAATATATCGCACTTCATCACGGGTGAGTCCGTAGAGTTTGGCGTAATATGCGTCTAACTCTGCTCTTAATAATGCGCGTCTGTTGGGGTTCCAAATGAAGGGTTCGCCGTCGTATCCCATATCTTGCGCGAAGGGTTGTATATCCCAAGAGGTGTAGGCTAATTCGAGTACGCGGGTGCTGATAAATTTGATGTCTTCTTGGGTATAGGATTCGGGGGAAAGAACAGGAAGCTGATAAAGCACATAAAAACTAAGATTGCCACCACTTGCTTTTTGTTTTGCAACGTAATCCAAAACTATGCAATTAAAATTTGCTAATAATACACAAATTTCTTTTGGTTTATGCTTAGGAAAGATTACAGGCATCGAATCTCCAACACCAACCAGTGGAAGAATTGTAAAAGTAACACTTCTTGAATCTGCAACAGCACTAATTGTCCTGCGGAAACCAATGAGCCAAGAAGATTTCCAGGTTTCCGGTATCCTTGATAAAACTTGTTCTTTAGATGCCCAATATCTAGGTAATATAGACCAATTAGGATTACTTAGTAGTGATATATCTAGTTTATTAGTCTGAGGACGAGTTCCATAAATCTTATCCTCATCAATCCCTTGAAATGTTGCTTTTCTATGATTAAAATGGTCTATAAGTTTAGATTCATAAAGTGGAAAGTAAATATTAGAATCTTTCATAAAATTATAGCCGTCGCTAATAAATCCGAGGATTTCTAATTCATTTTTTCTTTTGAGAAGCTTGCTGTCGGAAGTAATATTAAATAACCCTTGCCTATCATCAAATAGCCAGCCATCCCACACTGAAGCTTTTTCTTTCTTAAAGATAGGTATTCTGTTGTAAATCGATATAATTATTTTTGCATCTACAGCTGATTTAATAATAGGTAAATTTAAGGTGTTTGGATTTAATTTACGAATTTCACTACTTTCAAGCTGATAGCTTCTAATCTCATTTTTAAGTTGATTGACTTCCCATATCTGTGCAGCTAAAGAGATTTTAGCTATTTTAACTCTTGATAAGGTCAGCAAAGAGAAAGAGAATGTGCTTTCTGTAGCATGAAATAAATAGCCTCTGTTCGTAAAATCATAGAAACTGCTAATTGAATCATTTTTTATTAATTTTTGAATAAAGAATTTAGTTGAATCATCAGTGGCAATAGCACTAGGAAGGATAATTCCAGCATAACCGTGAAGGGAGATTGTTTGATAAATCAATTCAGCAAATAAAGCATAAGTATTTAACTTCCCTATTGCAGTTAGTTTAAAACGTTCAGTTTGTCGAAAAAATTTCTTTTGTAGTTCTGCATTGTGTTTTATTCCTTCAAATTTTTCTAGTAACCTTTTATTTGTTTTCTCTAACTGTTTGATTGCAGTTTTCCTTTGTTCTCCTGACAGCTTATAAATTTCCGAGTTGCAAGCCATGAAAAATTCTTGTTCTTTAAGTTGAACTTCTTCCCAAGGTGGGTTACCCAATACACAATCAAAACCACCTTGCTCAAACACTTCAGGAAACTCTAAAGGCCAGTGAAAAAAGTGTTTTTCTTCAGCTAACTTATTCGCTGCATCTACTATCTTTTGCGTTGATAAATTACCATTGAGTAGCTGAGATAAAGCTGCTGTCGTTGGTAAAATCTGTAAATTCTCTTCAGTCAATGGCATAAAAAATGCCGCAGTCCATAAGTTACAGGCAGAATAGTCTCGCCACCATCCTGAATCTTTACGAGTTTGCTGATATCGTGCTTGCTTTTCTCGCACTTGTTGCGGTGTAATTTCAGGTATATGTCCCAAATCCCGCACAATTTCAGCGTAATGTGTACGTTCTGCCCCTAATCCCTCAAATACTGATAATTGTCCCTGGTTATCAGTTTCCCGTTCTTTTTTATTCCGTTTTTTAAGCTGTATGGCTAACTTATTATCATCCCCAGCCACAGCCTTATAAGCTTCATCGGGTATTCCTTCATCCAGACAATTAATATCCAACACTCCCACCAGAGAATTACCACATTTAATTCTGTGATCTAAAAAGCTAAGTGGTAACTTACCAGGAAATCCTTCAATCCATAATGCTACCTTGCACAAATCTACCGCTAAGGGGTTTAAATCTACCCCATAAATACAATTTTGAATAACATCTCGAATTGCTAATTTTAAAGGTTCAATTCCCGGTTCTGCTTCCCCAGTTCGAACTTTGGCTAATTCTTTACCAATACGTCTTGCTGCTGCTAAAAGAAAATGTCCTGAACCGCAAGCAGGATCGCAAACTTTTAAATCTAGAAGTGCTTTTTCTAACTCTTGATTATTTTCTGAATTCCGAAGTTTCTGTTCTGTACTGCGAAGTTTTTCCTCAATTACCGGTACAAGTGCAGTTTTGATAAGTTGTTGTACAAGCTGCGGCGGGGTATAGTAAGAACCAGTAGTTTTCCTCTCGCTACCAAATACCAAAGCAAATTCATATATCCCCTGATGCTGTATTACCTGGGGATGAAAATCTAACAAACTTTCATAAACGCTTCCTAATTCTTCCACATCCAAGTATTCATAATTTATCCGCCGCAGTTGTACCTTATCTTGATACAGTGATAATTGGCGAACTGTTACAAGTAAATCATAATTATCAATCGCACAACCATCTAAAGCTGAGAGAGTTTGAGAACCAAATAAATCTCCATTGAGAGGAGACAAACCTAGTACTTCACCGCGCCAGTTTTCATCAAACAGCAAGAAAGTTACCCACAAACCTTGCCATAAATCTTGAAAACCTTCCCGTCGCCAATGAGGACGTTCGGCTAACTCTCGCAAGCGTTCAATACTGTAATATTCTCGGTAGATCCGCGCTTTCTCTAAGTCATCTCCAATTAATAATAAATTGCGGGATTCTGCCACCATTAGAAACAGTAGGCGATAAATTAACCGCAACAATTGGCGATAGAATTCGTAATTTGTAACTTCTGCTTCGTAATTGGGGATAATTCCAAGTTTTTGACGCAAGCGTTCGTTTTGCGGATGTTGGATAAAGCCGTTGCCTAGCTGAACTAAAGCTTTTTCAACCCCATCCCGTAGTTTTTCGCGTACCCGTCCGCCTTGTTGAATTGCCTCTTGGTGATAATATTCCAGCAAACACTTATCCGCATTATCCATACCTTCTGGTAAGCGGGAACGGTGAAACAGTCGATAAAATAACCCAAATTCGGCAAAGTTTTCACCACTGAGAATCTGCTCTAAGTCAAATTCGATATAAGTAAGCCGAGTCATCAACGAAGAGTCACGCAGTAGCCGCCAGCGATAACCATTGGTTGCGATCGCCCACAGATGCTCTGTCTTGTTAAGATATTCCTGCACCAGCGCGTGTGCTGATAATCTGGGTGTGCCACTGGGAGGACGTTTATCGATTTCTAGCCGACAACCAATAATGTGGATAGGTGGCTTATTTTCTCCTGCTTCTGCACGATGGGAAATCGCATAAGTTTTGTCCTCTACCACTTCGGCTGTTGCAGTATATACAGGTTCATAACCTAGACTTTGCAGTAATGGCACTGTCCAAAGTTCACGGGTAATTGTAGTAGCCGAATTATTCTCATCGAGCCTTGCCAATGCCCGTTGAAATGCTGCCCAGTATGCTTTAGCATCGCCCCAGGCAGTAGCAATTTCATCTGCTAGCTTGTCAGTTTTATTAAAACCAAAGTCTTCTGGTAATTGTCCTTTGATGCTGCCTTCTAGCATTTGAGCAGTCATATCTGGAGCTAGTAAATTTCCTTCGATTTGAAGCGCAGTTAATGTAGTTTTCATATCTGGAGAATTAAAAATAAAAAATTAATAGCTGGTAGCAGTGCAGTTGCAAGACAACCAGCCTTTTACTTACGTCCGGGTTGGAGGATGAAAATGCCAAGAACATCCATCGGTAATTGGGGGGTGACGCGAATTCGACCTTCTTGGGTCATTGCTCTGACGCGTCTATGGCTTTGTAAAAGTTCTTCTGCTCTTTCTCTGGCAAACTTTTCCAAATCTGGCTGGAGTTCTTCTAGCCTTTGGAGTAACTCACTAATTTCTACCTGCTTGATAGCTTTAGTAACATCGCTGACTGGCTTCGCTTGTTGCAGTAGTGATGTTGCTTCCAACTGCGTCAACCAGCTAGGGCTAGAGGGCGAACCTGTAAAGCCAATAACCGCGCATTCTTCCGCTAGTAGAGATGTAGTATTTCGCATTTCTATACTACGTTTAGAACTGTCTAACAAATGCCGTAACCTTACCAACAGCAAAGTTGTGCGCTTTTGTACCGCATTAGTTGTAGTAAAGCCGCATCGTGCTGCGATCGGTTCATTTGTGTGGGAGAGTGCATCTTCTAAGATGTACCGTGCCAAGCCTTCCACTAAAGGGTGATTCCGACCTACGTATTCCACACCCTCCGGTGCTGGGGTGGTAAAAGAGAGTAAACGCGACTTATCCCCTAATGTTGGCTTGAGAAAATCCGGTGGTTGGGAAAGTAACCATCCCTGCTTTTTCTTAATTAAAGAACAAGATATGCGATCGCAGGCCGACAAGACAAACCGCTCTACATCCTGCTCATTCCCTAAAATCTGGTCAGAGTCAATTAATTCCTGTTCTACTTGCTCAGGCTTAATAGCACGTTGAGCAAAGCGAGTCCGATTGGTTTTTTCGCGTTCTACTGCGTTGTCCCAATTCTTATGAACTTTATCAACCGCAGATTCTTCTTGAAAATCAAACAGAGATAACTGGATAACTTCAGTAGTACGTTCAAACAGAGATTTAAATACTGCTTCTGCTACAGTTGTACTTTCCATTGGGACGGGCATAGTAATCCCTAAAGACTTGTGAATTTGTACAGCTTTGCGAATCAGAACATCCAGAACTGCACCATCAACAGGATTATCTCGACCATAAAGCAAGCAGGCTTTTACCTTAGTTGCTGTTTGACCGTAGCGGTCAATACGTCCTTCGCGTTGTTCTAATCGGTTAGGATTCCAGGGTAAATCATAGTGAATTACTGCACTGAAGTGCGTTTGCAGGTTTACCCCTTCACTCAAACAGTCGGTAGCAACTAGCACTCTTTGGGGATAAGATTTTAACTCTTCTAATCGAGTTTCCCGCTCATCCTCAGAAAGTTCTCCAGTAATCGCAATTACGCGGATATGACTACCTTTTTTCTCTAATTTCTGCCTGAGAGCATCAGCTACATAGTTTGCCGTAGCAATATAGCGACACCAGACAATCGGGTTCATCTCCTCTTTGAGCAGAGATTCTACCGTAGCAATGCACGATTGCAGCTTTTGGTCTTTGCCACCTTGCAACTTCTCTGCTGCTTGCACAAAAGCTTTAAGTTTACGTTTGTCCGCGTCTTTGTAACTTTGCTGTCCCTGTTCTATAACCACAGTTGGCGATGCATCAACTGCTTGTTCCTGTTCTGTGGGATCGTGGACATAAGAACTCATCAAATCTTCGTCTAAATCGCCCAGTAAGCGTTCGCCTGATTTACTGACTTGGCGATTTAATGTAGTGATCGCTGCCGCAGGCGAAGACATAACACAGCGAATCAAAGCCAAAGCCGACCAGTATCTTCCCCGACGTTGAGCATGACTCATGTCCGCCGTAGTTGTTTTCACTAGACCACGAGCAAAATCATAGACTTCATCAAATAGTTCTTTATACTCTTTCGATAACTTGTATGACTCCTCGCTTGACTCTCGTTCAGGAAAAGGAGTTTCATTACCTAGCCAGAGCTTGACATCTGCCCGTCTGCGCTGAACAAAATGATTGGCTAAGTGGTCACGTTGTTTGTCAGTTAAGCTATTAAGATTGAAATGCTCAAACTCTGGCTTTAGCAAACCTAAAAGTGAGAGAAAAGATTCTTCAATCCCACTGTGGGGAGTAGCTGTAAGTAACAATAAATGCTGTTCTTGTTTTTGAGCAATTTCTGTAATCAGCTGGTGTCGCTGCTGCTGTGATGTAGTTGTTTTATTTGGACGGGCGCAAGTATGTGCTTCATCTACAATCACTAAATCGGGGCAGTGAGTAATAAAGCTGGCGCGACGACGTTCTGCTTTGGCATAGTCCAAACTAACAATCAGGTGTCGATAATAACTAAAAACACTGTCATTATTTGGAATGTTCCGCTCTAGTTTGGAAGCTGTGCCAGAACGTACTACCACCGCATCAATATGAAATTTTTCACGTAACTCCTGCTGCCACTGATCGCATAAGTGTGGTGGACACAGCACTGCAATCCGCTTAACTTCACCTCGGTCTAGCAATTCACGAGCTATTAATCCAGCTTCGATAGTCTTACCAATTCCTACATCATCAGCTACCAGTAATTTTACCGTTTCTAACTTCAGTGCCATCAACAAAGGTACTAACTGGTAGGGACGGGGACGTAGTGACAATCGTCCTAAACAGCGAAAAGGCCCCGCACCGCTACGGAGTAAAAGACGTGCAGCATCCATCAGCAAGAGTGCAGCAACATGGTCTTGTACGCTAGTAGCTTGAGGTAGAGGAAATGTAGCTGATTCAATCTTCTCTAGCTCTTCTTCTAAAAGCTTTTGGTAGATACCAGCAATTTCATCTTCATTGCCTGAAAGCGGTCGTAGACGAATAACATCTTGATTTTCTGAAGGTAGTATCACCCATTGCCGACTGCGACAGGTGACTACTGAACCAGGTGAATGGTTCACAGTTTGTGCCATTGTTAGCTCACATTGATATTGAAAATTTGGTAGCCGATTAATTAGTAAAACTAGTAGTAATTACTGAATTAATACCTCTGAGCAAGCAAGTTGATGCTCACAAGTCTTTTCTGTTTTAAAGCACGATTAAATACAATGTAACTGGTGTTATTACTTAAACAAAGCTATTTATTTTATGAAATTTTTATTTTTGTACGTAAATACCCAATTGTCTAAAGTAATACGTAATTAAAGTTTAAGTGCTGCAATTTCCCTGAAAAACTTCAGTAACTGGTGGAGTAATCGAGTAACATAACAGCTTGTAGTATGCGATCGCAACCCAGAACTTTGATAGCAAAGAATATATTACGACGAGTGGGAGGAATACGTGAGTGAGAATTTAATAAATGAAAAAAATACGCTTATAGCTTATTTAAAGACAATCCCAAAGTTTGGAAATCTACAATAACTAGTAATATTACTGTGTTTTTTATAAAGAATTTAAGTTACATATAGTACGTGACATAGCAACTGCTACTTTTCCCGGATACCGTTTGAGAATTAAAATTAATTAGTAACTTATGAATAATGGTTAGAAAAACCTTGGCAAGAAACCAGCCAGAGGTTGGAAAGTTTTTACGTGAACTAAGAATTTTGGCAGGATTAACACAAGAGCAATTTGCTTCATTCCTTGGAGTAACATACAGCACAATCAATCGTTGGGAAAATGGACATACAAGACCTATGCCGTTAGCTATGCAAAAGATTGAAGAGATAGCAAAGGATATGGGAGAACAGGGAGAAAATTTAATAGTAAAATACTATCTAAAATAAATGTTGAAAGTTTCTTAGAAGTTTTACATAGCACTGTTGAGAAGTTGACGTTTTTATCTAATACTATTTATTTAACTCATGATAAAAAGTTTGTCTAAATCTATTTTTATTTATTTACTTCCTGTTAAGCTTTTAATAGAAGATATGGAACTTATAGAAAAAGTATATAAAGATAATTGCCAAGCTTTTACAATACTGACACAAGAGTATGAACTGGATTCTATAGAAGAAATAAAGCAATTAGATAATAAAAGATATACTTTTATTGAGATTACTTCAAGAAATCCCTATATTCATTTGATTCTATCTTCTGATAACACAGAAATTTATAGTTTTGAAGATGATGTAAATTCTACAGGAATAGTTACTAAGTTAAAAGATATTTTAATATCTCGAAGAAGCCCGTTTATCTATTCGGCTAGTACATGGTCATTTATTATACAGATATGTATAACAATATTAGCATTCTTATCATTACCAAACTTACTTTTAATTAACGAAACCACCAAATATACAATTTTGTGTTTAGAATTAATACTATTTTTAATTCAAATATTTTTCTTAAAATTTGGTACCAAAAAGTTCCCGGTAGTTTATGTAAAGAATAAAACTGACAAGACTAGCTTCTTGTTAGAGCATAAAAATTCATTTATTACAGGAGTAATAGCTTTCGTTGTGCAATTATTGGTTTTATCAGTTAAAGAAACTATGTTTAAATGAATTTAATCATAACAAAATATAATTAAGAGTTTATAAATAAAATAATTATGTGATGGCATCTGCAAATCTGAACAGATGCCTTGGCTTATTCTCAATATGCAATTTTGAACGAGTTATTGATATTCAACATTTTGTACTAAGCATTCAAATAAATTATTAGAAGAAATATCTATATGTCTACATTTGATTCTACCAAGACAAGTCTAGCCACTTTACTAAACGATATCGTAGTTGGCAAAATTCAACTACCCGATTTTCAACGAGGGTGGGTTTGGGATGATGAACATATCCGCTCTCTGTTAGTAAGTATTGCTCGTGCCTTTCCTGTCGGAGCAATCATGTTACTAGAGGCAGGTGGTGATGCTAAGTTTAAAGCGCGTCCCATTGAAGGAGTAGAGCTAACAAAAGCAATACTCAGCAAATTAGAAAAGTTAATTCTTGACGGACAACAGAGACTGACTTCATTAACGCAAGTGTTAATGTTTACACAACCAGTACAAACTCGTGATTACAAGAAAAAATTACTTCATCGCTATTACTACATTGATATCGAAACAGCCCTATTAGGGAAAGAGCATTATGAAAGTGCGATTATTAGCGTTGACACTGATCGGACTGTGCGAGAAAACTTTGGACGCGATCTAAAGCTGGATCTCAGCACTCCAGAAAAGGAATATGAGAACTTTTACTTTCCTTGTAACCAGCTCCTTAACTCTGACGAATGGGAAGAGGGATTGCTTGCCTACGACGTTACAAAATTCGGGCGATATGCTCAATTTCGTAAACAGGTTGTGAATGAATTTCGTAACTATAACATTCCGATCATTGAACTCAGCAAGGAAAACAAGAAAGAAGCAGTCTGCCTTGTCTTTGAGAAAGTCAATACCGGAGGTGTTTCTCTCTCAGTATTTGAACTCATGACTGCTACTTACGCTATTGATAATGTAAACCTGCGGGATGAATGGTTTGGTAATGCTCACGAAGGTATTGAAGGTACTCAACCGCATCTAAGAAAGCAAAGTTTGTTACGCGAGGTTCAACCTACTGAGTTTCTTCAAGGATTGACACTACTGTATACTTGGGATAAACGAAGGGAAGACTTAAAGGCGGGTAAAACTGGTAAGCAGGTAACAGGTGTTACTGCCAAGCGCGAAGCAGTTTTGTCTTTACCTCTAGATGCTTACCAAAAATGGAAACAGCCTCTTACGCAAGGTTACTGGAAAGCAGCTAAATTTCTACGTCAAGAATCGTTTTTCTCTACCAACGATTTACCCTACCGTACCCAACTTGTTCCGCTTGCTGTGGTCATGGCATTCCTTGGCGATCGCTGGCTAGAACCGAAAATCTATGACAAAATCGCTCGTTGGTTTTGGTGTGGTATCCTCGGTGAATTGTACGGCGGGGCAGTTGAAACCCGTATAGCTTTGGACATTCAGGAACTTATAGACTGGATTGAGGGTAGCAAGGAAGAACCTTCGACTGTTAGGGATGCTAACTTCCAGCCTACGCGGTTAGGTACTTTACGTTCCCGCAATAGTGCTGCATATAAAGGTATCAATGTTTTAGTTCAGCGTGAAGGCGCTCAAGACTTCTTCTGGAAAGCTGCTATACGAGATTTAGATGAAACCGATTGGGAGGAACGCAAACTCGATATTCATCACATTTTCCCCAAGAGTTGGTGCGACAAGCAGTGTATTCCCGCATCTCGCTATAATTCAATCCTCAACAAAACTCCGATATCGTTTAAAGCAAATCGCATGATTGGCGGTAAAGCTCCAAGTGAATATCTGGTTCAACTTCAAAAGCATGACAGTGTTCAGCTAGACGATGCAGGTATGAATGCGATTTTGGCAACTCACCAAATTGACGCAATAACGCTTCGACAAGACGACTTTGAGGGTTTTATGGCATCGCGTCAACGGATGATACTTGCCAAAATTGAAGCTGCTATGGGCAAGCCTGTATTGGCTGTGGATGATTCAGCATACAGTGATGTCGTAGATGAAGACGAGTAATCAAAAATTAATTAACTTACCAACATGACCTACTGGTTATTGGCAAGTTGTTAGAAAAGCCTCTGCTGAGGGAAAACTTAAAACAAGATTCTATGCTGAAAAATCTTTCTGTGATTCGTTAGCCCAATGCTACCAATTACAAAATCACACAGCAGGAGTGGCAGCGTGTTCATGTTTATGAGTTGAAATAATAGCTGTATCAATATGTGGCAACTATTGATGTAATAAAATATACTAGCTGAATGCCACTTAGCTAGGCTTGCAGGTTATCCAATGGACATAACGACGAGCATCACCAACATTATCGAAAAGCGTAAACCTCTGGCTCAAAGAATTGAAGCAGTACAAGGAAACTTAAAAGCCCTTTCTGCTGCCATACAGCAATTTGAAGAGCGCCGTAATCATCTTACAACTCAAGTTGATGATTTGGGTGTTATTGGAAGACTTAAAGAAATTGATCTCTCTAAAATTCAATTAAGTATTGCCTCTGAGTTAGAAACTCTAACTAAGCTGAAAAATCGATTTTCCCGTGATGCTTTAAACATTGGAGTTATAGGACGTGCAAGACAAGGAAAAAGCCGACTCCTGCAAAGCCTAACTGGTTTGAGTGCAGCAGAAATTCCCGATGGCGACAGACAGCATTGTACAGGAGTTCGGAGTACTATTCATCATAATCCAAATGTAGATACTTACGGCGAAGTATGGTTTCATAGCGAAGTATCATTTTTAAATGAAGTAATTGCTCCTTACTATGAGAAACTTTGTTTAGGAGCAAAACCTTTTAGCATAGAAGAATTTGGAAGCAAACCTTTACATCCATTACCTGAAGATATTCCTGGTTATGCAGAGCCAGGAGCAATGTATGAACATTTGAAACGATATCATTCTCACTTAAATAAATATCGTCATCTTTTAAAAGAAACCTCTCCTTTAACAATTAATAAGCATCAGATTAGAGAATATGTAGCTCAAGATACGCCCGATGGACTACGAATTTTCTTTAATTATTTAGCTGTTAAAGAAGTTAAAATTACCTGCACATTCCCAAATTCTGATGTTGGTAAAATTGCTTTAGTAGATATGCCTGGATTAGGTGATACAGGGCTTGGAGATCAGGATAGGCTAATTAAAGCATTAGGAAATGATATTGATTTTGTTTTATTTGTTAGAATGCCTAAGTCTGCTGGAGATTATTGGGCGGATGTAGATGTTAAATTATATGATGCTGCTCGTTCAGCTTTAATAGATTTACCCATTAATTTATGGTCTTTTCTAGTACTTAATCAAACTCAGTCACAATCTAACAATGGAAACAATCTGAAAAATTGTCAAGATTTATTAGAGACAATTACAGAAAAATATATTACAGTTGAGAAATGCTTAATTGTTGATTGCGCTAATAACCAAGAAACTAATCAGCTATTAGATAAACTTTTAGAATACTTAAGTCAGAGCATTAATATTCTAGATAAAAGATATTCTAGTGCTTGTCAAAAGCGTTTGACAGAAATTTATGAATCTGTTAACGCTGTCTTGAATAAAGCAAAAATGGTCTTACCTAAAGACTCAGAAGATAATTATATAGAAGTAGAAGAAACTTTTAGCGAACTTTTTGGGAATGACAATAGTGGTTGGTGGAAAGATATTGCTTTAGGGCTTCAAGAATTAAGAGTACAACTTTGGTATCAACGTCAAGTACCTGATGAAGAATTGCACGATGGTGTTATTGCTGCTATTGGAAGTTGTGAAGAAGACAAAGGTATCTTATCATCAAAATCTGCGTTGCAAGAGATTAACAATCGCATTATGATCAGCAGTGCATTTAGGGCTTATCCTGATTACCAGGATGAGCTTAGAGTATTAATTTCTCACAAATTTTTGTCTTTAGACGAAAAGCTTACACGAACAGTTGAGTTAGTTAAAAATCAAGTTGTTGAGGTTTTAAAATCAAAAGGTGGATTAAACGTTTTAAGTGAATATGAAGGCTCAGATTTTTTTATAGAAATAGCTAATATAATCCCTGAACGATTAGCAAAATTAAAATCTGGCTTTCAAATTTTGGCTAACTTTAGGCTATCTTACCGTGGCTTAATTCTTCCACGGATTCGTCAGCATTTAGATGGACTCACTAATATAACCCCTATGACAGGGCAGTATGGACAATTCATAGAGCAGCCAGATAAAACACTTGCCGTTTCAAAAGATACTACTGCCGAGGATATTTTGACAGCTTTAGAAATCGACTATGATAAAGCAATTAATACTATCAAACCAGCCTTAGAAGAGTTGCTATGTGAGCCAAATGAAGCTGTATATGCAATGATAGAAGAATTTATCGATAATGTGATTCGTCAAAAAGATATCCAGAAAGAATGGAGAAATTTTTTAAGGGGAGTTCGCGGAAAAATCTGGTCTGATGTATTTGGGAAACAAGAACAGGAAAGACAGATTCGAGAAGTATGGATGAAAGAACTTCAGCAAATCAGTTTAATCAATCAAATTGAATCTTTGCATTTTGCTCAATAAATAATAGAAAATATTATGAATGAAACTGAAGAATTAAAAATTTTATTGGTTGCTTTAAGAGGAATTGGTAAAACTAGCCTTTTGGCGGCAATGCATGAAGAGTTTAACAAAACATTTGAGAGGGCTAACCTTCAAACTTGGGTAGATGATACCAACACCTTGCGTGCAATAGAGGAATGTAAGGCTATTCTCAAAAATATAGACCCACGGTTAAAAAAGCAAGTTACCCCAACGCAACCTAAAGAAAATCCTTGGAATGATCAAGGTTTTCATTTTGAGCTTGGTAGTAACGGCAAAAAATTTATGAAGTTGAGGTTTACTGATCCCTCTGGTGAATATTTTAATCCTCATGCGGCTCCTGAGCAAAAACACTATATTAAACAACAATTAAATCACTGTGATGCAATAGTTATTCCTATTGACGCTACGGCACTTATGCAAAAAAAGACAGGTAGAGTAAGTCATGGAGAAATTGGAACATGGCATGAAGAAAAAAATAATTCTCAGCGTATTACTCAGCTATTAAAAGATGCATTTTCTAATGTAAATTCACCTCGTTTAATAATTTTAGCCCCAATTAAGTGCGAAACTTATACTAAAACAGCTAGAGATGCTGAAAGTATGCTTTACCACCTCAAAATAGCCTATAGTGAGTTGCTTGATTTTTTTAAATCAGATTCTTTAATCAACAAGGTTGCTGTAGTAGTAACTCCAGTACAGACAATTGGGAGTGTAACCTTTTCTCACTATAAAACTGATGAAAATAACTTTACCAAGTTTTACTATCATAAAAGCCCAATTAATGCTCCCTATGAACCAAGAGATGGGGAGCAGCCTCTTCGGTACATCTTATTATTTCTGATAAATGTGTTTTTAGAAAATAAAAAATCTGTTTTGGTAGAAGAAAAAGAAAAATTAGAAAAGCTTGGAACAAGCTTAGGTTCTGAAAAATACCGCTTAGAAATTGCTAAAAAGGAATTTGATGAAAAACAAAAGCTTTTAGTCGAGCGTAATAGAATGTGGTGGCTATTTAGAGAAGTCGCTAACTTTTTCGATGATCGAGAAATTCCTTATCAAACAGCAAAAGGGGAAGTTGAGAGAAAACAAGTTGGTGTAAAAGAAATTCAAATCAGTCTAGAATCGACTTTATTTAAAGTTGAAGCAACTCAAGAACAAATTAATACTTTCAATAATGCTTTATTTAGATTTGCTATTGGTTCCAAAAATAATGATGGCTTTGCCATAGTTCAAGGACATAAATGGTTAGAAGTTCCACAGCCTATTTTTTAAAAAATTCATAAAGGTAATTGAGTTATGAGTAGCTTTAAAATTTATGTAAAAACTTCTGCTTTAGGCAAGACAGGTATTCACTGGCGAAAAGTTGAGAGTGAAGAATATCAGCCTATAGAAGTTCCTAATTTGATTAAACGTCAAGTTATAAGTGATGAGAACAACCAAGTAGTTATCGTTAACGATTTAATTGATGAAGTAAAGCCGTCTCTCATTATTTTAAGAGATAACGAGGAAAAGAAGCTTTTATTAGAAGTAACAGGTATTGAGTCACCAAATCGCTCTAATAAGTTAGGAAGGAAGGTACTAAATTCTGTAGTTTGGATAACTGACGATTTAGAAGATAATGAAGGAATTTTACGAAAAATTGCCTATAGTGCAATTTCTAGTATTTTAAATAAAGATTTATCTTTTTGTAAAATGGTAGAAGAATCAATCGATTTTTTTGAAGTAGAAGAGTTTCGAGTGAATTTAAATAAGATTAATAAATTTACTCAGCAAGTTGAAACAATCTTCAAATCAGATAATAGCCATATAGAATCTTATAAAGAATACTACATAGCGAACAGATCAAATTCAGATTTAGAGAAATTAGCTGAAGAAATACAAAATCATCCTCTACCTAAACATTGGATTAGCTGGGACGGGCAAACAAAAAATGATGGTGTTTTAGTTGTTGTAACAGAAAATTTAGAGAAACGAAATATTCTGCACAAAGCTGGTGTGTGGAGAGGCTTTGCATCCCTTGTAGAGGAACCAGTTATAAATAATTCTCTATTAGCGGAAAAAAAAAAGCAAACAGTGTCCTCAGCCGAACCAGGTCAACACAAGAAACCTCCTGCTCTTCCTCAAACGAACCAGAAAACTCGCTTAATAATAGTGTTATTGATAGTAGCAATAATAATTATAGTGATAGTTATCAGTTTCCAACTTCTGTTCCAACCCCAACTACCGCAGAAACCACAACCGCAATCACAGCTAGAGCAGACTTTAGAGAGTCAACAGGAACAGATTTTGAAACCTCAAGCACAACTAACTCAGACTCTAAAAACTCAATTACAGCTAGAGCAGACTCTAAAGAGTCAACAGGAATAGATTTTGGAATCTCAAACATAACAATTCCAGACTCCACAAATTCTGTTTTCAATCCATTTAAATCTATAGCTTATTTCACCAAAGATATAGTCTTTTCACTGGCTGGAGAGACAATAGCAAGTTTGATGCATAGACTAGATTACGATAAAAACTTAAATTTATTTTATCTTATCAATTTTTTAACTAATTATCATGTTTCTAACATTTATGGATCACAAGGGCATTATCAAAAGCTTATGGATAAGTATGGCAAGCTTATTAATAGGATAAATTCTAATGATTATCAATACAAGGTTGGCCCTATTCCTAAAGAGTTTCGCATAGAGCATTCAGCCAACATACCTAAATATATTGTATTACTTAATAATCTTAATCAGTTGCCTAATTATGAACAGAGAAACATACTTAATCTAATTTGGTTTATTCTATATTGTAAGAAACATAAATTAGACTCTCAAGCATCTCATAATATTTGGAAGCATTACTCTATCTTAATTGAAGAAATTAAATTTATGACTGACGATTTAGAATGAAAAAAATTATATTCTTAAGATTAAGAGATGGATAAGTTCTATAGTTCCCAATCTCCACGATAGTTTTGTTTATGCTCCCGTAGTCTTCCCTATAGCTAAATTGTTAAGAGCAAATAGATAGGTGTTCAGTACTAGTTTTCAAGGTGTACTCGCACTTATACAAACTATGGTTAGCTGTCCTGAGTGTTTGCCTGAATAGCAAATACAGGCAATCGCTCTTGCTATTGCTGATTATGAAATTCCTGAAAATACTAGCTCAACACCCAAATGCATCCCCAAGCTATAACTTGTTAAACGGCAAAATTCTAGCAAACGAGTAGTGCTTCTTTATTGTTTTTCATGTCTTCTAATTGGGTACATTTCGCTTCTCCATTAAACATCTGCCTTGCCCAATGTTCGCAGTTATAGCTTAGTTTATTCCAAACTCTTCTTTCTTGATTTCTAGACTCTTTAATACGCCCTTCTAAATGGCTGTAAGGGATTATTTCTGGTAAATGCTCTTTAATAATCCAATCTGGAGAGTAGGCTGTTTCATGAACGTAACCAAATCCTTTTTCGACAAGGCTATTTTGAGCTTTAATGGTTGCACCTGTAAAAAAGTGTGCTACTCTAAAACCTTTTTGACTAGGTACAATGATTCCGTAATGTTCGTAATTTCTCTCCTTTTCATCTTTACATTTAATAGCCACAAGATCCCCTGGCTTTACAGGCTCACCATTAACATCAGTAATATCTGGCATTCTATCAAGGAGAGCATAGTAGTTAGACAATGAGACTATTTGAGACTCAGTAGCTTTGAATAAAGCCTCTATCCATTTTGGATCGCATTCAGATACTTTTTCTAAAATTTTATTGTAGATATCATTTATTTTGTGAAAATGATTAATCAGAGCTTTTACAGAGTTAAAATGCTGCTCTATATTATTTTGATGGAAACTAGTATCTATTTCTATTTCTAAACAATCTGATACCTTTTGACAAATATTTAAAATTTCTTTGTCTCTTGTATGTTTTACAATTAGGCTTAATTCGTGGTGAATAGTGCCATTATGAAGATGATGTTGAATTTCTGCAAATAAATTCAACATATTACCTGGATGTGCTTTACCCGACATACGTGGAGCTTAGGGTTATTAAAATTAATCTTTGCTAGACTTGTACTTTTGTTTTTGTTCTACCTCTATTGATTCAATAAAAGCTTCTGAAACAATAGGAGCTATTTTTTGTAAAGCCTTTGAAGCTATACTCCCAACTTGAATAGCAGACGCTATATTACTTGGGTTTGAAATAGACATAGTACTAAATATTTATAGTTTATTGATACATATATATCATTAAATTATAAAAACGTAAATAGAGTAAATTTATAAAATATTAAATATACTGTAAAGCAAAATAGGAAGAAAATAGGATAAACTACTTAAAATATTCTGTTTACTAAGCCTTGAAGTAAAAATCTCATGCTTTAGTTTTTGTAAAACTATCTACCGTTTATGATAGCTAAAATCTAGCTATACGGAGCTTGTCTCTAGCCATACGTTGGATAAGCTGCTAGTTACCATGTATTTCTACTAAACCCTTAATTACTGAAAAAGCTTTACCTTACATCTATTCACAGTTTTTGCATTTCAAGCATATTGAACCCTTTGATGAGCAGCGATCGCTTTCTTTGTTCAATTCAAGAACATAATACCGAAGCTAAAAACTGGCTCATATAATCCTGATTGCTGTATCAACAGAAAATTTTACTAAATAGTTAATAAAACAGCCTACACTAGTTCTATAGCTCAATTTTTAAGCTAACACAATCTAAATTTGTAAGTTCTTTATTATCTCTTTAAATATCCCTCTGGAAGTTCATGACTAATGCTGATGTAGTTCTTAGCTTTGAGGGGAGAAGCTGAACTAAATACTAAATTATCAAAACAACAGTTTACTAAAACATGGATTTCATCAACCAAGCACGAAATTTGGCGGATACGCTCAAATATAAAGCGCAAGAAGCAGCAACTAATACAGCAAACGGGATACAAGAGGTTGTTGATGGAATCAAAAATACTACTGTAGAGATTACTACCTCAAGTATTAATGTAGTTACTGATTTATCTGCAACAGCACAGCAGGGTTTTCAAGCTGTACAAAATGTGGGTAAAGCATTAGAAGGCACTGCAATTGGTGTGACAACTTCGAGTGTAGCTATAGCTGAGGCATTACAAAACTTGCCTAAGACAGCTGCGGAACTAGCTCTAGAGATGCCCAAGATTGCATATAGATTGAGGTATCGTGCTGGTCTGAGAACTGGAGATTTACCTCGCTCTGATGCAGATGTGATGAAGCTGTTTGAGAAAATTCCAGGCACATCAAAGCTTGGAGGAGACGAAAGGACTATCCGTGAATTCTTAAGCGATAAACATGGTAGCCATATCATTCCACGCTCCCAAGGTGGCTCAAACGGTGCTGACAACATCCTATGGGAAGTGGGTGTTGATAATCTGCGTCGCGGAGCCGAAGTGATGACTGTTGGGGAGCAGTTTTATGTTCGGGTTTATAATGCAGTAGATTCTATTGTCAGCAATTCTGGAACAATTGCTAAGTTGGGGATCACTGCTACAGGAACCGCTATTCTTACCCAAGTTATAGTCACAGGGATTTCATACTCCTTGGATCTTTATCGGGGCGATATTACTGTTGAAGAGTATAAAAATTTAATTGTAGAAGCGGCAAAGGCAGCAGGTATTGCGACACCGATTGTTTTTCTGATCTTAGTGGCTGTATTGGCGTTATTTCCAGAATTTACAGTTGTATTATCTGCACCAGTCGTTATTGCAGGTTTCAATGCCCTATTTGGCATGAGTATTGCGATGCCGATAGTACAATCGCTACTCCGTCATGCTCAAGCTGGTGGTTTTGGCATAGAAACTGCTGATGCTTACAGAAATGCGCTTGGTGGATCTGCGCCTACTTGAGATTTAAAGTAAGTATTGCACTTCTATTTGGGCAATATAGGTTTAGCACATTTTTTCTATCTAAATAAATGAGATTTTTATTGAAGTTACTCGGTTTAATATTACTACTAGCCGGAGTTTACTTTCTTGGTCAAAATATCTACTTCAGCACCAACGTATATCCCTATTGGTGGCGTGGTATAGCTGCTGATGGTTCTATATTATTTCTAACTTCAGGAATTCTGATGTTATTTGTCTTGCCCCGTCAGGAAAAGGCGTTAGGTTGGGTGGCACTGGGTATAGGAATAGTTCTCATTTTTTTTAGTAGCCGCGCTGTCCTCACCCCTACAAGTTTATGGCAGTTTTGCCTTTCAATGGCTTGTTTTGTTGGTGGATATCAATTGTTAACTACAGGCCGCTTAAATATTTAGACTTAATCTTGTTTTCTCCCTTTGAGAAAAGTGTACTTCCATGCCCACGATTCGCAAATCTACTTCTGGGTGATACTCGGCTAACGGCCTAAACGAAATTGCGATAAGCTCCCGTTTAAGCCTTCTCCAAAGTAGACGCTGGCGCGAACGGCTATCGCTCTTGGATCAACACTTGATTATGCTAAAGTCGAGCTTAGGAACAATTTAAATTTTTACTCAGTCGTCGATACCAAAACTGAGAATTTAAACTATGCTTGATTTTTCTAAAGTTATTGCTTTGGCTTTGACAAGCTTAAGTTTTTACGGTATAGGTGTATCAGCGTTATCAAAATCTGCGCTTGCTGGAGAACCAATTATCGATAGAAACTGTCACCGTCATGAGAGAACACGAGAAGTATTTCAGCAAATACCACCACAGAATCAAGCTAGAATATTGACGACATCTTTCTTTCAAGTTAACAATAAAAAATACTCTCTACAATTACTAAAATTTCCCAACTCTACAGGTGTTTTATGTCTTTGGGAACCTAATGCTCGACTACCACAGAGGTTAAAAGACATATCAATTATTCAAGACAAGGTAATTGAGAAATTTGAGAAAGACCCTTCTCGACCAGCAAATTATATAATTACAGTCAAAGGCGAGAAGATGGAAGATATTTTAAAAACTGCTTATCGATTAAACCTAACTAATCCCAATCAACCAAAGGTGACACCGTTAATCAGAGTTTACAAAAACTAGACGAAGATTTTTGTCTACAGATGTTTATCTACTTTAAGTCAAAATAGTTATGCTAAGTGCAATTTCAATTACTTTTAACTACTAATCTGGGCATCATAAGTATTAAGTATATAGTGATTATTACTACAGATGCTCCCGAAATTTGGCTTTGTTGCAATTAGCGTTTTGCTTCTAGCTCAAACATTACCAGTTGTTGCTAATAACCTTACTGCTACAGTTGTAAGCGTCGGTGACGGTGACACCATACGAGTGAAAACTGGTAACAAAACTGTAACAGTCCGCCTTGCTTGCATTGATGCACCAGAGATGAAACAGAATCCTTGGGGTCAACAATCATCTGCAAGACTTAAACAATTACTGCCAGTGGGACAAGGAATTACCCTACGTGCTATTGAAACTGACAAATACAAGCGCTTGGTTGCAGAGGTGTTTGTTGGTAATCGCAGTGTCAACGTGAGTATGGTGCAAGAAGGGCAAGCTGTTGTTTATCGCCAGTATCTCAAAGGCTGTCCAGAGTCTAGAGATAGCTTGTTGCAGGGTGAAAACACCGCCAAACAACAGCGTTTAGCATTTTGGAATCAGGCTAATCCTGTGATGCCTTGGGACTTCCGCCACAGAGCTACCCAAAAGACAACTTCACAGGCGATTCAACCGCAGCAACAGAATAACTGTGATCCCTCTTACCCAGATTTTTGCATTCCAAAGAATTCACCAGACTTAAATTGCCGAGATATTAGCCAACGAAGGTTTAAAGTACTGCCACCCGATCCTCATGGGTTTGACCGAGATGGTGATGGCATCGGGTGTGAACGGTAGATGTGATTTTAAGAAGATTTTGAACAGTCTTTGTCAGCAGAAGTCAGACAAATTGTAAGCTGAAATAGCTAAAACTTTGTTAAGGGAAGAATGAAGCTATCGTTCATTTGGAAGAAGAAAATGCTTGAAAACGTGTCATAGCTGTACCTCAAACTCTGGAATAAAATGAGGAGCAATTGTTTTTTGCAGGTTAATCATGACTAACACCGTTTCTATCTGGGCTACATCTACATCATGCCCAAAAACTGTTTGTCTACCTGAGTAAGTGCCGTGTAGCATGAAGTATGAAAGGTACCGCCTGCCTTGTTCGTTTCCTTTCTCGTGGATGGCATCGCTAATTAAATCGACTGCAAGCATATCTAGTATCGTTTTGTACTGCCAGTTTCTTAGAGACTCAACACCTAGCCATTGGGCGACGGTTGAAGAGAGAAAATAGCCATAACCTTGATAAAATCTGTAGGCAAGGCTGATTTCTTTACCAGTTTCATCAATCTGTTCTTCCACTGTTTCACCTCAGTTGCGTTCATTAAACAATTGTGTAATGCTTGGCAACCACCGTAGTTGAAAAACAGTTTGGTTTGAGCCTTTGGCGATCGCTGCTACCATCCGCCCCCACTGTTTACCTGACTCAGTAGGACGATATGGGATTTTCCGGTCATCTGTTCTATATTGCAAACCAGCATGAACTAGCCAGTTGTTCACTGCTACTGCACTCATTCCAACTACCTCACCAATATCTGTAGGCTTAAGGTAAGCATCATCGCTGACATTAGTAATTGCAATCGCACTCTTCAACTCGTCAGCGGCTGGCTTAAGTGCAGGGTTAATTTTGGTGGCGGCGTTAATGGCTAACTGCGCGGTGAGGGATTTTTCTAAGGAATGCGAACTCACCCACCAGCAGGGCTAACTGTGCGGCTTCATGGGATGGGGCTAAACTTTGAGGTGTTTGCTCTTGTACTACCTCTATTTCACTTGCAAGCATTACCGTCATTAAGGTTCTGTTTGCCCAAATGCGAAATGAAACAGATACCCATCGGGCTAAATCAATTGCGATTTCTGGATGAACCCAAGTACCTTGTTCCTTGCCATACCCTTCAATTTCAATTATTAGAGACGATATGGGAATTCCCATATCGTTCCCAAGTGCTTGTAAATAATCTTTTGTAGACTTTAGCCTTATGTAATCTGACAAAAGTTTACGGTTAGCTCTAGCCATTTGGGTAGCATTAACATACCCTTTTGGTATTGTGTATTTGGCTATTTGCCCAGACTGGGGCATTTGGTTAATTTCTGAATCACGCCAAAAGTGTGTCAGCATTATAATTGCGTCACTTTTTGTAAATGAGTTTGAGAAAGCGATCGCAGCTGCTTGGACGGCTAGCGATCATTTTCAATCTATGTGTTGTCAGCAAGCCTTGTCTTCGCAAACTTCAATTCCTTGCGAAGTCTTAATCTTAACTGCCTTCTTTGTTTGGCATAAAGCTCTCTTGCACACACCTTATACGATGTGAACGTAGTTAAATTGAATTGTTGCTGATTACAACCCATAGTACTATATTATGTATGAAAATACAATCGGCGGTACAAAAAACGAAGCGTCGAATTTAATGGAGGTGGATATGATTCCGCTAGACTGGGCGGTGCTTATTTTATGGAAACCGGAGTGTGGAGAAAAGTTGAAAGCACTGCGTGGTAAGACATCCCGCCAAAAAATAGCAGATGGCATAAATGCACAACAAGTAGAATGCTCCCAAGAACTTATTAGAAAACTTGAACTTGGAGTTGCTAAATCTATATCTCCCCGAATTCTAATTGCATTATGCATAACGCTAGGTATACACCCATCTGCCTTAATTCCATCTATTAAAATGGAAATTCCTAGAAATTTTTGTACCGAGGGTTGACTTTGTACCGAGGGTTGTAATAATATTTGATTATAGAGGAGGAAACAAGCGCTAGCCTCCCAAAAAAAATAAAGCAGCGCTTATCACTGAACTATGACAAGAGAACCGGAAGTACCGATTGAGGCGTAGCTGATGCACTGGCACAACCAGAGAAGGTGAGGGGTACACATTGGAAAAACGGGTTCGGTTAATAAAAATGCCAAACAGGATGACTCTTGGCTTTTAAAACTGTTAAAGCCGCCTGTCACTTGACCATTGTGTATCCTGCTTGGTAGCTCTAGCCACTGGCTTAGAGCATTAAATATAAGGCTTCGCCAATTCTAGATTGAGAGAGAGTGTTGTGCTTTCAGCACAACAAACTGACCAATAAAAATAGGACGATCGCGCTGTCTGCAAAACTTGCGATCGCCCCTATGCCCCCAACCTTTTAAAGAAGAGGCAATTATCTAATGATGACACAACTTTCAGCCCCTACGCCAACAAAAGATCCATTAACCACACGCGATCGCCAAATCATTGCAACCATCGTCAATCAGTCGGACTACTCCAAAAACTGCCAGCCCGAAGATGTAGTGACTATCTGGATCAACAGTGATGATATCGTGTGGGTAAAAATGATCCACGGCTATGCTCGATACCATAAACAATCGTTCAAACGTGCTGTAGCAGAGGTAAAAGCGAGTCTTTCTGCTCCAGTAAAGTGCAATCACAAAGAAGATGAGGAATTGAAACAAGCTTCTGAGAAAATTGGCTTGTTGGGTGATTGTGATTGGCTATCATTGAGCGTCCAATACTATCCTGATAAGGTAATCGGTCATGCTGGTTGTTATATCTCTCACAAGGCTCGAATATTAACACCACCAAGTGGATGGGACTTCACCATCCCGAAGTGGAATATGCCTGCTGCCATCTGTCCAGACTGCGAAGGACATGGGTGCGGTAACTGCTCGTATCGCGGTACTCGTGCAGAAGACTTATGTATGCCAGTGAACGGCTACCGACTAACCTATGTAGGACGCACTGACCTTCAAACTGCTCACAACGTATATCTAGATGGTGAGTTCTTGGGAATTGTCTTTAAGGTCAGAAACGCTGATGAGTTATGGGAAAACGACCCCAAGACTTACTATTGGCGCTGTGTTAATGGAGTACGTTATTGGAGTGTGAAAGAGGCTGTAGAGGGACTGTCCAGGGCAACTGCTCCGATTGAACTGCCGCAAGTTCGTCGGGAGTTGGTAGCAGCGTAAGTAAAATGGTGGGCGTGACCGAAATCTTTATCGGTCGCGCCTGCTGCTTCAAGAAGTCTACGGCTGCGCCAATGCGAAAGTGAAATGCTTTTGGTAAAAATACATGACCCCTGAACAAACATCAGAATTATTTACTCTCTTGATGCGCCAGGAAGAACTACTCAAGCAGTTAGTCGCAGCAATCAATAAACCGAAACTGGGATTGCATTCTGATGCTGGCAGTTGCAAAATCTACTGTAATCGTCACAATGGTTCACTGTGGTATACCCTAAACAACAGTGAAGCAAGTGCCATTACCCAAACTGCCTTAACTGGATATCTAAAAGAACTGAAATTCGAGAAGTGTGAGCGCAGAGGAAAGGAAGTTTACAAGTTGCTGATTACAATTCAAGCAGACAGACCTTATATATTAGAAAGTGGGCATGATACTCACTTTGCTAAATCTGTATTAGCCGCGATTGCTACTCTTACTCCACAACAATTATATTCTCCCATCACACTACAGCCTACTCCGGGGACGACAGATGAAAATGTGTTGTTCTGTCGGGTATGGGTAGAGTCGGAATTAGTCATGGCATCCTACAACGAAGAAACGAACTGGCGCGAGGTCAGTAAACAGGCAATTGCTGTAACAAAAGCTGCTCTTGAGATGGCGTTTTAACTCGTTGTAAACAGAGTTTGAGTAACTGTAATTAGAAGTTGCTCAAACTTTGTCTACAGCTAATACATGCTGTCTAATAGTTCGCCAATAACAAGAAATGACTACAACAATCGTTCACCCTAGTATCGAAAACTTACAGCAGTTTTCTGACTCGTTCGATATCGATAAACTATTGCGTTCTAAAGGAATTCTGCCGTGGCTTCTAGCAAATGGTTGGAAGCACGACGATGAATCGAGTTTGATTGCCAATATTATCGATGAGTCTACCAGTATTGATGAAGTTTGGGACTCTGAAGAGTTTGATTTTAACGCCTTATCAGATGAATCAAAGGAAAAATTAAATCTGATTTTCGAGCATTTCTATCTGTAGTCTTCTGTCACTCTCAATCAATAATTAACGCAAAGGTAACGAATTATGCGTGAAAAACTCTACAGTCAGATTAATTAAATCTGACTGTAGAGAAAAATCGATTCCACAACAAATTATGGCACACTTCACTGCTAATAAGATGGAATTAAATTTGATTAAGGTTTACGACACAACGCTATTAAGCTCATCGAAAGTTTACCAAATAAACGGTACGCTTTCCCGATATTTGGGTGATGAAGGCACTATAAAACATCCACAGTATCTATTTGTACCTCTGCCAAATCAAAAGAAAAAAGCCAGCTTTCGGCTAAATCGGAACAAACTCATGACTCGCTGTTATGAAGTCGAAGGCATGGTTTATAACAAGCCTGTGATACAGGATAATTCGCAACAACTTCAGCTATTTTAAACCATGTCCATACATAAACCACCAGTCATCAAAAGACACATTAGGTTACAAAATGGCTCTACAAAAGTAATCTATAGAGCTACTAAAGACATTCAAATAGTCACAAAGAAAGCTTCGCTGAATTGAAAGTGAAAAGTAATGATTGAGGTGAATAATCATGGTACAAGCAATTGACAACCCTATCGTTGCAAATTTCTTAACTGATGCAGTAGTCGAGCGCCATAATTTCTCACAGTTAAATAAAACTCGCATTCGCTTTCGTATTCAATTAAAGAAAAGTACAAAATCTGCCGCTCCTAAATGGGCGGATGTGCTAAAAGCTGAGGTTTCCGAAATTGAATCAGACCTCGTTAAAGTTACAAATTCTGAAGGGGAGCATCCCAGTTTTTTGCAAAGAAGGCGAAAATCAGTCAGGATAGGTAAGACGAGTGTATTTACTTACCGATGACCCCAGAACAAAAGCAAGCTCTTCAAGAACACATTCAAGCAATCGCTAAAATATTGTACGAAGATACGTCACAAGAAAAGCTCACAAATCTTGCTCTTATTGAAGAAGCAGTGCGGAGCCAAATGCAGAAGCACGTTATGCCAGAAGTAGGGGTTTTTTTATCAAAACGGTTACAGGAACAACCGCAGGATACCAACGACGGCTCAAAAGTATCCTTGGAGAGTTACCAATAACGAGCAAACAAGCCATTGAATTAGAAGTCGCACCGAGTACTCAACTAAGTCCATACTTAGAAACTTGTTGTTTAAGGGTAAGTGCGAATGTTAGCTATGAAGATGCAGCATCAGACATCAAGTATTTTACAGGCGTACAAGTTTCGCATAGTAGCCAACAAAGATTAGTACATCGTCATAACTTTAACTTGCCAATGCAAGAAGACACGGTTGAAGAATTAAGTGTCGATGGTGGAAACATTCGTGTCCGAACTCCTAAAGGTCAAATATGTGCATGGCTTGGCTATAAAACGATTAGCTTACATCAT
>NZ_JACJTR010000037.1 GCF_014698795.1 Nostoc sp. FACHB-892
CGCTTTCGCCTTAAGGGCGAAAGCGACGGCTGGGCTGATTTATTTATTGGATCTCCCTTAGAGCGTAGCCGGGCGTAACCCACTGTGAATTCTTTTAATATCTACGCTAATCCGAAAAAGCGTAATTCATATTATAAGAGAAACGGAACGCTCCCTTCCCATCAAGAGAGAAAAATTAAGGATGCGTCGTTTACTAATCGCGCTCAAGCCTAAAAATAGCAGTTTAACCAAGATAAGGATATTGTGGCGGTTTGATTTTCAATAATTCTGTCCAGTATTTTATAGCATTATGTTTAGTGGTTCCGATATCACGCGATTTGTGAACTCTGCCTATTTCCATGAGAAAATATGTAAGTTTAAGAGCAGTAAGTAAGTTAATCAGCCCTACCGCTTTAAAATTTTGTAAAAATAAGTGGAGCAGAATTTGTAATTTTTGTTTATGACGAAAATACATCCACCATTTCATTTGATGTATGGCGATACTGGTTTGATAAACTAATGTAGTTTCTACTTGGGTTAATTTATCTTTAGCTTGATAATAAAACTGTATTTCTTTGTCAAAATTACCTGCTTTCTGGGCTAAAGCAGCATCATCCGCTAATTGATAAGCCTGACTAATTAAGTTACCTGCGGTTTGGGCCTGCTGTTGAGTATAACCAAGTTTCATATATATAGTAGCTGCTGCTGATGCCAATTCTGCAAATTTCTCAGCATCATGTAACCAATATATTTGTGCTTGTAATTCACCTAGTGTGGCTGCTAAAGTCTCATTCATGTTCAATCTAACTTTCCCTATACAAACTGTTTGAGTTTCGAGTCTGATAATGAACGAGGTGGGCCAAAGGTTTTAGCTTCTGTGTCTCGAACACGATTAATCAGCAAGCATTGTGCCACGGGGAGCAACAAGCGAGGCAACTGAGGAAATAACTCAAGAACGCACATTCAACGGCAAAGCATGAATATTACCACATTCAAAAACTTTGTCAAAAGCTTGATGCCATTGTGAGCGAATTGATAACAAATCTGCAACTACATAATTGGTTGACAGTCGAATCTGGAAATCGCTTTTGCCACCAAGCGATCGCTGCTTAGTCTTGTTGATTATTTGACACCTAATGAATGATAAAACCCTATCTAATATCATAGCGATTACTAAACTAAGGCTAATCGACTCAACATAAAACTGCCCTGGAGTTAATCCAGAGCAGTTTTTGTTAGAAGTAAATTATATAGGAGACTTTTAGCGTTGTCCCCGGTTTATCCATAATAGGTACCGTTATATAGTACTATTCAACTCAATTTTCATACTTTACGCAAAAAACGAATAATCTTAAAGTTGGCATTACAAAGGTTAGGAATCAGTATCAGCCAACGTATCACAGACGGTATCCGCGATTTTGAGCTTCTTCCTTGGTGTATCACAGTGGTTGCTGGTGATGGGCTGCTGATGAGCAGGAATCTAGGGATAGAGGAAGTAGCGACACCGGACAGCCCGTCGTAGACATCGCTCTTATGAGGCTAGTCCATCATCTCCCTAGTCGATTCTCACGAGTATTGCCGAAAGCCCTGCTGGTGTGGGCTATTACAGTGGTGTATTGTGAAAAATCCGGTGCGAAGATTCGGTTTGGGAGCTTTTGTGTTAGAAAAATTACTGCTGAGGGAAAACTGAAAACAAGATCCTGTGTTGGAGACAGTGGGCGTAATTGGTCAGCCCAATGCTACAAATTACAAAATTGACTATAAAGCTAGGCAACAATTTATTTCTGGCTAAGACTGTGGCTTTCCCCGGAACTGAGTTCCAATAAATCTGGTGTGGCAATAAAACCAAAGTAAATGGCGATCGCAGCAGTAATACCATGAAGCCAAATATCATTGCCAAAAATAGGGATAAGACCTAAAGTAGCCTGGGTAGGAGGAAAAAGCCCCATAAGAGTAAGCAACCCGTAGAATATAGCTAGCATTCCACTGTAAAGACGGGCGCTGCTTAATGAAACAGATGCCACCATGCCTAAAACGCCTACAACAAGGTGAACAATATTGTGTAAGACGTTGACGGGGAACAATCCTAACAGATCACCGTAGCCAGTTGTGAATGAAAGCCCAGCCACATGAGGTGTAGTTGCAGGCGCTGTTTTAAAAGCTGCAATAAACCCCATGACACCAATCACAGTAAAGATGATGCCGATAATGCGAGTAAAGTACTGTCCTGGCTTCATAATGAAACTCCTGATTGTTTAGAAAGATAGACAATTTCTCCAGCCGAAGGATTGACTAGTAATTTAAAGAAATTGCCAAGACTATTCTTTATAAAACTTGTGATTTGCGGCTGTTTACTCCCGCTATGGTTCTATTTTGCTTCTACCTCCGTCCGGAAACTGATTACGGAAACCTGGTATTAGCTAATACAACGCTCATTAACAATAGCTCCACAAAAATTGGCTTTAAAACTAGCAGATATGATGATTAATAACCAGGCAGCGCGACTGATGGTGTGGGATGCAGTCCGTACAGCCGAAACTTTAAGTCCTTCTTTTAGTAGTTGGCATCTAATTCCAAATTGGATGTACTAGTGGTAGTCAAGCGAAAGGAGAATATTCAATGGCTCAGACTCAAAAACAAGGGAAACCAACAGATGGTAAGCCAGACGAATGGCAACAAGACCTAAATCCACAACCTCTGGCTGGAAAAAATTCCGGCTTGGAAGGCACGCATCCCGAAAAAGCAGCTCTGAATGCTTATGAGGTTAAAGAACTGCATGACAAATTACCAGAGTATACACATGAAGAACTGAAACAAATTACATTGCTACCAGTTGGTAGTCGGTTAGAGCAGGGTGCAAAATATCTTGACCTCAATGACCCACAACGTCATGAGTTTACAGCAATGGGTGGTATGGAAGCAGGTTCTAATAACTGGTATGTGCCAAAGACTGAAGTTAGCTATCAGCTTTGGAATAGGTTAATCGGCGTACAAAATCCTGAGCGTCTAGACCAAGCCAGTGAATCCTAAAAAACACCTGAACAACTCACCCCATTTACTGCACCCAATTGGCACGGTGACGCCAAGAAGAAGCAACGGAGTATTGGCAAGATACTGAAGATGGTGAACGCTCAACAACAGCTAGTGAAGGGTAGTAAATAGGAAGGAAACTACGTTGGAGAGATTCATTACTAAATGTGTTTTTGCCATAAGCTGTAAAACATGAGGAAATTCAGCAATCAATATATAGCCATATTTTCAGAGATGATTTGCTGATGCTCAAGTAAATTATTCAAAGAGGAATGATGAACAGAAGATTTATTTTTCTAGCTTCAGCTTTTGGGTTAAGTGTACTTATAGGAGCCTGTCAGCCTGGTACAGAGCCTCCAACAACTGCACCACCAGCAGCGCCATCACCTGCACTGCCATCAGTAACTCCAGCCAGTCCTTAGTGCCATATATTACTACTGTGGAGAGCAACTGGAGTTCCTAATTCGTTGTCCGATTAAATCATGCTGTGGTTTAAGGTAGGTTCAAGCGTTTACGCGCACCAAAGCGAAACAGCTTATCAGGTAGTATCGCTCTCAAGCGAGGCAACCATTGTGCCTCATTGCCAACACGGTAGCGTAATCGTGGTGATGAGCTTGAAGCAATACGAGCAATTGCTTTTGCAACCTTGTCAGGATTGTCACCTTGTGCAATTGCGCCCTGGACAGATGAGAAAATTACATCACGTACAGCGTCATAATCACTATGAATTGCGGTAGGCTGTAACATGGCTTGGTTAAAATTGGTCTTAAAGTAGCCAGGCTCAACTAAAGATACTTTAATATTGAATAGGTCTAGTTCCACACTTAATGCTTCACTATAACCTTCAAGTGCAAACTTACTTGCAGAGTAAAAACCTTGACCAGGTGCGCCGATCAGCCCTGCCACTGAACTCATATTGATAATATGCCCGCTACGTTGCTGTCTCATAAAGGGCAAAACAGCATTAGTAAGACGTACAACACCCCAAAAGTTCGTCTCAAAAATCTCCAAAGCTTGTTCTAAAGAAGTTTCCTCAATCATGCTGGCATGAATTTGCCCAGCATTATTCACAAGTATATCTATGTGGTTAGTCCGTGTAAGTAAGTGATTAATACACGATTCTATTGAAGAATCAGATGTAACATCCAGCGTCAACATTTCTACGCCCTGTGAGGCTGGATGTTCTTTGCGACTCGTACCAAAAACACAGTAGCCTACAGTAGCCAGTTTTTGAGCAATTAACTGCCCAAACCCAGATGATGCACCAGTAACTAAAACAACTTTTTGGTTAGTCATCAGTTTTTAGTTATCTGCTTTATGTTCATGATATTCGGAGATATGTTCATATACCTCCTCTGGAAACTGTAAGTCTTTGTAGACGTTACAAGCATCTGGATCATCAGGATTCGGACAGATAGGAAATTCTTGTTGGGACTGCCATTGAAGAATACGCTCCCGTCGAGGCGGGTTATAATCTTTACCTTGTACTTGTAGAAAGAGGGAACGTGCTTCTTGCTCAGTGAAGTCTTTATCTTTTTGAAGATACTCAATTAACTCATGCTCACTTAAGAAATGACGTGCCACCATTGCAAATACTAGCCTGCCGTAATGGCCAATATCATTGCCTGCATCAAGAGACTCTTGCAGATGCGCCATCATATCGTTTTTTTGCAGTTCTTCAATTGCCATGTATCTTCACTTCCTTGTTTCTGAGTGTTGGGTTAGATTCATTTTCAGTACTTTTTATAGTACTTGTGTACTGTACAAATGTCCTATCTCTTGTGGCTGAATATGAAGAGACATTTACTTAGCCACAAAAAGTACAGCACTTACACGAGTAGATATTCCTTAGAGAGAAATGGCAATTATCTCTGGTTCCAAGTTCATAGTTCGGCGATATTTACTTTAAAAAGCTACGCCCAAGCACTTCAATTGTTAGGGGCAATGTTACCGTTTACTGCTATAGGCATAGCTCACCTTTACAGTAAGCTAAATTCAAGAAGTGGTGAAATCAAATCACTGCGTACCACCAAGGTACACCGACGTCAGGGTATCGCCTCAAAGATTCTCGAACACATCATCAAAATTTTTTATTAGAAGTTCACCTATTTATGAACTAGTGTTTCTTCCTGATGAAAGAGAAATTAAGCATCAACATTTTCTAAAGTGGGCCTAAACAATTAATCTTGATGCGATCGCCATCATTATCGCTTGTTCGCATCGTGTTTGAAATACGAATTTTAGCATTGGTTTTGACAGCAGGCGGAGTTAATGAAGGTTTCACCAAAAAGAAATGACTTATGGAATATCGGCAGTTAGGTAAACACGGCATTCGGGTTTCGGAAATTTGTTTAGGGTCATGGCTTACCTATGGTGGTGCAACGGCAGAAGACACTGCCGGTCAATGTATTAAGCAAGCCTATGATTTGGGAATTAATTTCTTTGACACAGCAAATGTTTATGCCGAGGGAGAAGCTGAAAAAATTGTGGGTAAAGTGCTGCGGCAGTACCCGCGTGAATCCTATGTTTTAGCAACCAAAGTTTATTTCCGAATGGGTAATGGACCCAACGATCATGGACTATCACGCAAACATATTTTGGAGCAATGTGATGCCAGTTTGAAACGATTGGGGCTGGACTACATTGATCTCTACCAGGCACATCGTTATGACTCGACCGTACCTCTGGCTGAAACCCTGATGGCATTTGATCATCTGGTGAAACAGGGGAAAATCCTTTATTACGGGGTTTCTCAATGGAGTGCTGGACAACTCGCCCATGCGACCGACCTGACCCGGTTGGCAAATCTCGCACCAATCGTATCCGATCAGCCTCGCTACAATATGCTTGATCGCATGATCGAAAAAGAAGTGTTACCCCTATGCCGTCGAGAAGGGATTGGCATAATCAATTACTCACCCTTAGCGCAAGGACTGCTGACTGGTAAATACAAACCCGGGCAATCATTACCCCAAGATTCACGGGCAAGTGACCCGAAACAAAATATGTTTTTAAACAATGGAGAACTAGATCAGCAGCAGTTGCTCAAGGTGCAGCGGCTATTGCCCATTGCCGAGCAAGAAGGTTTGAGCTTGAGCCAATTGGCGCTTACCTGGTGCTTACGCAATCCCGAAATTAGTAGCGTCATCATCGGTGCAAGCAAACCAGCACAAGTACAGGAAAACGCTAATGCATCGGGTAAACAACTGTCTTGGGCAACAATTCAACGCATTGAAGAAGTTCTGGAAATGGAAATCAGCGATCGCGCCACTGTCGGTGCTTGAGTCGTTTTCAATTCAATGAATTGATATCGCCAATCTATCGGAGTCATCAGGAGTTTTTAATTAATGCATATTAACTATGACAGCCTACTCAGGCTCATCGCCTTTGCATTCGCCTTACTACCCGGTTTCCTGCTGCTAGATCGCTGGTGGCGCGAACGGATTTATGACCTGCAAGGAAAAACGATTCTGCTCACAGGTGGTTCACGCGGATTGGGGCTGGTGATGGCACGCCAGTTGATTGATGCAGGCGCACGGATAGCAATCTGTGCGCGGGATGAAGCAGAACTTGAACGCGCACGAACCGAACTGGAGCAACGAGGTAAAGAAGTTTTCGCGCTGACCTGTAACGTGACAGATCAAGCTCAGGTTGAGCAAATGGTACAACAGGTAAAAGAGCGCTTTGGGAGAATCGACATTCTCATCAACAATGCCGGAACGGATATTATCGGTCCACTAGAAACCTTAACCATGCAGGACTACGACGATTTGATGAAACTGCATTTTTGGGCACCGCTCTACGCAACCTATGGCGTTTTGCCGGAGATGCGGCAGCAAAAGAGCGGACGAATTGTAAATATCTCCTCCGTCGGGGGAAAAGTGGCATCTCCGCACATGGTCGGGTATTGTGCCAGCAAATTTGCCCTGGTTGGGCTGTCCCAAGGAATGAGAACCGAGTTAGCAAAAGATGGAATTACCGTTACAACCGTATGTCCTGGCTTTATTCGCACTGGAGTTGTGGATCATGCCGTGATCAAAGGGCAACACCGCAAGGAATTTGCTTGGTTCAGCATTAGTGATTCGCTACCATTGATTTCTGCCAGCGCAGAAAAGGTTGCTCGTGCCACAATCGCTGGACTACGCCGGGGCGCTACGGAAGTCATTGTGCCTTTCCCAACCTGGCTCTCGGTCAAATTCTATGCCCTGTTCCCCGGACTAAGTACTAATCTATTCAGTTTGGTAAATCAGCTTCTACCAGAACCGGGTGGAATTGGCAAAGAGCGGGCATTTGGCAAGGACAGCCACTCAGCATGGTCGCCTTCCTGGTTAACTTATTTGAGCGAACGCGCCGCACGACGGAATAACGAACTTCCGGTAACTGAACCAAAAGATACGACCGAGGTTAAACAGGTGGGAAGGGATGGGAAACTATCGCCCCAAGCGATTGAACCGACCCTTGCAGAAGATAAGCAATCTGGAAGTCCGTTAATTGATCCTGACCAAGCACCTCCTGAAGTTCAAGCCTAAACAATCCCGAAGATTTCGAGCCAGTTCAGCAGCCGATGCGGATGTTTAAAACATCTTGCCGGAAATGATGGTTCAGCATGCTCTGTTTTCTCTGGATTTAGTAGATGTTCAGTCAGTGATCGCTCGATTCTTGATGATGTCTGAGTTTCAGGATAATTGTCATATTTTTCTCTCCTCAAAGTGAAAAAGGAGGGATTAAAACCATAGCAAAATAGAAGGAGAAAATTATGGTTGCGACCCAACTTCAACAAACTTCAAATACTAGCCAGTTGCTGCATGATCGGGTTGTTTTGATCACAGGCGCAAGTCGCGGCATTGGTGCAGCAACCGCCAAACTGTTAGGACAGCATGGTGCTGCGGTTGGCGTAAATTACTATGGCAGTGAAGCCGCCGCTGTGGAACTTGTTGAATTGATTACGTCCGATGGTGGTCGGGCAATGGCAGTTAAAGCCGATGTGCGCGATCCACAACTTGTAGATGCAATGGTGCAGCAGGTTGTAGATACCTTTGGTGTTATTGATACGTTGGTAATTAATGCTAACGCGAATTTTGCAATGGCTCCTTTTGTGGATTACCAGTGGTCAGACTTTGAAGCAAAATTGGTCGGAGAACTCAAAGGCGCTTTCTTGCCCTGTAAAGCAGTTGTTCCCTCGATGATAGAACACAAGCGAGGTTGCATCATTGCCGTCAGTAGTGGCTTATCTCGCCATCCAGGAGAAGGCTTTATCGCTCATAGTACCGCCAAATCTGGATTAGATGCCTTCATCAAAAGTCTAGCACTGGAACTTGGCCCTCACGGCATTCGTGCTAATGTCGTTTCGCCAGGATTAACCCTGACCGATGCCACAGCCCGATTACCTCAAGAACATAAAGACGCTTCGGCTCAAATGGTGCCATTAAAGCGAAATGGGCTGCCAGAGGATGTTGCCGGAGCCATTTTGCTTTTAGCATCTGACGAAGCAAAATTTATTACCGGGGCATATTTACCCGTGAGTGGTGGTGTGCAAATGCTTTGAACTGTGACACGAAGCAATCATGAAACGAGGTGACGTTATAAGTAAATATAAAGCGTTTCTCACCCTTTCATCATCCTTATTTTTCCAGGAATATTCTCTATGATATGAATGGCACGCTTGAAAACGTGAAACCTCGTTTAGACAGTTAGGAAATAGCTGGCACTAAGGCTGAGGTTGCTAGAACCTTGAATGATCGCAATTAGTTCAGGACTAGTTTCATTCAGGAATAAGGCTGTACTTGTAGCCAAACCAGTTGGCGCTGCTCCCAAGCTATAGCTCGAGTTGGAGCCAGACAATTGCAGCGTATCTTCGGTGGCATTGAAATCAGCAATCAGAGCGTAGTCGCCCAGTCCCGAAGTACTAGTATTACTATCGCTGTAGAAGACACCGACAGTAATACCTAGCACAAACTGATCACTCCCAGCGCCGCCAGTCAAAAGGTCAACTTCAGCAATACCTCTTGTTGTTGTATCTGTTCCTGTAAGTATGTCGCCACCTTCATCTCCAAACAGGCGATCACTTCCAGTGCCGCCGAAGGCAGAATCATTTCCACATCCACCATAGAGAAGATCATTATTATCGTCCCCAAACACGGAATCGTCACCATTGCCGCCTGTAACGTAGTCAATTCCTGCATTACCACGGATGATCTGGACTTTGGACTAAAAGGCTAGAGAAAAGCAGTCAGCAGTAACACTGACTGCCGTAAAGTCAATGAAAGTAATCGATAAATCATTGACGTGATGATCCTGACACAACTAGAAAAATTCCGCCAAGCTATCTACGATAGTTTGGGGAAGGCCAAAGATGCAGTATTTGAATTGATGGATGCAGTATTGACAAGTCCGAGTATCCCATCATTTGTAAGCTTGTCACAAAGCCCAGTATTTCGACGGCAATGGCCAAGCATTTATGCAGCACTGCATGATAGTCGTCCACCGAAAAGGAAGCTGATGAAGTTGCTGGTACAGGAGATAGCAACGGATGAACAGCCATTTCTAGCAGGAGATCATAGCTTTTGGTCACGACCAGAAGCGAGGACACTCAGGGAAAGAACTTTTCATGGGGACAGAGGAGGGAGCATAGGTATCGGACAAAGCTACAGTACTTTAGCCTGGATACCAGAGGCAGATGGGAGTTGGGCATTGCCATTGAGACATGAACGGATAACCAGCTTTGAAACTCCAACAAGCAAAGCAGTATTTCAACTCAAAACTGTGACTCGTGAGTTAGGAGTCAGACCGCTCGCTGCTTATGACCGAGGTTATGGCAACGCCAAATTTGTCCAAGCAACAGAGAACATTGAGGTAGACCTGTTGTTGCGTTTAGCCTCAAACCGATGTGTTTGGGGTACACCCAGTGCTTATAAGGGACGAGGCGCTCCGTGCAAGCATGGTCATAAGTTCAAGCTGAATGACCCTGAAACCTGGCCAATAGCAAGGGAGACTCTAGAAATCGAAGACCCCAAAATTGGTCAAGTTAAAGTGATGCGTTGGAGTGGGTTTCATTTCCTTCAATCGCCAAACCGGGCAATGGAAATCATTCGTGTCGAGGTCATTAAACCAGTAGGACGCAATCGGAAGTTTCAACCCTTATGGCTAGCTTGGTTAGGCAAGACGATGCCTGCATTAGAGAACCTTTGGCACAAATACTTACGCCGCTTTGCCCTAGAACATTGGTATCGATTTGCAAAGCAGCGGTTATATTGGACACAACCTCAGCTTGGCTCTACTCAGGCAGCAGAGCGATGGAGTGACCTCATGCCCTTGTTAACTTGGCAACTATGGTTAGCACGCCTTGCCTGTATTGATTCTCCCTTGCCTTGGCAATCAACTCAGGATACACTGTCTCCAGGGCGTGTAGCACAAGCATTTCCCCTAATTTTGGCTACTATTGGAACTCCTGCTCAACCGCCTAAAACTCGCGGTAAATCACCTGGTCGTGCCCAAGGGCATCAGCCACCTCCTCGTCCCCGTTATCCCACCGTCAAAAAACACGCATCTAAACGACCTAAATCCGAAGAATCACTTAAGAATGCCGACCTAACTGTTGCTTAGTTTCTGCTTCTTTTTCAACAATTAAACTTAACTCAGGCAACAGAAGGAGTTGAGTAACTTTCTCTTGCCATTCTATTCATTGCTGCTGAATGCCAATTAGTCCAAACTCAAGGATTTAAATTTGTGCCAATTACTTTCTCATCAAAACCCTTCGGCTTGTTCTGTAGAACCCACTTCTAGCAAGAATCGCTAGAAAAGCGAACGCACCTAAACCAAACCAATTTTCCGGCTCAGGAACAGATTGTACCCCTAAAGAGGCAGAGTAAGAAAGCTCATCAGTATCAGGATCATTTTTTAAAGGTATGCTGTAACTTGCTTCAATAGTTTTCAATCCCTCTTGCGTCCAGGGGATGGAAAAGATGCCGTCTTTATTCACATCTTCTATTGATTGCCCCAAATATTCCACTAAAACATCTTTTATTGGCGCTCCGTCAAATAAAACCTGAACCTCAAGATTTTCTCCTGTTGCAACCTCAAAGGGATTTTCTAAAGGAACAATTTCGAGTTGAAGACCTAATGGCTCCTTTATCGCATCAGACCAGCTATAGAGGCTTTTGGGGTAATTAAAAGAGCGAAAGGCTTGAGTGTATTCGGTTGTTGCTTCTTTTTTAGAGATGTTTAAATACTGGTTATCCGGGGTGACAACGTAAAAGCCTCGGTCTACAAAGGCGGATAGTGCTGCAACGTCTTTGTTAGGAATGATAGATATTCCATTTGGAAAATTCTTGATTTCAATAGGGACAACTGCTTTGGTTAGATTGTAAGCTGTGAGTTCCTTAACACTTGCCGGAGCATAGGAAAGTACTGAGTCTTCCCCCTCCTCTGGATGACCGAACAATAGCGGAATATCTTCGCCCTGATTGCCAAAGTAGAGAGAGTGAGCTACAGCAGGCTGAACCATTATCGGTAAAATGGTAATAGTCAAAAGCAACTCTCTTAGCCGGATTGTAATCATTTTGCTTCTCGCTAATGTGTCGTTTTCGTATTGCTTTTGATACAGTTTTTTTAGTACCAAAAATAACTTGATTCAAGGATGACAGCGCCGTAAATAATTTGTTAATAAAGATAAAATCTCTTATGAGTAGCGATAGCGTAACTATTACTACTTACAAGGTATTTTTTCTTACTACCTGTGCTTGTCAATTTCCAGACTAAGTTATTAAGTAAAACTTTGCCGTTCTCTGTCAAAAAACACAATGCCCCCCTTGGGCATTTACTAAGTTTTTTTTCCACGAATCAGAAAAATTTTGTACTTATGCTTGCCTGTAAATTGGTTGAATTGGTTGTCAAAAGAGGCAAAGGGCAAGGGGAAAAGCTGATACGGAGCTTGTTTTGCTCCAGTTCAAGCGAACAAAGAAGGAAGGGGCTTCTCAATCCTTGGAGGGCAGAGTAAAAAGGTACTAACAACAATTAATCTAATTTTATTCCTAAAGATAGATGAGTTTTTTAATTAAATCATTGTGTTTATAACACGGTTTTTCATTAAAAATTGAATACTATTTTTAGTAGTTCCATAATTTTTTTCAATATCTAAAACTCTAGTGTTAAATAACCAATAAGATTACAATGGCTTTTTAATTGCTAAATGTAGCAATTAGTACTTAATTAAATTAAATTTGAAAGTTATTAGGTTAGGTAAACCGAAAAGTTTAAGTATGTCCTGTACCTTTTCGCTTTACCTTACACAATAAACAAAGGCGAACTATTAGGTATTAAGAAATAATGTTGAAACGTCGCACAATACTAGTTGGTTTAGCTGCGCTTGGCTTAAAGTTAGGTGTTAGTACACAAGTTCATGGACAATCTACTAGCTGCCCAGAAGCTTGGCAAAGTGTCTACAATGAAGGGGCTGCTGGGGCAACAACGATAGTTACAGTTCCACTTTTGAACTCCTTTTCACCATCTATCTTGCAAGTAGTCTTCAAATTGGCAGGTTATTGGGGTGGTTAACGCCATACTTTGTTAACTTTTGGAGCATAATGTTGCTGTGAATTTTGGCTTTTAAGGCGTGTTATATCTATCGCAGGTTCAAATAATTTGACTACGTAGATGCTGAAATATGTTGTAGTCCAATCTCTAACGGGACTCGGCATTTCAGGAAATGCGATATCAGGGTCAGGGTTTTAGTTAACATAGAAATTCCCCTGACATTGCACACATTGTATGCCCAAGACTTGGAACATCAAGATAGATAACTATTTTCAAGCCAACCCCAATTGCATCATCGCCACCGCCCATGTAGACTCGTTCCCTATAGACCTGCCGCTAGAACCGAACATCCGCGAACCTAACCGTAAAAGCGCGACCTACAGACAAATCTTCGACTCGCTGACAACCGAACCTGCAAAATTCTTCTCTCGCCACAGTGGAATCGTTCTGTCAGCCAATAAAGCTAAACCTGTCAAGAATAAAACCGAACTCGAACTAGAAATTTTAGAAGCTAACGAGGGCGGTAGCGATGGGATTATCAACGGTGGTCACACAGTTTTAGCATTTGAGCAAGCGAAAAATTACAAATATGAACTAACCGAAGCTAGGGTAAAAATTACGATCCACATCGGATTGACTGAAGAATCAGCCAAAGACATAGCCCTAGCTTCAAATACTACAACGCCAGTAGATTCTCGCTCCAAGGTGAACGCCAGAGGTGATTACAAATTCATCAAGCAGTATTTAGTCCAGTTAGAAAGAGCAGAAGATAGAAAATTCCGCATCGCCTATTACCAAAACCAAAGCGGCGCACCCAGAAACGCTCAGTGCAATGTCACCCATTTGCTCAAGCTCCTTTACTGCCTCGATAGAAATAAATACAATCCCGACGGCAATAAACGAACCAAGCACCCAGTAGGGATGAGTCTTCCAAGTAACATCACAGATGCAGAAAGGGAACGATTAACCGCTTTACTGCCTCTACTTTCTCAAGCCTTGTGGATAGAGCAAAGACTGTACGAAATAATTCAAGACCATATCAGCAACCCCAGAAGAAAGGGTGCTAACGATTTAGCTTCAATAGATATACGTAAAACTACGTTGTTACCGGACAGCAAGTACTCATTCGGGTTTGGTGCGCCAACTGACCTCGCATTACCGATAATCGCGTCCTATCGGGTATTTCTCGATAAGGACTATAAATGGATTCTGCCATTTGACGAATTCGCCGAAGATTTCCTCCAACACTTGTGGGCTAACTATTTTCGTAAATACTTGGTATCGGAGAAAACAGCAGGGAATACAGTCGGTACAAAAATTAGTCGTAATCAAGACATTTGGGAAAGTTTGTATATCTCTGCACAAAGTTATCTCAATTCTTCCTTGGTGAAAATGGTTAACTCTAGTAAGTCAGAAGAACCGAAGGTGACACAAGGTGCAAACAAGAGGGCAAAAAGGAAAAGTAATGGGATTAACGCAACCACTATTCCAAAATAATTTTTTGTTTGCGTACCGCAACAGCTAATGTCACAACTAAACCAATCACCGCCAATGAAATCAAAACGGTGTGGAAACCACCTTGCTGCAAACTAAATTCTGTACGTTCGCTTATCTTTGAAGTGTGAGAGGAATTAACGCCTCGTTAGGGAAATGGCTGAATCTGAAGATATAATTCAATGCGCTGCTTTTAAATCAATCCTACGATGGCACAGGTACTTGAGTAGCGCAATGTCATGACTTATAACCAAAATACCTATTTCAACCTGGCAGGCATAGTCAATGACTGCACGCCAGATGAGTGCTTGAGTGTTGGTATCCAACATAGCAGTCATCTCGTCAGCAATTAAGTAGCGGGTCGCTCTATTGAGCGAGCGTGCGACTGCGATGCGCTGCAACTCTCCTCCGCTGAGTTCATGGGGAAAGCGACTTAGCCAACTAGAGTGAATTCCCAAACCTTGCAGAAGTTCTCTAGATGTTCCTTTTCCCTCTGCTAGGATTTGGCTAATCGGCCAGCGGGGGTTCATTGCTAGTTCTGGGTGCTGAAAGATGAGCTGTATCGGGCAATAGCCTTGTTTTGGCAGAGGCTTCCCGTCGATTGTGACTCTACCCTCCGTTGGTTGAAGATACCCGGCTAGTAGCTTACCTATAGTCGTTTTGCCCTGACCGCTTGGACCTTGCAAGCCCACAATTTCACTCTTGTTGATTTCAATACTGAAATCACGCAAAATCCAAGGTTGATTGACTCGATAGCGAAAAGACAACTGTTCACCCTTCAGCATGAATACACCTCACAGGAGCGCCTCGCACGATATGAAACTGGGGTCGGGCTTTTTGGCAAGCGTCAGTCACTAAGGGACAGCGGTCAGCAAACAGACAACCATCAGGAAGCGCCTCTGGACTGGGTTGGGTGCCTTTAACCGGTATGAAGCCATTTTGGGGCAGCGATCGCCACAGCGCTTGTGTGTAGGGATGACGCAGATTACCATCAGTAAAATCCTCTGCCGCCGCCACTTCCAATGTCGTGCCTGCGTAAAACACAGCTACTTTGTCTGCAACTCGCACAGCGGCTTCCAGGTCATGGGTGATCAGAATTATAGCTTTGCCCTCATTTGCCAGTTCACGTAGATGGTTAAGTGTCTCAACAACTACATCTATATGTAAACCAGGAGTCGGTTCATCAGCAATCAACAGTTCAGCCCGTCCGACAGCTGCTGTAGCAACTAGTACTCGCCGAGACATGCCACCTGAAAGTTGAAAGGGGTAAAGCTGTTTAACTGGCAGGGGAAGAGCATAGCGTTCAAAGGTTTGATTTACAACTCCTCTTGCTTCGGTAGCAGGCAATCCACTCAAACGAGCTGCCCGATGTACTTGCGAACCCACTCTCATTAGGGGGTCAAGATAACTGACTGACTGGGGAATCAAGGCAATTTCCTTGCCCCGCAACTTGGTCTGACGCTCTGGGGTCAGGAGTTCTCCTTTAAAAATTATCTTGCCTGCAACCAAGGAATTATAAGGCAAAATACCCAAAATGGCGTGAGCTAGCAGACTTTTACCAGAGCCACTAGAACCAACCACTGCCACCACTTCACCCGCACCAACCTCTAAATCCAAATCCATAATGACGGTCAGCCGTTTTTGGGTCAGACCCACATCGTACATGGTGAAAGTGACACTGAGGTTTTGAACTGATAGCATAGTATAATATTACCCCTGGCTTGTTTTTGGGTCGAACAAAGCAAGCAGGCTCTGACCCAAGATGTCGAAGCTTTTGACCGCGAGCAGCAACGCTACTCCTGGCATTACCGCCAGCCACCAGTAGCCAGTGGATAGGTATCGCATTGACTCCGAGAGTATAATCCCGATTGCCGGAATCTCTGGCGGTAGACCCAAACCCAAAAAGGTAAGCCCAGCCTCGTGCAAAATTGCGTGGGGAAACAACAAAATCAACCCAACGAGGAACTGGGGCACTAGGTGGGGCAGTATATGATTGCGGGCAATCCACAAGGGCGAGTGTCCTAGTTTAGAAGAGAGTTGCACGTAATCAGAACTTTTGATCTGAAGCACTTCAGCCCGCAGCAGACGAGCCAAGTTCATCCAATGGGTAATGGTGATGGCGATGATCAACCCCTTGACTCCGCCCCCAACAGCAAAGGCAATTAGGATAACTAATACTAAGTGAGGCAGGCTCAAGAATACATCAATTATCCAGATGATAAAGGTATCAACTTTACCACCCAGTGTAGCTGAGAGCGTTCCCAGTACCAAGGCGATCATGGCGCTAAAGCTAGCGGTTAGCAGCCCCACCCATAGACTCAAGCTCAAACCGTGGAGCGTACGGGTGAACATATCTCGTCCCAACCAGTCAGTGCCAAACGGGTGAGCAAGTGTTGGAGGTTGGTTGCGTTCTTGTAAGGAAATTTCCAAACCAGCTTTACCAATCAGTTGGGTGCCAAGCAGCAGGATGCTCAGAACGATCGCGCACAGAGCAATAAGCATAAATGTCCGACTACGACGATTACTGAAGATGAGTGATAGTTTGCGTCCTAAAGTTTGAGGGGTTGAAATCGCAGTAGGAAGTTTCATGCTCTGGTACCTCCGATGCGGATGCGGGGATCAATCACTTGGTAGCTGAGGTCTGCCAAGGTGTTGCCGATAAACACAAAGATGGCGCTGAACAAAACAATACCCACCAGTAGCGGGACATCATTACGCAAACCTGCCTGTAAGGTCGCACTACCTAACCCAGGATAGCCAAAGACCTTCTCAACTAACACAGTACCACCGAACAGTTCGCTAAGAGATGCAAATTGCAAAGTCAGGGCTGGTAAAGCAATATTGCGTAAACCGTGGTGCAAAATGACTCCAGTTGTTGTTTCTCCCTGAGCGTAAGCAAACAGGGCATAGTTACTATTGAGGACTTGGATCAGTTTTTCGCGGGTTTGCAGAGCAATATTTGCAACCCCAATAACGCTGAGAGCCAGAGCAGGTAGTAACAAATGGTATAGACGTTGCCAAAAAGTGACATCTTTAAGCAACACTCCTGGTGGAGTCGCACAACACATAGGAGTGACTTTTAAAGTGACGGAGAAGGTAATAAGCAGCAGCAATGCAATCCAAAAGGTGGGAGCAGAGGACAAAGTGTAAGCATACAGCCGAATTGCTTGATCCAGCAGTGAAGCTTGTTTCGCTCCTGCTAAGACACCTAAAGCGACTCCTAAAATACCTGAACCCAACCATGCCAGTGCCATTAACCAGAGTGAGGCTTGAAAGCGCTCGGCAATGACATCAGAAACTGGCTGATTGTAAGTCATGGAAGTTCCAAGGTTGCCTTGAAGTAGTTGCCCCAGCCAGAGAAAAAGTCGCATAACCAAAGGTTTGTCAAGCCCCCAACGCTGGATAATTAATTCTCTTTGTTCTGAACCGAGGCGAATTACGTCAGAACCAACATAAGCATTGACAGTGTCAACCGGAGATAAGCTAACTAGCACGAAAGTAAGGACAGCGACGGTTAGTAAGAGCAACAACAAATACAATAATTTTTGCAGAATAAATCGAATTAGGAAGTGCATGATAAAGTTACCCAGAAGAGTAAAGGATGGGCTGCTATTGACAAATCCATTTCCAGTTAGGCAAGTTATATAGAAGCGTTAGCGTGTAGTGGTGGGATTTTTCGGTAGCTTTACTAACGTCGAGACAGGTGCTGAAAAGGTAAGTTTTATCAATATTAACTAGCCAGGCAGAGGCTGCATCGCCTTTAGCGGTTACTCCAGTTTGACCATCCCATTGCACCTGCTTCCAAAATTGGATTGCTTCTGTCTCTGTAGCGGATGCTGCTGCTCGGTCAAGCGCTCTATCAACCACTGAGTTGCTATAATAACCGGGATTCTGGTATTTTCCCTGAGCCAAAGAGCTTTTGAAGAGAAAGGATAACTGCTGCGAGTCGTGGGTTTCCAGCGCGTAAAGGACAACATTGCTTTGCATCCGGCGTTCAATCTCAGTCCAGCTCCTACCCTCAACATTTACCTTAATTCCAACAGGTTTGAGCATTTGGGCAACTGCTAAAGCCAGTCCCTGCCTGAAAGCGTCTTGGGCATTGTAAAGGAGAGTGAATTCTGCCTTTAACCGTTGTTTTTCTAGGATGCCGTCACCATTCGTATCCCGCCAACCATCCTCACTTAAGATTTGCTTGGCTTTGTTGATATCCCCATCTTGAATGTCTGCTGTTGGCTCGTCCCAGGGAAGACCACTAGCAGGACTCATCGCTGGGGAACCGTAACCATTAAACAAGGTTTGAACCAAAGTTTGGCGGTCAATCGCATAATTGACTGCCTGACGAATCGCTCGGTTTGAGGTGACATCGTTGCCAATTGGGTTGCCATCAGGTGTCTTCCTCCCTGTACGGGGAGGATAGGGAAACATAAGCCCAGCGTGACCGAGGCTTTTAATGACATAGGTGTTCATGCCCTCCACTGGCTGTGAGGCTAGGTGATTGGGAATTGCAGCCACCTGAACTTGACCTGCTCTGGCGGCGGCAAAAGCAGCATCTCCCTGAGTGAAGAGGAGGATGATACGCTTAATAACTGGTTTGTGCCCGTAGTAGTCAGGATTGGCTTCGATGATCACCTGCTCGCCCTGGTTCCATTGCACTAGTTTGTAAGGACCGGAACCGATTGGGTTGCGGGCGTAGTCTTTGTTATGGGCATACTTGGGTACAATACCCAAACTGGCAAGTTGATTGACAAAGGTAATATCGGGTCGTTTGAGGTGTAGTTCGACTTGATACTTACCTGTAGCAACAGCGCGATCCAAAATCTCCATATCCAGTCGCCCAAAACTGTCTTTCGTTGTATTGAACGTGTAAGCGACATCTTCTGCCAAGAGAGGCTGACCATCTGTGAACCGAACATCTTGGCGGATTTTCACTGTCCAGACCAAGCGATCACTGCTGATGGTGTAGCTCTGGGCTAGGTCGTTGACCAGTTCAAAATTTTCGTCGCGGCTTAAGAGTGTACTTTGAAACAGAGGAGGACCGGCGTAATGCCAACCCATTGTTGGGTCGAACCCTTTCTCATATATATGATATTCGTCCCATCCCAAGTCCACCATAATCTGCTCCTTGGACCCAGAGGTGGCGTTAACCAGTGAGCGGTTTTGGGAAACCCGACTACAAGCAGCCGCTCCTACTAACAGCAGCACCACTAGCAAGCGAAGGAGATGAGACGTGCGCTGATAAGTTTTACCGGATAGGCATTGCCTACTACTGGAATAATTTTTGTACATAGCCCACTAAGAGTGTTACTAAATTCGATACTGTCTTGCGATTCATAGGATACACTCAATTTAGAAATTGATAGACACCGTTCCCAACACTGTCAGAGGTGCTCCAGGAATCAACGCAAAGCCGTTATCAACGTCGTAATATCTTGTGCTAAAGAGATTTTTGAAATTTAGCCCGAATCTATAGTTGTCTCGACGGTAGAAAAGAGCCGCGTCTGCTTTGAGGTAAGAGGGAATTTTGAAAGTATTGGGTAGTATCACCTCAGCATCTTCTGCATACGTTAGCCCCAAGCCAAATCCCAATCCTTGCAAATTTCCACTTTGCAACTCATAAGTCGTCCATAAACTGGCGCTATGATATGGAACACCAGGCAAACGATCGCTAACTATCTCTGGGTTCGTATCCTTTATTACTTCTGTGTCCGTGTAAGCATAGCTAGCGATGATATTCCATCCTGGCAAAATTTCTCCGGCAATATCCAATTCAATTCCACGACTGCGTTGTTCGCCCGTTGCAACACTGAAAAAGTCTCGAAATTCCGGGTCAGGGTCAGCTGTTGGTACATTCTGTCTGGTAATCTGGTAAAACGCCAAGGTTGCTGAAACTCGGTTCTCGAAGAAATCTTGTTTAAGTCCAAACTCAAACTGGTCTCCGGTCTGCGGTTGTAATAATTCTTCCGTCCGGGTGATGTAACCAGTGTTGGGAGCGAAGGCTTGTGCATAGTTGAAATAAACAGAAGTAGAATTCGTTGGCTGGTAGACAATGCCCACGCGGGGAGAGATTTTTGTATCCGATCGGTCTGTCAACTCATTTGTTAGTCTATTTTCATTGAAGGAATAAACGGAGTCAAAACGAATGCCACCTAACACCTTGAGATTTGAGGCAAGCTCAACCAAGTCTTGTATGTAAATTCCGAGACTATCGTTGCCAAATTCCGCAGAGTCCAACAGAGTGTAAGCTCCAGGCCTAGCACCATAAACAGGATTAAAGATATCGATGGAAGCCAGAGGCGCGCTGCTCCGAGTATAGGGATAGACAAATCGACTTAATTCCACGCCAAAGAGAAGATTGTGTCGCACGGAGCCAGTATTGAACTTGCCAATGACTTCGTTTTGCAGCGTGTAGAGTTGATTATTCTGCGGTCCCTTAACGGATTCACGGTTGAGCGTTTGCCGATTCGGTTCTAGCGCAGTGCTAGCCAATCGTTCCGAGCCAATATTGAGATCGGCAACGAGTACGCTAAACCCCTGCCGAAATCTCCAATTATCACTAAAGCGATGTTCAAAGTCGTAATATCCCCAGTGTGTTGTTCCCGTAGTGGGTCCTAAGTCTGGTTCGCTAAGGTACCTGCTAATAGGCACTTGCAAAAACTCTCGCTCTGGTGGAAAGTTAGCACCAAAAATGTTATTAGAAATTTTAAAATACTCGTATTCTACTGTTAACGTTGTTCGCGGACTAACGCGCCAGGTAAAAGCTGGCGCAATGAAATAGTCCTCGTTAAAGACAAAATCCCGAAAGCTGTTTGCGGATTCGTAGGAAGCATTCAAACGGTAGGTGAGAGAACCATTTGCGGTGAGAGGACCTCCTATATCGAATGCTGGACGAAAAAAATTATAGTTCCCGGCCGTGAAATTCAGTTGGTAAAATGGTTGATCTAAGGGCTTCTTTGTGACTGTGTTTACAACACCACCGAAGGCAAAATTTCCCCCATAGATTGCCGAAGCTGGACCTTTAAGAACTTCTACCCGTTCGACATTCGCAAACCCGTGTGGATTGATAAAAGCCGAGTCTGGAAAACCATTGCGGAGTTGTTGGTAACTTTCCCCGAAGCCCCGCACCCGGTATCCGGGCGCAAACGGAAAGCCAGGGAAGCGAGTCACACCGCTGATATTTTCAGTGAACTCTTCCACACGTGTCAGCCCGCGATCGCGAATCACGGCTTGTGGTACTACTTGTACTGATAAGGGTAGGTCGCGTTGCGGCACAGGTAGCTTAGTTCCGGTAGTTGACTCTTGAACCCGATACCCTTCCTCTCCCTCTCCCGTTACTACTAGCTCAATGGGTTCTTCACCAGCATCTGATGGTTTTGCAGGCTGTGTTTCACTACTAGGTAATGGTAAGCTTTCCTCGTCTGTGGGTAGGGGTGCCATAGAGGGGGAAGGGCTAGGGGTGGGCTTCTCTGCTGAGGTTACAGCTGGTGTCACCGCGAAAACCAAACCTTCATCGCTGTCAAACAGCTCGGCTGTTGGTAATCCGTCTTCACCTGTCAGTGTTACTTGGACAGTACCAGGATTCTGATTTGTGACTTGTAAGAGCTTAATTCCCGCAATGGGTTTTTCAGAGCGCAAAAAATTACCACTACTCAGTTTTAATTGAGCATTGGTGATCAGAGCAGTCAGGGTATTACCTTCACTTTTAAATGAAGTTTGCAGCTTGTCAGATGTAACAGATGTTTCTAAAATGATTTCTAGACCACTTTGTGTTTGATTTAGCCTGACTCCTGTTACTTGAATAATCGGACTCGATTGCTCTTGCTGCGCTAGCCACTCCTTAATATTGGTGTAAGGATGTTGGATGTTTTTAGCTTGGGGAATATCTTTAATAGTGACTAGTTCTGCTGTCTGACTTGTTTTTTTAGTGTTAGATTCTGCTAATGCTTGCTGATTGAAAATCGCTACTATGACTATAGCTAGCCCTAAATTCCTTAGTAGATACAGTTGGTTCATGAATTTCTCAACGTCCTCACACTAAAGTAGTTTGAACAGCGACGAACTTCCAACTACCAAAAATAGTTGGCAAATCTTAGTAGCTGTAATACTTTTTTTGTTATTAATTAAATATCATACTTTGTGCTAACAGTAATACTTTTTAATAAAAAATGGATAATTAGAAAATTAACTGTAGTCAAATAGAAAATAGTACTAAATTGAAAGCATGGCTCTTGATTTTTTCTTAAATACCTCCTTACTAAAATGTTTGCCTTTTGTAGCAGAGATGTCAAATGACAAGTTGTCAAACTTGAATGAGAGCGAATAAAAAACACTTTTTTGAGTAAGTGCCCAAGAAAAAACAATCTATGTGAAGGCAAGTAAACACGTAGAATGCATCTATCAAGATAACTAAAATATCGGGGCACAGTGTAGTTTTTCACTCCTCCTCCCATCCGTTATCTCCTTGACGAAGCGATGCCTACATTGATATTTACGATGGGCTACGACGCTCCTGCGTCGCTAACGCTACGCTATCGGTGTCGCTTACTACACCTCTATTCAAAAGTCCTATCTGATCTCGTAATTTATTGTCATTAAAACTAATTTGTTGAAAATAATATACTCAAAACGGCTTGGATCTGGACTTCTCAAGAATTGTTAAAATCTTTATCAGGTAACGCTCATAGTTGTTAATACAAAAGTCCAGCTATTATCCGTTCGTAGTGTATATAGTGTGAAACCCTTACTATTTCGTTGTTTCACGACTTAGCTGAAAAAGCCAGAAGAACTATAAACAACCACACCCAACATCGCCAGCACAATCCTCTGCCGTCGCACCCATTCAAAACAAGCGCCGACATCAGTTGTTACATATTACAGTATTTTTTCCCTTAGAGCTTGTCATGTAACAATCTTGCTTCTTTTGAGCTAGAAATGCTTTCTCAGTAAGCTTTCTAAATAATAAATTGTAAAATTAGCCCTGCTTTTACAGGCATTGAAAAACCTAGAACGGCAAAATAAGCTAGAGTAGGTTTGTAATGATTGAAACAGGCGTAAATAAGTAAACCAAAATTTTCAACAACAACGAATTTACTAGGTTTGAATTTTTGCTCTAGTAAGTTTTACCACACTAGTGAAAAACAAACACCTTGGGTTATCATACCAGTCCTTAGCAATCGCACCCTTGGGATGAGCAATCACTGTGAGACAACAACTTACCCCAGCCGTAAAACCCAACCCAATCGCTGCCACAGTCTCGCTGGGCTTGATAAACAACGTTGCAATTCCGATAACTGCACCCCAAAGACAGCCATAACAGCAAACGATAATCAACTGATTTTTGGGTTTAGCCCTTTCGTCTGATATGCATTGATGGCTTATGGCATAATTTTCAAGCTCATTGATAATTTCTAGTAAAGAAGCGTCGCACTATTTTTCTAGGCGATCGTTTGCCAATCTGTCTTGCTTAACTGGACTTATGGCTAATTTTTGCAATGCTATGGTTAATCTATCGCTCATTTTTAAATACCGGAACTTGACCGGAACTCGACCGCAATTCAACAGGAACTGTGACCGATGTTACTGGTTAATGTTAATAATGCTAAAACCATCTTTCTCATTTCCGCACAATCGGTTAGTGTCAATCAATTGTGACAAGGCATTCCTTAAGTAAAGAACACTCTTTTTCTCTTCACCCCATTTGCGGCTGTTTCTGATAGCAGCAAAAGAAGTTGGAGGACTAGCAGTAGCCGCAACAATTGCCACAATCTGTTCTAAATCAGCCTCAGAAATACTACTCTCTTCTACTTCCAGAAATTCCACTTCTTGATAAGGCTTTGAAAAAATGGATGGTACCGGAAAGGTTTTTTGTGTTTTTTTCTTATTTGGTAATGTAATCAATTTCTTTTTTGAAAATATTTTAGCTATGGAAGTGTGATCGCCATGAGATTTGGAGTGGTGATCGCACTTGGTTATTAACCAAATATTTGTGCAATATCTGCCCCAAGCCCTGTAGCAGTAAGCTCTTTAGCTAGTTCGGCAACATTCAGGATGCTTTCATTAAGTATCGTAAATGTATTGCCGGAGCTTATGGCTTGCGGATTGAACGCTCCACCCATAAAGCTTAATGCTTTGCAATATCTGTCAAGTGGGTTGAACGCAGCGAGTCGTTTAACCAATAGACATCTCCAAAATAGTATCATTCTGTGATAAAAGAACATTAAAGAGTGATTTTGGCACAGGAGCATGAGCAATATACTGAATTACATTGAAGAGAATCCTAAACAAACACAAAGGTTAATAGGGCTGGAATATGAACAGTTACAACAATTAATCCTAAATGCGGAACGTTTACATCATGAAAAACAAGCTTCACTAGAATCTAAGAAAGTTAGAATTATTGCTGGTGGAGGAGGCCGTAAACCAAAATTATCTATTCCCGAACAAATCATTTTAACTTTGGTGTATCTCCGGCATCTAACAACCTTCCAACTTCTAGGTATTCAGTTTGAAGTAAGCGAGTCTACCGCCAATGATACATTTAACTATTGGTTGCCCAACTTGCGAGAATTACTGCCATCCAGTCTGCTTGAACAAGTAAAAAAAAACGCTTCTGACTATGAAGTAGTAAAAGAAATACTCACAGAATATGAATTAATAGTAGATAGCTATGAACAAGTCAGAGAAAGGCCTGGAGACAATAATGAACAAAAAAAATATTTTTCAGTTAAGAAGAGTAATCATACATTTAAAACTCAAATGATTATTTTACCTGATGCTAGTGATATCGTTGATGTTGTGGCAGGTGAACCTGGGCCAAAAAGCGATATAACAATGTTTAGAGAATATCGCTCAGAGTTTGATGCCAAACAAAGGTTTAAAGGAGACAAGGCATATATTGGAGAAGATTTAATTACAACTCCAATTAAAAAACCACGAAATCAAGAACTAACAACAGAACAGAAAGAACAAAACAAAATATTTTCATCTAAACGAATCTTTGTTGAACATCGAATTCGATCAGTCAAAATATTTCGAGTTATCCAAGAAAGATTTAGGTTAAATACCTGTAAATATAAGCAAGTAATTTTGGCGATTTGTGGATTAGTAAGGTTACGAATTCGAGCGCTAATATTACCATTAGAAATATCGTCCATATCATCAGGTTGAAATTACCGCATATAACCAGATATTTTTGCCTAATTCTCAACAGAAAATATCTCAAAGTCTTATTTTATCGTACAGACTCGCTAATTTAAGATGATTGCATTTAGGGACTACAGCCTAGCCACACAAAGACTTTAACTGTTTTCGGAGATGTCTAATGCATAGTTGCCTTGTCGGAATGCTGTTAAGGCTTCCTGATGTAGTTCTGTCTGTTGCGGCATCCGGTCAATTATCAAGTCAATTGCTCGCTGGATTTGCTCTTTTGTTAGTTCGTTGCTTGTAGATGTAGCTACCATTTTTATTCTCCTAATAACCAACCCATTTTGGAAAAAGATGGCGAACGAGATTTTTAATCAAGATGCGTTCGCTACGGCAATTGTGCGGATTCATGAAGTTAGCTGATTAATAAGTCCCGCACAAACACGGATTCATTCCTGCTGCCTTTCAGTAAAACTGCATTATACAAGTTTTAAAGTGTCACTGTAACCATAAGTTTGCCGCTTTTGAAAGCATAACCTTGCCGCAGAACAAGCGAAAAGGCTTGATTTAACGTTCCGCGATCGCAGTCAAAGCATTTAGTTTTGAAACCAAAAAGTTGCCAAAAGTCTAAAAATCAAGCATAAACGTGCCGAAAGTTCAGGGATTATGCACCCTAAAATACCTGAAGTAGCAAGATTGTCTCTTAAAAACCCCAAACATTCAAGATGTCGTAAGTCTATTTGAAACCATAAACCTGCCACCCCGGCAAACTTATGCTTACAGTCACATAAAGGTGCATTTATGGCTGATACTACAATGCTAGATAACCGTATAAATAAGCAAATAAATTTTGAACCATTAGAAGCGACAGTAGCAGCAACAGAAGAAGAGTCAGTAATATTAGCCGAAAAGCTCACACAGGTGGCAATTCCTTTACAAGTATTGTTACAAGCGCTGAATATAGCAAAATACGATAAGGCAGCAGCTTTCCGCTATGCTGACAAATATCTAACCAATACCAGAAAGTCGAAATGGGTTATTATCAAAACGGCTTGAAATTTTTGATGAAACGCTCGGTTGGATATCTTTCTCCTGATGTAAATTCTCAGTTTTGATTATTCCAAGGATTGAACTTATATTTAATTGGAGAATTTTGGAGTAATTTTTCAATTCCTTTTCGGATCAGCTCTGGTGGAACTCCGTCTAATTTCAACTCGGTTTGGATAAACTCATCAATGGAATTGGCTTTCGTCTTCTCTAAGAGCGCCAACATCTGTTGAGCTTGGGTTGTTGGTGTGCAAGACTCCTTAGTTTCAGCTTGAGAGGTTTGCTTATGACTTGGTGCAGAGTCAATAAAGTTTTTGGTATCCCGGTCATAACCAGAGAAATTCTTTAACAGAGGCATTGGTATCCATTCATTGATGCCGCCGTAATACACTGCTCTACCGACTGGTGATTGTGCAGCAATCTCCATTACTTGGGTTGAGGTAATCTTGCGATCGCTGGGAATGAGTTGAGTGGCAATCATGGCGTTGTAAGCTGGAACGTTATCAGGATGAACCAACGCCACTGAAGTTAACTGCGATCGCAGTCCGCCAGAAATGCCCAAGTCATCAGTGTGAGGATTTTGCACGACAATCCAGAAATGCCAACCGGAACTATCACCGCAAGAACAGTAAGAGATGATTTTGTCCTTGAGCCAACCAATCTCACCCTTGGTATTTTTAAATTTGGAACAGACAGCCGTTCCTTCATCCAAAATAATCAGCTTGGAGCCAGAGATATTTTGAAATTCGGTAAAGCATTCTTTGACCCATAAGACTGCTTCGACCGGAGACATTTCTAGGATTTTAGCCCGTTTAAAAGTATCAACACGACCTTTGAAATAACCGGTTTCTTTCTCGTCACCTTTGGGGTCAATATAAAAGATGTGTATGCCAGGATGCAGTCGCTTAATAGCATCGATTGCATTGCTAATGGTGATACCCTTGCCAGAACCAGGGACACCAACCCACAGCATATTGGTAACTTTTTTAGCAATGTGAGCGATTAAGTCATATTCAGTCTCTTGCTTTGAGGTGTAAGTGGAGATTTCGGTATTGACTGAAGGGGAAGAGGCACTTTGCATGGGAGAAATTTTCCCTCCGCTCCCAGCTTCCTGCCCTGTTTCCTGTTCAAACCTTGCTCCCACAGCATGATTTGGTAATTGAGCAAATCGAGCTTGTGGGATACCAAGATTTTGCGGTTGTATGGCCTCTTGAATAACTGTTACTTGTTGGTAGTTAACTCGCGGGTCAATTGTCACTTGCGCTAAATGCCCAGACAATTGCTCACGGGTGGGAAACTGCCCACGTAGCTGAATAAACCAATCAAGTAACCAACGGTAAGCATAAAATCTTTTCCCAGGGTCAACGGCATTCAGGTATTCACACACAACATGAGAACATTGTTTGAGCATGGCGAACTCATATTTCTCCATTGGCTCCAAGTGAAGCATCAAGTCAGCAATTTCATTTTGGTTAGCAAAATATTCAACTCTAGCGACGCTATCACCCATTGCCGAAAGGAAAGTAAAGAAGTCGCCACGGATAAAGGGAATCGGTGCAAATTGATGGGTATCGTTGAGGTCTTGCACAATAGACCATAAGTATCCCACTCCTGCAACCATTGCACCGAGCGGAGCAAGTGGGGAAGTGGCATAGCAAACTGCACCAGCGGCCGCTGTCGCTAAAGTAATGAACTTAGCAAGATTCATGCCATTACGCTCATCTTTGGCGCGGACTAATAACTGATCTTGACGCTCCTGTAACCAAGAGGCGGTATTCCCAGCTTCCAAATACTCAATGCTGGGGTAGTCGTCACGCAGTAGTGCCGTTTCTTTGGTTCCTAGCATTGGTATTTGTTGCTGCATGTGAATCCCTCTTACTTAGTTAATTTCCAAATGCTGTAACCAATCTCGCCTGCCATCATTGAGGCTACATTGTAAGCAAAACAAGCCAGGATTAAACCTGGGTTAGTGTAGCGGAAGGGATTACGACCAACGAAGGTAGTAGTCAGATCCAAAACCCAGAAAAATAGTGCGATCGCTCCCCCTGTATGACGTTCTTTCATGCCAGCCTTCTTGTAATCACCCCACAATGCCACTGTCAGGTCGATATTCCCATTCGGTTTACTGCCGAGTGTGTATTGTTTTGATTCCTCAAACTCATGCTTGGCTTGATTTGGGTCTTTGCCACGCAATGTTCGTGCCTCCATCACTTGCACTAATGCAGAGATGCCAAAACTAATCCAAAACAACACATTGAACGGTAATTGTAACCAACCGATCCAACCGATCCATTCTTGCTCAAACCACGGGAGGAGGGGTTTTCCCTGGAATAAAACTTGCCAGATGCTATCAGTAGAAAGCAGTGTACCAATCCAGAAACCAATTGCACCAACCAGTTTGTATCCGGGTGTGCCTGGAGTAACGAATTGGGCAATGATATGTGAGATAAAGATGACTGGCAGTGAGATTAATGCCACAATCCACCGAGCTAATAATTCTAAGTAGTCACTCCCTCCTTTTTTCGGCTCTTTTTGTGGTGATGATTCTGGTTTTGGTTGTGAATTAGATTTGTTTGGAGTGAGATATTTCATAAATCAATCACGGGAATCTTGGTACAGTGGCGAATTCTTACAAGCGTTTTTGAATCTATACTTCCACCGCCATTGCCTCTGTTCAATGCGTCCAATACATAAACCAGTTGAGTCATACACAAAAACTGTCTCATCTTCTAAATAACCTGTAGTGTCAGGTCTAGGGTTACGTTTTTTTGAGTCTAAATAGTTCCTGATTCGTAACTTACTAAATGAGGGCGTAACTCCAAGAGAGTTAATTTTGTCTGCGGTCGCTGCCCTTTGCTCGGCTTTAATGCGTTCTAGTTCTTCAGACTCTCGAATCGTAATACCACTGTTGTAAGTTTTGAATTGGGCTGGCAGTTGCGATAACCAAGGACTTGCGATTAACCCCATGCCCAATAATCCTAACATGGCTTGCTTTTGGTATTTCATAAGCACTCAGCCGGAATATTCTACTGTTGAAGACCGTCGATACTTTGCGTTTTTTGGGGTGGCGGTGCATTAGCAACACGAATGTAAACAGACAGCCCAATACAAATTAAGAAAAAAATAATTGAGAATCCGAAAAGATTCTGCTCGAAGAACTTGCGCCATTTTAAGCTGGAGATTGGAATTGCTTGTTCAACAAAGAGCGTGTCAAATTTTTCAGATCCTGAATTGTCGCGGGTCGTGTAGACTTTTTTTCTGATGTCGGTACTCCTAGTTCTTGTAAGAATGCTTCCGGGTCAAAACCAGAAGTTGCAGTATTAGTGAGTTTTTGAACCTCTTGTTTTACCTCATCCCCAGTCTTTAACCCGTACTCTTGGGTAATTTGTTGCCTGATTTCGGGATTCTTGGCCAACTGATAAATAAACGCTATTTCATCAAAACCTTGCTCTGTGCGTCGCTGTAATGAACGAGCATCAAGTTCACTCGTGATTTCATCGAACAATTCTTGCTCAAATTCATGAACTGCCAGCGCTTGAGCAACAGCCTTGCCTGCCACAATGTCCAAGAACGCTTTAAACGTTTCCCGACTGACTCCAGCAAGATGTAATTGTTCACTCACACTTTCTATAGCTTGAGTTTGTATATTCGCCAAATTGCTTTCACCTCCTAACAGCTTCGATTTGTCGAGGGTTGCTTGCGCTAGATTGAACAACTTTTCTAAGCGATCGCTGATTTCTACAGGAAATTCTTCTGCATTTGGATCAACAGCTGGATCTGACTGAGCCAGTTGTTCTAATCCAGCAATGATTTGCTCTGGCTTGTAGTTAGCACTCAATAATTCAAATAATTCTGCACGAGTAAATATGCTATCCGACATGATGTGTTTCTCCTAAACTGTGTGATGTCAAAAAGAAGAAGGGGAGCAGGGAGCAAGGGGGATGGACTGAGACGGAGCTTGTACTTCTTTTCTAGATAAACGCTCGCTTAAGGGCGGGGCTTCATACTTATGTTCCGCTATGCTCCACGCAAAGTTTTGGACTTGACTTACTCTCCCTGCCCCCTGCTCCCTTCCCCTCTGCCTCTTCTGTAAATCCCAGTTGTTCTTGTTCAAACTGGGCACGGGTGTACTGGACTTTATTCGCTTCAACAATTGCTTCGACAAGAGCTTTTTTATCAATCCCTTGAGTGATATCTCCAAACAATTCACCAATCTTTGCTATCACCCACACTTGATAAGATGTGATCGGTGCAGCACGGAGATTTTTCTCTTGAGCTAATGCCTGCATCCTTATAAGTATTAATCTATACTCTGGAATCAAAGAGGCGACTTTTGCCCATCGTTCCAATGTCCGGGGACAAATACCTATAATTTTCGCCGCTTTCGCTTTTGACATTGGTAAAACTAAGGGATTTACCCCTGATTGGCTTTGTTTTTGATTAAAAAGTTGTTTTCTCCATCCTGATTCCATGAACTTAGTCAAATCCGTATCAATAGCCTCAAAAAGATAGTCAATATCCGTAGCATCTAAGTGTCAATATGGATATCAATATGGATGTCCATGTGGATATCAATGACCAGTGTCTATTGACTGTCTATTGACCTTGCTCTCTTATAATAAAAAACCGCACCAAGCGGTTCAAGCTACTAAGTTGACAACTTTGTTGACAACTTTGTTGATAACTCATAAATTTTCAGTGGGATATTTACCAAGCTCCCTCGGGGCGAAAACTCTTACCTTCTTTCAACCATTTATTATGATGTATTGCGGCTAAAGCTTTTACTCTCGAAGATGGTTGACGATGAGTTCTAGATGATTTTTTGCAGGCATAAGCTGTCATTGTTCTGGCTCTAATATTTAAATATCCTGATGCCTCTTCAAAACTTAATCCCCAAATTTCACAAAAAACTAATGGGTCAAGTTCTTTGATTTCTTCAGTTTGTGCGGTCATACTTTAGCTCAAAAGTTAAGTTTTGGGGTAACTGCCATTTCTGGCAGAAGCGATCGCCTTCTTTGTCCGGTAGCGATCGCTTTAATTTATGCTTGGCTCTTTTATACGAACTGGGCAAATGATTTTCCGTATGGTCATTTTGAAGTCTGACTTTGTTTAACCAACACTGAACGCAGGTACTGCCGACAGGCTGTCTCTCCCCGATAAATCAGAATCCGCAGTGCCTGTATTTCCTGCATTGGAGAAACACAGATTTCGGCAATCGCAGCAATCAAATTCTGTTGCTTCTGCACATAATCTTGATGTTGCTGCTCTAACACAGCAATTTTGGAGTTTAACTGTTGTATCTGCCGCAATGCTTGAGTTAAGGAAGATTCTCTGATTTGAGACTGGTTATCTAATGTTAATGTCATTTTTTTCTCCTTTAAATTTAGATTCTTTCTGCTTACTGTTGAGTTGCCTGCTGTACACCATCAATTGCATCTACTATTTCCTCTAAAACATTGAACGCATCATTTAGAACTACATCGTTTGATGTAGACAAATGCTCTGACGATTGAAGCCTGCGATAATCCTTACTACTCCCAACAAGCCGCAATGTATGTTGGCAACCTTGCAAGATAGTCCGAATCTCTGATGTGGTTAATTTGATTTCCATCGTTGTTTCTTCCCCTAAAATTTATCTCGTTGAATGCTGAAGATTGCTCCGACTAAAGAAGTCCCTAAGAAGGCAGAAAAACTTACCAGCATTGCACCCAAGCAGATACTTTTCTGTTGCTGCCAGTAATGAGAACTCGTAGCAATCTCTATTCCCCAGCATCCCATTGCCCCTACTCCTGAAAAGCAAGTCTTGAGCAGAGAGACAATTGCAGTTGTTTCTATGATGCGATCAATGAAAATCCTGGGGTTGAATCTTCTCCTAATACGGCGGCGAAGAACCATTTTACTCTTGTAGTCTAATTGAGATTGGTAAACAACTTGTTTGTGATTAGTCATTTGGAATCCTCCAATTCAATAAAAAACCCTGCACCAATATTGCTAATCTTTACCTTTCTTTGATTGATCAAGGTTTGAATAACTGACAAACTGAAGTTAATATGACACAATCGAGCGCTACCCCCACAACGACGCAGGTATTGTATGCATAGTGAGGAATTATCAGTAGGAGTAGGATGAGTAGATTTTCGCGGCATGATATTTTTCCTATTGGTGTTATTCAATTAAGTTCAGGTAATTGTGCAAGCGCTCCTTCCATCCATGTTTGAATTGCTTCCATCTCAGAAACACCTCGTGCTACAGCATCAACTATGTGCTTTTGATAAGAGTTAGCAGCATGATTCGGATGTCCAAACTTATTACCAGCCCAAGCCAAACACATGGTTTTCACTAGTTCGTCAATCTGAACAGAATCAAGCTCACTCGGACTGGTAACATTTCGAGAATGCAGCCACTCTTTGACTAAATCGAGTGGATAATTTAAAAGTGTGCGAACTTCTTTGACTCGCAAATCTTTTGGGTTGATTGATGGTGGAGTTATAGCTTGTTTTGGTGGCTGAACTCTATACTGTTGATTGTCTTTCCTGGGTCTAATATTATTGTGCGGTTGGTCAGCCTTTTTAGGAGTACCAGCACCTTCACCATCATTATCTTCATCAGCAGTCACCGATAAAATTGCACAAACCGCATATCGTCGTGCATAGGTCAAAGCTGCACCAAATTTTTGAGAATCAGCAATCTCAGGTAAAGGATAGGTGCTGGTGATACTCTCTCCAGATTGATGAAAAATATGAGTCCGTAGCACGGTTTTACCTTCAAAGATTTCGGTGGTTTGAATTATTACTAATCCATGTTTACCAAGCGCAGGAGTGACAGCATCCAAAACAGCATCTAAAGTTGCATATTTGCGTTTATAGTGAGGATTAGTACCGTCTTTTTGAATGGGGTTAAACTCTGCCTTTGCTTTGATTAAAGCTTTGATTAATTCTTGCATTGTCCGGCTCCAAATTCTTACCAATCAGTTTCGTTAACATTGCCCGACACTTTTTTGCTAGATTTAGCCTTAGTAATCTGAAACTCTGAGGCTTTTAGCACAGGCATTGCCGCTTGTTTTACCGAAGCCTTGGCTTGGTGATAGAGAAATTGGGTTATTCCATCCGCGTCTTCTCCATCCTCGACTTGCGCCCATAGAGAACAGCCTAAATCGAGTGATTCAAAATTGCCGAGATTGAATTTTCTGGAGTAGCTAACAGATACAGTTGTGAATTTCATTTTGGTTATCAATTTTTTTCATTACTATCAACCATCTCAATGCTGAGTCTTTGGCATAAATCACCAGCTTTTACACCGATAATTCCTGGCTCTATTTCGGTAGATAATTCCTCGATAATTGAATGGAAGCCAGGGTCTTTATCATTGATTTCTACCTCAATCAAACCTGCATTATTCGATATAATAGTTGCCCAACTTGGTAAAGCTTGAGGAATACTCGTTGCATAGAATTTCATTACTCTGCTTCCTGATTAAACTTGACTTCAACAATTTCTTCTACACACCCCATTGCCTCGCCCAAGTAGTGCAGAACATCGCCCAAATGAGTTGCTGCTTCTGGGTCAATCTTCTTGTCTGCAATCAACAAAAGCCAATTTTCGTTTTGGGCAATCGCCTGAATCTTCAGGTAGCACGAGTTGAAAGTTTTCAGTATTTCTATCGGTTCCATTGGCTTATCCGATGAGTTGTGTTGTTCTATTCCGATAAACTGATAATTTAGCTTTGTTCTTCAGTTACAGGTGGGTCTTACTGCCCACCCGTTTCCTTACGCTGCAACTAAATCTCTAGTTTCTGGAACGTGTCTCTTTAACCGCTCCCACTCGTCACTCGTTAGCGCGTCAAATTCTTTGTCTAGCAACTCTTCTTCTGTGAGCGGTTGCTCTGTAGCCGTTCTTGATATCTTTGCCACGTTCAAAAATTCATCCAATTCAACTGCTGCATCAACCGGCTCGGCATATCGAAGAAAATCCACTCCGTTAGACCAGTGGGTGATGTGTTGAAATACCACCCCAATCATTGAATCAGCTTTGTACACTCGATAATTCCTGGGGCAGGCTCCATTAACGTAAACCAGTTTGTAACCAGAGATTTCTATGACCTCTGCGCTGGGGTCGGTTGGAGGCAGGAGAATTTTGTCTGTTGGATCATCCAACTGGGTTTCTTGAAGAGAAAATGGGCTAATCATATTGCAATATGCCATGATGATTTCGATTGTTTAAATTTGATTTGTGCGGCGATTGCAATTCTTTTGGTGTGCGATCGCCTTTTTCACTTTTAGGGCTAGGGATTTCTTACACTTCTGCGTTCGCATCTGCTGGAGGTAGCACAAAATTCTCTTAGCAGTCATAGAAACTCGGATCTAAAAGTGTGATGTTACTTGCTGGGCTATGTGTAATGATTATTTGTAATTGCATATAGGTGGCGATTGCAGTTGCTTGGTGTGCAATCGCCCTTCCTCACTTCAGCAACTAAGCCGCTACTACCGCTCGAACTCCCAACGACGCAATCACTTGTTCAGCACTAGCAGCCACGCGATTGAGTCCGTACTGTCTTGGTCTGGCGTACCAACTTTCTTGACTGCACCCGACGAAGCCGACAAAACGCCCGTATTGGTAGAGTTTGGTGCTGAACGAGAGCCAGTCAATCTCTCCGTGGTACAAACCAAAAGCAGTGCAAGCTGTTTCCAGTTCATCGCTTAAACGTTCGTTACGTTCTAGTGGTGTCTCTGGTAGAGTCGCTTTTACTTGCGCCACTCTTGTAGCGAACCAGTTGTGGTCAAAGGGGAGCCGTCCGCCTTCCACAAACTGCACCCCTACTGTGATTCCGCCTTCGATCCAGATTGTGCGAACTGATTCGGGTTGGACTTCGATAATCTCGCCAATGATGCGGCGGTCTCTGTTGGTGAGAGGATCTTGGGTGGGGGCTACAGCTTCGGCTTGGGATTCGAGGTGGGTGTATAGTTCTGCTTGGGCTGTGGCTTGTTCGTCACGAAAAGAAGTAGGAATTGCTTGCTGTGTTAGTGTTTCGTAAGTCATAATATTGATCTCCGTGATAGGGGAAAAGGCGATCGCTTTGTTTACCAGACGTGGGCGGTCGCCTTTGTTATGTGTGCAAACGACGTTGTGGTTTCGCACAACGCTCTCAAACTTGATTTGGCGTAGCCATATATTTGTGACTCAAAGCCAGTGGCACTTGAGTGGTACCAAAACAGGAGATACAGCGTATCAGGCGACGTGTACGACCTTAAACGCTTCAACTGCCGTCCGTCGTCCTGTTGGTAATTTCTTATTCAGTGCAAATCCATTTCCATGCTGTGTACCCCTCGCCTTCTCTGGTTGTGCCAGTGCCTCGGTTACTCATCAAGCAGTCACTTTGGATTGTGCTGTCAAAGTTCTGTAGTTTTTAGTGCTTCTTTATTTATTGGAGAGGCATAACACTTTTTCCTCCTTGTTAATTACAAGTCTAACTTGGAATACAGCCTGATGTCAAGAGGTAAACTTGTATTTTTATAAGTTTAATTTGTAAATATATTGATTATTTTTGTATATTTCAAAGTCTGAGTGCTAACATTTGTACTAGTGTTAGGTAGCGGAGTACATTTAAGGTGTTGATTTTTGTGAATCAGACTTTGATTAAGTGGAAACTAAAAGAGGTAATGGCAAGATATGACATCAAGGCGGGTGATCTTGCCAATGAGTTAAATCTCAGTGCTAATTCAGTATCAAATTTACGGAAAGCCAAAACAATGCCACGCTTGGATGGTCATTCCCTAAATAATCTCTGTAACGCACTAAATCGTCTAGCGCACGATTTAGATAGGCAGATTACTCCGTTCGATTTAATTGATTACACCCAAGATTCAGATACTTCTGCCTCTTCTGAAAACCCTAACAGCAGCAGTAAGAGTAGCGCACTAAGTCAAGGCCGAAAGTCTTCAGCAATTGATGCTGAAAATCAAGCCTGTTTAACGGCTGCATAGCAAAAGCGATCGCCGCCCGTCACAGCAATGCGATCGCCTGCTCAATCCGTTTACCACAAAGTGAGCTAATTATAATGCTGACATATTTTTGGAAAAACCTTCCAAATCAGCTGCTGGGTTCACTTTGGTTAAACTGCAACACCCCAACTTTTAGGCATTTACCATAGTGAACAAGAGATATGCTGACACTAGACAGAAAACAAACAACAGCACTCGATTACAGTGTTGTCAACACCAGCATCCAAGAAACCTTTACTGCCATCAATAGGTTCGAGTGGCAAGTGGTAGATGAAATCCTCCAGATGCGGGAACAGCAGCTTTACCTGCAAGCTGGATACAAAAGCTTTGAAGAATACTGCCAGCGTGAATTATACGCCTGGGGTGGATACCGACGAATCAACCAACTGCTAGGAGCTAAAAAGGTCATAGACGCAGTTGGCGAGTTGGGCGGACACATCAAAAATGAGCGTCAGGCTCGTCCACTACTACGCTTGGTTAAGGAACCAGAAAAACTTAAAGCTGCTGTATCCCTTGCTCTAAAAGATAACCCTTCCCCTGGTGAATCAGACTTTGCTGCTGCCGCCCAAAAAGTGGTTCCTCAACTTCCACGCAAAAAACAATCTATTCAGGAACCAATGGTTCCCAAACTTGAAGAACCAGTGGTTCCTCAATTTGCTAAAGTCACGGTTTCACAACAATCACACCCAAGGTATGGGGAAGAGGGAAGCATTGAGGCAGACGCACCAAATCGCTGGCAACAGATTGTTACCTTTGCTGATGGCGAGAGGTTGTTGATCAACAATGCTGATTTAGATGCTGCTAGTGTCCCATTTTCCAGAGGACGGAACTATCCATCAGAATATACGGAAGCGATCGCTGCTATTGAAGAACGCCATAAACAAGAGTTAGAGAGCCTAGAGCAAGAACTGAGGATTGGCTTGCTTTCAGAAGTCACAGCTAGAGCCGAAGAACAAGTACAAGAACAACTCTCATCCTTGCAACAACTGTTCAAACAACAGAAAGAGCAAAACATCCAGTTACAGCAACGGCTGGATGAAATGGAGGGGTTGAGAAAGCTGGAGACTGAGAACCAACAGCTTAGGCAGCGCATTCAGGATTTGGAAAACGCTAAAGAGCCTAGAACTGGACAAGATTGGGGGAATACTTACACTAAACAAGGGGCTAAAGCGCTAAACAAGAAAGTTCAGCAAGCCTTGGAGAAGACAATTGATTTGCGATCACTAGCAGTTGAACCACCCAAGGAAAATGCCCAAGAATGTTTGCGGCTCATGGGCATGGCGTTAAAGAATCTCGCCAGTGCGATGAACAATACCCAAGCACTCGAAGCTGCGGCAATCATTCTCAGAAGCGAACCCACACAGCAAGCGATCGCATATCGAGCCGAGCAATTGGAAATGCTACCCCAAGCGGTTAGTGATATTCGGCGGGTGCTTGCAAAGCCTGGGTGTACTTGGCAAGAGTTTTGGAATATTGCCCAAGAGTACGAAGTGATTAAATCAGATTACTGGGCGGAATTAACAACCCAAGAGACTGATTTAATTACTGCTCTCCAGAAAACATCTTCTCAACCGGACACTATTGGCATCGGCTCTATTGTTGCCCATGCTGATCCATACCGCACTTTGTATGTGGAAAGAGGCGAGGTTGTAGAGGATTTAGGCGAGGAAGTAGTGGTTGCATGGGATTGCTGGAAGGAGCAATCGAAAAAGACTGATAGGTATTTCCGAGACGAATTGCGATTCTGGCAATCTCAATAGGCTTTCAGTGTATCGGTGACTTTTTAGACAACTAAATACAAGTACCAAGCCCCGCATCACAGTGGGGGAAATTTCCGTGCGTCAATATAAATAAGAAATTGTAAGATGACCGCAACTATTACAAAACCCAAACCCAAAAAGGCTGCTGCCGCTAAAGTACAGTCACCGTATAAGCGGCTTCATGTGATTATTCCCATCGAGGATATGTTATGGGCATCGCAACAAAAGCCTTCAATTACGCAATTGTGGCAGGAGTGTTGGACTGCTGACCCTTATGGTTCTCGGTGGATGCCTTTGTCCTCAGCTTTGGGGTACAGTACTTTTATCTCTGCAAAGAAAATTCTCTCCGAAAGCGGGTTGTTCATTTTTAAGCCGGATAAGTCGATTCAAGATGGCCGAGAAACAGCTAGCTGGATGGTGAAAAATTTGCACGGTAGCCGGATGAAGGAGTTTTGGGAGAAAGCCAATGCTGAAAATCAGCAACTAAATTCTGAAAAACGAGAACTAAATACTGGGGATTCAGAGAAAGATGCTGGCTGTGAAGAAATGCGTGCTTTGTACGAAGCATCTATTTTAGGTCCAAGTGATTCAGAGCAAAGGTTTCAGGAAACCTCACAAACTGCTCAGGAACAGCTAACGAACTCATCATTTGAGTTCGTTAGCTGTGTCTCTGACACGCTAAATGAGATTTTGCAAGTTGAAGAGACGGCTCATGCGCCCTTGGGGGGCGCATCGCCTCAGTTTGTTCAAAGCGTGTCAGAGAATGAGAAAGACTCGCCTACGGCGAATGACTGTACATCGCTAGCGCTTGTGGATGATGCACCAAGTCAACCTACTTCGTTGTTGGCTGAAAACCTCTCTTGTGGCGTTGAACCGAAAGACTGTCATGAAGGTACTTGTTCCGCCGCGCCCGTCGCCCAAAATGAATTTTCTTCAAGTTTGGCGATCGCTAATCAAACTCAGGAGCAGGTAGGACAGGGTTATTCTGCTTCCTCATTGGGAGAAAATCAAGTCTTTGGTGTAGGAGTCAAAGCAGATCATGAAGGTACTTGTTCCCCCGTGCCTGTCCTCAGTGCTGAAAAATGGTCACATGAGGCGATTGTAGCGCGGTCAAATGCGCGACCTGTAAGAAGGGAAAAACTGAATCGAGCGGTGAATTCGTCCGAGAATCCGGGGTTTGGCTTTTTGCAAGAGTGCTGGAATGATGACCCTGCTTTGCAGATTGTGATCAAGAAATTGCTGGGGAAGTTTCCGCAGTGGGGGGTTGCGATTGTGGATGGGGTGCTGGTGGATTGGGAGGAGTAGCGATCGCTTTTGTCATATTTCCTCGCCCATAACTCATCCCAAAGGTTTTTGATAAGTGAAGATGAAATGGTCGAGAAATACTGAACGAGTCGCACGCTTATGATAGATATTACACGGGTGAAGGATGCGATTGCACTTACATAATTTCTTTCCAGACTTCATTTATTTTTTCACGATTACGAATAATCTTTTCAGATGTTGTATCTCTAGCACTGGCTTGAATTATATGTACACTTTCTTTCATTAAACTTAGCCACTGAGGTAGATTAATTGCCACAGGATTACCTGAATAAATAAATATTTTTAGAAGATTTCCACTAGCTGCCATACCATGAGCTAAAAACAACATTTTGTGTAGCTTTAAATTTGATTTGATTTTAGCAATTTCGCTTAATCCAATAGAAGTATGCTTAAAGTTTTGAAGTTGCTCTTGATTTTCTAAACAAGATAAATAGTGATAACCTCTTACTATTAGTTCAATGACTGCTACAGAGGTTGACATAGTAATAAAGTGTCTTAAATCATATCCATTTAAATACATCCATCCAGATATGTCTGCTATGGTTTTTTGATTTGAGCCAAAGGAACCAAATTGTAGAAGTTGGAGGAATCCCCATCCTGGTATAGGGATTCCTGCCTTAGTACATACATCAGAAACTATATGACCTAGCCAAATTAGAGGAGCGAAAGCTTTATCTGCTGTTAAAATATCAAATGTTTTTAGTATGCGAAGTTTGCCATTAGTATCGAAAGCAGTTAGTGTGCCGTTTAAAATATCTAATGTTCCAAATATAAGACCAAATAATGGATCATGTCCAAGGCTCAATAACCTATGTGTTTTAGGAGTGAAACCCTTAATTTCAGGATTAATACTTTGGTCATACGGGACTTTACATACGTTTTCGCACCACCTCAAGAATAGATTTAATTTTCCTTCTTCATCAATTCCTAAATTTTTTAGCCACTGAGTAAAATTGCTGCCTTGTTGTTGATACTTACCTAAGTAATTAATGTCTTTAGGTATTTTGACAATTAAAATATCAACAATTGTAGCAATTAGCCCAGATAAAGCAACTATTATATAATCTAAAGTAGATAAGGTAGGAAGAAAATCGGGATTTTTCAGAACCTCTTCTTTTATTTTGCTTTCCACAAGTGAAGGATTGTAATTTAAGAAAAAATTATCATCCCACTGTAAATCGTTCGATGGTTGAGATATTTTACAAGGAGTATTTAATATGTTATTTAATTCTTCTGAAGAAATACCTATCTCTTCAGCTATACTGAGAATTTCATTTTCTAAGTTTGCTAAGACATCTGATTCTTTCTGTTGAAAAGTATAAATAATACGAAAATCTAAGTTAATAGCTCTAATTTTTTGGAATAATTCTGAAAACTCATCATCCCAGTTTAGTACTGTAGGCATATTATATTTATAGTAAATCTTGGTTTCTCTTCAAGGCATTTTTTAAGTACTCAATAGCCTTTTCCAGGTTTTCTATTTTCTGCTTATTTTTCTCCTTGTTAAGTAAAAGATCGTCTTTTTGATCCTCAAGAGAACGAATAGCTTGTCTCTGTTCCTTAATGATTTCCTGAGCTAAACGGATATCTTTCTGAATCAGCACAATCTCTTTCATAACTACTTCTAATTTGGCGGCTTGTGTTAGTGCCGAGTCTGGAGATTGGGCAAATACAGCACCAACCCCAGCACCAGCACCAGCACCGAGAATTGCGCCGCCAGCAATAATTACTGCAAAACCGCCAGCCATCCCAAAACCACCTGCGGCGATCGCTCCACCACCCAGAGCAGCTAAAACTGCTGATACGGCTGCTGCGCCAGATAAACCCGGTGCTAATATAGGGGCTAACAAAGCGGCAATAGCGGGAGTAAAAAATGCTGCTACAACTGCCAGTACAATAGCTCCAATTGCACCTATAAGTAAAGGATTCCAGCCACCTTTAATACCTTGTATGGCTTCGTCATAGTGAGATTTAAAACGTATAACAACACTTGAGTCTATATCTAATGTTCTAGCAAAAAACTTTAGTTTATTGACAAGTAATTCTTCATTAAATATTTTTAAATTTTTTAGATTATCGTCATTAGTACTGTTACCAAGCGAGTAGTAAGGTTTAAAAAGAGTTGTTTCTAGTAATATTAAACATAGAGTTAGTTTATTTCCAGCTTCATCCTTAATTTCGTTAATTAAATCTTTAAGTATTGGGAAATCAGTTAAAAGTTGCAAATCAGATTTAATAGTTGGATTTTGAGCAGCCTGACTTTTCAAGAAAATCTCTGTAGAGTCTTTCCATAGAGATAACCATTTTCGCTTAAATCCTTTTGTTGCAAAACTACTTTCATTATCTATGTCTGCTAATACTAAATGATACTGATAGCTGAACATTATCCTGGTTTGTTCCAGAGTTAACCCAAATTCTTTCATGTGTTATTGAAGTTAGAAAATTTAAATACTCATTTGCTGTTTATTTAGCATAAATTATTTTTTATACTAAAAGTCTAGTATTTGTACGCAAAATAATTTTGATTCAACGCACGATTAAGCGATGCTGGGAAAATGTACCGAGGGCGATCGCTTATTTGAAAGAAGCACTGCGGACTTGCAAGGGTATCAAGTCGCCGGAAGCTATATTTGTGGCTGCTTGTAAGGAGGATAGAAAACCGGAGTCAGCGCAGGTTCAATCTGCTGTGAAAGTTTGGTTTGAGTGGGCTAGGCAGAAGCGGATTGTGATTACTATGTCGGGGGAAGTTGTGTATACACCGGATGGTGAGGCGGTGGCGTTGGCGGAAATGATGCGGCGGTTTCCGATGTCGCAGTAGGGTTGTGCATCTGCTCAAAATCCTGAAGCATTATTTGTTCAAGCTTCATGGTGCGGCATTTTTAATGCTAAGAAAGTGCCAGAAGTTCCTAGACAGCTTGATTATGACTCTGTATAATACATTTGTTCTGCATAATAAATGCAACAATTATGGCAGTCAAATCAATCCCTGATGGATATCATACTGTTACGCCATACCTTGTTGTGCAAGGAGCCGCAACCCTAATTGAGTTTCTCACTTCAGCATTTGAAGCAAAAGAAATTCGTCGTACTCTACATCCGCAAGGTGGCATCATAAATGCCGAAGTGAGAATTGGTGACTCAGTAGTAATGGTGAGCGAAGCAAGGGATGAATTTAAGCCAATGCCAAGTTCAATTTACCTATATGTTGAGAATACCGACGCAACTTACAACCGTGCGCTTCAAGCAGGCGGGGCTTCAATCATGAAGCCAGAAGATCAGTTTTACGGCGATCGCAATGCGGGGATAAAAGATCCGAGCGGAAATCATTGGTGGATTGCGACTCACCAAGAAGACATCTCACCTGAACTAATAGAAAAACGATTGAAAAGCTTGTTTGCTAGCAAAGAGAAAGTATAACTAGATAATGGTCGTATAAGTCCGTCGTCGCTCGGTCTAAGGCTAGACCTTGACGGATGGAGAAGCTGAAGATGCTGAAAATGGCAGAACAATTGCGCGAAAATCCAGGAGATGATTTTCTTGCAGGAGTGTTGGGCTGACGATCCTGCTTTGCAGATTGTGATGAAGAAGTTGCTGGCGAAGTTTCCACAGTGGGGGGTTGCGATCGTGGATGGGGTGTTGGTTAAGTGGAAGGATTAACGATGCCGAACGCCTTCTTCTTTCCGATACCTCTCAACGTTTGCACCTTTTTTGCAACAATTTTTATACAAAGTTGCACAAAAAAATTAAGTAACTCAAGGCTGAGGGAGATTAAGAATCATTCTTCATGTACTCCCCCGCCCCTTCATTTTTAAATGCTATTTCAGAACGCAACCTACTATCAGGAGAGCATCAATCAGCCGTAATACCTGAAGTTGTAAGAGCAGAGCAAAGTAAGCGATCAATTTCTGCTATATCAGGATCAAAAGTTTGGTCGTTCATAGCTGATTGAGCAACGTTTCCAGATTGACTACTTGCCGATGTTTGTTCTTGTATTGTGCGTAACTGGTGTAAACGATTAACTAGTGAAGAACAGCGGTAAACCATAGCAGAGCGACTATCTACTTTTAACTTAATAAAAATCCGGCGTAAGTGAGCAGAAACAGTCCACTCACTGATTTGAAGTTGGTTAGCAACTTTTTTATTAGATGAACCTAAACCAACCAGAGCAGCAATTTGCAACTCTCGTCCTGTTAAAATACTAATTAGGCTAGGATCTATAACTTCTGGTGTGTTCTGAGTTTTTACAATTGCATAGTGATTTCCATCAGCTTCAAAATGCCCAACTACAGAAAACGAAATAGTGTCAATAATAACCTCTGAAGTAAACTGTTGGCTATTTTCTGTAGGCGATTCAACTGCAATAATAAGAAAACCAGAGTTTTTTATAAAAAACTTACTAATGACATAGGAATCTGAGACTAAGTTTCCAGCAAAAATACTAGAAGTTTGATCAACGTGTCCTTGCATAATTTTCTTAACTCTAAATTTAGGTATTAAGGGCTTGAGGCTGATATGTACCTAACAGGCTGAATGGTCTATAGATGAGAAGATATGCAGAAACTTTTTTGATCAGGAACTTAATGTTTTTGGAATCTAGATGACGTATGAAGAAAACCGTTTTAAAGTTTTTCCAACCCCCGATGTTTTTATGATTTATGCTTATCCCTGCTATTTTTAGGTTAATACAGCACATTTTTGGTTCTTATGCACAGTCATAAAGATGTACAGAAGAATCCAAAGGCGTGATCTAAAAACATAAAAACTGCGGGAAAACAAATGTATTAATAATCAGGTTGCCTAAAAATAAGACTGGATAGTTGCTTCAAGATTTTCCGTAACAAGTAAGAATACTGACACTATACACTATAGCTTAACAGCTTGATCAAGTTAAAAGCATGATGTAATTAAAATTTAAGATTTCAGTTTGAATAGTTAAAACTTTTACATGTCATTAATAAGAAATATTATTGTATACAACTATACTAAATACCAAAAACCTCTAGCACCTATCCAAGGTTTATTTTGCAATTTTGGACTGTCTGCCCTATTTTCAGTTAAGTCAGATGGGGTAAATGGTAAATTTTGGGATAATACATTAGCTTTTGGAGATTCTGGTACGAACAGATGCAAAACTGTTAAGTGTAATCCTGCCCAAAGAAACTTGATAGTACCAGTAGAAACCAGTAATTGTCGCAAATAATCGCGCTCTACTGAGACAAAAGAATCTTTAGGTGTGAGAACTTGACAAGAGATGCCCCAAAAATGTAGAGCTTTGCAAATTTCTGGAGGAAGGTTTTTTTCAAAATCTGCTTTTTGTTGATAAGTCAGAATGAAAGCAGAACCTAAACTTGCAGCCAGCGCTATGGTATCGCGGAAGGCAAGCGGTAAAATGTAGTCTATAGTTTGAGACTCGTCAAGTTGACTATCGAGGGATTTTGTAAGCGCTTCCCATTGCCAAAAGATTTCTAGATTTTTATTTTTTGGGAGGAGAGATTCTCTAAGGCTATCTCCTAGCCAAAATAAATTAAGTCTTGCTAAGTCATTCTCCATACGGAATTGTTCCCATCTCTTAAGTGACCAAAGGGTTTCCTCCAGTGCAACACGTTCTTGCTTGGATGTTCTATAAGAGTTAATTCCTTTTGGAGTAATTAATTCTGGATGCTGTAAGTAAAAGGAAGAACTGTCAAGTATATGCCAAAGTTCTCGTACTACCCATAACTCCATCACTTCTCCTAACTGTTGAATTAGAGGGACTCCGTGGACAGAGAGAGCTAAGGCTGGGTCAATAATGCATATCTGAGGTTGGGAAAGAGGGGAATTGGTTTTGGGTAAGAGATCGTACTTCATTACATTTGGCTATATTATTAGCATTTTGATGATTTTAATGTGTATCCCAGCCGTATTTACTCTCTGGGAAGAAAGATTGTTTAATTTAGTGCTTACAAGATAAATCAGAAAGCTTTTAAATACAATGCATAAAATTTGGATTTCGACTACTAGTTAAAATTAACTAGGTATAAAAGCTTAGTTAAAATGGGTGACTTGCAAAAAGTATGAAACAGTAATATCACTATAGAGAAAGTATTTTTTGTTCACTCTCAAGAAAGTCAACAGATTTTTTAGTGAATTCGATCAATTTAGGGATCATCACTGCTTAAACCAAAAAAGCATTTATGAACAAGCATTGCACTCCTGATTTTCAGATAGTTGCAGAACAAGCCCTTGCCAATACTGCTAGTTCACCAGATAGTTTACTAACGATATTTCCTAGTAATCCTCAACTGAGCCAGGTCTTTCAATTTATTGAGGCAAATTATAATCAACCAATTAGCTTATCTGACGTAGCTGTTGCAGTTGGTTACTGCGCGGCTTATTTGACCGACTTAGTACGACGCAATACAGGATATACAGTGAATGATTGGATTATTGAACGTCGAATGGTAGCAGCACGCGCTCTACTGTTAGAGACTGATCAATGTGTAAGTCAAGTTGCTCAAGCAGTTGGTTATCAGCATGAAGGTTACTTTTTTCGCCAATTCCGCCGACATCATGGGATTACACCTAAAGCTTTTAGAAAGACCCAACGCAGCTAGAGTAGTAGCAACCATTAGTGTTAATTGGAGTAAAGCAATAAAGCTTTAAATCCATTTAATTTAGCATATTTAACTTTCAACTTGTAAAGTCTAATCCTTGGATCAAAATATTACACTTTAAAGCTGACAAGCATTTTTCAAATGAAGCATTTTCATCGGTTATTTAATCCACTCGCTTGGTCAATCGCTGCTAAAATTTCGGTAGCATTGGTTTGCGCTGTGCTAGTACCGATGATCTTCACTGCCTACTACAATCTGCAACAGAGCTTAGGCAGTGTAGAGGCTGGCGAATACCGCAAACTGGAACTGTTAGCTAGTAGTAGTGCTAGTCGCTTTGACCAGTTAATTATTGACCATCATCGTGTGGTTGCCCAAGTCAGTAGTGATCCTCATGTGATAGATTTTCTCGCTGCTGATACATCAGAAAAGCGAGAAAGTTACCACCCCAATCTGCAACTGACACTACAAAAGATTTTCCGCTCTCATCCAGACATTGATAGTGTCTTGCTGATGGATAGAAAGGGCCAGTGCGTTGCTGCCACAGATTCAAAGTTAATTGGTCAAAACTACTCCGCTATCCAAAAGGACTTTTACGGGTTTAGCGTCTTGGTGGACGAAACAACCGAAAGTCCAGGAATGTTTTTCTCGCAACCCGTGCGATCACCTGATGGGGAGATTGTGGGAACCACCCTACTCAATGTTCGGGGAGAAAATATTTGGACAACTATTAATGCTAATGCCTTAGATATAGGCTTTCAGAGCAATGCCTTCTTGATTGACCAACAGGGAATAGTCATTAGCCACTCCGATCCATCTGTTTCAAATCATAACCTGCTTCCACTGTCAGATAAGACGCTAAAGCCGATTGTTCAGAACAAACGCTACGGTGCGGATCGAGTTCAGAGTTTGGACATTCCCGACTTTAAGGTAATGTTAAAAGCTACGCAGTCTGGACACGCCACTTATCAGTTGCCGCGATCACAGTCGCAAATAGTCGGCTTTGCACCCTTAGCAACCCAACCTTGGGTATTGGGAGTCAGTCAACCCAAAGCAGACTTTGCCGCTCCTTTGAATCGTCTGGTTTGGCTCAATGGCAGTAGCGTGTTATTTGTTGGGGTTATTACGGCAATTATCGCGCTGCTTTTTGGGCTAAGTATTTCTCGACCGATTCACGCTCTTACCACCGTGGCCCAAGCATTAGAAGATGATAATTTTGATTCTCATGTACTAGAACTACATCAAAATTTAGCTCAGTTCGGTCATCACCAAGATGATATTGGTCAATTAGTACGTGTTTTCTTAAAGATGGCTGAAGAAGTCAGGCTGCGAGATCATCAGTTGAAAATTGAAGTCCAAGAACTTCAGATTGAGATCGATGAGGCTAAAAGAGTCAGCCAAGTTATGGAAATTACCCAAAATGAACATTTTGAACAGCTACAAAAAAAGATTCAAACACTCAGAGAAAACGAAGTAACAAAAGCCGAAACTGAGGCAGAATACTACGAGCGATTGCAAACTCAGGTGCAGTCTTTAAAAGAGCGACCGCGCAATGGTGAGGCATTGAGTTTATTAGTTAATACTGATGTTACAAGTGAGGGAGAAATAATAACTTCTAACTCCTGACTTTTAATTCTCGACAATGAGGTTACTTATGGCACAAATTATCGCTGTTCATTCCTTTCGTGGCGGTACTGGTAAATCAAATATAATTGCCAATATAGCAGCTACTATGACGTTGCAAGGACAACGTGTAGGTATTATCGATACTGATATCCAATCGCCAGGAATTCATATTATTTTTGGTTTGAAAGAGGACAAAATACAACTTACTCTCAATGATTATTTATGGGGGCGCTGTAATATCAAAGAGACTGCTTATGATGTCACTGATACTTTAATTGCAGAGCAAGAAAATACAAGCACAGTTAAGGGCAGCCTTTATCTGATCCCTTCTAGTATTAAAGCTGCTGAAATTTCCAGGGTTTTACGTGAAGGGTATGATGTTATCCGGCTCAACGATGGTTTTCAGTCACTTATCCGTAACCTGAAATTGGACTATTTATTAATTGATACTCACCCTGGACTGAATGAAGAAACCTTAGTTTCTATTGGTATTTCTAATGTTTTACTAATTATTCTTCGTCCAGATAGTCAAGACTTTCAGGGAACTGCTGTGACAATAGATGTAGCTCGGAAACTGAAAGCAGCAAAAATAGTGCTAATCCTTAATAAAGTTTTACCGTCCTTGAATTTTGCAGATTTGAAACAACAGGTAGAAAAAATTTATGATGTCCCCGTAGCCGGGATTCTACCGCTTTCAGAAGACATGGTGCAGTTGGGTAGCAAAGGTCTTTTTTGTTTGCGTTACTCCCAACATACCATTACTCAGACAATTAAAGGAATTACAGAGCAGATTGCTGGTCTAGTTGTAAGTCATTGGTAGCAAAATTATTTATCGCATCTTTGTGGCTTGTTTTTCTTACTAAACCTTATCAAATAAGAAAAGAACTTACTTATGACAGAAGTTTTACTTAAAGAATTAACTAAGATTGACATCGATTGGATGATTGATACAGGACATCAGAGAGAAATAGCTGCTGGTACTATTCTGATTGAAGAAGGAAAAGTAGCTAACTTCCTGTATATATTACTAAATGGAATCTTAAAAGTTACAATCTCTCAATCAGATAGCAATCCTCTAGCTCGTGCTTTTGCAGCCATCGAAGGTAATGAAATCTTAGGTCGAGAAATTGCAAGATTATCTAGTGGCGAGGTAGTGGGAGAAATCCCCTTTGTAGATACTCGCCTCACAGCTACTACTATTCAGGCTGTAGAAAAGTCACTAGTGATGTCAATTCCCCAACAGAAGTTGGCAGCAAAATTGCAGCAAGACATTGGTTTTGCTTCACGATTTTATCGGGCGATCGCTATTATGCTTTCAGATAGAATCCAAAACATTATCAATCAACTTAGTCGTAGTAACTTAGCACAAGGTCAACCTTTGAGAGATGTGCTGTTTGTGTTGGGAGAATTACATGATAGTGACATCGATTGGATGATGAGTTGTGGAACTCAGGAAAAAATTCCTGTTAATACCACACTCATCCATGAACGAGGGACTGTAGATGCACTCTATATTCTTTTAGATGGAGCAATGTCTCTTTCTATTGCTGAAAATGAGCGTAATCCTTTAGCTCGTGCTTTTGCTGCAATCGAGGGGGGTGAAGTTTCTGCTAGAGAAATAGCCAGATTAGCGAAAGGCGAAATTATCGGTGAAACACCCTTCATTGATGGTCGCCTACCTTCTGCAACTGTTAAGGCAATTGAAGACTCGCTCGTATTGTCAATTTCTCGACAGCAAATGGCAGCAAAGTTACAGCAAGATGTAGGATTTGCATCTCGTTTTTATCGTGCAATCACTATTTTACTTTCTCAGAGATTACAAGCAACACTGAGTCAGCTTGGTTATGGTAAGCGGGTTTATAGTCAAGGTTTGTCGTTAGCTGAAAATCTGGAATATGAGGATGAGTTGAATGATAGCGTTTTAGATAGTGTGGCGATCGCAGGTAAAAAATTTAATTGGATGTTGGAGAAGTTAACAGTAAGTTAAATTCCTGGGTATAGGGTCTAATCCACTTTGCATATTTCTTACAAGCATTTAAAAGCTATGCTACAAACAATAAATTCTCAAGTAGAAATTCGCAATAAGTTTAAGGGGACAGAAGAATTAAAGCCTGCTGTTATTAACGCAGATATACAGCAAGATTTTCAGAATACAGGATATTCTCCAAGCCCAATCAGTAAGCAACAGTTAGCTACGGACGTTGATAGCATTCTGAAGGACTGTGTTTATCATAAAAAAGGCATGAATCCAAAAATTTTTTGTCGTCGCTGGTTTGGGCTGGAAGCTATCGATGATAATGGGCGAACTCGCTATACAGAAAAACTAATTTTAGCGATGGAGTCTGAACATGGTTATAGGGAAAAGTGTATCAACTTGATAGCAAGATTATTAAAAATTAAACCCAATACTGTTCATCGTTGGGGGAAAGGAGTTGAATTTGACAAAATTCCTCTAGATAAGCGAGAGCAATACGAAACTTATCTTGGTTATGTTGACACCATAAGGGTCATGACTTTAAGCATTGCTGGAATCAATAAAGATTTGTTACCGAAAATTTTACACTCCTTATAATTTAAGGATTTTGTTCATAAGTCTTTAGAAGATTGTAATAAGAAAAGCTAAACACTGTATACCATACAGGAAACTCTTGAACCAGATTAAATAGAGTTTTATATTGAACTGAATGATTGATAAGAAATCAGCTTTTTATCTTTGGGTTTTTAGGGTAAGTAAAAACTTATATAGAGAAATAAAATTCATTAAAGATAATAACTTAAGCTCTAAGGAAGTAATTGTTGGAAAGCACAAAGGCTCAAGTCTAAACTTGTAGTCATTTATATATGTTATCTAGAAAATAATCCCAGGTTTTGGGTTTTATAAAAATTTCTAATAAGGTGTGGCTTAATATTTCCCGTTGCTTTGTACTTGCACTAAAAACTTATTAAAAATAGGGGTGAACTATGGAAATACAAATGATTGGACATGCTTCGATATTTGTGGAAACGCAAGATTGCAAAATTCTCATGGACCCTGTGCTATGGTCTCCATATCTTCAAGGGATAGAAGATGTATATCCAAAGCGGGAAGTAATTCATGAACTACTTCCAGATTTTGATTTGCTAATTATATCGCATTGGCATTCGGATCACTTTGATATTCGCTCCCTTGCCCATCTACCAAAGACAGTTGATGTCTTAATTCCTCAAGATAAAGTTTTAAAAAACTGTCTCATCAAATTAGGATATTCACAAATTTATACTGTGGAAGATTTTAGTGAAGTTAAGATTGGCTCCACTAGCATTCTCGCAACTCGCTCGGAAAACCGAGTTCCTGAATTTGGCATAGTATTTTCTGATTTATCAGGGGTTTTTTGGAATCAGGTAGACTCAAACGTCAGTTTAGATACAATTCGTTTTGTAAAATCTCGTTATCCCCAAATTGACTTTTTATTAGCACCCTGGCAACCAATGTTAGAGACTAATTACCAATATAATAAGAGTCTGTCTTTCCCTTACTCTTCATACAACAAGTGTCTTAAAAACATCAGTATGATTCAACCAAAGGCGATTGCCCCTGGAGCCAATGGCTTCAAAAAAATCAATGGTTCATCTTGGCTGAACAAGATTGTATTTCCAGTAACGCGAGAACAATTTTGTAAAGATGTAAGGATGGTTTACCCAGAAGTAGGAGAAAACGTATTTTCTCTCGAACCTGGTGATATCTTGGTCTTTAAAAATAATGAATTTAGACATATGAAAGAAATATGTCAATTTGTCAATAAGCTTGAGGATGATAGAGATATTTTAGATTTTTCACCTGTGAATATAGATGGTAATATAATTGACGATAATCCAGATAATTACAATCTTGATGAGATGAGGGAGGCAATAGAAGAAGAAGTTTTATTTAATTTTCCAAAATTTATTCAAGAAAAAAAATATTCGTTGTTTTTAGAACATTGTCACTGGAAAGTAATTTATCAGCTAGAGATAGTTTTTCCTAATTGTTCTCGCAGATGGTCGTTTGATTTTTCTGAAAAAAATATTTCCGTCCAAGCAGGCAGAAATCCTTTTGCTAATTTATTTACTCTTATTACAGCCTCAAGTTTTTACAGTCTTTTAAAGAGATTTAGAGGATGGGAATATGTTGCTTTAAGCGGTTATCATCGACGTTTTCAAAAAATTTACGTAGTAACGCCGCATGGAATTATTCAACCTGATGAAAAGGAAATAGAAGAACCTATTAGTCTCAGATTTTCTAACAAAGATATTTTCGAGACTGTTCAGTATCAAGAAGTAGAAAAATGGAAGCAGTCTAATGAAAACTCAGCCGCAAATGAAAGCAAAACTTTCATGATGAAGGTAGGAAATACTCTGGTTAGGCTAGTGAAAGAAGAGAAGAATTGAGAAGTGAAGAATTTTAACAAAAATGCATTAGTGCAGGTTGGCAGAAATAATTATTACGAGCGTACTATTTGAGTACGTTCGTATTTTTTAACTTCGGGATAGAACAGGATTTGAAGATTTATTTTCTAAGCTAAAGGTTGAACTAAGTAGGTGGGCGCTAAAAGATACAACTAGATTAAGAAATGTAAATCGCTTAAAAGCTTATATTGAAAGCGTTTCTGGCGCTTTACATAAGTTTACACAGTTCGGTTTAATTGTGCCTACCTACTTAAACGGTTTTTGTCAAATGCTTAGGCTGCAATTTTCTTAGTTTTTTACGCATAGTTTAATCTTTTGCATCCAGTTATCAGGAACATGAAATCCATAACTCCATCGATTAGCTTTTGTCCCATTGACTATGCAATGCCAAAATAACTGCTCTGGCTGCTTTTCAATTTTAAAAAACCTAACCAACTTTGGTTTATCTACAAGAGTTATTAACTCCTTTGTTTCAGGATGCATATAACGAAAAAATGATTTGCCATTTGCTGCCAATTCAGGCTGATCGAAGTCAATCAAGTACATTCTCCAGCCAACACAATCTTCATTAGTATGCCAGAGTCTATAAGCATTTGGGGGATACCAAAAACTGCCAGTAAGTTTTACATCAGCCCCAAAAAAGTTCTTCAAAGTTCTTACTATTCTGACTTTACACTGAAAATAATCTTCATAAAGCTTATCCTCTACATAGTTATCTAAATTTATTAAATGAGAACTACGATGAGCAAGATATCTAGATTCTAGGAACTTTATATCTACATTAGTGTTTTGTCTCATAATTTTGTCATATTGAGCCTGGAATTCTGCCGAAGCTGGAGAGATAGAAGCAAAATTAAAATCATCAAATCGAAAAGCTTGATTAAAAAGACATAAATCTACTGCATCTAGCTTAATCTTGATTTTTTCTAATTCATTTTCTAATATCTCAAATCCTTGAATATCTTGCAGATTAAATTCATAACAGTAATTTAATGAAGTCGAATTATCTTGACTAAGCTCAAGAGAAGGCAATGCAATTGTTTGTCCAGATTTTGATTGGCTTCCCTGTTGACAATACTGATTAATGCCGAACATTTGCTCTTTGACAATTTTATTTTTTAACTCATCTGCTGCTTGCTTAACTGCTTCAAATTCTTCTCGTGTAAATACAAAGCCTTTTTTATAACCAATTTTTATAATTTCTTTATAATTTGTTACAGCCATTAATTCTTGTTTAACTTCTTCATTTTTAAAAAGTTGTGCAACAGCTTTTTTTGACATTTTTACCTCCAAATTAGTTAAGCAATTTCAGTACTAGCGTTTGCTTATGAACTCAGTTTAATAAAAAAATAGAAGCTGATAAAGCGCGATACTACTAAAAAAAATATAGTGTTTTTTTAGGAAAAATACTATATGCGTAAGTAATAAGTGAGCTTAGATTGGATGAAGAATCCTCATCCATAAAAATGGAATAGCTCACTTTTTACTATTGTATTTTCAGCACTTATTCTGCCGTAGCTCTGCCGTTAATTTTGTTCTAAGTACTATGCGTGTGTATGAATATGTGTGCCGTCGGGAAGGTCAACATCTTGATGGTATACCGCTCCTGCTACAGCTAGTAACTCCTCCTCAGATAGCTCATCTTCTGCAATAGCGTCTTGCATAGCAATTTCCCATTCTGACTCAGTGAATTCATAACCTTTCTCAGATGCAATCTGGATTACTGTCGCAGAACTGTTAGCAGCCTTGAGCCTTTCTTGTAGTTCATCATCGTTCTTAGAAAATTCATAAAATTCTTTTGCTTTTTCTTTAGACATGGTTTGAATTAGCCACATATCGCACCAACCTCTTTAGGCTGGCGAGGAAGTTTAGCGGCTGTATTTATTACTTCCTAATTACATTATTAATAATAAAGTGAGTACCAACTTTACTAAAGAGTTTCCTGTATGGCATACAGTAGTTTTTTTATTAAACAATCCAAGGCTGTTTTAGCGAGATATAGAGTTTGAGTCAAAGATAAGAGTATCTTGCCAGCTTTTTGATACATAGCTCATCCAATCCAATAATTTACTGTATGCCATACAGTAAATTATTGAAACACCTTCGTATCAGCTTTATTCTAAAAATTATTGATTATTTGTCGGATTTGAATAATCCCTGTCCGATATCTTGTAGGTTAGGGAGCAGAAAGCCCCTAATGCTCATGGCTATGATCTGAATCATTACGATTTTTTAAGGAGATTTACTGGGGAAAACCAAATTAAATTCTATGATAAACGATCCAAACAACTACAATATTTAAGACTAATTTTTGTGGTGCTAGATTACCTTGAATTTTAAATCAAAAACGCGGCTATTTCGACAGGAGTCACTGAAGCGTCTGTCTTCTCCTGAAAGATTAGATCAACTCATGCAGGTGGTCAGCCCTAGAAGCTGGCTACCGCTTGTTGCTTTAGGTTCGATTGTGGGGGTAGCTGTTATCTGGAGCATTTATGGACGCATTCCTATCACCTTTGAGGGTCGAGGTGTATTGATTTATCCAAGCAATGTTGTACCATTGCAATCAAAAAGTGCAGGGCAGTTAATAGCTCTCAATATTAAAGTTGGAGATGTCATTAAAAAAGGGCAAGTATTAGCAACTATTGACCAAGCTGAACTCCGCAAGCAACTGCAACAACAGCGAGTTAAGCTGACAGAACTAGAATCACAAGACAAAGCTGTTGGTTCATTGCAAGGGCAAAGGCTGCAACAAGAGGAGCGATCGCAACAACAACAACGTTATTATCTTCAACAACGTATACTAGAACTGCAAACCATCACACCTCTGTTAAAAACCAAAGGCAACACCTCTATTGCACAACAACGCCAAGGCTTACAGGAACGTCTACGACAAGCCCAAGCTTTGACTCCTGTTTTTCTCCAGAGAGTGGAAATCCGCAGACAGCTATTCAAGAAAGAAGGTGCAATTTCTGGGGATGAGGCACTCAAGGCAGAACAAGAATACCTAGAGAACTTGGAAAAAATTGCAGACATCAAAAATCAACTCAAAGAACTAGATTTGAAGGAGACAGAAACAGAAAAAGATTATCGTCAAAACCTCAGCACCATCTCTGACTTACAAGCTCAAGTCAAAGAATTGGATAGCAAACAGGCTTCTGTGGCTCAACAAGACTTAGAAGATGCCACTACCCGCAAAAAAGAGATTCAAGAAGTCAAACGAGAAATTTCCCAACTGGAACTGCAACTAGGAAACAATAGCCAAATTATTAGTCAATATAGCGGACGCATTTTAGAAATCACGCTCACACCAGGACAAGTTGTTAGTGCTGGTACACGCTTGGCAACTGTTGAGGCGGAGAACCCTAAAAGCAAGTTAGTTAGTGTTACTTATTTCCCTGTATCAGAAGGTAAGAAAATTAAAGCAGGGATGACAATCCAAATTACTCCTCAAACTGTGAAACGAGAACGATTTGGCGGTATCGTTGCAAATGTTACTAATATCTCGCGCTTTCCAATTACAAAGGAAGCAGCCGCGTCGGAAGTGGGTAATGCAGAGGTGGTGGAAGGTCTAGTATCTCAACAAAAAGAAGGTCTGATACAAGTATTCTCTGATTTAGAGATAGATTCCAGCACCCCAAGCGGCTATAAATGGTCTTCTTCCACAGGGCCAAAACTGCCTGTTTCTTCTGGAACTACTACTGTTGCGCGAGTCAAGGTAGAAGAACGCGCACCAATCACCTTTGTTTTGCCTATCTTGAGGTCTGTTAGTGGTATCTACTAAATCTACCTTAGTAACACTGTTTAATCCTTGGCAGTACTTACAAAAATTACTGCCGAGCAGAAGCACACGGGTAAAAACACCCACTCTTCTACAGATGGAAGCAGTGGAATGTGGGGCTGCTGCTTTAGGAATTATTCTAGGTTACTACGGTCGGATTGTGCCTTTAGCACAACTGCGTCAAGAATGTGGAGTTTCCCGCGATGGCAGTAAAGCATCTAACATGGTAAAGGCTGCTAGAAACTATGGGCTAGAGGCGAAAGGTTTTAAAAAAGAACTCAAGCAACTGCAAGAACTGCGCCCCCCTTATATTGTCTTTTGGAACTTCAACCACTTCCTTGTAGTAGAAGGATGGAGCAAGCAACGGGTTTATATCAATGACCCTGGCACAGGTCCACGTCATGTATCTCTACAGGAATTTGACGAAGGGTACACTGGAGTGGTGCTAGTAATGGAACCAAGCACTGGGTTTACAAAAGGTGGTCGCAAACCCAGCATGGTTCTATCCTTATGGTCACGGCTACAAGGTTCAGGTGAAGCCTTGCTTTACTGCATAATAGCAGGATTTTTCTTGACTATTGTTGGGTTAGTTATACCTGTATTTAGTCAAGTGTTTGTAGATGAGATATTGGTAGAGGGACGTCAGTTATGGTTACGTCCTTTGCTGTTGGCAATGGCTCTTGCTGCTATACTCCAAGGATCGCTAACTTTACTACGGTTACGCTACCTGCGGCGCTTGAAAATCAAATTAGCTGTGGGTATGTCCAGCCGCTTCCTGTGGCATATCCTCCGCTTACCTGTTAGCTTTTACGCTCAACGATTTAGCGGAGAAATCAGTAATCGTACTACTCTCAATGACCAAGTAGCTGATGTTCTGGCAGGACAATTAGCAACTACAATCATCGATACATTTATGGTGTTTTTTTACGCCCTGGTCATGGTGCAATATGACTGGGTGCTGACCTTAATTGTAGTTAGCTTTGCTGCGGTGAATGTCTTAATTTTGCAACTAATTTCTCGTCAACGTGTAGACGCGAATCAACGATTGATTCAAGAATATGGGAAAGCTGCTGGTGTATCTATTGCTGCGCTTCAAAGTATAGAAACACTCAAAGCATCAGGGTTAGAGTCAGATTTCTTTTCCCGGTGGTCAGGTTATTACACTAAAGCTCTTAATTCCCAGCAGGAATTAGGGGTGACAAACCAGACATTCTCGGTATTACCCACGCTTTTATCCGCCCTTTCTTCGATGTTGTTGTTGGTTGTCGGTGGATTACGGGTTATGGATGGACATCTCAGCATCGGAATGCTTATAGCGTTTCAAGGTTTGATGCTTAACTTTCAGCAGCCTGTTAACAATCTGGTCAACTTTGGTACAACTCTTCAAGAACTTGAGGGGAATTTAATTCGCCTTGATGATGTGCTGGATAATCCGATTGGGAAGGTAGGGGAGGCAGGGGGCAGGGGGCAGGGGGCATGGGGAGTAAATTCTTCTTCATCTGCTTATCTTGTTCCCAAGTTGCAGGGATATGTGGAGTTGCAGAATATTACGTTTGGCTATAGTCGTCTGGAAGCGCCACTAATTGAAAACTTTAACCTGTCAATTAAGCCGGGACAACGAGTAGCTTTGGTAGGTGGAAGCGGTTCTGGGAAATCTACCGTTGCTAAACTTATAAGCGGACTTTATCAACCTTGGGCGGGAGAAGTTTACTTTGATGGTAAATCTAGAGAGCAGATTCCCCAACAACTGCTTACAAATTCTGTTGCAATGGTGGAGCAGGAAATTTTGTTGTTTGGCGGCACGGTTAGAGATAATTTAACTCTGTGGGATACTACTGTACCAGATAAAAGTCTGATGCGGGCATGTCTTGATGCAGCGATCGCAGATGTAATTCTCTCTATGTCTGGTGGATTAGATGCCAAACTCATAGAAGGTGCTGCTAATTTAAGTGGCGGACAGCGACAACGCTTAGAAATCGCTCGTGCTTTAGTAAATAATCCCTCAATCCTGATTATGGATGAAGCCACCAGCGCTCTAGATGCAGAAACAGAACAAATCATCGACCAGAATCTCCGCCGCCGGGGATGTACCTGCATCATTGTCGCTCATCGATTAAGCACTATCCGCGACTGCGATCAAATCATCGTTTTAGAACGCGGAAAGGTAGTACAACTTGGCACTCACAAAGAATTATGGCAAGTGGATGGTGCATATTCGCGCTTGCTGGGAACTGAAGGATAGAGACGGTGAGCAGTAAATTATCATAAAACATTTAAAAATCTAAACCTAAAATCTAAAATGCTAATACAGGGGCAAGTTTATATAGTTAATGGCAATGAACCGATTCTACTGGATGACCCTTCACGGGTGTGGATAATTCAGTCTGGCTCTATGGCTTTGTTTGCCGTCACAGTTAAAGATGGTGTAATCGAAGGGATGCGCCGTTATCTGTGCAGTATTAGTCAAGGAGAGGCACTTTTTGGAACTGCTGCTAATTCTGCTAATCAACACCGTCAGATTTTGGCAGTACCCACTGGAGAGACTGAATTACTACAAGTACATCAGGAATGTTACCGAGAGTTAGTAGCCAGTGGAGATATTAGGGCGATCGCCTGGATAGAAAATTGGCTGTTACAAATCGGTAATGTATTGTCCCACGTTACCACCCCAACAATTCATGTAAAAGCTAAGGGACAATCACGATTTTCCCTAAACAATGGTCAGACTTTTCAGCCAGAAGCAAATGTCACTTGTTGGGTACAGCTGACTCAAGGGACTGTCCGCTTTCTGGGGTTTGAGGAACTGATTTTAACCACAGCCACCACAACTTTTCCTGTCACTGACAGAATGTGGTTAGAAGCATTGGAGGGGGTACAACTTACTACTAAAACCACTAGCGAATTCCAAAATCCAGATATTTTTCTGGCTGGATTATCTCAACTACACACTCAACTCCTACAATGCCTTAACCTGTTAGATGAGCGGGAAGTACAGGCAGAGATGACACGATTGCGCGATCGCCAACGCCTCAATCGTCAAGTCACAGCCCAGGCTATAGGGGAGCTAGCATCAACATTAAGTTCCCAAGACGGAGACTTTTTCAATGAAGGCACTCCTTTATTGGTTGCTGCTGGAGCTGTTGGCAGGGCAATGGGCGTAAACATTCGTCCCCCGTCTCGTTCTGAAGACCTCAAGCGAGTTAAAGAGCCATTGTCAGCAATTGTCCGGGCTTCACGCATCCGAATGCGGCAGGTACTGTTGCGAGATAATTGGTGGGAAAAGGATTCTGGGCCAATAGTTGCCTATACCCAGCAAGATAATCGACCAGTAGCACTGCTACCAATTAGTGCAACTCGTTATGAAATTTTTGACCCAGTTGAGCATACCCGCTTTCGAGTGGATGAGCGTATAGCAGCAACACTGGCTCCTGTTGCCTATATGTTTTATCGCTCTTTACCTGATAAGGTACTGCAAGCTGTTGATATACTGCGGTTCACACTTAAAGGACGCAAGCAGGATCTACTAGTAATTTTGTTTACGGGCATTGCTGTCACCATACTAGGGATGATTACACCCTATGCCACTGCGATTATTGTAGACAATGCAATTCCTGATAGTGACAAAGGATTATTACTACAAATAGGATTGGGGCTACTTGTTGCAGCCTTGGGGACAGGACTATTTGGGCTAACTCAGGGATTTGCTCTGCTGCGGATTGAAACAGGTGGAGATGCCGCCACTCAAGCTGGTGTTTGGGATCGGCTGCTCTCCTTACCAGTATCTTTTTTCCGACAGTACACAACCGGAGACATTTTCTCCCGCGTATCATCGGTGAGTACGATCAGTCGGCGACTGAGTGGGAGGACCCTAATCAATCTCCTTACCAGTCTGTTCGCGCTGTTTTACTTGGGACAGTTATTTTATTACAACTACCAATTAGCTTTGATTGCTGTTGCATTTGCCATAGTTACAATCGCTGTGACTACAGCCTCTGGTTTACTCTTGCTATCTAAGGTGCGTCCTCTATTGGAACTGCGGGGCAGTATTTTTGGGCAAACAGTCCAGCTAATTAATGGCATTTCTAAGTTACATATTGCCGGGGCAGAAGAACGTGCATTTGCAGCTTGGAGTAAAAATTATACTCGACAAATTAAGCTAGAGCTTAGTACACAACGGGTTGAAGATGCTGTTGCGCTTTTCAATACAGTAATGCCTATACTAACTTCGGGAGTTCTTTTCTGGTTTACTATTAGGCTTCTGGAAAATCCTCCAACTTCAGGAGCTAGTGAACTATCCCTTGGAACTTTTCTCGCTTTCAACGCCGCTTTTAGTAACTTTACTAGGGGAACCACAAACCTGAGCAATACTGTTACAGAAATCCTGCAAGTTCTTCCCCAATGGCAACGCACCCAGCCTATTCTCTCGACTATACCAGAAGTGGATCTGTACAAAGCCGATCCTGGCAGACTTATCGGTAATATTAATTTAGAACATATTACTTTTCGCTACCGTAGTGATGCCCCGCTGACGCTGGATGATGTAAGTATCTCTGCTGCTCCTGGTGAGTTTATTGCTCTGATAGGTGGTTCAGGTAGCGGAAAGTCAACTATTTTGCGATTACTACTGGGATTTGAAACTCCAATTGCAGGTAGCATCTACTACGATGGTCAAGACTTATCTGGGTTAGATGTAGATGCGGTACGGCGGCAGTTGGGTGTTGTTTTACAAAGTGGTCAGCTAAATTCAGCCTCCATTTTCGAGAATATTGCCGGTGGCGCTCAAATTACTTTAGATGAAGCTTGGGAGGCGGCGCGGATGTCGGGGTTTGCTGAGGATATCACCGCCATGCCAATGCAAATGCATACTGTTGTGAGTGAAGGAGGTGGTAATCTTTCTGGAGGGCAACGACAACGGTTATTGATTGCCCGCGCTCTAGCATTAAAACCTCGCATTTTGTTATTTGATGAGGCTACCAGTGCGCTTGATAACAGAACCCAGGCGATTGTTAGTGAAAGTTTAGATAATTTACAAGTTACCAGAATTGCGATCGCTCATCGACTTAGTACCATTCGTAATGCTCACCGCATTTATGTACTCCAGGGAGGCCGGGTTGTACAACAAGGAACTTTTCAAGAACTAGCTGCTGTTGATGGGCTATTTGCCCAGTTAATGGCTCGGCAAATGGCGTAGTTACTTGAGATTTGCTTCCAGTGAAGTTTAGGCATGGAAAGTACTTTTAATCCGTACCTAAATGGTGCTAATAAAAGCCAAAATATTTATATTTAAGCAGTTTATATTTGCATAGTTGAGTAAATGATGAAAAAATTTTTAGTAATAGAAGATGAGCCACAAACACGAGAGATATTAATAGAGGGTTTAGAAGCAGAAGGTTTCAATGTTATTAGTGCAGAAAACGGTCACATTGGTATTAATCAAGTAAAAGAGCATTTACCTGACTTAGTTATTTGTGACATTATGATGCCAGAGTTAGATGGTTACGGAGTTCTCACTACATTGCGTCAAAATCCCATAACAGCAAATATTCCCTTGATTTTTCTTACAGCTAAAGCTAGCGAGGCAGAACAGTACTATGGCATAGAAATAGGAGCAAATGGCTATCTTAATAAACCTTGTACAGTAGAGGATTTATTGAGGGTGATTACCAACGTCTCGGACTTATATAAGGAGCAAACTGTAATTAGTGCTTAAAATTAATGTTTGTGGCTGATTAGTCATGATTTTAATCAATTCCTTGAAAAAAAAAGAGCATGGCTAGCTTTTTGCCAGTCACGCTCTTGAACCTTATAAATGTCGCCAGAAGTTCTTACTGATAGTCTTGAGACTGACTACCTTGGGTTCTGCTGTCGCTTCAGGGGCATGACCAACAGCCACCACAGCAACTTGTGGTGCAGGTGTCGCTAACAGAGAATTGAGTAACTCTTGTTGATAGTCAATATCTGCTACTGTGCGGTAAACTCTGTGATAATCTATCTGCATCCCCAAAGGCGTAGGGACAATTTTCAGATATTCATTTAGAGCGCTAATGTAGCCATCGTGAAAAATTCTACTAGCAATACAAGGACGGATAATATTCAACAATTGAATAGCTCGTCTAATGTCTGCAACACTGCGGCTAGCATCAATCTCTGGCTGACTTTCGCTATAGCCTTTAGCTTTCTTTTCTGCTACTAAATTATGAAATTTAGCAATGGCTCTTTGATAACTGACTAATTGGTGAACTTTGGTTTGCGCTTGATAACCAACTCGCCCCCACTGGACTGTCAAATTCCCATCTTCGACTTTAGCAAACCAGAATTTATTGCTGTTTCGGATAGCATCAACAAAGACTAAATAGATCTCCATGTTTCTTACCCTGTCAATTCACGGCTTGACGGGCATTGCCCCATCGAATTTGATGCTGTAAAGCTTCAAGTAACGTTTCCGCTTCCAGAGTTGTTAGTCCATTTAAAACAGAGCAGACATCATACAAATCCTGGGGAATAGAATCAGGAATTACTAGCTCACATAAAGCATCTTCAAGGGCTGTAGAAACTGGATATTCAGTTGGGGTGTACTCTTGTTGCATAACAATGTATGTAGAGAGAGTTACTCGTAATAACAGTTTGGTTTCTCTATCTAACTTTTCTAAGTGTGCGCCGTAGTTATCAACCAGTTGGTTAATCAAGTCTGTTTGCCCGTAATAAGTAACTAAATCTGTCGTCATTTTTCTTTGCCTTATTAACTATTAAAAGTTTGCTGTCAATTACAAAAAAAAAGAGTGATTGCCCCTCTATGATTAAGGAGCAACCGCAATTAATATCAATTTAGGTTTCTGTATTTGGCAGTCCTGAGAGATTGAGTTTTCACTGCAACCACAGGACTGCTAGCCCGTCGTGCAGTAGATGCCCAACTTTGCATCCGCTCAACCGCCGCCGCGTCCTGAATCGCAAGCGGGGTAATGGTTTGGCGACAGGTTTCCAGATCAGCAAGCGTTACCTGCTGCGGTCGCCCTTCATCGAATGCCAGCAGAGCAGCTTCCGAAGCAAGCGTTTCCAGTTCTGCGCCAGAGAATTTTGTGGTATTGGCTGCGATCGCCTCCAAATACTCCGATTCCAGATGAATGCCAAAACGTTGCAGATGAATCCCCAGAATCTGGACTCGCTCTGGTTCTGTGGGAAGATCAACAAAGAAGTTTTCATCAAATCTTCCCTTCCTCTTTAGTTCACTTGGTAACGCAGATGGGTCATTGCAAGTTGCCACAACAAATACACCACACTGTGATTCGGACATGAATGTAAGGATATTGCCCAGAATCCTCTGTGAGACTCCACTCGTGTCACCAGTCCCCGAAAGTGCTTTTTCTATCTCGTCCACCCACAATATGCAAGGGGCGATCGCCTCGGCAGTTTTCAAAGCCCGTCTGACATTCCCCTCAGACTCACCGACCAGACTGCCCAAGAGGGACGCAATGTCTAGCTGTAGGAGTGGTAAATTGAGAATATTAGCGATGTTTTTAGCTAATAAAGTTTTCCCAGTACCGGGCGGCCCTGCAAGCAACACACCTTTTGGCTGAGGCAAGGAAAGCTCACGCGCCTCTTGTGTGAACAGCCGCCGCCGTCGATTGAGCCACTCACGCAACAAATCCAATCCTCCAAAGGAGATGCTAGCAGGCTTGCCCAATTCAATACCCATTTGAGACAACAGCCGAGTTTTATACTCGACTGCTTGGGGTATGAAATGACTATCAATTAAAATCCCATCTGATGTTAGGTTATGTTTAACAGTTAACCGCAGGAAGTCGCTAATCTCCTCCAGGGTTAATCCCAGGGCAGCACGAGAAAGAGATTCAATTTCATTTTTATTAAGGGAAATAGTAAAAGTCAATTCCTGTTCAATAGCTGACTGTTGTAGGTCATGCAAATAAGAATTGATATGCTCAAGTATTTGCTCAACTCCTGGTAAAGGAATTTCACAATAAGGGATTAAGCGTACAAGTGACTCATGTAATTGAATGTTTTGACCCAGCAACACAATGCGTTTATCAGTCGGTTTAAGACGATGGTAGAGATTTTTTACCTTGCTAACCACCTCCCAAGATAACGAAGGCGAATTCTTACCAATAAACGAGTGAATGTCACCTAAGATGAAGATTCCATCAGCACTAAAATTCGCAATGTAATCAAACACATATAACAATGGGTCAGCGTGTTGTGGTCTTTTGTACTCTGCAACTGGCTTAAACACCAATCCTCCATCTGCTGCGATTAAACATTGCTCTAAGGTTGATACTCCCAGATTCCAGAAGAACACAGGACTTGAAAGCTTATTGTTAGCTTCAGCAGTCAGCCACTGAATAATCGTCGCTTCATCAGGAGACAGAACATCAACCGCAGCAATGGGGATTTGTGAATCTAGTGTGGAGAGCAGATTTGAGAGTTTCATGTCAATTATTCAAATATTTCACTTATGAAATGGCGAAGCCTTTATGATCAGCAGTTACCAGCCGAGTTAAGACTGGTAACTGATGACTGATTACTGACGCAAACGTATTTGACTGCTGTTCGTAGTCCGAAGTTGTTGGGTTTGCGCTTCATCCTTGTAAGTGCGATCGCCCACAACTCCAAGTGCTTCTTCAAATGGTTGCGTAGCTGATAAGCAACTCAAGCCCTCGAATCCCTCAGCCTCCACTCGAACTTCACCTGTAGCATTGTCGAAATGAATCAAAACTGAACGTTCCATATTTATCTCCTCACGTACTGTTTAACTTCTTGATGTCCAGCAAAAGTCAGCCGTAGAGTTTGCGTACTTCCGTTGGTTTCTTCGGCAATACTGCATTCTCCAAATTGCTCTTGTAACTCGGCAGCTTTAGCTCTCACCATCCGTTGTCCGTAAGCCAACATCAACTTGTTACTAAAGAAGTCTTGTCCCAACTTCGGAACTGTTTCATAACTATCGTGTATTACCTCGTACACACCGCTTGACTGATTCCACTTGAATCCGATGTCTGCACGAGCTTTTATGGTGCGACCAGAAACTATAATTTCAGCAGTTTGACCTTGAGAGCCACCGTAGTATCCTTTTAGTGACTGTGCTGTTTCGTGAACTTGCGGATTCAGTTTCAAATCTTGTAAAGCTTGTACTAGACATTCACGGTTAGCAAGCTTGGTTTTAACTGTTGAGAAATGTGACATTTTTAGCTCCAAGGCTTTCAAATTGGTTTGAGAAATACTAGGGGTGCGATATTCTTTTTGGGTTATTCTGGAAACTACGTATTAAATCCATTAGTCTTGAGCGATATACCCTCGCCCAAGACTGTTTTTTACCTAAACTTGAAAGACATGACCGTAGCTTTCGACAATCCCACGTCGCCAGTCGCAAGTGATTGTAGATTGCGTTGTTCATCCAGCAACTTGGCGCGGATAGAATCCATCTTTTGCTGCAATTGACTGCGCGTATCAGAACCAAGATTTTTAGACTCAATCGCTGGATCGTTAACGATAGAATCTAAGTGTGCCATCATCGCCTCCAAGCTACTGCCTGCCTCCGGTGAAGCGTTTGCCAACAGCACTTGAACCTTCATCAGATGACGCTCCATCTTCTTTTTAAACTGTATGGGTTTCCTCCCTGGTTCCCAATCAGCCAACTCTTCAAGCAATTGGGCGGCAAGTTGTTCACCACCTGCCAGGGCTGATTCCCGTAGCCTTTGCTCCAGATTTTTGTCATACTGTTGGATGAACTTGGTAATCTGGTCAAGACATTCGGCTTGTTGCTGATTGAGTTGTTCAGAAAGGGCAGGAATAATTACCGGACGACCAATAACGACTTGCAAATAGTCTTCAAGGTCGGTCAGAATTGGAAATGCTCTTAGCAAGTTGGCTTTTACAGATTCTTGCTTATCCTGCGATAATTTCCAAGTATGGAGTGAGAGAAACTGGTCAATTCGGTCTTGATAATCAAGCAACCCAGCTTCATAATCAGCTTTTAACTGATTACGCAATCCAGGGGCGATATTATCTCTGATATTAAGCAGTTGCCTCCAAACGAGTGGAGCTAAATCAATCGGACAGACCCAATCACCAGTATCAGCAGACATCCATTCTTGAACTGAAGCAATCTCTTGCCTCAATTGTGCGGCAGCTTCATCTAACTTCTTAAATACCTTAATACCTCGCAAACCGACTTCGGAATTTGTGACTTTCACAAGGTCTGATTCAATTTCAGAGACTTCAGCTTTTAAGACATCTGCCCATTTAGGTGCGGCAGACTTTGTACTTTTCTTTAGCTGAATGCGAAACCGAATACGGGTTTTATTTAACTGTGAGAAATTGTGGCGCTCGACTACTGCATCAGTTAGGAAATTTGTAGCGATAATGTTGTCGATTGCTTGTACCATGATTATTCACCTCAATCATTATTTTTCACTTTCAATTCAGCGAAGCTTTCTTTGTGAGTATTTCTCAACTTGTGAATGTCTGTAGTAGCTTTATAGATTACTTTTGCAGAGCTATTTTGTAACCTAATGTGTCTTTTGATGACTGGTGGTTTATGTATAGACATGGCTTAAAATAGCTGAAGTTGCTGTGAATTATCCTGTACCGCAGGCTTTTGATAAACCATGCCTTCGACCTCATAACAGCGAGTCATGAGTTTGTTTCGATTTAATCGAAAGCTGGCTTTTTTTCTTTGATTTGGTAGAGGTAGAAATAGATACTGTGGATGTTGTATAGTACCTTCATCACCCAAGTATCGACAATGTGTACCATTAATTTGGTAAACTTTTGATGAGCTTAATAGTGTCGCGTCATACACTTTAATTAAATTTGTTTCCATCTGATTAGTATTGAAGTAGAGTGTGCGATAATCTT
>NZ_JACJTR010000038.1 GCF_014698795.1 Nostoc sp. FACHB-892
AAGATTATCGCACACTCTACTTCAATACTAATCAGATGGAAACAAATTTAATTAAAGTGTATGACGCGACACTATTAAGCTCATCAAAAGTTTACCAAATTAATGGTACACATTGTCGATACTTGGGAGATGAGGGTAGCATCCAACATCCACAGTATCTATTTCTCCCTCTGCCAAATCAAAGAAAAAAAGCCAGCTTTCGGCTAAATCGAAACAAACTTATGACTCGCTGTTATGAAGTCGAAGGCATGACTTATAACAAGCCTTTGGCACAGGATAATTCACAGCAACTTCAGTTATTTTAAGCCATGTCAATACATAAACCACCAGTCATTAAAAGACATATTCAGCTACAAAAAAGCTCTACAAAAGTAATCTATAGAGCTACTAAAGACATTCAAATAGTCACAAAGAAAGCTTCGCTGAATTGAAAGTGAAAAATAATGATTGGGGTCAATAATCATGGTACAAGCAATCGACAACCCTATTGCTGCGAATTTCCTAACTGATGCAGTAGTCGAGCGCCACAATTTCTCACAGTTAAATAAAACCCGTATTCGGTTTCGCATTCAGCTAAAGAAAAGTACAAAGTCTGCTGCTCCTAAATGGGCAGATGTCTTAAAAGCTGAAGTTTCTGAAATTGAATCAGACCTTGTGAAAGTCACTAATTCCGAAGTCGGTTTGCGTGGTATTAAGGTATTCAAGAAGTTGGATGAAGCTGCTGCCCAATTGCGTCAAGAGATTGCTTCGGTTCAAGAGTGGATGTCTGCTGATACTGGCGATTGGGTTTGTCCGATTGATTTAGCTCCACTTGTTTGGAATCAGTTAATCAATATCAGAGATAATATCGCCCCTGGACTGCGTAATCAATTAAAAGCTGATTATGAAGCTGGGTTGGTTGATTACCAAGAGCGCATTGACCAGTTCCTCTCACTTAACACCTGGGAATTAGCACAGGATAAGCAAGAATCTGTAAAAGCAAACTTGTTAAGAGCATTCCCGACTCTGACCGATCTTGAAGACTATTTGCAAGTCATTATAGGTCGCCCGGTGATTATCCCTGCCCTCTCTGAGCAACTCAATCAGCAACAAGCCGAGTGTCTAGACCAGATTACCAAGTTCATTCAGCAGTATGACCAAAATCTGGAGCAAAGGCTACGGGAATCAGCGATCGCTGGCGGTGAACAACTCGCCGCCCAGTTGCTAGAAGAGTTAGCCGATTGGGAACCAGGGAGGAAACCCATACAGTTTAAAAAGAAGATGGAGCGTCATCTGATGAAGGTTCAAGTGCTGTTGGCAAACGCTTCACCGGAGGCAGGCAGTAGCTTGGAGGCGATGATGGCACACTTAGATTCTATCGTTAACGATCCAGCGATTGAGTCTAAAAATCTTGGTTCTGATACGCGCAGTCAATTGCAGCAAAAGATGGATTCTATCCGCGCCAAGTTGCTGGATGAACAACGCAATCTACAATCACTTGCGACTGGCGACGTGGGATTGTCGAAAGCTACGGTCATGTCTTTCAAGTTTAGGTAAAAAACAGTCTTGGGCGAGGGTATATCGCTCAAGACTAATGGATTTAATACGTAGTTTCCAGAATAACCCAAAAAGGATATCGCATCCGTACTATTTCTCAAACCAATTTGAAAGCCTTGGAGCTAAAAATGTCACATTTCTCAACAGTTAAAACCAAGCTTGTTAACTGTGAATGTCTGGTACAAGCTTTACAAGATTTGAAACTGAATCCGCAAGTACATGAAACAGCACAATCACTAAAAGGATACTACGGCGGCTCTCAAGGACAAAGCGCTGAAATCATCGTATCTGGTCGCATCATAAAAGCTCGTGCAGACATCGGATTCAAGTGGAATCAGTCAAACGGCGTGTACGAGGTAATCCACGACAGTTATGAAACAGTTCCGAAGTTGGGACAAGACTTCTTTAGTAACAAGTTGATGTTGGCTTACGGTAAACGTTTGGTGAGAGCTAAAGCTGCCGAGTTACAAGAGCAATTTGGGGAATGTGCGATCGCTGAAGAAACTAACGGAAGCGTGCAAACCCTACGCCTAACCTTTGCCGGACATCAAGAAGTTAAACAATTTGCACGGAGATAAATATGGAACGTTCAGTTTTGATTCATTTCGACACTGCTACAGGTGAAGTTCGTGTAGAGGCTGAGGGATTTGAAGGGTTGAGTTGTTTATCGGCTACGCAACCCTTTGAGGAAGCACTTGGAGCTGTCAGCGAGAGCGATCGCACGTTTAAAGATGAAGCCCAAACCCAACAACTTCGGACTACGAACAGTAATCAAACACGTTTGCGTCAGTAATCAGTCATCAGTTACCAGTCTTAACTCGGCTGGTAACTGCTGATCATAAAGGCTTCGCCATTTCATAAGTGAAATATTTGAATAATTGACATGAAACTCTCAAATCTTCTCTCCACACTCGATTCACAAATCCCCATTGCTGCGGTTGATGTTCTGTCGCCCGATGAAGCGACGATTATTCAGTGGCTGACTATAGAGGCATTTAGCAAGCTCTCAAGTCCAGTGTTCTTCTGGAATCTGGGGGTATCAACCTTGGAGCAATGTTTAATTGCAGCAGATGGGGGATTGGTGTTTAAGCCAGTTGCAGAGTACAAAAGACCTCTACAGTCCGATCCACTACTATTTGTATTCGACTACATTGCTAACTTTAGTGGGAATGGTGTATTTATCCTTGGAGATATTCACCCCTTCATTGCTAAGAATTCACCTCAGTTATCATGGGAGATTTTAAGCAAGGTAAAAAACCTTTACCACAGGTTAAAACCCACAGATAAACGCATTGTCTTGTTGGGTCAGAACATACAATTACACGAATCCCTAGTCAGATTGATTCCTTATTGTGAAGTTCCTTTACCTAGTATTGACCAAATACTACTTCATCTCAATTCTTATTTGCACGACTTACAACAGTCTGCTAGGGAGCAAGAATTAACCTTTACTGTTACGCTTGAAAATGCTGAATTTGAAACTCTTTCTCGTGCAGCACTGGGTTTAACCCTGGAGGAGATTAGCGACTTCCTTCGGTTAACAGTCAAAGAAAACTTAACTAATGATGGTGTCGTAGTTGACACTGACTTTATCCCCAAAGCCGTCGAGTACAAAACTCGGCTACTGTCTCAAATGGGTATCGAACTAGGGAAACCTGCAATAATCCCGTTCGGCGGTTTGGATCTTCTGCGTGAGTGGCTGATGAGGCGGCGGCGGCTGTTCACGCAAGAGGCGTGAAGTCTCTCGTTACCCCAACCAAAAGGTGTATTGCTGGCTGGCCCACCCGGAACAGGAAAATCTCACTGTGCCAAAAACATCGCTAGCATACTCAATTTACCACTTCTGCAACTCGATATTGCGTCCCTTCTAGGTTCACTAGTTGGCGAATCCGAAGGTAATGTTAAACGCGCACTGAAAACAGCATCCGCGATCGCACCTTGTGTCTTGTTTATTGATGAGGTGGAAAAGGCGCTTTAAAGTTAGTGGTGGCTCCCGTTCAATGGACAGGTTTAGACACACTGCCCATCTGTTAACAGTGATGCAAACCTGTCGTCGTCAAGGTAGGTCTGTGATTGACTTTTTTGCACAAGCACTGCTGGCTAATTCTAATAATTATCTGTCTCGCCCATCTCTGCTTCCTAAATATTAGACCTGAACCCTTACACTTTATCTTGTTTTTGCTCTTAACCGAGAAGTGTTGAATTCTTTCGTTGATTTTTAATCTTGGTCGTGGTCAAGAATAATTTAGATGCGTTTGCCCTGTTCTTATAATTTTTAGGACATAACTGGTTCAATTTTGCTAGCCATTTTAAATATTGAATTTAATAACAAGAGCAGATTTGAATAGTTTGCGGAAATTATACAAGTAAGTAGATTAAAAAACTTACAATTATATAGCTAAAGTTAAAGTTTTAATTAAAATTATTACCATTTTGTGTACTGTAATTTCCACTTTTTAGCGTTGCTTGATAGACATTTTATCCTCAATATGCTTTCAATACCTAAGTTACCTTTTTATAATCCATAACTGTACTATTTATGTCCTTTTTCTAGAAATTATAATCTTGAAAAAAGTGAATAAACTATATACTATATTTATTATTAGTTGAAATACTTATAGCCGTTCTCGACTTAGTGAGGTACGTTTCTAAAGCTACTAAGCTTCGTGAGCAAGATTTGGGTGTACCTCGGTTGCTTAGGAAACGCTATAAAAGTCTAATTAGAACAATATGATTGTAATAAAGCAAGCTTAGTACAACGGCTAAAATCCAATCCTGTGCAAAAAAGTAAGTTTAAAAACAGGATTTTCAATTTTCTAAGTAAGATATGGGATAAATATAACTACATTTAAGCATAATAAAAACGCGATGGTATATTATTGAAAACTTAGCTGACTGATTCTAGTGGCATCAAAGCTTTATCGTTGTCGTAATCATCTGTTACCAAGAAATAATGATTTTTGGCTGATATACAAGTAGTACCTAGTTGATAAATTCAAAGCTTATGACATTTCTATTAAATTCTCATAATGTTTTCGATTATTTAATTGAACAAGGGCTGTGTAATCAGTCTGAGCAACCTCCCAGCAAGGTAGAACCACTTACAGCCAAAAACTTTAATTTATTACTGAGTCTACCAGACGACCGCAAGCTTTTTGTTAAACAAGAACGACACAATCAGGAAGGGAAAGCGGCTGGTGAATTTTTAAGTGAGTGGCGAATTCAAGAGTTTTTACAAAGATTTCCAAACCTTGGTAACTACCGCTCGTTTTTACCAGAGGTAATGCATTTTGATGCCGAGAATTCCATTATTATCTTTAAATATCTGGATGATTATCGAGATTTAATGGATTTCTATACTAGGGAAAAGATATTTTCTACAAAAATTGCTACAGCAATTGGTAATATTTTAGGGATGATCCATTGTAATACTTTCAACTGCCAAGAATACCAGAAATTCTTTTCTAAAAATTCCGATAATTTAATAGCTGATCAAATATCACATTTAGTTCAGAGATTAGAACGGGTTGAACCAGAAATTTTTGGTTTAGTTCCTGGGGATGGGTTAAAATTTTTTGCTCTATACCAACGTTATGATAGCTTGGGGCAGGCAATCGCTGAATTAGGTAATGCTGTAACCCCTTCTTGCCTTACCCACAATGACTTGAAACTAAATAATATTCTCCTGTACAAAGATTGGCAGGATTCCAGTAACAATATTGTCCGGCTAATTGATTGGGAACGCTCGACTTGGGGAGATCCAGCTTTTGATTTAGGAACACTTATTGGCAGCTATGTACAAATCTGGCTGGGTAGCTTGGTTATCAGTAGTTCTTTGAGTATTGAAGAGTCTCTACGCTTGGCAATAACACCTTTAGAACTACTTCAGCCTTCAATTGCTACATTAACCCAAGCTTATTTAAACACTTTTTCAGAAATTCTAGAATACCGCCCTGATTTCTTGCAACGGGTAGTGCAATTTACAGGTTTTGCTTTAATTCAACAGATTCAGGCAATGATTCAATATCAAAAATCTTTTGGCAATATAGGGATTGCTATGCTTCAGGTTGCGAAGGCGTTATTAAACCGTCCTGTACAATCGATGCCAACAATTTTTGGCGCTGCTGCTGTTGAATTAACTCACCTGAGTAGTTCTGCTGTTTAAATTATTTTGTTATTACTAAATAAGTAGTTATGCAACTATTAAATTCTCCTCAAACTCAGGTAGAAACTGGTTTAACTGGGCAATTACTGAATGTTTTGCAAGATATTGTTCGGAAAATCGAGATAAAATCTGATTTCTCTATCCATCATCCAGATTATAAACCTTTGGAATTACCATCTGAGGCAGTTGAACGTTTTCAGAAGATGCCAACCCAGATGCAACAGAAATATCTAAGTCTGCAATTGCGGAGTTTTCTTTACGGTATCTATTACAACGGTTCTATGCGAAGTATGTTGGCACTAGATGGAGAGGGAAATGGTTTGCCCTTAGATTTGGAGAATAATACTGTTTTAGGGGTAGATGTAGGATTTTATAAGCGATTGCATGAAAGTAATTTTGGAGAGGGCTACTTTGACCCTGGTTGGTCTGTTTTAAGAGAAGAAAGTGATGGCACTTTAGCCGTGACTAAAAACGGTTTGAGACTGCATATTCAACCGAATAAGCATCTTCAAGTTGTTGAACAAGCATCTGTAGTAGGCGATTCTATCGCTATCAAGATGCCGAAAAATCGAGTACAGAATGGCTTTTACATGGCAGTTGGCAATGCAGGTTTCAGTCGTATGGAAGATGTAAAGATTCAGCCTGTAACTGTAAGAATTTACATCAATGTAACTCCTGAAGGTGCTGTTGCAGTGATGGGGAGTTTAACACAAAGACTGAATGAGTTAGTAATTCCCTTCAGCTTTAAGGTTTTGTACAATTCCAAAGAATACCAACGCTATGATTCAGGGGTGCTTTACTTTGACAAGAGAGACTATGAAATTGTTAAGCAAGTTTTAAAAAGTGTTTATCAAGAACATCAATTACACTTTAAACCAGAAATTCCTTTATTTACCAAACAATTAGCATTAGGGTTGGGGTTGGCAGAAGAACCAGACAAAAAATTTGCTGTTCAAGAAAGTTTTGGCATGAATCGCTGTCAGATTGTAGCAAATGGGTTGCTGGCGGCTTGGCATCAACGGAATGATTCAACTGAGGGGCGGATGCAGGCTATTTGTGAGCAATTTTGCACTTTGGGGATTGATTTGCAACGTATTTATTTAAATGCTAACTCAGAGGATATTTACAGGCAGGTAGAATTGGGCAACTGATACGAATATGTTTGTTGATAATTGTTATATTTCAGCCCAAGATTCCTCTTGGGCTGATTTTGTTATGTTTTTTGTTCAAGTTTAAAATTTATAATGACATAAGTATTTCAGTTTTATGTCATTATAACAGACTATAATTCAATACGGTTTAGTTAAGAAGAATAGTAGGTTGAGTTGAGCGTAAGGCTTACCCAACAAAGGCTTGATAATGTTGGGTTTCGTTCCTTAAACCAACCGTGCCGATTCAGTTTTTAACCTTAACTGAACCGTATTAGACTATAATTCAGTTTTAATTGCCTTTTTATTAGACTATTTTTACCAATATCATTGCGAATGCAGCGAAGAGGAATAAAGCAATTCCTTGCAGTTGAGATTGCTTCTTTACTAAATGCTCCGCAAACCGTTTGTTCGCAATGACTGTAAATACTTTTGTTCATCTACTGGCTAATAGTGACATAAATGGTTTTATTCATGTACTAATAAAATAGGAAAAATATAGACGTATTCAATTAATTTAAATTATGATGATAGCAGGAATCAAGAAATACTAATTGATTCTTATTTAACGGCACAAATTCATTATTGGAGAAAAAATCAAATGGCTAACATCGTAGTTAATGACATCAAACTAGCTGGTATTGAATTGTTTGGCGATTATGAAACTTTCATCAACGACCTCGAAGACAATGAACTTGAACTAAGAGGGGGACTTGTACTCATGGCCGCTGAGTGTACTCATTGCGGAACTCAGGTCTAACTCTTTCTTAATGTACCTGCGTTCTCATCTAATTTAGTAACTTACTAAACACTATTTGAGGCGCAATGATTACCCTAGAATATATTTTGTATATTCTAGGGTAATCATCGTAAAGAATATCCATGAAAGAACGTCTCAGAAATTGGTGTAAACTCCTGGGAAGAGAAGACAAACTTAACAAACGTCTTCAGTGGAATCGATGAACCTATCCCACTAATAATATTTATGCCAAAAACCTTAAGCTTGTTGAGAATTGAAAACGAAAAATCAAGGCTTTCAAGCACATTTTACGAAAAAAAGTAGGGATTTTTAGAATAGTAGGATAGGTCTATCTTAGGAGCAAGTGAATGCCACAAGACTAATCTCATCGCTAGCAGCGAATATCCAATTCTCATCGATGCTGATAACTTAATGTCTCTTGTGGCTAAAAGCTTCAATGAATCAGAAGACTGGTTCAAAGATTCAGTCCTGAATAGCACTAAGAAAAGCTAAAATCTCCTTGCTGACAGGGTATTGGGGGTAGGGTATAGGGTGTAGTGTTTAAGAAAATTGAGTTTTAGTGCGTCAAAGAGAATAATATCTTCTTAATTCCCTACACCCCAGGGCGACCGCATCATGTCAATAAGCAAACTATATTATCAATAGAGTCAAAAATAATGTCATTAACTCTTGCTTATTGCTAAGGTTTTAGGCGATCGCTTCGGGGCTTAAAAAATAATCAAACGCGAAATCCTGATTTTTTCGTTCCTTCTTAACCTTCGTTGTGATCAAGAGTAATTTAGATGCGTTTGCCCTGCCCTACACCCCACACCCAAAAGCCTTATAAATAATAGGTTTGCCGTTATCTTAGTGCCATTCGATTCAGTCCTCAAGACTGGCTTTTTACCTCTAGTTTTTTCCGAGGTATAGCAGGCGTAGGGTATCAGTTCTTACGTTTAGCATCTCCAGAATTGTTGCCTTCAATGCTTATTTGGGAATAAGGAAATACTTAATTTTGATAGTTGTCAAAATTAAGTATTATTGACGATGTTGCTTTATACGTTTCTCTCTTTAAAGTCATGAATACTAAAAACATAGGAACGCTCGTTGTTAGTGCGGCATTCAGCAGTCTTTTTTCTTTAGCTCCAGCGGCTGCTGCTATATTAGTCGAACCCGTTTTGACAACTCCCGATCCCAATCTCCCTTCCCGCAATTTCGGAATTGGCGTGAATCCCCCCCGTACGGTTCTTGTATGGAATGCACCTGATATCAGCGGTCAACAAAACTTTCTCAATGAGGGTACAGGACTAGATATCACTACAATAGAGCTGTTTTTATTTCCTGAACTCGATGAAGTTGATGACGAGGTAATCTGGGCAGATGTGAATGGAGATGGACAGATTGGCATATCTAACCTTTTTGCCAATATTGAAGTTGATAATAACTTTATCTTGGGGGACTCTAGAGAGGTTTTCCGAGCCCCACGCGTTACTTTTACAGGAGGAGTCATTCCCTTGGGGACGCGTTTTGTCGCTCAAACCCTTACTGAACCAAATTTAACGGCTCCACTAGAGGTTGGAGATGCTGGTCCGCTGCTAGTCGGGGGGCGTTATGATGGTGTCCCCATCCCAGAACCCTCCACCATCCTCGGTTTAGGTTCTATACTAGGATTTGGAGTCCTGTTCAAGAAGAAATCCTCTAGGAAAATGTGGAGAAAGAGGGAAAGGTAATAGACTAAAGGATATCAGGCTGTTACAGGCGTTATAGCGGTTCCCGATCTAGTAAGGTAAGTTTTCAAAGCTACTAACCTTGGTAAGCAAGATTTTGGTCTATTTCAGTTGCTTAGGAAACGCTATAAGGCAATACGGTTCAGTTAAGGTTATTGGCGTAGATAATTGGTCTTTGAAGACGCGATAAATCGCGTCTCTACATCAGGGTTTTGGGCTTAGGTGAAGTGTATTGCGCTATAATGGGAAAGAAGACGAAAAACAACATTGCTAAAGATTTATGCATTGTTTTGAGTATTGAAAACTAAACCAAACGAGAAATGCTGATTTTTTTGTTGGTTTAAAATAGCTCTAGCTTGTTAATGGAAATACAGTTATATAGCGATCCTAAATGAGTTGTGAAATTTCTCGTTGAGGTAGGGAACAGGGAATAGGGAATGGGGAATAGGGAATAGGGAAGAAGGATTTACAAATATACTTTGTTTTTTCACAAATGATTTAGGACTGCTATACATTTTTAATCCGATTAGTTTCCTCAATTTGGTGTTTAATCCATTTATCAAACAATTCAGTGAGAATTTGCTGACGCAGTTCGTTATCCAATTCTGGCTGGATAATCTCTTCCACTAAAATTAGATGTAATCCCTTAGAAGTCATTATCGGCTTAAGAATCTGAGGTGACGTAGCAGTAAAGACAGCAGCAGAAATCTCCGGCTTTAAATCTTGGCGGCGCACTATCCCTAAATATCCTCCTTTTCGGCGTAACTCAGTATCCTGGATATATTTGTGAGCCACATCATAGAAACTCATCTCACCTTCCTTAACAGCATAGAAAAGTTCTATTGCCAAGTCTTCATCATCCAATACAATCTCATACATCACCACGCTAGTGTAGCCTAGCTGATGTTCTAAGAAATACGGTTCGATTTTATCTGTAAACAAATGTTGACTTAACTTTCCGAAAACGACATCACTGTAAACAATTTCTTCAAAATCATCTAAAGACAAACTATGTTTTTCCAGCCAAGTCCATGTCTCCTCAGCACTGGTGAGTTTATTCATTAAGCGGAATAAGTCTGCTGCTTTCTGTAATTCTTCTGTTTCTACTTTTATGCCAGCTTCTTCAGCAGCAGATATAATTACATTGCGGCTAACAATCTGCTCAACTATCTCAGGAATTTTGCAGGATAGCTTGACTTGTTGAAGAATATCCTCATTGGTAACACTAATAGATTGTGACATGATGTTTCTCTTAAATTAGCTAGGTGGACTTAAAATAAAAGTGGCATACTAATCTTTCCGCTTTGCTTTCAAACGAAAGGGGCTAGTAGCTTAGGTCTAGGAATATATAGGTATAGTGAAACTTTTACAATTTCACCCCACCCTGCTGCAACTGCTTAAATGGGTCAAGCAGAAAATCAATAATCCGGCGCTGGCGGACAATCACCTCAGCTGTCGCTGTATCCCCAGGACGCAAGGCAATACATTTATTAGCCGAAGGAATACAATTTTGTTTTAGGGCAATTTCCAAGTCATAAGCTGCCACCTTTCCATTAGGTGTTTCCACCTCTATGGTAGTAGGAGAAATCTCTAACAATTCTCCTTCCATCACGCCATAATCCTGAAACGGATAAGCATCGAACTTTACCTTTACTGGCAATCCTTTTCGCAAAAAACCACTCTCATTTGTCGCCATTTGCGCCCGAATTATTAAAGGCGAACCTTGGGGTGCAATCTCCGCAATCATTACTCCAGACTGCACTACAGACCCAGCCCGTTGTATCGGTAACTGAAACACTCTACCATTTACGTTGGCTCTTAACTCGCGTTGTCCTAACTGAAACTTTAACGCGACAATTTGACTCCTGTTTTGAGCAATTTCTGCTTGAAGCGTAGTAATTTCTGTCTCCAAATTTTTCTGTTGTTCGTCGATTTTTAGCACAGCCAGCTTACCAGAACGAGTCAAAGTCTGATAGCTCCTTTCCTGCTCTTTCAGTCGCAACTGTGCCTGCTCAATATCTGCATTTGCTTGCCGAATAGTCCGCTCATAACTACTCTGTTGTTCTACCAAACGTAGTTTAGCCTGCTGAATATCTGACTTATTTTGTTCGTATAACTGTTGCCTGTCTTTAGCTATATCTTGCTTTTGGACAACATTAGTTTCTGAAACAACTCCTGACTGCCAAAGACTCCGATAGCGTTCAACTTCTCGCTCACTACTTGCCAAACTACTGTTTACTAACTTATTAGCAGTTTGATTATGCTCAAGATTTTGCCGTGCCTGATTCACTTGAGATAATTTTTCGTCTTTTTGTAGATCATAGGAATTCCTAAGAGCATTCATATTCTGTCGCGCTTGGTCAATTTGAGACTGCTTTTCTAACTGTTGTGATTGGTTTTGTTGCTGTTGAGTTGTCAAAGATACAACTAACTGGCTTTTAGATAAATTTAACTGAGAAAGTCTGTTTAATTGTCCCTCTAATTTATCCTGTGCCTGTCGCAATTCCGCCTTAACTAATTCTGATTCTAATACCAATAAAGTTTGCCCAGCTTTAACTGAATCACCTTCCTTTACTCGAATTTCAGCAACAGTACCTGCTACAGCAGCATCCAATCTAACCGTCTTTCCCTTTGGCTCAAGTCGCCCTCTTGCCGTACCCGTTTCATCCACCTTAGATAGCATCGCCCAAGGTAAAATGATCGACACAAACACCACTAAAAAATATAGCAATCCTCTTGTCCAAACCTGGGGCAAACTATCAAGTAAATCCTTGGTTGCGTAAGCCCAATCATCAGTTGATCTGGCTGGTGTTTGCTCCGTCAAAACTTCCTTGCGCTGTCCTACCTCATAAATTTGGGTTTCACCCTTTCCATTTAATGTGTTTGGCATGATTTTTCCTGATATCAATTTGGGATTTTGGGAGTGGGGACATCGGAGATCCCCCCAATCCCCTGTTAAAAAGGGGGGCTTTCTCTGATCTTTACCCTGTTTTTAAGGGGGTCGCCGCAGGTGGGGGGATCAAGTCTTATCCGAACTGTCCTCTTCTTTCACCCCGCAACATCCATCTGCTGATGATTGAGATAAAAATAATGTCCGCGCTTCGCCATTAACTCTTTATGAGTTCCACTCTCAATCAACACGCCGCGATCTAGCACCAAAATCAAATCTGCATTCCGCACAGTTGAAAGGCGATGGGCGATTACTAAGGTGGTTCTGCCTTTGAGAATTGTGTTTAAATTCGTCTGAATAATCCTTTCTGACTCTGCATCCAGATGGGAAGTCGCTTCATCCAAAACCAACAGCTTGGGATTGCCTAATAACGCCTTTGCGATCGCAATTCTTTGTCGCTGTCCTCCAGACAACATCCCCCCTCCTTCACCAATCTGGGTTTCATAACCCATAGGTAACTTTTTAATAAACTCATCAGCACCCGCTAGTCGCGCTGCCTCAATAATCTCTGCCAAAGTTGCCCCAGGATGTGCCAAGCTAATATTTTCTCGAATCGTTCCGCCAAACAAAAAGGTATCTTGGTCAACTACCCCAACCTGTTCGCGTAGAAAACGCAACGAAATACTGGCAATATCCTGCCCATCAATCAAGACTTTGCCATCTGTGGGAGGATATAACCCCAAAACCAACTTAGAAATCGTGGTTTTCCCTGAACCACTCCGTCCCACCAAGGCAACCATTTGCCCGCTATGTACTTCAAAACTGAGATTTTCCAAAACATTAATATCGCTTTCGGGATGATAGCGAAATGTCACGTTATCAAAGCGAATGTTACCTTGAACGGGCGGTAAAGATTGCCGCGCCTGATGCTGTAAATCCTCTTCTGGTTCCGCATCCAACACATCATTAATCCGTTCCACCGCAATCACCACTTCTTGCAATTGATTCCACAAAACTGTTAATCGTTGGAAGGGTCTAATAATATTTCCCAGCAGCATATTAAATGCCACCAGTTGCCCAATGGTTAACTCGTTGTGAATCACTTGGTACGCCCCAAACCATAGCAAAGCGGTAGTTACCACTGCTTCAATTGTGTTGCTGAATATTTGCAGGCGATTGCTGATAATTTGCCCAGAAAAGTTAGTTTTTACTTCCTTACTTAATAACTCTTCCCAATGCCAACGCACTGTCTGTTCCACTGCTGTAGATTTAACTGTTCGTACACCAGAAAGAGCTTCAATCAAATAACTACTTTCATTAGCAACAGCATTAAAGATTTCCCTAGAAATCCTTTGTAAAAAAGGTGTGGCAATCAATGCCAGCAGGCAAAAAGGCGGTACAATCACCAACACCAGTAACGCCATTTTCCAACTGTACCAAAACATCAATCCTAAATAGATAAAGACAGTGACTAAATCCAGCAGTATGGACAACGCCTCACCGGAGAGGAAACGTTGAATTTTGCGGTTTTCCTGTACACGAGAGATAATATCCCCCACATAACGGGACTCAAAGTAACTCAAGGGCAAGCGCAGAGTATGGCGAATAAATCCCACAATCAGTGCTAGATCAAGCTTATTCGCCGTGTGGTCTAACAGATATTGCCGCAACCCTGTCATCGCTACACGGAATAAACTAAAAATTAGTAACCCTAACCCCACTGCCGTTAAGGTTAGTTCAGAACGCTGCACTACTACGCGGTCTAAAATTAACTGGGTAAATAAGGGAGTAACAAGTCCAAATATCTGGATAAATAAGGAAGCTACAAACACTTCCAGCATTACCAACGAGTGAGGCTTGATCAATTCAAAGAATTGCCAAAAGGGGGTAGAAGTCTCTTTAGTATCCTTGAGCATTGCTGTCGGTTGCAGCAGCAATGTGTAACCAGTCCAGTTGGCTTTAAATTCCTGGTGACTGAGGTTGCGTTGACCAATGGCGGGGTCGGCGACAATTACGTGTTTGGAGGTAATTTCATAGACAACGATGTAATGTTTACCTTCCCAGTGAGCGATCGCAGGCAATTTTTGCTTCGCTAATTGGTCAAGACTCGCTTTAACAGGTCGCGTGGAAAAACCAATACTTTCCGCCGCCGCCGATAACCCCCGCAGCGATGAGCCATTACGGTCAACATTGGCGATATCCCGCAGGCGATTGACACTAAAATTTTTCCCCCAATAGCGAGACACCATCACTAAACAAGCTGCACCGCAATCCGATCCACTCTGTTGGGCAAAAAACGGATAGCGCCGAATGACACACTGTAATAAATGCCCCGCTCGCTGCGTGGAGTTGGGAAAATAGGCTTTACTAATCTTTTTCTCGCGTGGCTTTACTGCTGGCGTTGATAAAATCTTCGTTTCATGGAGCCGTTTTGAGTCAGATGGCAGTATTGGAGTGTTATCCGAGTTCACCTGTTGCGGATTACGAGATAGCGCCTTAGCCCACAAATGCTCACGAATTTGGGGATATTTAGCCATCAATGACCACAACACCTCACCCGGAACAAAGCACAGTTGCAAATTTACCGAGGCTCTGGCGGTATAGGGCTGAAATTGTGCATCTGGGAATAAGGTAAATTCTCCAAATGAGCCTCCCGCCTCCAAAGTAGCGATTAACTCATCGGCGCTATCCAGTAACCTTACTTTACCAGTGATCGCAATATAGATTCCTGGTTGAGCATCAGTTCCTTGCCAGAACTTGCCAACTTTCGGGTTGATAAATTTAACTTGTTGAAGACAGTGTTGAAATTCCTCTGTCGAAAGAGAATAACCCAGAGTATTGTTGAACTGTTGCAGAGTTATTAACTGAGCGGATATATCTTGCGCCATGAATGTCTAAAGGTTTTTCTAATTTCGCAAAGTTAATAGGTAAAAATTCGGAATCATCTGGAATAACTGCTGATTTGAGATCACCAATCAAAATTTTGGAACTCTTAGCCTGCTCATTGCTGTTTGCTTCAGAATTGCTGGGTTTTAGTATTGTGGATAATCCCATCTGTTTGAGCAGTCGTTTAATATGGCGATCGCTTACCTCAATCTCAAATTCTTTTGCTAGATGTTTCCCAAGCCAGTTCGCTGTCCATCGTCGAAAAGCATAACCATGCTCGTGAGGACTACTATTAATTAATTCCTTCAAACGCTCTAAATACCGATCATTCGCAGTCTTCGGGCGACCAATGGGGCAATCTTGCCATTGATGCGCCATCCCAGTTCGGGCTATGTGTGTCCAATGTCGTGCTGTTGCTGCACAACATCCCAAGCTTTGACAAATCTCTGTTTGAGATTTTCCTTCATCAGCTAGCAACATAATTTGGATACGCTGATAATACGATGCAGGTAAATCCTTTTGTAGGCTAGTTTGTAGTAGTTTGCGTTGAAAGGAGGTTAAATATTTACTACTAAATGTACCCGGATTATTACTATCCGTTTTCTCTTGAGATAATGACATTTTAAACTCCTGACAAGATATTTCATATCACTCTTGGAAAACAAGAATTGAAGCTCAATTCTAAGACTTTGATTTCATCAGGATTTGAGGCTCCATTTTCTAACTAGAAACTAAAATTTATGGACAAAAAGTGGAAACTAAAGCCCCATAACCGTTTGAGGTATTGGATTTTTCCAAAGTGACAAAAAAGCATTACTTATGCCCCTATTGTGTTATCAATTTAAAAATCAAGTTTTTCGCGGAAAACTTACATTCTTTACAAAACTTTATATTACTAATGAATGATTTAGGAGACGGGACTGGGATGGTTTGGTGATATGCGCCCTCAGCTCTTCTGGCAGAGTATCAACTACTTTCTTCGCAGACAGCAAATCTCTGACCCTGCGATCCATATTTCTATTCTGCAACGCCGGAAAATTTTTTCCGAATTCCGCGAAAAACTTGAAGTTGAGTCTGATAACTAGATAATAAGCTCTACTAATCCAGGTATTAAACATCAAGTTATGGATTCGTTTATCAGAAATTTAAACAGTCAGAGGCATCTCTAGACTACTTCTGCAAGTATTTACCAGGAGATCCTCTATGACAAACGTCCACGCGGTAAGTAATCTAAACCAACAACTCCAGCATCTGGTTGCCGAAGCCTGTTCTTATCCAGCAAAGAGTTTGATGCGGCGGCAAAAACTTAGTGAGATAGTTAAAGTTGTAATGAAATCGGGCAAACTATGGAAAGAGAACACACCTTACTATAATGATGCTCTGCAACAAACTTGGTTATATTTCTGCCGGAACCCAGAGCAGTATAACCCAGAGAGTTGTAGTGTGATTACCTGGCTCGACAATTGTCTCAAGTGGCGACTGAAAGATTTTCGCTCTAGAGAAAGCGAAATTCAAGCTAAGACTGTTCCCCTATCTAGCTTAGAAATTGAAAATACAATTAACACGGTAGAAAGCTTGCCAGTAGCAGCCGATATTCCACCAATTTTAGAAGAAACTTACCAATGGGCTTTTACAGATCCAGACAATGACTTAGCCAGTACTCATGTTAAAGGACGACCTGATGTAACTTGCCAAATATTGATTCTGCGACGCCTGCCTCCAGAAACCCCCTGGAAAAATATCGCTAAGGAATTCGACTTACCTCCATCAACTGCACCCAATTTCTATAAACGTGAATGCTTACCCCGCTTACGAAATTTTGCTATCAGGCAAGGGTATCACGAAATTGGGCATTAAAGCAGAGATGTCTATTATAGAAGGTTATCTAGAAAGCGGAAGGAAACTTATGATTCATAGCACTAAAAACTTAGAAGAAAAATCCATTCCCGTTGCTATTACCCAAGCAGCGCTAAAGATAGCACGCTTTTTTGCTGATGAACAGGTGACACCAGAAAAGAAAAAGCAAGTATATCTTAATACATTGGCTGTCTGTGCGGTAAATGATTACATGGAAATGATGAACATTCCCACAGATCCAAGAACCAGCGATAGTTGGAATTGTGCCATGCACTATTATGCAGATGTGGCAGACCTGAAGTTGAGTGGATTGGGTCACTTAGAATGTCGCCCCGTAAGTTCTGGTAATCTCTGCTATATTCCACCAGAAGTCCCGGATGACAGAATCGGCGTAGTTGTAGTTGAGCTAGACATAGAGCATCAAATTGCAACTCTAATCGGGTTTGCTAAAACAGTAAAAGCTGGTGAACTTTTGTTTAGCGAGTTACAGACTATTGAGGACTTACTTGCATATCTTGATTCACTTGAAAGGAAGCCGACGGAGGTCAATTTGAGCTATTGGTTGCAAAATATAATTGATGCAAGTTGGCAGCCGATATCAGAAATTCTAGCCCCAAAAACACCACAATTAGCTTTTCGTTATCGAAACGGAGTGACGCGGGGTAAGTTGATTGACATGGGGATAGAACTTCCCGGACAATCGCTGGCACTAGTTGTTACGCTTACACCCAAAAATTCGGTAGAAATCCAACTGAAATTGCAAATGTATCCATCCGGTGAGCAAGCTTACTTACCCAATAATCTGATTGTCAAAGTGCTAGATGAGAAAGGGATTACTGTTATGGAAACGCGTGCTGGTCGTGGTAGTACTCATGTAACATTAGAGTTTAATGTTCAAATAGGAGAGCGTTTTAGCGTTAACTTGGAATTGGGGGATATTAATATCACTGAGAAGTTTGTTATTTAAGCACATAGGATTATCTATTCCTAATCATGCAAAAGTTGGTTGTCTTGAAGCTAGATGGTGATTTGAGCCAGGGAGTAAAAGTCACACTGGAGATTGGGGCAGAAGGCGATCGCGCCAGTATAGAAGTTCAAGGCTATCTGCCCTCAAAGCCAGAGATAATTGCAGATTATCAGCTTTGGCGAACAACCTATCGCAGTTTATCAAGTTTTCGCATTACACCGCTGAACATTCATGTCGGAACTTCTCTTAATGAGCATCTTAACAACTGCCACAAGTTAAACAAGAAGTTAAATGAGCAAATGAATAGTTGGCTCAATTGTAATTCCTTTCGCCCAGTGAAGGAGAAATTACTTAAACAGCTAACGTCAGATGATACAGTCCGCGTACTAATCAAAACCAGTGACACCTGGCTACGTCGTCTTCCGTGGCATTTATGGGATTTTTTTGAGGATTACCAAAAAGCAGAAGTTGCTTTAAGCGCCCCAGAGTATGAATATCTGCCAAAACCAAAGACAAGTACTATTGCAGGTCAAGTAAAAATCTTAGCAATTCTAGGTAATAGTGAAGGAATCTTGATTGACAAAGATCGAGAGCTATTGGAGATGTTACCAGATGCAGAAACAACTTTTCTAGTAGAACCACAGCGCAGCCAGTTAAATAAACAGCTTTGGGAGCAAGACTGGGATATCTTATTTTTTGCCGGTCATAGTGAAAGCCTGGAGGATGGCAAGAGCGGTAATATCTATATTAATGAAACAGATTGCTTAACAATTGAGCAGCTTAAGTATGCCCTTAAAAAAGCTGTAAGCCAAGGATTGCAGTTAGCTATTTTTAATTCCTGTGATGGTTTAGGACTAGCATCTCAGCTAGAAGATTTGCATATCCCACAAATCATTGTGATGCGGGAGCCAGTGCAAGACTTAGTGGCGCAAGAGTTTTTAAAAAATTTCCTCGAAAAATTTTCCAGTGGCGAGTCTCTGTATTTAGCAGTACGAGAATCAAGAGAAAAGTTACATGGTATTGAAGATAAATATCCTTGTGCAGTTTGCTTACCGATAATTTGTCAAAATCCAGCAGCAATACCACCAACTTGGAAAGACCTGCTTAAAAAGCCAGAACCCAAAACTGGACAAACTCAACTAAATAATTATAGAACTCGCTCGTACTCTAAACCGCTTAGTTTTCAAAAAGTACTGTTGTTAAGTTTGGCGATCGCTGGTTTGGTGATGGGGGTACGCTGGTTAAAAATACTACAAAAATGGGAGTTACAGGCTTTAGACCATTTAATGCAGCTACGACCCCCTGATAAACAAGATAAGCGGATTTTAGTAATTACTATCAACGAAGAGGATTTCCAATTAAAAGAGCAACAACAAAGAAAAGGCTCGTTATCGGATTTGGCACTGATGCAACTGTTAGAAAAACTTGATTCTTATCACCCACGGGCAATTGGTTTAGATATATACCGAGATTTTCCAGTAGATGCAAAGTATAGGAATTTAGCTACTCGTTTACGAAACAGCGATCGCTTTTATGGGATTTGCGAAGTTAGTGAAGGGGAGCAAAAGCCAGGTATTGCGCCACCTCCAGAAATTTCCTTACAACGCCAAGGATTTAGTGATTTTGTAGTTGACTCAGATTATGTTATCCGTCGCCATTTAATAGCGATGGAACCAAGTTCTACATCTCCTTGTACCACACCTTATGCGCTTAGTGCGCGGTTAGCTTTTCATTACTTACAGTCTCAAGGTATTAATGTTAACTACACTCAGCAAGGAGAGTTACAAGTAGGTAAAATTGTCTTCAAGCAATTGCGTTCGCACATGGGCGGGTATCAACAAATTGATGATAGAGGTTATCAAGTTTTACTTAATTACCGTTCTTCTCCTTCTCTAACGCAAGTTGCTGAACAAGTCAGTTTAAAAGATGTGCTTACGGGCAAGGTTAACTCTAGCTTGATCAAAAATCGAATTATTCTGATTGGTGTTAGCGCTTCTAGTGCAGGCGATATTTTTTTAACTCCCTTGAGCGAAATGCCAGGTGTAATTATTCATGCTCAAATGGTGAGCCAGATCCTTAGTGCAGTTTTGGATGGACGGCCCTTGCTCCAGGTTTTGCCTTTTTGGAGCGAAGTAGTATGGGTTTTGAGTTGGTCTTTTGTTGGAGGGACAATTGCTCGGTGTTTCCAAACAATCGTACTTTGGGGATTAACAACAGGAGCAGCACTTATGGGTTTATATGGCTTTTGTTATTACCTATTAATACAAGGATATTGGATACCACTTGTTCCTTCGGTTTTGGCTTTAGGGATGACTGGAGGAAGCGTAGTAGCCTTGCGTCTTCAACAAATTAACAGTAATGAGTCTATAAAATTCTAATTATGATTAACTCTATTAAACTATCCTTAACTATTATTTTAGCGTTGATTAATGCGATACCAGTTCAAGCACAGCTTGCTAAACCGACTAATTCGGTGCAACCCGCAACGGGCAACGCCAGCCAACAACCAAAAAATAGATTAATTTTTCAAACACCACCACCACCGCCACCGAATACAGGTGCCCCTGGGCAACGCAGAGGAGGTGGAAGCCGTGGCTGTTTAAATGAAACCACACAAAATGTACAACTTGAGAGTAAGTTGCTCATAGCTTTAGTACCTGAATATTCGAGTTTACGAGTGGTTTCGGGGTTAACGACTCAGCAGCACCCTACATTCTGGTTTTATGTTCCTTATACATCTGACTCTTCTTATGCCAAATTAGTAATAGAGGATGAAAAAGCTCAGACTTTTTATAAAATATCTTTAGCACAAAGTCCAGGGATAATCGGTGTAACCCTTCCCTCTACCTCTTCACCTCTTGAAATCGGTAAGCAATATCGTTGGTACTTCAACATCTATTGCAAGCAAAATAATAAATTCCTGACTTCTGTAGAAGGAAACGTGCAACTGTTAGCGCTCAAACCAAATGTGCAAGACCAAATAAGTAAAGCAACACCAAAGCAACAAGTCGCTCTTTATGCTGCCAATGGTATTTGGTACGATGCTTTGACTACTTTGGCTAATTTGCGTCGCACTTTTAAACAGGATACTAACTTAGTAAGCGATTGGGCTAGTTTATTAGAGTCTGTAGACTTGCAAAACTTGGTTACAGAACCAATACTTGATTGCTGTCAGCCTGAAGCACAAACAGCAACAACACAGGCAAATATCGCTACAGCCAATTTCCGACAAGAACGTAGGGTGCCCAAAATCTTGGACGTTGGTAACTAGGATTTTGTAACAAAGCTAGTTGGGCACGACGCAATGCTTCGGCTTTAGTTATGTTAGGTGTTTTAGCTAATTCTTGGTAGAAGTAGCTCATCAGTATCGAAGTAGATTGATCATCTATGTTCCATAGGGAGGCAAGGGTACTGCGTGCCCCAGCACGAACAGCTACCCCAGCTAATCCTAAAGCAGCTCGATTATCACCACTGGCTGTCTCACAAGCACTCAGTACTAGCAATTCAACTGGTTCTGGTTTGTTCTCCTCTCTAGTTCTCAAAAAATCGCTTAATTCATTAACTTTAATCTGCTTATCCCAAGAGAGAACAAACGTTTTATTAACATCGGAGCTAAACTGTCCATGAGTTGCCAAATGAATAACTTTAAAAGGCAACGATTTCATCTGCTTCTGGAGCGCCTCTGAAGTAAACTGCTGATTCAGTAGCACTTTTGTTTCTACTTGTAACTTAATTGCTTGTAATTCACGTTCTACGTTTGGTAAGGCTGAAAATCCTAAACGTGCTTCACTTAACCCTGCTGTTAGTGCCTGTAATTGTCTCTTTGGTATAGCCTTGGGATCAAATAGTTGTAAACCTGGGGTAATTGCTAGGGCATACTTTTCTATTAAATATTGTTTGCCATCATAGAGCGATGCCATTGGTATATTCCGTAATCCACCATCTAAAACAAATACCAATGTTTTTATTTCATTCTTGCCTAGTTCAGCTTCAGCAGGCCGAATCAACCAATCGTATACCTGTGCAGATAGAGACTGAACCAGCCGTAATGTGTGAGGCTCAGGGATATTTTCTTGCAATTGCTCAAGAGTCCTGTCCACATCTTGCTTAACTATATTGGTAGCGTAATGTTTTAAATCCTTTTGTCCTGGCAACTTCAAAATAACTTCTAAGCGGTCTGGTAGAATTATTGGATAAAGAATTGCTGCACTTTGGTCTTGCTCAACCACTTGGTCAATTTCTACCTTTGCAGTTAAACAAGCTTGTCGAAAGAAGTTATCTAGTTCTGCCAATTGTAAAGTTTCAATTAGAAACCGAGCTTGTCTTAGGTTGTCTGGCGGTGGCTCTAAGTTCCCTTTTGTTTGTACCAGCAATTCCACCAATTCACGATACACTGGTTCCACACTTTCACGAAAGGTAAACTGAATTCCTTGATTAGTAGTAGCTAAATCGCTGCGTAAAGTTTGAAGGGTTTCGATTGCTTTAGAATAGTATGAAATCGCTTCCTTATTATCTCCTTTGTTTTTAAGTAAACGCCCCATTTGCCATTCCCATTGATAACCAATATCAGACGCATCAATACTTTGTGCGATGAATAAAGCTTTTTGCGTAAGCGATTGAGCATCAGTAAATTGTTTTGTTTGTTCGTACAACCAGCCGAGAGTACCTAGAGCATAAGACTCTGCCCGTTTATCTTCTAGACTTTGTGTCTGCTCAATCGCTTTTGCTAACAGATGGGCAATATCTATCCATGAAAAAGCGATCCCGCTTGCTTCCTGTTTTAATCGTGCTAAATTTTGGGCAAAATTAATTTGAGCGTAAGCTGCGATCCGGCTTGGGGGTAACTTGTTAATCTCTGACTGGACTTGGGGCACCAATACGACGGCACTACTCCATTGCTTTGTTTTCAAAAGAAAACTAAATTGATTCAACAGCAATTGGATACGCATACTTGGGGGAATTGATATAGCAGCAGCTTGGCGATAAAAATCTAAACTAGCTTGAGTGTCTCCCTGATCTTGTGCTGCATTAGCTAGGCTGATTAAAACTTCAGCAATTTCTGGATTTGCTTGCAAGGATAAAGCCACTTTCAGACTCTGCTTTAATACCTGTTGGGATTCATTCAAATCCCCTACAATTCGTAGTACATCACCAAGACTACGCAGCCCTGTAGATTTCAAAGCTGAGTCTTCTTGCTTTTCAAGGCTTTGTTGTACTTCGGTCAGAATCTTTTTAGCTTGAGTATAAAGTCCTAACATTTGCAAAGCTTGTGCAGAAACGATGCGATTGCGGGTAAATTTAGCCCAATCGCCTGTTTGCGTATAAATCTTAGCAGCTTGCTCCCAGGTTTGTAATGCAGTTTCAGCTTGTCCCCGTGCTAACTGAAAATGCCCTTGCACATCTAATGTTTGGGCAAGGATTTGCGAACTTTCTGGCGAGTTATTTAAATTTTCTAATAACTTGAAACCTTTGGTGATTGCCTCTCGTGCTTCTGTCCATAAACCAAGTTCTTGATAAGCTAAGGACAAGTTCCTTAAAGTCATCGCAAGCCTTAGCTGATTTCCGTTACGAGCATAGTTAGCCGCAGCTAGTTCTAGACTCTTAACAGCATCACCAAATTGTTGAGCTTCATACAAAGCTCTGCCTTGTTGTACCAGATTTTCTGCATTAAGTGAACCTGGAGAAGGTATGTTTATTACAACCCTTTGAGCAGCACTAGGCAAAACTGTTGTTACTAAGAACAGTGCTGTAAGTATAATTACGCTTACATTGCGTTGCACTATTGTTTGCAACTTTTTAACTCTGCGCTGGGCTTTTCGCCAAAATCTACTTGACAACATATTTATTTACCAAATTAATTGAAAGTAGATTTTGCAGAACTACAAGTAAGTGGTGACTGCTGCCAGTTCCTGTAGGGAGTGCCATTAGATGTGTTGGCTCTAAGTACTGTCACATTCCTCACATTTCCTTGTCCATTAGAGCGATAGTCATTGAAGCACCCCAATGAGTAGAAACCCAAACCTGACATTGCACCCCCCCCACTAATAGCAGCACCAAAGCCTAGTTAAGCATAAATCAAGTTACTAGCTGGTAAATAGTGAGTAACTAGGCTACTAATCTTTCACCTGAAAACTCCGGTTTTTCGCAAAAGCTTAAAAAATTTACAAAACTTTACTTTATAAAGTTCTCAAGCCATCCCTCCCCTAGTAATGCCTGAGCAAGTGAGTGAACCAATAGATCAGGCGTTGCCGCCGTGTAAAATTTTATTTAGTTAAATATCTGCATTAGCTGATTACTGCTGATCAGATCATATTGCGATCGCTACTTCCAAACGCTATTTTGATTCGACATTTTCTCATGCTTGGGCGGTGTGGTCGAGCAATTATAAAAGGGAGAGGCAAGCTCAACTTACCTTTCCCCTCCCTATTTAATTACGATTAATTAAAGAATAACGTCGCTTGTGGGATTTCCTGCTGCCACAAACAGTGTTGGCGCTCCGGTAAGCTGAATCTCAAAGTCAGCGCCAAAATCGAAATCGGTATTAGCTGCAAGAGTACCTGCTACATACCTAACTTGACCAACTGCGGAGAATGCGGCAGTATCAATGAAAGTGAAGGCTTGGTTTCCTTCTAAAGAGGGGTTGGCATCAATAGTAGATAAATCGATTTGGTCACCTAGCGAGGCATTGTTTCCAACAAAGTCAGTGATAACATCGCTTGATGATGCACCAGGTTGACTCTCAAGAAGTAAGTCAAAATCGAAAATATCGTTACCTGCTCCTCCAGTAAGGCGATCAGTCCCGCTACCACCTTTAATCGTATCGTTGCCATTTCCACCCGATAATTGGTTATTTTGGTTGTCGCCAACAATACTGTCATCTGCATTTGTGCCGATGACATCATCAAAGTTGACTACTGTAAATGGCAATGTTCCCAAAGCAGGAACGTTATTGACAACCAAACTTCGGGTTTCTAAGTTAACAGTGAGAGATGCCCCATCCACAGATTGGGATGCATCTATGGTGTTGTTGGCAACACCCCCATTAGCAACAATGTTTTCTACCCTCAAGAGCGTGTCTAGCCCCAATCCCGCAGGTTTTCTAACGGTTCCAAGACCTGACAAGATAATCCCCCGAGGTGTGCCTCTATAGATTACGGTATCAAAACCGTCTCCGCCATCAATTCTGTCGTCACCCTCACTGAAAACGAAGGTATCATCGCCGTTACCAACACCCCCAATCAGAGTATCCCTGCCAGAACCACCATTGAGAATATCGCTACCAGCACCCCCATCAAGGATATCGATACCCCTATTGCCGTTCAGGATATCGCTACCAGCACCCCCATTAAGGGTATCACTGTCATCAGTCCCATTTAGGGCAGGACGAAAGATAGATGGGGTACCGTTGATGGTATTGTTGTCATTGAAATCACTACCGTTAATGAGTACCATAATCAGCAAGTTGTTAAACGAGGTTTCTACGATGACATCAGCCCAAAACCCAAATTTTTCGTAAAAACTCAAAACTTTTACAAAACTTTACAGACGCAAATTTCAAACCACTATGATTACTTTCTCTGCCAATTAACCAACTCTCTCTACTCGTTCTAATCAATCAAAACCCCCTCAACACAAGCAATTCCCCACTGCGGAAACTTCGCCAAAATCTACTTGACAACATATTTATTTCCCAAATTAATTGTCAGCAGATTTTGCAGAACTACAAGTAACTGGTGACTGCTGCCAGTTTTTATGGAGAGTGCCAGTAGATGCGTTGGCTGTAAGTACTATCTCACCTTTAGTATTAGTTCCCCACCCAGTAGCCTCAACAATCGGTGCTGGTGGTGTGGGGATAGGGGGCTTTTCTTTAATAGTTTGCTGAGAGTTAATATCACTGCTTGGGTCCAGAGTTGCCCACTCTGGTCGAACTATATTGCTACTAAAAGCTTCTCTGGGATTAGGAGGTAAACCACCACGTCCAGTAATGATAAAGCTGTTTTGAGCATAACCTGGACTGTAACAGCCCTGCGCTATCTGAGTGTCTACAGCTACTGTGGGTAGCTCAACTAAGCCACTGTTGGGGTCGATACCAGGTGTGTTGAGTTCTACAGAACCACTGAACTCAGGGCTTGCTCCAGTAGCAGTAATGTCACTTGTGCTATCAGATGGCACATCTCGGAACTGTGTACCAAAGATACCTTGGGCATTAATTCGCACGTTTCCGCCACGGAAGTTTGTCGAGTTGGCGCTGATGTCGCTATTTTTAAACGCAATCAGGAAATCTGTGTCAATATTAATGTTGCCGCCAGGAATACCAGAACCTCGGGCATTGGTAGTGATAGAACTTTGATTGCCTAGTAACAGTAAGGGCGATCGCACGAAAATATTTCCGCCACCTCCTGTTGTGTCAGCAGTGATTTTGGCCGCGTTGTTGAGATATACCGAGTTAGCGTTAACTTTTAAGTCACCTGCAAAACCTGAGCCTATACTACTGACAGTTATTTTCGCTCCATCCTGAACTGTCAATTTTCCTGTTGTCACTGTCAAATCACCGCCTGCTCCTTGTCCTGTCGTCTCAGCCGAAATCACTGAGCCGTTACCAGTGAGATTAATAGATTCAGGAGCATTGATACTTAAGATTCCTCCTTTACCACTACCAGAGCTAGCAGCCGATACCGTTGCTCCTCCAGTAAAATTTACAGCTAAGTTTTGCCCATTGCCATTGGGTTGAATTATTAAGTTTCCGCCTGGTGCAGTTCCTGTCGTCCCAGCTTCTAAACTGCTGCCGTCTATTAGGTTCAATTGCGAGGTTTGCACAGTCAGATTGCCACCACTAGCTACGGGGTTAGTAGAATTAGTAGTAGCTGAAACGCGCATTCCATTAGCGATAGTTAGTTTTTCAGTACTAAGAAGCACATTTCCCGCTCGCCCACTAGCATCACCTTCAGATGTGGCTGTCAAAGTGCCACTACCACTAATATTGATAGACTCAGGTGCAAGAACTGTAAGATTTCCTCCTTGACCACTACCTAAAGTGGCTACTGATATCTGCGCTCCATCTTGTAAATTAAGCAGCAAATCCTGCCCATTATTGAGGGGTTGAATACTCAGACTTCCAGCGTTTGCTGAACTCAGAGTTTGAGCAAATAGTCCGCTATTAGCACCGAGTTGTATTTCTTTGACATTTACTGCAATGTCACCTGCGTTACCTCCACCAGAGCTGGAAGTAAGTAATTTGCCACCTTTTATTATTTGAAAAACATTTGTATCGATTGTAATATTGCCACCTTTAGAATTAGTTTCAGTTGTAGCATCCAAAACAGCACTATCGACTACGCTTAGACTAGTGGTTGTAAGGTTGATATTGCCACCTAAAGCAATTTCAGCAGAGTCTGGATTACCTAATAAACTATTTTCGCCACCACTACTTGAGCGTAAAGCGCTACCAGCGCCAGAGATATTAACTTGCTCTGTTGCATTAACGATAATCTCTCCAGCTTTTCCCAGTCCTAATGTCTGAGTTTGTACGATTCCCCCTTTTGTGACATCAAGAGACCGAGTTTGCAGGTTAATTTTGCCACTTTCACCCCTCGCTCCTTGTGCTACCCCACTTAATATTGAGCCATTGTCAACTAGAATAGAATCTGCCTTGATAGAGATATTGCCTGCATTGCTACCTTGCCCGAATGTTGTGGTAGCGATCGCTCCTCCATCTTTAATGCTTATTCGCCCGGTTTCAATATTTAAGTTGCCAGCGTTACCTGTAGAGCCGACGGTTGCCTGAGTAAACAAGCCACTAGGATATAGTGTGCCAGCGATATCAGTTGAATTTGTACTAGTGGGAATATAACCTACAGGAGTATCACCTGGAGGTATTCCACTTAATCTAGGGGTGTTATATAATGACCCTACTCCGTTGCTTGTTGTTCCAGTTACTTCCACAAAGTTAGTGGCATTAAGATTAATATTTCCTCCTGTTCCACTACTAAAAGTTGAAGCAGATATTTGAGCGCCATCAGTAAGTGAAATCGAAGGAGCAGTAATTTGAATATCTCCCCCCCTACCAGAGCCAAAAGTGTTGGTAGAAATTGCTTTAGGCTCGTCATATATTTTATCAAGGCCAAAGGTAAAAGGCGCATTACTGATAATTGTAATATTTCCTGAACCCAGCGTCCCTATTGAATAAATTGAACCCGTATCAATAATGTCATTGGCTTGCAACCTAATTCCACCTCCTTTTTCTGCATTACCAGAATTAGAATAGGAGAAAGAGTTCAAATTGCCTGTAGTAATGCCGCCATTGAAAGAACTGATGGTAATTGCACCGCCATTTCCTAATGTGCCATATTCAGATTGGGAGAAAGTATCCAAATTACCTTTAATGATTATATTATCACCTGCCTCAAGATTAATCGCGCCTCCATTTCCTGCTATGCCACTATAAGATTCCGAGGAAGAACCAGAAGGACCGAAAATGGAAATGCTGCCGTTTTTCGCCTCAAAATGAACCATACCACTATCACCTGCTTGATTACCAGATTGTGAGCCAGAGTCAAAACCACCTACCCCAATGTCATTATTTAGGCTAATATTATTAATAAGACCTCCGATGATAATGTTGCCATTGGAGGAAATCATGTTTATTGCGCCACCATTTCTTGCAACGTCAAAAGTAGACTTTGAACTGGAGTCCAACTCTTCCGTAATATTAATGTTTTTGGCGGCTTCGATATTAATCCTGCCCCCATTTCCTGCTGTACCAAAAATAGACAAGGAGGAAGAGTTCAAACCGCCTTTGAAAGTAACGCCATTGAAAATACCTACAGAAATACCGCCGTTAAAGGAGATCAAGTTTATACCTCCTCCATTTCCCTGTATACCAACTTGGGATGTTGATTTAGATGACAACTCGCCAGTAGTATTAATATCGTTTGTAGCACTAAGGCTAATCGCACCTCCGTTGCTAGCTGTACCTTCTTCAGCACGTGAGTAAGAGCGCAAATCGCCAGTTATATTAATGCTTTTAGCTGCTTCAAGCTTAATTTCACCTCCATTTCTAGCGTTACCTTTTTCAGAGAACGAGTAAGAAAATAAATTGCTAGTGATAATACTGTTATTCGTGGCTTCAAGACTAATCGTTCCCCCGTTCCCTGCACTCTCAGGAGAGTATGAGTAAGATTGTAAATTAGCAGTAGTAATGTTGCCGTTGTTGGCTTCTAAATTAATTAGACCCCCATTGCCCGCACTGCCAAAACGAGAGTCTGAGGAAGATTCTAAATTCCCAGTGGTAATGCCGTTAGCAGCTTCAAGGCTAATCACACCCCCATTTCTACTACTGCCAGATTTCGAGTAAGAATAAGAGTATAAACCAGTACTGGTAATGCTGCCATTAGCAGTTTCAAGGCTGATGTTGCCTCCATTTGCCGTACTGCCAAAATCACTGTAAGAGTTAGAAAATAAATTGCTAGTGATAATACTGCCATTCGCAGCTTTGAGGCTAATCGCTCCCCCGCTGCCCGCACTCTCAGGAGAGTATGAGTAAGATAACAAATCGCCAGTAGTAATGCCGTTAGCAGCTTCAAGGCTAATCACACCTCCATTTCCACTACTGCTAGATTCCAAGTAAGAGGACAAACCAGTACTGGTAATGCTGCTAGCAGCACCTTCAAAGCTGTAGGAGTAAGAAAATAAATTGCCAGTAGTAATATTGCCGTTGGTGGCTTTTAAGTTAATGTCACCCCCATTGTTCGCGCCATTAATTGTAATCAAGTCTTGTCCATTGGTTTTAATCGCTCCAGCACTGTTAATAGTAATGGTACCTCCATTAGTACTAATGCTCTGAGTACTCACATTTCCCAATGCCGCCGACAAGTCAACTATTCCCCCAGCACCATTAAATGGCTGTAAGGTCAAATTTCCACCTATCGTGATTCCCTCTGGTACAGTTCCACTACTAAACGCAGGTACTCTACCATAATTGATAGCCTCATAAGCTAGAGTATTCTGCCCAGAACGCATAATTAACGCTGTCCTCTTGCTTAAAGTTACAATATCTTGTCCAGCAGGTAAAATGCTAGTGTCCGGTCTAGTAATATTTATATCACCCTGAAGCCGTATATTTTCTTTGCTTTCAATTAACAGCGATGCCCCTGTATAGTTAGCTGCAACATCCACATGACCATTACTGCTAATTATTGGGCCATAGAGGCTTACGAAGTTTGCCAGTTCCTCCGATACACTTCTGAGCGAAAAATTCCCACCACTGGCAAAGCGAGCATCGCCAGAGATAATTCCATCACTTATTAAGCTAAAGTCACCCCCGCTGGCAAACGATGTCCGCGTTGGATGATTGAGGGCTAAAATGTCAATTCCTTGATTTCCCTCAATTGTGAGATTACCGCCTGCTTGAGTTAAAAACGGAGTTGTCACACTGTCTCGCACTCGCACTGTATCAGTAGCTTGCAGTGTTAAATCTCTACCTGCTTTTAGCTGTCCCTGCAAATCAAGTTTGTCAGCTACTAATGTTAGGTCTTGCTGGGGTGCTAAATTTCCGGTGTTGGTAATAGTTGCCCCTGACTGACTTGCTCCATATTGCAACCCTGGTGTAATATTTACCGTCAGTAACGGCGGTGCTTGGGGATCAGTAGCACTGAAGGTACTGCCATTAGTAAACTTGAAACTGCTTGCTGTAGTTGCAGAGAATGAGCCACCAATATCTAATCGGGCATTTTGTCCGAAAATGATGCCATTGGGATTAAGTAGGAATAAGTTTGCTTTACCGTTAGCACGAATTAAGCCATCAATATTAGAAATTGACTTACCTGTTACTCGTGTCAGGATGTTTTGAATATCTAGTGAATTATTGAAGAAAGCAGTACTTCCGTTGGGAACAGAGAACTGCTCAAAGCTGTGGAATAGATTACCCCCTCTTGCAGTTCCGCCCTTAATAATATTAGTATTGCCCTCTAATTTGACATTAGAATTATTCGGCAGAGTCCTATCTGGGGTGATTTGGGCAACTGAGATATTTGCATATAAAGTGAGCGCACTGACAATGGCAATTTCTAAACCTTGTAACCAGTCCAAACGCGCAGTTCTAAAAGACATTGCACTTTCCTATAGAAAAAAATTTAGCTTGGAAGCCGAAATCTTGAGTATAAGTTTGCGGAAACTTTACTAACAATTTTTTAATGGCTATCACAACTACTGGATCATCATCCTGGTACTCGTGTAAAAAGTTGAACCTCGGATTCTGCCCCGAATTTGCTGCAACGCGTGAGTTTCTGCATACGTAGAGTATGATTCCCCATGTCATTACATTGCGTTGCACTCTTGTCTGCAACTGTTTAACTCTGCGCTGGACTCTTCGCCAAAATCTACTTGACAACATATTTATTTCCCAAATTAATTGTCAGCAGATTTTGCAGAACTACAAGTAACTGGTGACTGCTGCCAGTTTTTGTGGGGAGCGCCAGTAGATGCGTTGGCTGTAAGTACTATCTCACCTTTAGTATTAGTTCCCCATCCAGTAGCCTCAACAATCGGTGCTGGTGATGTGGGGATAGGGGGCTTTTCTTTAATAGTTTGCTGAGAGTTAATATCATTGCTTGGACCCAGAGTTGCCCACTCTGGTCGAACTATATTGCTACTAAAAGCTTCTCTGGGATTAGGGGGTAAGCCACCGCGTCCAGTAATGATAAAGCTGTTTTGAGCATAACCTGGACTGAAACAGCCCTGCGCTATTTGAGTGTCTACGGCTACCGTGGGTAGCGCAACTAAGCCACTGTTTGGGTCGATACCAGGTGTGTTGAGTTCTACAGTCCCTTGTGTACCAAATTCTGAACTAGCAGTAATATCACTCAAGAGAGTTGGACTTTTACGAAACTCAATACCATAAATGCCGTTCGCTTTGATATTTACTCTCCCACCCGCACCTGTAAAAGCATTGGCCCTGATATCGCTGTTTTCGTTGGGAACTGCAACGATAAATTTTGAGTTGATATTGATGTTACCGCCATCGCCATCTAATTTTTTTGTACCTGCGTTAATGGTGAATTGACTGTTGCGATGGAGTAATAAATCGCTACCTAATTCTTCTGTACCTGCTCCCGTAATAATTTGACTGTTGCGACGGAGTAATAAATCGCTACCTAATTCTTCTGTACCTGCTTCCGTAGTAATTTGACTGTTGTGACGGAGTAAGAGTAAATCGCTGTTGATGTTGATATTACCACCGTTACCGGATGCAGTTTCGGCGTTGATTAGACCTTGGTTGTCTAAGGTAATTTTAGGTGAGTTGATATCGATATTGCCACCCTTCCCGACACCTCCCTTTTCCACTGTACTGAAGATGCCTGCATTATTTGCAATGAAAACGGCATTTCTTGCACCCACTGTCACGTTCCCCGCATTTCCCTGTCCAAAAATTGAGGCAGAAAGTCCAGCGTCATCTCGTAATGAAAATGAACCAGAATTAATGGTAATATTACCCCCATTGCCAACTGCTCCTGTGCCCACAACGCTTAAAATCCCACTTTGATTACCATTTTTCTGTCCAGCAATATTAACAGCACCTGTTACTAAAACATTGACATTGCCTGCATTCCCTTGTCCATAAATTGAGGCAGAAAGTGCAGCGCCATCTCGTAATGAGAATGAACCAGAATTGATGGTAATGCTACCCCCATTGCCAACTGTTCCTGTGTCCATACTGCTAAAAATCCCACTGAAACTACCATTTTTCCGTCCAGCAATATCAACATTACCTGTTATCAAAACATTGACATTGCCTGCATTCCCTATTCCTGCTGGTTGGGTGGCAGATGCATCACGAGCACCAGTTTGCAGTTGAGCACCATCAGTGAGTGACAAAGTTGCAGCATTGATGTTGATATTGCCACCCTTGCCGACACCTCCGGCTGACACCGTGCTAAAGATGTCAGCATTAGCGAGGGAAACAGCATTTGTTGCACCCACTGTTATATTCCCCGCATTCCCCTGTCCAAAAGTTGAGCTAGAAAGTCTAGCGCCATCAGTGAGTGAGAGGGTTGCAGCATTGATGTCGATATTGCCACCGTTACCGACACTTCCGGTTTCCACTCTGCTTCCAATGTAAGTATTACCTGCAAGGGACACAGCATTTGTTGCACCCACTGTTATGTTCCCCGCATTCCCCTGTCCATAAGTTGAGGCTAAAAGTACAGCGCCATCAGTTGATAGTGTTGCAGCATTGATGTTGATATTGCCACCCTTACCGACACCTCCATCTCCCACTCTGCTTTCAATGTAAGTATTACCTGCAAGGGACACAGCATTTGTTGCACCTACTGTTATATTCCCCGCATTCCCCACACCTCCATCTCCCACCGTGCTTTCAATGTAAGTATTATCTGCAAGGGACACAGCATTTGTTGCACCCACTGTTATATTCCCCGCATTCCCCTGTCCATAAGTTGAGCTAGAAAGTATAGCGCCATCAGTTGATAGTGTTGCAGCATTGATGTTGATATTGCCACCGTTACCGACACCTCTATCTTCCACTCTGCTTCCAATGTAAGTATTACCTGCAAGGGACACAGCATTTGTTGCACCCACTGTTATATTCCCCGCATTCCCCACACCTCCATCTCCCACCGTGCTGAGGATAGAAACAAAACCTGCAAGGGACACAGCATTTGTTGCACCTACTGTTATATTCCCCGCATTCCCCTGTCCATAAGTTGAGCTAGAAAGTATAGCGCCATCAGTTGATAGTGTTGCAGCACTGATGTCGATATTGCCACCTTTACCGACACCTCCATCTCCCACCGTGTTGAGAATGTAAGTATTACCTGCAAGGGACACAGCATTTGTTGCACCCACTGTTATATTCCCCGCATTCCCCTGTCCATAAGTTGAGCTAGAAAGTATAGCGCCATCAGTTGATAGTGTTGCAGCACTGATGTCGATATTGCCACCTTTACCGACACCTCCATCTTCCACCGTGCTAAAGATGTTAGCATTAGCAAGGGACACAGCATTTGTTGCGCTCACTGTCACATTCCCCGCAACAGTCTCAGGTGCCCCCAAACTTTCAGCGATACCAGCATCAAGGCTACTGCCGCCTAATATCTCTACATTTCGGGCATTAATAGCAATATTACCGCCACCAGCAGCTTTTACATGCACACCCGCTTGATTGGTAAGGGATACCGAAGCACGAGTCACATTCTCAGGAAATCTCAAGCTGAGATTATCTTCATTAAAAAGAAGATTGACATTTCCAGGTGCTGCTAGTCCTCCTAACTCAACTCTTCCACCATAAGCATTTAACTGTCCACTATCCATGTTGACATTACCGCCCACTAGCAGCAAACTTTTACCATCTCCTACTCGTAAACCTAATGCGTTTAAACCTGCTAAATCTGTTCCTGCTGGTGCAACTGAGTTATTTTGAATCGCTGCGTTTTGATTAATCTGATTAAACAGCAATGCTGAAGGATCAATAGTCAACAAGGGCGAGGGGATATTTTTATCAGTAGCGCTAAAAAATCCTCGATTTCCAAATTGCAGTGCATTCGCTGTACTCGCCACAAACGAACCACCAACATTTAAGCTGGCATTTTCACCAAATACAATTCCATTGGGATTAATTAGAAATAGGTTAGCCGTACCCAACGTGCGAATTATCCCATCAATATTAGAAACTGAGCCACCTGTTACTCGACTAATAATATTTTGAATATCTAGAGCATTATTAAAAGAAGCAGTGCCACCAGTATTCACAGAAAACTCACCAAAACTGTGAAATAAATTACCGCCAGCTTGAGTTCCTCCAGTAATGTTAAAGGTGTCACCCTCTCTTGTGACGCTAGAGTTATTTGGTAAAGTACCATCTGGAGTTATTTGAGCGTTCGCATAATCAACGGTACAAAAGCTTACACCGAAAGTGATAGCCGCTAAAGCACCCCAACAAGCAAAACCCAAACCTGACATCGCAAGCCTCCACCAATAGCAGTAGCCAACTTTAGTTAAGCATAAATCAAGTTACTAGCTACTAAATAGCCAATAATCAGCCCACTAAGTTTTCACCTAAAAACTCCGGTTTTTCGCAAGAACTTGAATAATTTACAAAACTTTACTTTATAAAGCTCTCAAACTACCGCTCACGATACTCGCCCTAATCAACTCCCCATCAACAATCGCAATTCCCCACTGCGGATATTTCGCCAGCACCTTTTTAATCACAATCTGCAAAGCAGGGTCATCATTCCAGCACGAGAGCAAAAAGTCAAACCCCGGATTCTGCCCTGAATTCGCCGCAACTTTGAGTTTCTGCATACGCTCCGGTCGCATATTTGACCTCGCTACAATCGCCTCATGCGACCATTTTTCAGCACTGGGGGCAGGTGCGGCGGAACCTTCACCCTCATGAACTGCTTTGACTACTACACCCGAAACCGAGTTTTCAGTCATCAACTCAGCAGAGGGGCGACTCGGTTCTATTTTCTGATCTGCGATCGCTGAAGTTGAAGATTTTTCATTTTGAGCTACGGGCGCGGCGGAACAAGTGCCTTCATGAGAGATTGTCGGCTCATTACCACAATCCTGGTGTTTACCCAACAACAAAGTAGATTGACTCGGTGCAGCATCCACAAGCGCCAGCGATGTACAATCATTCGCCATAGGCGAGTCTTCCTCCTTCTCTGACACGCCTTGAACAGTTTGAGGCGACGCGCCCCTCAAGGGAGCGTAAGCCGTCTCCTCAACTTGCAAAATCTCATTTAGCGTGTCAGAGATACATCTCACAATCTCTTTTGAAGAGTTTGTGAGATGTTCTTGAGCAGTTCGTGAGGGTTTCTGAAAGCCTTGCTCTGAATGACTTTCACCTGAGATAGATGCTTGATTTAAAGCACCCATTTCTTCAGAGCCAGCATCTTTCTCTGAATCCCCAGCATTTGATTCTCGTTTTTCAGAATTTGGTTCTTGTTTTAGAGAATTTGGTTGCTGATTAAGAGAATTGGCTTTCTCCCAGAACTCCTTCATCCGACTGCCATGCAAATTCTTCACCATCCAGCTAGCCGTTTCTCGGCCGTCTTGAATCGACTTGTCGGGCTTGAAAATGAATAGCCCACTGTCAGAGAGAATTTTCTTTGCAGAGATAAAAGTACTGTACCCCAAAGCACTTGTTAGCGGCATCCATCGGGAACCATAAGGGTCAGCCGTCCAGCACTCTTGCCATAGCTGATTAACGGAGGGTTTTTGTTGCGATGCCCAGAGCATATCTTCTATGGGAATAATCACATGAAGCCTTTTATACGGTGACTGTGGTTTTCTAACAGCAGCCTTTTTGAGCTTGGGACGAGTAATAGTTGCAGTCATTCTATAATCTCCTGTTTATATTGACGCACAGAAATTTCCCCCTCTGTGATTGCGGGGCTTGCTATTTCCTATTTGGTTGTCTAAAGAATTACTGGTATGGGCAACAGATCAGTTAGCCTTGCCAGAATCGCAACTCGTCTCGGAAATACCTATCAGTTTTCTTGGACTGGTTTCGCCAGTGATCCCAAGCAACTACCACTTCCTCGCCTAAATCCTCTACGACTTCGCCCCTTTCAACATACAAAGTGCGGTATGGGTCGGCGTGGGAAACGATAGAACCAACGTTAATGGTGTCTGGTTGAGAAGATGCGTTCTCGAGTGCCGTAATTAATTTTGTCTCTTGGGTGGTCAATTCCGCCCAATAGTCCTGTTTAATCACCTCATACTCTTGCGCCACCGCCCAATAGTCCTGCCACGTACACCCAGGTTTAGCTAGCACTGACCTAATATCGCTAACTGCTTGGGGCAACATTTCCAATTGCTCGGCTCGATATGCGATCGCGGATTGTGTCGGCTCACTTCCCAGAATGATTGCCGCAGCTTCCAACGCTTGGGTATTGTTCATCGCACTGGCAAGATTCTTCAACGCCATGCCCATGAGCCGCAAACATTCCTGAGCATTTTCTTTTGGCGGTTCCTGGGCTAGCGATCGCAGGTCAATGGTTTTCTCCAATGCTTGCTGGACTTTCTTGTTTAAAGCTTTAGCCCCTTGTTTAATGTAAGTATTTCTCCAATCTTGTCCAGTCCGAGGCTCTTTAGAATTTTCCAAATCCTGAATACGCTGCCTAAGCTGCTGATTCTCAGTCTCCAGCTTTCTCAATCCCTCCATCTCATCTAACCGTTGTTGCAACTGGATATTTTCTTCTTTCTGTTGTTTAAACAGTTGTTCCAGAGATTGGATTTGTTCTTGTACCTGGGCTTCGGCTCTGGCTGCGGCCTCTGTTTGCAAACCAATTCTCAATTCCTGGGAAAGTCGCTCTAACTCCTGTTTATGACGTTCTTCAATAGCAGTGATCGCTTCGGTATACTCTTTTGGGTAAGTCCGCTCATTCGATTCGGACACAATTGCGTCATTTAAACCAGTCAAATCAGCATTATTGATCAACAACCTCTCACCATCGCTGAAGGTAACAATCTGCTGATAGTTATTGGGTGCGTCTGCCTCAATCACTCCCGAATCTCTATAACGAGGATGTGAAAGCGAAGAAACAGTCACAGAATTACACAATTGCGTTTTGGGGTTTTCGCTTTTTGTGGCGCGTTTAACCATTGGTGCAACCTGCTGCACTGCTTTGGCGAAGTCGGCGGCAGTGGGGAAGGGTTTTTCTTTGGCTGCGATCGCAACAGCTTGTTCTAACTTGTCAGGAGTTTCGACCAACCGGAGCAGGGAGCGAGTTTGAGAAGGCTTAGTGATTTTTATCCTCAGTTCCTCTGGCAGAGTATCAACTACTTTCTTCGCAGACAGCAAATCCCTGACACGCCGATATCCGCCATGTTTGATTAGCTCTTTTTCACAATAGTCCTCAAAGCTGAGATATCCAGCATCTTTGTAGTAGTGGTTGTCTCGCATTAGACGTAGTTCATCTATTGCTTGCCACTCGAACCTATCGATGGCGGTGAAGGTTTCCTGAATGCTGGTGTTGACAACACTGTAATCGAGTGCTGTTGTTTGTTCTCTGTCTAGTGTCAGCATATTTCTTGCTCACTATGATAGATGCCTAAAAGTTGAGGTGGTGCAGCTTAACCAAAGTGAACCCAGCATCTAATTTGGAAGGTTTTTCCAAAAATATGTCAGCATTATAATTAGCTCACTTTGTCGTTAACGGATTGAGCAGGCGATCGCAATGCTTTGGTCGGCGGCGATCGTCTTCTACTTCTCCAGTTTTTATCAGTATATAATGATATTATCACTATATAATCAATATACACTGCTTACAAAAAAACAAAGCCCGCTTATTGATTAGCGGGCTTGTCCGGTTTAAGGAGATCCATTAATTGTGAATGTTTTTGCCTGAGAGAATCATTCTCTTCTCTCAGGCGAGCAATTCCCCCATGAGTAAAGAGTCCTGTTGGTTTGATTTGCGCTCTAAAGCCTCTATTCGCTTTTTTAGGTCTATAACATCTACCTTCTCAGATTCGTCAAGGTAATCATCAATCCACGAGATTAGTACTTCAGTAATTGTTTTACCTTGATTGCGGACTTTCTCTGCAAACCTTGTCTTCCTTTCTTGGTCAACCTGGATTTGAATGAAAACCCTGTCTGAAGACGCTTTTGATCCCTTGGTCATTCTTGCTTAACTCCTTAATTATAAATATTAGCTTACCAATGACTGTTTGTAATGACAATTTCATGAAAAATGTATTGACAATGTAGTGATAATATCATAATATAAAAATATGAGGGGCAAGAAAGGCTCGTATAAATCAAACCGACCTTCTATTGCCTCAAAAGTACAGTTTTTTTCATCTATCAAAACAAAAGACGACCGCCTGTCCTGGAAAACTTGCGATCGCCTTTTACCCAAATAAATTGGAGATTTTTATTATGGCGTATGTAACTCATACACGACAAGCAATTGCCGATTATTCTGTTGACAAGCAAGCCGCAGCACAAGCCGAGCTTGACAAATACATCGAATCTCAAGCCGAAGCTGTAGCCCCAACCCAAGACCCCCTGACTGCTCGTGACCGTCGCATCATTGGCGAGATTATCGAAGTCCAACCCGAAACAGTGCGTACAATCTGGATTGAAGGCGGAATCACAGTATGGGTGCAGTTCGTGAAAGGCGGACGACTGCCATTCGACCGCAACTGGTTCGCTACAAGAGTTGCAGAGGTTAAGGCGACTCTACCAGAAACACCACTAGAACGGAACGAACGATTAAGCGATGAATTGGAAAAAGCCTGCGCTGTTTTTGGCCTGTACCACGGTGAGATCAACTGGTTATCATTTAGCACCAAACTCTTTCAAGACGGGCGTTTTGTCGGCTTCGTCGGGTGCAGTCAAGAAGGTTGGTACGCAAGACCAAGACAGTACGGACTCAATCGTGTGGCTGCTAGTGCTGAACAAGTGATTGCGTCGTTGGGAGTCCGAGCGGCAGTAGCGGCGTAAGTTGCTGAAGTGAGAAAGGCGATTGCACACCAAGACGAATGCAATCGTCAACAAGTTTAATCACTAAGCAGACACAATGATGGCACAAAGTACAGCAGATAACCTCATACTTCAAAATTCGGGTTTTGATAACCATCGGCTGAAAATTATGCGCTCTCCAGTAGATCCGAACGCACAGGTGTAAGAAATCCGTGAAGTGGAAAAGGCGATCGCAGATCAAAAGAATTGCAATCGCCACGCAAACGAAATTTAGACAATCGAAATCATCATGGCACACAGAATATGATTAGCCCATTTTCTCTTCAACAGATTCAGTTGGAAGAGTCTCTTGACAAGATACTCTTACCTCCAACCGACCCCAATGCAGAGGTGCAAGAGATTTCTGGATACAAGCTGGTTTACGTTGGCGGAGCTTGCCCCAGAAATTATCGTGTTTACAAAGCTGATTCAATGATTGGGGTGATATTTCAGCATATTACCCACTGGTCTAACGGAGTCGATTCTCTTCGATACGCCCAGCCGGTTGATGCAGCAGTCGGGCTAGACCAATTTATGAAGGTGGCAAGGGTATCAACAACGGCTACAGAACAATCACCCACGGAAGAAGAGTTGCTAGACAAAGAATTTGACGCGCTAAGTTGCAGCGTAAGGAAACGGGTGGGTAGCTATCTCAATTCGCAATTACCAATTCGCAATTCGCAATTATTAATCCACTCCTGAAGGCGCTTGCTCTGAATATTGATAGTGTTTATTTTATTCATCAATAAATTGAGGAGCTTGTAACCCTGAAATAATCAATTCACAATTTTGTCCGCAATTGCGAATTGCGAATTGCGAATTGCAAATTGTTTAGTAGACCCACCTATGTAGGAAGGAGCAAACTTAAATTTTATCGAAATAGAACAACACAACTCATCGAATAAGCCAATGGAACCGATAGAAATACTGAAGCAATTCAACTCGTGCTACGTAAATATTCAGGCAATTGCTCAAGATGAAAACTGGCTTTTGTTGCTTGCCGATAAGAAGATTGACCCAGAGGCAGCAACTCATTTAAGCGATGTCCTGCACTACTTGAGTGAAGTAATGGGTTGTGTGGAAGAAATCGTTGAGGTCAAGTTTAATCAGGATGCAGAACTATGAAATTCTATGCAACCAGTATTCCTCAAGCTTTGCCAATTCGGGCAATCCTTATATCAAACAAAGCAGGTTTGATTGAGGTTGAAATCAATGATAAAGACCCTGGCTTTCATTCAATCATTGAGGAATTATCTACTGAAATTCAACCAGGAGTGGTTGGTGTAAAAGCTGGAGATTTATGTCAAAAACTCAGCATTCGGATGGTTAATACTAGCGAACAGAATTGACAACCAAAATTTAGTAAATCCCAAAAAATGAAATTCACAACTGTATCTGTTAGCTACTCTAGAAAATTCAATCTAGGCGACTACGAGTCACTGGAACTAGGTTGCTCTTTATGGGCGCAAGTCGAGGATGGGGAAGACGCGGATGGAGTGACACAATTTCTCTATCTGCAAGCAAAAACTTCGGTAAAGCAAGCGGCAATGCCTGTCTTGAAAGCTTCAGAGTTTCAGATAAATAAAGCTAAATCTAGCAAAAAAGTGTCTGGCGATATCAATGAAAACGATTGGTAGAGTAAGAGGACTAGACAATGCAAGAACTAATCAAAGCTCTAATTAAAGCAAAGTCAGAGTTTAACCCCATTCAAAAAGACGGTACTAATCCTCACTACAAACGCAAATATGCAACACTAGATGCTGTATTAGATGCTGTCACTCCCGGACTCAGTAAACATGGATTAGTAATAATTCAAACTACTGAAATCTTTGAAGGTAAAACCGTACTACGAACTCATATTTTTCATGAATCTGGGGAAAATATCACCAGTACTTATCCTCTTCCCGAAATTAGTGATTCTCAGAAGTTTGGTGCAGCATTAACTTATGCACGACGATATGCGGTTTGTGCAATTTTATCGGTGACGGCAGATGAAGATAATGACGCTGAAGGCGCAACTACTCCTCAAAAGCCTGAGCAGCCACAGAATAATATTAGACCCCGCAAAGACAATCAACAGTATAGAGTCCAGCCACCAAAACAAGCTGTAACTGCACCATCAATCAGCCCAAAAGATTTGCGAGTCAAAGAAGTTCGCACACTTTTAAATTATCCATTGGATTTGGTGAAAGAATGGCTGCATTCTCGAAATGTTACGAGTCCAAGTGAGCTTGATACTACCAAGATGATGAACTAGTAAAAACTATGTGTTTGGCTTGGGCTGGTAATAAGTTTGGACATCCAAATCACGCTGTTAACTCTTATCAGAAACACGTAATCGATGCTGTACTGCGAGGTGTTTCTGAGATGTCAGCGATTCAGGCATGGATGGAAGGAGCGCTTGCACAATTGCCTGAACTCAATTGAATAACACCAATAGGAAAAATATCATGCCGAGAAAATCCACTCATCCCACTCCTACTGACAATTCCTCACTATGCATACAATACCTTCGTCGTTGTGGGGGTAGCGCTCGATTGTGTCATATCAACTTCAGTCTTAGTGTGATTCAAACCTTGGTCAATCAAAAAAGAGTAAAGATTAGCAATACTGGTGCAGGGTTTTTTATTGAATTGGAGGATTCCAAATGACTAATCACAAACAAGTTGTTTACCAATCTCAATTAGACCACAAGAGTAAAATGGTTCTTCGCCGCCGTACTAGAAGAAGATTCAACCCCAGGATTTTCATCGACCGCACCATAGAAACAACTGCAATCGCCTCTCTGCTCTTGACTGGATTTTTGGGAGTTGGAGCAATGGGGTGCTGGGGAATGGAGATTATCGACATAAATGCTAACTCCAACATCATCATCTCTGGTTGGCAGCAGCAGAAAAGTATTTGCTTGGGAGGAATGTTGGTCAGTTTTTCCGCATTCTTAGGGAGTTCTTTAGTCGGAGCAAGCCTCAGTATTCACCGGGATAAATTTTAGGTAGAGCAACAACAATGGAAATCAAGTTAACTACATCAGAGATTCAGGCTATCTTGCAGGGCTGTCAATATACATTGCGGCTTATTAGCAGTAGTCAAGATTATCGCAATATCGAATCCTCCGAATACTTTTCTACATCAAATGATGTTGTGCTAAATGATGCGTTCAATGTTTTGGGAGAAGTAGCGGATGCAATTGATCAGGTGGAGCAAGTTAATCAACAAGGGGAACCTAGACATGGAACAGGAAATTAAAAATGCAATTGGTTTGGGCAGTCCAGAACTTGTAATAGAATCGAAACCAAAACCTGAAATCAACAGTAACGATTTACGACTTTGGCAGACTTTTAACTGAGAATGAACCATCAGTCAAAAAGAAGTAACAAAAGATGAATTGTAGTCTTTTCATCAAAGGCATCAGTGCAGCAGCAACAATTATCTGTAGCTATGTTAGCACTCAATATCTCGGCAAAAATATTATGTACGCCATTGGTGGGGCAATAGTCTGCACTGGGATCACAGCATTCATGGTTGACCGAATTACTGGTCAAAATGAAATTGACCAAGTTATCTTGTGCCGACCTCGACCTTTAACTAGACCCACCAGTTGTATAGGTTGCAAATACTATCACGGGATCTCTTACAACGGCTCCCCTTTAATCTGTTCTGTTCATCCCGAAGGCATTGAGGGCGCGAAATGTCCTGATTGGCAAGGCTTTTAACAATCTAAATAAGGAGCAATAACATGACATTAACTTTGGACAACCGCTCTCAAAGCAAAGAATCTTCCTTAACTCAAGCATTGCGACTCCTTCAACAGTTAAACTCCAGAATTCTGGAGTTAGAGCAGCAGCATCAAGATTATGTGCATCAGCAACAGAATCTGATTGGTGCGATTGCTGAAATCTGTGTTTCTCCAATCCAAGAAATAGAAGCGCTGCGGATTCTCATATATCGGGGAGAGTCGGAGTGTCGGCGGTATTTACGCTCGGTGCTGGTGAAGCGAAAGAAGGATTTATAACCTCTATCAGGGAAAGGCATTCTAAATTATGGAACGGAATCAAGGACAAGTAATTGCTGTAAGTCTCATGGGCACATTAGCGGCCATATCTATCGGATATTTAGGAGTGCAAATTTTTGGCAGATATACAATGTACATGATTGCTACAGGAATGTTTGGGCTGGGTACTGGAGGAGCTATTGGTCAGGTTTTAGTGGAGAAAAGGCAGCAGCCAGTAGTACAAACACAGTCAAAACAAAGATAGGAACAATCGCATGGAAACTTCAAAAGTTGTTACTATTCCCAATCATTGGACATCACCAAAATACTCGTTAGGGCAAAGAACCAAACAGGGGATGATCGTAGGAGTTCAGTATTGTCTATTTGAAAACTTGGTGGTTCCTGAACGAGACGGTTTATGGCGATATGCGGTATTAGTTAGCACCGAAGATGAACAGGTCGAATATATTTCCGAATCTGGGGTTCAATTACCACCTGCTCAAGAGTTGCGTTTGGAGATAGAAGGCGAGATTAACTTTTACCAGCGCAAGATTGAGAACCTGACACAGCAGTTAGAGATGATGTGAAAAATACAAGCCGTACCGAGAGCCGCAAGTTGTTAAATCACTAAACAGTTGATCCTTGATGTCAATACTGCTCGGTTTTTGCATTTTGAACTCAGAATTTGGTTTTGGGAAAAGATTAAAGGGTAAAGGTTTTTTCTTCCCCTTTTCCCAAAACCCGACAAGTATTGCCTTTGATGTTATGTTTCTAGCTTCCGGCCAACCATATACCACAAACCTACGGCATAGCGAATGTAATTGAGTTCTGTAAAACCTGCTTTGGCGAACTCGTATTCGAAGTTAAAATGGATAAAGTCATCTAACCACGGTTCTTGAAAAGAAGCGTTCAGGGCGTATTCACCACGATAGGTGTCAGCGTATAGTACCCAACCTCCGGGTTTGGTGATCCGGTACATCTCTTTCAGAATCTTGGGTATCCATTCTTTAGGTGTCTCGTGCAAGAGTAGTGACGATGTAACAAGAGCGAAGGAGTTGTCAGGGTAGCCTGTGTCACGGGCATCCACCTGCTCAAACAAAGCTCGTTCACTAAATCCAACCTTATTAAACTTGTGCTTACTGATCACCAGCATATAAGGCGAAACATCAGTAATCCGAAAAGTGGACTGTGGAAACCGCCGTGCCAAGGCCAACGCTCCATCACCCGTACCTGCACCAAGCTCTAGCACCGTCTCAAGAGAAGTGTCTTCAGGAATTAGCTCGGCCATTTTCTCGCGCAACTGCTGGCAACTAACATTATGGCTGAGGGGAATAATCGCATCCATAGCAGCATCCCAGGCTAAACACGATTGAGGGTTGGTGTAGGCATCAGTTACACCATGAATGTCAGCGTGGATGTAGTCAGGGTAATATTCATGGTCAGTATGGTAGCCTTTGAGTTCCTCTACCCAATTAATTGAGGCATATTCCTGCATTACTAAGGGCATCGCTGCATTAATACGTCGAATCACTTCGGTTCGATACACTTGTTTGTCTTGTGCGTTCCATCTCGGCATAAATAAACATCTCCTACTTACAATCTTTGCTGGCGTTTCTCTCATTTAACTTAACGGTATACACACAAGTCGAGTTGGGAATCAAATGGATCCAAAACAACGGAAAGTTATTGAATAGAATACATGCGTTAGTCGTCAGAATCACCGCATGAATTAGACCTGTCTGACTGGTGGATGAATAACCAGTCCTTAATTAAAAAAAGCTCCGCTCCAAAAGCCCGTTTTTTCAAAATCTGACCAAGTGTGCCGCTTTGAGTTGTGACATCTCTACTCTTTACCCAAACTGGATTTGAGGCATTTTTAACCACTCAAAAATTAAGTTGAAAAAGGAAAGCGGCACGGAAAGCGGCCAAAAAAGGGATAAAAATCGCTCTAATACTTGCAGAAAGGGAGTTTTAGAAAATGGTGGCTGTGACACTAGAAATACAAGGGTTTCAGGAAAAGCGGCCCGATGTCACAACGAAAGAATAAGGGTTTTGGGCATTTTAAAATGTCACGGCACACCTGATTTGCGACATCTGAAAAAAGAAAATAAAAAAGGGGCAACATTCGCCCCGAAGGTATTTTTTGAATTCAAGCCGCAGCCCATCGTATCCATTGCTCAACTTCTGGGCGACTTAAATGTTTAGAAGAAGAGAAAGTAACTTGCTGCTTTCGTGCCCAACGGTAAAGTGTTCGTACCGTCACCTGTTTACCTGTGACTCTAAGAATGATTTCTGGTAAGTCCTTTCCAACTGCATTGGTGTAACAAGCGTTATAAATTGCTTCAGCTAGATGCAATTCGGCAAATGGATTTCCTGAGAGTTTAAACTTAATTTGAAACAGGGTGAATTTTTTATTCGGCTCTAACTTCTTCATGTAAGCCAAAGTCAATAGCCACATAGCTTGTTCCTTTTCCACTTCCCTAGCGTACTGTAGAACTTGGCACAATCTTAACCATTTGCGCCAAGTACGTTCTGCTATGGGATGGCAATAGACTTGCTCACAAGATGTTTTTAGCCAGTCTAAAGGATATTTTTCCATAGCCTTTTAGTTTATTCCTCCGTAGGTATTACTGATTCGTCTACTAAAAATGTTTCCCAATCCACCGTTTCGATATCGAACACGTCTTTCAAGCCGTTGTTTTTGAGTATGTCTGCAACTAGTTCACTAACCGTAGAGTGATTGATAGCCGCTTCTTGCTTTAAGTCCTGACAAACTTCTCGCCAATTCCCATTGCTGGAAACCCGATCAATCAAAATTGCTTCTGCCATACGAGTTTTGCTTACTCCTCTGGTATGTCCCCATAGAATCAGGCGTATCTCTTTAACTAAGGGAAGGTTAACGGAAAATCTTCGGTCGCGTTTATCTGCCATGTTTATGATGCCAATTAGATTCCATAATTATACTTTTTAGCGTCCTATTTCCTAATTTTAATGCTATATCAAATAAATGGATGCTAAAATAACACCATTACTTGCATAAATGGAAGCATTTTATGGAAAAAATTAAACAATTCCTTCAACCCTACAATATAGAAGCCACTGAGTCAGAAATCGCTAACCTCTGTGCCCAAGTTGACGCTGACATTAATCAATTGACCGATCAACAAGCCCAAGCGATCGCTATTCAGATTCTTGAGCAAAGGCAAGCAACCGGGAAATTAGCCACTAATGGCAAGTCCAAAAATGGCAACGGTAAACTCGGTAAAAACTCCCCACGTCGTAAATCCACTCCTCCATTGCAAGGAGCGATCGCTCATGCATCCCAGGTTTCAAACCAAGAAATTCAATCTCTGGAGGATGTTCTAACTCAAGGGATTGACGCTTATACAAGTGATAAAGCCGACCAATTGTTATCAACGATTCGCAATGCTCCCAAGGACGTGGTGAGTAAGTTTGTCTCTAAGGCGATGGAGGAAGAAGCTGACGTAGATTCCTTTCGTGCAATCGGTAACGAACTCGTTGCGGGTATTTTCGGCGCTAACTCAAAGGATGCAGCCGAGTAAATTAATTGGATTAGCAGCAGTACTGAATCTGCTGCTATTAACTCTTGTATTGGGCGTGGCAATCTATGGAGCAACAACAAGAAACTCGTCACAGACCATTGAATATTCACCTGAAGAAGGACGGCGAGTTGAATCTGTCGGGAGTGACATTAAAAAACCTGACACCAGAGGAATTCCTAATCGTCCAACAACTTATTGATGAGTCGAGAGTGCGATCAAACAACGCCAACAGAGTTGAAGAACTAATGCAGCGAGGTTTGATGGCTCAAGGGGTGATTGCAACCTTCGCTATTTTGATGTTCTCGTTCATCAGCATCTACGGTATTTCTCGTTACATCGGTCAACAAGTTCAACAAATTCAGGAGACGTATAGCAATGTTAGGTAAATGGCTTCCTGGTCTATTCGGTAGCAAAAATGATGGTGTAGTTTCAACAGATTTGAGAGTGGGAGATGCTACTCAAATTGAAGGAAATTTACCTTCATCAATCCGCGATCGCTACACGTTACCTGCTTACACTACAGCAAAGCAGGTTCTAGATGAAGCAGAAGTGGCTGGTACTCTAAAAGCACAGAAGTGGTTGCACACAAAGTTTTCCCGGCACAAGCTCAAGCAGTTGCAATCCTTGGCAGAGATGTATAAAAACCAATTGGCATATTCTCAAGAAGCTATGAAGGTTGAGGAGGATTTGCAGCGAACCAGAGGATTACATGGGGAGGCGGTAATTCGTCATGCTTTCGGTTCCCAGGAACAACAACGCCAGTTGGGGGGATACGAAAAAGCATTTGATGAAGTGGGTGACTCATTCAGATTCTAGATTATGCAAAGTATCAAGCTCTCTCATATAGGATATGCAGTGTGTGGGGTTGGCTTCTCTATGTTTATGGGTTATTTATCCGTTGCCAGCCCCGTTAGTCGATACATTCTTTGGTTTATTGGCATAATCTCCATCTGCTGCATATTTCTAGGGTTATTCAACTTTGGCGGATTAGTTGTTAAAGGTTTTGGTTTCAACCGCAAAACTTTCACCATTGGGTTAATGCCTGGGGTGATATTTCTGTTTGTCTTCTTGACTTTAGTTGCAGCCGGTGTTGCGTTGGGGGTGAGGTAAGTTTATGCCATTTGAACTAGAACGACTAACTGCCAGTGGGGTGATTCATGCAGAACGGACTATCTTATGTTCTTTAGGAGCGAGTGCAGTAATGTGTCTATCTGCTCCTTTTTTCTTAAATACTGACCGAATAACAACCGGGATGCTACTTGGTGCTGGGACGCTCAGTGCTGGACTGTTTGGGGTATCTGCTCAAATCAGCGAAAGCAAGGAAAAGGTGTACAAGTCTTTGCAAGAAGCTGACCTCAAATCACTTAAGCAACACTTGCAGGGGCAAGCGGCTTATGATTATGTCACCACTGCAATCGATGCCAAGCGCCAAGTTGCTGACTATGTGAATCGTCTCCCCGTTAATGAAAGACCCCGGTGGATTGCTGAATATCAGTTGCAAGGTTTGGTGACACTTCCCGAACCACCAGCACAGCAATCACCCTCACCGACTGGTATTCCCAATCCTGATATTGCCGACATTGATGAAGAGTCGGTTCAGTCGGTGATTAATCCGGGTTCCATGAAGGTTTTACAAGCGATTGCTGCTAATTATCCTGACTACATCAGAATTGATGGTGCTTGGTTAGATGAACTGTGTGATGCTGCATCACATCAAGACATGACCCTTCGCAGTAACCACCATTTTTACCTGTCTGGCGGCACCCAGTCTGGTAAATCAACTTTAGCAGGGGTGATTATCAACAAAATTGCTGCAAAATCTCAAAGTCCAGCAATTGTCATCGGCAGCGATCCAAAAGATGATGTCACCAGATGGCTGTGCAAGTTTAGCCGTAAGTTTGATGGGATGAAAGAATTAAGAAATTGGATTACCTTTGCCACAGACCAAATTGACAAGCAGAAAGCAAGAGTATCAATTGTTGGTGGTGAATGTCAGGGTGTCCCGGAATTATTTCTTGCCCAAGACGAGGTGGACTCTGTATTTGGTGGTGGTAAGGGACTTCCAGGAATGGTTGATGCTGATACTGCCAAGGACTTGCAAGGTTTTTGGAACTATATCATCAAATTCACCGCCGGACTTAAAGGACATGGGGTCTTTATGGGGCAATCCCCACTGTCTGGGGAAACCGGATTTAGTCGCCCATCTTTAAAAAACGTGTGCTTTATTGCTATGGGGCAGACATCAAATTATATTCTTGACCATCCCCAGGATTTTGTAAATGTGAAAAAGGAGATTCTTGAAATCTTGCGGCAGGCTTGCGAAATGTTGGATAAAGCCGGAGTTCGATATGCCCTAGCGATTCCCACTCGGTCTAATCCCTTTGTTGCCCTAATCCCGGAATTTGATATCAAAGGTCTGGAACAAAAACAAGATTCCAAACCGAATGGTGACACTGTTAATAGTTCTAAAAATAATCAGCAATCCTCACAACAGCAGATTGACTGGTATGAAGAAATTAGAAAATGGGCAACAGAATTAGGAAGAAGACCGCATTTTCAGGAAATTAAACAGAAGTGGCACGAATTAACGGGGCAAGAGTTAAACGAAAAAGGCGTTACCCTACTGCTGGAAAATCTCGGCTACCCAGACAATTAAACTGGAATGCTCGATATGGCAATCCCAAAGAGTACAGAAAACAAGTAGCGATCGCTCACCGAAAAACTCACAATTATTGTGTAGTCTGTCTGACTAAGAAAAGTGAAGAAATCCATCACGCTTACTATGGAAATGACGTTATTGGAGTATCAACATTTCCTACGTGTATCTCTTGCCATGATGAAATTTGTCATAGTCAGCTTAATTGGATAAAAAGCCGTACTAACCCAGTTTGGGGCAATCGTAATACTGACGAATTTATTACGAGATTAAGGTTGGGATACCAATTACTTTATGGAGGAATTAAACGTGTCTAATTAGTTGGGCGGTATGATTAATTTTCCTAAAAATGAAGTTAAGTTAATTGGAGAAGAATTCTCATGTATAACGACGAATACGATAATTTGAGTTTTGAAGAACAATTACACCGGACTGAATCCCTTATCAGACAGCGGCACAATCAGCAGATGTTCTTGCGGCGAAATGCCCAATTGTTGCAGCAGGAGTTAAGCTTTGAGGCTGAATTGTTAGAAGACAATCCAGAATTAGCCCAGGTGATCCATTCTCTTAATATGCAGGAGATTCAGAATAATCAGCGAGGGCTAGAGAATGTTTTAGGTTCACAAGAATCAGCGTCAAAAGAGCAAAGTGCTTGGAGTAAGTTTTTTCCGGGATTGTAAGGTAATTATGGTGTGGACTAAATCAATTTCCTTAGATGTTGCCAACAAGCTTTTTGACGTAATTGGAGTTTATTTTTAGCAAAATGAATTAGAAGATGGTTATCTTACCAAGTATAAATATAAGACCATAATCAGACCAATTTTAACTGCTTACTGCATAGCTATGCAATTTATTACGGGGGTGTTAAGCAATACTTACCTATGCCATGTCTGAAAAACTTCTCTGGTTATGACCGCGATACCAAACAGTTTCTTAATTCTGCACTTAGCGATCAACATTCTTCTCACGCCAAAGCTAATTCTTCTAGTAGTATATCACTTATGCAAGCTCAACAGATGTTGTCACTGCAAAAGAAAATAAAAGCTAATTCAATTGATGAGTTTATCTAAAGCGAATTGAAATTAGACGGAGTTCGACCAGAGCTAATCCGTTTGGGAATTGAAAAATTACTCCAAAATTCTTCAATTAAATATAAGTTCAATGCCTGGAATAATCACAACTGAGAATTTACATCAGGAGAAAAATATCCAACCGAGGGTTTCATCAGAAAATTTCAAGCCGTTTTGATAATAACCCATTTCGACTTTTTGATATTGTTTAGATATTTGTCAGCGTAGCGGAAAGCTGCTGTCTTATCGTATTTTGCTATATTCAGTGCTTGTAACAATACAGATAAAGGAATTGCTACCTGTGTAAGCTTTTCGGCTAATATTACTGACTCTTCTTCTGTTGCTGCTACTGCCGCTTCTAATGGTTCAAAATCTATTTGCTTATTTCTACGGTTATCTAACATTGTAGTATCAGCCATAAATCCACCTTCAAAACTTGTATAATGCAGTTTTACTGAAAAGCAGCAGGAATGAATCCGTGTTTGTGCGGGACTTATTAATCAGCTAACTTCATGAATCCGCACAATTGCCGTAGCCAGCGCATCTTGTGTACAGTGACCAATTAAATTACATTGAGACAAATTCGTGTATTAGCTCTTTGGCAGAAAACTACAGCCAATCCAATTGATGAATTTATTCAAACTGAGTTGAAATTAGACGGCATCCAAGCAGATTTAATTCGCTTGGGAATCGAAAAATTGCTTCACAAGTCTCCTGTCAAATATAAATTTCGTGATTGGGATAGCAATTAAAATAATAGTTGTGTAGTTATCTGTTTGATAAAAGCAATTGTGTGCTCACCTTTATGGTTAAGAAAAGCTTTCGACAGTGAGCGAATGTTTCTTGACACCTAATCAATTCTTGTCTATTATAAGAACAAAGCGAGAAAGTCGTCGTTTGTAGCAAAGCTGTTATTAGGCGACAAAAAAATATTAATATTCTGAAAAATCTTCTCCGAAGGGCTTGAGTAATCGGAGATATTTTGCTATCAATATATCAAGTATGAAAGGTTTAAGTGTAGATATGACCGACGACTTTCTCGTTGCTCGTTGGTTCAGTTTCGCTTCTTACCTCTAGTGCCGAATAGGTCGTTCTAGGAGGAAAGTCAGCGTATAGTTGATGACTAGCCTGCATAAGTAAGCAAGGTTTTGATTATTGCTATACCCGGTTTTGGATTTGACCGTAGTTTCTACATAAAGATACTGCAATTTTAGTAATTTTTGTTGTCACTTCTTAATTGGTCGTTGACGGTGAGAGTTAAAGTATGTAATTCCTGGACGTGGAACTAGTGCAGCGTCTAACCTGGCTGCCGCGCACTTACCCAGAAGTGCCACCAAACTTAGTAATGGAAATCTAGCCTGTGTACAAACGCCTCTTTCTGAAATAGAAGAAGGTTTAATCTTATCTGCAATGAAAAACCACACTGGTATTCTGATAGTTCTAGACCAAGGCAGTGTCTTTACCTTTGTCTATTGGTCTAAAACCATAGCCAAATCTCCTTTTGAACAAACCCCTTCTCTGCCAGGGGTTACGCAAACGAGGCGAGGTATGGAGTTGCAGGTTCGGGTGTAGGGACAATACGGTTCGGTTAACAAAGTTATTTGTTGAGGCGAACAGTTCTTGAGCAGGCGGAAAACAGAAGTAGGAGAAGAGAAATTGCTACTCTCTTTCCTCCCCTGCACAAGAACTGCCTCAAAAGCTTATCCGAACCGTATTGGAGGCGATGAAATACAGCGTCCTTATTTGAAACCCCATTATTTAATTATGGGGTTCCCCACGCCCTACACCCTGTTCATTAACGCCTAAGAAACCCAAAAATACTCAATTATCAACAGGGAATAGCCTTAGAACATCTGCATAGTAGCTAGAAAAATTACTTCCTTGAAAGCCGTCCTTTTTGTAATAATTTCGGAGTTTTCGATGTCGACTAGTCATAACTTATCAAAAGCAATCGATGACCTTGTACAATCTGCATTCACTCCAAATGAACCTGGAGTGGCTGTTATCGTCACCCAAGCTGGTGAGGTTATCCATCGCAAAGGGTATGGAATAGCAAACTTAGAACTTGGAGTAACAATTGAGCCAGACATGGTTTTCCGTCTCGGCTCAATCTCAAAACAGTTCACAGCAGTCGCTGTGCTGATGCTGATGGAACAAGGTAAGCTCGATCTTGATGACCCAATTACAAAGTTTTTGCCCAACTACCCAACTCATGACTACTTAATAACAATAGAACATTTGTTAACTCATACTAATGGCATACAAAACTACACAGCAATGCCTCAGATGCACTCTTTACAGAGGAAAGATTTTACCGTTGAAGAGTTAATTGACTTTTTCAAATATCAGCCTATGCAGTTTGCACCGGGGAAGCGTTGGTTTTATACCAACTCTGGATACTTTCTTCTTGGCGCGATTATTGAAAAAATATCAGGGTTGACTTATGAGCAATTTGTTCAACAAAACATCTTTGATACGTTGGAAATGAAACAGTCTTGCTATGATATGCCACAACGTATTATTCCTCGACGCGCTTGTGGCTATCAAAAAGGAACTGACGGTTATCTCAATGCAGAATATATGAGTATGACAATACCTTATGCTGCGGGTTCATTGGCTTCAACTGTGGATGACTTAGCAAAATGGGATGCAGCACTTTACACATCTCAATTAGTTTCACAGGAAACGCTTAGACGAGCATTTACGACAACAAGATTAGTTAATTGTAATTATGGCTATGGTTGGTTTATTACCAATTATCAGGGACATCAAATAGTGGAACACGACGGCGGAATCGACGGATTCGCGGCTCACGCTATTCGGATGCCAAAGGAGCGTATTTTTGTCGCGGTACTCTCAAATAATCAGCACAAAGCGCGTGTACTTGAACCCCTGATAGTAAAGATTGCTACACATACTATTGGAAAACCCTATCAAGAGCCACCAACAATCCAGGTGAGTTCAGAACTTCTTGCTTCTTATGAGGGTGTATACCAATTTCATGACGGCGCTGAAATTACTGTTACCTGCCAGAACAATATCCTGTTCTCCCGACAAGAGGGTTGTCCTCCATTGGAGTATTTCGCAGTTTCTTCAACTGAATTTGTCTTTAAATCAAATAGCTTCCACCAGTATAGGTTCATAAGCAATGCCCAAGGGATGGTAACAGGAGTCGAATTACGGTATCGCTTAGATCCACCAGAACTAGCAAATAAAATAGCCAATGCTGTACCAGGATTAGTATAAAATACTTCTAATACATACGAGTGTCACGCTTGTAAAGATAAAACCTTTGCTAGGGATGGGTTTAGAGGTGTAGGCTGAGTGTGTTTAAGACAATTAAACTTTAGTTGCGTCAAGGAGTTCAACATTTTCTTGATTCCCCAATCCTGCAACCCCATACTCCACACCCTTTCATCCAGTTATATCAAGGGTTTATGCTTAACAAGCGTGCCATTCGGGACTAAAAGTCTTTCCCCTATACCTCATCCGCTGTTCAGTAAAAACTATTTAGGCACAGTGGTTGCGTTGAGTTCATCCCTTTTCCCTTTTCCCCTCTTGCTACTACCTTGTGTCACCTTGGATTCTGACTCTGCCTTACTGGAGTTAACCATTTTCACCAAGTGCTGATTTAGATAACTCTGCGCCGAAATGTACAAACTTTCCCAAATCTCTTGATTGCGGCTGATTTTTGTCCCGACTGTATTCCCTGCTGTTTTTTCCGACACCAAATATTTGCGGAAGTAGTTATTCCACAAGTGTTGCAGGAAATCTTCAGCGAATTCGTTAAACGGCAGAATCCATTTATAATCTTTATCTAGAAATACCCGATATGATGCAATTATCGGTAGTGCCAGGTCAGTTGGCGCACCAAACCCAAAAGAGTACTTGCTATCAGGCAGAAGCGTAGTTTTACGTATATCAATTGATGCTAAATCGTTGGAACCTTTTCTTCTGGGGCTGCTGATATGTTCTTGGATTATTTCGTACAGTCTTTGCTCTATCCACAAGGCATGAGTTAGCAAAGGCAATAAAGCGGTTAACCGTTCCCTTTCTGCGTCTGTGATGTTACTTGGAAGACTCATCCCTGCTGGGTGTTTGGTTCGTTTATTACCGTCGGGATTGTATTTATTTCTATCGAGGCAATAAAGGAGCTTGAGCAAGTGGGTGACATTACACTGGGCATTTCTGGGAGCGCCGCTTTGGTTTTGGTAATAGGCGATGCGGAATTTTCTATCTTCTGCTCTCTCTAACTGGACTAAATACTGCTTGATGAATTTGTAATCACCTCTAGCGTTGACTTTGGAGCGAGAATCAACTGGCGTTGTGGTGTTGGAGGCCAGGGCTATGTCTTTGGCTGATTCTTCAGTCAATCCGATGTGGATCGTAATTTTTACCCTAGCTTCGGTTAAATCGTATTTGTAATTTTTCGCTTGCTCAAATGCTAAAACTGTATGGCCACCGTTAATAATCCCATCGCTACCTCCCTCGTTAGCTTCCAAAATCTCCAGTTCTAGCTCGGTTTTATTTCTGTTGGGCTTAACTTTATTGGCTGACAGAACGATTCCACTGTGGCGGGAGAAGAATTTTTCGGGTTCGGTTGTCAGTGAGTCGAAGACTTGTCTGTAGGTCGCGCTTTTACGGTTGGGTTCCCTGATGTTGGGTTCTAGGGGGAGGTCTATAGGGAAGCTGTCTACTTGGGCTGTGGCGATAATGCAATTGGGGTTGGCTTGAAAATAGTTATCTATTTTAATATTCCAAGTCTTGGGCATACTTTATTTGTTGATGGAAGTAAATTCTATGTTAACCAAAACCTTGACCAAACAATTCGCTTTTTCGCCCGTTCCCAATGACGCTCCTACGTCGCTAACGCTGCGCTAACGCAATTGTGGACGTAATTGGATAATTGAGCCGCTAGGATACAAAGCAAATTTAATTCATTGATGGAAGATCAAGAAATGTGTAGCATAAATTCTCAGAGCAAGTGCCTGATGGCATGGGGCACTAATCGCGAATTGGTAATTGCTCTGACCCCGATATTGCTTGCTTGACACGCCTGAAAAGCTGAAATTCACAGCATCATTATACTTAATTTGTGCAGTGCCTAAATCCTAGCTTAGATAAAGAGTACTTAAACTCTTCATATTTAAGCACTCTCCTTATGAAAAGCTATTTTCAGCTATAAACAACAGCTTAGTTGCTGTATTTGGCTATAAAAACTAACTTAAGATAGACTATTATTCATACTTAAGTTAGTTGCAAAAAGAGCTAATGTAGAAAAACCTTTAGAACATTTATAACTAAGCTTGATCAGTTAATTTCGCTTAAAACGTATTTATACTCATTCTCGTAACGAGAATGGCTACTTTACTAATATTCAAAAGCGCAAGCCACAGTACTATGACTACCACCAAGATCCATTCAGTTGTCTGTATTCACTCTCGTGTTTTAACCGTATTTTACACTCCGTGTAGATGCTGGCAGTTTCGGATTGTTAGCCCCGATGGCACGGTATTCGGCGACTATCCGATTTACTATAGCGCTGAGGCAGCAGCAAAAGCTGGGCGTGATTCGATTTACCAAAACCATTGAAGTGGTTAATTCATTCGGTGGCAACCTCAGTGGCAAAAGTACTCTCATCGCGCCAGCAGGAGAGTTATCACTCGTAGCCTTTAGAGAGAAGGGAACTGTTCAAAGTAATGGCAGTTAACAAACCAATGACGCTGCAAATAATCTGTTGCGTTTTCAGCCCCTGGCAATAGCAGAGCTTACCTATTGTCGCTTTTTGCAATTCTTATCATTAGTTCTACTTTTTCTAGCAGATTCCACAGACTTTCTACAGCTATTTCTGCTGTTTTCCACAGGTGTTTTACAGGATAATCGGCTTCTGTTCACCCAATGGGTATTTTGTTATGTCTGTAGCAATCAGTCTGCTTTACTGAGTTATTATTACGTAACGTAAACAAAACTAACTTCTAACCCTAGCTTTCACGTAATTATTTATTTTTTCTATATTTATCTTTAATATTTTGCAACATTGACAAACTAAGCCAATCAGCACAAAATAAATCCACTAGCCTTTGCCGCCTGTTCCATTTTGAGCATCAACTGTATAAAACTATTCAGTTGTTAGTGCCAGTGGTTCGGCTAGCATTGAATGGGTGAAACTGTACTTGCACTGTATCACCTCTAGCTTGTTGTCCCTATTGATTTGCTTTTTCTGAAGCTTTTATTATATGAACTCAACCCAAAATATCTTTACTACTCTTCCCGAAACGCTACATCAATCTCTTAATACCTACTTAGAAAAACATCCTGATTGGGATGAACATCGTCTTATTACCGCAGCTATCTCCCTGTTTCTGCTGCAAAATGCTGATGGCGATCGCCGTGTTTCCCAAGTTTACCTTGAAGCTCTGTTTCGTCGCGGCTAATACTATTTCCTAGAAGTCACTCGCTTCTCTACGAGACGCTGCGCGAACGCTCGAATTCAAAATTATCAATTTCATTATTCAAACATTTTTACCTCATGCATAAATGCAGGGACACAGAACTTCAAGTTTATAAATCTTTCTCTCCATAAATGGATTTAGGGGCAAGTAAGCTGAATTAATTGATTCAAAATTACTGAGCTATTCTTCAATTCTGAATTTTGAATGCGTGAATTTTGAATTGTTTCTTCGGTCATGCTAAATAAAATTCAATTTCAAAGCCCTGGTAAAAATCCAGAGCTTTGTTTTATATATGGTTTACTAAATGCCAGCTAAAAACAGTTGCCAGCCCTTTCTATACACATAATACACATAATCAGCGTTGAATCACTTTGAGCTACTACTGCTGTTGAAATTTTATTTTACCAGCAGCTTTTTTAATAATGCGCTAGTAAGTGTAGTATCAATACTTGTCGGATTTTAGGGCAAAGGGAAAGGAAAACCCTTTACGCTTACCCTAGATGAATTCCTAATTGGCATTTTGTACTTCTTCAATTGGCACAGACCGAATTAATTCGCGGATTACATCGGTTGCTGGTCTACCAGTAATTGAACAGTATTTTTCTAATCTTTCTGCTTCACTTGATGTGAGATTGATTGTAAGTCGTTTAGCAGCCCATTTTTTATTCATACTATTGCTCCAAAAGTTAATAAGGTATGGCGTTAACCACCCCAATAACCTGCCAATTTGAGGACTACTTGCAAGGTAGATGGTGAAAAGGAGGTAAAAAGTGGAACTGTAACTATCGTTGTTGCCCCAGCAGCCGCCTCATTGTAGACACTTTGCCAAGCTTCTGGTTTGCTAGGAGATTGTCCATCAACTTGTGTACTAACACCTAACTTTAAGCCAAGTGCAGCTAAACCAACTAGTATTGTGCGACGTTTCAACATTATTTCTTGATACCTAATAGTTCGCCTTTGTTTATTGTGTAAGGTAAAGCGAAGCTGTCTTGAGAATACTAAGGGCTACGGTTTTGCGGTGATTAGATTGCTAATGGTCAAGCAATTCATCTATGGTGCTACTTTTTCTTTAAACAGCTTCCCAGGGGAAAACGCAGGAACTCTAGTAGCTGGAATGGTCATTGGCTCATTCGTTTTGGGATTACGCCCTTCACGCTCTGAACGTTCACGCCGCTCGAATGACCCAAACCCAACAAGCGTTACCTTATCCCCATTGGCTACAGCCTCGGTCACGACTTCTAAAAAAGCACTAATCACCTCATCAGCTTGCTTTTTTGTAATATTAGCCTTCGCTGCTACAGCATCCACAAGTTCACCTTTGTTCATAAATCACCCTGAATCATTGCTAGTAATCGAAATCTAGCATTATTACCTCTTATTCATAAAGAGGAAAAGAAATAATTTCTAGCAACATACGAAAATTAACAATGCTCAAAAAGCGTGAGCGCTCACATCTGCAATCGGTCAAATTTTAGCTAATTTTCTTTTGAGCAAACAGTGACAACTGTCCAGGAGAAATATTCCCGCGTCCAAATCGATGGTAGTAAAGGTGACAGCCACTGCACAGGCAAGCCAAGTTCTCCAGCCGATTGTCACTAGGGTCACAATTCCAGTGATGTACCTGAAGTGTATAAGCTTTGCGCTGGGATTTTGTCCAATCAGGTGGTTTTTCCCCAGGACGTAAGCAGACGTTACCACATTTAGTACAACGCCAATCACAGTCAGCTTTTAGCGCTGTCGCAATTTCTTTCCAATTGTCTGGATATACACCCTGAATCATGACGATGTATTTTTGCAATCTGATAGTTGACTTATCAATCAACAAAGCTTATCTTAAAATCGACTAAGTTAAAAGTGTTGTTGCAACAAGAATCTTTCGCCAATGAACAACTACATTCTTCTAGCTTTTATACCCGATACCGTTGCTGTTGTGAGGTATAGATAGTTGAGTTCGGTTAAGATTGTTCTTTGCAAGAGTTCTAATGAATAGCATGAGTAACTTTGTAAAGCCACCCGAAAGGCAAAAGACGATGCGACTGCATGATAATCGTAGCCTTGCGTGGTACGAATGGGGGCCTGTTAATGGCATTCCGGTTTTATTTTGCACTGGGGCTGGAATGAGCGGAACGCTCGGTTTTGGTGTGAACTGTCTAGCGGAACTCGGCTTGAAACTGATTGCGATTGACCGTCCTGGCTTAGGTTTGTCTGACCCACACCCTAACAAAACCTTTGATTCTTGGGTAGATGATACACAGGAGTTGATTCAGGCTAACGATCTCCATAATGTTCTGGTAGTTGGTTTCTCTCAAGGCGCACCATTCGGATTCGCTCTTGCAGAGTGCAGTTTCGTAAAAGCTATAGCGATTGTGTCGGGACAAGACGAACTTACCCATCCGCGTTTGAAACCCCTGTTGCATCCAGATGTAACAAGGATGATTGCTTCTCTCCAACAAGATCCTGTGGAGTTCGAGCAGCGCTTTACAAAAATAGTCACGCCGCATGGACTGTGGCAGTTAATTATTGGCATGA
>NZ_JACJTR010000039.1 GCF_014698795.1 Nostoc sp. FACHB-892
TTGATTTGAGAGCAGGTGGATTCTTAGAAGAGTTGAAACCCGATGCCATAGTACTGACCCTGATCTAAAATAGACGCTTTACTTATTAGCGTACTACTTAACATATTTAATACTCAAATTTGATTCTTTCTCCATCTCTTGGTTAAATATTCTGTATCTTTAGCTACGATTTTATATGCGCTTACCCTGTGGTCGGAAATTTTAAAGTAAATTATTTACCTAAAATAAATATCTTGACTATATCTGGGTACTACAAAGAGGGCACGGCTTATCTATGTTATTCTCCGGCGATGAATCCTGATTGGTACAATGGCAGAGGTTATAAAATAGCTCGCCCTGATTGTATTGGAGAAAAATTTGAGTTATTAGCGAATAAGTTTTATCCCTTTTTTGAAGAATTTTTTGCAGTTTAATTAAAATTAAACCCATTCTTAGGATAGCTATAGAGCGACGAATTATTTGACCAGAGCGACAGATTGTTTGTCACAAATATAAATACTTCTGCATTGTATATTCCTACATATTTATACAACTTCATGCCAACAACTATAAAAATTATGCTTCTTTACAGTCAAGCTTACAAGCAAGAAGAACTTAATTTTTAATTTATCGTTACAGTCAAATAATCTGTCGCTCTAAACGGCAGTATAGGTCAACAAAGTGACCAGTTTTTAAATGTTACATCCGTGCCCAAATTATTTCCGACGTATTAATTGCCTAAATTGCTTTTAACTCTTGCATAATTTTGGTTTGATTGATTGAACACTTAATTGTACCTCATTTCAAAAAATATTTAATGGAAAGTTTTAATTTATTGGGCATAGCGTTTCGTATCTAAATTACGTTTTATTAGTAAACCTACAATTCCAATAGCACTAGCTAAAATACTTAAACCAGAGTTCGACTCAGGAACTTGCTTAGAGACAACTTTAAAGTTGGCAATATTGTCACGGATAAGTAACTCATTCGTTGTCGGATTAAAGAAGTCAATACCAACACCTCTAGAATAAGAAAGCGGATTATCTGAAAGTATGGGAAGTTCTGTTTGATTCCCTGAGTAGAATAGGGCAATATCAAATAGACACGTAAGGCTAGAAGAAGTTATGCATCCAGGTGGATAACTAACGCCGCTAAGAACTCCCAAATTCTTTGGAAAACCAATCAAATCAGAAGTAACAGATGGAACAACATCAAAGTCAGTAGTGACGTTACTTAAATTGACATAGGGCGCTGAGATAGAAAAGTTAGAAACAGCACCAAGGTATGCAACTCCCGTAACATTAGGTCGAAATATAGCAGGTTCAGGAGATGGAGGGGTGTCTGTATTCAAGGTAAATGTTCCTGTTGCACCATTTCTAGTAGAAAAGTTAAAGTCTATTAGGGCAGCTTGAACTGGTTGTACGGATATGATTCCCAAAGCAATAAAGGCTACTTTGGTAATAGCGATGGATAATTTTTGCATGTGTGTTTTTGAGGTTTAGCACCAAAAAGTATACTTTCAATACAGGAATTATCTCAATCCGCAAAAAGGTTTTACTTTCTTGAAGGAATGGGACTAAGAAAAGCTGTAAGGACTGCGGGATCAGAAGTATAGCTTTTAATAGCAGAGAGCAAACTTATGCCAGAAAAATTATTAGAAAATTTTTTAGTCAAGCTGCACAAAATTTATAAGAGAAAGTGACAACAGAACATTTATGAAAAAAAGCTTACGTTTAATCTTCGCAGTTATTGCATTAGTGTTAATTGCTTTTTCATGGTGGGGTGTGCGATTGGTGCAGACTTCTCTTGTAGTACGCCAGATGGAACGTCAACAGATGCCATTATTATATGTCGCGCCAAAGAATGCTCGAAATCTTCCTGGTGTTTTAATTGCACATGGTTATGCAGGCTCTAAACAATTAATGCTTGGTTATGCTTACACTTTGGCTCATGCAGGTTATGCTACCATCCTGTGGGATTTTGATAGCCATGCTGCTAACACCAAACCACTAGAAAAAAACTCACTTCAGCAGAATTTAAATCTTGCATATACAGTACTTGTAGAGCAACCAGAGGTAGATAAATCACGTTTGGCCACATTAGGACACTCAATGGGTAGTGGTGCTGTAATGTCTGCTGCTATCAATCAGGTTGAGCGCTATGCTGCAACTGTAGCAATCTCACCTACAGGCGCGTCAATTACAGCAAATGTACCTCGAAACCTCTTATTACAAGCGGGAAGTTGGGAAAATAGATTTGTTGCCAATGCAAAGCGGTTACTACAGGCTGGTAGTGGAGAAAATGACAATTTTGCTCAAGGTATTGCAAGAAAGTTCGTTATTATCCCCAATGCCGAACATATTACAATTTTGTTTCGTCATTTGAGTCATCAGGCTGCTAGAGATTGGCTTAATAGCACCTTTGGAATAAACAACCAGAGTAACTATGTTGATTACCGAATGCTGTGGTATTTTTTGCACTTGTTGGCATGGTTAACTCTACTTGCAGCCATCGCCCCTGTTTTGGCTGATTCTTCTATTACTCACAAAACAGGACAGTTAAAAAGCTGGATTGGTTTATTAATAGCACCTTTTGTCGCTACTGGTACACTCATGTCAATCAATCAAGTAGGCGATATTCATGCCTTGGGTGGAATATTAGTTGGTGGAGCAGTTAGTACTTGGTTTGGGGTAGCAGGTTTAAGTTGGCTGATTTTCATGACACCATTACAACTGCCATCAGCCAGAGCTTTGGTAATTGGCATAACCTTATTTATCATATTGTCGATTGGTTTCGGGGCTATGGCACAGGTAGTATGGTTACAGTGGTGGTTAGTTGGGCCACGTTTGCAAATTTTTCCTCTTTTAGCAGTTGCTTGTTTCCCTTGGTTTTTAGCTTCTGGAATGGCACAGCAAAATCTGAGTTTTGGTCAGCGAACTTTGTGGTGGCTAGGGCAAAGCACAGTCTTAATTGCTGGTTTTATTCTAGTGCTTTATTTTCTGCCACAACTAAGTTTTATTTACCTTTTACTGCCACTATTTCCTGTATTTATGGCGATTTTTTCATTTTGTTCTGGGTTGTTGAATAATCCTTGGAGTTATGCTATTGGTAGTACTTTATTTTTTGGTTGGGTATTAGCATCTGCTTTTCCATTATCAAATTAATTTGGCTCTCCTAGACTAGCTATGTAAAATTAATACTTAATACCAGCTTGAATCATTACATAGCAAGTAATTCAGACAAAAAAAGTATATTTTTATTAAACATTCGATTTTGAATTGCTAGAATCCTTCTATAGTAATCATTATAGTCTGTTTTTATTATTAATTTATCATACCTACTCTGGGAGAGCCATTAATTTTTTCATTTTTCTATTTTTGCTTGAATATTCTCTGCTTTAACTATTTGATGCAGAATTGATGACAACTGAAGAACTGAAGAAACTTACTACTGGGGTGAGCAGTCTAGTATGTCTAGTTCGTGCTGACAGCGAAATACTGATATAGCATCAAGATGAGTAGAAAACCTCGAAAACCATTGATTGGCATTACAACTTACGGTCGCCTTGCAGCATTACCATTTTCTCTGCCAAGCGAATATATAGATGCAGTCCGTGCTTCAGGTGGCATTCCCATATTATTACCACCAGGAGAAATTGACCCTGACTCAGTTCTTGACTCCTTGGATGGATTAATTCTCTCTGGTGGTGGAGATATTGACCCTGCTTGTTACAACGGTTTTGCTCATCCTACTATTTATTCTATGGATGCTGAACGTGATGCTTTTGAATTGCAGCTTGCCAAGTTTGCTCTTGAACGTCATTTGCCAATATTTGGTATTTGTAGGGGTTTACAAATTCTTATTGTCACCTGTGGGGGTAGTCTAATTTCTCACATTCCAGATGTCTACGGCACATCTACACTACATCGTCTAGAGCCTGAACCTGGACGACGCTTACCGACAGAACATCTTGTCACGATAGATATAGAAAGCCGTTTAGCTAAATATGTACAAAATTCTCATATATCTGTAGTTTCTTGGCATCATCAAGCAGTAGATAAAGTACCATCTTCTTGGCGGATTGTTGGTCATGCTTTAGATGATGGGGTGATTGAAGCTATGGAGCATGAACATCATCCTTGGGCAATTGGCGTGCAATGGCATCCTGAGCTTTCAATTTCCGATTCTAGTAATCAAAAAATTTTTCAAGCTTTCGTTCAGGCTGCACATACCTAACAAAGCTAACTGAGAAATTAAAGCATTATTAAATAATTTAGTGCTGATCCATTGAAGAAACGCTTAACTCATCTAAATTAGATATTAAAGTGATATTTTTAGTACCAGTTTTTACAGATGTAGTTAAAATCGTTCCTGCACTTAGTGTCTTTCCTGGAGGATTTACCAACCAAAAGCGACTAAAAACAGCCAACCCACCACCACGAGTCCGGTAAGCAAAGGGTAAAGTATCTTGTAGGTGCCCGGTTAGAGACTTCATAGCTGGTGGGCTGCTCTCGATTAATACAGCTATGTCAGGCTTTTACTGTTCAATTATTATGCAACTTTAGTGCCGATTAGCTTAGAGTATCTAAAATCTTTAGTGGGAATTTTTTTATCGGAATTGGCCTTTACCTATGTCTTGTCTTAGGAGAGCCATTAATTAAAAAGTTAGGAAAAAATGGGTAGGAGCCTTAAATCAAGTATTTTGGTTTTTTTTATCCTAGCCATTGGTGTACGGTTTATTGCTGATGGCTCTATTTCACTGTTGAAGGAAGCATTTCCTGTCAAGTAAAATCAGCTTTGATTTATAGCAAAAATCTCAGATGAGTAAAACAAGCTAGACGGACTAAAGGTAATTTTAACTTAATCGGCGTGAGCCTCTCCTCTTGACCTGTACCATAGCCCAGGACTTGACCCCAGAGCGAGCGCATTTGACAAGTGCTAATATTTCAAGCTATGTCAAAAAATTTTTAAATATCTATAAATTATTACCTTTGATAGTTTTCTTTTGGAGCAATTTATCTCTAAGGATATAAGTTAATTTGCATCTTTTATAGATAGTTTAGTTATAAATACCAAAATAATCTGGAGTTATAAAGAATTAAAAAATTAAATTTTAAACTTTCTTTTTTAATCTTAATATAACTTTTCAGTTGACAGACAAAATTGAAAGCTATTAAAACTAGTTAAGTTTTCTCATTATATCAATAAAAAGTGGGTGTTCTTCAAAAAAATTATTTTTAGTTATCAACAATTGCTCTGAATAAGAAGGAATCGTAAAAGCCGATTTTTGCTCCATAAAACGCTTTGGCTAAGTTGAATTGTATGTACCTAATGCAAAGCAGGCGACGCTCTTCTCTGCTAAACTTTTTGAATTTGCGTGCATATCAGGGTTTGGAAACTGTTAGCCAAGAATAGAATTTTCAACAGAGGGAGATGGCTATGATAAAGCAACTATTACTTGAACAAGTCCTTGCTTGTGGTGTAGAAACTAATATTGCCACTACAATACTGCCGCAGGTTAATCAGTGCCTTGCTTGTCTACCTGCTGATTGCTGGCAGTGTCTAACTCAATGCATCCTTAAGCCTAGTCATCCTTTTGCACTACACGAACTCCTTTACAAAACCAGCTTCTCCGACTGGGACAAAAGTCAAGGGTTTCCTCCTGCTTGGTTTCCTTCTCATGAGCAGATGCAGGCGGCTAATATCGCTGTGTTGATGAAGGAGCTAAAACTGGATTCTTATGCAGAACTCCACGCTTGGTCAACACAACATTACGCTAAATTTTGGGACATAATTATTCAACGTTTGGGTATTCGCTGGCGAGAGAAATATACCCAAATTGTTGACTTGGCAGACAGTGTTGAGTCGCCGCAATGGTTGGTAGGCGCTCAATTTAATATTGTTGAAAGTTGTTTTCAAACATCCCCAGATATCCCTGCCATTATCTTCCAGCCAGAAGCAGGTTCAATTTTTACTCTCAGTTATGGTGAACTCTACGCCTTGACCAACCGAGTTGCAAATGGGCTTGTGGATGCTGGCTTTAAAAGAGCCGATGCCATTGCAATTACTATGCCGATGACAGCCGAATCTGTAGCAATTTACTTAGGGATTGTCAAAGCTGGTGGCATTGTAGTTTCTATTCCTGATAGTTTTAGCGCCGCCGAAATTGCTAGGCGATTGTACCTGTCTAACGCTAAAGCAATCTTTACCCAAGACTATATTTTGCGTAGCGGTAAGCAGTTGCCCCTTTACAACAAAGTGGTTAACGCCAATGCGCCTATTGCGATTGTATTAGGTTCATCTGTTGAACTGCGTCCTGGTGATTTAACTTGGAAGGAGTTTCTCAGTTCCAACGAGCAATTTGATGCTTTCCCTACACATGCTGGGGCTTACACTAATATCTTATTTTCCTCTGGCACCACTGGAGAACCCAAAGTCATTCCCTGGACGCAAACCACCCCAATCAAATGTGCTGCTGATGGGCATCTGCACCAGGACATCCAGCCAGGCGATGTAGTGGCATGGCATACAAATTTAGGATGGATGATGGGGCCATGGCTGATTTACGCTAGTTTAATTAATCAGGCGACGATCGCTCTTTATTATGGAAAACCTACAGAACGAGAATATGGTCAGTTTATACAGGATGCTGGCGTAAATATACTTGGTGTAGTACCGAGTCTAGTCAATAGTTGGAAAACAACTGGTTGTATGCAAGGTCTAGACTGGAGTGCTATTAAAGCTTTTAGCTCGACAGGTGAGTGTTCCAATCCTGAAGATATGTTCTACCTCATGTCCCTAGCTGGATACAAACCAGTTATCGAATATTGCGGCGGTACAGAAATTGGAGGAGCCTATATAACTGGCACTTTAGTACAACCATCGACTCCCTCAACTTTTACTACACCAGCCTTGGGGCTAGACATAATTATTCTCGACTCAGACGGTAATCCGACTAACAAAGGCGAGGCATTTATTATCCCTCCGTCGATTGGACTCTCCACGGAGTTGTTAAACGCAGACCACCACCAGATATATTTTGCGAATGTCCCCCAAATCCCGCATCTAGTACCTCTGCGCCGTCATGGCGACCAGATACAACGGTTGCCTTACTGCTACTACCGCGCTCACGGTCGCGTTGACGATAGTATGAATCTAAGCGGCATCAAAGTTAGCTCTACTGAAATTGAACAAGTTCTAAATGCCGAGTCAGGAATATCGGAAACTGCCGCTATTGCTGTTTCCTCTTTATCAGGAGGGCCGAGTCAATTAGTTCTCTATGTGGTGGTCAAACCCGATGTCCAGGAGGATAAAGCCGCGATCGCCACATCCTTGCAAAAAGCAATCAACCAGCGTCTCAATCCTCTATTTAAGATTCACGATATTGTCATTGTCGATCGCTTACCTCGTACTGCTTCTAACAAAGTTATGCGCCGTGTGTTGCGCGACCAATATCAAGCTACTTTACCCCAACCTACCAAGTCCTATGCGTAAAGTCTATATTGTCTCAGCAATCCGCACGCCCCTTGGTAAATTTGGTGGTGTACTAGCGAGTTTATCCCCCATAGATTTGGGGGTCTGTGTCATGCAAGCAGCGATCGCCCAAACTGGAATTCCGGCAGCAGCTTTAGACTTATATATTATGGGTAACGTCCTTCGAGCCGGACATGGACAATTATTGCCCCGCCAAGCCGCGCTCAAGGCAGGAATTCCAGAAACAGTGAATGGGTATGCTGTAGATATGGTCTGCTCTTCAGGCATGATGAGCTTGATCAACGCAACTAATACTATCCGAGTTGGGGACGCAGATATAGTTCTCGCTGGAGGTATGGAATCAATGTCTCAGACGGGCTTTTTACTATCCCACAGAGCGAGGTGGGGTTATAAATTCTTCTTGGGTGCGCCAGAGTCATTAACAGACGTACTACTCTGTGATGGTTTGACTGACACTACCACAGGGGAAACGATGGGAGAACAGGCAGAACGCATTGCCGTAATCTACGGATTCTGCCGTCAGGAATTAGATGAGGTAGCATTTTATTCTCATCAAAAAGCTGCTGCGGCAATGCAGCGAGGTAGTTTTGGCAAAGAGATTGTCCCAATTACAGTGAAAACCAAGCACGACAAGCAATTAGTAGATACAGATGAAGGAATTCGTTCTGATACTACCTGCTTTGGCCTTGCTAAACTACATTCTGTTTTTCATCCAAATGGTGTATTGACAGCAGGAAACAGTAGTCAGATATCAGATGGAGCTGCGGCTGTGATTTTAGCCAGTCACTCAGCAGTGGAAAGTTATCAATTGCAGCCGATGGCAGAGGTGTTAGGTGCAACTTGGGCCAGTGGTGAGACTTGGCGCTTCCTAGAGGCACCAGTTTGGGCAGTTAAACAGTTGTTAGAAAAGCTCGGCATGACGGGAGCTGATATTGACTTGTTCGAGAATAATGAAGCTTTTGCCCTGAGCAACTTGCTTTTTAGTCAGTTATTGAGCGTTCCCAAGGACAAGTTAAATGTTAACGGCGGTGCGATCGCTCTAGGGCATCCCATCGGTGCCTCTGGAACGCGGCTTGTTGTCACATTGCTCAATGCTTTAAAAGAACACAATAAAACCGTGGGCATAGCTGCTCTATGCCACGGCACTGGTGGAGGCACTGCAATTGCAATCAAACGGCTTTAGACTTCTTGCAGAAGTCGGGAAAAGGGTAAGGGGAAAGGGAGAAGAAAAAACCCTTTCCCTTTTACCTTTGCCCCCTCTTATTGTCCTCATTGTAGTAAGTCGCTATACAAACCATCCCAAAAAACGGTGATCGCTTCTAGAATCTGCCATCCTCCTTCAAAGAATTTGGCTTGATCAAAGTTGGGATTGAAATAAACCTCCTCTAATTCCTCAAGGGTGTGTGCAGCGTGCTGCGCCTCGACGCGGTTATGCCAGGTGAAGAATGCCAAACGTAAGTGCGGATGACGCATCTGTTTAATACGCATGAAACCATCTTCCAATTCCTGCCAGAAACCAGCCGCCGCCCAGTGTTCGACGGCAAAACTAGCACCCTGAGCAATCTGCTGATCGTCGCTACCGTAGAGGTGAATCAATTCATCGCAGAAGTGCAAGGTTTTAGGTCTGCCGTGCTTGCGCTTGCCGATTTCTGCAAAATCTAGCCCTAGACCCTGAGCCACCCCCAGCAGCCATTCAAAATGAGCTGCTTGGAAACGGCAAATACCACCATCTACAGTGCCATCAGTGCTGACTAATTCAGGATCTCCTTCTTTATCCTTTGCTTCCTCAGTGAGTGCAAGGCACTTACCAGTAAATAAATCCCCAGCCTTTGTAGGTTGATTGTGGGCGTAGTTGGTTACTCGTTTTAATAAGGCTGGGGATTTATTTTTATGGATCTCCCCAATGGGGTTAGGGATTTGTTTGATGTGGCGATAGATAACTCCCAGTTCGTTGAGCAATATCTCCCGACTAGCCCGCGACTGCTGGAGAGTGGGAGAATTGATAACTTTCAACAAAGCTGCAACTAGGAACTGGTTGGAGAAAACTGAGAATTGCTGAATAAAATGCCGCAGTTCTACATCTGTAGCTGTGCCTTTTTGAAACCACTTAGTATAGGCATTATTTCTGATAATGCGATGGTGCAATAATTTGCGCTCAACATCTTTGAGAAACTCTTGAAAGCCGTCTACCTGCTTTTGAGTTAGCGTGCCTTGGCGCAAACGCTCTTGAATCCGCGAAGAAATGGTGAGATGAGTTGGCTTTTTTGGAGCTGCTTGAGCGATCATAATATTACTCCTAGCTGGAAAATAAAAAATAGGAAATAAAGACTGGAGACTAGGAAGACATATACACTTTTTGTAGACAATTGCCAGGGAGTAGCTAGTTTGCAGCTAAAATCGGGACAAAAGACTTTGCTTCTCTTCCAGTCTTACCCAAGCCAACTGTAAACATAATTTTTGTCTTCCAAAGCAATAGCATTCGTCGTCAGTCTCAATGGTCGAAAAGTATCAATCATCACAGCAAGTTCGTTAGTTCCTTCTTTGCCAATCGACCCTTCGTACATCCCTGGGTGTGGGCCATGAGGAATGCCACTCGGATGTAAGGTAATCGAGCCTCGCTCAATTCCTTTGCGAGACATAAATTTCCCCTCAACGTAGTAGAGAACCTCATCGGAATCGACATTAGAGTGATTGTATGGGGCTGGAATTGCCTGGGGATGATAGTCAAACATTCGCGGTACAAAGGAACACAAGACAAATCCAGGGCCATCAAAGGTTTGATGCACGGGTGGTGGCTGGTGTATTTTGCCTGTAATTGGCTCAAAGTCCTCAATATTGAATGCAAATGGCCAAAGATGCCCATCCCAGCCAACTACATCCAGAGGATGATGGTTGTATAAGTAACGGCTAAACCCACCGCGAGCTTTGAGTAATACCTCAAACTCTCCTTCTTCATCGTAAGTAATCAGTGCTGATGGCGGACGAATATCCCGCTCGCAATAAGGTGCGTGTTCGAGGAATTGACCGTACTGATTGAGATAGCGTTTGGGTGGCTCGATATGCCCGTATGCTTCAATTACAAGCATTCGCTGCTCTACTTTTTCATCAGGTAAAATGCGCCAAACAACCCCGGTCGGAATGACCAGATAATCCCCTGACCTATAACGGATTATTCCATACTGACTTTCTAGTAAACCGCTGCCTTCGTGAATGAAAATTACCTCATCACCATGTGCAAAACGATACCAGTACTGCATAGGTGCTGTCGGCAAAGCTACGGAAATACAAACATCTGCATTGGCTAATAAAGGAATCCTAGATGCTATTGCATCGCCTTGAGCAGCTAGAATTGCTGTACGCAAATGACGGTGGCTTAGGGGAACGGATTCTTCATAAGATATATCTCTTTTGCTCTCCAGCAAAATTTTCTGGATTTGAGTGGGTGGATGCAAGTGGTAAAGCAGGGATTGAATACCCGAAAAGCCACGAGTTCCCATCAGTTCTTCGTGATATAAAGAACCATCGGTTTGGTGAAATTGAGTGTGGCGTTTATGAGGAATATTTCCTAATTTATAGTAATAGGTCATGGTTTTACCCCGCTTGTTTGGGTTTACCGTAGCTCCTTCTTGAAAACGGCATCATCTAAAGATTCCCTCGCCGCGCTTGCTCGCGCTCAATTGCTTCAAACAAAGCTTTGAAATTTCCCTCACCAAAGCCTTGGCAGCCATGTCGCTCAATTACCTCAAAGAACAGTGTTGGTCGATCCTCTACAGGCTGAGTGAAAATTTGTAACAAATAACCATCGCGATCGCGATCTACTAGGATTCCTAGTTCTGCTAGTTTATCTAGAGGCTCTTCAATTTTCCCTACCCGCTGTTCTATGTTCTCGTAGTAGTTTGGAGGAACTTTGAGAAACTCAACCCCTGATGCTCTAAGTAGGGAAACCGTCTCGATAATGTTGCTGCTTGCACAGGCGACGTGTTGAATTCCAAGACCCTGATTATATTCTAAATATTCTTCAATTTGAGACTTCCGTTTGCCTTGGGCTGGCTCATTGATCGGCAATTTGATTTTACCCGTACTGTCTTGCATCACTTTGGACATCAAGGCAGAGTACTCTGTGGAAATAGTTTGATCGTCAAAGTGTACTAATAACTCGAAACCCATAGTATCAGCGAAGAATTTAGCCCATCGCTCCATACCACCCAGTTCGACATTACCAACTACATGATCAATGTTGGTTAGACCGACTCCCTTCCCCTTAGCTGAGTCTTTAGGCTGAAAATTAGGTGCAAAAACTCCAGTGTAATGACTGCGCTCGACAAACTTGAGCAAAATATCGCCATAGATGTGAATAGCTGCGTAGTGAATTATTCCATATTCGTCTTTTTCTTCTGTGGGGGGAATTGCTCCCACTGCACCCCGCGCGGTTGACTCCTGGTAGGCACTGGCCGCATTGGGAACTTCCAAGGCAACAACGGCTATACTATCGCCGTGCTGAAGTACACTTTTGCAGATGGGATGATTTGGATTCAAGCCACTACTTAACACAAAGCGAATTTCTCCTTGCTCCATGACATAGGAAGCCGTTTTGCGATCGCCCGTTTCTAAACCCCGGTAAGCTGTATTGGTAAATCCGAAAGCTTGGGAGTAAAACAGTGCTGCTTGTCTGGCGTTACCTACATAGAATTCAAGGTGGTCAAATCGTTGAATCGGAAAAAAATTATTCACGGTAATTCCTCCTTTCGGGAACTACAGTTATTAATAGGAGGGAAGAACTAAAAGTAAAAGAGTAATATCAAGACAGTCTAATTATGCAATACAAAAATATTGCAGACATCTTCGTATTTTTGCGCCTATCCTGCGATTTCTGCTTTGCAGTACTTGTCTAATGCGCTTTTACGTAAATTAATTTTTCACCTATTTTAAGTATAGATATGTCAACAGGAAAATTTATAAGTATGTAACTAAAAATTAACCAGAACAATTAAAGTTATATTTAATATAGCAATTCTGATTTACAAACTGCTTATGGAGGTAGGCAATAGGGAATAGATAATAGGTAATAGATTGATTGCATCTGTTCTAGATTAACATCGATTAATTCTGAGTTAGCATTAAGCTATTGTGCCTACAAACTGCACTATTGAAATTGTGAATAAATAACCTAAAATCTCTCCTCTGCCCCTCTGCTCCTCTGCCCCCCTGCGATCTAAACTGCTCTCTTAGGTGCATAACAGCTTATTTTAGTCAGGAGATTATCTCCAATGCTGGCATCGATAAAAACGCTGTTCTCATCAATTGTTGACTATGCTGGACTGTTCCCACCAGCAAAACTCACTATGGAAGAGGCGATCGCCAATTATGCTTGCTATCAGAATACTTGCTACCACTGGATGTTAGGTAACTTTGTACTCCCAGTGTCGCGGATAAATGAGTTTGAACAACTACTTTTCAAGTTGCCTATAGAAGCGAGTAAAACTAAACACTGGCGGCTCAGTATAATCATCTCTCAAGAAGTGGAGTCGGCGATCGCCAAAATTCAAGCTCTAAATGACAATCATAAAATAGCGATCGCCTCCCTAGAATTTCCGCCGCTTTCCCTCAGTGAAATTGATAAAGTATTTCCTTATCTTCCTGCTGATATTGAGGCGTTTTTTGAAATTCCTTATAGTGAGGACTTGAAAGCATATTTAACTTTACTGCAACGCCCCGGTATATCGGCTAAAATTCGCACTGGTGGCTTGAGTACCGAGGCGTTTCCCACTATTTCTCAACTTTATCGGTTTATTTTTGCTTGTGCCGAAGCTCAAGTTGGTTTTAAAGCAACTGCTGGACTGCATCATCCCCTACCAGGAAAGTATCCCTTAACATACGAGCCAAACAGCCCTAATGCGATGATGCATGGCTTTCTGAATGTAGCAGTCTTAGCGGCACTAGTTTATTGCCAGAAGATAACTGCACAAGAAGCCCTAGTAGTTCTTCAAGAGTCTACTGTCGAAAGTTTCCAAGTCTCAGCAGATAGCATCGTTTGGAAAAATCGCCGACTGGATATCTGGGAGCTACAAAAGGCTCGGCAAAGTTTCTTTCGTTGTTTTGGTTCTTGCTCATTTCAAGAACCGATAGAATTACTCAAGAATCTGAAACTGTTATGAGCCATTTAATCGATCAAACTCACGATCCAAGTTTGCACAGTTGGGTGGAATCTGCCAATCAAAAAGATACTGATTTCCCCATTCAGAACTTACCTTTTGGCGTGTTTCGACATCGTAATGGTATCCGAAGCTCACGAATTGGAGTAGCGATCGGCGACCAAATTCTAGATTTGACATCATGTTACCACTCAAGATTGCTCCAAGAACTGCCCGAGCAGTTGCAAGCAGCTTGCACATCTGCTAACTTAAATCCCTTGATGGCTTTAGGAAGTTGGGCTTCATCAGCGTTGCGTACTCGTCTGAGCGAATTGCTGCGCTGGAATGAACAAAAGCCTTCGTCAGAGGCAAAACTGCTGGTGCCGATGGTGGAAGCCGAACTTTTATTACCTGCGGACATTGGCGATTATACTGATTTTTACGCTTCTATTTTTCACGCCACCAACGTTGGAAAGCTATTCCGTCCTGACAACCCCTTACTCCCTAACTATAAATACGTTCCTATCGCCTACCACGGACGAGCCTCCTCCATTGTACCCAGTGGAACCTCTATCAACCGCCCCCAAGGTCAGCGGAAAGCTCCTGAAGATACTGTCCCTCATTTCGGTGCTTCTGTGTCTCTAGACTATGAGGTGGAGGTCGGCTTTCTGATTGGTGCTGGCAATCAACTAGGACACCCCATATCTATTGACACCGCAGAGTCACACGTTTTTGGTCTTTGCTTAGTCAATGACTGGTCAGCGCGGGATATCCAAGCTTGGGAGTACCAGCCCTTGGGGCCTTTCCTCAGCAAGAGCTTTGCTACGACGATTTCTCCTTGGGTAGTAACTTTGGAAGCTCTGGCACCTTTCCGTTGTCCTGCTTTTGAACGTTCCCAGGAAGATCCCTTGCCCCTACCTTATCTGTCTGACTCAATTAATACCAGAGTGGGTGGAATAAATCTGATACTGGAAGTGCTACTTAATTCGGCACAGATGCGCGAGCAAGGGATAAAGCCATCTTCTATGAGCCATGCTTCCTTTAAAGAAATGTACTGGACAATAGCTCAAATGATTGCTCACCACACTAGTAATGGTTGTAATCTCCGCACTGGAGATTTACTAGCTAGTGGAACAGTTTCTGGTACTGAATCAGGTTCTCAAGGATCTCTGCTAGAAATTACTCGGCGTGGTTCTCAGCCTATTAAACTAGCAACGGGTGAGATCCGAACTTTCCTGGCTGATGCAGACGAAGTTATTATTCGCGGATACTGTGAGAAAGAAAACTATGCCAGAGTCGGGTTCGGAGAGTGTCAAGGCATAGTTCTTGCTGCCGAATGAGCAAAGGGAAGAAATGCAATTTTGTTAGATAAATCTACTTTAGGGCTAATACCAGGGACAACCGAGAGCGGTTTGGGACGCACTTTTTGCTGTTGCAAGGGTTCCAGCTTTGTCATCGGTCGAACTTGCCTCTCTGCTGTCGGCAAAATGCGATCAAATTGATCGCATCTTTCCATCAAATTATTGAAAACAACAGCCGCATCCATTAAAAGTAGGACTTACGCAAGAACTCTCTGAAACTCTTATTTCTCCGTGCCCTCTACGTCCTCTGCGGTTCGATTTTCCGTTACCTGTGCGTAAGTCCTGAAAAGATAAGATTGGCGACGGCTGTGACCAAAGCGATGACTTCGCCAACGCCAAGGGCGAACGCGGCAGTATTCCTCAAAGGTTTTGTGCGTGAAACGGTATAAGTTAATTTATGGGTGTATTTCTAATTCTTGACTTTTATTTTTCGCTAAGATTTTATCTATCTCACTATTCGCGCCCTCAAAAGTTTGCAATATCTGTGGAGTTACTTTATTAGTCACCACCTTTCCAGATTGCAAGTTTAAAATTACCTCTCCATTTTTCTGCGAAATAGTTAAATCTCTCTGCTGGGTATTGAAAGCCAAGTCATAAATCTTTCCAAGAAATTGAGTGCCATTTTCATTAGACTTACCCCAAACCATGCCAATCCTTTGAGCAATTTGAGTCAGCCGACTGATGGCTTCAAGCTCAAATGTATCTTTATTCATTACTGTCAACGCTTGGGCTGATAATTGCTCACCAGCTTTAAACCCATTTGCAACTTTTACAATGCGTTTTTTGTAATTCTCCGACTTACCTAACTTATCTGCGGCATTGTACCAATTTCTCAAGTCATCAATAGTAACTGTCGGGTATTTCTCTACACCTAAAGGTTCGGTTTTCACATTATTACTAATGTCTGGTATAGAAGAAGTAGTGGAGAGCAATGGAGTTATAGATTGGTTAGGCGGAGATTGCGCTGTTTGCTCTGGTGGTTTCAAAAACTGCGGTCGTGTGGCGAGGGAATTAACTCTTTGTTGATAGTCACTATCCGTTTCAATAATTGCCCCGAATTTCTTGGTCATGCTCGACAAAGTTTTGGCAGGTATAGAGCTATCAACCAAGTTAAATACGGCTAGACCTTTTTGAGTTTCCCTGATAACGTCTTCTATTGCTACTTGTTGACATTCAACTTTTTGAGCAGTTAACCATTTAGTCACAGTATCAGCTTTCTGGTTGTCAACAGCCAAGCCCATGATTCCAAGTTTTTTGTTTGATTCTGTCGAAAATAAGAAAGTAGGACGTTCTTTAATATGATGTAGAATTTTCGCGCTACTATCAATCATATACAGTTGTTGAGCGTTAATTGATTGAGTCCCAAAAGCCTGAAATTCCTTCGTCCACTTCTGGGGATATTCAACGGTATTAGGGTCAATTTGAGCGCAAATAACAGAAAAATTACTTTCAACGATTGCAGGCGCGAGTGTAAGTTTTCCGGTTTTGAGCAATCCAAGTTGTCTGAGCGCGTCTTTGTCTTTTTTGAAGTGCAATACCCCCAAGGGTTCACCATTCAAAAATACAGCATCTCTAGTTTTAGAAGCTGAGGTTTCGATAGTCAGTTTTCGGTAATCTTGATCATTGAATGTCTGACCAGAAAAATCATAGAAGTTAATTTTATTAATTTTGAGGAAATTTCCATTGGGAGACTCACCCAGCACAAAAGCTTGATCTCCTGTCTCAGAGATTGACGTGAGCTTTAATTTTAGGGGATTACCATTTTTAAGATAATTAATTTCTTTTAACTGTTGGGCAGAATCACTATCTAACTCACCCAGGGTTTTGCCATCAAGTCTGATTTTTACTGTTTTGTCAGTCACCGGCACAGTGCCAAATTCTAAGTTTACGGGTTCGGCGTTAAAAACAAGTCCTGCGTAAGAGAAGTTCTTGAGTTCACGGATAGTAATTTCAACCGGTTCGTTTCCTGGTAGCCCAATAGTTGCTTTGGCAGTAGCAGGTTCTACCCCAATGAAATTAGCTTGAGCCTTTGTACCAATTGGTAACATTCCAGCCCTGGTTTCGAGCATGGCGAATTCTTTATATTCGCCGTCACTATCCTGGGCAAACATTAGCCTGGAAACATGGCGCTCATGCCCAACTGGGTGGTGACTAGCTCTAATTTCTATCGGGTGCTTTTCGTCTGGGTTCCACTTTCTACCCAAAAATTGATTCGCTTCATTATTCAGTGTGACTAACTTTGGTTCGGTAAATTGCAGTTGCTCCAGGCGGGAGATAATTTCATTGGGGAAAGCAGCAAAGGCAAAGTTAGAAACTTTTTTAGCGTAGACGCGGAGCGGCTTGTCGCTAGACATCGCTTGGGGGTTTGCGTTTTCTTTTCTTGCAACTTCGAGTTCATCTTGGCGAGATGCACAGATGTTCCAAGCGGCGGCGGATAGAGCAAGTTTTTCTGACTCTGGGATAGAAGCGTAAAATGCGAGAGCCGCTTCTTGTGACTTGTCGAAAAGTAATTTAGTTTGGCTTCTAGTAAGTTCTGGTTTTAGTTCTAGGAGTTTAGCTCCCTGCATGGTCATCCCCGCCTTGAGGTTGTGGTCAGTCACAGATTGTTGGCTAATTGTCCCCAGGTTGCGATAGGCGGGTTTCCCATCATTTCCTATCTCACCATTAATTTGTGCAACTGCTAATAAACGATGGGGGCGTTCTTTAGTTCGCCATTTCTCTGGTATTTCGTCTAGGCGAATGTTCAACGTTTGGGCTTTCCAAATCAGAGGATGTTCGTAATGGGTGAGATTGGTAATTTCGAGTTGGCAAGACTGTGGAGTTTGGATGATTGCTGATGGCCCTTTCTCGGTTTCCCGCCGTCGCTCCATACGTACCGCAGCGTTGAACTTCAGATCAAACTCGTACTTGGCGGCGATCGCTGCAAATTTCTGCTGTGGTGTAAATTCTACTCCTTTGAATAAGTCTTTAAACTGGACTATGGGACGCGATTCTAACTGTGATTCTTGGAAATATTTATTGGTTTGGCTAATTAATAATTCTACTGGTGAGTAGCCCTTTGGTGTTATCCCCGTGCTTAAATAAGCTAACGAAGATTTTTTATCTTTAATATAATTAACATCACGATACAAGTAGCGGCTGTTTTCCCGGATTTTATCCATCTCAGGTTTTTTAGCACTCTTGAATAAATCAACCGCTATTTGGTTTTGATAACATCCCTCACCAATCATTTCTCGGTACATCAGACGGTTAACATCCATCGCCTGCTGAATAATATCTGGCGTTCTGTTAGGATTCTTTGCTAGAGCTACAACAGATTGCATGAAAGGTTTGTACTCTGCTCTAATTGGTTTGGGATTTTCGCCATGTTCCTGTTCAAATAAACTTTGATAGCGCTTAGATACTTGGTCTAAATAAGTTGACTGTTGTTCTAAGTTACCGTAAGTTTTAAGTACCTCAATTTCCGATTCTAATGCTTCCAATGCTGTCACTTGATTGTTGATTATGCCCACGCTGATACTATCGCTCATGTGGATAGCGATTTTTTCAAATGGGGGCTGGCTTCCATCTTCCAAATAAAATGATTGTTTCTTTTCTTTAACAGTAGGCCGATAAGCATTTTCAGGCTGGTTTCTGTACTCGGCTTCGGCTGTGAAGTTTGGATATTGAAGTGCAAGTGCTACGCCAATACAGTCACCGTCGAAATCACGCGCTTGACGTTGTGATTCGGTTTCGAGGGGATTAACTTCGTTGTGTTGAATACCTTGAGCTTCTAGCGCTTCAATCCGAGCAAGTATGCGTTTGTGATCTTCATCATTGACTACAATAATTCCTTGTAAGTCTGTACCATCTGGAGCTAGGCGGTCTTCAACATATTTGTTATTAGAAACACACAGACCGTTAGAATTAAGAAAGGGAGAACGGAAATTTAATACTTTTTCATTTTTATCTATCCAAGTCGCGCAAATTTCGCCATTTTTGAGTTCTTTGGAAGGGATAATCATTCCTCGGTCAAAAGTTAATGTCTTGCCAACCGCAATATCACGCCACTGACCTTGCACAAATCGACTTAGCTCTTGTTTTACTTTTTCGGTTTCTAATAATTGTTGATGTCCAAGTAAATCAGCTTTGACGAGTTTGTACATGAACATATCATCTTTCTGAGATTCATCTGATTCATCGTTTAGCTCTAAGTCTTCACCAGAATTATTCTCTACTTGTTTACCTAAAGTATCAGCTTTAACTGATTCAATAATTTCTTGTTCTAAAGATTTTTTTTGCTCTTCTGAAAATTCCTTTCGCTTTTCGTAGTTTTCACAGTACAGTTGTGCAACAATTCTAGGGTCATCTTGAGCTTCTGCTAGCTTTTGGGCTTGTACCTCTAGTTCTTCAGCAAAATCCTTAATACCTTGAGGAAATGATGCTAATAATTGAGATATAGCAGTTTTACCTCGCTCTGATTGGGATTTTTCGCCTAACCAGATTTTTTGTTTGTATAATCCCGGTTTAATTTGGGGTTTAGTCGGTTTATCGGGATGATCTTTGTCTGTACCTTTGAAGCTAGATCGGGGAAGAATTAAGTCAATTTTGGGTTCGTTATTAGTATCAGCATATTTTATTTTATCAAAACTGTAAGGTCTTAATGTTCCTTTACCGAATCGATATTTAGTATCTTCTCCATCAGTTTCTGTCCACCCAAATCGATGCTGAATTACACGATAACTTTTATCTTGCTGCTCTTCCCTTTTAGTTAATTTATCATATAGCTGGGTAGAGATTTGACCGTAGCAATCACCTACCAATTTAAAAGCATTTTCTTTGTTAATAATTCCTCCATTTTCACCTTGTGCTTCAGTAGAGTCATCTACAATCAAAATGTTTAGTTCTTCATGTATCGAATTTTTACACCCCCCTAGAAAGATTGAACCGTAAGCACCTCTATCTTTTCTATCAGGACATAACTTTTCAATTACTTCCAAGCATTCTGGCGACCCGTACAATAATCGGGTTTTAGAAGATAATAACAGCGTATGCCCATTTGGGTGATTTCTTAAATCTTCTGGCGTACTATATTCATCTATATGTCCGAAAGAAAACTGTTGATCTGGAAAGTAAAATTCTAATAGAGTATTATCTAATTTCTCAGTTAAAATTGATTGGGGATTCTGATTATCTCCATCAGTGTGAATCCATTGATTTAGCCTGGGGTCAAAGTGTTGAAATTGCAAAGACATAATCTTGTTTAATCATTGAAAATTTTTAGGAGTCCAATATGTCAAGAATTAAACGCTGGTTAAATATGCATGGGAAAGAATTTAACGCAGACGGAACTTTAAAGAATGAAGCTAGACAACAAATGTTATCTGAAGGTATGAATGACGCAGCAATCAATAGTTATGCCCTTCGACTTAAAAATAACTACGATGAATGGAAACGACTAGATGAAACAGATCCAGAGCCTTGGCCTGTTTATACTGCCTACGATTTCTTCACCCCTACAGAGCAGCAGCAGTTCAACAGTGATGGTACTCTCAAGCCAGAATATATCGAATCTGAACTAAAAAAAGGTATTAGATCCGAATGGCTAGGAGAAATGGAACGGCGCAAGATACTGGATGTAGAAAACTATAATCGAGTGTCGGCTCGGAAAGCAGAAATGGGGATTAATTTTGGTGAGCAAGAAATGAATAGACTACGTGCTTCAAACCGAACATATACACAACGCGTCAAGCAGATGGAGGTAGACTTAAGGAACAACGAAGAACCCAGTACACTTCCGTTCGATAAAGATACTTCCTGGTTTTAAGCTAGATGTTTAAGATTTTGGAAAGCTGAAAGTTTTGTCATCGTGCTACTTTCAGCTTTTTATGCTCATACCTTGTCAATTGGCTTGCCGTTCTATAGCTGGAGGGATTACCCCAGACGAGCGCACAACTGACTTGTTGGAAGCGGCGGCAAGGAACGCAAACATACCTAAAATAGCAAAAGACGTAATAATCACTTGCTGTAGGGATGCAAAAACCGACTTTTCTTTCTCTTTTTGTACAGTAATGCGATTCAGATTCTGTTGAAATGCCGAGAAATACAAATAATTCAACACTTGTTTACACAAGGTAGGGTCTTCACCTATCTGTACTTTCTGGCACAGAAGAATTTCTAGATGCTCCCGGCGGCGATCGCTTGTAGACAAATCGCGCTTATCCCACAGTTTTGCCTGAGTTGTATCTAAAGGTCTATTAATACCTAATAAAGTCATAATTATGGCCTCACTTGATTTAGGAGTTAGTTGAGGGAACAGGTGTAATCGATAATTCAATTACACCCTAGTGTGCTTTTTGAAAAATGGAACTCATACCTAACTTAAGAAGTTTAAATATGCTTTCAAAAAAGGACTAGCAACTTGAGTACTGAAAAAATCAAAGCTCAGGTTGCTAGTAAAGTTTGAGAATATATGCTATATTTCCCAGTCCAAATCTTCAGTTTGAGATAGAGATAAAACCTGTGCCTTGGGTGGTGGCTGGGGTGTATCTGGCTGCAATGGGTTCGTTCCATCCTGAAATAATTCTTGTGCCAGAGTCCGCCCATCTGAGTCAATGTCACTACTCAAGAAATACTCCAAAACCTGCGGTGTAGCACCATCAATTGCTGCTTGTGCTAGTAGAGATTTGATGAATTGGGGAGATGCTTCGCTATCAGCTAGTACCTTCAAGGTTTGCTCGGCATCTTGGATGGTCATTTTGGAGATATCTCTAACTCCAACTTCTTCCCAGACATCGCCAAAATACTGACGATATTGCTGATTGAAATCTTGCTCTTGGGCGAAGTGGGCTAATTCTTGTACTCGTAATTGTGTCGTCTCTGACATATTAATTGACTAAGGTTAATTGTTCGCGTTTATTGTTTGACCCAACCATTTTGAGTAATTGTTGATTAAGCGGAGGGAAACACCATTCAAAGCCAAACCCTTACATTTATTGGCTTTGGCGATGTTAGACAGACATTCTGTCTAACATCAGACAGCATTAGTAACAATAGTTGTCGTACAAATGCAAACTAATCTAAATCCCAAGACTTGTAGTGATATAACCGTTCCTTTGCCAAATCTCCATGTCTGGTTTAGAACTCTTGAATGGTTGAACATAATAATCAGGAACTAGGGGTTTGTCTTGGCGGTCATAGCTAAATTCATGATCCAAAAACTTGATATGGCTAATATGGGATGCCCAAGCATCGCCTATCCTATCACCTAATCCCATTGTGTCTAAATATTTAGGTAGTTCCATTCCGCCATTCCAACAAATGGGGATGCCTTCACCATCAAAATGTTCGGTTAGCTCTTGGCGTACAAAGGATGCTGTCCCACCACAAACTAAGATTTCATCCATTTGGGCAATATTTCTCAACCAGCGCCATAAAGCACGGCAGTACTCTTTGCGAACTATCGGTAAAATCCGACAAAACAACTCTACATCAGCATTGATTTCTTCGATTTTGGTTTTGCGCGATAGAAACCGCAGTGCATCAAAATTGTTATTCGTGGTTTCGGCTAAGGCTGAAATTAGGCGTAAGTCATCTTTTGATAAACCTACGGCAGTACGTTCTACAAACTGATGCACCACCCAATTCATCCCTAAATCTGTAGATTCAGCTTTTATTGCATTCCCCTTGTGCGACAAAATAAAACTGGCATTACGATAGCCTAACATCAGCATTCCTATACTCTTTTGGAAATAGTTTATGTTGACGTTGCGACTGCGATATGCCATGATACCCGCCCCTTCTGGACTGACATCAAAGCTACGCAATTTTGCTTTTAACCTTCCTGTTGGCGTGATTATTCCTGTTTTTAAGTTCTGTGCTAGTTTTGCTCTGAGCGTTTGCCCATCCGACGCTTCTCCCACTGGCAGCAACAAATGTACATATAGTTCTATATCTGGGTTTTTCACTCCCAGCCGGCGAATTGCCAACCATAATATAGCTGCTACTTTTGGTAAGGCATATTGATACTTCAAATCTCTAATAGCTGATGTCCCCGCAAACATACTTCTGGCTAATGCTCCCAGGACATAGTATTCTGACCCAATTCCTATCCACACCGTCGTATCTTGTACGAGTTGATTTGACAAATATTCTATTGACTCTACCCCTAAATCCGCTATTTCTGGTTCCATTGCTAAAACTATTGGAACCCCATCTGGATAAATCTGTGCTATCCCCTTCTGAGAACTTGTCCCTAAATCAATCGTCACCACAACTTTTGTGTAGTCTTTAGAATTATTCTTTTTATTCATCTTTACCCCCGTTTTGTTTGTCCCAGCCAAACATCCGCTTAATGTCGGTCATCTCTTGATAGTTTTGCGAGGAAAGAAATTCATTGTCATCGTCATCTTCCTCATCTTCCTCATCAGTAGAACTTATTTGTCCATTTCCCGAAGTAAGCCCTAAGACGGATAGACTATCTGATGCCACTATGTTTGATGCTTGCATTGATATATTTGATGTCACCACTAGCGGATCTGGTGCTATCCCACAAGTTCTCCGAATCATACTAATTTGTGCTTCTAGTTGACTAATTGCCCAAATGCCAATCTGTCTTAATTCTTCTCCTCTCAGCCCCGAAGAAAACAAGGCTAGAGGTAGCCAGTGTTTTTTTAGTGTCGATGTAATTGTTTCCGAATAATCTTCCTTCAAATTTAAAGGCTTTGACCTCAAGTAATCAATTACTTCTGCATCTGCACTGTCACTCGGTCTTCTAAATGACACTACTCTATATCTAGAATCATTCATTTTTTTGACTAAAATTCTGATTAGCGTAACGCGCTTTCTTAAAATTATTACACTAATTTTTATCGCCCAGTTTTTTTATTTTTATTTTGATACTGCCTAACTTAACTAAATTTAATATTTTTGCTTCTGAAATTTATGTTGTCTGCCTAAATAAAGGATTTACTTAATAATGGATGCACATATAACACCGCATTTTTTCTTCTAATCCTTCACTTAGTCCCTCATTTTTTAAATCCCTACTAATTTACCGGGGTTTAATTTGCTTTTACGTGGTCAAAATGTATTACTAATCACAGTTACAAATAGCAGACATTTTGCACATAAAACCCCTATTTATATACAAAATGTCTGCTATTCTGCATCGCTTATACACGCCTTTAACTGCTATAGCTGTCATCAAATGTTGACAATCAGGTACAAAATGTCTGCTATTTTGCACATCACTTTTTTGAAAAATTGCCCTCTAACACTTACTCCAAAAAGCTTTGAGGCGATTTGTCCAGTTTCTTGTATTCTCAATAGGCTTGAAATTATTGAGAATACGTACTACAAAAGTATTGTTTTTGTACTTCAAAAAGAACAGTTTTTTTCTGTTTGTGCTACGAAACACTACTAAAAATTACAATTTAGCGCTGATTAACTTCGAGCCATTGCCAAAAAATTCCGTTGTCAACCATTTTACTCCTGAGTAATTCTCAAAAAATTCTGTGAGCAGCCCATTAATTCTCATTAATCAAGAGTTATTGACAGGTAAACAGCCCGAAAGCCTTGCTATTGCGTGGTTTTTTAGTCCAAATCACAGAAAGTCGAGTGTCCTCTACTTAGGCTGAAATTGTGTCAACAGTGACTATACTACTAAGGGAATCTTGGGGATAGCGGGAGAATTGCCTGTGAAATGCTGTAGGGCGGCTTAAGATAGTCGTACTTACTACGGTTTTTTGCCCATTTTCGCCTTTGAGCGATTTGGCTGAAAAAGTGGCGTAAAATCGAGAAAAAACAGCAATAATTTGAGTGATATTTGTTTCTCAGTCAGTCAGCCCAAAAACTTGTATTTCCAATTTTTAGCGTAAAGAAAAAATGGCATACGCGATCGCGCGATTAAAAAAATTAAAGCGGGGTAACATATCAGGGAGTGCATCTCACACTGCACGAGAAAGAGAAACCCCGAATGCAGATCCCACTCAAAAAAATATTCGGTTCATCGGTAGCCTCGCCCCAGAGGAACGACTAGAGGATTTAGTCTTAGCCAAGATAGGGGACTCGGAGCAGAAGCGGAAGATTCGCACTGATGCGGTGTACTGCGTGGAGTTACTGTTGAGTGCATCGCCCAGTTATTTCCGTCCCAACTGTCCCGCTCAAGCCGGTTACTATGAACCCCAAAAGCTGGATGAATGGCTAGAAGCGACTCATCAGTGGTTAGCGGATGAATATGGATCTCGCATTGTCCGCGCCGAATTGCATTTAGATGAAGCCACGCCCCATATTCACGCTTACTTTGTGCCTTTGGATGATGATAAGCAGTTACGGTGCAATCATTTCTTTGATGGACGGCAGAAAATTCATGAATTTCAGGATTCGTACTACCAGACAATGCGGCTAATTGGGTTGGAGCGTGGGATTAGAGGAAGCAAAGCCCAGCACCAGGACATCAAGGACTTTTACCGCATTGTGGAGGAAGGACGTGACTTAGAAGTTGATGAGCTAAGTGCGCCGCAATTGAAGGCCAAAGCTGCTGACCGAGACAGGGCGAATCAACGTAAACAGGAAATGGAAGCTACAGCCAAAGCTCTCTCACTTGAGAATGAACAGTTACGGCGGCGGATAGAGCAATTGGAGCAAGATAATCAATCAATAAGAAAACTTACCGAATGGTCAACTGATTTAGCTTTGGATGATGTTGCTTGGGAATTGGGACTGTGGCGTAAAGGGAATGAATGGGTTGGAGGAAACCACATCATTAATATAGATGGCTCTAAATTTAGCGACCTTGCTCCCGGTTCTCATTTTGAAGGTAATGATGCAATTGATTTGGTGAAACACGTTAATCAATGCAACCAAGCCCAAGCGATCGCATGGATCGGGGAGCGATTTGGTGAAGTCGGCGCAAAACGTGCAGCGAGCGCTCATGCTCAAAAAGTTGCGGCTGACATTATCCAAACTCAACCAGTACCCCAATTCGCTCCACCTGTTGAGGATAAAGCTAACTGGTCAGGCGTTGAACATTACCTAACTCAGAAACGAGGCATACCCTCTGATTGCGTACAAATGTTACATAACCAGGGACTAGTTTATGCCGACTCAAAAGCAAATGTAGTTTTTGTGATGCGGGATCTCAACGGAAAGACCAAAGGGGCTTTCTTAGAAGGTACAACCAATAAATTCTCTGGTTATGAGTTAGGTACAGTTCGCCGTGATAGCTGGTTTTACTTTACTTTGGGGAAAAAGCCTAGCGAACAAACTAGTACTGTCGTACTGTCTTGCTCTCCCATTGACACCATTTCAGTAGCCATGCTGGAATATCAGGTTAAAGGAATACCAGAAAACAGAACAGTTTACATGGCAGCAGATGACACTTCAAATTTACCTGTTGAAAGATTACGTAATGTTCCTTGTGTACAAGTAGCTTTTAGTCAATCAACTGCGGCACGGGCTGTTAAAGAACTACTGCCACACTCGACTCAACTCAAGTGCGAAAGTCGGGATTGGAATACGCAGTTAATCAATTTCTCCCATCAATTGCAACAACGTTATTCACAACAAAAACACGAGGAATTAGAGCTATAGTTGCAAAAAAGTCAAGCTACTCTAGTACCGATTTTTTCAGTACTAAAGTAGCTAGTAAAGAGTTTTAGCTATCAATAATATTGGGGTGAAATTTAACTAAAGCCCTAATGAATAATGAGTTAATTAAACAAATATTTGGATTAATTAAGCTTAACAATAAGCTGATTGCTGTCGAGTCTCCATTGCAAGAGAGGGTCAAACTTTTGACAAATCTCGCCAGTGAATGCCAGCAATACAATATTAACTGTTACCTGTGGACGCTGGAGGATGATGCGCTACACCAGTTATCTACTAATGAGGAGGGATTAAGTTTACAAAGAGTTGACCAGTATCAAGCGATCGCCAAGAATCGACGCGAACATTACTTTGAAATTCTGCGGTTTTGGAAAACCACTGATTTACAGGGCATTCTCATACTGGAGGGCATATTCCCTTGGCTGGGCGAAGCTACCACTGACCCCGATTTCTTTTTGACTTCCGAGTGGATTAAGTCAGCCCTCATTAACCTGAAGCTGTACAATTGCAATGCTAACAAGACAGCGATTCTCTTAGGGTCAAACGCCACTGTGTCATCTGACATTGCCCCCGAAGTTCCGACAGTCATTCAACAACTGCCAGCTATAGAGGAAATAAGCAGTTACTTAGCTCAAGTATTACCTGATTACAGCCGCAGCGATATTCATGCGACAGCGATCGTCGGCTTAGGCATGTACTTGGCAGACATTGACTATGGAATTAGGCAGGGGATTGCAAATCATGGAATTAAACCGGATGAGTTAGTAGAAAAACTGTCCGCTTACAAAATCGAACTGTTTAAGCGAATTTATAATATTCAGTTTCTCCAACCGCCTAGCACTCCTATCGGGGGACTGGAACTGATGCAGTCGGCATTTAAAACTTATAAGCGGTTATTAACAACACTGGCGAAAGCGTATAATCTGCGCTTACCCAAGGGGATTTTACTAATCGGCCCACCGGGAACAGGAAAATCTTACTCGGCTAAAGCAAGTTCTGCACAATTGGGGCTACCTCTGATTATTTTGGAGTGGGGGAGTTTCCGCAGTTACGGTAATTTGGCTGAATATAAGCTCAAGAATTTACTCGCACTCGTAGACCGAATTAACCGTGTAATCCTGTATTTGGACGACTTCGACAAAGGATTTGCTGGGGATGATGATTTATCCAAACGCCTAGCTGGTATGCTTTTGACCTGGATGCAAGAACGTACTAGTGAGGTTTTAATTATCGCTTCGGCTAACAATATTCAATGGCTACCACCAGAGCTAACCAGAAGCGGACGCTTTGACGAGATTTTTAAGGTGGATTTACCCAACTATGGAGAACGGCACGAAATATTCAAGATTCACTTAGCCCGTTTTGATCCTCGTTTCCGTAATGGGGGCGATGGCTACAGCGAAGAAGAATGGAAAAGGTTACTCAAAGCTACACAGCGATGTGTGGGGGCGGAGATTCAAGCCATTGTAGAACGCGCCGCCGTCTTTAGTTTCTGTGAAATGTTTGGTGATGATGTTGCACCAGCTGGCGAACTGCCATCACTTGAGATTACATTATCGGCATTGTTGGCAGCAAGGCAGAGTATGAATCCTCTGGCCATTCGCGAAGCTGACCGAGTTGAAAGTATGCGTAACATTGCGGCTTTACATGGACTTCCATCTAGCCCGATTGATTCATCTATATATAGTCTCGGCAATGTTGATATTTTTGGATAATTATGCAAATTCTTAAAATTCCTAACGAGAAAGATTTATACGCTGCTGCTTTCAAGTTACTGAACATACTAGGCCCTGTTGCTGGAGTATCAATTATCATTGGCACTGTGGCGATTGGTTACGTCCAAACTCGTCCCCAGGATTTACCAGTTACGCACATTCTCACTCACGGTAAGCGCACATTTAAGCTCTCAGTCGCCTCTACACCAGAGCAATTAGAGAAAGGGCTGAAATTTCAAGCATCCTTAAACGGCTCGCGCGGAATGTTATTCAACCTGGGAAGAGAAATTTATAATGTGCCTTTTTGGATGTACAAGGTAAATTTTCCATTAGACATCTTTTATCTTAAGGGCAATGTGGTGACAACTGCGGTTTACAATGCCCAACCGTGTCACAAAACCCCTTGTCCCATCTACAAGGGGAAAGTTGCCAATCAAGTGCTAGAGCTAGCAACAGGCGCTGCCAATATCAAGGTTGGCGATCGGCTTAACATCCAACCGTTATCAGTTTTGCCTAAGAATAATATCGGTGTTGATAGCGGTAATTCTTTGAGAACCAAAAATAATCGCTAGTAATTGTATAACGTATTTTTTAAAAATCAAGAAACCATAGTACTGAAAAAAACAGTACCTAAATAGCTTCATGCGTTGAATCAAATATGGCAATCTATTTATGGGAAGAGTATGGACATATTGGGAATTCGATCACCCTTTGGGTAGCACAGTGCGGGTAATCTCTACCCCATTAGGGCTAGAGATATTTACTGAAGATGTGTTCAACATTGTTGCAGCAGAATTAAATAACGAGAAGGTAATACTGATGAATATTCACAGTCAAGAACGTTATGTGGTTATTGAAGAAGAGGTAGTAAAAATAAAAACTTTAAATTTTACAGCCATCAATAGCTTGAAGACGATTGTCAAAGCGGACTTGATTAATAAATTTCTGCATTGGGTACGAATTAAAATTCGACCAATATTTCAAAGACAGTACTTGTAAAAAAATTAGTCAATATCAAAAGGAAGAAGAATAATGACTATTAAGATAGCCAACGATAATAACCGAAATACTAGCAACAATCTGGCAGATCAACCCTTTAGTAATACACAGTTTAACAATATAGCACCCAACAATGCGATAGAAAAAGACACTAGTAATATAGATCCCGACAGCCCAGTGCCCGATAATATAGCACCCAAGAATGTGACAGAAGAAAACACTAGTAATACAGATCCCGATAGCACAGCACCCGACAATGTACCACCCAACAAGGTGACAGAAGAAAACATTGGTAATACAGAGTTAGACAGCCTAGCACCCGACAATATAGCACTTAACAATGCGATAAAAGAAAACACTAGTAATACACAGTCTAATAATCCAGTATCCGAAAATAATAATAAGAATAACAACAATAAAAATAATCCAGAACAACTAAGAAGATTAGTAATGGTGACAGGAGATAAAGGAGGTGTTGGTAAGTCAACGTTTGCTAGAGGTTTAGCGCAAACTTACATAGATAACGCAGTAAAATTTGTCGGGTTAGACGCGGATAATTCTAATCCACACTTGATCAGATTTTATGAAAAAGCTGCAAACATTCATCGTTTAGATATATCTAACTCAGATAAATTAGACGAATTTGTAGATAATTTAAAAGAATTAGTGTATCCCAAATCAAAAGAATCTGGGAAAAATCAAGAGGAAAAATCTTTGATACTACTAGAAACGCCATCACAATTTCTGCCAACTTTAAAAATTTTAATAACCGAGATGGGGTTTTTAGATGTAGTAAATAATAAATGTAAAATGCGGGTGACGATAGTAGTAGTTATTAGCACAATAATTGATTGTATAACTCAACTACTAGAACTATATAGTTTCTGCGGTGATCGGGTTGATTATGTAATAGTAAAAAATTCGTTTTACGGAGAGGCGGAACAATTTGCTTTTTATGATAATTCAAAAGAAATAAAAGCAATTGAACAGCAAGTAAAAGCAACAGGGCATGATTTCACAAGTATTAATATGCCAAAACTAGCGAAAAAATCCTACGATTATTTAGATGTGAAAAATTTGACATTTAGACAAGGACTTGAACAAGATGAATATCCGTCTGTATTTGGTAGAGTCTTAAGCTGGCTGAACAATTTTAAAGGGCAAATAAAGCCAAAAAAAGATTTATTTGGCATAGAGAAGATTTTATCTGAATAGGAATAAAGATGTCAAAGAGAATGATTATAACTGTAGGAGATGCGCGGGTGGGTAAGTCTACAGTTATTAAGCTATTGCTAGAAATGTTCGCCCAACAAGGAAAACGGATAAAGGTTTATAACCAAGAATCATTCCCTGTATTTCAGGCTTATGAACATCTAGCAACCATTAAGAAGTTTGATTTATCAAATGACGATGCTGATGCAATAACAGATGACTTAAATCATCCTGAGTTAGATGTGATGATTGTTGATATGCCCGGACAAGATATTGAAAAAGTAATTCAATATATCGAGAGTGCTAGCTTATTTGAGGTTCTAGTAAAATTTGGTTGGAATTTAACATTTCTTCAACCTATTTCTCACAGGGAAGACTGTATATATTACTTAAATGCAATCATCCAGAACGCGACTAATAACGCCAACTACGTGGTAGTGAAAAATTACCATTTTGCGCCAGAATTTAGAGAATATGAGGAGAAGATACGGAAAAAGCTGTTAATCATAGGAGGGGCAGAAGTAGAATTAATGGCTCTACATCGGAATCATTATCAAGCGATGGAAAAGGCTAATAAACCATATTCACAAGTTTGCCAGGATCTCTCAATAATTTTATTTTGGAGAAGCTTCATTTTTCAGTGGATTAAAAAGTTTCGTCATTCAGTGATGAATAACCATTTGGCTATTAAATATCTAGGGCTTGATTGATGACACTACAAGACACATTACAAGGCTATTCCCCATCAGAACAAAAACGCATAGTTGAAGGGGCATATCAACTAGGAATTACACCAGACGATCCAGTTTTTAGGATGATGGCGACACTGGGCAGATATGAGGAAACGATCATAGACCTCCAGGCAAGAATGGAGGCAATGATAGAAGCGTGGGCGGCACTGATAGACCAAAAACTGGAGAAGACAAGCAAACAAGCCGAGTCAATGCATTATACAGTTGTCTCTAGTGCCGTGCGTGATGAGATCAAAAAAAGCAAGCCCACCGGCACAGGCATGAAAGTGCAGGCAGGCTGGGGATTGGGGACAGTATCTCTTGTGTGTGGATTAGTAGCGGCTGGCAGTACCTTGCTGGGTTCGCTGACTACATGGAATCTAGTGCAAAATATAGGAACGAATCAGTCAGTAGTAGTCTCACGTAACGAGATAAAGATTCTCCAATGGGCAAAATCCCAAGAGGGTAAGCAAATGTATCAAATAATCTTGAAGAATCAAGCAGCAATTGAAGCCTGTCAAACACAGCAGAGTAAAACCCAGGGCTATTGTTTAATTCAAGTGAGTAATACCAATTCTCCAAAATGAGGCAACAGATGTAAACCAGAAAGTCTTGCTGCATCTAAGTTTCTTAATTGCGAATGGGCGAAAAAGCTCTCCTTGTACTGAGCGTAGCCGTAAAGCCTACGGCATAGCTACGCTTAGGGCGCAGCCTCTCCAAGAGTTGTATTGCGAATTGGTATAAGTAGCTAACCTACTTTCAGGTAATCTTGTTCGATGTACCCAAGTTTACTAGCTTCAATCAGAGCATTGACGCGATCCTTGACATCTAACTTCGCAAAAATCTTGTTAATATGGCCTTTAACGGTACTTTCAGTAATAAATAACCGCTCGGCAATCAGCTTATTAGAAGAACCATCTGCCATCAAAGAGATAATTTGCATTTCAGTGGCACTAAGATGATCTTGGTAACTCTTCCCCTTAATTTTCTGCTGAAAGAAAAAATTATGTCGGCTAATATCAGGGTCAAAAAAAGACTTGTTATCGTAGAATGTGGTTTTAATTGCTTCTAAAATCAGAGGAACATTATTCTTTTTGAGAATGTAAGAATCAGCGCCGACATTTAAAGCTGATTGAACAGTGCCTTGAGAAGAATGGGAAGAAAGAACAACAATTTTAGTCTTGCTATTGACTTTGACCTCTTTGATCACTTCTAGCCCCGATATGTCGGGTAAACCAATATCCACCAAAATCACATCGGGATTTAATTCCTTAACTAAATTAATTCCTTCAATACCAGTACGAGCAACGCCGACCATTTCCATATCTGGTTGTTGATTGATAGCAGTAGTGATCCCCAACCTAATGAGTTCTTCATCCTCAATGAGCGTTAATCGAATCATAGATCACTTCGATTATAAGATGACTTAATATTTATAACATAGTTGTTGGTGTTAAGCCTTTTACTTTTTGTGGATGTAATATAAAATATAAGTAAGAAGAACTCTTTCCAGATAAATGGAAGAAAGTTTACTACTAAAGCTTGATTGAATATTTTTTTTTAGAACTAAAATAAAAACATTCTCAAATCTTATAGACATAATTAGTATTTATTCATAAAAGTAGCCAAAATAACCATCTGTCGTTGGAAACATAGTTATGCAACAGGAAGTTTTAAGCAAACAGTTGGATTTATCAGCCTTACTCCATGATGTGTCAAATTCTTTTAAAGGGGCATCGTTGATTGTAAATCAGTTAATTGATGGCGCTTATGGATATTCTTTAGAAGAAATCAGACCATTTCTGATAGCCCTACGAGATACTAATGACCGGGGTATGAGCTTGGTTGAAGCTAACAGAGTCTCTCAAGAAGCTAAACCAGTAACAGTAGCTCAGTTTGATATGTTGAGTTTTTTACAAACAACTTATTCTCTATTCAAGCCAATAGCGCAGTATCATTCCTTGAATCTCCATTATGAAACTCAATCATCGTACAAGCATGGAACGCAAGTACGGGGTGACAGCATAAGTATTGACAGAATGCTGTGTAATCTTGTGACAAATGCTATTAAGTACACTCTTGCCGGAGATATCTTTTTAAGGCTGCTCAATCAAGAAGATGATTTAGCCATCGAAATTGAAGATACTGGCTGTGGAATTGCCGCAGAACAACTATCAAATATATTTATCCCATTATGGCGAGCGCCAAATAGCAATTTATTACATCAATCAGGGATGGGATTAGGACTGTACATCGCCTTATGTGTGGCTCATGCTCATGGTTTGAGGATAAGCGTAAACTCAGTAGCTAAACAAGGAACCAAATTCACCATTATATTTCCTTACAAAGATGACGGGATCTATGGGGTTGATGGTAGGATGTTGCCCAAATCAAGTCGCTCTGCTCCAATTCGTAATTGCTAATTCGTAATTCGTAATTAATACCCCATGAATAAATTCAGGGGCTTAGAATATAGAGCGGGAGCATTTCTTTGTCTTCCATAACTGATATTGGGGCTTATTCCCGAATGAACTAATTATTAATTTTGTTCGTAATTACGAATTACGAATTACGAATTACGAATTATTTGTCGCAGAGGTTACAAGATGCGTTACCTATATGATGTGAAACTTTGGGACAGGATTGAAACAGGGGTGGAATTTCTAATTTTTGTGGCTTTGATGATAGCGGCAATCATTAAACTGGGGCACAACGATTTTCTACAAGCATTGTTTTACATAGTATTAGCTGTAATCATCTCACCTTGGTCACAATTCGAGCGGGTGACTAAGCGATATGTCTTAGTAAGTGCGTACATTCTTGGGTTGTTTGTCGGGTATTTTAGTTAGTCTAACTCTGGGCCGTCGGGAGAACGCTCGTTTTGTTGTTGCTGTGGCTGTTGCTGTTGCACTCTTATATCAAAGTTGATCAGCTTTTGTGTTTCTTGTGGTGAAAGGTGATTGTGTATTACCTTGTATTCTTCCTCTTCTTCTACTTTATAAGCACTAAAAGCCGATTGATTATCACTTTTGCGCCAAACAGTCAGACGCTGCATACCTTCTCTCATCAACAAATTTAATTGATAAGCCATACCTTCATAGACCCGACCGCCAATAGTATCTTGTCCCTTTATAACGACAATATTCATCAGTGCCGGAATCAGAGATTTTTTAGCAACCTCATCATTTTCACTCTCAACCGATTTTGACTGTTGGCTGTCAACAAAAGGCAGTTTGCGCCCTTTAGTTTCTAATATCTGCTGCAAGAATGTCTTTTTCTTTTCATTGATCAAATCTTCAACTCTTGTTGAGTTATCTATATCAGGTGTTTCCTCGGATTTATTTAAACCAAATTTTTGGGCGTACTCTTGGTAGTATTTTTCCTTAAGGGATTGCCTGTAATCTTCAGTACTTTGAGTATTTTGGGACACAGATAAAGTATTTCTCACCTCACCAATAATGTTTTCGCGCTCTGTAGTGTCTAGTGCGGGGGTTATTGACGGTGAAGGTGGGTGTTTCTCCATCATCAGCGCTAGTCTGTAGGCCATTTGGTTGTCAGAAAAGCCACTGTTGCGGTTGATGATAGTGATGGTTTGGGCAACTGAGCTAGATTGCATAGATATTACAATTCTAATTCCTGTGAATTAGTAGTAGGTTGCTGCGGGTGAGATTTTTGGGAATGTACTTCAACCTTGGGCGTATAAGTATTGTTAATAACCTGGCTACGAGTCTTGAGCAAATCCTGAATCACATCACTCAAAGGAGGAAGTGAGATATTCGTTTGCCCAATGTTCTGCTGCTCGAATTGACTTTGAAGGAGAATTTTCTGGTAAAGTTCACGTTGCTCCCCAATAGTCAGCTTGCCAGTTTTTGAAAGTTTTTCCCGCAAAGGGTTGTTGTACTGATTGGCAACACTAGACCAAGTTTTATTAGTTTCTAAACCGTGCCAATGAGAGGCAATACCAGGGTGAAGAGGCACGGGTGTATCACGTTTCGGGTCAGAAGAAAACTGTGGCTGTGCTTCTGTAAGAACCTGCTCTCGCAAATCATTAACAATGTGAGCTAATGGTGGAAGCACAATATCAGTACGCCCAAAGTGATTGATTTCACTCCAAGCAAGATTTTGAATTTGCTGGTAAAGTTCACGCTGTTCACCAACAGTTAACTTTCCAGTTTGCTGAATTTTAGATTGAAATTCTAAATGTCCTTGCGCTACAGTCTCATGACTTGAACCATCTTTTTCTAACTGCTCCCAATACTGTTTCAAAACTGGATGTAGTGGTAGCAAAACTTTATCTAAGTTAGAAGAAAAATTTGGTTGTGATGGTGTTGTGCTGTTAGGTGTTGGTGTAGTTGAGTGTGATACAGCGTTCTGTTGTTTTGGAGAATTAAAGCTTGCTTCTTGTGGGTGTGATTGTGTCTTGCGATCTGGTGCGTTGGGTGTAGGTTGAGTAGATTGGTGTGACTGCTCCTCGTCTAAATTACGGGTAATTTCGGGATGAACGGGCAAGTCGATGTCACGGGTGTCTGTCGGGTTGCCAAATAATGCTTTGTAATTAATATGCAGTTTTTGAGCCAACAGTCTTAATTTCTCCAAATCAGCTTCAGTGATAGCCATCGCTTGGACTTGATGAGTCATCCCAGTTTCAGTTTTCTCAAACTGAAAGCGAACAGCTTCCCGATTTGTACCATTGTGTTCAGTTTTGAGTAATTGCAGAGTAGATATATTGTCAGTGGTTTGCCGAAAAAGAATCCGGTAATTGCCCAAGCTTAAATCGTCTTGCCCAAAATTAGTAATAGTTTGGGTCAGGATTTTTAATACCTCTTTTTCTTTGAAACTTTCTAAAATGTTATGTGTACCTTTAGGGGAGAGCGAGGAAAGAGTAGATGCAATTTTGCGCGGGTCTTCATCGACGGAAGGTAGTTGTTTCCCGGCTTTAAGGTAATCTGCGATCAACAAAAACTCTTGTCTTTCAATAGGCAGGATGTTAATTTGTTTTTCTCTCCAAATTTTTTGCTCATCCTTTATTTCTGTGTAAGAAAGTTTAATATTGCCTACGTGTCCCCATTTATCAGCTTGAAAAGTCATTAACTCTACATCATCATGACGACGATAGATGCTGTATTTATCAGCACCATGATTCTTGATTACAAAAGCATCAGCATGGTAGATTTTGCCACTGGTCTGCTGTTGTTCATCTTTAGCCTCAACACCATATTTTTTTAACAAAGTATAAGCAGCAAAAGCTATTTGTTTATTCTCACTAGCTTCTAGGCGCTTTCTAAAAAAATTAGGCTCATAAAGTGTAACATTTTCTTTTTTAGCCCAAGAAGAACTGGTTACAGCAGTTTCAGTTGGCTGGGCTGGCTCAGGGGCAACATCTATATGAATAATGTCTGAATCAATCACTTTTATATCTATAATTTGTGAACCAAGGTCAATAGGTGATTTAGCACGACTTTTTTTAAATACACCAATGTTTGGTTCTAATTCGGAAGCATCTGTCACAGTAGAGTCTCCTTTTTGTTGATCAATTGTTTTGACTGTGCCATCTTTGAGCTTGATAGTAAAACGTAAACTATCAAGTTGATTTTGATGCCATGACTCTAGAGCTATAGCCCCAGCAGATAACTTTTCAAAACTTTCTCCTCCCTGTGCCACTATAAAATCATCTACACCCTTATCCGGCCCTGGCAGCGTTACTACTTTAACGACAGCACCAAATTCTTGTAATAAGCTTCCTGTTTTCCAAATATCTCTTTGGATATTGAGTTTAGTTTCAGGCTTAGTTTCATAATCAAAGCAGATTTTGATTTCTCTACCCTTAGTAGCGAAAACAGTCAACTCATCAGCTAGATAAGAATCATCAATTTTCTGACCCCATTCATTTTTAGGTGAACGGTATCCGGCGGAAATTCCTGGTAGTCCGATGGCTGCGTGACCTTGGCTTAACAGACTAGCCGCTTTCTTCGCGCCCTCTGTAATGACGAGTGGAATATTGTGTTTGCACACACAATACCAAAAACCACTCAAGCGATCGCTGTCGGTGGGGTTTACTCCAGCTTTTGAGTAAATATTTTGGGCAATCACGCTTGGGACATCTAGCAAGAAAATACTCAAATCAACTGATGGTGGATGCTCATATTTGATGAACTTGCCTTCAACCGCAACAGTGAAGCCATCTTTTTTTACGGTTTTGGGTCTGGGGCGGTTTGGCTTATAGCATCCCCATTCTTTAATTTGAGGTTGCTCACCAGGGGTAAGATTAGCAAATGTGCGCGGATCTACTCCTGAATTACACCACCAGCCACCTGCATCTAGGTGGGAATAGAGTTCTAAAAGCCTAGTAGAGAGGCTACCTGTATTTGTACGTGAGAGTTTGTCGCTGATCATCAGCCGTTCCCAAGCTTCATGTTCGCCACCGACATAGCTAAAATGAAGACTAGAGAAGTTGAGATGTGCAATTTCTGGTGCGATCGCGCTGCCTACTACTAGCTCGTGCCAATGTTGCGGATCAATATGTTCTGGGTGATGAGGGATATGTTGATTATTTTGTGGCTCAAGTTTTTCACTAGTTATAGGAATTGTGTGGTCGATGACAATCTTTGTTGTTAAATTCTCATCTGCAATGTCATAAGAATTAATGACTCTTAGAGGGTGACTCTGGTTATCAACTTCATTGTTGGCGCTGGTTTGGTCAATCAAATCCTCATCTACAAACTCAGGAGAATTATCAACACTCCCTTCATTTGATTGTGATGATGTATCTTTAAGTTCATCTTCACCTGTTAAAAAAACATTTCTCTGGATGGAAGCATTTAAATCTAGATTTTCTTGGTCTTGGATAGGTAGATATTCCTGGGGATTTTGAGAATCGAATGGTATAGTTAAAAACTCAACAGATGTGGCAGAAGGCGGAAGAATTAAGGGGGAATTGGGGTTGGGTAAAACTGGAGGTAAATCAGGTTCAGGAGGAAAATTTGACAGTGTTATATCATTACTACCGGGGAGAAGTTTAGGCAATAAATATGCCATCATCTCTTCTACTTGTTCTATTTCCTCATCTGTTACACCTTCAAAGTTATTTTTAGACCATTTCCAACCACCATCCTCATCAGGAGTAAGGAAATAAGTTTCTTCTCCTATTTCAATTCGACATTTTAAATCAATAGCTGATTCGATTGATTTATAAATAAACTCTCCTAAAGGATAAATAAAAGCTCTAATAAAATGCTGACTAGCTCTAGCGTAAGCAGAAGTGAGTTGCAAATGTCGTTCATCAAACATATTTTTTATTAGTTATTTATACACTGTGCCTTGTGCTGTACTCTTGTTTAAGAACAACAGTTGCAGCGGATCTGCAAGTATTTATTATTAGCAGGGTTTTCTAAGATCCGAGAACAAGATTGACGTAAAACCTCATATTGTTGCCAGTTAGCCCCCAAGTATTTGATATCAATGAGCTTACCTTCTGGAGTAACCCGATTAAAAACAATATGAATGTAAACATTACTTGGATTAATATCGAAAAAACAAATGTACTGCAAATCATGCCAGCCAATACCGTGAATATATTGATTAACAATTTGAATACATAATTGTTGATTTAGTTTGATATAAATATTTTTCAAACTGATAATAATATATATTCCCAAACTCTTAAGTCTTGGTCTAGTTCCAGACAAGGTATTAAAATTGTCAATGATTTGAGTTGGAGGAATATTAATGTCAATGAAGCTACCATTAGCGAGAATATACTGCTGAGATAAAGTTTTGATTAAGTCAAAATTATCAATCTTCAATTCTTCAATAGTCATTTTCATAATATTAAAACCCGATATCAGGAGGAACTTGGTCTTGATTAACCATACTGCCAACGTCTTTTGATGTCAGACCGGAATTATTAGAAACAGCTTGAGGATTTTGGGGAATGGGAAAGCGCAAATCAACTTGCTTAACTCGCAAAGCTAAATCTTGCCCAGAGGGAAATTTCTGTGTACTCTTTCTAGCTAACAAACTGACAATCCTTGCCCATTTAAGTTGATTGTATTTATCAATATTTTTGAGCAACTCATTAATTTTGATAGTTTTGAGTAAAGGAACAGACCCCTCCTTTTTATTGGCATAAGCCGGATTAATAAAAACACATTTGCCAGCAATTAGTTTGAGAAATTGAGCCGATTCAAAAAGCTTTCTAGTTTTCTCTTGGTCGCTGATGCTCGTGCTATTATTTTTACCCCCAGTAGAACGGCTTTTTTGCTTGTACTTAATCTCTTCATCACCTAAGAAGCTGGAAAACAATTGCGCCGACTCGTTCTCACCAGGATTAAAGATGAATTTAGTGCTGCAAGCGCCAAGGATAGCTTTAGCAATATCCTTACCGTAGTTCTTCTCAAGCTGCCCCATATTTTGGAAGCCGATAAGACCGCAGAAGCCCTCAGAGCGAGATTCGTTGAGCCACCTATATAAATCAGGTAAGTAAATCGAGGGTAATTCATCCAGTGCAACGATCAGTGGATCTTTCCGTTTTTTGGCAATATTTCGGGCGATGGTCATGTGTAAAATGCTGGTCATGAGAGGCCCTACTGCATCTCGGCGCTCTCTATCTAACCCAAAGATAATCATTTGCTTACCTTTAATTTCTAAAGGCAAAGTCGTCTTTCCAATGAAACAGCCCAAGGTGTTTTTGGCCATAAAGCGAGTGAACATGATGCTGGCAGTTGCAACAATCCCGGCAACGGTTTTTTCACTAGCTGCGGAACTGAACAGTTGCCCAAAGGCAATTTTTACCCAAGGATTGAGAGAAGCAGCCATCAGGCGTTTGACCATTTGTTCGCTAGAAAGTATCGCGGCGCAAGTCATAACATCTGCGAATTGACCGAACTCTTTAGCTAACATCAGAATTGCCTGAGTCAACTGATCACCCGACGGGCCAAAGAACCCATCTTCAGTTGAATTGCCCAGAAGTCGGAAATTCTTATTGATAACAGTGGAAATTTGTCGGGAGGATTCGGCATCACTACTATCCCGGAGAAAATCTAAAGGATTGCAAACTTCAGATTCAGGAAATCCAGGTGCAAAGATGTGAACATCATAGCCCTTGTATTTGGCGTATGCAGCAACTTTCGCTTGAGAAGGATATTTAAAGTCATAAACTATACATGGAAATTCTTGATCAATTGCCGAGTAAATCATCGGGTTAATGGCGCTGAATGTTTTACCACTACCGGGAGCGCCGATGACTGCCGTACCCCGTTGCACATCAGGAATATAAAAAGTAGTGCCATCACCTTTTCCTTGATGCTTACCAATGTAAAGTGCAGCACTATCACATTGGGGATTGGCAATTTGCAAGATGGCTTTTTTCTGAGCAGTAGCAGTTTCTTTACCACCACCCCAATAACTGGTAGCGATTTTCTTTTTGTTAGAGTCGCCAAAAAATACCCTCATCAAAATATAAGCACCAAGCAAGGACAAAACTGTTAGTCCATTGGGGGTGAAAAGAGAGTAAGTGTACTTGCCAATTGCGTCTGAAGGATTTTGTAATTGCTCAAATCGAAATCCTTGAGGATTAGCGCTATTTACTTTGAAAGATTTGCTCATTTTAAGGTAGAGAATTAGGTTGACCAAGAACGATAGGGTCTTTCTCCTGGTACTCAATAAAAGGCACAGGGCCAATGAAGTATGGACTGCAAGTGCGACCAATGAAAGGGATAGTTTTACAAATACGGAAGAACATAGTAGTCTCCACCTTTCCACTGGCTTCATAAATATTCCAAACAACTTGCTTAAAGCTGGAGCCAAAGGGGTTTCGACCAGTAGGCTCTTTACCATCATTAAGAGCTTTTAAAATACCAAATCCACCATTAACCTTTTGGAATTTCCCCGATATCCACTGTGTTCCAGTAGTCTCACCAATGCCTGACATTTCCGTATGAGCGCAATTATTTTGTAGACAGGGAACATTAAAGCCATCTTGATAGCTACCAGATATGGAACGGGTACGGTTAGCCTCAATATCTCCCAATGGCAGATCAACTTTGGCAACAAATGAAAGGTCAAGTGTTCGCAGTCCTGGTAGGTTATCCCAGGTGAGAGTGGACAATCCAGGTACTCCATTAATTTTGGAGTCTTGCCAATTCTCAAATCTATTAATAGATGTGTTTTGAATGTCGGAAATAGATGTTAGTGAGTAATTTTTTAAATTTATTACTCTTCCTAATGGAACGTCACGTAAACGAGAATTTCGGCTGGCGTTACCTATTGTGCCCCCAGTAATTCCAAATCTTCTCAAGAAATCGCTGACAGGTTTAACACTTCTGACATTTCTATTACCTAAACCAGGGATCGCTTTGGTTAAAGATGGTAAAGTTTGCCATTGAGTTAATTGAAAATCATCTAATGTTAACCCACTTAAATTGATTCCTTGCACTGAAGCTATGGTTGAGAGATTTAAATTTTCTATTGCTAATTGAGGTGTTTCAAAATCTCCCAGTTCCATAAACTCGCTAATGCTTTGTCCTGCCGTCCAAGTTCTGCTTTCTGTACCTCTTGTGCCTGGGTAGGTAACACTGTTACTTTCAGAAATAATCATGTCGCTAAAACGCAAGCGCGACCAATCAGGAGTAAACCCATTAGGGAAATTGACAACGGGTACTTGTGCTGAAGCTTTGGGCAGCAAAAAGCCTACAAAAGAGTTCAATAGCCCATATCTTATGAAACTATGAATCAATAGGCTACCTAATAAACTAAAAAAGATTAAGTAACGTAAGGCGTTATCATTGAGGCGAAAAGATGATTTCATAAACTATTACCTTGTCTTAAGTTATCAGAATTATTATTCAAAGCAATTAATTTGTTAACTAATTCTTGAGAAATGGAAGACTTATTAGCAGCAGTAGAAATATCATCACCTGCTTGTAAATAACCAATTAACTTTTGCAATCTTTGATGTAGTTTATCTTGCTGATTCATCCATCCACTTTTTATAGCGACAACAATACCGCCTCGAATTTGGTTAATTGTTTGCTGTGTTTTAACTAATGATTGCAATTGAGGTTTCAGGGCTGTTTGTTCTCGTGCGACATCATTCTGGATCGTTACCTGACTATATTTAGGAGTGCCATTACTTGTTGCTAGTCGAAAACTGTAAGTCTTGCGTTCACCAGAGGATGACTGCGTAACTACTGTTAGTAGAGTTGCCGATGTTTGCGGTATTCCGGGAATGTTTACTTTCTTGATTCGCCGCAGATGAATCAGCCCAGCACCTCCTTTGGAGCAATTCTCACCCAGTCCCTCTAAGCACCCATCTGTGTCAAGCAGAATTTGCGATGGGTCGTCTAACCAGACTTTTTTGATAGTTTCGCCAATTTCATAGAAAGAAATTACTACACCGTGACCATTCCAAACGTTGATAGTTTGTAAAATTGCACCTTGACCACTAGCTTGAGTTTGTTTGATGGTGCGAACGACTGGTGCGGCAATTGTGGATAGTGGTACACAAACAACTGCAATCGCCAATGGTATACCAATCAAAAACTTTTTCATGGCAACTCCAGAGTGCGATTCACTAAAATCGTGATTTTAGTATCTTTGGGTATATACAAAATATTGGTTCGAGCAGCAATTTCTGGATTGGCAGTCTCGGTACGCTGACCCTGAATGTCACTCAGTTTCCCAAATGCACCCTCTAAGAATGCCCCCCCTATATCACGTCTAGATGATGAACTACTTGAGGTGTTGTAGCTATTGCTAGAAGAATTGATGATACTGGTGGTATCTGATTGGTTCAAGACCCCACCAATTTTACCTAAGCCGCTAAACAGACCCAACATTATATCGTTGGACACCTCCCCCCCTTTGTTTTGGTATTTCTTTGCAATCAAAGGTTTAGACCCATCTCCTAATACTGAAATTGCTCCTTCTGCAATTGGATATTCATTGTTGTCTTTAATGATGCTCGTGACTTGAATATTTGCATAGCCGCCATCTACTGAAACTAACTCTACCGCTAATAAACTATCAGCAGCGATCGCTACTTCACCTTCATTGTCATGCAAATCTTGAGTCAGTTTAGCGACGAATCGTTTATTAGATGGAATTTGTCTTTGCTGACTTATAGGTGCTTGTTGCTGTTGTCCTATTACTGGGGTTATCAAAATCCCGTTCGCAAATTCACCTACTCTCAAGTAACGAGTTTGCTTCCCGTCAAGTATTTGTCTTTCTTGGACTAGATATTTACCCGACTTAGCTTGAGTTTGGGCTTGCCACCTGGGGCGGATTTTTTCGATTGAGTCGGCTGAGTTTTGCAGTCTGGAAAGGAGAGGAGTATCATTCTCTACATTCTGAAAATCAGTTTGCTCATCAGATACACTTGGTTGATTTTGTGCCGGGTCTAATGAAGGGGTGGTGCTAGTTTCGGTGTATGCAATTTTGCCATAAGAACCGATGGTACGAAGTTTGTTGATTTGCTCAAGGGGATCTTGGGGCGTGAATGTCCGTGCTGCTATAGAGGGTCTTGGAGAAAAACTCGTGCGTGTTGGTGGCTGAGTGTAGGTTCTAATCTGTTGTGGTGCAGTCTGAGTTACGCGACGTGGTTGTGTATTTTGAACCGGACGTGGCGCAGGTTGTGGAGATGGTGGGTTAGATGGCACAACCTTTTGGTCTACTGAAACTGGTACTGGCGCTAGTTGGTCTTTTTTATTTTTGTTAATGCGACCTAACTCATCTTCTTGATCCGACAGAGCGAGTTTTGCACGCGCATCACCGTCTCCATCATCACTTTGCCCCGCTTGTTCAGTGGTCGGTATTTCCTGCGTTTTCAGACCAATCTTTGGTGCTGGTGCAGGATTGAAAACACCATTGAGCATCAAAAATATCGCTAAAAATCCAACTCCAAAAGGGACAGCAATTATTGCTAGTCTTGACCAAGGAGAAGTGACAATTGTGTGCTTAGTCGGTACTAATAAACTTTCCGGTTCTGGTGCTTTATTACCATTAGTTTTATTAACATCATCTATTTTAAGCAAATCCTCTAAAGTCGATACAGACCCATTTTTATTATTCTCTTTACTCATTTTCTTTTGCCCAAATCTAAATCGACAATTTCGGTAATTTCTAATCCGGCCTTCCTTGCCGAATAAATTTTCTTAGACAGTTCACTAGTATTAGCTGGGATATACTCTGGATTAGAAATTGATGAAAGTGTAATGGTTTTATTAAAAGTAATCCCTTTGCCCGAATTATCACTACGTTCAAAAGTTACCAGCGTCCCAATAAAATCTATTTCCCATTGACCATCTCTAAGTTGCCGTGGCTGTGAAATAAATCTAGGGATTAAAGATACTTGCGTATCACCATTGAAGATGCTCGTGGGAGTAATTGAGGCTAATTTTTTCAAAAATGCGGTTCTAAATCCTCCATTCTCACTCAACGCAAAGGCAGCATCATAAGCTTTACTTGTGACTCGGCTATTAGATTTATTATTAATCTTGCCTACTTCTACCCCAGTATCTTGCTTAGTTATCGGCTCACCTTTTTCATTGAAAACTTGTACTATCCCATCCCAATTAAACATCTTAATAAAGGTATCAGAAATAAACTTTCTAATCACTTCATCAGAGCGTTTCTGAGGGTCTACTGCCTTAGCGTAAATCGTCTCACCTGATGATAATTGTACCAGGGCTAATTGCTTTTGATTTAGTATGCTGATTGCCCCATAATTGAGGAATTGCAACAATAGAGAAAACCCAGCCATTGAAAACCCAACTAAAGAGATTATTCCAACTCGTGTTGTCACATATTTGTTGTATCTGAGTAATTGTAATGGCTCTTTATTAGCAGGAGAGGCTTTTTTATGATTCAGCATAGGCTTTATTTAGCTAATTTTCCGACTAAACTACCACCTTTAGTAGCAACACCTTTAGCAACCTCAATGGCAATCCCACTGTAAGTTTCAGCAGCTTTATTGATTTGAATTAAAACAGAAATGCCACCACCAGCTGCTAAACCTGTAGCTAAGAATGGCGCAATTATACCAATTGTAAATAGAAAGAACATTGGCTGATAAGATTTAGAATCAGCGACTAATTGCCCGGCGAAACCAACAATGATATTGAAGCAAAGTTTGCCAAAACCTATACTGAAATATCCTACTAACCAACTGTAGATTGATTTAGCTCCGTAAGGTAGCAGAGAACCACCAACAGCTATAGGCCCCAGCAGCGCTGTTACGAGCATAGTCAGTTCAATTCCCCATTGATAAGCCCCATTCATTCCGACTAGAATGATAGTAATTACGTCTGTTATCGCCGACCCAACAAAGGCATTAATGGGAGACATAATTACATCTGTAACTGTAGCTTTTCCTTGACCTACGTCCTTGTAAGAATCGATAGCGCCATCAATCGCATCGATAAACCAAGAAAATACCCCATTATTTTTATTAAATTTATCGGGATATGTCTTCGTTAAATCTTCCTTCGCTTTTGTTAAACAGTTTATCTGCTCTTGTTGACTTAAGGATGAATTTTTGCACTTACTAACAGCTAGTCCGATAGCGCTACGTGCAGCTTCAGTGCCTAATGCACTTTCGTATGCTTTCTTAAGATCAGTTCCTGCCGCCGCTTTACTAAGAACTATATTGTTTACATTATTAATATAGTTTCTAATTCCTAATGTTGAATTTCCTAAAGCTTTTCCGTTATTAGATAGTAAAACAATTACTATTAACGGCCAAACAAAATCAGTATAAGCTCTTTGTTCTTCCCCCGCCATCATCCTTTTTGTCCATTCAACGACAAAGAAAGTTAGTGTTGCTATAGCGAATAAAGCACCAACGTCACAAACTGCCCAGTATACGCCTCCATCAAGAGTATTAACCCACAATTCGTCAAATCCTTTCGCTACTGAAGCTGAATTTTCTTTTGCTAAATCAGCTAAATCGCCACCATCTAGTTTGGCTAGTAAATAGTACATAGTTAATATCCTTTTTTGACCAATATTTATCAACCACTCGTACAGAATTAATGCAGCAATTCTGACGCCTTGGCGGAGCAACTCCTGCTCCGCTCCTGAGTTCTGAATTCTTCTTCATAAACCTTTAGTCGTCAGCAGATGTCGCATTTAACCGTGCATTAAGTACGACTTCATGTACTAGAGACAATCTGCCATCTTCTTGGGAGTTCTCCTTTTGCCTTTGGGAATCAAGATGCTCCGCTACTTGCGTTAGCATCAAGTTAGAGTAAGCATTGTCCTGTCGGGCTAATAAAGAATCAGTACGCTGCTGTGCCAACATTGACACAATTAAGCTGTTCTGAGACGCCATCGCTTTGAGAACATTCTGAGAAGCGTCCATATTCTGCGCCTCATCAGCAATACCTTTTGCAAGTTTAGTGATTTGTGCAGTAGTATCAATTTTTTCTTGAGTTTGCTGCTGTCCTTTTTTTCCAATCACGCTGGCAATCGAGCCAAGCGTCAATTCACGCTCTAGCTTCTGTGCTTTTTCTTGGGCGACAGGATAAGAATAATCATCCTTGAGCGTATTTTTCAATTGTTCAGCCGAAGCGATTGGGTCAGGCGCACCCAATTGTCCAATAGAACTATCAATTGCCGCATTAGCATTTTCTTTGATGTCACCCCAAGCACTGTTAATCTCATCGGATGCCCATGCTTGAATTTCCGAAACTTCTCCTTGAAGATCCGATACGATAGAACTAAAAAAATCGTTGATGCTGATGCCATAGCTAGGTGCAGCTATCAATAAACTGCCAACTGTAGCAGAAATTATTACCCCAATTGTTCGCTTTTTCATTTAAGCTACCTGTCTTGTATGTGATTTTGAAAGTAAATTCTTCGCTAATTCTGATAACTCTTCCCCCCGAATCATTCTGATATAATCCTCACTAAATTTGATTAACCCAAGTAGAGGATTATCTTGATAGTGCTTGAGAAACAAACTGCGTAATTCTTGTTCGTTTGGATTATTAGCAACTGAGGCTAATAAACAGTAGGCAGGATAATAGCGACAGAATGTGAGTTTGCCGTTATCATCAAGCAACCATTGTGAGTAAATCCCCGACTTTTTTGGATAAAAAGCTTCTGTACTGTTGACCCTGATGATTTCGATAGGATATTTAAAGCGAACAATAAACGGGTCAACGGCTGATGATTGAATCCTGCCTACTAAACGTGTAGTGATATTGGCAAATATCTTCTGTGCAGATGCGCTCTGATATATAGTCTCTGGTTCTTGGGCAGAGATGATGACGCGGATACCAGACTTCGCACCATTGGCACACAATCGCCCAATCAGGTCAGCTATCGCATCGAATTGGAATAAAATTGGTGCTTCATCAAGGAAGAATATCGAAGCTTTTGATGATAATGCGCGACGTAATGCAGCAGAGTATGCACTAAGAGCGAGTATGGCAGCATCAGCTTCACTCGATAAATTACGTAAAGCGAATACTAACAATTTGGCATTAGTTCTAAAACTGGATGGGCGTGAGATGGATTGCCCGACCCTGGTACTCAACCAATAATTTATTCTCAGCCTGATTTGCTCTAAGGCTTCGGAAATCTCTTGACTCTTACTAGCAATAGAATCTAATTGTATGAAAGCTGGAGAACAAAAATTATAAAAATCTTTGAGCGTCGGAGTTTCGCTCCAATATTGAGTCCCAAATCCAAAATGTATTGCTGACTTGTAGCGTGATTTAATTTCATCATCATTAAAAAATGTTTTTAAAGCTAAAGCAATGATTGACTCAATATTGGTGGTAATCGTTGGGCTGACACCAATCATGCTCGTCCCCATCACCATTGTCATCAGCACTGATTTGAGAAATTCCTTAAAATCGTTCAATCGCTCATTTCTCAGTTCTGCATCCAGAGAGCGTAAATCAGGAAGTTCAAAAAGATTGTTTGATTCTTTGGAGATGTCAAAGTATGCCCCATCTTCACCCAGCAGATTGGTGTAGTCGGTGAAAGTGGATGTCCCGTCTGGCTTGGGATAGTCTAGTGCCACTACCGGAATATCTTGTGCAAGTGCCGGGGTAAGAATACCTGCCACCAGCACAGATTTACCTGAACGAGTTGCGCCGAAGACTGCCAAATTCTTGTGGTTTTGGTACAAGTCTAAATGTACTGGTGTGCCTCCTTCTTCTGCAATTAACTCAAAGCCAGCGCGATCGCCTGTGGCAGTCCTGATCAATGGCATCAGCCCTGGTGCTTCCGAACTAAAATATGGCAGTCGGCGGTTAAAAGGCTTGGTTAACAACGGCTCCCAAACAAATGGGCAACACTGCAACCATGTCTTCCAGGCGTATTCAATCTCCCGGTCAACTACCGCCGGACGCAAGAAATAGCTGGCAAGATATCGGCAAGCTTCGTCTAATTCCCGTGGGGTTGGGCGGTGGACGAGAAAAGCAACTGCGGTATGCACTACTACACTACCTTTATATATTGTCTTCTGCGCCTCTACCGCTTCTTCAATATTCATCCCCGATTTGACATCAATATTTCCTTTCTCTGTAGATAAAGAAGTGCTGGTAATTGATTGCTTGGTAATCCGTTGAAGATTTGTTTTAGAGATAGTTTGATTTGCCTTTGTTACCTGACAAATAATTTCTGTATCATAAATACTATCTCTAGAGATTAATTCCCATAGATATCGCAGTTGGGCTTGTTCGTCATACCACCCCCCTGGCTTTTGGCTGAAGTTGAGCGCCCCAATATATTTATTTTGTAGTTTTACCCATTTTCTATCGAAAAATGGCACAGACTCCTCATTCTCTAACATCTGGTGGCGGATGTGAAAATCGCTCGTCTGAGTTTCTACTATTCCATCTATTGGGTCAATTTTTAATGGATTAGGGATTGCCGGAGGAGTAGAGCAATTAAGCTGTTGCCAAATTGTTGACCAAATTTCTTCAGCACTTAAAACCCTAATCCCCAACTTCATCTTGTTGCCCAGGATAGCTGACCACTGTAAAAATCCATCGTTAAATGAATTTTGCAGAATATTTTCAATTCTAGTATTGTTATGGGCGTGAATTTCACCTGTAAAGCGAAACCACCCCTTTTCTAATTTTCTAATAAGAGATTCTATAAAATCCTTAGACCGTTCATCGTCATCAATAACAGTGTAAGTACACCAGAGTCTCAAAAACTTATTCTTCCTAGCTCCACTTTGGGTTAGTTTTTTAGTCCTTAATCTTTCACTACGTATTAACAATTTTAATTGGTCAATCTGACAATTACTCTCTAGCTTGGACAGTTCTTCTTGTCGGTGATAATCAGACGTAAAAGAACCTAAATGTATTGTTAAGTTTTCCCCTTCGGGAATTTCTTTTAGCCCCGCTTCTATCCCCTCAAAGATAGGCAGCATTTGCGATGATTCTAAATTCGGATGAATCCCTAAACAATCAAAGCAGAATTTAATTTGAATATTTTCACCTTTTTTAAGAATTAATGCGCCTACGCCCTGCCTACCTCCTAAGTTGAGGTCGCAAATACCCGCTAAATGGATAATATCTTCAAAGGGAGTGAGCATTTTCACAACACTAACCTGCTCCTTTTCTAATGCGACTTTACCTAATTTATCTTTAGCCTTATTAGAAGAATTTGGCATAACTTTATTAATAACTGAAATTTAATTATCTTCAAAACTGCGAATTGCGAATTGCGAATTGCGAATTGGTTTATGTCTCATATATCCCCTACTAATCCGAGGGACGCTGACGAACTTACCGAAAAAGTCTTTATTTGTAGAAATTGTCCACCATGTTGCCCATCCCCAAGCAATACTTAATCCTGTACCCAACCAACTTGTTTTCAGTAGATAATTGAACAGAAAAACATTGACTACTGCTATTAATGTCCAGGCAAATATTTGATCGGCAGGGAATGGCCCTAGTCTTGGTCTTTCTCCTAAAATCCGATTTACTGTCCGAAAATCATGTTTATTTGACATACTTATTGATTTAATAAAGAGTTATCAGCTATTAATCCAAATGCGTAATTATCAGGCACAAGACACGAATAAATCAGCCCAGCCCCTTCGGGGTTCAGCAGTCGCTCATGGGGGAAACCCCCAAGACCGCGCTGCTTCACCGTATCAATAATATTTTTGGCAAAACCGAGATATCTAGGCGAAACCGAGATATCTAGGCGCTTTCGCCTTCAAGGCGAAAGCGCCGGCTGGGCTGATTTATTTATTGGATCTCCCTCAATAACTGATAACCCATAAAGCTTTTTTACTGAACAATCAAACCAGTAATTAAATCTCCAACGAAAACTGCCATAACTATGATTAATGGAGTTCTTGCTAGTGTCTGCCAATCTTCATCGTTCCGGGCAGATTGAATAATCTGAACTAGACTGATCCCAACATATAATAGGAATAAAGCTCTCAATACATTGAAAAAAAGTTCGATAACTTCTGATGTTTGTCCATTGTTGGCATTCCCAAAAGTGGTGGTCATCCAAGTTTGAGCATTATTGAAAAACTGAGCATTAGCTGGAGCCGCCGCAAAATCAATTAGACAAATTACTGCTAACAGCGCAAACAACACAGCATAGAGATTAACTCCATACTTTCGTTGTAGTTTATCGAAGTTAGTAAATAATGCTTGTGACTGTTTCGGCAAGGCAATCACGATGGCAGACGCAATCATAAATCCACCCATCAATATATTGTGGACGGACATCTCTGCTATCATCAACACACCAGTCACACCCATGAGTGTAAGTGTGCCTTTTTTCGCCCTGTCATTCTTCTCCTCAGGTAAAAGTGTTCCTGTTGCTGAAGCTGCAAAATCTGTGTATCCGTAATCAGTACGCATCTGCTTTCGTTCTCCTGAACGATGTCTTGAGGGATAGGCACATTCTTGAATAAGTCAACCCCAAAATCCACAAACTCTGGTACGGAAAAAAACAGAACTGTAGTACTGTATAAACATTTCTAACAGCAATAATCTACGTAGATAAAAATTCTTTGTTCTATTATCAGTCTTTGTGCTTGATATACTCATATCCTTAATCATTAATTAGTATAGATATTTGTGCAACATCTTCAGTAAGTGCCAAATAGGGGGGATTGACTATTAGCTAGTTTTATGGTCTAAAACATCTAGATTAGCTTTAACAAACTTTGGGGGTTTAAGTTAAGAGCCTAATTAAAATCCCCGTTACAAAACGTAATTGCAAATTGCGAATTGCGAATTGCGAATTGCGAATTGATTTAAGTATCCCTGCTCTCCATAAATTGAACTTTCCCTTCGATACCTCACCATGTTTTGCATCATAACTAAAAACTGTTAAAACTTGATTGCATGTATAGAACAAATATGTATAATACTTGCAGCTTGTACTTCAGCATTTGTTAGAAGTAAATATTTGGTCAAGCAAGGAAATTGGGAATTAATTTTCACGCATCATTTGTTGGGGTATTTATGAATAAAAGAAAAATATTTGCAGCACTTGTTTCAATAGGTGTAGGACTATACTTAGGAGCTTGCCAGTCTGAAACAGACTTGGTTGCTCAGGCAGAGAATGACTTAAAACAGGCTTATGCGGCGGCAAGTGATGATGAGCAAAGCCAAAAAGATAAGGAAGTACAGGAGCAAATAAGGCAATATGTAGAAGAGACACCTAACTTATATAGAATAACTTGGAAGGTATGCGGAGACGGGAACGCTCCGTACAAAAACGGAACAAGGTGCAACGAAACCAAAATCCCTCGAACTAAGGGATATTTCGAGCCTGTCTATGTGTGGGGAGCGAATGGAGTCCAATTTGTTAACAAACAGGACTTTGTAAGAAATTTTTGGACTACAGGATTATTCGTGAAATCAAGAGGGTGCTTAAATTTAGGGAAGCCGCGAGAAGAAGGCTTGTACAATGTGAAAAATTTCATGCTCAAGAAAACAGGCACTACTCCTACGCCAGAGAATGTAAAAGTTGAAGTTTTGTCAAAAGAAGAGAAGCAAAAGGTAGTGGAACAGGCTTTTAAGGACGCAGAAGCAGAAAATTATGCGCTGACAAATTTCGGTGTGTCAGCAACCACAGGATTAATACCCACTGGGAAAACTTGCTTAACAGTAGACGAATGGAAGAAAACGCAATCATAGTAAAAATCAGGCACTAGTTGTTAGAGAGGGAGCAATTCAACCTCCGCAATTACTTCCCATTCCAGCACAACCAGCCACAGATATCTAAATAGTCCAGCGCAGCGATCCCGAACCATTGCAGCACCACCAGTCAGGTTTGGGGTCAGAGGGAACAGTGAAACCCAAAATTTTTGATGTGAGCAGCGCAGTCAACAGCGATCGCCGTTTCTAAGTTAGTTTAGCCAGTAAATAGTTTTGCTCACGCACATCAGTTATTAAGCAAAGCTTTGTAGTTTTTTATACTTAGATTTCCCAGTCACTGATTACTTCATGCTTATACTAAGCGATGGCGTAACCGCAAGAGCGTAGCTGATCGCTCTATGAAAATCGCAATTTGCCGACTATTGGTCGGCAAAAACTTAATTATGATTCTGAAAAACTAATTCTTTATATGAGCCAAGATCGAGGGTGTTAAAAGGAACGGGAATTTGCAGACCACCATGCCAAACGATGTCTGTGCCTTCCCTTATGCCCTCTGTATTACTGTATTCTGTAATATAAAACACCTTGTGTTACGCAATTATCACTACTGAAGGCATCGCTATGCAGTAAAGTTTTCTGCATTATACTCATCTAGGTAAATAGGCTAAATGAACCTACCACCAACTTAATTTGTTTACCTAGACAAGTATCATGATACAGCACGGGGGTTTTGTTCGATGTTAAAGTTGTATTTTTAACTGTGTAATTTACGACATTATAAATTAACTCGCAATCAGCTAAAGTCTCTTCGCCCATCAGGGAGCATCTTGGCGTTCACCCTGAAAATTGATTAAGGACAAGTTCGGAATCAATTGCAGAAAAGTTTGAGTTTTTGGCACGCAAGTTTTACCCGTTTCTTGAAGAATTTTTTATAGAGCAATCACACCACTCTCAATACCGTTCGGTTAAGGAATTTTTTGGTTGAGGCAGGCAGGGGGGGCAGGGGGAGAAGAGAAGCAGGGGAAGAGAAGAATTACTGAACAATAACCCTCTTTCCTCCCCTGCAACGCCAGCTTATCCAAACCGTATTGACACCACTCTCAAAAATAAACTAAAAATGACTCTATAGTTTTATGGCGTGATAGCGATTAAAAAGCGGGCTATTCCGATAAGCTTGATTTGGCATGAAAGCAACAGAAGCAGGGAAGAATTTTGTACAAGTTTCTTAAAATAAGCACCTTTGCCCGTTTTCTTTAACCCAAACCTACACCTGTAATATTTGTGTAGTTAACTGTTAAGAGTATGCTCTTTAGATTTTTATATCACTTATTAACTATAAAGCCATTTTTAGTTTATTTTTTTCACCTATCTTTAGGTTTTTCAATATAGGTGCATTTTTAGGGGCATTGGCTATAGCCGAATGGCACTGAAATAAGCCAAGATATAGTTAAATTAAGCAGTCTGTAATTGACGGCGTAATTGATTTCTAGGTTGTTTCATTAATGGGTAAGCTTTGGGACGGCGTTTCCTAACTCTGGGTTCAGCTCGACCGGGACGGTCAGGAACTGGTTTGTAAACAATAATAAGGAGCAAAGTCCGATAAATGCGATCGCGTTTTTTGCCAGTATTAGCTAATAATTCAGGAATAAAGTGATCTAAGTGATGACGAGTTCCTTGTAAAGATAAGCGTAATGGAGGAACACCGAAAGTCATCCCAGCCTCCCACATTAATGTACGTAGCAGGTTATAAGCTAACAAAAAAGCGTAAATTTCCTTACGTACAATTTCAGGAGTTTTACCACGTAACACCTCCATACCTAAAGTAGTTTTCAAATGTTTTAAATTGACTTCAACATCCCATCTAGAGTCATAAAGCCCAACAATTTCGAGAGTGGTATAAGTTTGAGAATCTAATAAAGTTGTAATCAAACTGACGTTGGTAGTCCGAAATCCTGGAATCACAATATGGTAATAAATTTCTCGGACAATTAAGGTTTTAGGTAGAGCAGCGAATTCTGATTGACTTAAACCTTGTGGGCATTTTTTTGGTTTATGCCAAGTCACTAACTTGTCACATGCTCCAACAATTTTACCACGACGCATAGAGGTCTTTCGGGATTGATGTTTACGAAAAACGGCATCACATTCCATATTTTTTATGACAACTAAATCAGCATAAGCACAAAAAGCTCTATCTCCTAAAAGTACATCTCCCTTGTGAAGAAATTGAGCTAACTTCCTAGCAAGTTTGATATCATGAGTGTTCAAAACATCGACAGCTAAAGCAATAGCAGCGCCTGTAGTTAAACAAAATATTACACCGATTTTAGCGATGGAAAAGCCACAACCAGGTTGTTGACTACTAGGCTGAGGGTAAGATTTTTGATTTTCAATACTATCAGGCATTGATACTGTTGAACCATCTATTACTTTGATATGACGACCGCACCACAATTGCAAAGGCATTACTTTACCTTGTAATTTTTCAGCCACAGAGTTAAAAAGTTTCTCTAAAAGTTGTTCTGGCAATCTTTTTCGTGCTTTACAATAAGCACCTGTATCGATTGAAGGAATTTCACAAGCTTCACTCGCTAACCATGCACTAACTCTTGAAACTGCATTCTCACAACTTTTATCAACGTCTAATACTTGTGATAGAAATACCCATAAGGTTACGAACGGATCAAACAGCCGACGACGATATTTAATACCAAGCTCGTCAATAACTTGTTGAATTTCCCATTCCGGTAAAATGTCTCGAAACGGTAATCCTAGACTAGTGGTAAATTTTGTCTTGAGAACTTGTACACGATTTGGCACAGTAGTAGTCATATTGGCTTCCAATCTCCAATTCTTTTTTTACAGGACTTGGAAGCTTTTTCTTCATACAGAAGAATTTTTTCAGCGATCGCCTGCTAGTATTGCTGCCACGCTAACATCAAGTGTTACTTAGAATCCGCTCTGCACTGATAAATCACAATTTGGGTTTCATTTCTCCAAACCATTATCAATCATGGGTTTTGTCTTATTTCAGTGCCATTCGGCTATAGCCCAATGGCATGAAGAAAGGTAGTGTCTAGGTAAACATCGGCTTTTTCTCCTGTGCGCTTAAATGGCAAGGGAATAGTACAGCATTAGTACACCGTTCTGGCTACAGGTGACGGGGGTATTCTGTTGCTGACAAAGTGCCACAATTTTCACTTTGTCCGTGAACAGGGAAAGGGAAACGGTAGAGAAACTAGTACACATTGCAGTACAGTTCCACACTTTTTTCACCGAAATAAATCCTGGGACGGGAGCATCGGCGATAATGATTAACTATCGGGGGTTCGGGGCTGTGAAAATTGACCGTCACGGAAAGGCAAAAGTTTTGTCGCCGGAAGAAATCCAGCGTCTATTCACTTCGGGGTTGACCACAGTCCGGGATAGAACACTCGGTGCCGTGATGCTGTACACGGGTTGCCGCGTCAATGAAGCAGTTACCCTAAAAATTAAAGATGTTTATAACAGCAAGGGACGGATCAGAGCAGAGCTGATCATCCGTAAAGGGAATACAAAGGGAAAGTTAGCTACCCGCAGCATTCCAATTTTGTCAGAACTAAGGCAGTTCTTAGCTAGTTACAAACCGACAAACTCCCGTGACGGTTTTTTGTTTCCTGGTAGATGGGGGCGGGGTCACTTGCACTCAGAATATGCAAGCCTAATCTTCCGAGAAGCTTGCGAACGTGCGGACATCGAAGGAGCAAGCACACACAGTTGCCGCAGAACCGCACTTACTTTCATGAGCAATGCCGGAATTCCATTGCGAGTCATCCAAGAAATTAGCGGACATCGCAACTTAGAGCAACTGCAAAATTATCTGGAGGTGGAACCATCCCAAGTCCGGGGTGCGATCGCGGCGTTATCGATGCTATCACCGCCATCAATGGGCAGCAGCAATATTGACAAGCAAAATGCGGATAACACGAGGTTATCATCGGAGTGATAGATCAGGAAATACCTATTAGTTGATCTAGACAGGACTGATAGCCAATAAAGGCTATAAGGATTTTCCCAAAAAGCCATTTACAATTCCATCAGCAACACCTCAAGCGATATTCACTGATAAAAATAAGGCACAGATTGCTCTTTATTTACGTAGCTCAGTCGCGGCGTAGGCGTCGCCGACTTTACTCCTCCATAGGCAACACCTCTTCATTGAGCAAGGCGTAAAATTCCGGTACTGCTGCCTCGACAAGTCGCAGTTCATCAGGAGCGATCGCTTCAAGTTCCAGTACCGTCTCCCAGCGCAAATCCTCAACCCATCGCTTGAGAATGCCTTTAATTGCATCCACTCCACGAGAAATACCAGAGCGAAGTATTTCTACGCAATGAAGTAGCGTAATCCGATCGGTCGGAGGCGACTCAAGTTCGGTAGTATCCTCCCCTTGGCAATGGGAGTTCCCTATAGCATCAAGGGGGGGTGTGGATACGGGCTGCTGATTGGGGTTTACACTATACGCAGCAGGGGTTTTGGGGGCATAATAGGTTCGATTTTCTTTTTGATTCCGCTTCGTTTCACGATGAGCAATTACATGCATTGCAAATTCTAATTCCTTTTTAGATAAGGAAAAAAGTTTTACCTGTTGACCCCGTTTGCCCTGCTTGCGGAAAGTCAACTTTAGCCCCAGCTGCTCTAGCATTGTGGCTAGCAACCAAATAGGCTTACAGTCGCTAGGGATAGTAAACCCAAGAATTGCTTTAACGTGAGCAGCACAATGTATAGCAATCGCCGTCATCTTGAGTAAGGTGGAATCGTCGGCGGTAACTT